>CAWIUY010000010.1:0-114083 GCA_963839375.1 uncultured Trueperaceae bacterium | reverse complement strand
CGATCCACCGCTTCATCGTGCGGTAGAGGTTGGTGACCCGTCCGTAACTCTCGAAAGGGAAGACCAGGGTACCGGCGGTCGCTGCGGCGTCCGCGACCGATCGGGCGTCCGCTGCGGTCATCGCCAGCGGTTTGCCGGCGAGGACGTGCTTCCCGAGCCGAGCAGCTTCGCGGCACCAGTTCGCGCTCTCGTCGACGGTGGTGAACGAGGCGACCACGTCGACGGCGCCGTCCGACAACGCTTCGATCGGATCGGTCGTCGCGAACCCCGACCCTGCCTGCGCGACCGCGTCGGTCGCCCGCTGTGCATCGTCATGGGCGATCGCGACGAGGCGGAAACGTGGGTGAGCGGACACCTGGGCGATGAACGGGAACGCGTTGTACCAGTGGTCGAGGCCGACCACGGCCAGGCCGATCGGTGCCGTGCTCGCCCGCATCACGTCAGCTGGCCCCGACCGCGATCGGTGCGGAGTCGGCCATGTAGGTGGCCACCTTGCGGATACCGTCCACGATCTGGTCGGCGGCGGTCGCGGGCAGGACCGGGCTCATCGGGACGAAGACGGCACGTGAAACGAGGTCCTCGCTCCGCGGGCAGAGGCCCGGTTCGTACCGCGCGTCGGTCTGGCAGTGCGGTGAGGTGAAGGGGAAGCCCTTCGGGTCCGACGTACGCTTCGCCGCGATCTGGGGCCAGGTGAGGTACGCAACCCGTCCGGAGTAGGGGCGCGCGCATGAGACGTTCTCCGCGGCCAGCAGGTCGACGAACCGCTTTGCCTCCGCGTCGGAGTCGAGGAAGAACACGACCGAGTTGGCGCCGTCACCGGCAGGGTCGGGAACCTCGCGCAGCGTCAGCGGCAGGTCTCGGATCCCGGCGACGACGCCGTCCTTGAGGGCGCGCATGTTCCCGATGATCGTGTCGAGCTTGGCGAGCTGGGCGACGAGGACGGCCGCGGAGAGCTCGTTCATCCGGTAGTTCTCGCCGTAGAACTGCCCGTCGTCCCATTCGCCACGCAGGAAACCTTGGTCGTGGTACCGAATCGCGCGCTCGAAGACCGCTGCGTCGCGCGCCACGACGGCACCGCCCTCACCCGCCGTGATGGTCTTGTTGAGCTGGAAGCTGTACGCGCCGACCTCGCCCCAACTGCCGACCGGCCGCCCGCCGAAGGCCGCGCCGCACGATTGCGCACAGTCCTCCAGGATCGGGACGCCGTGACGACGCCCGATCTCGGTGAGGCGATCCATGCGACATGCGACGCCGCTGACGTGGACGGGCATCACGGCCTTCGTGCGTTCGGTGATCTTGGCTTCGACGTCCGCCGGGTCCATCGAGAGCGAACCGTCGATCTCGGCGAACACGGGGATGGCGCCGACCTGGACGACGGCTCCGATCGACGCGACGAAGGTGAGGCTGGGGACGATCACTTCGTCGCCGGGTCCGACGCCGAGGGCCGTGAGGGCCACCTTGAGCGACGCGGTTCCGGAGCTGACCGCCAGGGCGTGCGGCACCTGCATGCGAGCGGCGAAGTCGGCCTCGAGGCGCGTCGTCATGCCGCGCAGGTCCGGCCCGTAGTACCGGAAGAGCGAGCGGCTGTCGAGCACTTCGAGCGCCAGGCGGCGCTCTTCCTCGCCGATCATGAGGGCGCCTGGGTACGGTCCCGGCATCGGGTCGCTGCGGGCGGGTGTCCCGCCGTACTTCGCGAGGTCCTGCTTTCGAACGCTGGATGGACTCATGGCTTCCTTACCTCCTTGGGGGTGCGGCGGCGACGGCCTCGTCGACGCACGAACGATGGTCATGGGGTTTCATGCGATGGGCGCCTCGACGCCCGACGCCGCGGAAGTGTAGATCGCGTCGATCATCTTCATCAGCGTCACGCCATGGTCGGAGGGCGCAACGGGCGGCTCCTCGCCCCGCACGGCACGCACGAAGTTGCCCATCTGCGCGAAGTAGCCGCTCACCTCCGGCACCTGAAGGTGCCCGTCCAGCAGGGTTCCTTCGATCTCGCCGAAGAACTCCGCGGTGGTGGGTGTGAGGTGCATGCCCGCCTCCGTCCCGTAGAGCGTCACGTAGCGCGCCTCTCCGCGCGCGTTCAGAGCCCAAGACGCCTCCAGCATCAAATGGGCACCGCCCTCGAACCGGACGAAGGCGAAACCTGAGTCCTCGACGTCGAACGCTTGTTTGGCTTGCCGTTCGAGGTGGCGCCGCATCACCGGGTCCGGCGTGGCGGCATGGTCGGAGGTGTAGTTACCGAACGCACGGTAGGTCGCCCCACTCGCGGCCACGGGCGTGGGGTTCCCCATCAGCCACCAGGCGAGGTCGAGTCCATGCACACCCATGTCGATCAGGGCACCGCCACCGGCGAACGCCCGCTGCGTGAACCAACCCGCGGGGTTGCCGCGCCGGCGCAACCAGCCGGCGCGGGCAGCGTAAACCTTGCCGAGACGGCCTGCCTCCGTAAGCACTCGAGCCTTCTTGGCGGCGGGACCGAACCGAGCGCTGAGCGCGTAACAGAGGAGTCGGTCGCGCTGGAGCGCCGCCTCGTGCATGCGTTCGGCCTGCCCGGCGGCGATGCCCGGAGGTTTTTCGCACAGGACGTGTTTGCCCGCTTCCAAAGCAGCGACGACCACGTCCTCGTGCATCGCGGTCGGGACGCAGACGCTCACGGCGTCGATGTCGTCGCGCTGCAGCAGCGCTCGATAGTCGGTGTCGACGTACCGCGCGCCGTAGCGTTCGGCGAGGGACCGCACTTCGTCGGGTCGTGACGTGGCGAGGCCGCGAATCTCGGCTCCGGCAGCCTCGTACCCCGGCAGATGCGCGACCTCTGCGATCCCGCCCACGCCGATGACGCCAATCTTCAGCCGTTCCATGACGCCCCCTTTCACGTTGATGCTTGCCGGATGTGGAACCCGCCGGCCTCTCGTTGGGTCGTTCTGCGGACCGTATCAGCGGCGCCGAGCCGTGTCAATCGGGTTCTCGTCGATTCTGGACAAATCCCGGCGGTGTATTGCCGCGAACTCTGCAACCTTGAAGGAAAACATGGTCGTCGGAGGGGGCTGGAACGATCGCTCGGCGCGGTTCGTCGGTGGAGCCCCGATGGGCACTGAGCTCGCAAGGCGAACACGCTACGGAGGATATTGTGGCGACCATGGAGCCGAGCTACCACGCCCCGTCGGTCCTCGATCTTCGACAGCGGAGCATCCTCGGTTTCGTCCGGACCGCGGGGAGTGCGACCCGTGCGGAGATCGCAGCGGCGACCAACATGAGCGCGTCGATGGTGGTCCGGCTCGTAGGGGAGTTGATCGGCCTCGGCCTGCTGGAGAACGGCGAGGCGCGGACCGATGCGAAGCGACCAGGACGCCCCTCCGAGGTTCTCCAGCTGAACGGACGCGCGGGTTATGGCGTCGGCGTCGAGTTCGGCCGCGACACGTTGACGACCGTCGTCACCGACGCCATCGGCAATCTGATCACCGCCGACCGCGTCGACGACGTCCCGCCCTTCGTCGCGAACGAGGTGTCGTTGGAACGTCTCGCCGGCGTGGTCCGCGATGCGGCGTCGCGCGCCGACATCGACCTCGACCGGGTCGAGGCCGTCGGCGTCGCCCTGCACGACATCGTCGACGCGCAGGGCGCATGGGTCGTCAAAGGTGCGCCGCGGGCGGCGCCCTTCCCCATCCGCTCGAGCTTGGAAGCGGCCCTCGACGTTCTGACGTCGGTGGAGGACGTCTCACGCGCCTTCGCCGAGGCTGAGTTCCGCTTCGGAGCCGGCGCCGACGTGCTCGACATGGTGTACGTGTTCATCGGGCGCTACGGCGTGGGCAGCGGAATCTTCGTGAACGGTCAGCTGCTTCGGAGCTCCTCAGGCGTCTGCGGCGAGATCGGCCACGTGATCGTCGAGGAAGGGGGTCCACTGTGCGTGTGCGGGAGCTTCGGTTGCTTGGAGACCGTTGCGCTCCACGAAGCGGTGATCGATCGATACCGAACCTTGCTCGCGCATGGCGTGGCCGCGCCGGATCCCACCTCACTTTCGCTGACGTTCGCCGATATCTGCGCCGCCGCCGGTGCTGGCGACAAGGCGGCCATGATCGTTCTCGACCACCTCGCTCACGCCGTCGGCGTGGCGGTGGCAAGCGTCGTGAACCTCTCGGGCGCGCCCCACATCGTCATAGGCGGCGATCTCGTCCACGCTGGGTCCGTGTTCCTCCAGGAGTTGGCGGCCACGGTGCGCCGCCGCGTCATCTCTGCGCTCGCCCATCAGTTGACCGTGCAGTACGCGCTGTTGCCGGCCCATGCGGGGGCGCAGGGTGCCGCGCTCCAGGCCCTTCACGCTGCCTGGACCCAGGGTCCGATCCTCGCGCGGGCCGTACGGCGCGGGTCCGGCTAGGGGCGCCGGTTGCGGTCAGACGCGGCGCAGGCCGAGCGGCGCCTGCGCTCCGGCCCGGAAACCGAGTGCGCCGGACACGATGTGCGCCGTGTGCACCACATGGGGGATCAGCGATGCGACCAGGTCGCCCGAGCGCGCGTCGGCGACGAAGGTGGCCACGTTGATCGCAGCCACGACTTGACCGCGTCCGTCGCGTAGCGGCGCCGCGACCGAAGCGAGGTTCGGCTCGAGTTCGGCGAGGCTGACGGCGTACCCGCGGTCGCGCACGTCGGCGAGTGCCTCTTCGAGCGCCGGGAGGTCGGTGAGCGTGTCCGGCGTGAAGCGCGCGAGCGGTTCGGGCCCCAAGCGCGCGCGCCGTTCGTCGGAGGAGAGCGAAGCGAGCAGGACCTTGCCCATGGCGGTCGCGTGCGCTGGGAGCCGCGACCCGATGGAGAGGTTCACGCGCATCAGGCGGACGCTCGCGGCGCGGGCCACGAAGACGATGTCCGCGCCGTCCAGGATGGCGAGGTTGGCGGAGTGCCTGGTCGCTTCGGCGAGCTCTTCCAAGAACGGGAGGGCCACGTCGGGCACGGCCAGACCGGCGATACAGGCCTGGGTCAGGTCGAGGGCGCGGAGGCCGACTCGGTAGCGGCGCGTCGTTTCGTCCTGGGTGACGTAGCCGAGCGTTTCGAGGCTGCGAAGCGTTCGGTGCGCGGAGCCGGGGGGGATCGCGAGGCGATGCGCGATGTCGCTCACGCCGAGGGTCGGTTCGGCCGGCGTGAAGCAGGCCAGGACGCGCAAGCCGCGCTCGAGGGACGCGATCATGGCCGCGTCCGGTCGGGCCAACCGATGCGCGGTCGCCCACGCCGTGGCGTGCGACCTGCTACCATCCGCCCCATCCCTGTCGGTGCCGTCAGCGGTGCCTCTATGGAGGACGACGACATGCCTACTCGTGTCATTTCAGCAGATTACCGCAATCCGATTTCGCTATGCGAAAATCGCGGACGCGTTTGGCCATGAGCGGTGCCCTCGCGGGTCCGCTGGACGGTATCAAGGTCTTAGACCTGACGCGGATCCTGGCCGGTCCGTACGCGACGATGCTCCTCGGGGACCTGGGTGCGGATGTCATCAAGGTCGAGCCGCCGGGCGGCGACGACTCGCGCACGTGGGGTCCGCCGTTCGTCGCTGGTGAGAGCGCGTACTTCGTGGGCGTCAACCGCAACAAACGCGGTGCTCAGCTCGACCTGGCGCGCGAGGCCGATCGGCGGGCGCTCCGAACACTGGCTCGCGATGTGGACGTCGTGATCGAGAACTTCAAGCTCGGCACCATGGAGCGCTGGGGCCTCGGGTACGAGGAGGTTCTGCGATCGGACAACCCTGGGCTCGTGTACTGCAGCATCACGGGCTACGGGCGCTCCGGGCCGCTGGCCCACCTCCCCGGTTACGATCCGGTGATCGAGGCCGTTTCGGGGCTCATGAGCGTCACCGGCGAGGCCGAGGGCACCCCGATGAAGTTCGGCGTCGCGCTCGTCGATATCATCACCGGCCACCAGGCCGCGATCGGGATCCTCGCCGCGCTCCACCGGCGCGGCATCGACGGGCTCGGACAGCGGGTCGACGTCTCGCTGCTCGAGACGGCGCTCTCCGTGCTCGCCAACCAGGCCTCGAGCTATCTGCTGTCGGATCGCGTGCCCACCCGCCACGGCAACGCCCACCCCGCCATCGTGCCCTTCGAGGTGTACCAGACGCGGAGTGGCGACGTCATGGTCTGCGCGGGCAATGACCGCCTGTTCCAGAAGCTCTGCGCGCTGCTCGACCTCCACGACGTTGCGGACGACGAGCGCTTCGCGACCAACCCGAGCCGGGTTGCGCACCGGGACGAGCTCAACGGCCTTCTCGGCGGCGCGTTCGCCCGCTGGGAACGGACCGCCCTGGTGACCGCCGCCGAGGAGGCGGGCGTGCCACTGGGTCCGGTCAACACCATCGACGAGGCCTTCGCGCAGCCGCAGGTGGACGCCCGCGACATGGTCGTCGAACTCGAGCATCCGACGATCGGGACCCTGCGCCAGGTGGGTCTGCCGATCAAGCTCGGCCGGACGCCCGCTACGCTGCGCTACCCGCCGCCGCTGCTCGGCCAGCACACCAGGGAGATCTTCGACGTGCCCGCCGATCTCACGGCGAACGACGAGGCTGCCGACGAGGGACCGGCTGCCCCGTCGGCCATGGATTGAGCAGCCGAGGAGGCATCGTGCGCGACGACCCAGAACCCATAGAACCCACGCTCATCGACACGGCGGCGATCGACACGGCGCTCGGTCCCGAGGCGACGTTCCGCGCGTACCTCGACCGCGGACGGCTCATGCTGCAGCGCGCCCGCGGCTCCGGCGCCCACGTCTTCTACCCCCGGGTCGCCGAGCCCGGGACGGGCGACACGGACCTCGAGTGGGTCGAGGCGAGCGGCAACGCCACCGTGTACGCCACCACCACGGTTCGCCGCCGAGCGGAGCAGGGCGGGCCGTACAACGTGGCCCTGGTCGACCTGGACGAGGGCGTGCGCTGCATGACGCGGATCGAGGACGTGCCGCCCGAGGACGTCCGCATCGGCCAACGCGTGCGCGTCCGCATCGATCGCATCGACGGCGCAGCGGTCCTGGTGTTCGTACCTTCCGAGGACGCGGCAGGGGACGTCCATGCGTCCTGAGGCGAGTGCGCGCCTGCGCGGCGCCACCGCGGTGGTGGGCGTGGGCCAGGCGGGGATGGGCGAGGCCGATGGATTCACCGCTCTGGAGTTGATGTCGTCGGCCATCCTTTCCGCGCTGACCGATGCGGGGCTATCGCTCGCCGACGTGGACGGGCTGTTCGTGGGCACGGCCGTGCACGCGATGCCGACCCTCTCGGTCGCGGAGTACCTCGGGATCCGCCCGTGCTTCTCGGACGGCAGCATGATCGGCGGCGCCTCGTTCTCCGCGCACGCGCTGACGGCGGCGATGGCGCTCGAGGCGGGCCTCTGCGACGTCGCGGTGATCGCCTATGGGAGCAACCAGCGCTCGGCGGGCGGGTTCTCGAGCGTCTCCGAGCCTCAGCCGTACGAGGCGCCCTACCGACCTCGCTACCCCGTCAGTGCCTACGCGCTCGCGGCCTCGCGCCACATGCACGAGTTCGGGACCACGCGCGAGCAGCTGGCCGAGGTGGCGGTGGCCGCTCGGGCGTGGGCGCGTCGCAACCCTGAGGCCTTCGAACGCGGGCCCCTGACGCTCGCCGACGTGCTGGAGTCGCGGATGGTGAGTGACCCGCTCACCGTGCGCGACTGCTGCTTGGTGACCGACGGCGCCGCGGCCGTCGTCATGGTCCGTTCCGACCGTGCCACCGACCGGCCGCAGCCGCCGGTCTACCTGCTCGGCGCCGCGACCGAACACTGGCACCGGCAAATCGCCGCGATGCCCGACCTCACGACCACGGCGGCCTCGGTGTCGGGGCCCCGCGCCCTCGCCATGGCGGAGGTCACCTTGGAGGAGATCGACGTGGTCGAGCTCTACGACGCGTTCACCATCACCACCCTCCTGTTCCTCGAGGATCTCGGCTTCTGTCCCAAGGGGGAGGCGGGGCGCTTCGTCGAGGGCGGTGCGATTGCGCCGGGCGGGCGACTCGCCGTGAACACCAACGGGGGCGGCCTCTCCTGCGTGCACCCTGGCATGTACGGGCTGTTCCTGATCGTCGAGGCGGTCCGCCAGCTGCGGGGCGCAGCCCCGGGCCTGCAGGTGCCGGGGGCGGCGACCGCGCTGGTCCACGCGAACGGCGGCACGCTCTCGAGTCAGTCGACGCTCGTCCTCGGGACTGGGGCGGCGCTGTGAGCGGGCCGGTGGCGGGCGCCGTGTTGCCGGGCGCCGTCGTGCTCGTCACGGGCGCCGGCCGCGGCATCGGCCGGGCCGTGGCGTTGGAAGCGGCGCGGCAGGGAGCGCGTGTGGTGGTCAACGACTACGGCGTCGACCTCGGCGGACGGCCAGACGGGGCATCGCCGGCGGACGAAGTCGTGGCCGAGATCCGCGCGGCGGGTGGGGAGGCGGTCGCGGACCCCGGCAGCGTCGCCGACCCGGAGGACGCGGCGCGCATGGTCGCGCGGGCGGTCGAGGCGTTCGGGCGAATCGACGGGGTCGTGAACAACGCGGGCATCTTGCGCGACCGCATCTTTCACAAGATGGGCCAGGATGACTGGGAGGCGGTGATCGGCGTCCACCTGATGGGCTCGTTCTACGTGGCGCGGGCCGCCGCTGAGCGCTTCCGGGCTCAGGGATCGGGCGCTTTCGTCCACCTGACCTCCACGTCGGGGCTGATCGGCAACCTTGGGCAGGCGAACTACGCGGCGGCGAAGCTCGGCATCGTAGGGCTTTCGAAGGCGATCGCGCTCGACATGCGCCGCTACGGCGTGCGCTCCAACTGCGTGGCCCCTTTCGCATGGAGCCGGATGATCGGCTCGATTCCCACCGACTCGGAAGGGCAGCGCGCCCGGGTCGAGCGCCTGCAAGCGATGACACCTGCGACGATCGCGCCACTCGTGGTGTCGCTCCTGAGCGAGGGGGCGGGTGACGTCACGGGGCAGGTCTTCGGTGTCCGCCAGCACGAGGTCTTCCTGTTCAGCCAGCCGCGGCCGGTGCGGTCGGTCCATCGTGACGGTGGCTGGACGCCCGATCGCCTGCTGCAGCACGGGCTGCCGGCGCTCCGTGCGAACTTCGTGCCGCTCGACGTGTCTTCCGACGTCTTCTCCTGGGACCCGGTCTGAGATGCCCTTCGATCCGCGAACGGGTGCGCGCCTGGAGCATCCCGGCCGCGCACCAGCGGCTCGTCGACCGCGACGTCGCGCTGTACGGCCTGGCCGTCGGGGCGGGGCTCGACCCGACCGACCGGCGTCAACTCCCCTTCGTGACCGAGCCCGCACCGACGCGGCTGGCCGGCATGGCCACCACCCTCGCCCATCCAGGGTTCTGGATGCAGGACGAGGCCACCGGCATCGACTGGCGCCGCGTCGTGCACGGTGAGCAGCGCATGCGGCTCCATCGAGCGCTGCCGACGGAGCCCACCGACCTGGTCGGTACCACTTCCGTCATCGGCACAGCCGACAAGGGATCGGGCCGGGGCGCGCTGGTCTTCCAGGAGAGGGTCGTCCGCGACGCGTCCGGCGCGCGCGTGGCGACCCTCGGGATGACCACGTTCTGCCGCGGCGACGGCGGTTGCGGGGGGCCCGACGACGCCCCCTTCGAGCCGCTTCGCGCGGTCCCGGAGCGCGCGAGCGACGCCGCCGTCCGGCTGCCGACGTCGCCGCAGGCGGCGCTACTGTTCTCATTGTTCGGCGATCGCAACCCGCTGCACACGGATCCGCACGTCGCGCGTGGAGCGGGCTTCGAGCGGCCGATCCTGCACGGGCTCGCGACCTTCGGGCACGCATCGTTCGCCCTGGCGCTGGCGATCGAGGCGCGCACGCCCGGCGCGCCCGCGCCTGCGTCGATGGAGGCGCGCTTCTCGGCGCCCGTCCTTCCGGGCGAGGAGCTCGAGACCCGGGTTTGGTTCGAGTCCGACCGGATCGCGTTCGAGACCCGGCGTGCTCGCGACGGTGTGGTCGCGCTGGCGCTCGGGAGCGCGACGGTTGGCGCGGCGTGAACGTCTCGGCGAATCGGTCGCGCTTGCGCGTGGCGAGGCGACCGTCGTTCTGAAACACGTACTGGACCAGTTCGCGTGCGCACCGGTCGGGTAGGTCGACCACCTTCTGAACCCCGGGGAGCGCTCGGTCAAAGACGTCGAGGAACCCGAGCTCGTCCACGAAATCGACGCCGATCGCTTCGCGGAGGCGGTCGCACGTGTACTCGACCACGTGCGTGGCATCCCACCTTCGATAGAGGTATGTCGTGTCGTTCGAGACGATGAGGTCCCGATCACGTCCGATGTGAGCGTCGTCGTAGGGCGCGATCGACGTCCCCGTCGCCCACGTGTTGAGCGCGTCACGAACCGGTGGTGACCCGGTCGGCATCGTCGACGTGATGCGGCTGCTAACATCAAGCTCGAGGTGAGCTTGATGCGTGCGACCATCACCATCCCGAACGATCGACTCCAGGAGCTCATGGAGTTGACCGGGGCCGAGACGCGAACGGCCGCCATCAACGAGGCGATCGAGACGTTCGTGCGTCAGACGAAGCTACGACGCCTCTTGGCGCTCGAAGGTCGCATCGCGGTGCTCTCGAACGACGAGATCGAGGCGTTGGACGCGGCCGAGTTCCGTGACGCCGAGGCCGAGCGTGAGCGGCTCGACGTCGATGGCTGAACGTGTCCTGATCGACACGAGCGCGTGGGTGGCGTTCTTCCGCGGGTCGAGTTCGGGTCGCGTCGAAGTTCGGGAGCTCGTGAGCGAGAACCGCGCGTTGCGGTGTGGACCGGTCGAACTCGAACTCCGGCGTGGTCTGCGGCGAAGTGAGGCTGCGCCGGTGCTCTTCGTGTGGGCCGCAGTCCCGCAATTGGCGGTCGAGGCGATCGACTTCACGAGCGCCGGGGACCTGTTGCGCGACCTGCGTGCGTCGGGAACGACGTTGCCGTCGATGGACGGTCTGATCGCCGCGCTCGCTCTGCGTCACGACGTGCCACTCCTCACGCTCGATCGCCACTTCGAGCACGTGCCGGGTCTACGGAGGTGGCCGCTGGCGGGTCTTGAGACGCGCTCGAACGAGGAGGCCTGATCGGGCGACGTGTGGGGACGACGATCGTGACGATCGACGTCGCCGTCAGCGTCACGGTCGACGGTGAGCCACTGGCGCTGGGGAGGTTCGAGGTGCGTGTTCGGGAAGCGTGACCTGCCGCGGGGCCGCGCGGTGTTCATCGGACACTGCGCACGTCCGGTCGCACCGTCACGATGGTGCGGGTCGGGTCGTACGAAGGCTCCATTCGGGGCACCTGTCTTCTTGATCCACGTCGCGAGGTTTTCAGATGAGTTCATCCGGTCTCAACCGAGGGAGCACCCGCAAGGCCCTCCAGAAGTACTACCGCGTGGGACGTTCCCCGCAGAAGCTCCTGCACAGCGTCGCGTCCATGGTCAACGCACGAACGGCGCCGCTGATCGCGGCGTTGCCGCACCCCAACGGCCCGGTCGCGCAGAACTGGGGCGACATGCTCAACGAGCCCCTCATCGAGGAGCTCTCGGGGCGACGCGTGGTGTCCAAGAACGAGGTCCTCAACCTGGGTCGGCGCCCCATCTATTACGTCGTCGGTAGCAGCCTGGGCGGCGTGAAGGACCCGAACGCGGTGATCTGGGGCACGGGCTTCCTGAGCTACGACCAGGAGCCGCGGGTCCAACCCAGCCACATCGCCGCCGTCCGCGGTCCGTTGAGTCGTCAGAAGTACCTCGACGCAGGCATCGATTGCCCGGAGACCTACGGCGACGCCGCCCTCCTGTACCCGCGGCTCTACCAGCCGGCCGTGGACGTCCAGTACACGCTCGGCGTCATCCCCCACTTCCGCGAGCGCCACCTACCCGCCTTCGAGGCCCTGAGCGAGCGCGACGACGTCCTCCTCATCGACATCTGCGGCGGCCTGCACGAGGTCGTCGACCAGATCGCGTCGTGCGAGGCGATCGCCTCGAGTTCGCTGCACGGCCTCATCGCGGCCGACGCGTACGACGTCCCCTCGGTGTGGCTGCGCGCCTCGGACCTGCCGCGCGGCGACCACTTCAAGTTCCACGACTACCTGGCGTCGGTCGGACGGTCGCAGCGTGAACCGGTGCGGCTCACGACCGGGGTGAGCGTCGACGAGCTGGTCGATGCCGTCGAGGTGGCGCCCGACATGGTGGACCTGGACGCGCTGATGGGGGCGTGTCCGTTTTGCGAGGGGACGACGGGCTGAGGACAAGCCCGACTGGTCCGTGGACCCATGAACCGAGCCGTGCGCTGGGGGACCGCGCCGGCGGTCCGGGCCGGCGCTTCGTCCGAGGGCCTCAGCCCCCGACCCCCTCCCGCGCCGACACCACCCGGTGAGCCACTTCCGCGACCAACGTCGCCAACCTGGCGCGACTGCTCGGGGCCGGCGTGAAGGTCATGGCGGGCACCGACGCCGGCTGGCGCTCGACACCGTTCGATGCGCTGCCCGACGAGGTCGCGTTGATGGCGGGGGCCGGGCTGGCGGGGGCGAGCGGGTGATGGCGCGCTTGGGCATGCGTGGGCCGGAGCCGGCGCCGCGACCGACGGTCGCGATCGACGCGTTCGTGGTGTTGACGTCGGACGTCGACGGCCGCTGGTACCCCGCGGTGCGCCTCGACGCGCGGGTCGAAGCGGGGCAAACGTTGGGCGAGGTGCGCGACCTGTTGGGTGCGGTGGTGCAGGAGGTGCGCGCGCCGGTCGCGGGCGTGGTGCTGTACTACGTCTCGACGCTGGCGATCAACCGGGGTGATCCGTTGGTGGGGATCGGGCAGTGAGCGGGGGCGACGGGGGCTGAAGATCGGGACGGGGCCGCTCCAGCAGCTCACGCGCATCGGGCTGGCGCGCAACTCCTCGGCGTCGTGGAGGCTGCCCTCGACGAACCGCAGCGACGGTTCGTCGCTACCGAACCCCGCGCTGTCGCATTCAGCCGACCGCGAGCTCTCGCAACGCCGCGATGGCGGACGCCCAGGCCAGGTACGACGTCCGCGGGTTCGAGGGGCTCGGGTTGGTCGCGACGTGGACGCGCAGGCTGGCGACCTCGCCGTCGACCTCGATGTGTTGCTCGGTCCGTGTCGCCGATGGGTCCGAGCGCACGATCACCTCCGTGCGGTCCGGTCCGATCCCGGCGAGGCTGAGCGCGACCGCCACGTTGACGTTTGCCGGGAAGCCGGCCACCGCCGCCCGCGCGCTGCCCTCGAACACGGTGACGGCGCGGTCCTCGGGCAACTCGATGCCGTGCTCGACGAGGTAGGGCGCCCCGCGCCGAGCATCGCGACCCTCATCGGTCGAGGCGCTGCTCGCGCGGCCTCGATCTGGTACCTGCCCTTGCCGGGCATCGTGCGACGTTCTCGATCATGACCACCCTCTCGACGTGTACATGCATGGCCTGAAGTCACGATAGGACCCAACCGCACCCGAAACGGACCGGCGGATCGACGGAGCGCGGCTGACGGGATCTTTCAGCTTGTGTCGCTCTTGGCGATCCGTCTGTGTACTTCGGACCGACGCCATGGCCTCGAGCGCCGCGCGATGCCCGCCGGCACGGCGATGAAGGCGTCTCCAGCAGGCACACCATTTCCATTGTCGCTCTTGACCCCTCAGTTGACCTTCCATTTTGTCCCGACCGGGGTATCTTGACGACAAATACAGCGTTCGACCCGTCGTTCAGCCGAGTTGCAGACGCAATCCGCGTAACTCGAGGGGCTGTTATCGCCTGCCGCCCCGAGCGCGGCCATCGAGGACGGTCGACCGTGACACCAGCACGACAGAAGGGAGCCATTCATGCGATTTTCTCGTCTCGTTCTCGCGACGCTCGGCGTTCTCGGGGTCGCACTGCTCGGGTCCATGGCGTTCGCACAGGAACCCGACCTTCGTCTGTCCGACGGCGGGGAGTACGGCCCGGTCCTGATCGACGCCGAGGGCATGAGCCTGTATCTCTACGTCGAGGATGGGGTCGACGGCGAGCCGCTCGCCTGCCTCGACGCCTGCGTCACCAACTGGCCACCGTTGATCTCGGACGGTGACGTCACGGTCGGCGACGGCCTCGTCGAAGCGTTGGTCGGCACGGTCGAGCGCCCGGACGGCAGCGTTCAGGTCACCTACGGCGGCCATCCTCTCTACACCTACGCTCGCGACCGAGCGGTCGGCGACGTCAACGGTCAGTCGCTCGGAGGCGTCTTCTTCCTCGTCAACGTCGACGGAGAAGCGGCCCAAGAGCGGGCGGCGAAGCAGCGCCCCGAGCTGGATCCGGCGCTCTACGCGGCCCTGTTCGAGGAGGGCGCCTCGGTGTTCGCCAACCAGTGTGCCGTCTGCCACGGCGCGGAGGGTCTCGGCCAGATCGGGCCGGGGCTGGACGACAACCGGATCGTCGGCGACGAGACCTTCCTCATCGGTCGCATCCTGAACGGTTTCCCGGAGCACGGCATGCCCCCGTTCCGCGCCCAGTTGACCGATCGGCAGATCGCCGCCGTCGCCACGTTCGTTCGCAACAGTTGGGGGAACGACTTCGGAGCGATCGCCGAAGAGGAGGTGAGCGACATGCGCTGAGTGTGCCGGCACGGTCGCGACTTCGATTCACGATCGAGCTGGAACGGCCATAGCCTCGAACATGCCTTCCGTTTCACGTGAACGACCAGAAGCATCGATCTCGGGAGAGGACCCCCCTCATATGAGAACACCCGCCCAAATACGATCGGTCTGGATCGCGTTCGTCGCCGTGCTCATGGTGACGGCCAGCGTGCAGGCCAACGACGAGCTCACGACGCTGCAGAACGATCCAGGTCAGTTCGTCATGCCGAACGCGAACTACTCGGTCACCAACTTCAGCCCGCTGGACCGCATCAACGCGAACAACGTGCAGAACCTCGAAGTGAAGTGGACCTTCCAGCCGGGTGTGCTGGACTCGACCGAGGCGCAACCGTTGGTCATCGGCAACACCATGTACATCATGACGCCGAAGCCGAACGCCGTCATCGCCCTGGATCTCGAGCGCGAGGGCGTCATCAAGTGGGCGTTCCAGCCTGAGATGGATGCGGAGCGCGCAGGGGCGCTCGCCTGCTGCGGCGCCCAGTCGCGCGGTCTCGCGTACGCCGACGGCAACCTGTTCTTCGCCACGCTGGACGGGCAACTGTACTCGGTGTCTGCCGCCGACGGCAGCGTGAACTGGCAGGTTCAAGCCGCCGACCTCGATATCGGCGAAACCACGCCCGGTAACCCGCTCGTCGTCAACGATCACGTCATCATCGGCAACGAAGGCGGCGAGCGCGGCGTTCGCGGCTGGATCGCCGCGTTCGACATGGAGACGGGCGAGCAGCAGTGGAAGTACTACAACACCGGTCCGGACGAAGAGATGGGGATCACCGATCGCTTCCAGCCGTTCTACGGCGACGACCAGGTCGACAGCCCCGGCACGGCCACCTGGTACGACGAATCTTGGCAGACGGGCGGCGGCACCTCTTGGGGTTGGTTCAGCTTCGACCCCGAACTGGACATGCTCTACTACGGGACGTCCAACTGCTCGCCTTGGAACGCCGACTACCGCCGGGATCCGGCCACCGCACCCGGCATCGACACCTACCAGAACAAGTACTGCGCGTCGCTGATCGCCCGCGACGGCACCTCGGGTGAGATGGTCTGGGCCTACTCGCACACCCCGCAAGATCAGTGGGACTTCGACGAGCCTGGCCAGAACATCCTGGCCGACCTCGAGCTGAACGGCGAAGAGCGGGCGGTCATCATCAAGCCCGCGAGGAACGGCTTCTTCTACGTCTTCGACCGGGCGACGGGCGAGATCCTCAACCAGCCGTTCAAGTACACGAGCGTCAACTGGGCCGACGGGATCGATCTCGAGACGGGTCGCCCGGCGGTGCGTGACGACGCCTGGATCTACACGGGCGCCGGCTTCGACGTCTGCCCGTTCATCGCCGGCAACAACGTCATGAACGACTCGTACTCCCCGGAGACCGGCCTGGTGTACTTCTCGGCCGAGAACCGCTGCAACACGTTGACGGGCATCGAAGGCGAGTACGCACCCGGCGAGAACTACATCCTGATGGACTTCGGCAAGAGCCACGCCGGCCCCGGCGGCTACCTGGGCGAGCTGCAGGCTTGGGACCCGGTCACGGGCGAGAAGGCCTGGGGGATCAAGACCGAGGGCTCGACCAACGAGCAAGCGGTCTTCAGCACGGGCGGCAACCTGGTCTTCGTCGGCAGCAGGCTCGGCGAGTTCCGTGCCTTGAACGCGACGACGGGCGAGGAACTGTGGTCGTTCCGTACCGGCTCGGACTTCCGGGGCTCCCCGATGACCTACATCGGACCGGATGGGCGACAGTACGTCGCCGTCATCGCCAGCCGTGGCCCCAGCACCGCCGAGGTCGGTCCGGACACGCCTGCCGACGACGCCAACCGGTACCGCCGTCCCGGCTCGACCCTGTACGTGTTCGGCCTCCGCTGAGCGCCCCGTTGCGCGACGCGTGAGCCTGGAGGGGGACGCCGAGCGTCCCCCTCTCCCTATCCGGAAAGGACCTTATCTACGCATGAGCGAACGCCCGAGCACCGCCACAGGACCACGGCTCCACCTTCGTGCCCACGCCCGCACCGTCTGCGCCTTCGTGATCGCGGTCGTGTCGAGCACCTTCGTCTTCGCGCAGGCCCCCGCCTGGGAGCTGCGCGCGTGCGCCGACCCGCACGCCCTTCCGTTCAGCGGACGCGAGGTGGCGGGGTTCGAGAACGAGGTCGCCGCCATCCTCGCGGACGCGCTGGACGCGGAGCTCACCTACGAATGGGTGCCGTTCAGCCCCGACATCGTGAACCTCCACCTGCGGGAGGGGACGTGCGACGTGCTCCTGGGCGTCCCCGACGGGTACCGCAACCTGACCACCACGGTGGGGTACTACCGCAGCCCCTACGTGTTCGTCACACGGCGCGATGCACCGTTCACCATCGCGTCGATCGAAGACCCGGTTCTCGCACGACTCACGATCGGGATGCAGGACGCGGGCGTCCCGCCCCACGACGCGCTGCTCTACCAGGGCTGGGCTGCGAACGTCGTGACGGCGCGCGGGGATCGACCCAACCCACCCGATCGCGTGATGCGGGAGGTCGCAGACGGCGAGGTCGACGTCGGGGTGCTGTGGGGACCGGCCGCCGGCTACTTCGCCCGTGACTACGGCGACGCCCTGCGGATCCAGCCGATCACGCCCGACATCGCGCCACCGTTCCTCCCCATGAGCTTCGCCATGACCATGGCGGTTCGCCCAGGCGACGACCAGCTGCGCGACCTGCTCAACGTCGCCATCGCCGAGCGCTGGGAGGAGATCCAGGGGGTGCTCGCCTCGTACGGCGTCCCCCTGATCGAGGAACCGGCGCCGATCGTGAGCGTCGGGGTTCCCGACGATCCTGCCGACCGGCCGGCGCTGATCGGCGTGATCGGCCCTTCCACGACCGGAGCGACGACCAACCTGGCATCCATCTACGACCTCGCCGGCGACGCCGCCCGCAACGGCGCCCTCATGGCCATGCATGACGGCGCCGACATCGCCCCGGCCGCCGCCGACACGGTCGTGCGCCACGCGGTCACGCCCAGCGCCGACGCCGCGGAGCGCGCCGCCGAACGGATGATCGCCACCGAGGGCGTGAACGTGCTCGTGGGAGGCGTGGGCGAGGGTCAGGCCGACCGGCTCGCTCGCGTCGCCGCCGAACGGGACGTCCTGTTCCTGAACAGCGGCTCGATCGACTTGACCGTTCGGGCGCGCTGCGACGCCACCACCCTCCACGTCGAGGCCGGCGCCGACGCGTACCTCGACGTCCTGGTGGATCGCTTCGCGGACGCCGGGGTGCGGCGGTGGTTCGTGGTCCACGCCGACGACGAGGAAGGGGCCCTGCGTGCGCAGGCGGCGGAACGCGCGGTGGCGCGCCACGGTCGCGGGGGCGAGATCGTCGGCGTCGCGGCTGCGGCCGACCGGTTCCCGGCGTACGGCTCGATCTTCGACGCGATCCACGCCGCCGCGGCGGACGGGGTGTTGCTGATGGTCGACCCGGCCGATCAGATCGCGTTCGAGGGTCAGCTGATCACCGAGGATGCGGGGCTCTCCGTCGCTCCCCTCACCGGTCCCGTCGCCCAGACGAGGGACTACCTCGCTGCGGAGAACGAACGAACGGCTCCGGGGCGCAACGCCGTCCGCGTGGTCGCCTGGGCGCCCGATCGAGCCGTCGGCGCTGAGACCTCGGAGCAGTTCCGAGCCCGCAACGCTGCCCTCATGGAGTCGAGCGCGTTCGCCGGCTACCAAGCGACCCTGGCGGCGTTGCAGGCGATCGACGCTACGGGGTCGCGTCGGGCCGCTGACCTGATCGCCTGGCTGACGGATCCCGACACACGACTGGCGGGCCCCAAGGGTCCAGGGACGTCGTTCCGTGCATCCGATCGGCAGCTGCGGCAGACCCTCGACGTCATCGAGGTCGTGCACGATGCCGAGTGGCGCAACACGCTGGACGGCCAGCTGGGCGTGGCGCGTTTCGAGGCGAGCGTCCCGATCGTGCCGAGCGGTGCCGACCCCGTCGCGACGCTGGACGCTTACGACTCGACGGCGCAGCCCCTCTGCGAGGCGCCGTAGCAGCCCTGGGTGAAGGGGGAGTCACCTGGAGCACCTGTGCGCGTCCTGATGCGTGGCCGGCATAGGTGCGCGCGCGTCAGAACTCCCCGCTCGCCCCCCTCACGCCCTCACTCCCGCTCGACCGACCCGCCAGTACGCCCCCAACATCCGGTCGTACGCCGCGTCCATCTTCCCGCGCGCGGCGTTCGGCGTGTTCGTCAGCTCGCCGAAGACGATCCGGTCGCCCAGGTCGTAGAGGTCGACGCGCACGAAATCGGTGTCGGCGCCGAGGGTCTCGGCGATGCGGATCATCTCGTCGAGGTTGGCCGGACGTTCGACCTCGACCTCGGGCGGCGGTGGCGCGCCGGCGATCTGGACCCGGGTCCAGTCGGGTCGGAAGCGGTCGGTGCGCTTGACGTGCATGCGGTCGCGCACGACGGTCACGAGCTCGCACCGCCCGTGGAACACGAACAGCTTGGTGTCGGCGGCGAGCCCGCCGTCCGGCCCTTGAAGCAACTCCTCGATCAGGATGCGCGGCGTCAGGTCGCGGTACTGCCACTCGTGGGTCGAGCCGGCGCCCCAGCCGAAGCGGGTGCGCAGCCACTGCTGGCCGATCGCCGTGATCGCTTCTGGCGTCGCACGGTCCGGGTGGATGAAGAAGCGGCGCCAGCGCGCCTCCTCGGGGGGCGGCAGGGTGACGCCGGGGTCGGCGTCCTCGGTCACGACGATCACGCCGCCGCTGCCGTGGGTGGCCTTGCACACGTAGGTGCGGGGCAGCGCAGCCCAGTCGATCGTGCGCACATCGTCGGTGATGGCGTAGGCGCGCGTGAGGACGTGATCGCCGATCTTCGCCCGCACGTGTTCGCGGGCGAGCGTCTTGTCGGCGAAGGTCACCATGATGGGCCGCCGGTCGAACAGCATCTTGCGGCGCAGGTGATCGTGGTGCGTCACGGGGCGCAGCGCGCGCGGCAGGTTGCGCACGACGTACGACGGGTACGACCGCCACACGTACTGCTGCAGGTACCGGGCGCTGTGGCGGACCCACATGGGAAGGTGTTTGGTGAACGCTGGCACGACGTTCCAGTCTACGCGCCGTCGCCGTGCGCTCAGCCCGCCGCCACCGCCACCGCCTCGATCTCCACCACCAGCTCCGGTCGCGCCAGCGCCACCACGCCCACCGTCGACCGGGCGGGCGGGTCGGCGGGGAAGAACTCGCGGTAGGCCTCGTTGAACTCGGCGAAGTCGGCCATGTCGGTCAGGAAGACGGTGACCTTCACCACGTGCGACAGGTCGGCGCCCGCCAACGCCAGGGCGGCGCGCAGGTTCACGAGCGTTTGGCGCGTCTGACCGCGGACGCCCTCGGCGACGGTCCGGGTCGCGGGGTCGACGCCCACCTGCCCGGAGGTGTAGAGCGTGTCGCCGATCCGCGTGAGGGGCGAGAGCGGCAGTTTGCCGCTGGCGTCGGAGGCGGGGTAGACGGTCTTGTCCGGCATGTCGGTCTCCTCAGGCGAGGGGCCGCAGCGCGTCGGCCACGGCGTGGATCAGGTCGGTGTGGAACTTCTCGGTGTCGGCCAACCCGGCGGTGCGTTCGTTGCCGTCGATGACCAGGTACTCGTCGTCGCCACCGGTCCCGCCGCCGGGTACCGCCCCGCGCAGGCACGGCACACCGAAGGCGTTGGGAACGGCCGTCCAGGGCCCGCCACCCGGTTGGATGGGCCACACGACCGGTTCGAACGACCAAGCCCTCGACGTCTCGACGGCCGCGGTCACCAGCGGGTGCTCGGGATCGGTCTGGTGCGCGTCGAAGGCGGCGTAGACCGTGAGCTCGACGTCGTCGAAGCCGTGCGCGTCGAGGTGGCGCCGGAGGGCGGCGACGATCTGGTCGGCGGGCAGGTCGACGACGGTGCGGATGTCGATGGTGGCGGTGGCGCTGCCGGGGACGACGAACGGGATCGTGTCGGTGCCGGGCCCCAGGAACCCGGCGCGCAGCCCGGCCACGTTGAACGTCGGCCCGTACAGCAGGTCGACCAGCGGCGTGATCCCGCTCGCCTCGGTGAGCAGCCGGTCGACGTTGCCGCGTCCACCCACCGGCAGGACGTCGCGCCAGTCACGACCTTCGGTCCGCGCTGCGATCTTCCTCAGGAGTTCGGCGCGGCCGTGCGTGAGAGCTTGGCGGTGGTCCCACAGGGCGGCCAGCTCGGGGACCCGGCAGCCGCTGCCGTCGGGCTCGGTCAGGGTGGCCAGCGCCTGCGCGAGGCGGAACGGCGGCGAGTGGACCAGCGACGCGGCGGCGCTGTGGATGGTGCGCGCCGGCGCTCCCGACCAGCGCTCGCCGGCGACGGTCAACTCGACCACCACCATGCCCTTGAGCCCCAGGCCGACGGTCACCGCGCCGGGACCCGCTTGCGCGCTGCTGGGACAGTAGCTCGCCGCCACCCCCGCCAGCCGGTCGCGGTGGTCCTCGACGTGGCGGGCGTAGGTGGGGCTGCCCATGATCTCCTCGCCCTCGGCCAGGAAGGCGATGTTGACGGGCAGCGTGCCCTCGACCGCGACGATCGAGCGCAGCGCGTTGAGGAACGCCACGAACGGCCCCTTGGCGCCCATGGCCCCGCGACCGACGAGCACGCGCGCGTACCCGTCCTTGGCGACGAGGTCGGCGCCCCACGGGTCGTGTGACCAGCGCGACGCCTCGACCGTGCGGGTGTCGAACATGGCGTAGGAGTGCACGGTCACCGGCGCACCGGCGTCGTAGTAGGCCCACACCGCGGGGTGATAGCGCCCCTCCAGCACGCGGACGTCACGACAGCCGAGGTCGTCGAACGAGGCGGCGACCAGGTCGGCCATCGCTCGGACACCTTGGTGCGGCTCGCCCGGCCGCGACGCCCAGCTGACGCTCGGCTGGCGCACCCAGCGCTGCACGTGCTCGACGTGTTCCTCCAGGTGGGCGTCGACGTGGGCGTGGACCGCCGCCCGGTTCCAGTCGGTCACGTCGCCCTCAGCGCGCGCGTCAACCCCACCACACACATGCGCGGGCCCGCGGCCCGGACCGCCCGATCGGCGGCTTCGGCCGACACGCCTTCGGCGCCGAGCTCGGCGCGCAGGAACGCCTCGAGCCGCTCGGCCAGCGCCGCCGGGTCCTCGCCCGCCGCGAGGCCCGTGCGCACCACGTCGGCCCAGGCGTCGAGCGCCACCCGCAGGCGTGCCAGGTGATCGGCCACGTCGTCGACCGGACCGAAGTGGGGCAGCAAGAGCTGGGTGGGCGGATCGGCCTCGAGCGCGTCGAGCGTCCCCTTCCACGCCGGCAGGTCGATCTCGGGCGGCGCGGTCGCCGGCATGAGCGTCTTCTGGTGCGGCAGCCGGATGGCGGCGGCGTCGCCGGGGAAGAGCCGGCCGTCGTCGAGCCGGTAGACGTGCTGGTGGCGGGCGTGGCCCGGCGCGTCCCGGGCCGTGAGGCGGCGCCCGCCGACCGTGATCGTCTCGCCGTCCTCGATCACCCGCAGCTGTGGGCCCGGCACGGGCACCATGTCGCCCCAGAGCCGCTCCATCAGGTCACCGTAGACCCGACCGGCGCTGACCAGCAAGCGCGACGGGTCGGCCAGGTGGGGCGCGGCGCGTGGGTGGGCGACGACGACGGCGCCCGTGCGGCCGGCCAGCGCTCCGGCCGCGCCGGCGTGGTCCAGGTGGACGTGGGTGACGAACACGGCCGCGAGCGCCGCCAGGTCGAAGCCCGCCCGGCCGATCTCACGCTCGAGCCGTGCCAACGTGGAACCCGGACCGGGGTCGACGATCGCGAACGCCTCGCCGTCCAGGGGCACCAGGTAGCTGGCGATGGCCTCGGGCACGTCCAAGTGCATGAGGTCGACGAGGATCGGCGTGCCGTCGTGGGATACCGCCATGAGAAGAGGATGCCACGGTGGGCGCGACCGCGCACCGGGGGAGCTTCCGCTGGCCCCTCGGTCCGGCTAGGCTGGCGCCCATGCCCACCGACCCCGCCACCGTCCGCCGCCGCGACCGCGCCGTCGAGGACGACGCCTGGATCGCGTCGTTGCTCTCGACCGCGGCGGTGGGCGCGCTCGCCACCGTCGACGACGGTCGTCCGTTCCTGTACGTCAACCTGTTCACGTACGACGCCGATCGGCACGCCATCTACCTCCACACCGCCCACCGCGGTCGCACCCGGTCGAACGTGGAGGCCGGCGGACCCGTGTCGTTCGCGGTGCACGAGATGGGGAGGCTGCTGCCCGCCGACACGGCGCTCGAGTTCAGCGTCGAGTACGCGGGCGTGGTGGCGTTCGGGACGGCGGTGGTGGTCGACGACGCCGTCGAGGCGGCGAGCGCGCTTCAGGCGCTGCTGGACAAGTACGCGCCGCAGCTGGCGCCCGGGCGCGATTACCGGGCGATCACGGCCGACGAGCTGGCGCGCACCACGGTCATGCGTGTGGACGTGAGTGGCTGGAGCGGCAAGCGCAAGGTGGTGCCGATGGGGTTCCCGGGGGCCTTCACGTACGAGGCGCCGTCGGTGCTGGATCGGGACCGTGCAGGCGTCGACGGCGCCGCCGCGGTCGATCCGACGTAGGCCGTGCGGCCGCGCCGATCGGGCGCGACGTGGGATCAGGCATCAGGGCGGCGCTGTGCTTCGAGCACCAACCCCCCCAAGTACCTCCCGTATGCCGTCTTGCCCAACCTATTCGCCAACTCCGTGAGCGCCGCGTCGCCGATCCACCCGTTGCGCCACGCCACCTCTTCCGGCGCACCGATCTTGAGACCTTGGCGCTGCTCGACCGTCTCGACGAACGTGGCCGCCTGCAACAGGCTTTCGTGGGTGCCTGTGTCGAGCCACGCGAAGCCGCGGCCGAGGCGCTCGACGTGCAGGGTGCCTGCCGCCAAGTAGCGCCGGTTGAGGTCGGTGATCTCGTACTCGCCCCGGGCGCTGCGGTCTAGCGCTCGGGCGTAGGAGGGCGCGTGGGCGTCGTAGAAGTAGAGCCCGGTGACGGCAACGTCGCTCGTCGGGTGCTCCGGCTTCTCCACGATGTCGACCGCGCGCCCTTCGCCATCGAAGCTAACGATCCCGTACCGCTGCGGGTCCTGGACCTGGTAGCCGAAGATCGTGGCGCCCTCGCTGCGATCGCTTGCAGATCGCAAGCGTTCGGTGAAGCCGTAGCCGAAGAAGAGGTTGTCGCCCAGGATCAGCGCACTCGGGCGACCCTCGAGGAAGACTTCCGCGATGGTGAGCGCCTGGGCCAAGCCTTCGGGTGACGCTTGCTCGGCGTACGAGAGCCGCATCCCCCACGCGTTCCCGTCACCGAGAAGGCGCTCGAACAGCGGCAGGTCGTGGGGCGTGCTGATGACCAGCACCTCGCGGATGCCTGCCAGCATCAGCACCGTGAGGGGGTAGTAGACCATCGGCTTGTCGTACACGGGAAGCAATTGCTTGCTTACAGCAAGCGTTGCAGGATGCAAGCGAGTGCCGCTCCCGCCGGCGAGCACGATCCCGCGGCGCCCAGCGGTCGAGACGCGGGGTCGCGTCACCGGCCGTCTCGTGGGGCAGGCGTGGCGGCGGCGGGACGGCCCGTCGTGGGCTGGCCGATCCGGCGTAGCCCTTCGGCGCCGACGCGCGCCGTGCACCACGGCCCGTGGTCGAGGTACCAGGCCACGGTCTCGGCCAGACCCGTCGCCAGGTCGTGCTCGGGGCGCCAGCCGAGCCCATCACGGGCCGTCGTGGTGTCGATGGCGTAGCGCAGGTCGTGGCCGGGTCGGTCGGCGACGAAGGTGACGAGGCGCGCGTGCGGCGCGCCCTCGGGCCGGAATGCGTCGAGGGTCGCGCATAGGGCGTGCACGACATCGAGGTTCGTTCGCTCCGCTTCGCCGCCGAACAGGTAGGTGGCACCGGGCGTACCCCTGAGAGCTGCGTCGACCAGACCTCGGGCGTGGTCCTCGACGTGCAGCCAATCGCGCACGTTCTGGCCGCCGCCGTACACCGGCAGCGGCTCGCCGGCGAGCGCCCGCAGGACCATGTGCGGGATCAGCTTCTCGGGATGCTGTCGCGGGCCGTAGTTGTTGCTGCAGTTCGTGACGATGACCGGCAGCCCGAAGGTGTGATGCCAGGCCCGCGCCAGGTGATCGCTGCCGGCCTTGGTGGCGCTGTACGGGCTGCGCGGGTCGTACGGGGTGGTGGCGTCGAAGGTGCCTACCGGTCCCAGGCTGCCGAACACCTCGTCGGTGCTCACATGGACGAACCGGAACGCCGCGCGGGCATGCTCGTCGAGGGTCGCCAGGTGCGCGCGGGCGGCCTCGAGCAGGGTGGCGGTGCCCATGACGTTGGTCTGCACGAAGGCCAGCGGCCCATCGATGCTGCGGTCCACGTGGCTCTCGGCCGCCAGGTGCAGCACGCGGGCGGGGCGTTGGTCCGCGAACGTCGTCGCGACGAGGCCTGCGTCGGCGACGTCACCCTCGACGAGTCGCACACGCGGGTCGTCGGGCAGGTTGTCACGGCCGCCGGCGTAGGTCAGGGCGTCGAGCACGACGACGGCGTCCTCGGTGCGCTTCAGCAGTTCGCGCACGACCGCGCTACCGATGAAGCCGGCACCACCGGTGACGAGGGTGGCACGGGGCCGGGAGGGCGTAGGCATGGGCCCATCGTACGCGGGTCCCTTTCGGTGGACACGCGACCATGGGTCAGACGCGGTCCTCGTCGGCCTGAAGCCGAGCGCGCCAGTCCAGCCACCGCGACCGGTCCAGCACCACGTCGTCGGGCAAGGCGACGCCTGCGGCAGCCTTCGTCGAAGCCCGTACGTCAGGGGCGCGGCGGACGGCGAGATCGAAGATGGTGGTCGCTGGTCCCACCACGTGGAGCAGGCTCACCCCGGCGTCCACGAGCCGGGGGGCGTGCGCGATCGCGAGGGCCAGGTCGGGGGCGATCTCGTCGACGTACGTCTGGCTGGTCCGCACGTCGGTGAACGCGTTGTCGTAGGGCCACGTCCGCGGTCGGAAGCTGGTACGGAGGATCAGGTGGCGCGGCGCCTGGCGCGCCTCGTCTTCGGCCGCCAGCTTGCTCAGCGCGTAGCGGTTGCGGACCGGTCCGGTGGGATCGTCCTCACGGTAGCCGCCGCGGGCCGCCCGAACGGGGTCCGCGTCGCCCCAGAACACGTAGTCGGTGCTCACGTGGACGAGCACCGTGCCCGTGTCGCGGCACGCCGCGGCGACGTGGCGCGTGCCCAGCACGTTCACGCGCCAGCAGCTCTGGGGATCGCGCTCCGCACCGGTGACGTCGGTGAAGGCGGCCGCGTGCACCACCACATCGGGCCGGTGGCGCTCGAGGGCCTGGCGCACCGACGCCGGGTCCGTGACGTCGAGGTCGTCGCGGGGCGGGGCGATGAGAGCCGGCAGGCGCGCCCGCAACTCATGGCCCAGACGTCCGCTGCCGCCCGTCAGCAGGAGCCGGAGTGGGGTGTCGATGACCATGTGGCGAATGCACCTCCCGGAACGGCTCGCATGACCCGTCGTGATGCTAGCCCGGCGCGCCGCCGCTGTGCTCGCGCCACCGCGCCCCCGCGCCGGCGCCCTCGCACCCCCGGTCTCCTGCGCGAAGCGGCTCTGGCACGGATGAAACTCTCATTGTAAGGGGTGTTAGCGTATCGGCCGTGAAACGAGTGTGGCGTCGCGCCATCGTCAAGACGTCGAAGCGCCTCCGCCCGTGGATCTCGGACGACACGTTCAGAGCGCTCTACGGTTACGGCCGCCTCGGCTATCTCCCCAACTACCGGCAGCCTCGGACCTTCAACGAGAAGGTCACCTGGTGGCTGCGCCACAACCGCGACCCGCGGCTGATCGAGCGCGCGGACAAGCTGGCGGTGCGGGCGTTCGTCTCGGAGCGCGCTCCGGGTATCTGCCTGCCCCACGTCTACGACGCGGCACCCGACGCCGACGCGTTGTCGTTCGAAGAACTCCCCGAGGTGTCGGTCCTCAAGGCCAACCACGGCTGGAACCAGGTGCGCATCCTGCGGCGACCGTTCGACGAGGACGAGGCGCGGCGCGTGGCGACGACGTGGCTAGGGCATCGGCACGGCCGCGCCGATTGGGAGTGGCACTTCCTCGACATCCCACCGCAGGTGTACGCCGAGCAGTACCTGGGGAACGGTCGCGGCGAGAGCCCCGCCGACTACAAGGTGCTGGTCTTCAACGGTCGCGCCCGCTTCATCCAGGTGTTCTTCGGGCGGCAGGAGCGGGCGCGGCGCGTGACCTTCGATCGGGATTGGAACGTCGTGCCGGTCCACAAGCCGGTCACCCGCGGCGGCCCGCCTGACGTGGTCGAGCCGGCGCTGCATCCGCCGCGTCCGGCGCGGCTGGACGTGCTCCTGAGTGCGGCCGAGGCCTTGGCCGACGACATCCCGTTCGTTCGAGCCGACTTCTACGTCGTCGGCGAGCGCATCTACTTCAGCGAGCTCACGTACTTCCCGGCGGCCGGCTACGTGCCGTTCCACCCCGTGACGTACGACTTCACCTGGGGCGAGATGCTGGACGTCGGCTCCCCGACGGCGTAGGCGAGGGTCACTTCCCCCGCCGCGCCAGCACCGCCACCGGCGTGCGCAGCATCAGCTCCACGTCCCACCAGACCGACCAGTTGCGCACGTAGGCGGCCTCCAAGGCTTGGCGTTCGTCGAAGGTGACGTCGTTGCGGCCCTCCACCTGCCAGTAGCCGGTCATGCCCGGCCGGGCCAGGAAGATCAGTTCGCGCTCGGGACCCATCTCGCCCAGTTCGCGGACCAGGTAGGGGCGCGGGCCGACGAGGCTCATGTCGCCGGCGACGACGTTGAAGAGCTGCGCCAGCTCGTCGAGCGAGAAGGCGCGGAGGAAGCGTCCCGCCCGCGTCACCCGCGGGTCGGCGTCGAGCTTGTGGTAGCGCTCGTACTCGGCGCGGAGCGCCGGGTCGAGGGCCAGCATGCGCGCCAGGCGCACCTCGGCGTCGACATGCATGGTGCGGAACTTGACGCAGCGGAACGTGCGCCCGTAGCGGCCCACGCGGGGGGAGAGGTAGAGCGCGGGACCGCGCGTGTCGAGTCGGATCCACAGGGCGATGACGAGCAGCAGCGGGCTGAGCGCCAGCAGGATGGCCAGGCCGCCGACGAGATCGAACGCGCGCTTCACGGCCCGGTTGGTGTGGGAGGCCAGCTGGTTGCGCACCTCGAGGCCGAGCGTGGTGCCCAACGGCGCCGCGACGACGGACGAGGCGGGCACACCGTGCAGGTCGGGGACGAACTGCACGAACCGGAGCGACCGTTCGGCGTGGCGCAGCACCTCGTCGTAGCCGATGCGGGCCGCCGACTCCGGGGTCACGATGGCGTGCTGGACGTTCAGTCGCGGCAGCGCCTGCCAGGCCGCGTCGAGCCGCCCGGTGACCGGCAGCGTCGGTAGGTGCCAATCGGCGTCACCGAACGCCACCACGGGGTGGAGCCCCAGGCCGGGATGATCGAGCAGGTAGCGCGTCACCCGCTCGGCGATCGGGCCGGTGCCGAGGATCGCCACCGGACGCCCCCACAAGCGCGCCGCTCGCAGGGCCACCTTCACCAACATGCGCGCGAGCGGCGCGGCCACCACCGTGAGGGCGCCCGCCAGGACCAGGGCGCTGCCACCGATGGGGACGGAGCCGGGCAGCACCAGCGCGATCGAACCCAAGCTCACGGCCGCCGCGGCCGCGGCCCGGACCCCGCGCGCCAACTCGTCGCGGAGCGCCCGCCCGTAGCCGGGGTAGAGGCCCGAGGCCCACGCGAAGGCCGGCCACAGCAGGGTGGCGTAGAGCAGCGTGGGCGTCCAGAGCGCGGCCAGGTCGGCGCCCGCGCCCGCGGCGGTGCCGACGACGCCGCCCGCGGCGCCACCTACGCCCACGCCGACACCGCCACGCGTCGCCCACGCCGCCACGCTGATGGCCACCATCGCCGTGAGCACGTCGGCGCCCGCGAGCGCCAGGCGCACGGCGGCCGCGCTGCCGAAGCCCGTCTGGGTCCGCGCCACCTGGCGCGAGCCGACCGCGCGCCAGCCCAGGACGGCGGCCAACGGGTACAAGACGGCGCCGTTGAACAGCGTGGTCTCGAACAGGTTGAGCAGGGCGACGCCCACCAGCACCACCGCCATCGGACGGTCGCGTTGCTGCACGACGCGCAGCGCCAGGACGCCGGCGAGCAGGAAGAGGCCGATCAGACCCACCAGGCCGCGCTCGGCCCACACGTCCAGGACCAGCGAATGGGCGTGGGCGGCGGTCGGACGTTGAGCGACCTCCGAGGCGTGGAGCGCGTGGGCGGCGCGCAGGTAGCCCTGCGGCCCCCAGCCCAGCCAGGGCCGCGCGGCGATCGCGTCGGCCGCGTACTGCCACAGCGGCAGCCGCGTGGTGCGCAGGTCGGCGAGGCCCCGGTCGGCGGGGGTGGGGACGTAGGCCACCGGCGCCGCGCCCTCCACGAGCTGCAGCTCGGCGAACGACGTGGTCGTGCCGACGTCGGTGCTCCGGTCGGGAACGGCCCCGACGTACCAGGTGACGGGCGTCTGGCCGTCGTAGCGGAAGGCGACGTGGCCGCGGGTCCAGCCGCCGCCGAGGGGGAACGCCTCGGCCGCCTCGACGGCGAGGCCGCCACCGCCGGCGGTGCGCCAGGTCCCGTCGGACCAGGTCGCACCGAGCGTGTGGACGGTGCCGCCATCGCGTTCACGCCCCCACCCGTCGAGGCCGGGGCGAGCGCCATCCGTACCGCGCCATGACACCGCCAGGACGTAGCTCGCCCCGGGTTCGAGCCGCACGATCTGCTGCAGACGCGACCAGGGGTCGGTCGAGGTCTTCGTGACGTCGAAGACGGTGCGCGCTTGCCCCCCCACGTCGCCGGGGGCGGCCGTGAAGCGCACGCCCAGCGGGTACCACCAGTCGGCGGCGGGCGCTTCGGTGCCGCGGAAGATGTTGGCGCCGGCGGCGTCCGCGGCGAGGTCGAGCCGGTACCCGGTGCGGCCGGCGCCGACCAGTGCCGTCGCCCCGCTGGCGACCACCAGCATGACCACCACCAGCGCCCACTCCGCCAGGGCGGTCGTGCGCGAGCCGCGCCGACCCGCGAAGCGCAGGCCGATCGCGATGAACAGCCACGCCAGGACCGCCTCCTGCGCGCCCGACACGAGCACCGCGATCGCGCCCAGCGCCAGCGCCACCACCCGCCCGCGCGGCGAGGGCAGCACCACCGCCAGCAGCGCCGCCAGCACCAACATGGCGTGGCCGTAGAGGGCGGGGCTGCCGGTCCAGGCGACGAGGTCGAAGACCGACCGGGCGGTGTCGAGGCGCCACTCGCCGGCGCGTTCCAGGCCGAGCGCCATGGCGCCGACGAACCCGAGCAGCAGACCGGCGCCCACGTCGCGCGGGAAGGTGGTGGCGTCGGTCGACGCGCGCAGCGCCGACGCGGAGCGGAAGATCAACCACACCGCCAGCGCTTGGCCGGTGGCACCGAGGCCGGCCCAGACGTCCCCGTGGACGACGAACGGCAGCCCCAGCAGCACCGCCGCCGCCCACCACCAGCGATCGGCCCGCTGGAGCTCGAGACGACCGCTCAGCACGCCGAGGATCGCCAGGTACGGGCCCACGGTGGGGATCGCGGCGAAGCCGACGCCAGCCAGGAAGGCCAGCCCGCGTCTCAGGGGAGGGACGGCGCGCGCGTTCACCATGCCCGGCGAGTGTAGCGGCGGCGCGGTCGCGCCGTCCGCAGGTGGCGTCTGGTCAGCGGCCGATGCCTACATAAGTGAGCCCGCTGCCGGCGAGCGCGTCGGGCTTCAAGAGGTTGCGGGCGTCGAGCACGAGCTTGCCGCGCATGGCGCCGGCCAGCGCGGTCCAGTCGAGGTGCCGGTACTCGTTCCAGTCCGTCACGATGACGACCGCGTCGCAGCCCTTGACCAGCTCCTCGACGCTGTCGCACAGCGTCGCCGGCAGGTCGGGCACCTGCGTCCGGGCGTTCGGGATGGCGATCGGGTCGTGGGCGCGGACGACCGCGCCGCGCGCGTCGAGCGACTCGATGAGCGTCAACGCCGGCGCGTCGCGCAGGTCGTCGGTGCCGCCCTTGAAGGCCAGCCCGAGGAGGCCCACGGTGCACCCGCGCAGCACCTTGAGGTGGTCCTGCAGCTTCTCGACGACCCGATGGCGCTGCCGCTGGTTCACCTCGACCGCGGACTTCACGATGTCCATCGCGTAGCCGTAGCGGCCGGCGGTGGCGATGATCGCGCGCGTGTCCTTGCCGAAGCAGCTGCCGCCCCAGCCGATGCCGGCGTGGAGGAAGCGCGTGCCGATGCGGTCGTCGAGGCCGATGGCGCGCGCCACCTGGGTGACGTCGGCGCCGACGCGCTCGGCCAGGCCGGCGAACTCGTTGATGAAGCTGATCTTCGTCGCCAGGAAGGAGTTGGCCGCGTACTTGGTGAGTTCCGCGGAGGTGGTCGTCGTCGTGATCAGGCTCGGCAACGGGTAGCGCTCGGGCCGTGGCGTGGCGGCCGGTGGCTCGAAGGTCTGCTCCAGGATCGGCGCGTAGAGCTCGCGCAGCATGGCGGTGGCGTCGGGGTGGTCGGCACCGATGACGATCCGGTCGGGGTAGAAGCTGTCGGAGACGGCGCGGCCCTCGGCCAGGAACTCCGGGTTGCTCGCCACGTGCACCGTCGCATCGACGCCGCGCTCGAGGAGCTTGCGCTCGACGATGCCGCGGACGTGGTTGGCGCTGCCGATCGGCACGGTGCTCTTGTTGACGATCGTCAACTCGGCGCCCGGTTGGATCGCGGCGGCGACGTCGCGCGCGGCCTGGTCGACGTACTGCAGGTCGGCGTCGCCGTCGCCGCGGGTGGGCGTGCCGACGGCGATGAGGACGACGCCCCGGCCCTTCAGCGGCGGGATCGACGTGCTGAGCCCGAGGCGCGCCTTGGTCTCGGCCAGGAGTTCCTTGAGGCCGGTCTCGTAGATCGTGGGCTCCCCGGCCCGCAGGCGCTCGACCACCCGCTCGTTGATGTCGACGCACGTGACGTCGTGTCCGATGAACGAGAGGGCGAGGCCGGTGGTGAGACCGACGTAGCCGGTGCCGATGATGGTGACGTTCATGTGCAGCATCGTACGCCGGTGGGGTGGGTGTGCCCTGAGGCATGAGCCACCGCGGTGGACGCCGGACGGCCGTCGAAGCGCGTCAGTCGAACCGCGAGGTGCGCAGCGGGCGCGGCAGCGCGGCGATGAGCGCGAACCGCGACAGCCGCCATCGCAGATGCCGGGGTGCGACCCGGAGCAACCCCACCACGCCCACCAGGTCGCCCGCGTGCGCCCACCGGGCCGCCACCATCCGCAGGCGCCAGGCCACGTACGCCGCGCGGCTGGCCCCGGCGTCACCCGACATGGCCTCGGCCTGCGCCGCGATCGCCTCCAGGTTCGCGTTCACGTCGTCGAGCCGTCGGATCGGGTTCCGCCGCGGCCCCGGCCGGATGGGCGTGGTGCTGCGAACGTACCAGGCCGTGATCCGGTCGGTCCCGACGATCTCGTGCGCCAACGCCACCCGCCCCATGAGCTCCATGTCCTGACCCCGTCGGTAGCGCCCGTCGAAGCCACCGCTCTCGAGGAGCAGGGCCCGCTCGATGAGGAGCGTGGTGGGGAAGAACGGTCGTTGCTTGACGAGCGACTCGGCGAAGTAGTCGATGACCCGCGGCCGTCGACCGGCGCTCTCGGCGCGCGCCCGCTCGACCTCCGCGGGCACCTGCCCGGCGACGGCGTCGCGTTCGGGCACCGCGCGACTGCGCGATACGAACACGCGGTGTTCGGGGAAGGCGCCCACGGCGCCAGCGAGCGCCTCGAGGTGGTCGGGCAGCCACAGGTCGTCGGCGTCCAGGAACGCGATCCAACGCGTGGTCGCTTCGGCGACGCCGCGGTTGCGCGCCGGTCCGGCACCGGCGTTCGCCTGCCGTACGAGGCGCACGGCGTCGCCGAAGACCGCCTGCACGCGATCCGGGCCGTCGTCGGTGGACCCGTCGTCGACCACGATCACTTCGAACGGTGGCTGCGTCTGCGCGAGCGCGGAGGCGACCGTGCGCTCGATCGCATCCCCCATCTGGTAGAGCGGGATGACGACGGTGACGTCGACGTCGTGGGGGACCGGGTCGGGCACGAGGGCGAGTCTACCGTCGGTCCCGGCCGCGGTTCCGCCACCCGGGCCCGGGGCGTCTCCGGTAAGGTTCGTGCGATGCCCCGCAGAGGTCCGCCCCGGCTCGTGAGCCTGATCGCCGAGCGCGTGGCCGGCAGCGCGTTCGCGCGTGGCTCGCTGTGGACCATCGCTGGCAACGGCACCGGCCACCTGGTCGTCGTCGCGACCGCGCCGTTGCTGAGCCGGCTCTACACGCCCGCCGACTACGGGGCTTACGGCGCCTTCCTGGCGGTGTTGATGATGGTGGTGTCGGTCGCCGGTTTGCGCTACGAGATCGCCGTGCCGGTCCCGGCCTCCGAAGCGGTGGCGGTGCGGCTGGCGCTCGTGGCCTTCGCTGCGGTCCTCGCCACCGCGCTGGTGGCGGGGGTCGTGGTCACGGCCGTGGGATGGGCGCCCCCGGGTCTCGCGCCCGCGCTGGTCGCTCCCTGGCTGGCGCTCGGCATCGTCGGCCTGGGCGGGTACCAGGTCCTCGCCTCGTGGTCGGCGCGCACCCGGTCCTACCGGACCTTGTCCTTCAGCAAGGTGACGCGCAACGTCAGCCAGGTGGCGCTCCAGGCGCTCACCGGGCTCTTCGGCTGGACCGGTTACGGGCTCATCGTCGGGCAGGTGGTCGGCGGCGCGGCCGGCATGGCGCGCATGACGCGCTCGTTCGCCACGACCCTGCGCTCGGTCCCGTGGTCGGCGGGGTCGCTCTGGTCGGCGGCCCGTTCCTACTGGCGCTTCCCGGCCTTCGCCGCCCCGTCGGGATTGCTGCAGAGCGCGGGCAACCAGGTGCCCCTGCTCGTGGTCCTGGCCGCCTTCGGACCCGAGGTCGCCGGCGGCTTCGCGTTCGCGCAGCGGGTGGTGGCGGCGCCCGTGACGGTGGTGGGCTTCGCCGTAGGGCAGGTGTTCGTCGGCGAGTTCGGCGCCCTCGTCCGGACGCGATCGCCGGCCGCGCTGCGGCTGTACGGGCGCACGCTCGTGCGGTTGTTCGCGCTCGGGCTGGTGCCGGTGGTCGTGCTCGCGGTCGCGGCCCCGCTGGCGTTCGAGTGGGTGTTCGGCGGGGCGTGGGTCGAGGCGGGGCGCTTCGTGCGCGCCCTGGCACCGATGCTGCTCGTCCAGTTCGCCGTCGTCCCGGTGTCGTCGGTGCTCAACCTGCTCGAGCGGACCCGCGCCCAGCTCGTGTTCGATGCCGTCCGCTTCGCGCTCGGGGTGGGGACGATGGCGCTGGTGGCTTCGCGCGGCGCCACGCCGGCGACGACGGTCGCCGTCTACGCCACGGGCATGGGGGTCGCTTACGTCCTCAACGCGGTCCTCGGGTACCTTATCCTCCGGAGGGAGTTGACGCATGGAGACCGCCGCGCTCGTTGAAGCCGCCATCGACGAGCCGCGCCGCGAGCCCCCGCACGTCGTCCTGGCCAGCGTCTGGCACGACGACAACAAGGGGGATTCGGCGATCGCCGAGGGGGTCTTGACGCTGGTGCGGGAGGTGCGACCGGACGCCCGCATCACCATCGCGTCGATGCTCGACGAAGGTCACGCGGGCTTCGCGGACGCCTACCGCCACCTCCGCGGCGCGTTCCCCGACGCCGTGGTGATCGCCAGCCCGGTGCCCAAACCCGAACGGGCCACGCTGCGCTTCGCGTCGCTCGTGCGTGCGCTGGCGTCGACGACGGCCGCGTTCGGGGCGCTGGCGGTGCGGGCGCGTACGCCCTTGGCGGACGCCATCGCGCACAGCGACCTGGTGATCGCCAACGGCGGGCACACGCTCTACGCCCAACGCGGGCTCGGCTCCTCCGTCCGGCTCGCCCGCCTCCTCTACCCGTACTGGCTCGCACGCCGCTTCGGGCGACCGTACGTCGTCTTCGGGCAGTCGCTGGGTCCGTTCGACGACCCGATCGGACGCCGGCTGGTCGCCGACGTGCTGCGGGGCGCACGGCGGGTGCTGGTGCGCGAGGCGCTGTCGCGTGACGTGGCGCGATCGTTGGGGGTACCGGAGGCGCGCCTGGCGCTGGTGCCCGACCCGGCTTTCGCCCTCTCGCCGAACGACGACGACGGGGCCGTCGCCGCGCTCCTGGAGCGCACCGGGCTGCGACCGGGTCGGTACTGGGTCGTCACCGTGCGGCAGGCGTACGCCTCGACCGGGCGCGCCGAGGCGACCGACGCCTTCGTGGCCGAGATGGCGCGGTTCATCGGCCTCGCGCTCGAGCGCGGCCTCGTCGAGCGCGTCGCCATCGTCGCCCACACGCTCGGCCCCGTCCCGTCCGAGGACGACCGGCGGCCGGCGCGGGCGTTGCACGGACGCGTGGCCTCGGAGCGGGCCGTGCTCATCGAGGACGACCTCGGGCCGCGCGCCTTGGCGTCCCTCTACGGCCGAGCGGCCTGGATGATCGGCACCCGCTTCCACTCGGTGATCCTGGCGCTCTTGGCGGGCACGCCGACGCTGGCCGTCTCCTACTTCGGCCCCAAGACCCGCGGCATCATGACCATGCTCGAGCTCGACGACCTGTGCCTCGACCTGACGACGTTCGACGCCGAGGAGGCGCTGGCGCGCATCGGCCGGCAGGACGCGGAGGCGGTGGTGCAGCGGACGGGCGTCGCGATCGAGCGCTTCCGGGCCGAGCTCCGGGCGGCGACCGCCGACGTCCTGGGCGTCATGGAGACCACGTGAGCCGGCAGCGGATCGGCATCGTGCTGCCCGACCTCGGCGGCGGTGGCGTGCAACGGGTCCTGGTCAACCTGGCCGGCGGCTTCGCCGCGCGGGGACGCGACATGGTCGTATGCACGCTGGACGAGCGCCCGGTCGCGCTCGACCTGCCCGCGGGCGTCCGCCATCGTCCGCTGGCGGGCGGCGGCTACGTCGGCAGCGTCCGCGCCCTGCGCCACGTCGTCGCCGATGAGCGCCTCGAGGCGCTCATCGGCGGCATCACCCGCGCCAACCTGGCGCTCCTGCTGGCCGCCCCGCGTTCGGTCCGCACGCTGGTGACCAAGCACCTGCCCGTCGACATGCTGTCGACGAGCGTCGTGCGGCGACGCGTCCTCGGCGCCGTCATCGGCCGCGCCTACGCGCGCGCCGACGCGGTCGTGGCCGTCTCGCAGGGCACCTTCGACAGCCTGGTCAGCCTGGGTCTGCCGCGCGAGCGGCTGCACCGCATCGCCAACCCGGTCCTCGGTCCGGACCTGGACCGACGTCTCGCGGCGCCGCTCGACGATCCGTGGCTGGGCCCGGACGCGCCACCCGTGGTCGTCGGCGTGGGTCGCCTGGTGCCACAGAAGGACTTCGCGACGCTGCTGCGCGCCTTCGCGCTGGTGCGGGGGCGGACCGACGCGCGCCTGCTGATCCTCGGCGAGGGTCCCGAACGCGACGCGTTGGCGCGACGGGTGGCCGAAGTCGGGCTCGACGCGCACGTTCGCTTCGCCGGTCACGTGCCCGACGTGCTGCCGTACCTGGCGCGTGCGGCCGTCTTCGCCTCGACCGCACGGTGGGAGGGGTTGCCCACCGCCCTCATCGAGGCCCTGGCGGCCGGCACGCCGGTGGTGGCCACCGATTGTCGCACCGGTCCCCGCGAGATCCTGGAGGACGGCGACCTGGGCGAACTCGTGCCCGTGGGTGACGCCGCGGCGGTGGCCGACGCGATCGGGCGTGCGCTGGCCGACCCGCGTCGGGTCCCGCGCGAGCGTCTCCGGCGGTACGAGGTCGGGGTGGCGACGGACGCCTACCTGAAGGTGCTGGACGGCGCATGAACCGCCTCCGGCTGCGCCCGACCATCCCGTTCGTGACCGCGACGCCCCTCCAGGACGTGGCCCTCGTGATCGCCGGCCTGCCGCTCTGGTGGGTCCTCGGCATCGAGCAGTTCGCGTACCCGTTGTTGCTGTTGCCGCCGTTGCTGAAGGTGCTCGTCGGGCGGCGACGCGTCGTCGCCAGCTCGGTCCTGACGGCGCTCCTGGTGTTCCTGGCCGTCTACCTGGCGTCCGCGCTGTTCATCGTGGAGACCGACCGGTACGCCACCTTCGTGAAGAACCTGGCCACCTACGTGACCGCGGCGATGCTGCTCGTCGTGGTGCCGGGTGCGGTGCGCACCTGGGCCGACGTGCGGGTGCTGCTCCGGGCGCTCACGGTGGCCATGGCGATCGCCGGCGTGGCGGGTCTGCTGGCCGTCCTCGGTGTCGCGCGGGGGAGCTTCGCCTCGCCGTTCGGCGCCCTGCTGCCGTCGTCGCTGGCGGCGACCGCGCTCGGCTCGAACATCGTCGAACGCTCGCTCGGGTGGACGAGCTGGTTCGCGGGCTTGGGCACCTACTTCCGCATCAGCAGCGTGTTCCTGTGGCCGACGAGCTACGCGCCCGCCATCACCCTGACGCTGCCGCTGATCGTGTTCGCCGCGATGACACGCCGCGGGCTCGGGGCGCGTCTGCTGGGGTTGATCGTGGCGCTCCTCTTGCTGGTCAACCTCGTGTTCACGACGGGTCGGGCGGCCGCCGTCGGGCTGGGGGTGGTGGGCCTCGTCTGGTTCTTCGTCGTGTACACCAGGAAGCGCTGGATGCCGCGGGTGCTGGTCGCGGCCTTGGCGATCGTGGCCGCCGGCGCCACGCTCATCCTCGATCCCGGCGTGGGCGACGTCGTGAACCGGGTCGAGCAGGTCGTGTACGCGCGTGGCACCGGCAGCCCCTCGTCGCGTCTGACCATCTACGCGCGGACCCTCGAAGGGTTCGCCGAGCGTCCGCTGCTCGGCTGGGGCACCGAGCGCAACATCCAGGGGGTGGCCGACACCTTCATCTACCCAGCCGGGTCCCACAGCTACCTGCTAGGCACGCTGTACCGCCAGGGCTTCCTCGGGTTCGTCGCCTTCGTCGTGCTCTGGTGGACGATCTGGCGCGCCACCTCGCGGTCCCGGGCGCCGGCGTCGTGGCCCGCCGCCGCCGGAGCCTTCCTCGGCGTCGGGCGGGCGGTGGTGGTCGGTGCGATGGCCATGAGCTTGACCGTCGCGTTCGACCTCGACGCGTCGCTCATGTTCGTATGGTGGGTGTTCGTGGCGTTGGTCGTGGCGGTCGGTGCGCGCCGGGCCGACGACCCCTTCGAGCCCAGGGAGGCGCGAGCGTGGTGAGCGACGGCACGGGCGGGGGGCAGGACGGGCCGGTGCCGCTCGTGAGCGACCACCGCTTGCTCGGCGTCCGGGTGAGCGCCATGACCGTCCCCCAGATGCATGCGCTCATCGACGACGCCGTGCGCCGCCGCGAGCGCTTCATGATGGTCAGCCAGAACCTGCACAGCGTCTACACGGTGCATCGGGACGCGCACCTGCGGCGCGCCCAGGAGCTGGCGACGCGCATCCGCATCGATGGGATCCCGATCGTCTACTTCGGCCGGATGCTCGGTCTGCCGGTGGCACCGATCCACCGGACGGGCTGGATGGACTGGCTCGACCCGTTCATGCGCACGGCCGTCGAGCGGGGCTGGCGCGTCCACTACGTCGGATCCAAGCCCGGCATCGCGGCGCGCGGCGCCGAGATCCTGCGCGACCGCTACCCCGGCCTGGCGATCGAGACCGATCACGGCTACTTCCCGCTCGAACCGGGTGCCGCCGCGTTCGAAGCGGTCGTCGAGCGCCTGCAGCAGACCCGGCCCGACGTCCTCATCGTCGGCATGGGCATGCCGCGCCAAGAGCGCTTCCTCCTGCACGTGTACGACCGCGTCGACGTGCCGGTGTTGCTCACGGCCGGCGCCTGCATCGACTACGTCGCCGGCGTCATCCCGGTGCCACCGCGCTGGCTGGGTGTCTTGGGGCTCGAGTGGCTGTACCGGCTGGCGTCGGAGCCGCGGCGTCTCTGGCGCCGGTACCTCGTGGAGCCGTGGTTCGCCGTCGGGCTGTTCGTCCGCGACCTCGTCGGGCGCCGCAGCCGGCGCGGCGCCTGACGTGATCGGCCGGTCGCTCGTGCCGGCGCTGACGGTGGCCCTCGTCCTCGCCGCCGTCGCGGTCGCCGCCCGCCCCCTGCTGGTGACCACGCGCCCCGGCGCCGACCTGCTCGGGGTGCTCGTCCCCGGCACCGTCGCGGCCGGGGAGCGGTTCGTCGTGTTCGCCGGGGTGCAGGCCGAGGGGCCGACGCGCCTGCTGGTCCGCCTGTGCGCCAGCGAGGTGCGATGCCAGCTCGAGCGCAGCGAACCCTTCCCGGCTGGGACGCTCTTCAAGTGGGTGGCCACGGCCGACCTCAGCCCGGGCGAGTACGCCGTCGAGGCCTTCCTGCAGGTCCCCACGCCGCTCGGGTACCGCAGCGTCGATCGGTTCGTGGGTCATGTCACCGCGCGTTGATCGCACGACGATCGCGCTGGTGGTCCTCGCGCTGCTGACCGTGGTGGCGTGGGCCCGATGGGACGGCACCATGACGCTCGGCGAGGCGCCGGGCACGGTGGTGGTCGCCGCGTGTCCCTCCGAAGACGGTCCCGAGGACGCCGTGCGCTCGGTCCGCTTCCGCTTGGGTGGCACCGTGGTGCACGCCGAGCGCTGGTGTGGGGTGGGCGAGGTGCGCGCCGAGGTCGTCCCCGTGGCCAACGGCGGCGACGTGACCCTGACCGCGACGACGAGCGCGGCGAACGCCACGCTGCGGCCGCCGGGCGAGCCGTCGGCGCGCCTGCGGGTGGGCGCCGACGGCTGGATCGCCGTCGCGATCGCGCAGGCCGACGCCGCGACCTTGGCAGGAGGGGGGGCATGGGTCACGCTGACCGCTGGCGGAGCGCCGCGCTGATCGGCGCGGCCGCGGGCCTCGTCACGGTCCCGGCCGTGGGCGGGGCGCTCTTCGTCGTGGCGATGGCGCGTTCCACGCGCCGCCGGCAGGCGCCCCTGGCGTGGCGCCCCGCCTGGGCGACCGCGGCCGTGCTGGTGCTCGTCGGTCTCGCGGGCACGGTGTCGGTCCCGGGGCTCCTCCTCACGGTCGGGCTGGCCGCGATCGCCCCGCTGCTGGCCCTGTGGTCGGCCGTGGCGCGTCCCGAAGACGCCGACGCGATCGCCCTCGGTCTGACGATCGGGATCGGCGCCAACCTCGTCGCCGCGCTGACCTCGGCCCAGGGGGTCCCCATCGCGGGGTTCACCTTCCATCCGAACGTGCTCGGGGCGCTGGCCGCCATGGTGGTCCCCAGCGCCGTGGCGCTGACGCGCTTCCGGCCGCAGGGGGTCCGGTGGCGCTGGCCGTTGCCGCTCGCCGTCCTCGCGGTGGTGGCCGCGACCGGCAGCCGCGGCGCGATGGCGGCGGCGCTCGGGGGCGTGGGATGGCTGGCGCTCCAGGCGCTGCGAGGCGACGCCTCCCGACCGATGTCGCCCGCGGGCCGGGGCCGGTTGGCGTTGGCGGCGTTCGTCGCCCTGGCCGCGCTGCTGGCGCTGTGGGTGGGGGTGCGGCAGCCCACGAGCGGCGAGGCCGTCGGACTCACCGGGCGCTCGGCCCTGTGGGGCGTGGCGCTCGAGCTGATCGTCGACCGGCCGGTCCTGGGCCACGGCCCGAAGGCCTGGGAGCGGTTGGTGGAGACGGTGGAACCCGCCATCCGCCCCGTGCGTTTCCCGCACGCGCACAGTGGTTACCTCGAGCTCGCGCTCGACTACGGTCTGGTCGGTCTGGCGGTCGTCGTGGCGTTCCTCGTGACCGTCGTCGCTGCCCTCGCGCGGCACCGCCCCGGGCTCTGGTCGGTCGCCGCGCAAGCGACCTGGTTGGCCTTCGCGATCGTGAACGTCGGCGACACCTTCGTCATCGACGCGCGCTTCCTGGCGCTCGCCGGCCTGGTGACCGGCGCTGCCTGGGCGCGGGGCGCCGCCGCCGTCAGGGCCCCCTCGGTCAGCCCCCCCGCACCAACCCCTCCTCGCCCCACTTCTTGACCCACGTCCCCAGTTCCTCGAGCTCGACCCCGTGGGTGATCGCCAGCTCCTCGAGCGTGGCGCCCTCGCCGAAGGCCTCGAGCAGGCGCTGCCCGCGGGTGCCGAACACGTTGCGGAAGCGCTGCCAGCGGTCGGTCATGGGGTTGAGGGCGTCGCGGCCGCGCAGCGTCAGCGCGTAGCGGCGCGCCTCCCACCCCGGCGCCTCGTCGGGCAGCCGCAGCTTGTCCGACGCGTCGTCGATGAGCGCGAACGGGCCGCGGCGTTGCGGCGCGGCCGCCACCCGCAGGAGCGCGTCGCCGCGCACGACCAGCGACACGCCCTCGGCGTCGATCGTGAGACCGCTGCCCTGGCCGTCGGCGGGCGGACGCGTGCGGCGGGCGGCGTAGCCGGCCACGGCCGACGCGGTGGTCGGATCGAGCGGCACCAGTTCGAGCGTGGCGCCGTCCTCGCCGCTGAAGCGTGCCAGCGCCCGGAGCGCGTCCAGCCCGTCGGCGATGGTGCCGCCCGACGAGCGCGGCCGGTGGGCGTTCGCCGCCGCCACCTTGCCGTTCACCAGCACGGCCAGCGCCACGCCGTCGCCCGCCTGGGCGACCAGCGCGCCGTGCCACGCCTTGGCTTCGAGGCGCGTCAGGAGCGCCGCGACGGGCACCGCGGCCGCCGGCAGGGCGCGACCGGGCACCAGCCGCGGCAGCGCACGCAGCGCGTCGATCGCCGCGTCGGGGGCCACCGACGGCAGGGTGGGCACGCCGGTCGCGCTGTGCGCGACGGCGTGGAGGCCCAGCTCGACGGCCGCCAGCCCGGCGAAGCGGCCGAGCAGGTGGCGCGTCTTGACCTCGCCGTCGACGATCGCCATCAGGGCCACCCCGCGCACCGTCGGGACGCCGTCGTCCTCCCATTGCGCCAGCGCCACGGTGCCGGCGCCGAGCGCACCCTTGAGCGCCGCCAGCGCCTGTTGCCCGGTCAGGTGGCCGGTGGTGCCGAGCAGGCCGTCGGCGAGCGCCTTCACGCGGAGTGCTCCGCGGTGTTGGCCGAGCCGACGGCGTCCGTCTCGAGCAGACCGGCGCGCCGTGCGGCGCGCAGCACCTGCTTCAGCGTCGCGCGGTCCTCGTCGAAGGCCAGCATCCGCATGGCCTCGTCGGGCGGGAAGAAGCCGCCGGTCGGGAAGATGGCCTCGCGCAGCACGGCCTCGCGCGCGCTGGTGCGGAGCAGGTACCAGGTGATGCGGCGTCCCTCGCGGCGTGGGTTGACGTACTCGGTCTGCCAGGTCTGGCGTGGGTCGACGGCGGTCGCCTGCACCCCGGCCTCCTCCTCGACCTCACGCATCGCGGTCTCGGCCTTCGATTCGCCCGGCTCGACGTGCCCCTTGGGGAACACCCACGACCCGTTGCGGTGTCGGATGAGCAGCACCAGGCCGTCGTCGTTGAGCACCACGCCGCCGGCGCCCTCGACGATGCGACGCGGGCGACGGCTGGAACGGGGTGTACGGGCGGCCGACATCTCGGCGGCATCGTATCACCGGCCCCGGACGGGCCGGCGCGCAGCGTCAGCGGTTGGCGAGCGTGCCGCCTTCGCGCAGGAAGGTCAGGATGCCGTCGGCGAGCGCGTCGGAGACCTGGGCGCGGTACGCGGCGTCGGCCAAGCGGCGGCCCTCGTCGGGGTTCGACACGAACCCGACCTCGACCAAGATGGCGGGGATGCGGCTGTTGCGGATCACGTAGAAGAGGTTCTGCCGCACACCGCGGTCGTTGGCGTCGGTGGCCCGCACCAGGCGGCCCTGCACCATGTCGGCCAGCGCCAGCGAGTAGTTGAGCTGCGTCTCGCGGAGGATGTCGCCGGCGATGTCGGTGGCGATGGCGGCGGCCTCCTCGGTGCGCGCGGCGCCGACGTCGCCGCCCCCGTTCTCGTCGATGGCGCGGCTGATGAGCCCGGGGTCGAGCGGTCGTCCGAACACCCAGGTCTCGATGCCCTGCGCGCTGCTGGCGTCCGCCGAGTTGGCATGGATCGACACGAACACGTTGCGGTCGGTGGTGGCGAAGGTCGAACGCTCCTGCAGCGTCAGGAAGGTGTCGTCGTCGCGGGTGAGCACCACGTGCACGCCCTCGGCCTCGAGCAGCGCCTTGAGTCGCAGCGCCACGTCCAGCACGATGTCTTCCTCGCGTGCCCAGCTCGACGTCGCGCCCGGGTCGTGGCCGCCGTGGCCGGCGTCGATGACGACCGTGTGGCGCCTCGGCTGCGCCTCGGCCACGGCCAACGGCGCGGTCGGGAGGGGCCCGACGGCGGTGACGCCCCCCGACATGGGGGTCGCCGCCGCGCCCGTCACGGTGGGCGCGAAATCGACGTAGACGGTGTCGACGTCGCCGCGCGGCAGGGTGCCGACGCGGTACCCCTGGCCGGTCGGCGCCAGCGGGTGACGGGTGTGGACCACCAGGGCGACCACCCCGTCGAGGACCTCGAAGGCGAGCCGCTCGACGTTCGGGTCCTCGTCGACGGTCCGGGCGAAGGCGGGTGCCTTCACGCCGGGCAGCAGCACCGCCAGCGACGAGCCGTTGACGGCCACCTGGTACGGGTGGCCGGCGGGCAGGTCCAGGGCCACGCGGCTGACGCCGTCGGTGAGGCCCAGCCGCGGTGCGGCGAGCTGCACGCCGGCGTTGGGGTCGGGCAGGTCGACGGTGACGACGCGCGCCTCGGCATGCCAGCCGGAGTCCCCGCCGAGCGCCGCGACCACCGGGGTGATCGGCACGTACGACACGCCGTCGACGAGGATCGCCATGGGGCTCTCGAAACTGCCGCCGTCGTAGCGCACCACGTCGGCGCGTTTGACCAGCCCGGCGCGCACGTCGGCGGTGGCGTCGATGACCACCCGCCGCACCCCCGACGAGAACGTCAGGCGCTTGCTGGTGCCGTCGAAGGTGAGGTCGAGGCCGGCGGCCTCGGCGAAGGCGCCCGCCCGCATGAAGGCGTTGCCGCTGTCGCCGTAGGCGATGAAGTAGTAGGGACCGGCGTCGTCGACGATGGCGCCGTCGATGGACAGGAAGTTGTGGCGCTCTTGGGCCCACGCCGCGCCCGGGAGCAGCCCGAACAGGACCACCAGGACGGCGAGGAAGTGGGCGGGAGGACGCGACACGCTGAAAACGAGTCTAGCACGCACCTTCCGCGGCGAAGTGCAATCGTCCACGTGTGGGACGGGTCTCCCACCTTCGGCCTCGCGGAGCGGCGTGGGTGGGGAGGCCGCCGCGCCCGCTCCCCGGCCGAGCGCGTTCATGAGAGGGCGCGCCTCCACGGCGCGCCCACATGAGACGGGGGCGACCGGGCAGGGCGGGTACGCTGCACCGTCGTGCCTGCCCGCTCTGCCGATCCCCTTCGCGGCGTCTACCTGCGTCCGTTGCCCGACCCGATCCTGCCGGCGCGAGCGTCGGCGGGTGCCCGCGGTCGGGCGGCCCAGCTCCAGGCCTTCCTGCGTCCGCTGCAGCTCGCCGCCCAGGCCCGTTTCGAGCTGCACGGCCCCACCGAGCTGTGGGTGGCGGGCGCCGAGGACTGGGTGCGGCTCACCTCCGTGCCCTACGGCTGGCCGTTCGCCCGCACCCGACCGACGCCGGCTTCGACCGCGCTGGCGGCCGGACCGACGACGGCGATCGTGGTCGCCGCCGAGGTGCCGGGACGGCTGCTCAAGCGCTTCGAGCCGGTGCTGCTCGCCGCGGCCCGTGCGGGCGTGCGGGCGCCGACCGGGGCGCTCGCACCCTTCGAAGCTCGGCCCGGCGCGGTGCCGTTGGCCGAGGCGCCGTGGGTGCGTGCCGACGCGCGCGAGCTGTTCGACCTGGTGGTCGGCCACGAGTGGGGTCACGCCGTGGCCCAGGCCGCGGGTCTGCGCACCCACGTGAAGTGGCTCGACGAGCTGCTGGCCACCGTGCTCTACCTGGCCGCCCTGCGTGAGACGGGTGCGCAGAGCGTGCTGGAGCGGTTCCTGGCGTGGGGCGAGGTGCAGGTGGTGGGGAGCATCGCGGCGGAGGCGGCGGCGCCGCCGCGTTTCGGTCGGACCCGTCAGCCTGCGACGGGCGAGTTGCGGCGCGACCTGGGCGCCTTCGAGCGCCCCCGCGGCAAGCTGCGGCTCAACGACCTGATCTGGTTCCAAGGCACGTTCACGCGGCGAGCGTGGGCGCTGGTGGAGGGCGAGGGGTGGGGGTTCGCGGAGCGGCTGCACGAAGAACTCGCCGACGTCGACACCGGACCGGGCGCCCGGGCGCGTGGGGACGTGGCGCGGGCGCTCGTGAGGATCGAGCCCGGCTTCCGGGACTGGTTCCGCACCTTCGCGCTGGACGCGGACCTGTGAGCACGGCCGCGGCGAGGTTCAGTCGGTCGCTTTGGTCGGCTCCGGCAGGGCGGGCACGGGCGCGGCGTCGACGGGCCGCTGCGTGAACATGCCCTGGGCCTCGTCGCGCAGGCGCCGCGCGGTGGCGCGCAGGTGCTCGCAGGGTTCGTCGACGCAATCGGTGAGGGCGGCGTCGGCGCGATCGAGCTGGGCTAGGGCCAGCGCCCGGTCGCCGCGCTGGACGGCGGCCTGGGCGTAGGTCAGCAGACCCTCGGCCGCCTGGTTGGGGCCGACGTCGAGCGACGCCATGCGGCGGTAGTGCCGGTCGGCTCGCGCGTAATCCTCGTCGCTCTCGGCCTCCGCCGCCGCGGTGAGGTAATGCACGTAGGCGGCCTCCGCGGCGCCCCCCTTCTCGAAGTGCTCGGCGATCAGTTCCGAGAAGGGCAGCGGGGCGTGCTGCTCGAGCCAGGTCGCGACGTGCAGGTGGAGCGCCGGACGTTCGGAGAAGGGCGTCATCTGCAGGACCGCGTGGCGCAGCAGCTCGCTGCGGAAGCCGTACTCGGTCTCGCCGGGCAGGCTCGACGTCGGCTGCCGGAGCAGCAGGTCGGAGCGTCGGAGCAGCTGCAGGCCGTGCCGCACGTCGCCGGCGAAGGCGCGCAGCAACCCCTCCCAGGTGCGCTCGCCCGAGAGCGCCGCGAGCGCGAGCAGGCGCCGCGCGGACGGGTCGAGCATGTCGAGCCGCGTCTGCAGCAGCGAGGTCAACGACCCGCTGAAGTGGGTGTCCTGGGTGATCGACAGGGCCCGGGCGAGTTCGAACACCGAGGCCGGCACCCCGCCGACCTGATGCACGAGCGAACGCACGGCGACCTCGAACACGGGGTCGGCGATCTGACCGAGCAGTTCGAGGCTCTCCTCGTTCGACAGGGCCGAGAGCGTGCAGACCTCGACGCCGGTGGGCAGGTCGCGGCCGCGGCTGGTGCGCACCACGAGCATCGGCGCCGTCGCCCCGGCGAGCCGGTCGACGAACGCCTCGAGCTCGGCGTCGAAACGGTCGCTCTCGACGAGGACGACGACCGAGGCGACACCGGGACGGCCGAAGGCGAGCGCCACCAGCACGTCGCGCCAGGCCAGCAGCGTGCGGTCGACGGCGCGCCGTTCGAGCCGCTTCCAGGCGATCTCGGGCGCCAGGTCGAGGCTCTCCAGGATCAGTCGGTGCCAGCGCGGCTGGCCGGGCAGCAGCTCGCTGAGCGCCTGTTGCACGGCCGCGTACCGCGCGCGCACGTCGTCGGCGTCGCGCAGGCCGAAGACCTGGTTGGCGAGCTCGTTCCAGGGGGTGTCCTCCTGCGACCGCGGGTGGAGCCACAGCACCAACGTGCCGGCGTCGAGGCGGTCGGCGAACTCGCGCAACAGCCGCGTCTTGCCGCTGCCGGCTTCGCCCGCCAGCCACACCACCCGCGCGCGCCGGGCCTGGCGGACGTCCCGGTGCCAGCTCGCCATTTGGTCGAGCTCGCGCCGTCGGCCCACGAAGCGGACGTCGGCGTAGGGGTCGTCGTCGCGCCTCTCGCTCGCCACCAGGCGGTAGGCGTGGGTGACGTTGGGGAACGACGGCAGGGCGATGGGCGAGACGACGTCGAACGTCAGCCGGTGGCGTGACGTCTGGAACGTCTCCTCGGCGGTCCACACCTCGCCCGGCCCGGCCGCGTGCTCGAGCCGGCTGGCCAGGTTCACGGTGCTGCCCATCACGGTGTACTCGCGCACGCGACCCGTCCCGATGGCGCCCGCGATGACCGTCCCGGTGGCGACGCCGGCACGGCCCTTGAGGTCGACGCCCTTGGCAGCCCCCACCCGCTCGATGGCGCGCAGGCTGGCCTCGGCGGCCACGACCGCGCGGTAGGGGTCGTCGGGGTGCGAGTGCGGCGCGCCGAACACGGCCATCAGGCCGTCCCCACGGAACGCGTCGACGTACCCGTCGTAGTCCTCGACCACGCCGGCGACGTCGGTGAGGACCTCGTCGGCCAGGTCGCGCAGCTCCTCGGGATCGAGGCCGTGGGTGATGGTGCTGAAGCCGGTCAGGTCGACGAACACGACGCTCACGCGCCGGCGTTCGCGTTCCTCGCCGCTGTCGCGCAGGGGCCGACCGCACATGCCGCAGTACCGCATGCCGGGGGCCGCCATCGATCCGCACGCGGAGCAGCGCATGGGCCCACTCTAGTCGACGGACCCACCACCTTCATGAAGGGCGTGTGACGCTGCTCACGCCCGGCCGCGGTCGGTGGCTACAGCCCGAGGACGGGGGCCGGATCGACGAACACGCCGTTGCCGTCGCCGCTCGTGCGGCGCAGGTAGAAGTGCAACACGTCGGGAGGGATGAGCGACCCGCCGCCGAGGTAACCGAGGACCGTGCCGCCGTCGACGGCGTCGCCCGTCGCCACCACGGGGGGGCGCAGGTTGGTGTAGACGGTGGTGGTGGAGGGATCGTGCTGGATCGCCACCAGGTAGCCGTCGTTGGCGCCGATGGGGGTGACCGAGACGACCACGCCGCCCCGGACCGCTCGCACGGCCGCACCCGCCGCGTCCGCTCGCAACCGCACGAAGCTGTTGTTGCCCTCGCCGAACGAGGTGAGCAGCGTGCTGGTATCGAGCGGTGCGACGTAGCCGGCCGCCGGCGAGGGCACCGGGTTGGTGAGGTTGTCGATGCGCGCCCGGGTGGCGTCCGCTTCGGCCGTCAGCGCGTTGCTGCGCGCCCGATCGTCGACGAACGCCTGCGCCTGCTGCCGCAAGCGGCGTTCCTCGGCCTCGAGGCGCGCGACCTCGTCGGCCAGGGCGCGGTCGAGCCGGTTGAGCTGGGCGGCGAGCTCGTCCTGGGCTTCGAGCAGCGCGCGCTGCTCGGCTTGCCGGCCCGCCTCGGTGGCGCGCAGCTCGGCGATGAGCGTGTCGAGCCGGGTGCGGGTGGCTTCGAGCTCGACCGCGTTGGCCGCCAACTGGCGTTCGCGTTCCCGCAGCTCCTCGATCTGGGTCGTCAAGCGCGTGCGCGCGTCGTTGAGCTCGGTGATCACGCTGTCGAGCTCGGTGACCACCTCGACGTCCTGCGCCGCCATGAGGCCCAGGTAGCGCTGTTGGACGGCCAGGTCGTGGAAGCTCTCGGCGTTCGCGAGCGCCGTGCCGTAGCCGGCCGCCCGCTGGCGGTGGAGGTTCACGAGCAGCCCCTGCACGCGGCCCTTCACGGCCTCGAGGTCGGCCTCGAGGTCCACGACACGTGCCTCGGTGGCGGCCACCTCCGCCTCGAGGGTGGCGATGCCGGTCTGCAGGTCGCTGCGCTGGCGCATGAGCTCGGCCAGGTCGGTGCTGGCCTGGTCGCGTTCGGCCACGCGCGCCCGCAGCGAGGCGTCGATGGCGCCCAGGTCGCGGGTGATCTCGTCGATCTCCTCCCGTCGCGCCTCGAGCAACCGCTGCCCCTCGGCGATGTCGGCCTCGAGCTGCAAGCGCGTGCTCTGGTCGACCTGCGTCGCCCCCCAGGGCAACGCCACGAGGACGAGGAGACCGACCGCCAGGCGTCCGAGCGCGCGCCGTCGGCCGCCGCGGCGACCGCCGGTGCGCGCCCGCGCGACCGCCGGGATCACGTTCGCTCGCGCAGGTGTTGCGAGACCGAGATGGCGCTCCCCACCAGGCCGACGAGCAGGGCCAGCGCCGCCAGCAGACCGGCCACCTGGCCGAGCAGGACGCCGTCGCGGACGAAGGGGACGAAGGGCAGCTGGGGTGCCAGGCGCGCGACCACGAGCTGGTAGCCGGGGATGGCGAGGCCCAGCGTCACGACCGCGCTGATCAGGCCCAGCACGAAGCCCTCGATGAGGAACGGCGCCCGGATGAAGCTGCGCGTGGCGCCCACCAGCCGCTGCACCTCGATCTCGTCCTCGCGCGCGGTGATGGCGGCACGGATGGAGTTGACGATGGCGAACAGCGCCGACGACAGCAGCACCACGATCAGGATCACGCCCACCACCCGCAGGGCTTCGCTCACGGCCAGGAAGGTGTTCACCGCGTCGGTGCCGTCCTCGACGTCGACCACACCGGGGAGCTGCTCGAGCCGCAGCCGCACCACCGGCGTCTGGGCCGGGTCGAGCAGGCGCATGCGCAGCGTGTTCGGCAACGGGTTGTCGACCAGCGAGGCCGCGGTCGCGAGGCTGGGCAGGTCGCTGACGAGCTCCGCCAGCGCCCGGTCCTTGCCCACGTAGCTCACCTCGACGACCTCTTGCCACCCCCGCACGGTGTCGAGCAGACGCCCTCCGTCGGCTTCGTCGGTCAGGTAGGCGGTGACCTCGAGCTCGCTCTGGAGAGCGGCGAGGACCTGGTTGAGGTTCAGGCTCATGAGGCTGAAACCGGCCAGGATGGTGAGCGATAGCGTCATGGTGGTGATCGTGGCGACGCTCGCGACCCAGTTTCCGCGGATGGCGCGCATCGCTTGCGACAGGGCGTAACTCACGGCTGCCTCGGCGCGTAGAACACGTGGGGGACGGTGCGTCGGGGCCTCACGTCGACGAGGTTACACCAGCGTCGGGTGAGGGGAGTGCAGGGCCCGCGCGGGGGCCGAGGGTCCCCGGCACCCGCCATGCGCAGGGGCGCGCGCGTGCCATGCTGAGGAGGTGAACGCGCTCCAAGGTCGGCTCGGCCCTGGCGTGCTCGCCCACATCCTGCAGTACCTGTCGCACAACGCGGCGGCTGGCCGTTTGAGCGTCGTGAACGACGGGGTGGGAGCGGGGGCCGTGTTCTTGACGCGCGGCCGGGTGACCCACGTGGAGTTGGGCGGCATCGTCGGCGTTCCGGCGCTCGCCCACCTGCTGGGCTGGGAGCACGGGCGCTTCGCGTTCCAGGTCGGGGTGGTGGCCCCTTCGGTCACGATCGACCTCCCCACCGACCGCTTGCTGTTGTCGCTCTCGATCGACCAGGACGGGGTCGCGGGCTTCGGGGCGAACGGGCAGTTGGCGGCCACCGCGTTGGTCGACCCGTCGCTCGTCCCCGGCCTCATGTGGGCGGCGGTGGCGGTGGCCGGACCGATCGGCGAGATCTTCGTCGACGACGCGTTCGAGGCGATCGGCCACAGCCCGCGGCTGTTGCCCGAGGACCAGCTCGGGGCGCTCGTGCAGGCCGTCGCCGGTCAGTTCCGGTCGGCGCAAGGACGACAAGACTTCTTGACCCGTGCCGAGGCCGTCTTGGCCCATCACGGGTACGGTCGGGTGGACGGTGACCGTTGAGTTGGAAGGGGACGTACCGATGAGCGAGAACCGCTTCGTGGTCGAGGTCGTGGGCAAGCCGAACGAGACGCCGGACGTGACCGTCTCGCGCGTGCAGGACGCGCTGGGGCTGGACGACACGCGGGCGCGCGCGCTGGTGGCCCGCATGCCGGGCGTCCTCACCCGCCCGTCGACCGAGGGGCGGGCCATGAAGGTGGCGTTGCGGTTGCAGGCGGCGGGCGTGGTGGCGCTGCACCGGCCGCTCCGACCGAGCGAGGACCCGTTCTCGAGCGGCGAGGGGTCGGTGGCCGCGCCGCCGGCGACGAACGGGGAGGCCGCGGGTGGGTCCGACGGCGCCGTTTCGGCCGGCGCAGCGGGCACGACCGACGACGTCGGCGCGCCGGTCCCGCCCATGGCACCCGACGACCCGTCCTCGGCACCGTCCGTCGACGCCACCTACTGGGGTACCGAACGCGATCCCAAGCTGACGCCCATGAGCGAGGCCGGTTTCGGTGCCGCCGACATCGTCCTGCCCACCGACGTGCCCGACGACGTCCGCAGCACCCAAGAACGTCTCGCCGAGCGACGGGTCAAGTCGACCTTCGTCGAGGCCGGCACGACCTCCGAGCCGGCGCGGGCCGTCGAGCCCGGCGCCGACGCGACCGACGGCGACGCGACCCACGCTGGCGTGCCCGGCACCGACGACGAGGCGACGGCCCGTGGCGCGCGGCGGTGGGTGGATCCTGCCGAGGACGAACCCGAGGCGGTGCCGGGACGGCCGGTCGTACCGCGTCCCGACGACGGGGACGGCCGCGCCGGCACGCCGGTGCCCGACCGACGCGACGTCGATGCGCGCCACGCCGAGCCCGTCTACCGCCAGAAGCGTTCCGCCGCCGAACCGCCACTGACGCTCAGCCCGCCCCCCGACGACGTCTTGCGGCGTTCGGGCGTGGCCGAGACCGAGATCGCGGCGAGCTCGGAGCGGCGCCGCGGACGGTTCGGACGACGCATGGCCACCCAGGTGGCGCTGCCGGTCTTGGCGACGTGGCCGCTCGGCGCCGTGGCCACCTGGTTCTTGCTGCCCGCGGACGCGCGCGTCGTCCTGTTCGTGCCGATCGCCGCCGTGACCGCGATCGCCACGTTGTTGGGCGCGTTGATCGCCGCCGTCACGACGGGACCCATGGCACGCGACGTGCTCAAGTTGCGCGACGAGGCGCGGCGCGTGGCGATGGGCGAGCTCACCGCGCCCGTCACCACCCGGCGTGACGACGAGCTCGGTGAGATCGCGGGTTCGCTCGAGCGGGTGCGGCTGAGCCTGCAGGAGGGCTTGGAGCGGCTGCGCAAACGGCGCCGCTGAAGCCGCAGCCCTGAAGCCGCAGCCCTGAAGCCGCCGCACAGAAGGCACCGGACGGGTGTCGGTCACCCGTCCGGTGCTCTCGTCGTCATGCCCTCAGGGCATCGGGTGGCTGCGCGCCAGGGCGATCACGTCGGCCTTCACGGCGACGGGGTCGTCGCCCGAGAGCGCCCGGTCGACGAGAGCGGCGACGTCGCCCATCTCGGCGGCCGTGAAGCCGCGGGTGGTCAGCGCCGGGCTGCCGAGGCGGATGCCGGAGGTGATCCACGGCTTCTTGTCGTCGAACGGCACCATCGACTTCGACACCGTGATTCGGACCGGGTCGAGCGCGTCGACGGCCTTCTTGCCGGTCAGGCCCTTCGGGCGCAAGTCGACCAGGAGCAGGTGGTTGTCGGTGCCGCCCGAGACGATGCGGTAGCCCAGGGCGGTCAGCGCGTCGGCCAGCGCGCGGGCGTTCTCGATCACGGCCTCCCCGTAGGTACGGAACTCGGGTTGCAGCGCCTCGTGGAACGCGACCGCCTTGGCGGCGATGACGTGCATGAGCGGACCGCCTTGGGTCCCGGGGAAGATGGCGCGGTCGACCTTGGCGCCGATCTCGGGGTCGTTGGACAGCACGATGCCCGAGCGCGGCCCACGCAGGGTCTTGTGGGTGGTGCTGGTGACGACGTGCGCGTGGGGGAGCGGGTTGGGGTGCAGGCCGGCCGCGATGAGGCCGGCGATGTGGGCCACGTCGGCCAGCAGGAAGGCGCCCACTTCGTCGGCCACGGCTCGGAAGGCGGCGAAATCGAGGGTGCGGCTGTAGGCCGAGGCGCCGGCGATGATCATCTTCGGGCGGTGCTCGAGCGCCAGCCGTCGCACCTCGTCCATGTCGATCCGCTCGGTGTCGGCCCGCACCGGGTACCCCACCACCCGGTAGAGCTGCCCCGAGAAGTTGACGGGCGAACCGTGCGTCAGGTGACCACCGTGCGCCAGGTCCATGCCCATGACCAGGTCGCCGGGCGAGAGCAGCGCGTGGTAGACGGCCAGGTTGGCCGAGCTGCCGGAGTGGGGTTGGACGTTGGCCCACGTGGCGTCGAAGAGGCGCTTGACGCGGTCGAGGGCGAGCCGTTCCACCTCGTCGACGACGTCGCAGCCGCCGTAGTACCGCTTGCCGGGGTAACCCTCGGCGTACTTGTTGGTGAGCACCGTGCCGGTCGCCGCGCGCACGGCGGCGGAGGTGAAGTTCTCCGACGCGATGAGCTCGAGGCCGTCGCGTTGACGCTCCGCCTCGCGCTCGAGGAGGGCGGTGAGCTCGGGGTCGACGGACCGCAACACGCCGTCGAGCACGGGGAGGGGGGTCTGAGGCATGGCCGCAATGTACCGCGGGCACCGGCGCGGTCCGGGGGGCGCCGAGTGGTGGGGCCGCTCGGCGTGCAGGCGGTGATGGCCGTGCCGGCGGCGACGGGCGCCGGCGCTCAGCCGACGAGCGTCGGCATCGCGCGCTCGATGGTCGGGTCCTCGAAGGTGAACCCGGCCTCGAGCAGGCGCGCCGGCAGCACGCGTTGGGACGGGAGCAGCAGGGCGTCGGCGACCCCGCCCAGCACGAGGCGGAGCGCGAACGCCGGCACGGGCGCCCACACCGGGCGACCGAGCGCGCGGGCAGCGGTGCGGGTGACCTCGATCTGCCGCGACGGCTCGGGAGCGGTCAGGTTCACGACGCCGCTCACGTCGGTCCGGTCGGCCAGCCAGGCCAGCGCCCGGCCGACGTCGCGCCCAGACACCCACGGCATCCATTGGCGCCCGCTGCCCAGGCGACCGCCGACGAACAGCCGCACCGGCAGCAGCAGGTTGCGCCACGCCTCGGCCTCGCGGTCGAACACCACCCCGAAACGAACGATCACCAGGCGGCTGCGTTCTGCGGCAGGCGATGCGGCCGCTTCCCAAGCCACGCCGGTGGGTACCAGCGGGAAGCCCGCGTCGCCCGGCGACGACGTCTCCGTGAGCGTCTCGTCGCCCCGGTCGCCGTAGACGCCGACCGCCGATCCCTGCAACCAGGTCGTGGGCGCGCTGGCAGCGCCGGCGACCGCGGCGACGAGCGTGGTGGTGGCATCGATGCGGCTTCGGAGCACCCGTTCGCGGTGGGCGGCATCGAGTCGTCCCGCGTCGATGGGTGACCCCGCCAGGTTCAGCAACGTGTCGGCACCGTCGAGGGTTCGGGCGAGCCGTTCGAGCGCCGCCTCGTCGCCGTTCCGGGCCGCCGCCGGGTCCCACACCACGCTCCGTGCGCCATGCGGGAACGCCGTTCCGGACCGGCGCGTGAGCACCGTGACCGGGCCGCGGCGTGCGAACGCCTCGATCGCGCGGGCGCCGATGACGCCGCCCGCACCCGCGATGATGGTCCGTCGTTCTCCCACGTCTGGGTGTACCCCGGGGCCCACATGATTACGATAGGCGCCGGCACGGTTCTGCGCCCGTCTCGATTCCGTCGGCACGTCCGGCACCCTTCACGAGCGACGGGATCGTCCCGGCTTCGTACGACGACCGACGTCCGAACCAACGCTTCGAGGAGGCACGACGTGGATGACCGCAAGGCCGAGCCGCCGGCGATCGACCGGCATGTTCCCACACCCGTCCCGCCGGAGATGGAGCAGCGCCCGCTCGGGGCGCTGGCGATCACCGGCTTCCTGGTCGTGGTGATCCTCGTCATGTGGTTCGGGGTGTACTTCCTGAACATCGTGAGGAACTGACCGTGGAAGAGAGCCATCACGATCAGATCGCCAAGTGGGAGCGCCGTTGGATCGCCGGTTCGGGTCTGATGACGCTCATGTTCGTCATCCTCATCGCCTACTCGCTGGCGACCGAGGGCGCGCACATCGCCCAGTCCGCGGCGCGCGGGACGCCGCAACAGCTGCTGTCCCAGCCCCTGTTCGTGGAGCCGGGCGTGCGGGTGGTGGGGCCCGGCCAGGTCGAGGTCAGCCTCGTCGGTCAGGCCTTCGCGTGGCAGCCCGAGACGGTGCGGGTGCCGGTGGGCGCCGAGGTGACCTTCTACCTCACCGCGCGCGACGTGATCCACGGTTGGCAGGTCGAGGGCACGAACCTGAACGTCGAGGTGATCCCCGGCGAGGTCTCGCGGCTGCGCACCTCGTTCGACCGGGTGGGGCGCTACCGGGTCTCCTGCAACGAGTACTGCGGCATCGGCCACCAGACCATGATGGGTTGGATCGACGTCGTGCCGTCCTCGCTGATGGACGCGCCGCCGGTGGTCGAGGCCGCGGCCGCCCCCGGCGTCGCGGGCGAGGCGGGGGCAGGCCCCGACGGCGCCGCCGTCTACGCGTCGCGTTGCGCCTCGTGTCACGGCGCGCAGGCCGCCGGCATCCCCGGCGCCTTCCCGCCGCTCGCCGGTCACGCGGCCGAGCTCGCCGCCCTCGAGGGTGGCCCCGACTACCTGATGAACGTCTTGCTGTACGGCTTGCAGGGCCCCATCCAGGTCAACGGCACGAACTACGCCGGGGTGATGCCGGCCTGGGCCAACCTGGCCGACGACCAGATCGCGGCGGTCCTCGATCACATCGTGGGTCTGTCGGGCGACGTCGAGGTCGACTTCACCTCCGAGGCGGTGGCCGAGCGCCGCGGGGCGGGTCTGTCCGCCGCCGACGTGCACGCCTTGCGCGAGACGGTGGTGGGCCCGTGAGCACGCCCGCTCGCCGCGTCCCGTCCCACCACGTGTCCAGTGCCCAGGGAGGCCCCGCATGGCGGTAACCACCGCGACCGGCGTTCGTGCCCACGCCGTCGACGTCCACGGCCCCGCCAAGCGGGTGTCGCTCGCCTACTTCATCACCGCGCTCACGGCGCTCCTCATCGGCGCCGCGCTCGGTCCGTTCCAAGCCTTCAACTACGGCGGCATCGACCTCTACGCGTTGCTGCCGTTCCTGCAGTCCTACTACCAAGGCTTGACGCTCCACGGCGTGCTCAACGCGCTGGTGTTCACCACCTTCTTCAACGCCGGCCTGCTGTTCTACCTGCCCGTGCGCGAGATGAACGCGCGGCCGGCCATGACCTGGATGTGGGCCTCATACGCCACCGGCGTGGGCGGCCTCTTGCTGGCTGCGGTCGGCATCATCGGCAACACGAGCAACGTCATGTACACCTTCTACCCGCCGCTGTTCGGGCACTGGACCTTCTACGTCGGTCTGGCCCTGGTGGTGGTGTCGAGCCTGATGGTGGCCGCCGAGGTCATCCGCTTGCGGCTGGTGTGGCGCCGCGCCAACCCCGACAAGGCCACGCCGTTCGTGACCTACATCAGCGTCGTGACCTGGCTGATGTGGATCTTGGCGTCGCTGGGCATCGTGACGTCGGTGCTCGTGTTCATGATCCCCTGGTCGCTCGGCTGGCGCGCCGGGGTCGATCCGCTGCTGGCGCGGACGCTGTTCTGGTACACGGGTCACCCGATCGTCTACTTCTGGTTGCTCCCCGCGTACGTCAGTTGGTACGCGCTCGTGCCACGGCAGGCGGGCGGCAGCCTGGTCTCCGACCCGCTCGGTCGGCTGGCGTTCCTCCTCTTCCTGCTGTTCAGCACGCCGGTCGGGTTCCACCACCAGTTCACCGATCCGGGCATCCCCGCCGGTTGGAAGATGATCCACAGCATGCTGACCATGTTCGTCGGCATCCCCAGCCTGCTGACGGCCTTCACGGTGGCGGCCTCGCTCGAACTGGGTGGGCGGCTGCGCGGCGGCAAGGGGGTCCTCGGCTGGGTGCGCGCGTTGCCCTGGAAGGACGCCTCGTTCACGGCCCAGATCCTGGCGATGGCGGCGTTCATCTTCGGCGGCGCCGGCGGCTTCATCAACGCCAGCTTCAACCTCAACATGTTGATCCACAACACGGCCTGGATCCCCGGGCACTTCCACCTCACGGTCGGCACCGCGGTGACGCTCACGTTCTTCGGCATCACCTTCTGGTTGATCCCGCACCTGACCAAGAAGCCGCTCTACCGGCCGGGCCTGGCGCTCTGGGCTGCCTGGACCTGGTTCGTGGGGATGATGATCTTCGCGCTCGGCATGCACTGGCAGGGTCTGCTGGCCGTGCCGCGCCGGGCGTACCTCAGCAACCTGCCCGCCGCGCTCGCCGAGGCTTACGCCAACGCCGCCGTACCGGCCGCGGTGACCGCCGTCTCGGGCGTGGTCCTCACGTTCGCGGTGATCTTCTACTTCACGGTGCTGTTCGGGACGCTCTTCTCCTCGAAGCGGCTGCCCGACGCCGAGGTGCCCGAGATCCCCTGGGCCACGGCGCGCAACCTCAAGAGCGCCGGCATCATGCGGTTCATGGACCAGTTGAACGTGTGGATGGGCTTGGCCATCTTCCTCGTGTTGATCGCCTACGGCCCGACGCTCATCAGCATGTTCGCCAACCAGGTGCCGATCGAGGGCTTCCGGTTGTGGTGAGGGGAGGGTAGCCGTGATCCTGCAACTGACGCTCACGTCGGTGCTCACCGGTCTGCTGGGGACGGCCGTCATGGTGGCGATCCTGCAGGCGCCGATCCTCTGGGGCGGCAAGCCTTACGACACGCTCGGTGCGCTCGGCGCCGTGTTCACGCGGCGGCTCGACGCGCGCTCGCGGACCCTGGGCGCCCTGGTGCTGGCGGCCGGCGGCGTCGCCTTCGCGGTCGGCTACGGCTGGGTCGCGTTGATGTTCATGACCGGCACCTTCGATGCGCCCGCGTACGCGATCTGGCCCGATTTCCCCACCCGCATCGACCTGTTCTACCCGCTCCTGGGCCTGATCGGCGGGTTCGGCCACGGCATGTTCGCCGCTTTGCTCACCACGTTCGTGGTGACCGACTTCCATCCGATCGAGGAGATGCGCGACCCCTTCGGTCTGGTGCGCTCGTTCATCGTGGGTCACACGGCGTTCGGCATCGTGGTCATGTTCTTCCAGCACCAACTGCTGCAGCTGTTCGTCTAGCGGCGAGCGTGCGCGGGCCGTCGTGGCGGGATCGAACCCCTCACGACGGCCCGTCCCCGTGGGACCCGCCGGCCGCCCGGCGTGCGCGTTCGACCCGATCGGTGTCGGGCCCCGTGGCATCCTGACCGGCGAGCGCCCATGTTCACCCAGATCCTCGCCTACGTGCTGTTCCCCGCCTCCGCCATCGTGATCGGCGGCGCCGTGGCGGTGCTCCGGCCGCCGGGGCTCCGCCTCCAGAGCGTCATCCAACACTTCGCCGCCGGGGTCGTGTTCGCGGCGGTGGCAGGCGAACTGCTCCCGGAGGTGATGCGCGAGGGCGCGCCGCTGCCGACCGTGATCGGGTTCGCGCTCGGCGTCGCGCTGATGCTCGGCGTCAAACGGCTCACCGAGCGCGCCCCGTCCGAGGTCGGCGGGGCCGAGAGCGGGTCCCGGGGCAGCGGCGGCCTCGTCTGGACCGTGGCGGTGGACGTGGCCGTGGACGGTCTGCTCGTCGGTGTCGGGTTCGCGGCCGGGACCGAGGTGGGTCTCCTGGTGACCGCGGCGCTCACGCTCGAGGTGCTCTTCCTCGCCCTGGCCACCACGGCTGCCCTCATCGACGATGGCGCCTCGCGTGCTCGCGCCCTGCTCACCGTGGGGGGCCTGGCCCTGCTCCTGATCGCGGGCGCCTCGGTCGGCGGGGCCGCGCTCCAGGTGCTGACGGGCGGCTTCCTCGTCGCGGTGCTCGCGTTCGGGGTGGCCGCCCTGCTCTATCTGGTCACCGAGGAGCTCCTGGTCGAGGCGCACGAGACGCCCGACACCCCGCTCGCGACCGCCACCTTCTTCCTCGGCTTCCTGGTCCTCCTGCTCGTCGAGATGGCGATCTGAGGTCGCGGTGCCGCCGGCCCGGCGGTGAGACGGACCGACGAGCCCCGACGTCCACCCTCAGCGATCGTCAGAACGCCGCGCCGAGGGCGAGCAGGGCCTCGGCGCGCTGCAGCTTGGTCACGCCCGACGGGGTGAGCCGGACCAGGCCGTCGATCAACGCGACCGCGTCGGTGAGGACCTCGAGCGGGACGTCGCCGCGCGCCTCCACCTCGACCTCGCCGAACAGGGCCTCGCGTTCGTTCTCGGGGTAGCGGGCGCGGACCTCGTCGAACGACAGGTGCGCCACCGGCCGACCCTCGAACACGACGTGGAAGAGGCTCCGCTCGACGGTGAGCTCGATCCGGGGGCGCAGCTGCCACAGCGCCACGTGGTGGGTGAGCCGGCGCGCCAGCGGCATCGGCCAGTCGTCGCCCGTCATCGGCGCCTCGAGCTCCTCGCGCTCGTGGAACGCGCCCGTGACGCTGCCGAGCGTCTTGAGCGCCGCCACGACGCGGCCCTCGGCGGCGCGGCGCCGCAGCGCCAGGCCCGCGCGCGCCAGGCGACCGGCTTCGTCGTCGAAGTAGCGGTCGAGGTGGACCGTCATGCCGGCGTCGGCGAACGCGTAGGGACCCGCGCCTGCGGCGGCCACCACATCGGCGACGGCGGGCGGCGGGTCGACCAGCGAGTACTTGAGCTCGCGTTCGATGGGGGCGGCCACGCGCGCAGCCTAGCAAGCGTCGGCGGCCGGGGACCGGCGTCCCAGCCCGCCCGGGGGCGCGTGGTAAACTCCGCGAAACCCGTCCGGCGCCTCGCCCACGGCCCTCATCGCCCCTCGACCCCGCCGACCACCTGCGCGGGGACCCCCTCAAGGGAGCCCGCCGCATGGCCCAGATCCGCAACGTCGCCCTCCTCTCGCACAGCGGTGCGGGGAAGACGTCGCTCACCGAGGCGCTGCTCTTCCGGGCGGGCACGATCCCCAAGATGGGGAGCATCGAGGACGGGACCACCGCCTCCGACGTCACCCCCGAAGAGAAGCGGCGCAAGGTGTCCATCCACGCCACCGTGCATCCGCTGACCTGGGACGAGCACCGCTTCAACGTGATCGACGCTCCCGGCTACGCCGACTTCGTGGGCGAGATCCGTGGCTCCATGGCGGCCGCCGACGGCGCCCTCGTGGTGGTGTCGGCCGTGTCGGGGGTGGCGGTGGGCACCGAGCGGGTGTGGACCAGCGCCGTCGAGCGCGAACTCAACACGATCGTCGTCGTGAACAAGATGGACCGCGAGAACGCCGACTTCTACCGCACCATGACCGACCTCGAGGCCAGCCTGCAGGGCAACCTGGCGGCGGTGCAGATCCCCATCGGTCAAGCCGAGGACTTCCGCGGCATCGTCGACCTGCTCGACATGGTGGCCTACACCTGGGAAGGCGGCGAGAAGAGCCGCGTGCCCATCCCCGACGAGGTCGCCGGGGTGGCCGAGAGCTACCGCGACCGGCTGGTCGAAGCCGTCGTCGAGACCGACGACGACCTGATGATGCGCTACCTCGAGGACCAGGACCTCGACCCGCTCACCCTCAAGGCGGCCTTCTTCCGGGCCGTGCGGGCCAACCAGCTCCAGCCGGTGCTGCTGGCGTCGGCCACCAAGGCCATGGGGATCAGCCTGCTGCTCGACTTCTTGGCCCAAGGCGTGCGCAACGTCGAGCACCACCTGCCGCTGCGCGTCGCCAGCGGGACGATGCCGCCGCTCGGGCCGGAGGGTCCGTTCACCGCCCGGGTGTTCAAGACCGTCGTCGACCCGTACCTGGGCAAGGTGTCGATGATGCGGGTGCTCTCGGGCAGCCTCAAGGCCGGTGCTCCTCTCCACGACAACACCCAGGACGTCGACGTGCGCACCGCGCACCTCTACGTGCCGAACGGCTCGAAGCTCGAGGAGGTGCCCGAGCTCGAGGCCGGCATGATCGGCGCGGTGACGAAGGCCGACGCGGTGCGGACCGCCGACACCCTGGCGGCCCCCGGCGTCGACGTGGTGTTGGCGCCCATCCGCATCCCCAGCCCCGTCATGGCCGTGGCCCTGTCGCCGCGCACCCGCGCCGATGACGACAGGCTCAGCGACGGTCTGGGCAAGCTGCTCGACGCCGACCGCACGCTGGTGCTCGAGCGCGATCCCGACACCCACGAGACCGTGCTGTGGGGCATGGGCCACGTCCACCTGGAGGTGGCGGTCGCCGAACTGGCCGAACGCTACGGCGTCCACGTCGACGTCCGACCGCCGCGCGTCAGCTACCGCGAGACGATCTCGGGCAGCGCCGAGGCGCGCTACCGGCACAAGAAGCAGAGCGGTGGCGCCGGCCAGTTCGCCGAGGTCGCCCTGCGCGTGGCGCCGCTCGACCGTGGACAGGGGTTCGAGTACAACTGGGCGGTCGTCGGCGGCACCATCCCCAGCCAGTTCCAGAGCTCTTGCGAGAAGGGCGTGCGGGCGGCGCTGGGCAAGGGGCCGCTCGGCTTCCCGCTCGTCGACGTGCGCGCCGAGGTGTTCGACGGCAAGGACCACCCGGTCGACAGCAAGGACATCGCCTTCCAGGCCGCCGCCGCCGAAGCGTTCAAGGAAGCCTGCGCCGCCGCCAAGCCGGTGTTGCTCGAGCCGCTGGCGCTGCTCAAGGTGCGCGTGCCCGACCGCTACACGGGTGACGTGATCAGCGACCTGAACGGCCGCCGCGGCCGCGTGCTCGGCATGGACACCGAGGGTTCGGTCAGCGTCATCAGCGCGCACGTGCCGATGAGCGAGGTGCGCTCCTACTCCGCCGACCTGCGCTCGATGACGGGCGGACGCGGTGCGTTCTCGCTCAAGCCCGAACGCTACGAAGCGGTGCCCGGCCAGATGGTCGACCGGGTGCTGGCCGACGCGCGCGCCGAGGCCGAGGCCGCAAGCGCCTGAGGGCACGTCGTGGGCGGCAACGTCTGCCGCCCACGCAGGTATCCCGACGGACCGTACGACGGGTGTTCTTGGGGCGGCGCCCTGTGCCGCCAATGTTTTGATCCGACGGACCGTCCGTCTCGGATGCGGGAGCGGCGCCTTATGCCGCTCCCGCGGGTGTTCTTGGGGCGGCGGTTTGTGCCGCACCAAGAACACACATCAGCGAAGGGCGGTCAGCCTCTCGAGAACGTCACGAGCCAGCTCGGCGCCGACGTCCGCCGCGTCCTTGGCGTCACCGGTCGTCGTCGCCTGCAAGACGGTGCCGTCGATGGCCACGGCGCCGAACAGCATCAGGTCACCCTCGTCGTCGATGCTCGCCAACGCGCCGATGGCGTGATGGTCCGTCACGCCGGCGGCGAAGGCGCGTTCGGCGCGGGCCCGGTCGAAGCTGGGTCGGTGCTGCAGGGTGTAGGCGAGCTCGGCGGCCGCGTCGTCGTCCTGGCGCACGAACAGCCCCATGGCGCCCTGACCCGCCGCCGGCGTGAAGGTCTCGGCGTCCAGCAGCGCGTCGATGCGGTTGCGCTGTTCGATCGCCACGAGCAGGGCGGCGGGGACGACGAGCGCGTCGCACTCACCGGCCACCAGGTTGGCCAGCTCGTCGTCGATGCTGCCCGTCATCAGCACGCCGCTGGCCGTCGGCAGGGCGGCCGCGAGGAAGGTGCGGTCGCGTTCGTCGCGCACGGCCACACGGGCGCCTGCCGGCAGGTCGGCGAGCGAGCGCACGCCCCGCGCCACCAGCGCCGAGCGCGCCTCCAGCCGCCGTCCCACGGCCGAGAGCGTCACGTTCTCGGGCAGGACGGGCGCGACCCGGTCGAGAGCGGAGAGCGCCAAGGCGATGCTACCGGCGGCGAGGTGGTTCAGGAGCGCGTCGCCGCCGCCGGTCGACGGGATGGTGCGCAAGACGATCTGGACGTCGGGCCACTCGGCCGACAGCTCAGCGAGGACGGTACGGGCTTGGCGGGTGGCGAGCGGACCGTCACGGTGGCCCAACACGATGCGGGACATGAAGCTGTTGTATCAGACCCCGGCCGCGTGCCGGAGTGCATCTAGGTGTGGGAGGTCCTCCCACGAGAACCCGGCGCGACCGAAGTGCCCATACGCCGACGTCGCGCGGTAGATGGGGCGCAGCAGGTCGAGCTCCTCGATGATCGCGGCCGGGCGCGCGTCGAAGGTCGCCGCCAGGGCCCGCTCGAGGGCGCGGTCGTCGATCACGCCCGTCCCGAACGTATCGACGTAGGTGCCCACCGGCCGCGCGACGCCGATGGCGTAGGCCAGCTGCAGCTGACAGCGGCGTGCCAGACCGGCGGCCACCACGTGCTTCGCCATGTAGCGCGCGTAGTAGCTGGCGCTGCGGTCGACCTTCGTCGGGTCCTTGCCCGAGAAGGCCCCGCCACCGTGGGGCGCGGCACCACCGTACGTGTCGACGATGATCTTGCGGCCGGTCAGGCCGGCGTCACCCTGCGGCCCGCCGGTCACGAAGCGACCGGTCGGGTTGAGGTACAGCTTGGTGTTCTCGTCGACGAAGCCGTCGGGGAAGCAGGGTGCGACCACGTGATGGCGCAGGTCGCTGCGGAGGCGTTCGAGCTCGACCTCGGGATGGTGCTGCGCGGAGACGACCACGGCCTCGATGTGCACCGGCTCGTCGCCGTCGTAGGCCACGGTCACCTGCGCCTTGCCGTCGGGCCGCAGGTAGCCGAGCAGCCCCTCACGGCGCACCTGTGCCAGCCGCATGGTGAGCGCGTGCGCCAGCATGATGGGCAGCGGCATCAGCTCGGGGGTCTCGTCCGAGGCGTACCCGAACATGAGACCCTGGTCGCCGGCGCCGGTCCGGTCGGCGCTGTGGCCCGAAGCGGACTCGAGCGCGTGGTCCACGCCCATGGCGATGTCGGACGACTGGCCGTGGATCGCGATGAGGACCGACGAGTGATCGGCGTCGATGCCGTACGCGGCGTCGGTGTAGCCGACCTCCCGCACCGTGTCGCGCACGATGCGCTGCAGGTCGACGTACCCCTCGCAGGTGATCTCGCCCGCGACGAGGACCAGGCCGGTGGTGACCATCGTCTCGGCGGCCACCCGCGCCAGCGGGTCCTGCGCGATGATGGCGTCGAGGACGCCGTCGGAGATGCGGTCGGCCAACTTGTCCGGGTGACCCTCGGTCACCGACTCGGCCGTGACGAGCTTGAGCACGAAGCCTCCAGAGAGCGCCGGGCCGGCTGGACCGGCGGCGGCGACCTACCATAGCAGGCCGCCCCGGCCCAGACAGGCGCCGCCGCTATACTCGGGCCATGTCCGTCCCCTCTTCGACGTCGGTCGACGCGCGCTTCGTGCGGGCGGTCCCCTGGTCCTTGCGGGCGGCCCGGCCGCCCGACGCCGAATCGTGGTCGCGGCTCCAGGCCACCATCTACGCCGAGGGCCGCGCGTTCGTGGGGGACGGCCCGCCCTCGCCCGGTGCGCTGGCGGCCCGGCTGCGCTCGCTGCGCGTCCAGGACGGTGCGGTCCTGTTGGCGGTGACGCGTGCGAACGGGGCCGACCACGGTGCGGGCGAGACCGTCGGTTGGGTGGAGGCGTACCGCGTCTCGGCCCAGCGGCTCGCGCACGTGGCGATGCTGACGATCGCCGTCGCACCCGCGTGGCGGCGCCACGGGATCGGCGTCGCCCTGATGGAAGGCATCGCGCGGTGGGCGCACGGTCAACGCGTGCGGAAGCTCCAGCTGCACGTGCGCGCCGGCAACGAGGCGGCCATCGCCCTGTACCGACGCCTCGGCTACCAGGTCGAAGGCGTGCTGCGCGACCAGGTGGCCCTCGACGAGGGCTACGAGGACGAGTGGATCATGGCGCTCGAGGTCATCGCGGCGTGAGCGTCGCCGATACCGGACCCCTGCCCGGCGAGCATCCCGACCAGCGGGTGGGGTTGTTCGTCGACACCCAGAACCTGTACTACGCCGCCCGCGACGGCTTCGACCGCTTCGTCGACTACGAGCGTCTGCTGCAGGTGGCCGTGCGCGGCCGACGCTTGCAGGCCGCGACCGCCTACGTCGTCGAGCGTGAAGGGGAGACCGCCGCCTACGGCTTCGTCACGCGTCTGTCGGCGCTCGGCTACCGCGTCAAGCGCCGGAAGGTGCGCGTCCACCGGGCCGACGACTTCGGCCGGACGGTGCTCGAGGGCGACTGGGACATGGGCATCGCCGCCGACCTGGTGCGGGCCTGGGACCACTTGGACGTGGTCGCCTTGGCGTCGGGCGACGGCGACTTCGTGCCGATGCTGGAGCTGGCCCAGGAGCGCGGCAAACGGGTCGAGGTGCTGGCGTTCCGGGGGTCGGTGCATCAGGGGCTGCTCGACCTGGCCGATCGCTCGTTCGACCTGGGCGAGGTCGAGCGGATCTTGATGACGCCGCAGCGGACGTCGACCGGTGTCGACGGGGCGCTGGCGGGCAAACGCGGCGGGTCGGATCCGGAGGATCAGGGCGGCGCCAGGACACCCCCCGACGAACCGGCGACCGCCAAGTAGCGTTCGACCTGCAACAGGTACGCGTTCCAGGCCCGATGGAACGCGTCGCGTTCGCGTTCGAAGCCGATCGCCGTGCGGCGCAGCGCCTCGTCCGCACGGGCGCGCGCGGCGGCGCGGGCAGTGTCCGCCGCTTCGCCGGAGCCCGCCACCGCGTCGCCGGCGGCCGTCGCGGTGCGCCAGCGGGACACGGCCTCGGCTAAGCCGGCCCGGCCGATGACCAGCGCGCGCTCGGCGAACGCCACGTCGGCCTCGGCATCGAGCGCCGCCTGCCGCGCCGCCGCCAGGAGGCGTGGGGCTTCGGCGCGCGCCAGCGCCACGGCGTCGGCGGCCTCCTGGGTGTCGGCGCGGGCGCGCCCGATCGCCGCCAGGGTGTCGTCGTCGAGCCGCAGGCTGGCGCCCACCGTCACGCTCCACGACGTGCCGCTCGCCGCCCTCCACCTGGCGTCCACGGCGGCGCCGGGTCGGCCCTCGTCGACGTCGAACGAGGCCCGCAGGCGCACGTCGGGCAGCGTGAGCGCGGTGTCGACCCAGAGGTCTTCGAGCACGCCCCCGAGCTCGGCTCGCGCCAGCTCGGCGGTGGCCCGCTCGCGTGCCCACACCGCCGTCACGACGTCGGGGGTCGCGTCCGCCGGCACGTCGGGCAGCGCCAGGCGCCAGCCTTCGAGCGGCAGGGGCTGGGTGCGATCACGGTGGAGGGCGGCGGCGAGCGCGACGTCGAACCCGGCGGCGGCGGCGCGACGCTCCGCTTCGGCGAGCGTGCGGCCCGCGCGTTCGACGTCGGCGTCCGCCCGCTCGGCCTCCAGCCGGGCGGCCGCCAGCGTGATCGGTACGGCGTCGGCGGCGTCGCCGGTCCGCGCCGTCGCCTCGGCGTCCGCCCGCGTCGCGTCGCGGTCGCTCGCGGTGGCTTCGGCCAGGGTGCGGGCGGCGTGGGCGCGTTGCAGGTCGATGTGCAGCGAGAGCGCCTCGCGCAGGTCGCGGAAGGCCCGGAGCTGCAGGGCGACCTCGGCCCGGTGCAGGTCGAGCGCGGCGCGCGCGACGACGGCCCGGTCGTACCTCACGCTGACCTCGCCACCGACGTCCGTGCGCCAGCGGGGCGGGGTGGCGGGCGCGTTCGACCGGCCGCGCCACGCGACGCTGGGCGACAGCGTGAGGGCGGCGCCCCAGCCCGTGCGGCTGCGGCTCGCGGCCGCTCGGGCTTCCCGTAGCGCCCGCTCGGCGGCGGCCGTCGCCGGCGTCCGGTAGGCGAGGGCGGGCCCCCAGGTCGGGTCCTGGGCGACGCGGGCGAGGAGCGCGGGGTCGGCGGGCGCGGCGCCCGCCGACCCGTTCGGCGTCTGCGCCAGCGCCGGCCGGCCCATGGGCAGGCCGGCGGCGAGGACCAGGACGAGGGTCACGACGACGTGGCCAGCGAGACGGGTGGCGGCGTTCGGGTGCACGGGGGCCTCCGGGATCGCCCGTGACGACGGCGTCGCGGGCGAGGCCAGGGCGTCGTCGTGGCAGCACCGACGCACCGGGATCTGGGATGAGACAGGCTACAGGATGGGGCGACCTCGGCGTCCGGGTGCGGGCGCGCGTCGTCAGTCGCGCTCGAGCCCGAGCCGCGACGCCAGCAGCGCCCGCACCGCGTCCGGCTTCGCTTGGCCGCCGCTCGCCTTCATCACGCGTCCCATCAGGAAGTTGACCGCCTTGGGCTGCTCGCGCACCGTGGCCGCCACGTCGGGATGGGCGGCGATGGCCTCGTCCACCCAGCGAGCCAGCGCGTCGGCGTCGCCGACGGAGCGCAGCCCCCGGGCGTCGACGAGCGCCACCGGGTCGGCGCCGGCGAGGACCTCGGGCAGCAGCGCCTTGGCCGTGGGTCCGGTGATGGCGCCCGACTCGACCAGGGCCACGAGGTCGACCAGCGCACCGGGGGCCAGGCCCAGGTCGGCCACCGTGCGGCCCCGAGCGTGCGCGATCGCCACCACGTCGCCGAGGACCCAGTTGGCGAGCGCTTGGGGGTGCAGCGTGCCGCCGGCGTCGGCGGTGGCCGCCGCCGTCGTCACGAGCGTGTCGAACACCCGGGCGGTGTCCACGTCCAGCGCCAGGCGGTCGGCGTCCTCCGCCCGGATCCCGGCCGCGGCGTAGCGTACGCGTCGCGCGGCGGGCGTCTCGGGCGTGGCGGCCCGAACCTCCGCCAGCCAGGCGGCGCCCAGCGCGATGGGCGGCAGGTCCGGGTCGTCGAGGTACCGGTAGTCGGCGGCCTCCTCCTTCGAGCGCAGGGACACGCTCTTCTGGCCACCCTCGACCCAGCCGCGCGTCTCCTGCACGACCGGGAGGCCGGCCTCGAGGCGCCGCGACTGGCGGCTCGCCTCGGACTCGATGGCGGCCTGCACGCTCTTGAACGAGTTGAGGTTCTTGACCTCGACCTTCGTCCCCAGCGCCTCGCCGGGCCGACGCACCGACACGTTGACGTCCGCGCGCATGCGCCCTTCCTCGGGGGTGGCGTCGCTGACGTCGAGCGAGCGGGCGAGCGCGCGCACCTCCTCCAGGAAGGCGCGCGCCTCCTCGCCCGAGCGCAGGTCGGGCTCGGTCACGAGCTCCACCAGCGGGGTGCCCGCGCGGTCGAAGTCGACCAGGCTGTGATCGGCGTAGGTGGGGTGCACGAGCCGGCCGGCGTCCTCTTCGAGGTGACAGCGCAGGACGCGCACCCGCCGACCGTTGGGGAGGTCGATGGCGCCGTGGGTGCCCACCGGGCGGTCGCTCTGGCTGAGCTGGTAGTTCTTCGGGGCATCGGGGTACCCGTAGTGCTTGCGTGCGAAGGCCGTGACGGCGGGCACGTCGCAGCCGAGCGCGGCCGCGAAGCGCACCGCCAGCGTCAGCGCGGCGCCGTTGGGCACCGGCAGGGCGCCGGGGAGGCCGAGGCACACGGGGCATACGTGGCGGTTGGGGTCGCCGCCGTCTTGGTTGGCCGGGCAGGCGCAGAACAGCTTGGCGTGGGTGCGCAAGGCCAGGTGCACCTCGAGGCCCACCACCACGTCGAAGGGGGCGCGCGTCGTCATCCGCCCGAGCTTACCCGGCCACGTTGGGTAGACTCGACGCATGATCGAGGTCACGGTCGAGGACATCGCCGTCTCGGGCGAGGACGCTGCGAGGTTCCTCGTCCTCCTGAAGGCCCCCAGTGGCGACCTCCTGCCCATCGTGGTCGACGCCCTGCAAGCGGTGGCCATCGCGGCGGGCCGTCAAGACGACAAACCCCAGAGGCCCCTCACGCACGACCTGCTGTTGTCGGTGTTGCAGATGCTCGGCGCCAGCCTGCAGCGCGTCGAGGTCACCGATCTCGTCGAGGGCACGTACTACGCGATGCTGGTGCTCGAGCGTCAGGGCATGCGCTTCGACGTCGACGCGCGGCCGTCGGACGCGATCGCGCTGGCGGTGCGGACGAAGTGCCCGGTGTTCGTCTCCGAACACGTGCTCGAGGCGTCGGGGCTCTCGGACGACGTCGGCGGGTCGGGCTTCGAGGCCTGAGCGCGCGAGGCACGCCCAGGCCGGGACGCGGTGCGGTCAGCTGGCGGGCAGGTGGGACTGCACGAAGTACAGCTGCTTGTCGATCTCGCGCTGGATCTCGGTGAACAGGTCCTCGGTGGCGTCGTCGTCGAGCTCGTCGGCGGTGTCGATGGCCTTGAGGTTGTCGGCCGCGTAGCTGGCCAGCCGGTCGCGCACGGCCGCGAGGTGGACCTCACCGTCGGTGGCGTCGAGGAGGTACTCGGCGAGCGTGCTGTGGGCCGCCGCCATCCGCACGGTGCCGCGGGCGGTCCCGCCCAAGGCGGTGATGCGTTCGGCGATCGTGTCGACGTACGGCAACACCGCGTCGGCCACCCCGTCGAACAGCTCATGGAGCTGCTGGAAGTGGATGCCCTTGACGTTCCAGTGGGCCTGTTTGAGCTGGCTGTGCAAGTCGGCGGTGTCTGCCAGGCGGGTGTTCAGCAGCGTCACCAACTCGACACGTCGCTCCTCGGGCAGCGGATGGCGGATCGCGTGTAGCGTCTCGGTCATGTCGGCCTCCTGACCGGTCAGCCTAGCACCTCCTCGGAACCGTTCCGAGGACCGAACGTCCTCGGGGAGGCCGCGTCAGCGCGCCGCCAGCACGTCGTGGGCGGCCGCCAGGCCGTCGGCGAGCGCGTCGACGTCGGGACCGGAGCCTTGCGCGCGGTTGGGCTTGCCGCCCCCGCGCCCGCTCAGGCGGGCCAGCGCCGCCTGCAGCGCGGGCCGCACGTCGACGTCGTCACCCGAGACCGCGACGACCTCGGCGCGAGAACCGTTCACGACCCCCAACACCGCGGTGGCGCCACGACCCGCCAGGGCGTCGGCGAGCGGGGCCAGCAGGTCGACGTCTTCCGGATCCAGCGCGGCCACCACCAGGGCGCCGGCCGCGGTCTCGTCGCCGAGCAGGTCCTCGGCCCGTTCGGCAGCGCGGGCCGCGCGGGCCTGCGCGAGCTCGCGGCGAGCGGTGGACAACGCCTCCACCAGCCCGCCCACCGCATCGGGCAGGTCGCCGACCGCCACCGACAGCTGCGTGGCCGCACGGGTGGCGGCATCGTGCTTGGCGTGGTGATCGGCCCACGCCTCCCAGCCGGCACGGAACGTGACGCGGGTGAGGTCGCCGCGGATCCGCTCGCGCTTCAGCACCACGATGGGGGCGACCTCGGCGGTGGTGCCGACGTGGGTGCCACCGCAGGCTGAGAGCTCCCAGGCGTCGGCCGCGTTGGTGTCGACCGCGGGCCCCATGGCGACGAGCCGCACGCGGCCGGTCACCTTGGGCGGCCGTCGCAGCGGGTAGCGCGGCCAGGTCGGCTTCGTCGACCTCGAAGGCGCGCACGGGCCAGGCCCCGTACGCGGCCTCGTTGGCCAGCCGCTCGGCGGCGGCGATGGCGTCGTCGTCGGGCCCTCCCGCCAGGTCGACCGTCAGGTCGGGCGTGCCCAAGGCCACCGAGCGGGTGGCGAAGGCCTCGTCGACCCGCACGAAGGCCTGGGACAGCAGGTGCTGCGCGCTGTGACGCTGCCGATGACGCGCGCGCCGTTCGCCGTCGACGAGCCCGGCGACGGCGCGTCCCGCCGGCCATGCCGCCGCTCCCGCCGCGACGCGGTGCCACACGTGACCGTCGGCGTCGACCTCGACGTCTTCGACGGGCACGCCGTCGAGCGTCCCGAGGTCGTGGGGTTGGCCACCGGAGGTGGGGTAGAAGGCGCTGGCGTCCAGCCGCACCCAGGTGGCGTCGGCGTCGCTGCGAGCGGCGATCACCGTGGCGGTGAAGTCGAGGCGGTACGCGTCGCGTCGGTCGAGGCGGATCATCCGTCGAGGGTACCGGCTCGGACGCCGGGGGCGCGTCGGACCGAAGGGCCGGATACGGTCATCGTCCCCGCGGCCACCTAAGCTGCCCGGACTGCACCGCACGGTCACCGGGCTCGCCTCGACCGGGACCGCCCCCCGCCGACCGGCGGTGTCCGGGAAGGACCCCTGCATGGACGATCCCAGCGACCGACCCGTACGCCCCGAACGTCCGACCGTCGTCACCGCCCCCGCCGCGGTTCGTGCCCAGCGGCGCAGCACCGGGCGCGGCGCTAGGATGGCGACGGAGGCCTCCGTGCGCGACACCGCCCACCTGTTGCACCCAGCGGACCCGGACTTCGACGAGATCGGCGAGGTCGTCCTGACCCAACTGATCTCGGACCTCATCGTGGGACTGGGTGAGGACGTGACCCGCGAGGGCCTGGTCAAGACGCCCGAACGGGTCGAACGCTCGCTGCGGTTCCTGACGTCGGGCTACACGGCCGACGCCGAGAGCGTGCTGAACGGCGCCCTGTTCGCGTCCGAGGGTTCGGAGATGGTGGTCGTCAAGGGCATCGAGTTCTACTCGCTGTGCGAGCACCACATGCTGCCGTTCTTCGGCAAGGCCCACATCGCCTACATCCCCGACGGCAAGATCCTCGGGTTGTCGAAGTTCGCCCGGGTCGTGGACGTGTTCGCGCGCCGCATGCAGGTCCAGGAGCGGCTCACGACCCAGATCGCCGACGCGCTCGAGCGGGTGCTGGCGCCGCGCGGCGTGGCGGTGGTGACCGAGGCGTCCCACCTGTGCATGATGATGCGCGGCGTCGAGAAGCAGGGATCGACCACCCGCACGAGCGCCATGCGCGGCGCCTTCCGCGACGACGCCCGCACCCGCCAGGAGTTCCTCGAAGCGATCCGCGAGTAGCGCGCCGACGGGGACCGGCGACGGGTCGAGCGCGGCGACCTGCGCCTCAGGCGGCCCTCGGTTCGGCGAAGCCGTTCCGCTCGATCCAATCCCGGACGCCGCCCTCCTCGGGCGCGGCGATGTGCTCGTCGGCCACGTCCAGAACGTCCTGGACGGCATGGGGCCCGACCGCGACGCCACGCCCCGCCCAGGCCAGCATGGTGACGTCGTTCAGACCATCCCCGAACGCCACCACCTCGTGCTGGGCGTAGCCCAGTTCCTGCGCGATGAGCGCCAGGCCGGAGCCCTTGTCGGCGCCCTCGCCGATGATCTCGAGGAAGCCGTCGCCCCACAGGTACCGCACGCAGGCGGGGAGATGACCGGCCACGTGCTCGGCCACCTCGGCCCCCGTCGCCGCGGCCGCGAACACGACCTTGTCGGCGTCGAGGTCGACCGCCGGGTCGAAGAGGCTCACCAACCGGCTCTCGGTGTGCGCCCAGTGCCAACGATCGTCGGCCGGGTTCTTGACGTACAGGTTGTCGTCGACGATGCAGCTGAACTCGACCGTCGGGTGGAGCCGCCACGGCTCGATGAGGGCACGGACGTCGGCGGCCCGCAGGCGCGTGCGCCGCAGCTCGCGGTCGCTCGCGGCCATGACCTGGGCGCCGTGGTTGACGCTGTACGGCCCGACGACGCCGAGCGTCTCGAGGAACGGACGCGCCGACGCCTGGGGCCGGCCGGTGAGCACGGTCACGGCGTGCCCGGCATCGCGCAGCCCGCGCACGGCGGTCGCCACCGACTGCGGCAGCTGGTAGTCGGACGTGACGATGGTGTTGTCGAGATCGAAGGCGAAGAGCACGGCGCAGTCTACCGGGCTCCTTCCGAAGGGGCCGTCAGGCCCGGTCCGGTCAACCGCCACACGCGGCCATCGGCGCCCCCCACCCACGCCAGCCGCGGTCCCGCGATCGCCAGACCGGAGCTCGCGCCCCCGGGGACGTCCACGTCGAGCACCGCCCGGCAGCGCTCGTCGTCGCAGCGCACCCAGGTCACGCCCGACAGGTCGTCGCGCGTGAGGACGAGCAGGTCGACGCCATCCGCCGACCGGGCCACCCACGCCGCGCGATCGAGCGATCGCTCGCCGTCGACGTGGGCGGTCACTCCCAGCTCGGCTGTCCGGACGCGGAGCACGGTGGAACGACCGGCGCGGGCGTCCGACCGGCCGCCCTCGCGCGCCCCCGTGTTCGCCCACAACGAGGCGGGCAGCTCGTAGCGCACGAGCGGCCCCCCCTGATGGGGGCTCTCGACGCCGTAGATGCGCGCCCCCACGGCTGCGATCAGCGCCAGCCACCTCTCCGCGTCACCCGTGCCGCGTGACCGCGCGACCGCCACGAGCTTGCCGTCCTGCCAGCGCAGGACGCGCAGCCGCGCTCCGTCGCGCCGGCTGTCCACCGTCAGGTGCAGGCCGAACGACCCGTCGACCTGCCAGCCGAGCACCCGCCGCTCCAGGATGACCTCGTCCTCGCCGACCTCGAAGCGGCCCAGCTCGCGCAGGTCGGGCAGACTCAAGACGGTGACCGAGGCGGCTTCCACCTCGTCGCCCAGGCGGCCGTCGCGGATGCGTTGGGTCGGGTCGGTGAGGACCGCCAGCGCCCACAGGTCGCGGTCGCGCGGCCCCGTCTCGTCCCCGCGGCTCGGCGGGCGGCGGGGGGGCACGGCGACCACGCTGATCTCGGCGTCCGGGAGGACGGCCAGAGGGGTCCGCGCCACCTCCCGGAGCGCTTCGTCGAGCAGGACGATGGCGTCCCCGCCCGGCGCGACGACGGCCACCCAGGCGGCGTCGGCGCGGCCCGCCAGGCAGGCGGGACGGTGGAAGCGGGCGACGGGCGGCCCGGTGCGGGCGCGAACCGGGAAGGTGGGCCGCCGGGGCCAGGCGGCCAACCGACCGCTCCCGTCGACGGCCAGCACGACGCCGCCGCATACCGTGAGGTGTTCGCCGATGAGACCGCCCGCCAGGCGCAACGTGCGGCTCGGGTTCACGTGCAGCAGCGTCCCGCCGGCGTCGAGCGCCATCACGCCGGTCGGATCGATCGCAGCGTCGGTGACGAGGGCGACGATGGCCTCGAGGGCCTGGCCGACCTCGTGCGCCTGCACGCCCACGGTCCACGGGTCGCCCTCGGCGCGCGCGGTCCCGAGGGCGGGGGCGCCGAGCGACAGCGTCAGGACGGCCACGAGCCCCAGCGCGAGGCGGTGCGCGAGCGCGACCCGGTGCCACCGCGCGAGACGGTGCCACCGCGCGAGACGGTGCCACCGCGCGAGGTGATGCGTCGCCGCGAGCCGGTGCGACGGCGTGAGGCGATGCCCCGGCACCACGTGGGACCATGCTGCCAGGCGCCGCCTCGAGGCTGCCCCCACGCCGTTCGTGTCGTCGCTCACGGCCTCGACGCGTTCGGGGGGTGGGCAACGGCGGGCCATGGCGGCACCGTACCTCGCACGTCGGCGGGCGTCGGTGCCCGCTCCCCCAGAGCGCTCGGTCAGCGCGGACGCGGCCGCCAACGGTGCCGCAGGTAGGTCGTGAACTCGCGTGGCAGCGCCGGCAACGTGGCGAACACGAACGCGTCCGCCACCTTCTTGAGGCCCTCCGAGAGCGCCGGGTAGGCGACCAGGTGGCGCGACAGTTGCCACAGCGTGCCCCGACGGCGCTGCAACCAGGTCGCCAGCTGGACGATCTCCGCGGCGTTCGGCCCGACGACGGTGGCCGCCAGCAGGCGGCCGGTGAAGCGCAGCGCGTGGACCTCGATGAAGCCGGCCCCCACGTCGCTCACGTACCCGCGGTCGAGAGCGGCCAGGTCGACCCGGTGGGTGACCACGAGCTCGGTGCCGTAGCGGCGCTGGAGCGTCGACAGGTCGGGGCCGATCTGGGCCACCTCGGGGTCGGTGAAGGTGGCCGACGGATACGCTCCCTCGGGCACCAGGGGCAGCCAGGGCGCCAGGAGATGGCGCACCAGGCGCCGCCCCTGGGCGTTCGCGGCGTGCGTGAAGTGCGCCCGCGGGGTGACGTCGCCGATGGCGTAGACGCCCCGCACGCTGGTGCGGTGCGCGGCGTCGGTCGCGATGCCGCCGCCCTCGATCCGCACCCCGAGCGCTTCGAGCCCGAGGCCCTCGACGTTCGGACGCCGCCCGACCGCCATGAGCACGCGGTCGACCCCCTCGACGGGATGGGCGGCCCCGGCCGCCGCCTCCGCCGACCCCGTCCCGTCGACCCACAGGGCGCCCTCGGCGACGTCGAAGCGCGCGACGCGGGCGCCGAGGCGTACGTCGACGCCGCGCGCCCGCAAGGCCCGGGTGACGAGCTCGGCCGCCGCGGCGGGCGACGCCGGCAGCAACCGTGGCAGCGCCTCCAGCAGGGTCACGCGGCTGCCCAAGCGCGCGAAGGCGGTCGCCATCTCGGCGCCGATCGCGCCGCCGCCGATCACGGCGAGGTGTGCGGGCGGCGCCTGCAGGTCGAACAGGGTGGCGTTGGTGAGCGTGGTGGCCGCGGGCAGGCCGGGCAGCTCGATCGTCGCCGGGCGTGCCCCGGTGGCGATCACCACGACGGGGGCACGCAGTTCGAGCGCCGCTTCGTGGTGGGCGCCTGCGCCGGGCGTCACCCGGACCCGATCGGCGGCGAGGAGCATGGCGCGGCCGTGGAAGAGGGTGAGGTTCGGTTCGGCCAGCACCTCGGCCGTCTCGCGGTCTCGCAGCGCGTCGCGCTTGGCGCGCACGTGCGCCAAAACGCCGGCGGCCGCGTCGGCCCAGCCCGGGTCGCCGGGTCCGCGTCCGCCAGCGCTGAGCGCGGCCGACGCCTGCAGCAGCGCCTTGGAGGGGATGCAGCCGACGTTGGTGCAGTCGCCACCCACCGCGTCGGCCTCCACCAGGGCCACCCGTCGCCCGACCCGCGCCAGACCGAAGGCGACCGTCAACCCGCCCGAACCGGCGCCGATCACGACGGCGTCGAACGAGGCGGCCTCGGCGCCGGTCACCCCGGGCCGCCGCGCGTCGCCGCGCGCCGGCGCAGGGCCCGGGACGCGACCAACGACGCCACGAACAGCAGCGCCGACGCCGCCAGCGCACGGGGGTCGAGGCTCGGGAACTGACCTTCGGCCAGCGACCCCAGGTCGCCGATCGAGGCGCCGAAGAACAAGAACGTGAGCGAGCCGGGGATCGAACCCAAGGCGGTCGCGAGCACGAACGGCGCCGGCCGTAGCCGCAGCGCGCCCGCGAGGTAGTTGACCGCGTCGTACGGAGCGAACAGGAAGCGCAGGGTGAGGACCGTCTCGAAGGTGCGCTCGCGCAGCCGTCCCGAGAGACCGCGCCAGCGCGGCCCGTCGAGCGCCCGGCTGGCCCAGGCTCCGCCCAGCCAGCGCGCGAGTCCGTAGGCCAAGAGCGCGCCGCCGTTGGCGCCGACGGTCACGACGGCCAGGCCCAACCACGGCCCGTAGAGGTAGCCGGCGCCGATCGTCAACACGGTGGCCGAGAAGACGACCAGCGGGCGCAGCACGTACGCCAACACGAACAGGAGCGGTCCCGCGGGGTGGTCGGCGAGGAACCCCACGATCGCCTGCAGCACCCCGATCGGGCCGAGATCGCTGACGTTCGCGGCCACGAGGTACGCGCCGACCAGCGCCGCCCAGGCCAGCGCCGCCACCCAGCGCAGCGACGGGCCGGTCGACGTCGGCGCGGGCGGGTCGGCCGGCGGATCCTGCGGGCGTGGCGGCGTCACGCTCGCGCCGACGCTCACGCGGCGCCGTCGCGGTCGACGCCCAACCGCCGAGCCCCCCACCAGACGCGCTGACCGGCGGTGGCGAAGGTCAGCAGCGCGACCGTCGCCAGCGTCCAGGGCGCCAGGACCGGGAAGGCGAGGGCGACCGCGAACGCCACGACGGTCTCGGCCCCCTCGATGAGGCCGGCGGGCAGGTGGATGGAGGGTGCCGCCACACGCTCGCGGGCGCGTTTCCCTTCGGCCTCGGCCGTGAGCGCCGACGACAGCAGGCTGAGCGAGCCGAGGTTGACGTAGAAGGCGGCGGTCGCCGCCGCGGCGGCAGCCCAGACGGCGACGGGGTCGGCCAGGCCGGCTGCCGTCACGCCGGCGGCCAAGCCGAGCGGGATCGCGGCGTAGACGACCAGGTCGGCCATGAGGTCGAGGTAGGCGCCGCGGGCGCCGGCGCGGCCGGTCAGCCGCGCCACGTCTCCGTCGAGACCGTCGAGGACCCGGTTGAGCAGCCAGCCCGCCAGCGCCAGGTCGAAGCGCCCCGACGCGGCCGCCGCGGCCGCGGCCAGGCCGGCCGCCAAGCCCATGCCGGTGAGCGCATCGGGGGGGATCCGCCGGGCGGCGAACGCGAGCGGTGCGAAGAGACGGGCCTTGACGGGACGGAGGGCGCGATCGACCATGCGCCGACGGTACGCGTAGGCGCCGAACCGTTCCGTCCAACGAAGTACATTTCCGCCCGCGAGCATCCCGAACCGCGGACGGGACCGATGGTATGCTCGCCGAGCTGCAACGCGTCCGAGACGCGTCCGGCGGCGGCGGGACGCGAGGTCCTGGAACCTAGCCCCCGTCGTCGTCCGAAGCCCCGAGCTGGAGCGGCTCGAGGCTCGCCCGGCGTCGGAGTCCCGACCACCGGGTACGGGGCGCCCCACGGGTTGCCCGAGGAGGTCGAACCGCATGTACCGAGGTCGAGAGGGACAGTGGGCATTCGTGCTGCACCGGTTGACGGGCGTGGCGCTGGCGCTCTACCTGCTCTTGCACGTGATCGACATCAGCTTGGTGATGTGGGGTCCCGAGGGACCCTTCAACGCGTTCTTGGCCTTCTACCACCAGTGGCCGTTCCGCGTGGGCCTGATCCTCGTGATCGCCGGCGTCGTCTACCACGCTCTCAACGGCCTGCGCATCATCGTCATGGACTTCACCGGTTGGGGCGTGCGCTACCAGGCCCCGCTCTGGTACGCGGTCCTCGGTCTCACCACCCTGATCGGTATCCCGGTGCTCTGGAAGATCGTGCCCGAGATCTTGGGCAGGGCCTGACCGTGGCGCGCTCCGCCAGCGGCCCCCGCTCCGCCGTCAGCGCCCGTGCCGCGGCCCCGCGCACCCTGCGCGAGGCCCGCACCACCTACCAGACCAACGGTGAGCTCGGCTGGTGGGTGTTCATGCGGCTCTCGGGCTTCCTGCTCGTGTTCCTCACCTTCGCCCACCTCTTCGCCAACAACATCGCCTTCAACGTCGGCGAGGTCGATTACGACTACGTCGCCGGGCGCCTGGCGCAGCCGGCGGTGCGGGTGTTCGACTCGTTCCTGCTGCTGTTCGCCATGCTGCACGGCGTGAACGGGCTGCGGTACTCGATCGAGGACTACGTGCGTCGCCCCGGCGCCCGCTTCTGGTGGAAAGCCCTCCTGTTCGTCGGTGCCGGCCTGATCTTCGTGCTCGGGCTCATGGCGCTGTGGACGTTCACCTTCTCCGAGATGGGCGACGCCGTGCGCGCGCTGAACGAATGATGGAGGCCGACGCATGACCAGGGCTCATAGGTACGACGTCATCGTCGTCGGCGCCGGCGGCGCCGGGATGATGGCGGCGCGGTACGCCGCCCAACACCCCGGGGTCTCGGTCGCCGTGATCTCCAAGCTCTACCCGACGCGGTCGCACACCGGCGCGGCCCAGGGCGGCGTGGGTGCGGCACTCGGCAACGTCACCGAGGACCACCCCGAGTGGCACGCCTTCGACACGATCAAGGGCGGCGACTACCTCACCGACCAGGACGTGGCCGAGACCTTCGCCCGCGAGGTCGTGGAGGCCGTGTACGAGCTCGAGCACATGGGCCTGCCGTTCAGCCGCACCCCCGAGGGCAAGATCGCCCAGCGCAAGTTCGGCGGCCACACCCGCGAGTTCGGCAAGAGCGCCGTCGAGCGCGCCTGCTACGCCGCCGACCGCACCGGCCACATGATCCTCCAGACGCTGTACCAGCAGTCGATCAAGGACCGCGTCAACTTCTTCAACGAGTTCCACGTCCTCGACCTCATCCTGGTCGACGGCGAGTGCCGCGGCGTGGTCGCGTACGAGCTGGCCACGGGCGAGATCCACACCTTCCACGCCAAGTCCACCGTCATCGCCACGGGCGGCAACGGCCGCATGTTCAAGGTCACCTCGAACGCCCACGCGCTCACCGGCGACCTCATGTCGATCGTCTACCGGCGCGGCCTGCCGATCGAGGACCCGGAGTTCTACCAGTTCCATCCCACCGGCCTGTACAAGCTCGGTGTGCTCCTCACCGAGGGCGCGCGCGGTGAGGGCGGCATCATCCGCAACTCCGAGGGTGAGCGCTTCATGGAGCGGTACGCGCCCACGATCAAGGACCTGGCGCCGCGCGACATGGTGAGCCGGGCGATGTACCTCGAGATCCGCGACGGCAAGGGCTGCGGCCCCGACAAGGACTACCTGCACCTCGACCTCACCCACATCGACGCCGCGATCATCGAGGAGCGCCTGCCCGACATCACCGAGTTCGCCCGGATCTACCTCGGCGTCGACCCGGTGAAGGAGCTCGTGCCCATCCAGCCCACCGCGCACTACGCCATGGGCGGCATCCCCACCACGATCGACACCGAGGTGATCTCGGACGGCGAGAACACCATCGTCCCCGGCCTCTACGCGGCCGGCGAGGTCGCGTGCGCCAGCCTGCACGGCGCCAACCGCTTGGGCACCAACTCGCTGGGCGACCTGATCGTGTTCGGCCGTCGGGCGGGCACCGCCGCGGCCACCTACGCCGCAGGGGCCAGCTACGGCGAACTGCCGGCCGACGTCGAGGACTTCACCCGCGAGCTCGTCGAGCGCACGCGTTCGGGACCGCGCACCGAGCGCGTCTCCCAGTTGCGTCGGGAGCTGCAGGACACGATGCAGGACCATGCGTCGGTGTTCCGGACCGAGGACTTCCTGTCGAAGCAGGTGACCATCCTGGCCGACCTGCAGGAGCGCGCCAAGGGCATCGGGGTCGAGGACACCGGGCGGCAGTACAACACCGAGCTCATGGAGGCGATCGAGCTCGGCTTCCTCCTGGACAACGCCGAGCAGCTCGTGCACGCCGCGCTCAACCGGCAGGAGTCGCGGGGCGCTCACTCGCGCGAGGACTTCCAGGCGCGCGACGACGAGACGTGGCTCAAGCACACGCTCATCTACCGCGACGGGGACGGCGTGCGCATCGACTACAAGCCGGTCACCTTGGGCTACTACGAGCCCAAGCCGCGGACCTACTGAGGCGGGGGAGCCCCATGCAGATCAACGTCAAGATCAAGCGCTACGACCCGGAGGCGGACGCGCGCCCCTACTGGTCCGAGTTCGTCCTCGAGGCCCGTGGCACCGACCGCGTCCTCGACGTCATGCACCACATCAAGTGGGAGATCGACGGCAGCCTGGCCTTCCGCCGCTCGTGCGCCCACGGCATCTGCGGTTCGGACGCGATGCTCATCAACGGCGTGAACCGGCTGGCCTGCAAGATCCTGGTCCAGGACCTCGGCGCGCGCATCACCATCGAGCCCATCCGCGGCCTACCGGTGCTGAAGGACCTCATCGTCGACATGGAGCCGTTCTTCGACTCCTACAAGGCGGTGTTGCCGTTCTTCATCAACCAGGACCCGAGCCCGCCCGCCGAGCGGCTGCAGAGCCCCGAGGACCGGGCCATCTTCGACGAGACCACCAAGTGCATCCTGTGCGCGGCGTGCACCACCAGTTGCCCCGTGTTCTGGACGAACGGCCGCTACCTCGGGCCGGCGGCGATCGTGAACGCGCACCGCTTCATCTTCGACTCGCGCGACCAGGGGACGGCGCAGCGGCTGCAGGTCATGAACCAGGCCAACGGTCTGTGGCGTTGCCGCACCGCCTACAACTGCACCGAAGCGTGCCCGCGCGACATCCCCGTCACCCGCGCGATCGAAGAGGTCAAGCGCGAGCTCCTGTGGCGGAACGTGTAGGTCGACGCCCTGAACGTCCCGTGAGGACGCTCTTGGGCCGCCACGCGGGAACGACACGAGCGGAACGACGAGGCGGCGGGTGCACGAGCACCCGCCGCCTCGACGTCCACCAGCGGCTCAGCGGTCGGTGAAGGTGCCCGACGTGGTGCCGTACTCGAAGGCGGGCTCGTCCTCGGCGACGTAGACGTTCACCGTGCGCTCGAACGAGGGGTTCATCGTGTCGCCGATCACGCCGACGACCTCGGTGCGGCCCGCGACCGGGTCCTCGAGCGTCACGAGCACCTCCGCGCCACAACCGTAGGCGTCGAGCAGGTCGCGGCTGACGGCCACGTGCGTCCACGCCTCGAGCGTCATGCCGCACGCGCCGGCGCCACCGGTGACGAACGAGAAGCCGACGCGCTCGAGCTCGATGGTGCCGCCCGGCACGAGCGGCGCCCTGGGTTCGGGTGCGGCGGCCAGGGTGTCCTCCGCCTCGGCGCCCTCGTCGGCTTCGTCGTCGGGCGTCGCGTCGGGATCGACGGCGACCACGCCCAGGCCACCGTCGGCGGGCGCGCTGGGGTCGGCCACGACGGGGTCGTCGGCCGGCGCCTGGTCGGCCGGCGCGCGGGTGTCGGCGTTCACGGTCGGGGTGGTCGCGGGCGTGGGGCGGGCGGTTCGTGGGCCGCTGCCGAGGGTGAAGAGCGTCCAGAGGATGCCGCCTGCGACGGCCACCAGGCCGACGAGGAGGGCGATGTCGACGATACGGCTGCGCATGCGCCTACCGTACCGTGAGCGGGCGTGAGGTCCATGACGACGTCCGCCCGAGCGTCGGCCGGCCGCCCGCCGACGGTGCCCCGTCGGCCAACGGGGGCCCGCCGCGGGGTCGATGGTAGCCTCGCGGGATGTCGTACCTCCTCGTCGCCGTCGGCGTCGCCGCCCTGTACGTCGGGGGCGACCTCCTGGTGAACCACGCCTCGCGCCTCGCGCGCTCGCTCGGCATCTCGCCGATGGTCGTCGGGCTCACCGTGGTCGCCTTCGGGACGTCGGCGCCCGAGCTGGCCGCCACCCTCGCGGCCGCCTTCCGCGGCGTGCCGGAGCTGGCGGTCGCCAACGTGACGGGATCGAACGTGGCCAACGTCGGTCTCATCCTCGGCTCGACGGCCATCTTCTACCCGCTCGTGACGAACTGGTCGTTCCTGCGCCGCGAGGTGCCCTGGCTGCTGGGCGTCACCGTGCTGGCGGTCCCCCTGCTGTACGACGGCCACATCGGCCGGGTCGAGGGCGTGCTGCTGCTGGCGGTCCTGGCGGCCTTCCTGATCGCCGCCTTCCGGTCGGGAGGCGCGCCGGGCGCCGAGGTGCCCGACGACGACGGCCCCGCCCACGTGCCCGCCTGGCGTTCGGGGCTCTGGGTGGCGGCGGGCGTCGTCGTCCTGGCGGTGGGAGCGCAGGCGCTCGTCGCGGGCGCCACCACGCTGGCGCTCGCCTGGGGCGTCCCCGCCCGCGTGGTCGGGTTGACGCTGGTCGCGGTCGGCACCAGCCTGCCGGAGCTGGCCAGCAGCCTGGTGGCGGCCCTCAAGCGGCAGACCGACATCATCCTGGGCAACGTGGTCGGCTCGAACCTGTTCAACCTGTTGGCGGTCCTGGGGACCGCGTCGCTCGTGCACCCGATCGACGTCGAGCCCGTCGGCGTCCGCGTCGACCTGTGGGTGATGCTCGGCTTCTCGCTGGCGATCGTGCCGCTGCTGCTGCGCGGCCGACGGCTCGGTCGGCGTGGCGGTGCCGTGCTGTTGGTGGCGTACCTGGTCTACGTGGTCACGCTGTTCGTCTGATCGGCCTGCGCCGGTCGGTCAGGCCGGCGGGACCTGAGCGATGCACTCCACCTCGACGCGCACGTCCTTCGGGAGGCGCGCCACCTCGACGGTGCTGCGCGCCGGCTTGGCCGTACCGAGGTAGCGGCCGTAGACCTCGTTGAAGGCCGCGAAGTCGTTCATGTCGGCGAGGAAGCAGGTGGTCTTGACCGCGTGCTCGAAGGAAGTGCCGGCGGCCTCGAGGACGGCGCGCAGGTTGTCCATCACCTGGGCCGTCTGGACGGCGATGTCGCCGCCGACGAAGGAGCCGTCGGGCCGCAGCGGGATGCTCCCGGAGGTGAACACGAGGTCGCCCACGCGGACGGCTTGCACGTAGGGTCCGATGGCGGCGGGTGCGGCGTCGGTCTCGATGGAGGTCGGCATGGGCCCAGCCTAACGGCTGGTGGCCGCCCTCGAGGCCGGGGGGCGCCGCCCCGCCGGCGGGCCGGGCGTCATGCCCGCCCCGGCGACCAGGAACGCCGCCCGGTCGGCTGGCTCCGGGTCAAGCTCGCCAGAGCGAGAACATCAGGAACAGCATGATCAGGTACAGCGAGCCGACGATCCAGGCGCGGTACGGGTACCACGGGTGGCGCTTGAGCGCCCGCAGCGGCGAGCGGAGCGGGAAGGCGTCCTCCACCTGGCGGATCCCCGACATCGTCTCGCCGACCTCGACCGAGGTCGGTCCCGCGGCCGGTGGCGGCAGCTCGTAGCGTTTGGCGCGCGGCGCCAAGGCGGTGACGTGCACGACCAGCGCCGTGACGTTGTCGGGGGCACCCCGGTCGTTGGCCTCGGCGACGAACAGGTCGGCGGCCGCCTGCGGGTCGTGGCCGCTCAGGATCTGGCCCATCAGGCCGTCCGAGACCAGCATCGAGACGCCGTCGGAGCACAGCAGGAAGCGGTCGCCGACGCGCACGTCGATGGCGGTCAGGTCGAGCTTGAAGCTGGCGGTGGCGCCGAGCGCGTTCGTGATGACGTTGCGCCACCGGTGGCGACGCGCCTCGTCGGCGGTGAGCAGGCCCTGGCGGACCCGGTCGGCCACCCACGAGTGGTCCTGCGTGACCTGGGTCAGCTCGCCGTCGCGCCAGCGGTAGGCGCGCGAGTCGCCGACGTGGCCGATGAGCGCTACCTGGTCGTCGACGAGCAGGCTGGTGAGGGTGGTGCCCATGCCGTGGTGCGCCGGGTTGGCGCCCGCCAACTCGAACACCTCCAGGTTAGCCGCTTGGGCCGCCCGCGCCAGGGCCGCCGGTGCATGCGCACGACTCGAGCGAGCCGCCTCCCGGAAGGTGGCGACGGCTTTCTGGCTGGCGACCTCCCCGGTCAGGTGACCGCCCATGCCGTCCGCGACGACCGCCAGGAAGCCCTTGCCCGGCACCTCGCCCAACCAGTACGCGTCCTGGTTGACCGCGCGCACGCGGCCGGCGTCGGTGGCTCCGGCGGCGACGACGATCGTGGCCGCCGCGTGGGGGACCGCCGCGGCCCGGGGCTCGCGCTTGGGCTCCTCGTGGACCGCGGCGAGCCGCGGCACTGCCCGCGGTTCGATGACGGCCACGGAGATGAGGGGCTCGACGCGAGGCATGAGACACCACGATAGGACGCGATCACGTGCGGCACGGGTAAAAAGGTCGCAACCGGCCCCCATGCTAGGCTGGCGCGCGTGATCAGCGCCCGTGAGGTCGTCACCGACGTTCGTGCCGGTCGTCGTTCGGCCCGCTCGGTGATCGAGGAGGCGCTGGCGGCCGCCGCCCGCGTCGCGCCCCTGAACGCCTTCGTGACGCTCGCCAGCGAGCACGCGCGCGCCCGTGCCGACGCCGTGGACGCCATCGTGGCCGCGGGCGACGACCCCGGCCCGCTGGCAGGGGTCCCGGTCGCCGTGAAGGACAACCTGTGCACCCGCGGCGTTCGCACCACCGCCGGCAGCCGCCTGCTGCACGACTTCGTGCCGCCCTACGACGCCACCGTGGTGGCCCGTCTCGAGGCCGCCGGCGCCATCGTGATCGGCAAGACCAACCTCGACGAGTTCGGCATGGGCAGCTCCACCGAGACCTCCGTCTTCGGGCCCGTCCACCATCCCCTCGACCCTGACCGGGTGGCCGGCGGTTCGTCGGGAGGATCGGCCGTCGCCGTGGCGACCGGCGTGGTCCCGCTGGCGCTGGGCACCGACACGGGCGGTTCGGTGCGTCAACCGGCCGCCTTCTGCGGGGTGCTGGGTCTCAAACCGACCTACGGTCGCCTGTCGCGCCACGGGGTGATCGCCTACGTGAGCTCGCTCGATCAGGTCGGCGTGATCGCCCGCGACGCCGACGACGCCGGCCTGGCGCTGGCGGCGATGGCGGGTCGCGACCCCCACGACACGACCACCGGTGGCGCGTCCGGCCGGCGAGCTGGACGCGCGCGCCGACGATCCCTTCCGGCGATCCGACGGTCGACCGTTGCGCGTGGGGCGGGTGACGTCGCTGTGGGACGCGGGCGTGGCACCGGGCGTTCGGGCGGCGCTCGACGCCGTCGTCGAGCGGCTGGTCGCCGCGGGCGCCGAGGTGGTCGACGAGCCCCTGGCGCTCACCGACGTCGCCGTGGCCGCCTACTACGTGATCGCGACGGCCGAGGCCAGCTCCAACTTGGCCCGCTACGACGCCAGCCTGTACGGCGAGCGGGTGGGGACGTGGGCCGACGGGCACGAGGCGGTGGCGCGCGCGAGCCGTGCCCAGGGCCTCGGCGCCGAGGTCCAGCGGCGCGTGCTCATGGGGTCGTTCGCGCTCTCGGCGGGCCACGTCGACGCCTACTTCGCCCGCGCCGCCCGCGTCCGACGCCGGATCGCCGCCGAGCTGGCGGCCGCCCACGGGCGCGTCGACGTCCTCCTGGCGCCGACGGCGCCCTCGGTGGCCTGGCGGCTGGGGGAGCGCTTGGCGGACCCGCTGTCGATGTACGTCGCCGACGTCACGACCTGCCTGGCCAACCTCGCCGGGTTGCCTGCGGTGAGCGTGCCGGCCGGGTTCGCCGAGGCGGAGGCGTCCGCGGGCACCACGCTGGCGTCCCCCGCCGCCGCCATCCGCCTGCCGGTCGGGGCGCAACTGATCGGGCCGGCCTGGTCCGAAGCCCGGCTGCTCAGCCTGGCACGCGCTTTGGCGTAGGCTGAGGTCTGCGTCGGGCCCACACCCGTTGGGGGCAGCGGTGTGCTATCCTCCGCAGGCTCGACCCGTGCACCCGCCGTTCCGGCGGGCTCGCGCGAGTCCCCCCGAACACCTCCGGCGCGTGGCCATGGCCCGCCGACGGTCCGAGCGGCTCCCCGCCACGACGACCGACGCCGCCGATCTTCGGCGGCCGCGCGCCGAGCGGAAGGAGAACGCCATGAAGCGCACCTACCAGCCCAACAAGCGCAAGCGTGCCAAGACCCACGGCTTCCGGTCTCGCATGAAGACGGCCTCGGGACGCAACGTCATCAAGCGCCGCCGCGCCAAGGGCCGTCACCGCCTGTCCGTATCGGACCGCTGAACCCTGCGCCGGTCGTCCGCTCGCTCAAGGGCGATCGCGCGTTCCAGCGACTCCGGAAGGGACGGTCGGGTGGCTCGAAGCTCCTCAGCCTGCGGATCCGCCCCGCGCGTCCGGGTGACGTGCGGGTGGCGTTCGTGGTGAGCAAGAAGGTGGGCAAGGCCGTGGTGCGAAACCGCGTACGACGTCGGCTGCGCGAGGGCTTGCGCGAACTGCTGCGCGAGGGCGTACCGGCGACGTGGCCGGCCGGGTTCGAGCTCCTGGTCATGGTGCGCCCGGAGGCCGCAGAGGCCGATTACCACGTGCTGCAAACCGCTCTGCGGCGAGCCATGGAGCGGGCGGTGGCGGCGTGAGCGCTGGCCACCACCCCGAACGGTCGGTGGCGTGGCCGCGGCTCTTGTTCACGTTGCCGATCGTCGCCTACCGGCGTTTCATCTCGCCGCTCAAGCCACAGCCCACCTGTCGCTTCCATCCGACGTGCAGCGCCTACGCGGTCGAAGCCGTGCACACGCACGGCATCCTGCGCGGCGCTTGGCTCGGGCTCGTTCGCCTTCTGAAGTGCCACCCGTTCCACCCGGGCGGCTTCGACCCGGTGCCGGCCCGCCACGGGCATGCGCCGACCGCCGACGCGCATACCCCCCTCGTCGCCGGCGCTGCTCCGGAGGAACCTTGATCACCCATCGCACCCCCCACCTCGTCGTCCTGGTGCTCGTGGGGTTGCTGCTCGGCCATGCCGCTGCCCAGAACACGTTCGGACCGCACCCGTTCACGGCCTCGGAGTTCCGCGACGTCGACGAGTTGGTGACCGCCTGTGCGGCCCCGGCGGCCAGCAGCTTCTGGTGCGAGGACCTCGAGAGCACGCTCACGCGCGTCCCCACCAAGGGCGTGGACTTCGTGTTCAGCCCCGCCGGCGAGATCGTCGCCGCGTTCGCCAAGGTCCAGAAGGGGCGCACGCTCGGCACCTACGCCGTCGGGAACCGCGACAACCTCATCCCCTCCGGGGTGGCGATCCCGGGCGGGAGCCTGCTGGTCGACGGCACGTACCACCCGCCCACGGACGTCTCCGGCGACTGGACCCTCGAGGGTCCCAGCACCGCCGTCGGTCGCTTCACCTACGGCGCCGCGGGGTTGGACGTCCGCGTCGAGGTCGTCGTGTCGAACGTCGACCAGACCGTGCACTACGAGGTCGACGTGGCCGCACCCGCGGACGCCGACCCGGCGACGCTGCCCCAGACCGTGGGGCTCGCCTTCGCGGGGATCGGCAACCAGGAGACGCCGACGATCAAGGTCGGCCAGGGCACCACGTTCACGGTCAACCCGGTCGCGGCCACGGTGGCGGACCCCAGCTACATCTCGCTGCAGACGAACAACCGCAACACCGACAACGCCATCGTCCTCACCCCCGGCGAAGGCAGCGACCCGCTGGCCGCCATCTCGCCCGGTGAGCGGCGCGTGGCGATGCAGACCGCGTTCGACGGCGAGGCGACCCTGGTCGTCGACACCTACCTGGGCAAGAACGAGCTCGTGCGCTTCTACCAGGAGGGGTACGACGAGCTGCCGGGCCTGTTCAACCCCAACATCCTCGGCCGCATGTCGCTGTGGGTGTTGGCTGCGCTCCAGTGGATCCATGGGTACGTGGGGGCCTGGGGCCTGTCGATCATCGTGCTGACGCTGCTGTTCCGGGCGCTCATCTGGCCGCTCATCAGCACCCAGACGAAGTCGATGTTCGGGATGCAGAAGCTGCAGCCGGAGCTCCAGAAGCTGCAGAAGAAGCACAAGGACGACCGCGAGAAGCTGACGCAGGAGACGATGAAGCTCTACAAGGAGGCCGGCGTCAACCCGGCCGGCGGCTGCCTGCCGATCGTGGTGCAGATGCCGCTGTTCATCATCCTGTGGCGGGTGTTCGTCAACTTCGAGTTCAACGAGGGCTTCTTGTGGCTCAACGACCTCGGTGCGCCCGACCCGCTGTACATCCTGCCGGGTCTGTACGTGGCGGTCATGCTCGCGCAATCGTGGTTCTCGGCCAAGGGGAACCCGGCGATGCTGCGCCAGTCGGTCATCATCAACCTGGTGTTCGTGTTCATCATGGTCGGGTTCCCCGCCGGCGTGCTGCTCTACTTCGTGGTAAGCATGTCGGTGCAGGTGTTCCAGTACTGGCTGTTGAGCCGGAACCGCCCCGCCCCGGTGGTCGCGAAGGCGTGAACCGCAGCCGGAGCGCAGCCGTCCGCCGCTCGCTGGGTCGCACCACCGTGAGGAGCACGCATGGCCGAACGTGATCTCGACCGGTACCTCGAGGGCATCGGGATCGACGTCGATGGCGACGATACCCGCGACCGGCCCCTCGACGACGCCATGGAGGGCGCCCGCGCCATCCCGGACGAGGACGCCGAGCGATCGGTCGGCGGGGACGTGGCGCGCGAGGCCGACCGGGACCGTGACGGCGAGCGTGCGACCGCGGTCCGCGAGACCCGGCCGTCGGACCCGGACGACGACATCGACTTCGAGCAGGCGATGGCGGGCATGGGTGTGGGCAGCATCGTTCCCGACGACCTGAGCGTCGACGAGCGGGCCGAGTCGTTCCTGGTCCAGTTGCTGCTGTACCTGGACCCGACGTACGCCGTCGACGTGGCGTTCGACGCGGACGGTGGCGTCGACGTGGACATCCACGGCGGCGACCCGGGCCGGCTGATCGGCAAGGGCGGGCGCACGCTGGCGGCGCTGGAGTTCCTCACCAACGCGGTGGTCAACAAGGCCGAGGGCGACGCACCGGTCCGCGTCTCGATCGACGTGGGCGGCTACAAGCGGCGTCGCGACGAACGCTTGCGCCAGACGGCGCAGCGGGCGGCGGCGCGGGCGCGCAAGTCGGGCATGCCCGTCGAGCTCGATCCCATGAGCGCTGCCGAACGTCGCGTGGTCCACGTGGAGCTGGCCGACGACCCCGGTGTGACCAGCGAGTCGACCGGTGAGGGCCGCGACCGCCGCGTCGTGATCTACCCCGCCGAAGCCGCCTAGCCCAACCTCCATGGACGCTGGAGCGCGCGCCGTCCCCAGCGGTCGCCCGGCGCGACCGACCTTCGCGCTGCCCGCCGGCGTGACGGTGGGCGACGCGGTGCGTTCCGTCCACGTCGAGCTCGCCGCCGCCGGCGTGGCCAGCCCCGACGTCGACGCGCGCTGGTTGCTCGAGGCCGTCACCGGACTGACCCGTGCGGAGCAGGTGCTCGAGCGGACGCGCGCGCTGGCCCCCGACGAGGTCGAGCGGCTGGTGGCATGGACGCGCCGGCGGAGCGGGCGCGAGCCGCTGCAGTTGGTGTTGGGCGTCGCGCCCTTCTACGGGCTCGACCTGCAGGTCCGCAGCGGCGTGTTGGTGCCACGTCCCGAGAGCGAACGGTTGGTCGAACGGGTGCTCGACGAGCTCCGGGGGGTGGACGCGCCGCGGATCCTCGACGTCGGCACCGGCAGCGGTGCGATCGCCTTGGCCCTCGCCGCCGCCCGTCCCGACGCCGTGGTCACCGCCTGCGACATCGACCCCACCGCCGTGCTGGTGGCGCGCGCCAACGCCACCGCGCTCGGCTTGCCCGTCACCGTCTGGCCCAGCGACCTGCTGGTCCACCCCGCGGTGCGGGCGGCTGCGGCCGAGGCGCACGTGGTGGTCGCCAACCTGCCGTACTTGCCCGAGGGCGACCGGGACGCGCTGCCGCCCGAGCTCGGCTTCGAGCCGCCGACGGCGCTGTTCGCGGGCGCCGACGGCCTCGATGTCGCCCGGGCGCTCGCGCAGCAGGTGGCGGGGCGCCTGAGACCCGGCGCGAGCGTGTGGTGGGAGCTCGACCCCCGTCACGTCGATCGTTTCGCGGCCGAGCTGGTGGCGTCCGGGGCGTGGGGCAGCGTCGGCGTGTCCGACGACCTGGCCGGTCGTCGGCGCTTCGTGACCGCGCACCGATGAGGCGCGGCGGCGGCGCCGTCCTCAGCGCGCGTGGTGGGGCGTCACGAGGCTGCTGAGCACGAGCAGCGCCGCGCCGGCCACGATCGCCATGTCGGCGACGTTGAAGACCGGGAAGTCGAACCAGCCCGCCTGCATCTGGATGAAGTCGGTGACGTAGCCGAGGCGGAGCCGGTCGACGCCGTTGCCCACCGCACCGCCGAGCAGGCTCCCGAGCGCCAAGGCCACGAGCGCGGGCAGGTGCCGCGCCCGAACGAGGACCACCACGAGGGCGAGCGCGACCGACAGCGACACCAGCCCCAACAGCTGGACCCCGTCGATCGTCGCGAAGCCCAGGTCGAGGCCGCGGTCGCGCAACAGCCCGAACGCCGCGCCCGTGTTGCGGATGTGGGTGAGGTGGAAGAAGCCCAGCCACGAGGCCGCGCGCTCGCCGATGCCGATCTCGGCGACGACCCACGCTTTCGTCAGTTGGTCGAGCACGACGAGCGCGCCGGCGAGGAGGAAGGGTGAGGCGCGGTGCGACATGCCGCACGAGTCTATCCCGGTGGTGGGCCGCGGGCGGGCCGTGAGGAGCGGGACCGGCGGCTCATCGACCGCAGGTATGCTGAACCGCAACGATCGCATCCGCGGGTCGACGCCGACGTCGCGCACGGCCCCGCTGCCCCACGGAGGGGACCCCATGCCTGCCACCCTGCAACAGCTCGACGCACGCGTCCGCCATGGCGATGGAGCCGAGCGCGGTCGGCTCGTGCCGTTCGCCGACCAGTTGTTCCGCAAGGCCGACGAAGCCTTCCTCGAGGCCTTCGACACCGATGCGCTGTACGCCATGGCGAAGGACGGCTTGGCCTTCCTCGACGGCCTGCCCTCCGAGGTGGACGCCGTCCGCGTGGAGGTCTTCAACCCCGGCTTCGCCACCGATGGCTGGGAGGCGCCCCACACCGTCGTCCGGCTCGCGCTGCGCGATCGGCCCTTCGTGGTCGACTCGGTGCGGGCCGAGGTGGAGCGCCAGGGCTTCACCATCGAGCACGTGCTGCACCCGACCTTCGCGGTCTCGCGCGACGCCGCGGGTCGCATCACGCACGTGGCCGATCGGCGCGGCTCACCGCCCGCCGAGGCTCAGGCCGAGGCCTTCGAACTCTGGTTCGTCGACCGGGAGGACGACCCCGAACGTCTCGAGCGCCTCCGCGCCGGCGTCACGTCGGTGCTGCACGACGTCTACCTCGCGACCGACGACTACGAGGCGATGCGGGCCCGGGCGCGCGACGTGGCCGGCTACCTGCGCGCGCTCCGCTCCCGCAGCGCCCAGAGCCCGCACCGGGACCGGGCCGAGGAGCTCGAGGAGTACGCGGCGTTCCTGGAGTGGCTCGACGACGACCACTTCGTGTTCCTGGGCTACCGCGGCTACGACCTCATCGACCAGGGGGGCGAGTGGGCGTTGCGGGTGGAGCCCGATTCGGGTCTCGGTGTGCTGCGCAAGGCCACGAGCCGCTACCACGACCCCATGCCGGTGTCCCAGATCTCGCCGGGTCTGCGCGAACGCGTCCTGGTGGGTCCGACCCTCATCGTCACGAAGACGAACGCCGAGGCGACCGTCCACCGCGCCGCCCGGATGGATTACGTGGGTGTCAAGAAGCTCGGCGACGGCTGGCAGGTGCTCGGCGAGCAGCGCTTCGTGGGGCTGCTGACGTCCAAGGCGTACGGCGTGCGGGCCGAGCAGGTGCCGATCCTGCGGCGCAAGCTGCGGCAGGTGCTGGAGCTCGACGGCGCCGTTCCGGGGTCGCACGACTACAAGCAGATCGTGTCGGTGTTCAACTCGCTGCCGCGGGCCGACCTCTTCTGGGCGGACGCGGCCACCGTCCACCGCGAGATCCGCACCATCATGGGGTTCGACCAGGAGCGGTCGGTGCGGGTGCTGGTGCGTCCCGACCCGCTCGAGCGTGGCCTCGGCGTGATGGTCAGCCTGCCGCGCGATCGCTTCGACGCGCACGTCCGGCAACGCATCCAGAACCATCTGACCGGCGTCCTCGCCGCGCGTCACGTCGACTACCAGTTGACGATGGGCGAGAACGAGGCGCTCGTCCGCCTGCACTTCTTCCTGTCGACCGACAAGCGGATCGGCGACGTCGACGTCAAGGCGCTCGAGCGCGACGCCGGCGAGCTCACCCGCACCTGGGACGACCACCTCGCCACGCGGCTCACCCTCGCCTACGGCGAGCCCGAGGGTCGACGGCTCGCGGAGCGCTACGCGCGCGGCTTCGACGCGCGCTACAAGGCCGACACGAGCACGAGCGCGGCGTTGCGCGACGTCGAGCACCTCGAGCGGCTGGCGACGGTCGGCACGCACGTCGACGTCGTGCAGCCGGTCGACGACCGGCGCGGTGAGGACGTCACGCTGGTGCGCGTGTACCACCCGGGCAGCGGCATGGCGCTGTCGGACGTGCTGCCCATGCTCGAGAACCTCGGCTTCCGGGTGCTGGAGCAGGTGCCCTACCGGGTCGACGCGGGGGGCGAGCGGCTGGGGCTCGACGTGTTCAAGGTGCAGGACGCGTCCGGTCACGCCATCGACGTGCGCGCCCACGGGGCGCGGCTGATGGAGGCGGTCGAGGCGATCCTGCGGGGCGAGGCGGAGTACGGCCGGTTGGGCCGACTGGTGCTCTACGGCGGGCTCACGATCCGCGAGGTGGCGCTGTTGCGGGCGTACCAGATGTACTACGCCCAGCTCAACCCGGTGGCCAGCCACCGCTTCGTCACCGAGACGCTCCTGGCCCATCCGGCGGTGGCCAAACGGCTGTTCGAGCGCTTCGCCGTCCGCTTCGATCCGCAGCTCGAGGGCGACCGCGAGGCCGCCGAGGCTGCCGCCGACGAGGCCTTCTACGACGCGCTCGGCGAGGTCACCTCGCTCGCCGCCGACCAGGTGCTGCGGGGGATCGCCGACCTGATCCGCGCCTCGGTGCGGTGCGACTACTACGAGGGTCACCCCTGGATCGCCTTCAAGGTCGACTCGTCGCAGGTGAGCACCATGCCCGATCCACGGCCGATGTTCGAGATCGCCGTGGCCGGCCTGCACGTCGAGGGCGCCCACCTCCGCGGCGGCCGGGTGGCCCGCGGTGGGCTGCGTTGGTCCGACCGGCCCGACGACTTCCGCACCGAGGTGCTGGGTCTGATGAAGACCCAGATGACCAAGAACGCGGTCATCGTCCCGGTCGGCAGCAAGGGTGCGTTCGTCCTCAAGGGGGCGCCCACCGACCGCGACGCGCTGCGCGCCTTCGTCGAGGCGCAGTACCGGGTCTTCGTGCGCGCGCTGCTCAGCCTGACCGACAACCGGGTCGCCGACACGATCGTGCACCCGCCCGGTCTGGTGATCCACGACGGCCCCGATCCCTACCTGGTCGTCGCTGCCGACAAGGGCACCGCCACCTTCTCGGACGCGGCCAACGCCGTGGCCGCCGAGGTCGGCTTCTGGCTGGGCGACGCCTTCGCCTCGGGTGGTTCGTCGGGGTACGACCACAAGAAGGAAGGCATCACGGCCCGCGGGACGTGGGCGGCCGTGCGCCGCCACTTCCGCGAGCTCGGCATCGACGTGCACCGCGACACGTTCACCGCGGTCGGCATCGGCGACATGTCGGGCGACGTGTTCGGAAACGGGATGATCTACACCGATCGGGTCAAGCTCGTGGCGGCCTTCAACCATCAGCACGTCTTCCTCGACCCCGACCCGGACCCGGCCGCGAGCGCGCTCGAGCGTCGACGCCTGTTCGAGCTGCCGCGCAGCACCTGGGCCGATTACGACCGCAGCGCGCTGTCGACGGGCGGCGGGGTGTTCGAGCGCGGCGCCAAACGGATCGTCCTCACCGACGAGGTGCGCGCGTTGCTGGGGATCGAGGCGGCCGCCGTCTCCGGTCAGGACCTGGTGAAGGCGATCCTGCGAGCGCCCGTCGACCTGCTCTGGAACGGCGGCATCGGCACTTACGTCAAGGCCAGCAGCGAACGGCACGCCGAGGCCGGCGACACCACCAACGACGACGTCCGCATCGACGCGCCCGAGCTCCGCGCCCGGATCGTGGCGGAGGGTGGCAACCTCGGCCTCACCCAGCTGGCGCGGATCGAGTACGCGCGCGCCGGCGGGCTCATCCACACCGACGCCATCGACAACTCGGCCGGCGTCGATCTCTCCGACCACGAGGTGAACCTGAAGCTGGCGCTGCGGCCGCTGGTGGCGACCGGTGAGTTGTCGCTCGTGCAGCGCGACCGGGTCCTGCGCGAGGTCACCGACGAGGTGTGCGACCTGGTCTTGCTCGACAACGCCCGCCAGGCGCTGGCGTTGGCCCTGGCCGCGCGCCGCAGTCGCGTCGACCTGGCCCTGTTCGACTCGCTCATCGAGTACCTCACCGAACGCGGCCAGCTCGACCCCCACGTCGAGCAGCTCCCCACCCGACGCCAGCTGGCCGATCGCGAGCGGTCGGACGAGGGCCTCGCCAAACCGGAGTTGGCCATCGTGTTGGCGTACGTGAAGATGGGCCTCTACCGGCGCCTGCTCGAGACCGACCTGCCCGACGAACCCGCCTTCCAGCCCTACCTCGAGCGCTACTTCCCGGCCCTCGTCGTGGAGCGCTTCGAGGGCGCCGTCCGGCAGCACCCGCTGCACCGCGAGATCACCGCCACCCAGATGACGAACGTCGTCGTCGACCTGCTCGGCATCACCTTCGTCCACCGCTCCATCCGCGACACCGGGGCGAGCCCGATCGAGGTGGTGCGCTCCGCGCTCATCGCGCTCGAGGTGCTCGAGGTGCCGGCGTTCGTGGCGCGGCTCGAAGCGGCGGCGCCCGAGATGGCGGCCGAGGCCGAGCTGGTGGCCTACGAGGCCGTCGCCCACGCCGTCGATGGCGTCGTGCGCTGGATGCTGCTCAACGACCTCTCGGGGGCGGTCGCGCCGACCTTCATCGCCGCTTACCGTGGGCCGCTCGCCAAGCTGCGCGAGGGTCTCAGCGACCTCCTGCCGACCCCGGAACGCCGCCGCATGGTCAAGGCCGCCAAGGCGCTCGCCAAGGTCGGCCTGCCGACCGAGCTCGCCGCCGACGTGGCGGCCTTCGAGTACCTGCCCTCGGCGATGGGCGTCGTCGACGTGGCGCACCGCACGGGCGCCACCCTCGTCGAGGCCGGCAAGCGCTTCTTCGCCATCGGCGAACGCCTGCAACTCGGCTGGTTGCGCGACCACGTGCAGGCGCTGCCGGCCGTCGACCGCTGGGAGAAGATCGCCATGGGCGGCCTGGTCATGGACCTGGCCCAGGCGCAGCACGACCTGGCCGAGCGTTACGTGCGCGCCCGCGCCGATGAGCCGGCGCTCGGCGTCGACGACTTCCTGGCGCGCACCCCGAACGTGCTCAAGCGCTACGACGCGGCCCTGCGCCAGATCGTCGAGGGCGACGCGCTGTCGATGGCGTCGGCGGGGGTGGTGGTGCGGCTGTTGGCGCAGGCGCGCTGACGACCCGTCGGATCAGCTCGACGCGGCCCCGAAGAAGCGGCGCAACACCGCGTTCAGGACGCGGAGACCGTCCGGTGTGGCGCGCAAGACGCCGCCGTCGAGGTCGAGCAGCCCAGGACGCAGGCTCTCTTCGAGCGGGCGGGCGAAGCGGGTGGGGACGTCGACGCCGGTGACGGCGTGCAGGCCGGCCAGGTCGACGCCGTCGCGGGTGCGCAGGCCCGTCATCAGGCGCTCGAGCGCGAAGGCGACGCCGTCGACCGCGGTGCGCTCGGGTGGGTGGCCGCGCAGCCAGCCCTTGATCGTCGGGTTCTGGACCCGCACGGCCACGGTGTCCGGGGCGTCGTCGAAACCGGGCGGCTCCAACCCGGCGGCGCCGGGGCCCACCGCCACGCACGCCTCGCCCCGCCAGTAGACGGGGTTGTGTCGGGCGCGGAAGCCGGGGCGGGCGTGGTTGCTCACCTCGTAGCGTTCGAAGCCGTACTCCGCCAGCACGGTCTCGGCCAGGTCGAAGTCGTCGGCGGCGCGGTCGTCGTCGACGACCACACCGCGGCGTGCGAAGGGCGTGTGGGCCTCGACGGTGAGGGTGTACACCGACACGTGGCCGACCCCGGTCGCCGCCACCGCCCGCAGGTCGCTCTCGGCGTCGCCGCCGGGGACCGCCGTGATCACGTCCGCCGAGACGTCCAGGCCGGACGCCAGCGCCGTGCGCACGGCCGCCAGACCGTCCGCGCCGCGATGACCTCGTCCGAGGAAACGCAGCACGTCGTCGTTCGTCGACTGCAGGCCGATGGACAGACGGGTGACGCCGCCCGCGCGCCAACGGTCGGCGCGCGCCGCGTCGAAGGTCAACGGGTCGGCTTCGAGCGTGGTCTCCTCGCTCCCGAGGCCCCCCCAGCCGCGGCGGATGGCGTTCAACACGGCGTCGAGCTCGGCGTCCGTGAGGTGCGACGGGGTGCCGCCGCCCAAGTAGACCGTCGTGAGCGCGCCCGGCCACCGCGCCGCCAGCTCGGCCGCCTCCGCCTCGATCCGGGCGACGTAGGCCTCGACCAGCCCGGCGGCCCGCCGCATCTTGTGGAAGTCGCAGTACGGGCAGACCTGCGGGCAGAAGGGGACGTGCAGGTAGAGGGCCGCGGGCGGCGCCAACGGGGTGCGTGGCGACGCCGGCGCCGGCACGCCGCGCGTGCCGTCCGCGGGCGCAGGTTGGGGCGGCGGCCGACGGTCCATCGCCGTCCACGCTACCGCGGGCCCCCACGGAGGCGGGTGGCCGGGGTGGCGGGCGGCGGCCCCACGCGCGTCGGCGGCGCCGGCCCCCTTCACGAACGCGGCGCCCCCCGGTTCCCCGGAGCGCGCCGCGCGACGTGCGGTGGTGCGTCGCTCAGTCGATCTCGGCCAGCTGCTCGTCGAGGATGGCGTTGGCCTCTTCGTTGGCGGCGGCGAGGGTCGCCTGGACGTCGGCGCCCTCGAAGATGGCCGCCATCTCACCGGCGATCAGGTTGCGCACGAAGTCGTAGCCGGGCACGGGCGGCTCGGCGATGCCGTACTCGAGGAAGCTGAACGCGGCCTCGTAGGCGGGGTCGGCTTCGAAGTAGTCGCCCAGACCGGCGGCGACGCTCTCGCGGACGGGGAAGTAGTTCGAGGCGCGGGCCCAGTTGGCTTGCACCTCGGTCGAGGCGTAGTACTTGACGAACAGCCAGGTGGCCAGCTCGCTCTCGGGGGTGTGGCCGGCGGGGATGCTGACCGACGCGCCGTAGATGTTCATGACCGGCTCGGGCGTGGTGTGCGGGATCGCGCCGACGCTCCAGTCGAAGGTGGCGCCGGCCTCGATGGCCTCGCGGTAGAAGGGGAAGCCCGAGCTCGAGCCGACGGTGAAGAGCGTGCGACCCTGGCCGAAGTTGGTCTGGTCGCCGAAGCGCTCGGTGACGATGTCGGCGCAACCGCGCTCGATCAGACCCTGCAGGAAGGTCATGGCCTCGACGGCGGCGTCGCTGTCGAGCGTGTAGCGGGCGGCGTCGTAGTCGAACATGTTGCCACCGAAGGCGAACGTCCACGAGGCGTAGCGGCTGGCGTCGATGGAGATCTCGTAGCCGATCGAGCGGCCTTCGCCGGCGGCGCCGGAGTAGGCGTTCTCGGTGGCCGCGCAGGCCATGGCCTCGAACTCGGCCGGGGTGGTGGGCGGGCCGTCGAAGCCCAGTTCCTCGAGCCAGCTGAGGTTGTAGTACAGCATCTCCATCGAGCGGTTCGGCGGGAAGCCGAGCAGCGCGTCGTCGAAGGTCGGGTTCACGTCGGAGGCGAGGAAGCCGGCGAAGAAGTCACCCAGCTCCTCTTCGGAGTAACCCCAGCGCTCGGAGCGCACGAGCGGCCACAGGTCGATCAGACCGTCGACGACCTGGTAGGTGGCTGCCTGGTTCTGGTAGGCGACGACCAAGTCGGGGGTGTCGGAGGTGCCGACCAAGAGGATCATCTTGTTGAAGATGTCGGGGTAGCCGCCCTGGTTCTCCTCGATCACGGTGATGCCGTACTCGTTGGTGGCGTTGAAGTCGTTGACGATCTCGACCAGCATGTCTTGCCGGATGCCGGAGTGCTGGTGCCAGAAGGTGATCGTCTGGCCGGTCGGGTCGACACCCTCGTAGTCGCGCTGCGCGAACGCGGCAGCGGCGAGCACGAGCGCGGCGAGCAGGACGAGGAAGCGCTTCATGGATGGACTCCTTCCGAGCGGGTCGCGGCTTGGGGTCCGCCGGGCTCGGCGACGTGGGTGGTTCGCTGCAGCGTACCGTGCGCGGGCAGCCGGTAGGTCAGGGCTCGGTCAGCCCTTGAGGCCCGACGTGGCGATGCCTTCGGTGAACTGCCGTTGGGTGAAGAAGTACAGCACCAGCACCGGCACGATCGTGATCACCGAGCCCGCCATCAGCAGGTGCGTCTGCGGCCCGGCGTCGTCGATGAAGTTCGCCAGGCCGACCGCCAGCGGACGCCAGGTGGGGCTGGTGGTCACCAGCAGGGGCCACAGGAACTCGTTCCAGGCCGTCACGAAGGTGAGCAGCGTGCCGGTGATCAGGACCGGCCGGCTCATGGGCACCACGACGGTGGTCAGGAAGCGCAGGTGGCCGGCGCCGTCGATGCGCGCCGCGTCCCAGAGCTCGCCGGGGATCTGCGCGAAGAACTGCCGGAACAAGAAGATGATGAACGCCGTCGACAGGAACGGCACGGTCAGGGCCGGCAGGGTGTTGAGCCACGAGCCCCAGGGGATGACGTCGCCGCGCACGAGCAGGTAGCCGGGGATGAAGGTCACCGTGCCGGGGATCATGAGGGTGGCCAGCAGCGTCGCGAACAGGGCTTCCCGGCCGGGGAAGCGGATGCGGGCGAAGGCGTACCCCGCCAGCGTGCAGGTGACGAGCATGCCGACGATGATCGTGGCCGTGATGATCACGCTGTTGCGGAAGTAGAGGTCGAAGTCGGCGTCGGTCCAGGCGCGCGCGTAGTTGTCCCACTGCGGCGTGGCCGGCAGCGGCGCGCGGGTGAGGGTCTCGCCGAGCGTCATCAGCGACTGCCCGATCATGACCAGGAACGGCGACAGCGACACGAGCGCGCCGACGGTGAGCGCGAAGTAGACGACCAGGTGGGAGGCGCGCAGGGTGGGCGGCGGCCGCGACACGGGCACCGCGCCGCGCCGGGGCGCCCCCAGACGGGAGCGCATCTCAGCCACGGAGCGCCCGCCGTCCGAAGAGCCGGCTCTGCAGCAGCGTCAGCGCCAGGATGACCAGGAACAGGACCACGGACTGCGCCGCCGCCAGACCGAAGTCGTTGCGCTGGTAGAAGGTGTCGAAGATCACCAGCGAGGCGGTGTCCACGGCGTCCCGGACGGCCGGTTCGCGCATGACGTACAGGTGCGTGAAGGCCTGGAAGGTGCCGATGAAGCCCAGTACCGTCAGGTAGAACGTCACCGGCGCGAGGAGCGGCACCGTGATCGCGAAGAAGCGCTGTCGACCGTTGGCGCCGTCGATCTCGGCCGCCTCGTAGAGGTCCTTGGGGATGCCACCGAGGCCGGCCAAGAAGATCACCGCGTTGTAGCCGGTGTACGTCCAGATCCCGAACAGGATGATCGTGAAGAGCGCCAGGCTCGGGCCGGCCCAGAAGCCCGTGAGTTCCACCCCGAAGCGGGCGAAGAGGTCGCCGAACCAGAGCTCACCCACCGGGCGCGTCTCGAACAGCCAGCGCTGCGGTTCGACGCCGAACCACGAGAGCGCGGTGTTGGCCAAGCGCTCCTCGCGCGGGTTGAAGATGTTGCGGAACACGGCCGCCGCTGCGACCACCGGGGTCACGTACGGCAGGAAGAAGAGCATGCGGTAGATCTCGCGGCCGCGCAGCGGTTGGAACAACAGGCTGGCCAGCACGAGCGCCAGCGCGATCTGCACCGGCACGCTCAGGAAGCCGTAGTAGAAGGTGCGCACCAGCCCGAGCAGGAAGCGCGCGTCGCCGTCGACGCGCATGCCCTGCCAGCCGAGCGCGAAGGCGATCCCGGCGAAGACGAGCACGACGGCCGCTCCCAGCCGCGCCCACGTCTCCCAGCCGCTGCGGCGCGCGAACGCGTCGGTCCACAGCCAGTGGGCCACCCCGATGAGGACCACGGCGCCCAGGAACACCGCGAACGCCCCGAGGTCGCCGACGGTCTTCTCGTACTGGTCGAGCCCGACGAAGCCACCCTGGCGGATGCGCCAGCGATGGACGCTCATGTAGAGGGCGTAGCCGATGGGGAAGAGGCCGAAGACGCCGATCACGAGCGTGGCCGGCAGGACGAAGAGGTACCCGGTCAGCCACTCGCCCCACGGCCGGCGTCGCCGGCGAGGCGCGCCGGGGGTGGCGGCGACGGAGGTGTCCGCGGTGGATGCGTGCAGGGAGGGTGCGCTCATCGGGTCACGGGGTACGGGGGTGAACGGCGACGACCGCACCCGTGCCGCCACGCTACCAAGCCGCGGCCACGGGCGCAGGCGGCCTGCACGCGGAACCCGCGGTCGCGTCGACGGACCGTAGGATGGGGCGTGCCTCCGCGACGCCCGACGAAACGCCCCTCCCGTCCACCTTCCGACCGTGATCGCCAGCCGGAAGGCGAGCGTGGACGGCGACCGTCCCGCGGACCCGACGCCATGCCCACCAAGCCGCGCGGCGCCAAGCCGAAGCGGTCGCGCACGCCCGACGCGTCGCCGACGACGTCCCGTGGCGCCAAGCCCGACCGAGAGCGCAAGCCGCCAGCGGCCGACGGGCGCCGTTCCGACCGGTCGAGCGGCGTCGCCCGTCCCCGCCCCGCTCCCCGGCCGACGGCCGCCCGGCCCGAGCCGGCGCCGGCGCTCCACGACGTCGAGGTCGTCTGCCTGCCCGGGCTGGCGGACGTCGTCGAGGCCGAGGTGCGCGCGCGGATCGGGGCGGGCGGCGGCCTGGCGGCCGCCCCGCCCCGCTGGTTGGGTCCCCCCGGCCATGAGGATGCGGTGGCCTTGCGCGTGTCGACCCCGTCGCTGGTGGCGCTGCACGACCTGCGCACGGCGGTGGCGGTGCAGCGCGTCTTCCGTTTCGACGTGCCCCGACCCAAGGCGCTGCTGGGCGACGCGCTGCTGCGGACGTTGGTGCGCGACGTCGCGGGCGTGGTCGAGGACGCGGCGGCGGCGCGGGCACCGTTCGCGGCGCTACGGCTCGAGGCCGCCGGTCGTGAGAGCGACGTCATGACCCGCCTGGCGGCCGCGCTGGCCGAGGGCGTGGGCCTGCGCGTGGACCCCGAGGGCGGCGACCTGGTGGTCCGCGTCCGCCCCGATCGCGACGGTTGGGCCGTCCTGGTCCGCACCACCCGTCGGCCGCTCGCCACCCGGGCGTGGCGGGTGTGCGACCGCCCGGGCGGCCTGAACGCCACCGTCGCCGCCGCCCTGCCGTGGTTGGTCGTCCCCGGCCGAGGCGTGCACGCTTGGAACGCCTTCTCGGGGTCGGGCACGCTGGCCGTCGAGCTGGCGCTGGCGGATCCCGCCGCGCGCGTCGAGGGCGTCGACCTCGATCCCGACGCCGTCGCCTGCGCCGAGCGCAACGCGAGCGCCGCGCGCGTCGAGGACCGGGTGCGGTTCGCCGTCGGTGACGGCACCGCGCTGCCGGTCGACGACGGCAGCGTCGACCTGCTGCTGGCCGACCCGCCCTGGGGCGACGCGGTGGGCAGCCACGCGGCGAACCGGACGTTGCATCCGGCCTTCCTGGCCGAGGCCCGGCGCGTGCTGCGCCCGGGCGGTCGCCTCGGTTGGGTCACGCACGAGGTGGCGTTGCTCCACGAGCTGCTCGAGGACGCCGGCGAGTGGCAGGTGCTCCACGAGCGTCGCGTCTGGCACGGCGGGCATCACCCGCGGGTGGTGGTGCTCGAGCGGCGCGGCAAACGTCCTCGCAGAGGGCGCGCGGCCCCGTCGGGTCGGGTGCTAGGCTGACGCTCATGCGCGCGATCACGCGGCTGAAGCCCGGCTGGTACGTCCTCTTCGCCCTCCTCGCCTACGCCGTGATCGCCACGGTGTCGTGGCGTGGCAGCGTGGTGGCGTTGCGCGAGCTGCGTCAGGACGTGGCCGCCGCCGACGCGGAGCGCGTGACCCTGCGCACGGTCGCCACGGACGGGCGCGACACGGACGACGCCCTCGCCCCCCCGGCGGCGGGCATCCCGGCACCCTCGATCTCGGCGGGTGCCGTCCTCGCCGCCGACGTCGGCTTGTGGTTCCCGGTCCCCGGCGCGCGCGTTCCCGACGACGACGATCACCTGCCGGGCGCGCCCCGCCCGTACCGCCAGGGTCGCAGCGAGGGCTTCGTCTTCTGGACCGGATCGGCGGGGGTGCCGGTGGGCTTCGGGACGCCCGTGATCGCGGCTGGCGACGGCGTCGTCACGCGGGTCGACGAGCCCTACGTGGAGCTCACCGAGGCCGACTGGGAGACGCTGCTCGCCGATGTCGAGGACGGCGCCGACGCGGCCGAGCTCGACCGCCTGCGGGGCCGTCAGGTGTGGCTGCGGCTCGACGACGGCCGCGAGCTCTGGTACGGCCACCTCGCTGGCGTGCGCCGCGGTCTGAGCGTCGGCCAACGGGTGACGCGCGGGCGTGTGATCGCCTTCGCGGGCAACTCGGGCACGCTCGACGGTGTGCTGGAACGGACCACGAACGCCCGCCTGCACTTCGAGATCCGCGAGGGCGACACCTTCTTGGGTGAGGGGCTCGACGCCGACGGCGTCCGCTTGCTCGCCGCGTCGCTGTTCACGGGTCCCTGATGACCAAGGCTCGCCGCACGCCCGGCGGCCCGTTCGAAGTCACCGCGCTCGAGACCCTGTGGCTCAACCCCTGGGTCCGCGGCACCACCTACGTGCTGCTCGTGGTCGCGCTGGTTCTCTTCCTGGTCACCCAACGCCAGGCCTACGGCTTCGCGCTCCAGGTGGGGCTGGTGGGCTTCCTCATCGCCTACGTGCTCAACCCGGTCGTGGAGGCGTTGGGGCGGCTGCGGATCGGTCGCGGCCTGGCGGTCGTCATCGTCTACCTGCTGCTGGTCCAGGCACTGCTCGTCGGTTCGGTGCTGCTGTCGCAGGTACTGGGCGAGACCGCCCGCTTCGTGAGCCTGCTGCCGGCGGCACTCGAGAACCTGGGCGATGCGCTGGCGGCGGTCACCGGTTGGATGAACAGCCTGGGCGAAGCGCTGCCGGGCTTCTTGCAGACCCGCTTCGGCATCGAGGCCGGCGGCGAGGACTTCGCGGCGCAGGCCCAGGCGCAGGTCACGCTCTGGCTCACGTCCGCGGCCGAGGGCCTGACCGGTTTCCTCGAGCGGGTCATCGCCGAGGGCCCGGCCGTGCTGTTGCAGGGCGCGACGACGATCGTGAGCGGCGCCTTCCAGGTCGTCATGATCGCGATCGCCTCCGCCTACTTGCTCTACGACTACCCGCGTGTGATCACGAACGTCCGGCGCTTCGTGCCGACCCGCTGGCAGGCGCTCTACCGCGACCTGACCCAGAAGGCCGACCGCGCCATCGGCGGCTACCTGCGCGGTCAGATCCTGATCATGCTCGTCGTCGGTTTCCTGACCTGGATCGGTCTGACGTTGGTGGGGGTGCCGTTGGCCACCGCCATCAGCGTGCTGGCCGCGGTGTTCAACCTGGTGCCCTACCTGGGCCCCATCGTCGGCACGGTGCCGGCCGTGCTGCTGGGGTTCACGGTGTCACCGCTGACCGCCTTGCTGGCGGTGATCGTGTTCATCGCCGCCAACCAGATCGAGGCGCACGTGCTGGCGCCGCTCATCCTGGCGAAGTCGACCGACCTGCACCCCGTCACGGTGCTGCTGTCGATCCTCGTCGGCGTCGGCTTCTTCGGGTTGCTGGGGGCGTTCTTGGCGGTGCCCGTGGTGGCGATGGCCAAGGTGGTCATCGAGGAGTACCTGCTGTCGCGGCCCGCCTACGCGCAGGCGGCCGGGCCGCCGGGCGGCGTGCCGCGCGTCCCCGATCTGCTTCCGGCCGCCGAAGCCGAAGACGTGAGCGGCGACCCCCGGCGGCCGCGCTGAGCCGCGACGCCCGCCCGGCCGCGCGCCCGCGATCCCCGTCGGGGAACCGCTCACATGGAGGGCGCAGGTAGACTGGGCGCCGTGGCGAAGCGCTCTCCCGTCGAGACCCCCACCACCGGCAAGCGCCGGGCACCGGCGACCCGGAAGGGGCGTCGTGGCGCGCGGCGCGACCGGCCGCTCGACCTCGAGGCCATCGGCCTCGTGCTCCTGGCGTTCGGTCTGGCGGCGACGGCGATGCTCGTGCCCGCCTTCCCGTCGGGTGCGCTGGGCGAGGGCGTGCGCTCCGCCGTCGTGGTGCCGCTCGGCTGGGGGGCCTGGTGGCTGCCGTGGCCGTTCCTGGTGCTGGGCGGCCTGTTCTTGCTCCGGCGCAACCCGCGGGGCTGGCCGCGCGTGCTGGCGGGCTACGTGCTCACCGGCCTCGGGGCTTGGACGCTGCTCATGCTGAGCGCGCCGGCGCGGGCCGGGACGCTCGGGCTGCAGTCGCGGGCCGCGTTGGCCGGTGCCGCCGGAGCGCTCGCGTACGTGCCGGCGGTGCTGCTGGTGACCCTGGGGATCGAGTTGGTGGTCGGCTGGCCGCCCACGCTGATCGTCCGACGCACGTTGGGGGCGATCGTGCGGGCGGTGCGGGCGACCGGCAAGGCCGCCTGGCGCGGCCGCGTGCGCGCCCGGGCGCGCGCCGCGTTCCGCGCCGACGTGCGGCGGGTGCGGCGCGAGCTCCAGGAGCTCGACCGCGACCTGGCCGCCTTGGCGGGCCTCTACCCGGGCAGCGGCGAGCTGGCCCGCTGGCGTGAGAGCGTGCAGCACGCCGTGAGCGCGGTGCGCCAGGCCGACGCGGCCGGGCTCGACGTGGCGCGCGCCGACGTGGCCGCCTGGCGCTCGGCGGTGGGGGACTTCGCGCGCGACCGCGCCCAGGAGCTCGCCCACCAGCTCCGCGCCGAAGGCGCGCGTCCGCCGACGAGCGACGCGGGCGACCTCGACGCGTGGGGGCGGCACGTCAAGGCCGTGCTCGACGAGCCGCTGACGTTGGTCGAGGGGAGCGCCCGCGGCGCCGCGCGGCGCGGGGGTGCCCCGGCGCGCTCCGGCGGTTCGCCACGCGCCGTGACCGTGGCCGAGGGCTTGCGCAAGGCGCTGGCGCTCGACCTGGCCGCGCTCCTCGACCGGCACCGGCGCCTGGCGCGCGAACGCGACCTGGCCGAGACCGGCCTGGGCGACGCGCGGCCGCGTGACCTGATGGTGGCGCTGCAGGCGCACGGTGAGCGCGTGCAGACGTTGCGCGCCGTCGAGGCCGACGCGCTGGCCCTCCAGGACGACGTCGACCGCCTCGAGGGGTGGCGCGGGCTGCTCGACGGTCTGGTGCGGGTGCGGCTCGATCACCCCGACGACGCCGAGGTGACCGACCTCGACGAGGAGATGGCGGGCGCGTTGCGCGGCCGCGGGCGGGCGGAACTGGCGCAGATCGAGGGCTGGTCGGCGGCGCTCGCGGCGGTCGCCTCGGGCGCCCGGGAACGCGCGGCCGAGGAGGCGGCGGCCGCCCACGCCGCCGAGCTGGCATCGATCGCCGCCGACGAGGCAGAGGCCGACGATGGCGAGACGGACGACGGCGAAGCGGGCGACGATCCCTTCGGCTTCGAGGACGCCCCGCTGCTCGACGACGCCAGCGTGGTGGTGGACGAGAACGTCGCTTGGGTGCGACCGGCCCAGCCGGTGGCGGCCGGCGCCGGCGAGGCCGAGACCGGGTCGACGATCACCGACGACGCGCCGCCGTGGACGCCCAGCGAGCGCGGCGGGCGGCCGGGCGGGCTGGAGCCGGCCCGCAGCGTCACCGGGCGCGCCACCGCGGTGGCCGACGAGCCGCCCCCGGCGGTCGGCGGGATCCCCATCCAGCTCCCGCGCGTCGACCTGCTCGACCCGCCTGCTCCCGGCCGCGAGGACCCGGGTGCCTTGGCGCGCGAGCTGCGCGAACGCGTCGCCCGCATCGACGTCACGCTCGCCAACTTCAAGCTCGAGGGCCGCGTGGTCGCCAGCGTGCGCGGTCCGGCGGTCACGCGCTTCGAGGTCGAACCGGCGCCGGGTGAGAAGATCAGCCGTTTCGCCAACCTCTCCGACGACCTGGCGCTGGCGATGGCGGTCGCCAGCGTGCGGATCGAGGCCCCCATCCCGGGCAAGAGCGTCATCGGTCTCGAGGTCCCCAACGCCGACCGCGACCTGATCCGCTTCCGCGAGGCGGTCGAGGCCGGACCCTTCCGGCGCTCCAAGGCGCGCCTGCCGCTCATCCTGGGCAAGTCGATCGACGGCGAGATCCTGGTGGGCGACCTGGCGCGCATGCCGCATCTGCTCATCGCCGGGTCCACCGGTTCGGGCAAGTCGGTGGCCGTCAACACGCTGGTCGGCTGCCTGCTCTACCGCTTCCTGCCCACCGAGCTGCGCTTCCTGATGATCGACCCGAAGATGGTCGAGCTGACGCCGTTCGACGGCGTCAAGCACCTCATCCGCCCGGTGGTCACCAACCCGGGCGAGGCGGCCGGCGTGCTGCTCGGCGCGGTGGCGCACATGGAGCGGCGCTACAAGATGATGTCGAAGATCGGCGCCAAGAACCTCGACCAGTACAACGCCAAGGCCAAGAACCTCGACCTGCCGGAGCTGCCCTTCATCATCATCGTCATCGACGAGTTGGCCGACCTCATGATCACCAGCCCCAAGGAGGTCGAGTCGGCCATCATGCGCCTCGCGCAGATGGCGCGGGCCACGGGCATGCACCTGATCCTGGCGACGCAACGCCCGTCGGTCGACATCCTGACCTCCCTGATCAAGGTCAACGTGCCGGCCCGCATGGCGTTCGCCGTCTCCAGCGGCTTCGACTCGCGCACGATCCTCGACACGATGGGGGCCGAGCGCCTCATCGGCATGGGCGACATGCTCTACTACCAGCCCGGTCTGGCGAAGCCGGTGCGTCTGCAGGGCCCCTTCGTCTCCGAGGCGGAGATCGGTTCGGTCGCCGACTTCCTGCGGCGGCAGTACTTCGAGGACGACTTCGTGGAGGCCTACGGCGACGACTTCGAGCCGGCCAGCACCGACGATTCGGACGCCACGGGCTACGTCGACTGGAACGACGAGAAGCTGCGGATCGCCGCCGAGATGGTCATCAACGAAGGTCAGGCGAGCGTGTCGCGGCTCCAGCGCCGGCTCCAGGTGGGGCACGCCCGCGCCGGCAAGCTCATGGACTCGCTCGAGGCGCTGGGCGTCGTGGGCCCGCACTCGGGCAGCAAGCCGCGCGAGGTGTTGATCGCCTTCGAGGAGTTGCCCGACGTGTTCGGGAAGTAGGCGTGCGCTTCCAATCGTCGCCGTGGCCGCGACCGGCGGTGCTTCAGGCCGGAGCCCAGAGCGCCGAGATCGGTATCGCCCAGAGGCGGTCGCCGAGCGGTAGGACGGTGGGGCCGCCATGCAAGACGACCCCGCGCGCGAAGCGATCGCCGATGGTCTCGCGGAGTGCAGCGAGGTGTCTCGCTGCGTCGGCACCGACGCGATGGCTCGACTTGACCTCCAGAGCCACGACCCGGCCGTCGGCGGCCTCGAGCAGCCAATCGATCTCGGCGCCGTCGTGCTCGCGGTAGTGGTGGAGCGTCGCGGGCACCGACGACCAAGCGAGCTGCTTGCGCAGCTCGAGCCCGACGAAGGTCTCGACGAGCGCTCCGCGGACCTCGGGCACCTTCGCCCAACGGGCGTGCGTGACGTCGAGGAGGGCCGCGGCGAGGCCGGTGTCGCTCATGAGCAGCTTCGGGCGCCGAGCGACCCGCTTGCCGGCGTTCGTGCTCCACGCGGGCACGTCCTCGAAGAGGAACAGGGCGTGGAGCGCATGGAGGTACCGAGCCAGCGTGCTCGCGGGGAGGCCCGACGTCCGCGAGAGCTCGGCGAGGTTCGCCGGTCGAGCGCTGCGGGCAGCCACCAACCGAGCGAGCCTAGGGAGGTCGGCCAGCTTGGTGAGGTTGGCGACGTCGTGGACGTCCCGTTGCAGGGAGGTCGCCAGGTAGGCGTCGAACCAGGCGCGGCGCCGGTGGGGCGCCGTGCGCGCCACGGCGGGAGGGAAGCCGCCCTGCAGCACGCGCTCGGCGAGGTCTTGGATGGGACGGTGCACAGGTGGTGCGGTGTCGCCGAACGCCCACGCGGTGAAGTCCTCCCGAACACCCTCGAGTTCGCCTTGGGAGAACGGACGGAGCGGAGCGACCTCGACGCGCCCGGTGAGAGCATCGCCGTACCTCGGAAGCGTGAAGACGTCGGCAGAGCCGGTCACCAGGAAGCGCCCCGGGCGCCGGTCGCGGTCCACGGCGGCCTTGATGGCCAGGAGCAGGTGCGGCGCGCGCTGGATCTCGTCGATCGCCACCGGGCCGGTCGCCCCGGCGATCAGCGCGGCCGGGTCCGCCTGGGCCCGTTCGAGGACGTCGAGGTCGTCCAGGGTCCAGGAAGTCCAGCCGGAGCGCTCGGCGGTGATGCCGGCGACGAGCGTGCTCTTGCCCGCTTGGCGAGGGCCGACGATCGCGACGACGGGCGTGTCGTCGAGGGCCTCTTGCACACGGCCGGCGAGCCAGCGGGGTCGGAGCGTGGCGGGTTCGGGCATGGCCGAGGGTAGCATGATGGTCGAAATTCAGCCATGCCGTGGTCGAAAATCGACCATCCTGTGGTCGATTCTCATCTAGCGTGCGTGGGTTGATGGTGAGAGAGGGTCGTTCAGCCGCCCGTGCTCGCGCGCCTACTTCCGCTCCATGTGCGTGCCGGGTCCCGCCGCCTCGGGCGCCACGACCTGCGGGACGGGCTCGGTGTCGGCGCTGCCCGCGTGGACCGGCGGTCGTGGGCGGCGTGGGGGGGGATGGGGCGGATGGTCATGCGCGGTTACGGCGCCGCGGCGCGCTAGGCTGCGTGGCGATGAAGGCGCCGAACGACGAGATCGGGCGCACCCGGCCGCCCGCGCACATGGCCCCCGAGGCAGGGCGTCGCGCCGGCCCCCCGGAGCTCATGGCCCCGGCTGGGCACTGGCCCCAGCTGCGCGCCGCCATCGAAGCCGGTGCGGACGCGGTCTACTTCGGCCTCAACCACTTCAGCGCGCGCGCCAAGGTCGGCTTCTCGCTCGAGGAGCTGCCCGAGGCCGTCGCGACCCTGCACGCGCGCGGGGTGGCGGGGTTCGTCACCTTCAACACGCTCGTGTTCGACGCCGAACTCGCCGAGGCGGAGCGCGCCCTGCACGCGATCGCGGACGCCGGCGCCGACGCGATCATCGTGCAGGACGTGGGCGTGGCGCGGCTGGCGCGCGCCGTGGTGCCCGCCCTGGCGGTGCACGGCTCGACCCAGATGTCGATCACCAGCGCCCAGGGCGTGGCGTTCGCCGCCGCCCATGGCGTGCGCCGGGTGGTGCTGGGCCGCGAGCTCGCGCTCGACGACCTCCGGCGCATCGCCGCCGCCACCGACGTCGAGCTCGAGACGTTCGTCCACGGCGCCCTGTGCGTGAGCTACTCGGGCCAGTGCTTCAGCAGCGAGGCCTGGGGCGGCCGCTCGGCCAACCGGGGCCAGTGCGCCCAGGCCTGCCGGCTCGCGTACGACCTGATCGTCGACGGCGCGCACAAGACGCTTCTGGACGAGCGCTACCTGCTCTCGCCCGGCGACCTGATGGCGCTCGCCCAGGTGCCGGAGCTCGTCGCGATCGGGATCGACGCGTTCAAGATCGAGGGGCGCTACAAGGACGCCGCAGTACGTCGCGCTCACCACCGACGCCTACCGGCGCGCGATCGACGCGGCCTGGGCGGCGCACGTCGCCGGCGGCGAGGCGCCCGCGCCCGACCCCGACACCCTGCGCGACCTGGAGGGCGTCTACTCGCGCGGCCTCGGCCCGTGGTTCGTCGCGGGCACCGACCACCGCACCGTCGTGCGCGGACGCGCCCCACGCCACCGCGGCCTGCGCCTGGGCACCGTCGTGCGCGTCGACGGGGACGCCGTGGTGGTCGCGCCGGCGGCGGCCTTGGAGCCCCCGGGGCCGGCGCTGGCCGACCGGCGGCCGGGCGTGCGCGCGGCCGCCGAGGCGGCGGGTCGCGCGCCCAAACCGGGCGACGGCCTCGTGTTCGACGCCGCCCACCGCCGCTCGCCGGCGCTGCCGGAGCAGGGGGGACGCGTGTACGCGGTCGAGGGCGCGCCGGACGGCTGGCGCCTCGGCTTCGGCCGCGGCGACGTCGACCCACGCGCCATCCGGCCGGGCGACGCGGTCTGGCGGAGCGACGACCCCGCGCTCGCCGCACGCGCCCGGCGTTTCACCGAGCCCGCCGAACCGGTGCGCACCGACGCGCTGTCGCTGGCGCTGACCGCCCACGAGGGGGCGCCGCTCGTGCTGGTCGCGACCACGGCGCGCGGCGAGACCGCGGTGGCGCTGAGCGAGACGCCGCTGGAGCGGGCGGCGAAGCGCACCCTCGACCACGCGACCGCCCACGCACAGTTGGGGCGCCTGGGCGGCACCCCGTTCCACCTCGGCGACCTGACGCTCGACCTCGCGGGCGCGCCCTTCGCCCCGGTGTCGGTGCTCAACGCGCTCCGGCGCGACCTGGTGGCGCAGCTCCTGACGCTGCGCACCGCACGTCCCGACCATGCCGGGCGGGCCGGGCCACGAGGCAGCCGCCGACATGACCCGCGGTGCCTCGCCGGCCCCCGGTGCCCGCCGACGCCCCGACGCGCCTTCACGCGCTCGTCCGCACCCCCGAGCAGCTCGACGCCGCGCTCGTCGCGCACGAGGACGGCGTGCAGCTCGCGAGCGTCACCCTCGACTACCTCGAGCTCTACGGCCTGCGACCGTCGGTGGAGCGCGCCCGCGCCGCCGGGCTCCGGGTGCGGGTGGCGAGCCCGCGCGTGCTCAAGCCGGCCGAGCAGAACGTGGTGCGCTTCCTCGTCGATCTCGGCGCCGACCTCCTCGTGCGCTCGGCGGGCCTCCTGCGCGACCTGGCCGCGATGCCCGCCAGCGCCCGGCCGCGGATCACCGGCGACTTCTCGCTCAACGCCGCCAACGCGCTCGCCGCCCACGCCTTCCTGGCGGCAGGCTGCGACACGCTCACGCCGGCGTACGACCTCGACGCCGCACAGGTGGCGGCGCTCGCGGCGGCCGTCGACCCTCGTCGGCTCGAGGTGGTCGTGCAGCACCACCTGCCGGTCTTCCACACCGAGCACTGCGTGTTCTGTCGCTTCCTGTCGTCCGGGCGCGACTTCCGCGACTGCGGTCATCCGTGCGAGACCCACCGGGTGGCGTTGCGCGACGGCCAGGGGCGGCTGCACCCGGTGCTCGCCGACGTCGGCTGTCGCAACACGGTGTTCGGCGCCGAGGCGCAGGTGGCCGCCCAGCACTGGGCCGACTGGCGTGCCGCGGGCTTCCGCGACGCGCGGGTGGAGTTCGTGCACGAGGACGCCGCTGCCGTGCTCGCCGTGCTGCATGCGTGGCGCGAGGCGCTCGACGCGCCGCACCTCGACGCGGCCGCGCTCGAGGCGCGCTTGCGCGCGGCGGTGCCCGAAGGTGTCACCGAGGGGAGCTACTTCGTGCCGCACGCGGGGCTGCGCGCGCTGCCGATGCTCTGACGCCGGTCGATCGGCGCCGACCGCTCAGGCGCGCGGGCGTATTCCGTCGACGACGACCACCGTGGGCGTCTCGGCGCGCTCGAGCACGTCGGCCACGGTCCGTGCGCCGTCGGTCCAACCGACCGCGAGCTGCGCCGTGTCGAAGGCGTACGCCAGGCGGCCGTCGGCGGTGGCGACGATCAGGCCGCCCGAGCCGTCCATCCGCCGCACGTCGGCCAGGGCGCGAGCGAGGGCCAGGGCGAGGTCGTCGCCGCGTTCGAGGCGGTCGGCCAACGCCTTCGCGGTCACCGCGCGCAGGAAGGCCTCCCCTTTGCCGGTGGCACTGATGGCCACCGCCCGGTCGGCGTAGGTGCCGGCGCCGACGATCGGCGCGTCGCCCACGCGTCCGGGCCATTTGCCCAGCACGCCCCCCGTGCTGGTGGCCGCGGCGAGGTCGCCGGCGGCGTCGAGCGCGACGGCGCCCACCGTGGCCGAGCCGGTCGGTGGCGGCGCGGCGTCGGCGCGTTCGTGTCCTGCACGCCACGCGACCCACGCCGCCCGACTGACGTCGGTGATCAGCGCCGCGGGTTCGATGGCGTCGTCGACGAGGGCGTCCGCGCCGGGGCCCACGACCAGCACATGCGGGCTCTCGCGCCGCACCCGGTCGGCCAGGCGCACGGCGCTGCGCGCGGTCCGCACGGCGGCGACGGCGCCGGCGCTCCCGTCCTCGCCGCGCATCACGGCGGCATCGAGCTCGACGTCGCCGTCGCGGTTGGGGCTGCCGCCGATGCCGGCGTTGAAGGCCTTCTCGTCGGCCTCCATCGACGCCACGGCGCGGAGCACGGCCTCGACGGCATCGGCGCCGTCGTCGAAGGCCGTCCAGCCGGCGGCGAGGGCGCTGGCAAGACCTGCACGGTAGGCGACGCGGCGCTCGGCTCGGATGGAGCCCGCACCGCCGTGGACCAGGAGTCTCGGCATGCCTCCACGGTACCGGAAGCGCCCCAAGGATAGACTGACGACGTGCGTTTGGCGCTCTTCTACCTCGTCCTCATCGTCGTCCAGGGCTTCCTGGGCGCGCTCATGGCGCCCCTACCGCCCCCGGATCTGTTCCTCGTCGGGGTGTTGACGTTGCTGTACCGCCTGCCGGCCTGGCAGCTCGTCCTCCTCGGCTACGGCGCGGGCTTGATCCAGGACCTCGTGGGCCATGGCGCGTTGGGCGTCCACGCGCTCGGTCTGGCGGGCGCGGCGCTGGTGGCGAGCACGGTGCGCGCGCAGTTGTCGCAAGAGGGCTTCCTGGAGCGTTCGGCCGCGGTGCTGGCGGCCACGGCGGGCAAGTGGGCGGTCGTGGCGGTGCTCCTCGCGTGGCTCTCGGGTGGCGTCACCACCTGGGTGACGGTCGGCGCGGTCGCCGCGCTCGACGCGGCGTTCACGGTCGTGGCGGCCGTCTTCCTGTTGCCCTGGGGCTTCGCGCTGCTGGCCCGGACCAAGGCGTTGCGCAAGGAACTCCTGTGACCCGCAGACCCGCCGGCGCCTCGTCGCGCGGCCGCTCCAAGCCGCTGTCGCTGCGGCGGCCGGCCTCCGAGGTCGTGCCCGGCGAGCGCAAGCCCGACGTCGAGGCGCCGGCCGAGATGACCGCCCGCACCCGGCTCGTGCTCATGTTCATGCTCACGATCCTGGTGGTGTTCACCGGTCGGCTCATGTACCTGCAGCTCGCCCGGGCCGAGGCCTTCCAAGCGCTCAGCGAGCAGAACTTCACCCAGATCCGCCGGATCTCGCCCCTGCGCGGGCGCATCCTGGCCCGCGACGGCACGGTGCTGGCCGACAACCGGGTCGCCTACGACCTCATGTACTGGGGCGGCGAGGTCGAGACCTGGCCCCGTCTGGCTGCCTTCCTGGGTCTCGAGGCCGAGCCGCGTCCGCCCGACCCCGACCGACCGGAGGAAGTGCTGAACGGCGCCGTCGTCGCCTGGAACATCCCCGACCACCTCGTGCCCGCCGTCGAGGAGCGCATCGTCGGTCAGGTCAACCTCTACCTTCGCGAGCGCATCGAACGCACGTACCCCACGAACCTGGCCGCGCAGGTGGTGGGGTACACCTCGCAGGCCGACCCGGTGCGGAACCCCGGGTACGGGGTCGACGACCTGGCGGGCGTCATGGGGATCGAAGCGACCTGGGAAGCCGACCTCTACGGCGCGTCGGGTCTCCGGCGCGTGAACGTCGACCACCGCGGGGTTCCGTTGCGGAGCGAGGTGACCCAACCGGCCACGCCCGGGGTTGACCTGGTGCTGACGCTCGACCCACTCGTCCAGCGCATGGCCGAGGACGTGCTGAACGGCGCGCTGGCGTACGTGAACACGGACCGGGCGCGCGTGGGCCTGCCGCTCGAGGAGGTCGTGCACGGCGCCCTCATCGCGCTCGATCCCCGCACGGGTGAGGTGCTCGCGATGGCGTCGACGCCCACCTTCGACCAGAACGTCTTCGCGAAGCGCCCCATCGACCCGACGGCGGTCGGCGCCTACCTGACCGACGGGACCCACAAGCCGCTCCAGAACCGCGCCGTCGAGGCGTACGTGCCGGCGTCGACCTTCAAGCTCGTCACCGCCAAGACGCTTCTCGACGGCGGCTGGGTGGGCGCCAACCAACGCTTCTCGTGCTCGGCTCGCTTCCGCCTGGGCGGCATCACCTTCCACAACTGGGCCACCTACGACAAGGGCGGCTACGACGTCCGCAACGCCCTCGCCGACAGCTGCAACACGTACTTCTGGAACGCCGTCGTGTCGACGCCCGAGGCGACCAGCGGGTGGGGGCCGTTCATCGCCGACGAGGTCGCGACGGCGCGTGACCTCGGTTTCGGGTCGCCCGTGGGCGTGGGTGTCCAGGAGGAGCGGTCGGGGCGCATCCCCGACGACGCCTGGGTGCGCGAGACGTACGAGCACGCCTGGTTCCCGGGCTTCACGATCAACACCGTGATCGGTCAGGGCGACGTCCTGGCCACGCCCGTCCAGGTGGCCCAGCTCATCCAGACCGTCGCCGAGGACGGCCTCCAGGTGCAGCCGCACCTGGTCCGGAAGGTGGGCAACGTGCCGTTCGAAGCCGCCACCCGGCAGATCGAGGGGCGTCACTGGAACGTCCTCCAGGAGGGCATGCGCATGATGTTCACCGACTACCCGTCGCGGACCGTGTTGGGGCCCGGCGCCTTCCCGATCGACGTCGCCGGCAAGACCGGCACCGGTCAGACCGCGCGCGGCGGCGACTACACCC
>CAWIUY010000009.1:0-14009 GCA_963839375.1 uncultured Trueperaceae bacterium | reverse complement strand
TCGGCCGTAACGGCGAGGCTGATGATGTCCGGAGCTGATCGCGGCGCCACGAGCGTCGACGCAACCGGTCCCAGCGCCGCTCCCGCACCCCACGCCACCGGTCGCGCGCCGGGCTTCGTGGCCACCAAGCCGCTCCAGATCCTGACAGCGCTGAACCTGGCCCGCCAGTGGGGCCGACCGGACGCCGAACTGTGCGTCGTCCCGAACTTCGCCGATGCACGCCGCTCCATCGAGCGACTGCGCCTCGAGGCCGACGCGTTCGCGCGGGTCCACACGGCCCCGACGCGTGCCACCGCCATCGCGACGCTGGCGTTGCGCGGCGGGACCGATCTACTCGCCGACTCGGACGTCGGGTTCAGGACGACGTCGATGATGAGGCTGATCGCCGCCGCCCGGCGCGACGTCCGGTTCGCCCTCTACGAGGAAGGCACCAGCCTCTTGGAGCCGCAAGACGACCAGCGACCGCACCGCTGGTTCGCTCGGCTCGGCGTGACCATGGCGTTGGGCGCCGGCAGGCTCACCCGGGAGGTCTGGTCGTACTCGCCGGAGATCGTGCGTCGTCGCCTCGCCCAACAGCAGGTCGGCAAGATCGAGCAGAGCCTCGCGTCGTTCGTTCGAGATCACCGTGAGATGTGGATGCGGGTCTTCTGGCCCGACGCCGCCGAGCACGCGGATGCCTGGCGCGGGCATCGGTGCCTCTTGTACCTCTCGTCCTGGAAGGCCGACCCCAAGGCGTTCGAGATCCTGGCTCGCGCGTCGGCGTTCACGATCTGCAAACTGCATCCTCACATCCGCCAAGACGTTGCGGTCCGAGGTGCGGTCGATCAGGTGCTGCCGCCCGGCGTGCCGGCAGAACTCGTCGTGCTCGAGCTCGCTCGCCGGTTCGACGACGTGCAGGTGCTGCACGAGGCGTCGGCGGTCGCCGGCTACCTGAACCTACCGAACGTGCGGTTCGTCGATCTCAAGGACGTTCGGCCAGAGCGGATCGACACCCAGGACGCGGACCCTCCGCGTCCTGGCTGAGGTGCGCCCGCGCCCGTCGCGGCCCCAGAACCTCGTCGTACAGGTCGACGTACGCGCGCTGCATCGCGCCCAGGTCGAAGCGCTCGCGCGCGAACGCTTCGGCGGTCGCGTTGACCGTGGGCCATCGGTCGGGCTCCCGTAGCGCTCGCGTCAGGGCTTGGGCGAAGGCGCCGGCGTCACCGACGTCGGCGAGCCACGGGTGTTCGGGCGGCAGCGCCTCGTCGAGACCCGGTGCGCGCGAGGCGACGACGGTGACACCCGCGAGCGCCGCTTCGATCGCGATGAGGGGCAGACCCTCGAACCGAGACGGCATGACCACGAGGTCGAAGTCGGCCAAGCGTTCGGCGAGTCCCGGCACCGGCTCGGACAGGGTCACCGACCCGAGGTTCGAGAGTTCGGCCAGACCCGTGCGGAGCTGGGGCTGGAGATGGCCGCTGCCGGCGACGGTCAGGTCGATCCTGGCGGCGTCCGACGGGCTCAGGGAGCGGAACACGCTCGGCAGCAGGTCCGCGCCCTTCTCCAACTCGAACCGACCGGCGAACAAGACGCGGAGACGATCACCGCGCCCCGCCGAACCGCGACGCTCGCGCGACGGTGCGGAACGACCGTTGTAGATGCGCCGAACGCGATCGCGGGCCACGCGCGGCAGCGCCATCGACGCGCGGAGCCGGTCGAGACCATCGAGCGCGGCGTCCGAGACGGCAGCCACGTACGCGGACGTCAGCGACCGCTCCGTGACGTGCGCCAGGGTTCGCCAGCGTGGCCACAGCGTCGAGTTGTGGATCGTGCGCACGAGCGGGATCGAAGCCAGGCTCGGATCGAACCGGCACGCGAGGGCGAACGCCGCTTCGGGGATCTCGGTGTGCACGTGAAGCACGTCCGGCCGCAGCGACCGCACCATCCGACTCAGGTTCCAGGCCGCGATCAGGAGGCCGCCCTGCTTCAGTCGGGTGCGGGTCCCGACCCGCAGCGGGACGCCCGCCTGCGCCATGCGGGTCTCGAGAGCGACGCCGATCTCGTCATGGACGCCGGCGACCACCGCGAACATGGCACCGGTGTACCCATCCGTCAGACCAGCGATGATGTCGCTCGCCACGACCTCCGCGCCACCCAGGCCCAACCGGGACACGACGTGCAACACGCGGCGACGCGCGTGCGAGCGCGGCTCCCGCATGTCGCCTTCGGTGGTCAAGGCGCCTCGACGACGTCCGAAGCGCCCAGCGTGAGGCCCACGTCCGCCACCTTGCGCTGCCAGAGGTCGTACTCGCCGTCCTCGACGTCGCACGCGATCGGCCCAGACGGGAACGAACGTTCGCCCGGGTCCCAATGGGTCGCGTCCGGAACCCACGCGTCGTTGCGACCGCGCCCAGGATGGTTCCACGCGATCACGTTCCCCGATCCCTCCACGTGACCCCAGTCGCGGTCACGAGCGAAGTTCCAGAGGTAGATGCCGACGTTCTGAGAGGCGACGAGGGTCCCGTCGTCGAGGCGCCCGCACGACACGACGCGGTTGTCCATGACGTGGATGTCGCGACCGCCCGAGACCGCGATGCCGTAGTTGCTCGTGGCGACGACCTGGTTGTCGTACGCGAGGAGGTGCGCCCCGGAGCCATCACCCAACATGATCCCGCCACCGCTGAAGCCGTCCGCCGCCGGATCGGCAGGGTAGGCGCCGCGAATGAAGTTGTCGTGGACGCGGACGGGGTCGTCGGGACGGCCCGTCGTCCGAAAGAGACTGATGACGTCCTCGACACGGCTGCGGTAGGGCTCGTTCACCACCTCGTTCCACGCGATCTCCGAGTCGCGCAGCTCGCGGGCCTGATTGAGCTGGACGAACTGGACACGGTAGAAACCGTCGTACCCCCCCGCCCCGTCCGAGCGCCGGCCATCGAGGTTGGTGGCGCGGTTGCGGAGGATCCTGACCGTCGCACCTTCGACGCCGTGAGCCAAGTAGATGCCCGACGTACCGATGAGGGTCGAGTTCTCCACCGTGACCCGCCGGAAGGCGTCGGCGTTGAGGAAGCGTCCAGGGTAGCGCCCGGCGCCCGTCGGGGGCAGTCCCTCGCCCACCACGTTGCGGATGGTGACGTCGACGTCGTGACCGGCATCGGTTCGGATGAGGTCGCCACGACCACGGATCGTGGCGTTCTCGATGATGACCGGCTCCTCCGTCCGGATCCGCACGGCCGGCACGCTCTCGTCCAGGCTCTCCCAGTGCCCGCTGTAGGTGCCGCCCGACGTGATGACCAGTCCGCTCGCGTACGCCATGATCTCTTCGTTCGGCATGCATGACGTCAGGACGAACGCGGCCACCGCGGCGCGCAGATGCACCATCGATCGTGGATGACCGGGACGTCGAAGCAGCGGTTGCATCTGCAGACGCTAGCACCGAGGCCGGAGCGGTTGCGTGACATGGGCGCGGTTTCGCGAGACACCCAGCGACGGCGCCTGGCCGGAGGGTCGGGGAGATGCTGTAATGGCGCCATGAACAAACCCTGGCGGAAGCCTGCACGGCGAGATCCTGGGAGCGTCCGGTGCTGAAGCGCCGGCGCGTCTTGGTCACCGGGGGTGCGGGCTTCCTCGGATCGCACCTGTGCGAACGTCTCGTCGAGCGCGGGGACGACGTCTTGTGCGTCGACAACTTCTACACGGGACAGCGGGACAACGTCGCCCACCTGCTCGGCGAACCGAACTTCGAGCTCCTGCGCCACGACGTCACTTTCCCCCTCTACGTCGAGGTCGACGAGATCTACAACCTCGCCTGTCCCGCCAGCCCCATCCACTACCAACGTGACCCCGTCCAGACGATCAAGACGAGCGTGCATGGAGCGATCAACGTGCTGGGCTTGGCCAAGCGCACGAAGGCCAAGATCCTGCAGGCGTCGACCAGCGAGGTCTACGGCGACCCGGAGGTGCATCCGCAACCCGAGTCCTACTGGGGCAACGTCAACCCCATCGGGCCGCGGAGCTGCTACGACGAAGGCAAACGCGCGGCCGAGTCCCTCTTCTTCGACTACCGGCGCCAACACCACCTGCGGATCAAGGTCGCCCGGATCTTCAACACGTACGGGCCGCGGATGCAACCGGACGACGGCCGGGTGGTCAGCACGTTCATCCTGCAGGCGCTCCGTGGAGAGCCTCTCTCCGTGTTCGGCGACGGTAGCCACTCGCGCTCCTTCTGTTACCGCGACGACTTGGTCGAAGGGCTCCTCCGGCTGATGTCGACCGAGGACGCGGTCACGGGCCCGGTCAACCTCGGGAACCCGGGCGAGTTCACCATGCTCGAGCTGGCGCACCGGATCATCGCGCTCACGGGTTCGAGCTCGACGGTCGTCCATCTGCCCTTACCGATCGACGACCCGAAGCAGAGGCGACCGTCGATCGATCAGGCGACCGAGCTGCTCGCCTGGAAGCCCACGGTCGACCTCGAGACCGGCCTGAAGCGCACCATCGCTTACTTCAGCGATCTCGTCGAGCGCGCGGCAGCCATCGCTTAGCCGCCGCGCGCTTCGAAACGTTCGGGAGACTACGGGCGAGAGCTCGCCGGCGCCAGCGCGGCCAGGGTGCTCGCCGTCGGACTCACCGTGGGCCCGACCACGACGTCGGCCAGGTCGGCCTTCGCCAACCACACCTGGTGCTCTTGCGCTTCCACCTCGCAACCCACCGATCGACCCGAGTCGAGCGAGACGTTGCCGGTCCAGAGGCTGGCGTTGGGCACCCACCAGTCGTTGCGCCCGCCGGTCTTCGACGCCCACGCCACCTGGTTGGCGCTCCCGGTGTTGCGTGCGAAAGCTGGGTCCGAGCCGATGTTCCAGACGTAGATTCCGACGTTCTGGGCCGCGACGCGCGTCCCGTCCTCGAGGAGCCCACACGACACGACGCGGTTGGCGTCGATCCGGTTGTCGTGACCTCCTGAGATGGCGATGCCGTAGTTGGTGGTCCCCACCACGTGGTTGTTGATGGCGTGCAGGTAAGCACCGCCGCCATCACCGAGCATGATGCCCCCACCCGAGTAACCGTCGACCGCCGGGTTCAACGGATACGCGCCATGGATGAAGTTGTCGTGCACGACCACCGGGTGCGTCGCCGTGCCGGTGGTCGCGTAGAGGCTGATCACGTCCTCGACGCGGCTCGCGTAGGCGTCGTTGACGACCTCGTTCCACGCGATCTCGCTATCCACCAGGTCCCTGCCGCTGTTCAACTGCACGAACTGCACGTAGTAGACGCCGGCGTATCCGCCCGCTCCGTCGCTCTTCCTGCCGTCGATGTTGGTCGCTCGGTTCCGGAGGATCCGCACCGTGGCGCCGGAGGTCGACGCGTTGAGGTAGATGCCCGACGTGTCCGCGAGCGAGGAGTTCTCGATGGTGACGTGACGGTAGCCCTCCGCATGCACGAAGCGACCGGGGTAGCGGCCGGCCTCGGTGGGCCGCAAGGCCATCCCCTGGACGTTCCTCACGGTCAGGTGGGCCTGGCTCCAGGGTGCGCTGATCAAGTGCCCGACGCCCCGCACGTAGGCGTTCTCCAAGACGACCGGTTCGGACGTGAGAACGGTGACCGCAGCCACCTTGGGGTCGAGGCTCTCCCACGTGCCGCTGTACGTCCCGCCGGAGCGGATCACGAGGGGGCCGCTCGGGTGGGCCCAGGGGTCTTCGTCGGGAGGCGGCGGGGTCGGGTCCGGATCAGCCGGCACCGGATCCGACGGCTCTGGATCCGAGGGCTCTGGATCCGAGGGCGGCGGGTCGCCGGGTTCCACCGGGTCGGACGGAGCAGGATCGGAGGGTTCGGGCGTCGAGGGTGTCTCGTTGACGACCGAAAACAGCGCCTCGGCCACGGACCGCAGGCTGCCGGATCGACCCGAGGGCGTCATGGCCGTCAAGACGTGCGGCCCGTCCGCCAACGTGGTCGTATCCAACCGTAGCTCGAACGGCGCGTCCGCGTCGATGTCGAGGGCGGTCGTATCCCCGTCGAGATGGAAATGGATGACGTCGACGCGCCGGCTCACCTCGACGAAGACGTCGACCGTGCCGGCGAGCGCCTGCCCGTCGAGTGCAGTGAATGCCGTTGCCGCTCCTGTCGGCTCCGGCGCACCCTGGGACGTCCGTCCGAGCATGATCGTCCCCGTCAAGGTGCCGTCTTCCGGCACAGCCACGAGGGACTCACAGGCGACGAGCATGCCCGTCAGGAAGACGGCCATCAAGACCTTCCATGGTGCTCGTCGACCTACACGTGGGGCGGTGATCTGCGGTGCACGTCTCGCCGGTCGGTTCTCCCATGCCATGGCGCCCTGCTCCCTTGGGCGCCATAGGTCGTAGGCTCACCGTCCATCGGACCGTGGCGACCCGAGAGGTCACCACGGCCAGACGAGCATCTTCGGAGCGACACGTCGCCCTCGGCCGGTTGCGCTACTGGCTCCACCCGTTCCAAGCGCCCAAGTTACGGACCGGGTTTCATCGCCTCCGAGGGACGCTCGGGTCCCTCGTCTCGACCACCATAGGGCTAGAGCCAAGCGGTGGGGCGAGAATTCCGCCTCATGGGACGTCGCGGTCGTCCTCGATCCGAAGGGGGGACGTCACGCGGCGCAGCCGTCAGGGGGCGGCCTTGGACGCTGCCGACGGCAGCTCCAAGGCGTAACGGGCGAGCACGTCGGCGGGCGCGCCTCGGTCCACGACGCGACCATGGTCGAGCACGAGCACGAGGTCGGCTTTCGCGACCGAGTCGAGCCGGTGAGCGATCGTGATCACGGTGTGCGTGAGCGCGATCGCGTCGAGCGCCTGGTAGAGCTTGCGTTCCGTGTGCACGTCGAGCGCGCTCGTGGCCTCGTCGAAGACCAGGACCTGCGGTTGGTGATACAGCGCTCGCGCGATCCCGATGCGCTGCCGCTGCCCTCCGGACAAGCGCACGCCGCGTTCCCCCACGATCGTCTCGAAACCGTCGGGCAACTCCTCGTCGATGAACTCGACGATCTGGGCGAGGGCGCAGGCTCGGCGGACGGCCGCCATGTCGATGTCGTCGTCGGTGAGGCCGAACGCCACGTTGCGCGTGATCGTGTCGTCCAGCAGGTAGACGTCCTGAGGCACGTAGCCGAACAGGCGGCGGTAGGCGCGCCGTCGTTCGGCCGTCACGACCACCCCGTCGACCGCCACCGTGCCCCGATCCGGCACCAGCAGACCGAGCACGACGTCGACGAGCGTCGTCTTGCCGGAACCGGTCTGGCCGACGAACGCCAGCGAGGACCGTTTCGGCAGGTCGAAGCTCACGTCCTCGATCACGTAGCCGTGACCTTCCGGGTACGCGAACGTCACGTGGGAGAGCGAGATGACGTCATCGAACGACATCGGCGACGGCGTTCCCTCCAACTCACCTTCGCCGCTCGCCGCCTCCACGAAGTCGATCTCGATGGCGTCGAGCGAACCGACCGCGAACCGACTGTGCGCGATCGCGCTGAACAGTTGCTGCATGAGCGGCATCAGCCGCAGCCCGGCGAACGCGTAGGCCCCGAGGAGCGGGAGCATGCCGGCGACGTCCGAGCCGCTGGCGACCGCCATCATGGACGCGATCACCACCATGCCTCCCACGGCGACGGCTTCGAGCGCGTACCGGGGCAGCATCGCGATCGCCCGCTGGGCCGCCTCGACCTCGCCGTAGCGGCGCGCCGGCTCGTCGTACCGTCGGAACGCGGACGCCTCGCGGCCCGTCACCTTGAGGTCCTTGAAGCCCCCGAGCGCTTCGTTGACCGCCTTGAGCCGCAGCGATCCGAGCACGACGACCTCTTGCCCGATGCGCCGCAGGTAGCGTCGGCTGAAGAAGAAGATGGTCGCGTACGCGCCGCCCAGGACTCCGAAGACGACGGCGGCGAGGACGGGGTCGAGGACGACGAGGAACGCGACCAGGGCGGCGATCACGGCGCTACGCGTGACGATCTCGAGCCACGACTGGACCCCGTGCTCCATGAGGTGGCGCACCTCGACGATCACCTTGTTGGCGAGCGCCGACGTGTTCCGCGTGAGCGTGAAGGCGTACGGCTGACCGAGGTAGTGGCGTAGGAGCCGCGCCGAAAGCGCGTGGTTCACCGACCAGGAGAACCGCAAGACCCACCAGTTCGTCACGATCACGAGGGTGTTGGCGAGCAGCAACACGGCGGCGAGCGCGAGGCCCATCCAGCGCAACAGTCGACCGGGGTCCTCGGTACCGATGTTCGCGAGCAAGGGGCCGATGACGGGCAACGCGAACACGGAGGTCGGTTCGGCCAACACCGAGATGAACGGCAGGACGGCCGCCACACCGAGGACCTCGACGAAGGCGCTGATGACCAGCACCGGCAAGATCCACAGGACGCGCCTTCGTTCCCGGGCGTCGAGGAGGCGCCACAACCGTCTCACCAACGCGTACCCCTCCTTGGACCGACCGCCGACCCGGAACTCGAAGCGTCACCGTAACACCCGTCACGGTCACCGTCGACCCTCGGCCGTCGTCCTCCGCCCCGACCGTGACGCGCGTGCTCCTTCACGGCCGACGCTAGGGCGACCGTGAGGGGGTTCCGAGATGAGGGAGCGCGCCCGAGCCCGGCATCACGGGCGAGTATACGTGCCGCTCACGGCAGCTCGGTCCCACGCGTCGATCGTGCAGCGCGTCTCGGCGGACCGAGGCAAGCCGATGGCGCTCGGGTCCCGCCACCACGCCGGTGTCCCGGGAACGACGGCCGAGTTAGTCTGGCGACCGTGCACCGGACCGCGTCTCCCGTGGACCAGATCGCGACGCCACTGCGTCGGCGTGGCCGACACCCCTCACCTGGTCGATGGCGGTGACACCACGAGCGGGTCGCCTCGTGACGACGGGCGTCGTGGCGGCCAGGCCGGGCGACGCGAGCGGCGGCCAGGATCCTGCATGGATCTGAGTCGTACCGGCGTCCCCCGCGATGCCAAGGTCTACGTGGCGGGCCACGGGGGTCTGGTCGGCAGCGCCATCATGCGCCGCCTGACCGACGAAGGTTTCACCAACCTCGTCACGCGCACCCGCGCCGAACTCGACCTACGCGACCCCCACGCCGTCGACGCCTTCTTCGAGGCCGAACGCCCCCGCTACGTGGTGCTGGCCGCTGCCAAGGTCGGTGGCATCCTCGCCAACGCCACCTACCCCGCCGACTTCCTCCACCAGAACCTGGCCATCGCCGCCAACGTCATCGACGCCGCCCACCGCTTCGAGGTCGCCAAACTGCTCAACCTTGGCAGCTCCTGCATCTACCCCAAGTTCGCCGCCCAGCCGATCTCCGAGGGGTCGCTCCTCACCGGGCCACTCGAGCCCACCAACCGCGCGTACGCCATCGCCAAGATCGCCGCCATCGAACTCTGCGACGCCTACCGCGCGCAGCACGGCCGCTCGTTCGTCAGCGCCATGCCCACCAACCTCTACGGCCCCGGCGACAACTTCGACCTGCAGAGCAGCCACGTGCTGCCGGCGCTGATCCGCAAGGCGGTCGAGGCGAAGGAGAGCGGTGCCTCCGCGATGGCGGTGTGGGGCAGTGGCACCCCTCGACGCGAGTTCCTCTACGTCGACGACTTAGCCGAGGCCTGTCTCTTCCTGCTCGATCACGTCGACGAGGCCGGGCCGATCAACGTGGGCACGGGCGAGGACGTCACCATCCGCGAGCTCGCCGAAGCCGTGAGCCGGGCCGTCGGCTTCGAGGGCGAGTTGGCGTTCGACGCCTCCAAGCCCGACGGCACGCCACGCAAGCTGCTCGACGTGTCGCGCCTGGCCCAGCTCGGCTGGCGGGCGCGTACGTCGCTGGAAGACGGCTTGGCCCGCACCGTCGGCTGGTACCTCGAGCATCGCTGAGCGCCGCCGCGCCGGTCAGCTGCGATCGACCGACCCGTGCGACCGCTCTCCGCCGCGCAAGATCACTTCGGCCAGTTCGAGCGCCGCCCAAGCGTCATCGAGACCGGCCGCCTCTGGCCCCACGGGCGCTCCGTCGACCATCCCTCGCAGTACCTTCGCCTGACCGAGGAATCCCGGCTTGAACTCGGCTGCATCGGCCCCGAGCGAGACCGTCTCGACGCAGATCGGGTGGTACCGCCTGATCGGTACCTCCGGCGTCGGGTCGACGACCTCCATGCCGCGGAAGACGCGCCCCATCTCGAACGGGAGCAGTTGGAACCGTTCGTCGTCCGCATGGACGTCGAGCGCGAAGTTCGCCGGTGCGTTCCAGTTGGCCGTCACGGTGCACAGATCGCCGCGCGCGGAGCGCAGCGTCACCACCCGGCCCCGGTACTCCGATGGTTCCCCGAGCGAGGACACCGCCTCGACCGTCAGGTCGCCGAACACGAACCGCAGCAGGTCGAACCCGTGCACCGAGTTGAGGCGCACGGCGCTCTCGCGCTCGGCGATGGATCGGTCCTGGGCCGCGATCCGCTCCGGCAGCTGCAGCTGGGCGAGGGACGCCGGGCGACTCCGGACGAAGCGACGTGCCGCGAGCACGGGCTCGTAGTAGCGGCGGTTGTAGCCGACGACGACGTGGGGCCAGCACGTCCGGTAAGGAGCGAGCAGCGCGGACGCGAGCGCGACGGGCTTCTCGACCAGGATCGGCTTCCCGTGCACGGCCGCCGCCCTCAGGAGGTCCAGCGTCGCCTCCGTCTCGACGGCGATGATCAGGGCGTCCCACGCGCCCGACGCGGCCAACTCGAGCGGATCGCTCCAGAGCCTTGCGATCGCATGCTGCTCGGCGAACGCGCGAGCTCGCGCGGAGTCCGGACGACCGGCCACGGATCCCACGCGGAAACCGGCAGCGCGTGCCGCGGACAGGTGGAAGCTAGCGATCGGCCCAGACCCGATGAGCGCCAGCTCGGGTCCGGCGGTCACGACGCCGCCCACTTGCGATCGTCGATCGGGTCCTCCGATGCGTGGACGGAGAGCCTCACCGCTTCGCCACGGGACCCGGGCGAGCTTTGGCGTCGCGCGAGTGCCAACGCATGGCGCCGGCCGATCGAGCCTGCGCCGACCACGACACCCAGGGGGACGGATTTCGCAGGCGTCATGGGCATGCCATCATCCTCTCGCTGCGACGCGGACGCGTCGCTACGTGCTCATGTTAGCCAGCGGTGCAGGTGAGCGGGGCCTGAGAATGTCTGTGGGCATGCAATGATCGGCCATGCCGAATCGAGAATCTATCGGCGCGGGTCGGCAGAAGAAGCTGACGATCGCGATCCCCACCTTTGGCCGTAAGGACCAGCTTCTTCCCCGCCTCGAGAGCATGCTCGCCGGTGATGTTGCGGACGTGGCCGAGATCTTGGTGTTGGATGACGGTTCGCGGGATGGCACCGTGGCCGCACTGATCGAGGCCGGTCTCCACGAGCGGGTCCATCTGGTCGCTTCCGAGACGAATCGCGGGTACGCACGAACGTTCATCGACGTGCTGCGCCATTGCAGGACGGAATTCGCGCTGCTGTCCGCGGATGATGACGACGTCTTGGACGACGGCGTCGTTACGCTCGCCGACCAGCTCCAGACCGAGACCGCGCACCTGATCGCCACGGTGTACCTGCAAGATGGCGTCCGCCAACGCGCTCACGGGAAGAGGGGAAGCATTCGGCCCTGGGAGCTTCGCCCGGCGCTGAACCTGGCTCCGGGGGTCGTCTACCGTATCCCAACAGCCCAAGCGTACCTGTCTGCCGTCGAGCAGCGCCTCGAGAAGGGCTGCTCGATGGCGCAGTTGTACCCGCAGGTCGTCTTGGGCACCCATATCGCCCTGCGCCACGAGTCGCGGTGGTCGCCGATCGCGACCATCGCGGAGGGCGCCAACCTGCCGACGGGCATCCGGGACGTGGCCGGGCGCGACTATGCGTCTGCCCCCAGCCGCCTCCAGCAGGCCATGGACTACGACGCCCTACTCGTGGATCTCATCGCTCAACTGGACGACCAGCGCCACCGGCGGTACGCGCGTGGCCTACTCGGTCACCACCGGCGCACCGCATTCGGACAGGTGCGTCACCAAGTCGAGCAGGCCTCTCTGACAATGGCCATCCACTTGGAGCTGGGGGCCATTCGCAGCCTCGTACTACGACCGCTTCGCCTCGTACGCGACCAGATGCGCGCGCGGCGCAGGTAAGGCGTCAAGCACCGCGGCTGCTACCTGGCGCTGTTCAACCCCACCGCCGCCCCCATCACCCGCGACCGATCCCGCTGCAACCGTTCGTACGGCGCCGGCGCGCTCCGCTGCGAGACGCGATCGCTCACCAGCCGTCCCACGCGACCGCGACGATCAGGGCGTCCGACGCCCGGAAGCGACGTCATGAGACCGGCCACGCGCGCGTGTAGATGGGGTCAGCAGGGTCGAGCGGCAACGGCACGCGCCGACCCTCGGCCGACGAGGCCAGCGCCGCGAGCATCGCCTCCATGACGGCCGCGGCGTGCCGGGGTTCGTACGTGAGCGGGGAGGAACCCTCGAGCTCGTCCAGCTGTCGCTCCGTGGGATCCTGTTGCGGGACGAAGCCGCGCGAGAACGTCGTGGAACGCACCAGATCGCCGACACGCGTGACGCGCGGGTCGCGGGCGATCTCCTGTGGGTCGCGCGAGCCCACCGAGACGGGCCGGTCGAGGGATGACGGGGACGCTAGGTCGATGCGGCCATTGGGACCGTACACGTGCATGGCGCTGCTGACGCTCGAAGCGTTCGAGAGCGTGATCGACGCCGATCGCCCGCCGGAGAACGACCACACGGCCGTTCCACCCCAGAAGCCGAGACCGGGGGAGCGAGGGTTGATGCCGCCGTCCACGGCTTCGGCCCATGCGGACTCCGGCGCCTCGCCGAACAGCGCGCATGCGAGATCCAGGAAGTGGATGCCGTTGGTGACCAGGCACTGCGCTCCGCCGTGCACCGCGAGCATCACGGGTGCGCCACCCGCGTGGGCCTCGAGCTGGCTCATGATGAACGCAGGCATCCCTGCGTAGCGAAGGTACATGCCGAAGCTGAGCCGGACTCCATCGCGTTCGGCGCGCCGCGCCATCTCCCAGGCGGCTTCGGCCGAGTGAGCCATCGGCTTCTCGCACAGGATGCGCCGGATGCCGGCATCGACCAAGGCGTGGAAGGTCGCGGCGTGATCCGGCCCCCAGTTGGCGATCACGGCGATCGCCGACGAAGCGTCCCCTCCGACGTCTTCTAGGGCAGGTTGCAGCCGATCGCTCGTGACGACCGAAACGCTCAGATGCTCCTCGATCCATCGCCGCGCGTCGGCGGATGGGTCGACGCACGATGATCCTCTCGCAGCGCTCGGCCAGCCTCTTCGCGTGACGGCGGCCGATGGACCCGGCGCCAACGACGACACCGAGGGGCCGCGTAGCACCGATCTCTTCGCCATGTTCACTCCCTCCCCCGGCCCGCAGCATCGCTGCTTCGCCGGGAAGCGCGCACGGGTGAGCCGAGGATATCTCTTCGCCGCGGACCGGACCCAGGACGGCCCTGGAGCGCGCCGGTGGAAACCGGCGTGGCCCACGTCGGCCACCATGGTCGAAATGATCACGAATCCACTCAGGCGTCGCTTCCACGCCATCGGGCACGGAGGAGACACGACCGGAAGGAGCCCGCGCATGCCCTCGATGATGCAGATCCTCTCCGACCTGACGCCGCTGAACCGCGTCATGTGCTCCAGGGACTTCGACCGGACCATCGAATACCTCCTCGCGCGGCTGCCGTTCCGCGAGATCCGCTACGAAGCCGCGACCCCCTACAACGGTTGGGTCATACCGCCGAAGTGGGACGTGGTCGAGGCCAGAATCGTGCACGAGGGGCGAACGATCTACGACGGCGCCTGGCACCCCATGGCCGTCATGGCGCTGTCGACACCCTTCCGTGGGACCGTCGACCGCGACGAGTTACGGCGGCACCTGCACTTCGACCACCGCTACGACGACGCCATCCCCTTCCACTTCCGGCAGCTGTTCCGCTCCTGGGACCGCACCTGGGGGTTCTGCGTCCCGCGTCGGTTCTACGACGGCCT
>CAWIUY010000008.1:0-124114 GCA_963839375.1 uncultured Trueperaceae bacterium | reverse complement strand
CGCGTCCGGCCCGACAGGGGCGCCGTCGAGCTGTGCATGGACCGTAGGTCCTTTGGGCTGGCGGCATGGCGAGTGCTGGAGCGAACTCTCGTGATGTGCGATGGCGCCAGTGGAGGCGAGGGCGCGGGGGTTCGCTCGCGGATGAGCTCGCTTTCGAACGCGGTGAGGGCGCCGAAGTCCGGGCGCACGAGCCTGCCCGCGCCGACCCAGGTCCGATGTAGTAACATCGCTACATAGGAGGGTCCGCCGTGTCGAGCACGATCTCCAGCCGCGAGTTCAACCAGAACGTCAGTGCCGCCAAGCGGGCCGCCGAGACGGAGCCCGTCTTCATCACCGACCGCGGTCGGCCGGCCCACGTGCTCTTGTCGATCGAGCAGTACCGGCGGCTCTCGGCCGCCCGCGGGACCATCGTGCAGATGTTGGCGATGGAGAAGGACGTCGCCTTCGAGCCGCCCCGCCTCCCGCCTGGCGTGCTCCAGGTCCCGGACCTCGGGTAGGTGTACCTCCTCGATACGAACGTGGTGTCGGAGTTGCGCAAGGCCGGCACGGGGCGGGCCGACCCGTCCGTCGTCCGGTGGGCCGCGTCCGTCGACCCGGCCGCCCTGCATCTCTCCGTCGTCAGCGTCCTGGAGATCGAGATCGGCATCCTGCGCGTGACTCGGCGGGATCGCGTTCAGGGCGACCTGCTCCGGCGCTGGCTCGAGGTGCAGGTGTTCGCCGCCTTCGCTGGTCGCATCCTGCCGGTCGACGTGTCGGTCGCCATGCGCTGCGCGCAGATGCTCGTCCCCGACCCGAAGGCGGATCGAGACGCGCTCATCGCGGCGACGGCCCACGTGCACGGCTTCATTGTCGTGACCCGGAACACGGCCGACTTCCGATCAATGGACGTTCCGTTGGTGGATCCGTGGAGTACCGAGTAATCGCTTCGTGCCCGTACGCGCGTCGCTTCCGCTTGCGTCTCGACCAGAGTAGGCGCGATCGGTGACGCGACCCTGGGTACACCCCAGAGACGTCGCCCACCTGACTCAGGTGGGAGATGGCCGAGCGAGAAACACTGTCTAGGACGTGGTGGGTCGTGTAGGACTCGAACCTACAACCCGCTGATTAAGAGTCAGCTGCTCTGCCAGTTGAGCTAACGACCCGAGCCCACCGAACCGAAAGTGTACGCGCAGAGGGCCGGGACGGTCAACCGACCGTGTGGCGAACGCGCCGCGCCCCCGACCTGCTATCCTCCCCCTGCAACTTCTTACGTCAACTTGGAGGTGATTCCGTGATCCTGGTCTCGGGTGCACGTGGCACGTTGGGGAGCCGCGTCGTCAAGCGGCTCCTGGCGGCGAACGCCCATGTCCGCGTGATCGCCCGCGACGTGGCCGGCGTTGCCGATCTGGTGGCCCTCGGCGCCGAGGCGCATCAGGGGGACCTCCTCGTCGACGGTTGGCAGGATGGCGCCATGACGGGGGTGGACCACGTGGTCGTGGCGTCCCACGGGCTCGTACCGCCGTCTCGCACGAACCATCCGGGGGCCGTCGACGGCGTGGGTGCCCGCCGGCTGATCGACGCGGCCGCGCGCGCGGGGGTGAAGAAGCTCGTGTACGTCTCGATCGCGGGGGCGGGGCAGGCGCGCGACGCCTTCTCGAGCGTCAAGTTCGAGACCGAGCGGCACCTGAGGGCGTCGCACGTGCCCATGGCGGTCGTGCGGCCGACGCTCTTCATCGAGACGCACGCCTTGATCCTCCAGGGCGAACCCGCCCGAGCGGGCAAGGCCGTCCAGTTCTTCGGTCCCGCCTCGGCCCGCCTGAACTGGGTGTCGGCCGACGACGTCGCCACGGCCGTCCTCGAGGCGCTCGACGACGACGGCCGACGGCTCGACTCGGTACGGGAGGTCCGCGGCCCCGACGAACTGAGCCGCGTCGAGGTCCTGGGCCTCATCGAAGCGGCGCTCGGCCGCACGGCCAAGCGCCAGCACCTGCCGCTGCCCGTCGCGCGCTTGGTTCACGCCGGCGCCCAGGTGTTCCACCCGGGCGTGGCCCATCTCCTCAGCTTGTCGCTGGCCGAGGGCGCACCGCGCCCCGCTCCGACGGACGCTGCGGTCTGGGTCGGTCCGACGCGTGTGGCGGAGGTGGTCGAGCGCTGGGCGCGGGCCGATGCCACCCGCCCGGCGCTGGCCTAGGTACCGCGCCTCACGCGCACGATCGTCGTGCATCAGCCGGGTCCGTGACCACTCACGCGCCGTATCCTCACGTCGTGCCACGCTTCACGCCACGCCGCTTCGGTACCCTGGTGCTCGTCCACCTGGCCCTGCTCCTGCCGTTCGCATCGGCGCAATCGCCCACGCGGGCGGCCGCCGCCCTGACCTGGGCCCTCGACTTCGTCGCGGTCTTCAACGGGCACGACCTGGCCGGCCTCGAGCGGTTCGCGCAGACGCGCATCGCCAGCGCGATGACGGCGTCGTTCGGCGGGCCGCGCGCGGTGGCGCGCGAGTTCTTCACGATGCACGCCGGCTTGGGACCGCTCGAGATCGTCGCGATGGAGGGGGACGGTCCCGCCGTCGTCTACACGCGCGGCACCGTCACCGGCGCGTGGCTGGCGATCTACCTGGTGCTCGAGGCGAACGGCGAACGGGCCGCCCGCGTCGGGTTCGTGCGCGGTTCACGCCCCCAGACCGACGCGCCGTCCGAGGCGATCTCCGACGCTGAGCTCCCCGCCGCTCGTCGACGCCTACCTCCAGGGCCTGGCCGCCCACGACCTCTTCTCCGGGGTCGTGCTCGTCGCCCGCGACGGGGAAGCGCTCTACACGGGCGCCGTCGGCCGCGCCTCGCGCGCCGGCGATCCCGTCACCACCGACACCGCCTTCGCGCTCGCCTCGATGAACAAGATGTTCACCGCGGTGGCGGTCCTGCAGCTCGCCGAGGCGGGCGCCCTCGACCTCGACGATCCGCTCGCGACGCACCTGCCCGCGCTCGACGCGCCGTGGGCGCAGGACGTCACGCTCCGGCACCTGCTCACCCACGGCTCGGGGCTCGGCACGTTCGACGTCGCCGCCATGCAGCCGCTGCGCAGCGTCGACGACATGGTGGCGTTGCCCATCGACCCGCCCGCCTTCGCGCCCGGCTCGGGCTACCGCTACAGCAACGTCGGTTACGTGTTGCTCGGCGCCGTCGTGCAGGCCGTCAGCGGTCAGGACTTCTACGCGTACTTGGATGAGCACGTGTTCGCGCCGGCCGGGATGACCGGCACGGGTGCCCCCGACCTGTCCGTCGAGAGCCCGGGTGTCGCGACCGGGTTCCTCGCGCCGCTCCCCGACGGCGTGCGGCGCGACAACCTGGCGCTGCGCATGCACCGCGGCAGCCCAGCGGGCGATTTCGTGACCACCGCGGGCGACCTGTTGCGCTTCGGCGAGGCGCTCCAGGCGGGCGAGCTGCTGGGCGAGCCCTGGCTGAGCGAGATGATGCGCGCCCAGCGGGTCGTGGCCGAGGAGCCGGGTGCGCAGACCGGGTACGGCTACGGCCTCATCGTCCAGACGCGGGCGGGGGTGACGTCCGTGGGTCACGGGGGCGGCGCGGCGGGGGAGAGCACCTCGTTCGCGATCTTCCCCCAGAGCGGCGTCACCATCGTCGTCCTGTCCAACTACGACATCATCGCCGACGTCGTCGCGGATCGGCTGGCCGAGATGGTGGGCGTCCGCTGAGGCCCATGACCCCACGCCAACGCCTCGAAGGGCTAGCCTGACGCATGCCGCCACGTCGCGTCCGCCTCCTGCTCGCTGCCGCGATCCTGGTCCTCACCGCCTTCGCCGCGCATCGCTTGGCGCCGTTGGCGGCGGCGGGCGGCGACGCGCCGGCCCCGGTCGCCGTGGAGGTCGGCACGGAAGGCGACCGCCTCATCGGCCGCGCGCCGGACGGCGCGACCGTCTTCACCTTCGACGTGACCCGATGGCAGGCGTGGGCCACCGACCACCTGGCCGCGGCGCTCGGCGACCTGCCGACGATCGGCGACCAGACCCTCACGCCCGACCGCTTCGACCGGTTCGGCGCCGCCGAGCTCGTCACCCATCCGGCGACCGCGTCGTGTTCAGCGCCTTCGCCTACGCCATGCTGACGACCGTCTCGCTCATCGGGCTCCTGGATCCGGTCGACCTCACGATCGACGTCCTCGCGCCGCCGGCCGCCGGCGACGTGGAGCGCTTCGTCTGGTCGCCCGACGGACGCTACGTCGCCACGGTCCTCGGCACGGCGCGCGCCGAGGGCGACCGCTTGCGGATCGATGACGTCAGCGCCGGTCGACGCGTGGGCGCCTGGACCGGCGGGGACGTCCTCGATGCGGCCGCACGCGCTGGCCAAGGCGTCGTCGAGGACCCGTCGGCCTGGACCCCACGCTTCCGCGACTTGACGTGGAGCGAGGGCGGCGAGCGCTTGGCGTTCGCGACCGCCGATCCGCTGCACTCCGATGGCGAAGGCGTCGCGCACGGGTGGGCGACGCCCGGGGAGGCCGCCCTCGAGGTCCGGTGAAGGGGACGACGATGCCTGAGCGCCGTCGCAACCGCGTCGTGAAGCCGGCGGCCACGTTCTCGCCGATCCACGGGGCCTTGGTGGCGTAGGCTCGGCCTCGCAGCTCGTCGATGCGGGTGCGACACCCGACGCGGCGGCTGCCAGGAGGACGGCGTGGCCGTGATCGCTGCATGGATCTTCGTCGGGCTCGCCGCCGTGGTGGTGGCGTTCCAGGTCGCGCTTCTGGCCGGTGCGCCGTGGGGCCACCTCACGCAGGGGGGACGACGGACCGGTCGTCTCCCGACCTCGGGACGGTCGCTGGCCGCGGTCTCGGTCGTCGTCCTGGTCGCGTTCGCGCTGGTCGTGACCGCCCGCTCCGGCGTGGCGCTGCCCGCCTGGCAACCGACCGCGCGCTACCTCGTGTGGGTGGTCGTCGCCTACGGCGCGTTGGGGGTGCTCGCCAACGCAGCGACGCCGAGCGCCGCGGAGCGTCGGCTCTGGCTCCCGGTCACGGTGGTGATGTTGGCGGCGAGCCTCGTGGTCGCGTTCGCGTAGAGATCGTTCGGTAGGCCCACGACGGCCCCTCACGGCCGCCCGAACACCTGCGTCCAGAAGTCGCCCGTCCGCCCCAACCCCAGGTCCACGTACGCGGCGCGCATGAGGTTGGCGCAGTGGCCGGGGCTGGACAGCCAGGCCGCCATCACCGCTTCAGGGCTGCCGTACCCGGCGGCCACGTTCTCGCCGACGTTCGACCAACCGTAGCCCTGGCGCGTCACCCGATCGCCGACGTCGCTGCCGTCGCTGCCGACGTGGCCCATGAAGCCGTTCGCATGCATGTCGTCCGAATGGAGCTGCGCGGCCATCCGTAATCGCGCGTCGACGGCAAGGGGCGGTACGGCCTCGAACCACGCGTCGCCACAGGCGCGCGCTTCCGCGCGGGCGTCGTCCACGAGGTGGGCGAGCCGTGCGAGGTCGGCAGGGAGCGTCGTCGACGTGTCATCGCCGCCCGGTGGGGCCGCTGTCGAGCCGCAGGCCGCCAGCAGGCAGGTGCCGACCACGAGCGCCGCCAGGAGCCGGTGCGGGCGGCGGGACCTCACCCTCAGCCGACCACCAGGTACGCGTCGCGGGGAAGGTCGCGCTCGATCGCGGGGCAGGGTCCGGGCGGCGTCTGCCGACCCGGTGGTACCCCCGGAACCCAGGCTCGGCAACTGCCGGGTGACGGGTAGTGGCCCGGCGGGATCGAGAAGGAGCGTCCGGATGCGGGACGGACGGTGATGCCACGGCTCGGGCGCTCGGCCGGCACCACGATCACCCGCACGCTGCCTCGCAGGGTGATCGTCACGTCGGCCGTGGTCGTGGACGGGCCGCGCTCGGTGGCGCCGCCGCGGAAGGTGGCGCCGAACTCGACACCCGGGGCGCAGGCCGTCAGCAGCGCGGCGAGGGCCACGGCGAGCGCGGCGGAACGGAGGGACGTGGGGAGTCGCATGCCGGGAAGCTAGCATGCAGGCGCTGGGCCGCCGTGAGCGATTGGGCACGGCTGCCCGCATCACCATGGTCGGAGGGGCCCAACGGTTCGAGCCCCGCAGCGAGGTGGTCACGTCGCCACCGTCGCGGGCGATCACGACGCTGCCCGACGCCCCCGACCACGTCAGATCGGCACGCTGGACGGGCGAAGTGGCCGGGTGCGCGGTCACGCCGAACGCCGATCGGCGAGCGATCGGCGTCGGCAGGTTCTCGGATGACGGGGGCGTTTAGGGCCGGCGGCCAGCTCCGCCGGTGGACGCGTCGGGACGTCCCAGAGGAACGGGCCGTTCCGGCGTCTCGGGCAGGTTCTCCACCACGTCGTCCTCGTCGTCCTCGTCGGACGGAGCGTCCTTGTCAGGACGATGGGCGGCCGCGTTCTCCTCCCCACGTGTCCGGTTCTGGAACGCCGCGGCGCGGTTCTCGCGCGCGCGCACCATGCCGGCGACCGCTTGGGGCGGGAGTTCCTTGGCCACGGCGCTCGTCTCGTCGATCGTGACGGTGATGCCACCGTCGACATCGATGTCGAAGACGACGGCGAGGTCGGATCCTTCCAGCGAGAGCGTGCCCGGGTGCCGGCGGGGCGGCGGAGCGGCCGCAACGTTACGAACGGGCACTTGCACCGTGTCTCGCGACCTCGGCCGGTTGCGCTACTGGCTCCACCCGCGTCAAGCGCCCAAGTACGGCGCGGGCTTCATCGCCACCGAGGATCCGTTCTGGGGATCCGAAGGAAGGCTAATGGGGCCCGCTGACCACAGGCTGACGGGTGTGCGGTTCGTTCGGGATGACGCAGGTAGCGCCGAAGCGGCTTCGGCCGACGCGGTTACGGCCGACGCGGTTCGGGCCGCGGCGGGGAGGGATTCGCCGGCGGGTCGTCGTTCGCACGGTCTTCGGCCTTCTCGTCGGCGCGCTCCTGCGCCCGCTCGTTGGCCCGCTCGTTGGGCCCCGGGGTCTCCTCGCGCGGCCCGTTCGCGTTCCCGGGACCGGAGCGGACTTGGTCCGCCACACCGAGGCCGCGACCTCGAGGCGATCCGCTCGGACCGCCCGCCGAACCCGACGCTTCGACCGAGACGTCGACGAACCCGGCGGTCCGCACGACGACGGCCAGGTCGACGTCGTCGACGTAGACGATGCCGGCGATGACCATCGCGTCGACCACCTGGGGGTCCGCGCCGGCGCCGATGACGAGCAACCGGACTTCGCCTTCGAAGCCGGCCAGCAGGTCGAGCTCGAAGACGGTGCCGCCGCTCGACGTGCCGACCCCGACGATCGTGCCATCGGCCGCCGTCAAGAAGACCTGGGCGTCGGCAGGCAGGCTCCACGCGCTCGCCCAAGCGAGCGCGATCGAAGCGCAGACGACGGCCAAGATCCGCATGGTCGAACTCCTCACGGGGCGCCGTCTCGAACACGGTGCCCGCCGGCAGGGTACGTGCGGCTGCTTACGCAATCCTGACCGTCCCGTCCGTGTCGTCGGCGCCATCCTCACGATGCGCGGCGAGGGTGGGCAAGCGCACCTCGAGCGTGGTGCCGGCGCTCGACGTCGACGCGATCCGGATGCGTCCGCCGTGGCGTTCGACGAGGCTGCGCGCGACCGCGAGACCGACGCCGGCGCCGCCACCGCGGCTGTAGCCGTGTTCGAACGCGCGCGCGGCCGCTTCCGGGTCCATCCCGGGTCCGGTGTCGATCACGCGCAGCACGTGCTCGTCCCCTTCGGTGTCGAGCGTGACGTTCACCCCGACCGCGCCGCCGCAGGCCTGCACCGCGTTGCGGACGAGGTTGCGGATCACCTGGACCAGCCGCTCCCGGTCACCCACCACCGGCGCCGCGCCATCGGTCTGCGTGCTCACGCCCGGGTACTCCTTGCCGACGCGTCGAACCAGGTCGGCCAGGTCGAGCACCCGTCGCGTCAGTTCGCGCTCCAGCTCGCCGCGGGCGATCACCAGGAGGTCCTGCGAGGTCCGCAGCAGCTCTCGGGCCGCGTCGGCGGCGGCCTCGAGCGACGGTTCGTCGGGCTGCCGCCGGCGCAGCTCGTCGAGGTGGTAGTCGACCAGCGTCAGCGGCGCGGCCAGCTCGTGCGCCACCTCGAGGAGGAAGGCCTGCTCCTCGTCGCGGCGCCGGCGGATGGCGGCCAGGGCCAGGTTCAAGCCGGCGGCCAGGTCGCCGACCTCGTCACGGGGACCGCCGTACGCCACGTCGACCGGGTTCGTCGGCTCGATGGTGCGCGTCTGCCGTGCCAGCAACACCAGGGGGCGCAGCATCCGGCGCACCCCGAGCGCCGCCACCACGGTGGCCAGCAGGACGACGAGACCGCCGCTCGTGACGAGCGCGCGGGCCAGGTCCTGGCGCGCCAGCATGGCGTCGGTGACGTCGTGGGCGAGCCGGACGGTGCCGTTCGCGGCCGGCCAGGGCGCCTGCGCCATGATGAACGTGCGGTCGCCGATGTCGATCCGACTCGGGTCCTCCTCGGTGGCGAGCAGGGTGTCGTCGCCCCACCAGAGCGCGATCTCTTCGTCGTCGGTGACGAACTGCAAGATGACGCCCTCCGACGACGGGTCGCCGAACGAGGCACCCAAGCTCGGCCGCTCCAGCAGGCCCACGACGCGTTCGAGGTCGGCCAGCAGGAGGGTCTCGAGCTGGCGGTCGATCTGCCGGGTGAAGGTGGCGAAGGCCAGCATGCCGAAGCCGACCGCCACGACGATGGTGAACCCGGCTGCGGCGACGCCGAACCGGGTGCGCAGCGTCATTCTGGCTCGCGGATCACGTAACCGAGACCGCGCAGGTTCTCGACCATGTCCTTGACGCCGGCCCGGTGGAGCTTCGAGCGGAGCCGTGAGACGAGCGCCTCGACCGCGTTGGAGGCCGGCACCGTCTCCGCGTAGAGCCGGTCTTGGATCGTGTCCTTGCCGTACACGCGGTCCTGCTCGGACATGAGCAGCGCCAGCAGACGGAACTCCAGGGCCGTCAAGGGGACATCTCGACCATCGACGGTGCAAATGCGACGCGCCATCGACAGCGTCACCGGTCCCCACCGGTAGACGTCGGGGCGCAGACGACGCCGCAGTTGGGCGTAGACGCGCGCCACCAGCTCCTGCATCTCGAACGGTTTGGCCAGGTAGTCGCTGGCGCCCGCGTACAGGCCGGCGACGCGGCTGCGGACGTCGGCGCGGGCGGTGAGCATGAGGATGGCGGCCGGGTTGCCCTGCAACTGCTCGGCGACGTCGAGGCCGTCCATGTCGGGCAGGTTCAGGTCGAGCACGATCAGGTCGAAGCTCTCGGTCTCGGCCAGGAACAGGGCGTCGCGGCCCCGATGCACCACGACGGTGTCGTGCCCCCGGCCGAGCTCGCGGCCGATCGCTCGCGCCAGCGGCTCATCGTCCTCGACCACGAGGATGCGTTCCCGTGTCACGCCTTACTCTTGCCGCTGCGCGCGGGACGTGCCGCGGCAGATCGCACTCAGACGGGCGCGGGGGCGGCCACGCGCGGCAGGCGGGCCACCACCCACAGCAGCGGCATCGTGGCCGCGGCCCCCAGCAGCGCCATGGCCGTGTAGCCGCCGCTCCCCGCCATCACGAAGCCACCGATCAGCGTCGCGGTCGCCGCCGCGCCGCCGACGAGCAGGTCGTTGAAGCCCTGCATGCGCCCCTTCTCGGCGGGCGCGAGGGCGTCGGACAGCAGCGCCGACCCGGCCACGTAGCACAGGTTCCAGCCCAGGCCCAGCAGGAACAGCGCGACGGCCAGCGGGAGCACCTGCGGGGACAGGGGTGCCAGGAGGCACGAGGCCAGCACGGTGATCGAGCCGACCCCCAGGACCGGCCGGCGCCCCCAGCGATCGGTCAACCACCCCGAGACGATCGAGAACGCGTACATCCCGAACGTGTGGCTCGAGAAGACGATGGCGATGCTGCCCAGCGCGTGCGCGTGGTCGTGCATGTGCAGCGACGTCATCTGCATCAGCCCGACCATGACCATGTGGGCCGTGACCACGGTGGTGATGGCGGTGCGCACGGCCGGGTCGCGCAGCAACTCGCGGACCGTCCGCGCCGGGGCCTCGGCGAGGTCGCCGCGTTCCTCGCGACCGATCTCCTCGCCCAGCGTCTTCGGCTCGGGGCGCAAGAAGGTGAACAGGAGCAGGGCCGTGAGCAGGTAGCCGACGCCGGTGGCCAGGTAGGGACCGGCGATCTCGCTCCAGCCCCAACCGACCGCCAAGGACCCCGTGGGCGCCACGAGCAGCGGACCCAGGACGCTGCCGACCGTGCCGCCCAGCACCACCGTCGAGAGCGCCCGCGCGCGCCGCGCCCGTGGGTTGACCTCGGCGGCCACGAAGCGGCCCAACTGCACCGCCGAGCTGCCCGAGCCGGTGACGAACAAGGCGATCAGCACGAGCGGGAACGAGCCGATCGCGACGCCGACGAGCGACAGCAACGCGCCCGAGCCACCCGTCAGGAGCGCCCCGGTCAAGGCGCCGCGACGGCCGATGATGTCCGAGCGCCGGCTCCAGAACAGCGCGCCCAGGGCGATGCCGGCCTGGGTCATGGCGGCCGGGACGCCCGCCATCGACGTGAACCCCGACAGCTCGGCGCCCACGATGGCGGCCACGGTCGCGGCCGCGATCGAGCCGGCGGAACCGAGGCTCTGGCTCACGAACAGCGCCGCCGTGATGCGCCGCGCGTGGCGGGCGCGGCGCTGCAGATCGGCGGCGGTCGTGGTGACGGGCGTCGTGGCGGACGCGTCCGTCGCAGGCGGGGTCGTCGAGGTCGGGGTCAGCGGGGTGCGCACCGCGACAGCGTAAACCGTGCCGCGGCGTAAGGCCGTCCGCCTACGCCCGCACGCTCACGGACGCGGGACCGTGGCGCCGGACCGAGGGCGTCGACGCTAGGTGTTCCCGAGCGTCTCGTCGGTGTCCTCGAGCGGTTGACCCAAGCGGTCGAAGACGTCGGCCAGCGACTCGGCCAGGTCGTGGGCCTCGTCGGTGTCCATCTCGTCCGCCCACTCGCGGGCGTCGGCGACAAGGTCCTCGAGTCGTCGCGCCAGGTCGTCGCGGCGGGCGATCGTCTCGTACTCGAGCCGCAGGGGCGTCTCCGAGACACCGCTGCCGGCCGGGTTGAGGTCGTTGTCGTCGGACGTGCGGTGCATGTCGACGTCGACCGGGGGGTTGGCGTCGAAGCCATCGTCCGTGTTGGGCCCCAGCTCGGACGGGGCGTCGGGACGGACGGGCGGGTTGACCAACTCGCCGGTCTTCTCGGTGAGGGGCGCGTTCTCGTCGCGGTGGCCGGGCGTGCGGGGTACGTCCGCGGCGCGGTCGTCGGGTGTGCGGTCGCTCATGGTGCCTCCGTTCGGGCGGCCTCAGTTCAAGCCGAACTCCGCGCGCAACTCGCGCTGCACGCGCTCGGCCAGGCTCGCGGCCCCCTCCGTGCGTTGCACGATCACCTGGGTCCGGTTCTCGCCGGCCGGTGAGACGACCACGGTGAGCCACTGGGTCCGGGTCGTTTCGCGTCGGAACAGACCGCCGGGGGTCGTCACCTCGGTCTCGGCGCGTACGAAGCCGCCTTGCGTGTTCGCCTCCGTGATCACCCATCCGTTCGAGTCGTCGAGCCCGGGTGACGTGGAGATCGCTTCGATCGCCGCGCCCATGACCTCGAGCGGGGCGGCAGCGTAGAAGACAGGTTCGGCGGCCGGGACGGTCCGCGCGGTCGGCGCGCAAGCGACGAGGACGAGCGCGAAGGGGATCAGCCACGAGATGCGGGACTTGAGCATGAGGAGTCACCTCCGGTCGCAAGGTAGCAGGAGGGGCGGCTTTGGCGCCGGTCAGTTGCCGTGTCGGCGGCCGCCGCGGGGGCGACGGGAACGCCTCACTCGTGGTCGTCGGGCCACGCGGTCACGCGCCTCAGTTCCCCGAAGAAGCGCGCCGAGCGGGCGGCCAAGGCCTCGATGGCGGCGCGCTCCGTCGGCGTCCGGTAGCCGCACGCGAGCGACGTCTCGGCCCGCAGCCGCTCGCGCACCTCGTCGACCTCGGCGCGATCCGCGTCGGTCGGTCGCGGTCGGCGCAGCGCGTCGGTGACCGCGGGTGGCATGTGCTGGCGGGCCATGACCGACATGCGGCGCTCGACGATCGTCTGCAGGTCGGCGGCCGCCATCCTCAGCGTCGCCAGTTCTGGGTTCTGGGCCAGGATCCGCGCGGCCAGCGCCGCTTGCGCCGCCGTTCGCAGCATCGGCTCGATGTCGCGGACGGGATCGGCGGACCGGAAGTAGAGGTCCAGCACGGGGAACTGGCGCATGGTCTCGACCAGGTTGCGGAGCTCGGTGCCGAGCGTCGTCAGACGGGTGCGCAGCGGATCGATCCCTTCGCACGTCAGGCTGCGCAGGACCAGGACGACGCCGTCGAAGGTGCCGTCGCTCTCGTCGTGGAGGCGGGTGGCGAGCGCGTTGCGCTGGGTGACGCCGCCGACGAGGCTGACCAGGAACGTGATGACACCGGTGAGCAGCGCGAACCCGAGGCCGGCCTCGACCACCGACAACCACTTGAGCCACGCCGTGAGCGGGCTCACGTCGCCGTACCCGAGGACGGTGCCGGTGACCCCGCTGAAGTAGAGCGCGTCGAGGAACCCGAGCCGCTCGATCGCATCCACCGTCCGGAAGCCGTCGAGCGACGGCCAGAAGATCAGAGCGAACCCGAACACGTAGAGCGAGATCCACAGCGCGTAGGTGGCCACGATCATGACCGGCCCGGCAGCGGCCAGGACCGGTCGCCGGAGGTGGGGTCGACGTCGGATGAGCGCGATGCTCGCGCGCCAGATCTGCCGCTGCCACCAGGTCCCGAGGCGTCCGCTGGTGTCGATGTGGAGGACCGTGAGCATCACGTCCACCACGACCGCGACGACGAGGGCCCCGCCGGCGAGCGGGACCAGGAGCGTGAACGCGTCCATACGTCAGGGTAAGAGCGGCACGACCGGCCGGCCACCTCGGCGCGCACGGCGGCCGCGCGTGACGACCGTCCGAACGTTCTCGGAGGGCCGGAATAGGCTGCGACTGAGACGATCGAGCACACCCGGCAGCACGGTCCCAGAGGCGCCGGGTGCGAAGGAGGCGCGATGGCCAAGCTGCCGCTTCGACCCATCCACGAGCAAGTGGTCGTGATCACCGGAGCGTCCTCCGGCATCGGCCGCGCCACCGCCCTGCAGTTCGCCGCCCGCGGCGCGTCCGTGGTGGCGATCGCCCGCAACGAGGACGCGCTCGACACGCTCTTGGCCGAGATCGACCGGCGCGGAGGCGTCGCCCATCGCATCGTGGCCGACGTGAGCCAGTGGCCCCAGGTCGAGGCGGCCGCGGCCGAGGTGGCGGAGCGGTTCGGCCGCATCGACACGTGGGTGAACAACGCCGGCGTGGCGCTGTACGCCACCGTCGAAGGCGCCGAGGTGGACGAGATGCGCCGGGTGATCGACGTCGACCTGATGGGTCAGATCCACGGGGTGAAGGCCGCCTTGCCGTACCTCAAGGGAGAGCGGCGCGGCGCCATCGTCAACGTCGCGTCCGCCTTGGCGACCCGTTCGGTGCCCCTGCAGGCCGCCTACTGCGCCGCCAAGCACGGCGTGAAGGGGTTCACCGAGAGCTTGCGACTGGAACTCGCGCGCTCCAGCAGCGGCATCAGCGTCACCCTGATCATGCCGTCCTCGATCGACACGCCGTTGTTCGAGCACGCGCGCTCGAAGCTCGGCGTCGAACCGCGCCCCATCGCGCCCGTGTACGAGCCCGACGTGGTGGCCGAAGCGATCGTCTACGCGGCCGAACACCGGTTGGCGCGGATCACCGTGGGGGGCGCCGGGAAGGCGTTCGAGTTGCTGCAGCGTCTCGACCCCAGGCTGGTGGACGTCTACCTGCGCCTGGGGGGGCGCGGGTTCAAGTCGCAGCGGACGGAGCGACCGGCGGAGCGCAGCGACAACCTGTTCGATCCCGTGCCCGAGCTCGGGCGCGTCGAGGGTCGTTTCGGGGCGCACGCCAAGTCGAAGAGCGACTACACCGAGACGTTCGAGTACCACCCGGCCCGCAAGGGCCTCGCGGCGTTCGGTGCGGTATTGGGTGCGGGGGTCGTGCTCGACGCGGTTCGGCGCGTCCTGAGCCGGCGCGCCTGAGCCTCGTCCTTCGGTCGGTCGAGGACGCGCCAGACGACGTCCAGGGGTACGCCGGGACCGGGTCGCTTGCGAGGAGCCAGCGGTCGCGAACGCCCAGACGCGCCGGGGCCGCGGTCAGCTCCTCCTCGGCGTCGCGGTCTCTGACGCTCAGGTGGCCTCGAACATGCGCAACACGGCCTCGGCGGTGACGCCAAGGGCGAGTTGACCAGCGACGCCGTGCAGGACGCCGGCGGCCTCGCCCAGCAACCACGTGGCGGTCAACGCCGTCGCGACACCGACGAGGATGTCGCTGGTGAGGGTGCGTCGGATCTTCATGAGCGATCTCCTTTGGCGGCTCTGGCTCGAAGGCGATCACAGCGGGATGCAAGACGACCGTGGAGTCATGCTAGGGGCAGGACCCGACGGGCGCGGTGGCGGATGCACGAGCGATCCGAAGCCCCGTCGGCCGAAACGGCGTCACGCCCTGGGCAGCAGCTCGTCGATCCGCACCGCCCGATGCTCGTCGAGCGAGCGGTAGCACGCCTCCACCAGCGCCATGGTCCGCAGGTTGTCGCGTCCGTCGACGTCGACCGCCGGGGCGCCGTCCTCGAGCGCGCGCATCAGGTGCGCCATCGGTCCGGCGAACGCGTCGGGGAACCAGGCGTAGGGCCAGCGCGGCCACGCGATCGTCGCTGCCCTCAGCGCGCCGTGAAGCTCGAGCCCGTCGGCGAGAACACCGCGGCGGTGTAGTAGCGCGAGTCCGCCGACGCCAAGAACACGTACGTGGGCGCCAGCTCGGCCGGTTGGGCGGGACGCCCCCATACGGTGCTCGAGCCGAACTCGCCGATGGCCTCCTCCTCGCGCGTGGAGGCGATGAGCGGTGTCCAGACCGGCCCCGGCGCCACGCAGTTCACGCGCACGCCCCGCTCGGCCACGACTTGCGCCAGCGATCGCGTGAAGGTGTGGATCGCACCCTTGGTGGCGGCGTAGTCGAGCAGGGTCGGGTGGCCTCGCAGGGCGACGACCGAGCCCGTGTTGATGATGCAGTCGCCGTCGGCGAGGTGCTCCAGGGCCGCTTGCGCGATCCAGACGTAGGCGTAGATGTTCGTGCGGAAGGTCTTGTCGAGCTGTTCGGGCGTGATCTCGCGGAAGTCGGACACCTCGTGGTGGACGGCGGCGTTGTTCACGACGACGTTCAGACCGCCGAGGCTCGCGACCGCATGGGCCACGACCTGGCGGCAGTGGTCGCGGTCCCGCAGGTCACCGGGGATGGCGACGGCCTTGCGGCCGGCGTCCTCGATGAGGCGCACGGTCTCCTTGGCGTCCTCGTGCTCGTCGAGGTAGGCGAAGGCCACGTCGGCGCCCTCGCGGGCGAACGCCAGCGCCACCGCGCGCCCGATGCCCGAGTCGCCACCGGTCACCAGCGCCTTCTTGCCCTGGAGCTTGTGGGCGCCGACGTAGCTCTCCTCGCCGTGGTCGGCCTTGGGCCTCAGGTCGTCGTCGCTGCCCGGCCACGGCTGTTGTTGCTCGGGGGGTCCGCCTTTCAGGTCGCCCGACTTCGGGTTCGGATCCTCGTTCAGACCTTGTCTATCGTCGTCTCGGTTCATGGATCCCTCCGGATGCTCGGTGCCTCAGGAGGCGTCCATGGGTCTGCCATGGGAACGCTTGGGGTGGCGGCGTGAGGCCCAGCAGGGTGTTGCCCGCCTCGTCGACGGTGAGGAAGAACGTCGCGCCGAACAGCGACCCGAAGCCCCAGGACGCCCAGCCGAAGCGGGGCCGCAGGTACCCGTAGACGGCCCCGGCCGCGGCGCCCAAGCCCCAGTGGATGGCGCTGCCGTACGTCTTGGCCTGCTCCTCGTCGACGTCCTTGCCGAGCGCGTGAGCCGCCTTCTGGGCGGCGACGCCGTAGGCGGTCGTGCCGCCCCGCGCCTCGTCCTCCTGGCGCCGGGCCTCCTCGTTCTCGCGCGCGTACAGAGCGCTGCTCGCTTTCCCCATGACCCACGTCGCGGCGACGCCGGCGGCGGCGCCGAGGATCAGGTCGGAGGCCAGGTCTCGCGCGGTGCTCATGGTGGATCTCCCTTCCGGTTGGGCAGTGAGCGGGTCGGGCCCGTTCCGTAGCGCGGTGCCGCGCCGGTTCGTCAGGGAGTGACCCCGACCGGCGCAGGTCGATTCGAGGTGAATGCGTCCCGCTCGTATGGCGTGAGGCCGCCCCAGTACGCCTCGTACGCTTCGAGGTCGTCGTCGTTGCGCGTGGGCGTTTCGAACCTCGTCGCGGCGTCGTCGAGACGGACGGGACCCCCCTTCGCTAGCCTGGTTCGATGCTAGGGGTCGCTGACACCCGTGGCCGTGATGGACGACCGAAACGGTTCGACGCCCGGATGGTCGAGGACCATCCGGGCGTCGGAGCTCGTCAGCCGGGCGTTCAGCCCGTCGCGTGTCTGCTCACGGGCCGATCCGCCCCAGGTCGATCCAGGGGCTACGACCCGCCACGATGCTCAGTAGAGGAACATCGGCTTGCCACCGACATGTCGGACGTTCGGTCGGTAGGCCTTCGAGTCGTACATCTCGCCGACGTCGACCCGCTTGACGCCCTCCCCGATCAGCGAGATCGGGACGTTCGTGTACGTGCCGCCGCGCAGCGCCACCATGCGGCCGGACTGGCCCTCGATGGCGAGGTCGGTCGCCATCACCGCGTAGTTGTTGGCGACCATCAGATCGAGTGAATCGGGGCTGCCGGATCGCATCAGGTAGCCGACGGTCTGGTTGATGACGTCGACGCCGGTGCGATCTTTCAGCATGGCGCCCACCTGTTCGCCGACGCCACCGAGCTTGCGATGGCCGTACGCGTCGGCTTCGCCGCGGAGCGACATCGATCCGCCCTCGATGACCGCGCCCTCGGACACGGTGACCATCGCGTAGTGGCTCGGGTTGGCGTTGCGGTCGGCGACGAGAAGCGCGGCGAGCCGATCGATGTCCACCGGGACCTCGGAGATCACGGCTCGATCGACACCGGCCAGGTAGGCGGTGATCAGCGACGTCTGGCCGCTGTAGCGGCCGAACAGCTCGATGACGGCGATGCGCTCGTGCGACCCGGTGCTGGTCCGGAGGTTGTGCACGAACTGCACGCCTCTGGTGACGGCGGTCGAGAAGCCGATGCAGTAATCGGTGCCGTGCACGTCGTTGTCCATCGTCTTCGGGATCGCGATCACCGGGACGCCTTCGTTGTGGAGCCGGAGGCCGTACGAGAGCGTGTCGTCGCCGCCGATCGGGATCAGCACGTCGATGCCGTACGCCTCGAGCACCTTGATCGCATGCGACGTGAAGTCGTACGGCGGCTCCGCGTCGGGCGGCGGGGTGAGGAAGTCGGGCACGTCGGACGGCTTCACCTTGCCTGGGTTGGTCCGCGAGCTGTGCAGGAAGGTCCCGCCCGAGCGGTCGATCGTTCGCACCAAGGCCGGGTTCAACGGCTGTGCGAACTCCTCGAGGGAGGCAGGATCGGCCGGGTCGACGTACAACAGACCGGCCCACCCGCGGCGCAGGCCGAGGACCTCGTGACCCTGCTCGGCAGCGCGGTTGACGACCGCCTTGATGGCGGCGTTCAGTCCTGGGACGTCGCCACCGCCCGTGAGGATTCCGATTCGCATGCTCGCAGCTCCTCAGGCGACCGTGACGTCTTCACACAGGTAGACGTCCTGAATCGCGTTCAGGAGCGCCGCACCGTCTTTCATGGGCTTCTGGAACGCCTTCCGACCGCTGATGAGCCCCGTCCCGCCGGCCCGCTTGTTGATGACGGCCGTCGCCGTGGCGTCCTGGAGGTCGTGACTGCCGGAAGCGCCACCGGAGTTGATCAAGCCCATGCGTCCCATGTAGTTGTTGACGACTTGGTAGCGCGTGAGATCGATCGGGTGGTCGGTCGTCAGTTCGCTGTAGACCTTGGCGTGCGTCTTGCCGGCCTTGATCGCGGGGTATCCACCGTTGTTGGTGGGCAGCTTCTGCTTGATGATGTCCGCCTCGAGCGTCACGCCGAGGTGGTTGGCCTGACCGGTGAGGTCGGCCGACGCGTGATAGTCGACGCCGTCGACCTTGAAGGCGGGGCTGCGCAGGTAGCACCAGAGCACCGTGAACATCCCGAGGTCGTGGGCTCGTTCGAAGGCGGCCGTCACCTCCTGGAGCTGGCGAGTCGACTCTTCGGAGCCCCAGTAGATGGTGGCACCGACGCCGACGCATCCCATCTCGAAGGCCTGATCGATCGAACCGAACATGATCTGGTCGTACTTGTTCGGGGTGGTCAACAGCTCGTTGTGGTTGATCTTGAGGATGAACGGGATCTTGTGCGCGTACTGGCGCGCCACCGCCCCGAGCACGCCGAGCGTCGAGGCGACGCCGTTGCAGCCGCCTTCGATGGCGAGTTCACAGATGTTCGCCGGGTCGAAGTAGATGGGGTTCGGGGCGAAGCTCGCTCCGGCCGAATGCTCGATGCCCTGGTCGACGGGGAGGATCGAGACGTATCCGGTACCGGCCAGACGACCATGGTCGTACAGCGATTGCAGGTTGCGCAGCACCGCCGGACTGCGATCGGTCTTCGAGGTCACTCGGTCGATGAAATCCGGCCCTGGCAGATGGAGCTGCTCGCGGGGGATCGTCGCACAGGAGTGGCCGAGCAGGTACTCGGCTTGGTCGGCGAGCACTTCCTGGATGTTTGCGTACGAAGTCATGAGCCTTCTCCTCGACGCTCGAACGAATGAACACCCCGTCCGAAACCGTGGTTGGGTCTTGGGGGCATCGACGGGTGATCTTACAGGTGGAGGCTTCACGGGGCAACGGTCGGAAGTCCCACGGCCACGGCCGCAGCGCGGTCGACGGCCGGGCACGAGGAAGCGGTGCACGGAACGATCCGTGCACCGCTTCCTTCTCACCGATGTGTACCTGGTGGAGCTGAGGGGATTCGAACCCCTGACCTCCTGAGTGCGATTCAGGCGCGCTCCCAACTGCGCCACAGCCCCAAGCGCTCATCAGCCTACAGGGGGGTCCCATGGGTGTCAACCGAGTGGCGAGCGCACGGGGGTGGGTCTGAGGCCGTGCGACCCGCCGTCCCGGACGACGTGTCGCCCGTTGCCACGGGCGACGTGTCGCCCGTTCCCACGCGCGACCCGTGTACCATGTCGCCACATGATGCCCAATGCTTGCGTGGTCGAGGTGATCGAGTTGGTGCCGGACGCCGACGTCGCGATCGTCGCGGCGCGCGTCGGCGAGCGGCTCGGGATGCCGCAGCAGCGCGTCCGTCAGTTGATCGAGCGCCGGACCGGGCCGATCACGCGGGCGTTGCGACCGGAGAAGGCGGACGCCATCGCCCAGACGTTCGAGGCGGCCGGTGTTCGGGTGGTGATCCGGGCGGCCGATCCCGACGAGTTGGCCGACGCCCGCGCGCCGACGCTGGTGCCCGCGTCGGGCGGTGAGGCGTCGCGAGACGGCGACCCGGCGCGGGGTGCCGACCCGGCGCCGGCCGCAGCGGCTGCGTCGACGATGGCCCCGCCCACCGTTCCGCCGCTACCGGACGAGTCCGCGGATCCGGCGTTCGACGAGGCCGACGATGCGTCCGACTTCGATGAACGCGACGAGCTGGAGGGCCGCGACGACGCGGAAGGCCTGGACGAGCCCGACGAGCCGGTGGCGTTCGACGGTCCCGGCGCGCCCGACGCAGGCATCGACTTCGATGACATCGACCCGGACGACGTCGCTTCCGACGAAGCCACCGACCCCGACGACGTCGACCCCGACGACGTCGACCCCGAGGACGTCGACCCCGACGCGTCGGAGCCGCTCGACGTGGAACCGACGTGGGATCCGGATCCGACCTCCGAACCCCACCCCGACGATCGTCGGGGCCGGACCGACCGTGCCTACGAGTCGGTGTCGGAGCTCGCCCCGATGGCGGTGCAGGAGCGATCGCCAGGTCGGGAGCCGGTGCCCGTGCGTGAACCGGAGCCCGTGCGCGTCCCCGGACCGGAGCCGTTGGTCGATCCCGACCCCGTGCCGGAACCCGAACCGCTCCACGATCCCCAACCGCTTCCCGACCCCGAACCGTTCCCCGAACCCGACCCCATGCCCGAGGACGCCGAGCCGGCCACGACCGACCCCGACGGCCTCCTGGTCGTGGACGACGGCGGCGACGAGCGCGCCGGCGGCGACGACGCGGATGCCGACACCGGCGAGGACGCGGCGGCGTTCGACCGCCGCCCGCCCGCCGCGCGGGCGGCCGACGCCGACGATCACGTCACGGATCGCGTCACCACGTCGTCGTTCACGCCCGAGCAGGAATGGGCGAGCGAGGACGCCGGCCGCTGGCGCACCCGTCGCGCCGATGCGTTCGACGGCGACGCGGTGGCGCCGGAGGGTGCGGCGAGCGATCCCGAGGTACCGGAGTTCGTGATCGGTCGGGCCTCGCGGCGGACGCGGGCCGAGGTCGAGCGCGACGGGGCCGACCCCGAACCGGTCCCCGAGCGGCCCGTGCCCACGGCCTGGCGCGGCCTCGGTGCCGACGCCGCCGGACCCGCCCGGCCCCCCTCGGCGCGCTTGCCACGTCGTGAGGAGGCGCCCCACATCGAGGTGTACGACGCGCCGGCGCCGCGGCGACGGCGCGGTCGGATGCTGGTGGCGCTCGCCGTGTCGGTGGTGATCTTCCTGCTCGTCCAGTGGTGGGTGTCGACGTGGGCGGTGGCGGCCGCCCCGGATCCGTTCGAGGCGTACCGCCACGGCGAGTTCACCGAGGCGCGCCGGGTGTGGAACGAGCAGGCGGCTGCCGGGGACCCGGCGGCCCAGTTCATGCTCGGCTACCTGGCCGAGGCCGGCCTCGGCGCACCCTGGAGCGCGCGTACGGCGGCGGCGTGGTACCAGGCGGCCGCCGACCGCGGCCACGCCGAGGCCATGTGGCGTCTGGGCCGGCTCTACGAGGCAGGGCTGGGCGTCGCGCCCGACGAGACCCAAGCCCGGCGTTGGTACCGAGCGGCGGCGCAGGCCGGTCACGGCGAGGCGTCGTTCGCCTGGGGGCGCACGGTCTTGCGCGAGGTCGGCGTGGAGCTCGGGGCGGGTGCGAGCCCGGCGCTGGACGCGGTCGCGGCGGCGGAGGCGGCGGCGGCCTTCGAACGGGCGACCGCGCTCGGTTGGCACGAGGCCGCGCCGTACGCCGCCGCGCTGCGAGGCATGGCGACCAGCGCGCCGCAGTGAAGGATCGACCAACCGCGCCTCAGGCGCACCACAGGCGGAACGGCTAGGCTGAAGGGCATGAAGACACCCCTCCGTATCGCCGCCGTCCTGTTCGCATGCCTGACCCTCGGGCTCGCGGTGGCTCAGAACGGCACGGATCCGATCGCCATCGACCTCGAGGTCTACGTCGTCAGCCAAGTCACCCGCGACGACGGCACGCGCGAGGAACGCTTCACCGAAGCGACCGAGGCGCGTCCGGGCCAGGTCGTGGAGTACCGGCTGATCGTGGAGAACGTGAGCGACGAGACGCTGCCCGCCGGCATCGTGGTCGTCACCGGGCCGGTCCCGGAGGGCACCGAGTTCGTCCCCTCCTCGGCGACGCCCAGCTCCGACGCGCTGCTGACCGAGTACTCGGCCGACGGCGGCGACAACTACTACGAGACGAACGTGTTCGTCGGCCGCGTCGAGGACCGCACGATCGCCCAACCGACCGACTACGACGCCGTGCGCTGGACGGTCTTGGAGCCGATGGAGCCGGGCGACACGTACACGCTCGTCTACCGCGTCACCGTTCGCTGAGGGGCGCCACCGGTTCCGTCTCCTGGTACTGCAGCTCGTAGAGCTTGCGGTAGTAGCCCCCGTCGACCTTCAGCAGGTCGGCGTGACTGCCTTGCTCGATCAGCTTGCCCTTGCGGAGCACGAGGATGCGGTCGACGTCTTGGATCGTCGACAACCGGTGGGCGATGACGATGCTGGTGCGTCCCTGCATCAGCTTCTTCAACGCGTCCTGGATGAGCTCCTCGGTCTCGGTGTCGACGTTGGCGGTGGCCTCGTCGAGCACCAGCAGGATGTCGGGGTTCTGCACCAGCGCGCGGGCGAACGCGAGCAGCTGTTTCTGGCCGGTGGAGAACCCAGCGCCACGTTCGCGCACGGGCGTGTCGTAGCCCAGCGGCAAGCGTTCGATGAAGGTGTGGGCGTTGACGAACTGGGCGGCCTCCATCACCCGGTCGAGCGAGATCGATTCGTCCCCGAGGGTGATGTTGCTGCGGATGGTGCCGCTGAACAGGAACGGGTCTTGCAGCACGATGCCCACGTGGCGACGTAGGTCGGTCTGCGCCAGGTCGCGGACGTCGTGGCCATCGATCCGCACCGCGCCGCGTTGCACGTCGTAGAAGCGGCTGACCAGGCTGATGACGGTCGTCTTGCCGGCGCCGGTGTGGCCGACGAAGGCCACCGACTCGCCGGGACGGATCGTCAGGTCGAGGCCCCGCAGGACCCAGTCCTCGTCGTCGTAGGCGAACCAGGCGTCCTCGAACCGGACCTCGCCGCGGAAGCGTCCCTCGAGCGGCAACGGGACGTCCTTGTCGGTCACCTTCTCGGGCGTGTCGAGCAGGCTGAAGATCCGTTCGGCCGACGCCATCGCGGCCTGCAGGGTGTTGAACCGGTCGGAGAGCTCCTGCAGCGGTCGGAAGTACATCTGGGCGTACTGGACGAACGCGATCAGCACACCGATGGTGAGCGTCTCGGCGACGCCGGGTCCGACGAGCTGGAAGGCGGCGTAGTAGAGGATGAGCGAGGTGGCCACGGCCCCGGCGATGTTGACGGCGGGGAAGAACAGGCTGAACCAGCGGATCTGCTCGACGTAGGCGTCGAGCAGGCTCAGGTTGATCTGGTCGAAGCGGCGCGCGTTGCGCTGCTCGCGGTTGAACAGCTGCACGGTGGTCATGCCGCCCAGGTTCTCGGCCAGGTAGGCGTTCGAGCGCGAGACCCGCAAGCGCACCACGCGGTAGGCGTCGCGGATGCGGCGCCGCAGGTAGTTGAGGGTGAAGAACAGGACCGGCATCACGATCAACGTCACGAGCGCGAGGCGCCAGTCGATCGTGAACATGTAGATGGTCAGGCCGATGATGAGACCGACGTCGGCGATCAGCCCGACCACGCCGTCGGTCATCGCGGTCTGGATCGCTTCGACGTCGCTGGTGATGCGGGTGATGAGGCGCCCCACCGGGGTGCGGTCGAAGAAGCCGAGGTGCAGCCGCTGGATCTTCTCGAAGGTGTCGCGACGGAGGTCGTAGATGACGTGCTGCCCGAGCCACGCCACCAAGTACGTGTACCCGTACCGGAGCCCGAAGTTCACCAGCCGCAGGCCCAGGTAGACGGCGACGATGCCGAGCAGGCCCGCCAGGCGTGCGTCGACCGTCAGCGCGTCGAAGGGCGCGACGTCGGCCACGATGTAGCGGTCGACGGCCGCGGCGACGAGGCGGGGGAACGCCGGCACGATCGCCGAGTACACGAGCAGCAAGGCGATGGCGCCGATGAGCTGCTTGCGATAGGGGAGCAGGTAGCCGAGGAGCCGGCGCGCCAGGTTCCGGTCGAACGCGGCCGCCATCTTCTCGCCGTCTTCGTCGAACTGACCTTCCGACCGGATGCTGCGCCGCGAACGCCGCCGCCGCGCCCGGTGCGCGGCCTTCTCGGCCGCGACGTCGTACGTCGGGTCGTACATGCCGCCCACGGTCGGGTCGGCCAGCGGACGGGTGCGGTCAGGGCTCATGCCGTCTCCAAAGCTTGTTCGAGCTGTTGCCGCCGCGGGCGGCGGCCACGGCGCTCGGTGTGCGCGTTCATGCCGTCTCCAAAGCTTGTTCGAGCTGTTGCCGCCGCGGGCGGCGGCCACGGCGCTCGGTGTGCGCGTTCATGCCGTCTCCAAAGCTTGTTCGAGCTGTTGCCGCCGCACGATGTCCGCATAGAACCCGTCGGCGCTCACCAGCTCGTCGTGGGTGCCCTCTTCCACCAGGCGCCCGTCCTCGAGCACGAGCACGCGGTCGGCATGCTGGAACGCGGACACGCGGTGGGCGACGACGATGGTGGTGCGCCCACGTTGCACCTGGCTCAGGCCCTCGAGGATGTCGGCCTCGGTCTGGGTGTCGACGGCGGAGAGGGCGTCGTCGAAGATCAGCACGCTCGGGTCGCGCACCAGCGCGCGCGCGATGGCGGTGCGCTGGCGCTGGCCGCCCGACAGGGTCACGCCCCGCTCGCCCAGCGGCGTCGCGAAGCCGAGCGGGAAGCCGTCGACGTCGCCCTCGAGCTGGGCCAGCCGCGCCACCCCGCGCACGCGCTTCTCGAGCGCCTCGGGGTCGTCGCCTTCGGGGATGCCGTAGGCGATGTTCTCGGCGATCGTGTCGCTGAACAAGAACGGCTCCTGGGGCACGAGCCCGATACGACGGCGCAGCACCGCCACCGGGAAGCGCCGCACGTCGACGCCGTCGATGAGCACCTTGCCCTCGTCGGGGTCCATGAGGCGCGTGATCAGGTTGACGATGAGCGTCTTGCCGGAGCCGGTGCGGCCCGTGATGCCGATCGCCTCGCCTGCACGGATGCGGAAGCTGACGCCGTCGAGGACGTTGCGGCCGTCCATGCGCACGCTGACGTCGCGGAACTCGATCTCGCCCTTGACGTCGCTGCGCGTGACGTCGGTGTCGCGGTCGTCGCGGATGCGGGTGGGCACGTCGAGGATCTGGCGCAAGCGGTGCCACGAGGTCGAGCCACGTTGCACCACGTTGGCGATCCAACCGAGCGCGATGATCGGCCACTGGATGCCTTCGAACAGGAACACGAACGACGAGAACTGGCCGATCGACAGCTCGCTGCCGACACCGAGCACCAGGCGGCCGCCCACGAGCAGCAGCACCGAGATCGTCATCCCGAACATCAGCTCCATGAGGGGGAACAGCGGTCCGTCGACCTTGGTGAGCGAGAGGTTGCGGCGGATGAACTCGTCGTTGAGCCGCTTGAAGCCCTCGATCTCGCGCTCCTCGATGCCGAAGCCCTTCACCACGCGGATGCCGGAGAAGTTCTCCTGCGCCATCGACGAGACGTCCGAGAACTGCTCCTGGACCTTCTCGTAGCGCCGATGGATGATCCGGAGCAACACGAAGAAGGAGATCGTGATGAACGGGACGATCGCGAGCGTGAGCAGGCTCAGCCCGACGTTGAGCGTGAACATCCGGCCCAGCGTGAACAGCAGCACCAGGCTGGTGTTCGTCCCCATGAAGACCGCCACGCCGATGAGCATGCGCACCGCGTTCAGGTCGGCGGTGAGCCGCGCCATCAGGTCGCCCACGCGGTGGTCGTCGTAATAGGAGGGATCGAGGCGGGTGAAGTGGTCGAACAGGTCGCGGCGGATGTCGAACTGGATCTCCCAGGAGGCGTTCAGCAGCGTGCGTCGCACGAACACCATGGCGCTCGCGCCACCGAGGCCGATCCCGAGGAGTGCCCCGATGTAGCCCCAGATCGACCTCATGGTGATCTCGTCGGCCAGGAACGCGTCGATGGCGCGACCCACCACGATCGGCGTCAGCGTCGTGAGGAAGGCGAAGCCGACGAGGAGGACGATGGCGAGCACGTACGGACGTGGGTACCGCCGTACGTACGCGCTCAGGTCGCGAATGGTCTGGAGCACGTGGTTCCCTTCGAGCGGGCGAGGGGGAGCGGACCACCGCCCGCAGCCGGGGGCGCCCAGGCCACCGGGGGGCGTACGGGTACGGTTGCGGGAAGATCGGCGGCGAACGATGAACGATCGGCCGTATCGTCGGCCGCCACGATACACCCGACGGGACCGACACGAACGCGACTCAAGGCACGAGCAGGGGGCCCCCGTACGGCTCGCCGTTGAGGGTGAGGTCGAAGCGGACCACGCCGGGGTACGTCGTGGGCCAGCGGCCCTCGACCCGCTCGCCGCCCTGCACCGAGCGCCGTTCGACCAGCATGGTGTCCCCTTCGAGGGTCGTGGCCGTGATCTCGGCGACGACGGGGGGGATGCCCGGTTCGACGAACCAGAGGTAGGGCACCTCGCGCGGCGCGGGTCGGCGCACGAGCGCGCGGACGTTGGGGCGCGGGATTCGAACCGGTTGGGCGTTGACCGTGAGGACGAGCGGTCCGTCGGTCGGGGCGGCCCCGACGGGCAGCGATTGACCCACGACGCCGTCGGGCAGGCCGCTGTCGGAGACGTAGGCGATCTGGACGTCGAAGCCGACGGCGGCCTCGCGGGCGGCAGCGACGTCGAGGCCACCGAGCGCCGGCAGGCCGGTCGGCTGGCCGGGGTCGATCGGGTCAGCCACCACCAACCGCAGCACCGCCGACGCGCGGTCGACCGTGTGGAAGGGCGCGAGCGACTGGCTCAGCACGGTGTCGCGCGCCACCCGCTCGGCTTCGAAGCGCTCCACGATGACCTGGTCGGCGTCGAGCCCCGCCAGTTCGGCCAGCGACCGGGCTTCCTCCAGCGGCAGGCCGACGAGGTCGGGCACGAACGTCTCCTCCGGTGCCGGTCCGAGCGATGCGACCACGTCCACCGCTGCACCCTGGCCGACGGTGGTGCCCGCGGGCGGCGTCTGGGCCAGGACCACGTCGATCGGCGCGGCCGCGTGGACGCCCACGACGCGACCCTCCGTGAGACCCTGGTCGGCCAACAGCGCCGCTCCGTCCTCGCGCAGGGTGCCCACCAACCGCGGCACCACGGTCGGCGCCACCGTGCCTGGCGGCAACGCGAGCGTCACGCGCACCGGGCGCCCGGGGCGCAACGTGGCGTTCGCGGCCGGGTCGGTCGACACGACCTGTTCGGGGGGCGTGTCGAGCGTGGCGACCACCACCTGCTCCACGTTCAGACCGAGCGCTTGGAGCTCACGGGCGGCTGTCGCGTAGGACCAGCCCACCACGTCGGGCACGACCACGACCCGGTCGTTGCTGCGTGCGGCGAAGCCGACGAGCGCCAGGCCGGCCGCGAGCAGGCCCAGACCCAGGGACCAGGTCCAGGCCCGCGTACGCCACGGCCACGTCGACCACCCCCCCGACCGGACGACCGGTTCGTCGTCGGTCGCTGCGAGCGGTCCTGGGGACGCGGCCACCGGGTGGAAGGGGAGAGCGAACAGGCGTGCGGCGCCCGCCACCCGTCGGACCTGCGCCGCGTCGGGGTCGAAGCCGGCGCTGCGGATCGCGGTGGCGAGCTCGGCGTCCTGGGTGGCGGCGGCGTTGTCGGGCGGCAGGTACCAGGCCACGTAGCGGGCGCCCGGCCGTCCCACCACGTCTTGGATCGCCGCCCGGCCCTCGCGGGCGAGGCCCTTGAGGAGCCGGCGGTAGCGTTCGAAGGCGGGCTCGTCGGGCCCCTCGAGGTCGAGCCAGTCGACCACCACCGGCACGCCGTCGGGGGCCGTGGCGTCGAAGCGGGTGACGCCACCGCCCAGGGCGCGCTCGCGGAGGATCTCGTACTTGCCGTCGAGCAGGGGCACGTCAGGCTCGCCGCGAGCTCGCGGCGGTCAGCCTCGCGGACCTTCGGTGGCGGGACGCGGCGGCTTGGACGGCGCGGACGGCGGCCGCGACTGGGCCTCCTCGCGTCGTTGGGCCTCTTCGGACCGAGCCTTGTTGCGCTCCGCGGTCGCCGCCACCTTCCGTTCGTACTCGGCGATCGCGTCGATGATGAACGCCAGGATCTCCTCGGTGGTCTCGCCGGCTTCGGCCTTCTCGTACGCCGCCTTGACGAGCTTCCCGTCGATCGTCTCGACCTTCAGCAGCGCCGTGGCGACCGCCTCGACCGCGTGCCAGTGCTCGTCGACCATCGCGGCACCGCGCTCGTAGGCCTTGCGCAGGATCGACTCGACCTTCTCCTCGAGTTGCCGGGCGGTCTCCTCGGAGAAGTCCTTGCGGCGACTGATCTCGCCGCCGAGGAAGATGGGCCCCTGGTCGGAGCCCCAGGCGACGTACTCGGCGTCGCCCATGCCCAGGTCGAGCACCATCTGCTTGGCCATCTCGGTCGCTTGCTTCAGGTCGTTGCTGGCCCCGGACGAGAGCGTGCCGGTGACGCGCTTCTCGGCGAGCCGGCCACCGTACGCCACCACGAGCTGGGCGTTGAAGCGCTCCAGGCTGAGGAACATCTCTTCCTTGCCGAGCGGGGCCATGAAGCCGCCGGCGCCGCCCCGCGGGCTGATCGTGACCTTGCGGATCTCGCCCAGCTCGGGCTGGGCCGCGTAGAGCACCGCGTGGCCGGCCTCGTGGTACGCGAGGATCTTGCGCTCCTCCTCGGTCGGCACGAGGCTGCTGCGCCGCAGGCCGAGGGTGATGCGGTCGAGCGCCTCGTTGAAGTCGGTCCAGGTGATGATCTGTTGGTTCGTCCGTGCCGCCACCAGCGCCGCCTCGTTGGTGAGGTTCTCCAGGTCCGCACCGGAGAACATCGGGGTCGCCTCGGCGAGCCGGCGCAGGTCGACGTCGTCGTCGATCGGCTTGTTGCGCACGTGCACGCGCAGGATGTCCTCGCGCTCGCGCATCGTGGGCAGGCCGATCGTCACCTGACGGTCGAAGCGGCCGGGCCGCAGCAGGGCCGGGTCGAGGATGTCGGGTCGGTTGGTGGCGGCGATGATGATCACCGACGTGTCCTTCTCGAAGCCGTCCATCTCCGACAGGATCTGGTTCAGGGTCTGCTCGCGCTCGTCGTGCCCGCCACCGATCCCAGCGCCACGGCGCCGGCCGATCGAGTCGAGCTCGTCGATGAAGATGATGGCCGGGCTGGCCTTGCGGGCCTCCTCGAAGAGGTTGCGCACGCGGCTGGCGCCGACGCCGACGAACATCTCCATGAACTCGGAGGCCGAGACCGTGAGGAACGGGACGCCGGCCTCGCCGGCCACGGCGCGCGCGAGGAGCGTCTTGCCGGTGCCGGGAGGCCCCACCAGCAGGACGCCCTTGGGGATCTCGGCGCCGATGCGCAGGTACTTCTGCGGGTTCTTCAGGAAGTCGACGACCTCCTTGAGCTCTTGCTTCGCCTCGGCGTGCCCGGCCACGTCGGTGAACGTGGTGCCCACCTTGTTCTCGCGGCCGTAGGTCTTGGCTTTCGACTGGCCGAACTGCATCACCTGGTTCGGCCCGCCCTGGGCGCGCATGAACACGAACCAGAAGAACGCGATCAGGATGACGATCGGCAACACGGAGATCAGGAAGCCGATCCACTGCGGCGGGTTGCGGATCGTCACCTCGCCGACGTTCTCCTCGAGCCGCTGCAGGAGCGAGTCGCTGACGATCGTGGTGACCCGGAAGCCGAGCACCGTCTGGGGCTCGCCGTTGACCACGATCTGCGTCTCGTTGGTCAGCTCGCCCTCGATGACACCGTTGTTGCGCTCGATGGTGACGCGCGCGACGCGACCCTCTTCGACCAGATCGGTGAACTGGGTGAAGGTGATCTCGCGCGGCGTACCGCCGGCGTTGAACTGGTTGAACACGAAGATGCCCAGGATGATGAGCATCACGATCAGCCAGGGATTGAAGGAACGTCTCACGCGGCCTCCCGGGTGCGGTCGTCATGGCCGACGGCGCGTGAGCGCGGTGCGGCACGGTCCTGCACCATGTGCAGTCCCTATGGAGGCAGCGTAGCACCGGCCTCGATGAGCGCGCTGTAACCGGCGGGACCGTCCGGGGCTCTCGTCAGCGGAAGACGTAGCCCTTCGGGACCGCCACGATGCCGTTCGGGGTCACGGTCAAGCCGCGCGCCCGGTCGCCCTCGAGGTCGACGCCGATCTCGGTCCCTTCGGGGATGAACACGTTCTTGTCGACGATGGCGTTGCGGACGACGCTGTTGCGGCCGATCTCGACGTTGTCCAGGACGATCGAGCTCTCGACGAGGGCGTACGAGTGCACACGCACACGGCGGGCCAGCAACGACTTGCGCACGGTGCCACCGGACACGATGACGCCGCCGGCGAGGGTGCTGTTGAACGCCTGCCCGCGGCGTGTCGCCTCTTCGTGCACGAACTTCGCGGGGGGCGAGAACTCGGCCGACGTGCGCAGCGGCCACTCCTCGTTGTAGAGGTCGAACTCCGGTTGGACCGCCACCAGGTCCATGTTGGCCTCCCAGTACGAGTCCAGCGTCCCGACGTCGCGCCAGTAGGTGTTCGGTCCCTCTTGGCCGGGGATGGGGTTGCGGGCGAAATCGTAGGCCAGCAGCTTGGCGCCGTCGTCCAGTGCCATCGGCAGCACGTTCTTGCCGAAGTCGTGCTCGCTCTCCTTGCGCTGGGCGTCCCTGGTGAGCAGCTCGACCAGCTTCGAGGTGGTGAAGATGTAGTTGCCCATCGACGCCAAGCAGTGGGTCGGCCGGCCCGGGATCGGGTTGGGGTTCGCCGGCTTCTCCTGGAACTCGGTGATCGCCCAGTCGCGGTCGATCTGCAGCACACCGAAGCGGGTGCCGTCCGCGACCGGGGTGGGGTACGCGGCCACGGTGACGTCGGCCTCGTGGTCGAGGTGGTAGTCGATCATGTGCGAGATGTCCTGCTTGTAGATGTGGTCGCCTGAGAAGATCGCCACCAGGTCGGCCCCGGAGTTGTCGATGAGATGCAGGTTCTGGTAGATCGCGTCGGCGGTGCCGCGGTACCACTCGGCGCCGAGCTCCTCGTAGAGGTACATCTGGGCCGGCGCGAGGGTGATGAAGTAGTCGGACAAGAAGGTGCCGAAGCGCCAGTTGCGCTGGATGTGCTCGGTCAGCGATTGGGCCTTGAACTGCGTCAGGACGTACATGCCGTAGATCCCGCTGTTGATCATGTTGTTGAGCGCGAAGTCGATGATGCGGTACTTGCTGCCGAACGGCACGGCGGGCTTCGTGCGCTTCCAGGTGAGCGGGTGCAGGCGGGTGCCTTTCCCGCCCGCGAGGACCATGCCGATGGTCTTGACGGAACGTTGGTTCATGCGGCGCGCCTCCCATGGCGTGGCACCGTGCGGCTCTCGAAGCCGGGCGGTCGGTCGCGTGCCGCCGCGAAGGGCGGCGTCTCCTGCGGTGCGGCGATGCTACCACCCGACTCGTCGGCCGCGCGGACGCAGATGCCCCCCACGTCGGGCGGGGCGCGTCCCTGGGCGATCGCGCGCGGTAGCCTCTCGGTCGTGATGGACGTTCCTCGCCCCAGCCTCTTCGACCGACCGATCGACGACCTGCCGACCCCGTCGGAGGAGGCGTCGTACCGGGGGCTCCAGCTCGCCGAGTGGCTGTACGTGCACGGGGCGCAGGACGTCGAGACCATGACCAACCTGCCCAAGACGTGGCGGGCGGAGCTCGCCCGCACGTTCGACGTGAGTCCCTTCGCCGAGGTCCGGCGCTTCCCCTCCTGGGACGGGTCGGTGCGCTACCTGCTCACGCTCCGCGACGGGCAGCGCACCGAAGCGGTCTACATGCCCTACGAGGGTCGCAAGACGGTGTGCGTCTCGTCGATGGTGGGTTGCCCCGCCGGTTGCGCGTTCTGCGCGACCGGCGCGCTCGGCTTCGGCCGCAACCTCACCCGAGGCGAGATCGTCGCGCAGCTGTTGGTGGTGGCCTGGTTCGAGGGGTTCGCCCCGCGCGAGGTGCGCAACGTCGTGCTGATGGGGATGGGCGAGGCGCTCCTCAACTACGAGGCAGCGGTCGGGGCGATCCGCACGTGGATCGACCCGCGCGGGCTGGCGATGTCGCCGCGCCGTATCACGCTATCGACGGTCGGTCTGCCGGCGCGCATCCGCAAGCTCGCGGGCGAGGGTCTGCCGCTGGTGTTGGCGGTCAGCCTCCACGCCCCCGACGAGACCACCCGCCGGCGCATCATCCCGACGGCCCACGCGCACGCGCTCGACGACATCGTGGCGTCGCTGCGCGACTGGCAGGAGGCCGGCGGCCGGCGGGTGAGCGTCGAGTACACGATGCTGGCCGGCGTCAACGACGCTCCCGCTCAGGCGGCGGCCCTGGCCCGGCTGCTCGAGGGTCTGACGGTCCACGTGAACCTCATCCCGTTCAACCCCTGGCCCGCTTCGGGCTTCGAGGCGACGTCGCGCAACGGGGTGCGCGCCTTCCAGGAGGCGTTGGTTCGGGCTGGGGTCTCCACGTCGGTGCGGTTCTCACGTGGGCGCGACACCGGTGGCGCCTGCGGGCAGCTCGCGTTGCGCGACGGCGCGAGGGCCGACGTGGGGCATCCTCCACCCCGCGGGGACGCGACCCTCGCATAGACTCGGTGACACGCGAACCCCGGCAGGGTCGCGCGGGCACGCTCCCGTGCGGCTTTTCACACGGGCCGAACGCGCGCGGTGGCTAGCATGAACCGCGAGGAATGTCGTCGGAGACGTAAGCCGACGCGCGCACAGCGATGTGGAGGCTGGCATGAACACGACCGAACGTAAGCGGGGCACCCCCAGGTGGCTCGCGTGTCTCCTGACCGCGGCGCTCGCCGTGGCGATCCTCGGTACCGCCCAAGCGCAAACGGTCGCGGAACTGCGTGCGGCCGTCGCCGATCGCCCCGACGACGCGGGCGCCTGGACCCTGCTCGGGAACGCCCTGCTCGACGAAGACGACCTCGACGGCGCCAAGGAGGCGTACCTCGAGGCCATCGCCGTCGACTACCTGGCCGGCGACGCGCACTACGGGCTCGGCCTGGCCGAGTTCGGCCGCGGCGACTTCGCCGCCGCCCTCTTCGCCTTCAACGAGGTGGCGCGCCTGTACCCCGATCGCTTCGACGGTCACTTCAACCGCGCGGTGACGCTGGCCCGACTGCGTCGTTCGGCGCAAGCCGCCGAGGCGTTCCAGCGGGCGCTGGACGAGGCGTCGCCCGAAGCGACCGGCGCCGACCGGCTCAACGCTTTCACCGGCATGGCGGGTCAGCTCATGCTGTCGGGCGAGCCGGGCCGGGCTGCGGACGCGTACGGTCAAGCGCTGGCGCTGGCACCCGACGACGCCGACCTCGCCTACCGACGCGGTGTGGCCCTGGTCGAAGCGGGCCGCGGGCTCGAGGCCCTGGCCGAGCTCACCGACATCGAAGCGCGCACGAGCGACTACCGTTTCAGCGCGCTCATCGCAAGCGTGTACGTCGAACAAGGTCAGGTCGACTACGCCCTGCGGGCGCTCGAACGCGCCGAACGCAAGGCCGAGGTGGCCGGCGACGCGGCCGGTCAAGCCTCCTCGTTGGTCGCGCTGGGCGAGCTGCAGCGCGGTCTCGGTCGCGACACCGACGGCGCGGCCTCGTTCCAGCGGGCGGCCGAGGTCGATCCGACGTCCTGGCAAGCGCGCTACGCGCTGGCGCTGACCTACCTCGAGTCCGGCCAACCGCGGGCCGCGGTCGAACCGCTGCAGCAGGCGGTCCAGATCGTGCCCGACGAAGGTGACGTGCGCTTGGCCCTGGCCAGCGCCTACGACCAGCTCGGCCAGGCCGACCAGGCGCTCGAGAGCGCCCGGGCCGCGTTGCCGCGCCTGAGCGACCCCGACGCGCAGTCGCAAGCCCGCCTCATCGTCGGCCGGGCGCTGTACCTCAAGGGCGACTACGTGGGTGCCGGGCAGGAGTTCGCCATGGTGGTCCAGCAGCGCCCGGGGAGCGCCGCGGCGCAACTGTGGGCCGGTCTGGCGCGCTACCAACTCGGCGACCACGCCGGTGCGGCGCTGTTCTACGAACGGGCCGTGCAGCTCGATCCCAACCTCACGGCCGCACGCGTCAACCTGGGCGCCGCCTACCTGGCGCTGGAGCGGTACCGCGACGCGGAAGGCGTCTACCGTCTGCTGGTCGAACAGAACCCGCGCGACGCCGAGAGCCACCACAACCTCGGCTGGTCGCTGTACGCCCAGCAGAGCGACGAGAGCGCCCGTGAAGCTTGGAACGCGGGCTGCCAGCTCGGGTACGAGCCCTCCTGCACCGCCCCGCGCTGAGCCCCGCGGGGTAGGCTGACCGCATGGATTGGCTGCGACGCAACTGGCCCGACCTCGCCATCGGCCTCGCCCTCGTCGGCGTGATCGCCGGCATCGTGGCGACCCTGATCACCGGTGGCTCGTTCTTCCCGGCCGCCACCAGCACGGCGGTCCCGCCCGCAGTCAGCAGCCCCGCCGACCTCCAGGCCGGCTCCGATCCGGCTCCCGCCAGCACGCCCGCCGCCACCACGGACACGCCCCCGGCCCCGCTGGGGTCCGTGTCCGTGCTGACGCCCGACGGTCAGGCGACCGAGCCCGACGCCGCGACCGCGCCGAACCCGGCGACGCCCGGCGAGGCCGCCGTGACGCCCGCCGCCAGCGGGGCCGAACCGGCCACGCCCACACCGGCCGCGACGCCGGCGGCCACGCCCGCCGCCGCGACACCCGCGCCCGCCGCGAGCACGCCCGCCGCGAGCTCCACGCCGGCGCCGACCCCAGCGGCAGCGGCCCCGAACACCCCGGCCGCGGCCACCCCGACGCCGGCCGCGGCGCTGCCGGACGTGGCGGGTGACAGCGAGGCCCCGTACCGCGTGTCGGTGGGCGCCTTCGGCAACCCCGACAACGCCGCGCGCCTCGCCGCCACCTTCCGGGCCGCCGGATACCCGGTGTTCCTCGGCGTCCAGGGCTCCCTGACGATCGTCCTGGTGGGCCCGTACGACGGCGAAGCCGAGGCCCGACAGGTGGCCGATCGGATCGCCGCCGGCGACTTCGGCGTCCAGCCCGTCGTGTACCGCTTCCGACCCGACGCCGGCACGCCTGGTGCGTCGACGCCCACGCCCGCCGCGGTGCCGGCTCCGGCGACCCCCGCTGCCACGACCCCGGCCGCGAGCGCGTCCGCAGCCACGACCCCGGCCCCGAGCAGCCCGGCCGCGGCCACCGGGCCGATCTTGACGTCGTCGACGGGCCGCTCGCTGCAGGTCGGCGCGTTCGCCGACAGCGCCTCGGCGGCGCCGCTGCGCGACCGGTTGGCGTCGGTGGGGCTCGTGGCCTTCGAGGTCCGCGAGAACGGCCTCACCAAGCTGATCGTGGGTCCCTTCGACGAAGACGGCCTCGCGACCGCCCGAGCGCGCCTCGCCGACCAGGGGATCGAGAGCTTCGCACGCTGATGCCGGCGGTTCCAGCCGCCACCGTCGGTCGACTGGTCACGTACCTCCGGTTGCTGTCCGAGTTCGAGGAGGCCGGCGTGCGGACGACGTCGTCCGACGAGCTCGCCGCCGGCGCTCAGGTCTCGGCCTTCCAGGTGCGCAAGGACTTGGCGTACTTCGGTCGCTTCGGGACGCGCGGCGCCGGCTACACGGTCGCCACGCTGCGGCGTGAGCTCCGGCGCATCCTCGGCCTCACCCGGCCCTGGCGCGTGGCCATCATGGGCATGGGGCGCCTGGGCCAAGCGCTCGCCGATTACCCGAACTTCGACCAGTACGACTTCCAGCTGTTGGCGGCCTTCGACGCCGACCCGGCCAAGGTCGGTCTGACGGCCGGCCCGCTCGAGGTCGAGGACGTCGACCGGTTGGCCGAGGTCTGCGCGGAGAAGCGCATCGACCTGGCGTTCCTCACCGTGCCGGCCCCGTCGGCTCAAGCCGCCGCCGACCGTCTCGTGGCCGCCGGCGTGCGCGGCATCTTGAACTTCGCCCCCGCCGTCATCAGCGTGCCGGAGAGCGTCGCGGTCGAGCCCGTCGACTTCCTCGCAGGCCTGAAGCGCTTGTCGTTCCACGTCGCCAAGCGGCTCAAGGCGGACGAGGACGCGGCCTGAAACCCGACCTGAGCGTTCGCGCGGTAGCATGCGCCCCCGTGGACCCCAGCGTCAGCGATCGCCTCGCCCGTTTCGAGACCCGCCTGCAGGCGGAGCTCCGCTCCGACGTCGCCTTCATCGAGGCGATCGGTGAGGACCTCGCCGGTGCCGGCGGCAAACGGCTGCGGCCCACGCTGGCGTTCCTCGCCGCCGACCTGGTCGGCGCCGACGACGAGGCCGCCATGGTCGTCGCCCTCGCCGTCGAGCTGCTCCACTCGGCCTCGCTCCTGCACGACGATCTCATCGACGACGCCGACACCCGCCGCGGCGGGGTGGCCGCCTTCCGGCGCTACGGCAACGTGGTCTCGGTCATGTCGGGCGACTTCATGCTCGCGCGCGTGCTGGGCCTGCTCGCCCAATCCGGCAGCTCGGCCTTCACGCTCCTGATGTCCGAGACCGCCGCACGCATCTGCGAGGGCGAGGTGCTGCAGTTCCAGGCGGCCACGCTCGAGACCCACGACCTGGCCGTCTATCGTCAGGTCATCGAGGGCAAGACGGCGGTCCTGCTGGCCGCCGCGCTCGAAGGGCCGGCCTTGCTGGCCGGTGCCCCGGAGCCGCAGCGGCAGGCGTTGCGGCGCTTCGGGATGTCCTACGGTCGGGCGTTCCAGATGCAAGACGACCGCCTCGACCTGCTCGGCGACCCTGCGGTGCTGGGCAAGCCGGTCGGCGGCGACCTGCGCGAAGGCAAGGCCACGTACCCGGTGCTCACGCTCTTGGCGGCCGGCGTCGAGTCCCCGCGCGCGGTCCTGCAGCGCCACGCGCGCGAAGCCGGCGACGTGCGACTGGTGGTCGACCTCGTGCGCGCCCACGGCGCCGACGTGCGGACGGCAGCCGCCATCGCCGACGAGGCGCAGGACGCGATCGAGGCGCTCACGCTCTTCCCGCCCTCGCCCGCCCGCGCGGCGCTGGTGGCGCTGGCCCAGCGCGAGATCGACCGCAGCACCTGAGGTCGCGCGCCCGGCGTCACGTTCACTGGTCGCGCACCGCCAGCGCTGCGCCCGCGCGCGCCCGCGCCCGGCGTCACGTTCGCTGGTCGCGCAGCCGCCACGCGTGCCACGTGTCGAAGCCGAGCAGGAAGGCCCCTTGCACGACGATGCCCCAGCCGTGGCCCGTGCCTGCGTCGCTGGACCAGAAGCGCAGCAGCGCCATGCCGACGAGCACGTAACCGACGTCCAGCCACGCGTTCACCAGCAGCAGGCGCCGGAGGCGGCGGCGTTCGGCGGGGGCGCGTTCGGGGTCGCCGATCTCGCCCCGGCGTCGTTGACCGCGCAGCGCACGTGCCCCAGCCAGGGCGATCAGACCGTCGATCGCCCCCCACACCAACGCCTGCCAGCCGAACGCTCGCCAGGCGGCCGTGTCGCCGGCGAGCAGCAGTCCGCTGCCACCCGCGACGCTCAACAGGGCCCACGCGCCGAGCTGGCGTCCGATGCGCGACGCGGCGAGCCACGGGTCGACGGCGGGTATGGCTTGGGGGGAGCTGCTCGCGGACGGGTGGGGTGGTCACGGGCCTCCTGGCCTCGATCGTAGACGATGGCCGTCGTCGGTCGGGCGTCGTCGGTCCGTCCGCGCCACCGCCGCGGGGCCGTGCCGAAGGCCGTCGACGACGGATGGACGCCCTGCGCGGCCGTGAAGGGCTATGCTCGCGGGTGATGAGTCAGATCGACCGCAACGACGTCCTCGAATTCTTCCATCAGCACCCCGAGCGCCCGTGGCACGTCCAAGACGTCCAGCAACAGCTGGAGATCGACGACCGGACCGCGCTCAAGGACGTGCTGGACGCCCTGGTGGCCGAAGGCGAGCTGATCCGCACGCGGCGTCGCTCCTACGGGCTGCCCAAGGACATGAACCTGATCGCCGGACGCCTGCAGGTGACCTCGGGCGGTTACGGCTTCGTGATCGCCGACGAACGCGAGACCAAGGACCTGTTCGTCCCTTCCGACAAGCTGGCGGGTGCCTGGGACGGCGACCGCGTCCTGGCCCGGCCCGACCCCGGCACCTTCGAGAACGGCAAGCCGGCGGGCGAGATCGTCCGGGTCGTGGCCCGCGGCCACGACCGCGTGGTCGGCACGCTGGAGTACGCGCGCGGGTACGCCATCTTGCGTCCGGATTCGGTGCGGCTGCGGGAGCGCGTGCTGCTCGCCCCCGACTCGGTCGGCATGATCGAAGCGGGGACGCGCATCGTCGGCAAGATGGTGTGGCCCGAGGTGTCGCGCGAGCCCGAACCGTTCGCCGAGGTGGACGAGGTCCTGGGACCCGCCGACGACCCGGAGGTGGAGACCCGCGCGGTCATCGTCAAGTACGGGCTCGAGGACGAGTTCGACGAGGCCGTGATCGCGGAGGCCGAGGCCTTCCCGACGACGGTGCCCGACGCCGCGCTCAAGGGTCGGACCGATCATCGCAACGTGCCCACCTTCACCATCGACGGTGCGGACGCCAAGGACTTCGACGACGCGCTCTCGGTCGAGCGCAGCGGTGGTCGCGGCAAGTCGCAGCGTTATCGGGTGGGCGTCCACATCGCCGACGTGAGCCACTACGTGACCGAAGGGTCGGCGCTCGACGCCGCGGCCCAGGCGCGGGCGACGTCGGTCTACCTGCCGGGGCGGGTGCTGCCGATGTTGCCCGAGGCGCTCAGCAACGGCCTGTGCTCGCTCGTCGAGGGCGAGGACCGGCTCACGTTGTCGTGTTTCGTCGAGATCGACCGCGAGGGTGCCGTGCACGGCGTCGAGTTCGCCGAGACGGTCATCCGCAGCGACGCACGCCTGACGTACGACATGGTGCAGGGGTTCGCCGAAGGCGAGCGTTTGCCCGAGGGCAAACGCAAGCTCGAGCGCGACATCAAGGTGCTGCTCGACCTCTCCGTGGCGCTGCGCGCTCAGCGGATGGAGGCCGGTGCCCTCGACTTCGACTTCACCGAGGCGAAGGTCGACGTCGACGAGCGCGGCGACCTACACCTCACGCCGGTCCGCAGCAACGCCGCGCGGCGGTTGGTGGAGGAGATGATGCTCCTCGCCAACCGTCTCGTCGCCAAGGACATGAACGAGGCCGACGTCCCGACGCTCTACCGGGTTCACGAGGACCCGTCGACGGAGAAGGTGCAGTTGCTGCAGAAGGCGCTCCAGCGGCTCGGCTACGAGGTGGACCTCGACGATCCCACCCCCGCCGATCTGCAACGGGTGCTCAAGCAGGCGGCCGGCAAGCCCGAGCAGCAGATGGTGAGCGTGTTGTTGTTGCGCTCGCTCAAGCAGGCGCGGTACGCCGCCGACAACCTCGGTCACTTCGGCTTGGCCTTCGAGAACTACCTTCACTTCACCAGCCCCATCCGGCGCTACCCGGATCTGATCGTCCACCGGGTGTTGCGTGCGCGGCTCCGTAAGAAGCTCTCCAAGGCGCTTCAGAGCAAGTGGACCGACGCGTTCCCGGCGCTCGCCGAGCACGTCAGCGAGCGCGAGCGCAAGGCCGAGGAGGCCGAGCGCGACCTCACCAAGTACTTCCACGCCGTCTGGGCCCGCGATCACGTCGGCGAGCGCTTCTCGGCCACCGTCACCGGCGTGACCAACTTCGGCGTCTTCCTCGCCCTGCCCAACGGGATCGAGGGCCTCATGCACGTCTCGCAACTCGACGACGACTACTACGTCTTCCTCGAGGACAGCCTGATGCTCATGGGCAAGCACACCCGCAAGCGCTACCGCATGGGCGACCGGCTGGACGTCAAGATCCTCTACGCGAACCCCGTGAACCGACAGATCGACCTGCTGCCGGGCGACGCCGAGATGCCCGAACCGAGCGCCGTGGTCGAGGAGGTCGCCGCTGGCCTGTCGGCCCCGAAGCCGGAGCGGCTCAAGGCGCCCAGCGAAGCAGCCACCGACGCCAACGCCCCGAGCACCATGCGGGCGCTGCCGGGGCGGTCGCGGCGGGCCACCGGCGCGGGCCAGGCGGGCCAAGCGAAGGGCGCGCGCGGCGCGAAGGCTTCGGCGAAGTCGACGCCGACGGCTTCGCAGAGCGCGCGGGGCGGCCGCCGTCGCAAGGGTCGGGCCGAGCCCGCACCTGCGCAGGCCACCACGCCCGCGCCTGCCGTCGAACCCACGCCGCGCGTGGCGACGACGCCCCCGGCGCCGTCGGTGCGGGCGGTCGAGGGGCTGCCCGCCGACCATCACGTGACCCCGCGGCCGCGACCTGCGGCCGGCTCGCCTCGCCGGCGTCTGCGGTTCGCACCGGTCCACGAGCGCGCCTGAGCCGGCGGCGGCGCCACCTTCGTCCGCCCTCCGGGTGGCGTCGCCGCGGCACGATCGAGGCCCCTCGGGGGTGACCCGGAGCGTGGCGACCGAGCGCGAGGGATGTGGTAGGGTCCAACAAATGTTGACGCGTGATACCGCGAAGGTACAGCATGTGGTATCCGTCCATCGGAATCGCCGGGGCGGTCGGCCGACCGATCCCCACCCGTTCCGACACGAGTTCATCTTCGACGCTGCACCGCCGCTGCCCATGGAGCGAGGGACCTGATGGCCGAAACGTACCGCTACCCGCTCACCCGGATCTGCTTGCGCAACGGATCCATGACCCTTCCGCTCACCCTGCTCGGCGTCTTCCCGGAAAGTGGCGACATCGTCGCCTACGATCCGCAGAAGGACGCCGAGTTCACGTTGCGTGTCGAGGGGCGCAGCGTGACGGGGCTGGGTCCGTTCTTCGAGGCGAACGACCTGGACGTCAACGACGAGCTCGTGATCCGACCGCTCGAAGACGGGCGCTTCTCCTTCACGGGCGTCGCGCGACCCAAGCGACCGGACTTCACCCGCCCCGACGTGCTCGGGTCGCTGCTCGACGAGATCGTCGAGGCAGGCGTGCCCATGTCGGAGGCCGAGATCCGCGCGCTGCACCCGCAGATCCCGAGCGGCTTCCCGCTCAAGCAGGCACTGGAGCGCGAGCCGCGGCTCCACCTGCAAGGGGGACGCTGGCAGGTCGGACCCGTGCCGGAGCCGGCGCCACGCCCGGCCGCCCCGCGCAGCCAACGCGAGCCGGCGCCCGAGCGTGACCCGGGCCGCGGCGACCGACCGACGCGTCCCGAGGCGGCGGCCGACGCCGAGGCGTCTCCGCGCCAGACCGATCGCCCGCGCGTCGAGGCGCCCGAGATCGGACGTCCGCAGGGTCAGGGGCGCTCCGGTCGCGGTGGTCGTGCGGACGCGAACGAGCGCCGCGCCGAGGGCGCGCACGCCGACGAACCCTCCCGGCCCGCGACACCGCCCGCGCGCGAACCGAGTGGCGCACCCAGCGTCGAGGCGGCCGCCGCCCGCCGCCAGCGAGCTCGCGCCGCCCAGGAAGAGGCCGAGGCGCGGGCCGAGGTCGAGGCCGCGCTCGAAGCCCAAGCGGCACGCGAGGCCGAGATCCTCGAGATGGTGCGTCGCGACGAGCTCGAGGCCCAGATGGGTGACGACCTCGACGTCCCCATCGACGTAGAGGACGAGACCGAGACCGATGCGAATCGCCGCCGCACGCGCGAGCGGCTCGCGGCGCACGCCGAGGACGACGCGCTCAAGGAGGCGCGCCGCGAACGTGACGCCCGTGCCGAAGACCGCCGCCGCGAATCCGGCAGCGAAGGCGACGAGGGGTCGAACACCTTCGGGTGGGACGTGCCGTTGGCGCGTGGTCTGCGTCTGCCGTGGTTGCGTCGCCAGGAGCCGAAGCCGGCGCCCGCGAAGCCCGAGGCGCCCGCCCGCGATCCCTTCCGGCTCGATCGCTTGGGCGAAGCCCGCCCCGTCGACCGCAGCTCGGCGGCGACGCCACGCGTGACGCCGACGCCGCGAGCAGGTCTGTTCGCCACCGACGCCGGTCTGAACTCGGCCTCGCTGCCGCCCGGCGATCCCGCCAAGACGAAGCGCGCCCGCGAGGCCTTCGCCGCGCTCGGCTACCGCGTCGAGGGCCTGGCCCACGGCCAGTTGATGCTGCACGCCGACCTCGGCCGACGGCAGGAACGCGTCCTGGTCCACGTGCTCCCAGACGGTCAACGGCTCGATTGGGCCGCGCTCCTGGCGCGGCGGCGGGAGGCCGGGGCGCAGCTGTTGGCGGTCGTCGGCGATCACCGCGACCTGCATCGGCTCGTGTCGCCGGCCGAATTGGCCAAGGCGACCCTGTGGTCGTGGGCGGGGCTCGAGCGCGTCGCGGCCTTGGCCGCCGACCTCCCCGTCGGTCCCTTCGACCTCGAACCGCACTTCGAGCGCGACGGTCTGTTCGAGTACGGGCTCGAGCGCTTCGAGCGTGCCATCGCCCGTCGCGTGCAGGAGCGCGGGACGTTCTCCACCGTCCTGGAGCGGTTGGCGGCGCTCAAGGCGCCGTCGGTGTTCGTGCTCGACGACGTGGTGGGGGACGCCGACGTGCCCCGCGACCAGGCCCTGCGTGTCCTGGAGCGGTTGGGCGAGGCCCCCCTCCACTTGGTGAGCCGCAGTGAGTCCGGCGAGTTCTGTCTGCGCTACCGCGTTCACGACGCCCTCGACGGCCTCGCCGCCTACGCCACCTCGCTGCGCGCCCGCTTGCCCGAACGGCAACGCGAGCGGTTGCGGGCGCTCGACGACGAGACGTTCGACCCCATCGGCGCCGAGGAGCTCGCGGAGAACCTGGGGGCCGACGCGCCCGCGGCTGCGACGGGGGCTGCGACGCCGACGGGCGAAGCCCACGTGCCGGTGCCGGCCCCGACCGCCGCGGCGCCGACTGGACAGGCGCCCGCTCCCAGCGAGGCGCAGCGCTTGCCGTTCGCCGGACCCGGCCTGGGCGGCGACGAGGCCCAGGAGGACGCCGACGACGTGGACGTGGCCCTGGTGGCCTCGAAGAAGCACCGTAAGCGGCGCTGACAAGCGCAGCGGCGCTGACAAGCGCAGCGGCGCCGACGACCGTGGCGGCGGCGGCGACCACAGAAGCAAGGTGACCGTGGCGCAGGGACCGAGGTCCCCGCGCCACGCCAGGTGGGGTCGGCCCGACGGGTCAGCCGGGGGCGTGGTTCAGGCGGGTACGCCGTGCAGGTCCTGGAGCGCGTGGACGCGTGGTGCCTGGCCGGCCGCGCGGCCGATCGCTTCGAGCGTCCAGGTCGCCGCTTCGCGCGACGTCACGTACGCCACGCCCTCCTCGAGCGCTCGGCGCAGCGTGTCGGTGTCGTGGGCCACGTCGATCACCAGCGCGTCGTCGGCCACCTCGTCGAGGTCGGCGGGGGCGCCGGTCACGACCTCGAAGCCGAGCGCCGCCGCCCGCTCCGCCAAGGCTTCGCAGCCGCTTCCCACGATGCGAACACGTCCCCCGGTCGGGAGTCGGACGTTGGCGCCGAGCTGCGCTTTGTAGTACGCCAGGTAGGGATCCGGCGAGATGCCCATCGACTCACCCGTCGACCGCATCTCGGGCCCCAGCACCGGCGGGACGCCCGTGAACTTGAGGAAGGGCAGCACCACTTCCTTGACGCTGTAGAAGGTCGGCTGCGGCGTGGTCGTGAAGCCGATCCCCTCCAGGGTCTGGCCCGCAGCGATCAGCGCGGCGTACTTCGCCAGCGGGTGGCCGATGGCCTTCGAGAGGTACGGGATGGTGCGCGAGGCCCGCGGGTTCGCTTCGATCACCAGCACCTCGCCGTCCTTGATCACGTACTGGACGTTGATGAGGCCGCGCACCCCGATGGCCTCGGCGAGCTTGACGGTGTGGTCGACGATCGTCGCCACCGTCGCGTCCGAGAGCGAGACGGGCGGGGTGACGCAGGCGGAATCGCCCGAATGGATGCCGGCCGCTTCGACGTGTTCCATGATCCCGGCGACAACCGTCCGCTGGCCGTCGCACAGGGCGTCGACGTCGACCTCGACGGCGCCCGCGACGAACGCGTCGACGAGCACGCTGGGCGTGTCGGGTAGCTCGGCGTACACCTCGGCCAGGTAGGCGTCGAGCTCGGCGTCGCTCCGCACGACGCGCATGGCGCGACCGCCGAGAACGTACGACGGTCGCACCATGGCGGGGTAGCCGATCTCGCGCGCCAGCCGGCGGGCGCCCTCGGGATCGGCGGCCACCCCGCCACGCGGTTGTGGGATGCCGAGCCGGGTGCAGAGCGCGTGGAACGCGTCACGGTCCTCGGCGGCGTGGATCGCGTCGGCAGGTGTGCCCCAGATCGGCACCCCGGCCGCCTCGAGCGGGCGCGCCAGCTTGAGCGGCGTCTGACCGCCCAACTGGACGATCACGCCCGCCGGGCGCTCGTGCTCGACGACGTTGAGCACGTCCTCGAAGGTCAGCGGCTCGAAGTAGAGGCGGTCGGCGGTGTCGTAGTCGGTCGAGACGGTCTCGGGGTTCGAGTTGATCATGATCGCCTCGAACCCGGCGGCGCGCAGCGCCCAGACCGCGTGGACGGTGGCGTAGTCGAACTCGACGCCCTGACCGATGCGGTTGGGGCCGGAGCCGAGGATGACGACCTTCTCGGCGCCCGACGGTACGACCTCGTCCTCCCACTCGTAGGTGGAGTAGTGGTACGGGGTGTAGGCCTCGAACTCGGCCGCGCAGGTGTCGACCGTTTTGTACACCGGCGTCTGTCCTTTGCCTTTCCGGGCCGCCCGCAGGTCGGCGGCGTCGATCCCGGCGAGACGCGCCACGTCCGCGTCGGCGAAGCCGAGGCGCTTGACCTCGCGCCACATCTCCCAATCCCAGTCGAGCGGGTTCGGCAGCGCCTGGATCTCGCGTTCGGCCTCCACGATCTCGCGCAACTGCGCCAGGAACCACGGGTCGATGCGCGTCCGCTCGTGCAGGAAGGCGACGCTCCGGCCGCGTCGCAACAGCTCCAGGACGGCGCCGAGCCGCTTGGGGTTGGCGTACAGCTTGGCCTCGAGACCGTCGTCGTCCAGGTCCGTGAAAGCGTGCTTGACGTCCAACTCGAGCGAGCGCAGGGCCTTGTGGAGCGACTCCTTGAAGGTCCGGCCGATCGCCATGACCTCGCCCACCGAACGCATCTGGGTGCCGAGCGCATCGGACGTGGTGGGGAACTTCTCGAACGCGAAGCGCGGGATCTTGGTGACCACGTAGTCGATCGAGGGCTCGAACGCCGCCTTCGTCTCCTTGGTGATGTCGTTGGGCAGCTCGTCGAGGTGGTACCCGACGGCCAGCAGCGCGGCGATCTTGGCGATGGGGTAGCCGGTGGCCTTCGACGCGAGCGCCGAGGAGCGCGACACCCTCGGGTTCATCTCGATGACGATGACGTCGCCGTCCTCGGGGTTGACGGCGAACTGGATGTTCGAGCCGCCCGTATCGACGCCGATCTCGCGGATGATGGCGATCGAGAGGTCGCGGAGGTGCTGGTACTCCTTGTCGGAGAGCGTCTGGGCCGGCGCCACGGTGATGCTGTCGCCCGTGTGGACGCCCATCGGGTCGACGTTCTCGATCGAGCAGATGATGACGACGGTGTCGTTCACGTCGCGCATCACCTCGAGCTCGTACTCCTTCCAACCCAGCACCGACTGCTCGACCAGCACCGTGTGGACGGGCGAGTCGTGCAGGCCCTGTCGGACGATCGCGCGGAAGCCGGCCTCGTCGTAGCCGATGCCGCCGCCGGTGCCGCCGAGCGTGAAGCTGGGGCGGATGATGGCGGGGTAGCCGATCGTCGCCACGAACGCCATGGCCTCATCGAGCGACGACACCATCTTGCCCGCCGGCGTCTTGATGCCGATCTTGGCCATCGCTTGCTGGAACAGCTGCCGGTCCTCGCCCTTCTGGATGGCGTCGTAGTTGGCGCCGATGAGCCGAACGCCGTGACGCTCGAGGGTGCCCGTCTCGAACAGGGTCTTGGCGAGGTTCAGGGCCGTCTGACCGCCGAGCGTGGGGAGCAGCGCGTCGGGCCGCTCGGCCATGATCACCGCTTCGACGTACTCGGGCGTGAGCGGCTCGACGTACGTCCTGTCGGCCACCTCGGGGTCGGTCATGATCGTCGCGGGGTTGGCGTTGACGAGCACGACCTCGTAGCCGGCGTTGCGCAAGGCACGGCACGCCTGGGTGCCGGAGTAATCGAACTCGGCGGCCTGCCCGATGACGATCGGACCAGAGCCGAGGATCAGGATCTTGTGGATGTCGTCGCGTCGTGGCATCGCGCTCCAGCGACCGCCGTGGGGCGGAAGGTCCGTTCGGGTTTCGACGGGCGTCGTCGGTGATGGGCGGCCGGCGGGCGGACAGGGGCCGGCGCCGTATCGGTATCCGGCGGAGTGTATCACCTGACGAACCGGGGTCCGGACGCCCACCACGACCCGCACCGAGGGACGCTCGGCAGTTGCCCAGAGCGATCGACGGCCGCGCCCGACCGGGCCCTAGCCTGCGTCCATGACCCAGCCGCCCTTGACCCTCGACGACCTCGAGCGCCTCACGGCGACCGGCACGCTCACCATCGGTGTCGGCTACGAGCTGGTCGCCGGCGTCCTCCTGTCGGCCTCGCCACCCTCGGCCGACGTCGTCAAGGCCGTCACCGACCTGGCCGCTGCCCTCGACGCCGTGGCGCGCGACCACCACGTGGTGGTGCGCGAGGCGCTGGTGCTCGGTCCGCACGACCTGGTGCGGCCCGAGGTGGCGGTGCTCCGGCCCGCCTGGCCCCCGCCCGCCCGCACCTCGCGACCCGTGGGCGACGCCGTGGCGTTGGCCGTGTTCGTCGGCGACGACGAGGCGCCACTCAGGTGGCGCGCCCATCGCTGCGCCCGCGGCGGCGTACGGGAGACGTGGACGTTGGCGTTGGGCGAGCGGCGCGGCTCGCGCTGGCGGATGAGCATGGACGGCCGCTACCAGCGTCGCGACCCGATCGTGCCGGGCGAGATCCTGGCGCCCGACGCCCTACCGGAGCTGGCGGTGCAGGCGTGGCAGGGGTGACGGGTCAGGCCTGCAGGGGAGCGCTGGCCTCGTCGTCGGCCTCGGCGTCGAGCACGTCGTCGAGCGCGTCGAGCACGGCGTCTTCGACGTCGCCGGGCAGCCGGGCGAAGAGCGCCTCGAGCGCGTCGGGGTGGAGCGAACCGAGGCGCATGATCACCGCCTCGAGGTCGTCGTCGGCGGCCCGTTCCACGACCCACGCCGACCAACGCTCGAGCTCACGGTCGTCGAGCCGCAGCGCCACCTCGTCGTCCTCGTCCTCGAACGCCACGATCGTGCCCAGTTGCAGCGCGCCGTCTTCGTCCTCGGTCTCGTCGTCGGCTTCGCTGGCGTCGTCTTCGCCGTCTTCGTCCTCGTCGTCGGCCAGGGCGATCTCGAAGCTCTCACCGCCCACTTCGACCACGTCGCCCTCGACGAGCTTGCGCTTGCGACGCGTCTCCACCTCGCCGTTGACGGTCACGGCACCCTGGTGGATGAGCTGCTTCGCCTGGCCACCGGTGGCGACCACCCCGGCCAGCTTCAAGGCGTCGTCCAGCCGTAGGACGTCGCTCTCGTCGGGTCGGGTGGTGGGATCTTGGCTGCTCACGGCGGCCTCCTTCTCAGTCGATCTCGACGAGCGACGGCGCCGCCGGGTAGGAGCCGAGGAACTTGACGAACGCCGCCTTGCGCATGAGGCCGGTCAGCGCCGCCGCCACCTCGGGGTCCTCGACGTGACCCTCGAAGTCGACGTAGAACAGGTAGCTCCACGGTTTGTCGCGTCGCGGTCGCGATTCGAGCTTGGTCATGTTCAGACCGTGGGTGGGGAACTCGATGAGGCAATCGACCAGGTCGCCGGGGCGGTGGCGCGTGGCCAACACCAAGCTGGTCTTCTGTGGTCCGGTTCCGCGCGGCGCCACGTCCGCACCGAGGACGAAGAAGCGGGTGTAGTTGAAGGCCAGGTCCTCGACGTTCTCGGCCAGCACCTCGAGGCCGTAGGCGGCGGCCGCCCGCTTGCTGGCGAGCGCGGCCTTGCCTTCGCCGCCGTTCTCGGAGATCAGCTTCGCGGCACCGGCCGTGTCGAAGTCGGTCACGGCCTCGAAACGATGCTTCCGCAGGTACCCCTGGCACTGGGCGAGCGCCTGCGGGTGGCTGTAGACGCGCTTGACGTCCTCGAAGCGGGTGCCCGGTCGCACCAGCAGGTTGTGGTGCACGCGCACCACCTGTTCGGCCACCACGTGCAGCACCGAATCGGTCAGCAGGTCGTAGGTCTGGTTGATCGACCCGGCCAGCGAGTTCTCCACCGGCAGGCAGGCGTAGGTGCACGTCCCGTCGACCGCGGCCTCGAACGCCTCCTCGAACGTCTGGAAACCGACCGCTCGCGCGTTCGGCGCGAACTGCAGCGCCGCCTGCTCGGAGAAGGCGCCCGACACGCCTTGGAACGCCACCACGGGTGGCTCGGAAGCGGACGCGGCCGGATCGACGATGGGGGCGGGGGTCGTCACGTGCGCAGCCTAGCAAAGGTGACGAGGCCCCGGAGCGCCCGCGCCGACGCGCACCGGCCGCAGGGGTGGGCGCTACAGCTCGAGCGCGGCCACCTCGGCACGCAGGGTCTTCACACGACCACGGACCACCTCGAGCTCGGCCGCCAGGGCTTCGAGGCGCTCGAGCTCGGTGCGAACGAAGCGGGTGTAAGGGGAGACCGCGTTCGTCAACCGGTCCGCGGCCGCCTGGACCTCGTCCTCGATCTGGCGACCCAGACCCGCATCGAGACCGTCGCGCAGCTCCTGCATCTGTTCGTGCAGGCGTCGTTTGGCCTGGCGCCGGCGATGGGGCAGGACCAACAGCCCCAGCCCCATCACCGTCAGCCCAGCGGCGATCCCGGTCACGTCCCACGCGACCGCCGAGGCGAGCGCGGCGGCCGCGGCGCCGAGCCCGAGCCCGCCCACCTCCAGCAGGCCGGTCTGGACCACGCTGGCTTGGAGCGACTCGGCCACGCGCCGCGCTTCGGCCTCGGCATCGAACCCTTCGAGCACCCGGTGCGCCCGATCGCGCAGCGAGCCGATGAGGGCGCTGCGGTCGTACCGGAAGCGGCCGCCCACCTCGCCGATCGTGCGCTCCTCGCCGGCCTGGCGACGTTCGGCCACGAAACCGACGACGTCCTCCCACTGCTGCAGCGTCCGCTCGACGAACCAATCGCTCATGGCGGCGACGGCGGCGTCGATCTCGGTCGCCGCGTCACGCAGGACCCGGCGTTCGAAGTCTTCGCGCACCTTCTCGGGGCGCATGAGCGTGAGCAGCTTGCCCACCTGCACGGTGTCGTCGAAGAACACCTCGCCGCGCCGCTCCACCTCGAGCAGGACGGTCTTGACGCGATCGACGTACGAGCGGCTCTCGCGGAGCAGGTCCTTGGTCCATTGGGCCTGCTGGCGGTCGACCTCGTCGAGCGTGCGGCGGTCGTCGCGCAGCAGCGCCCGCTCCGCCTCGATGGTGGCGGCCGCACCGTCCGCGACGTGCACGCCCACGCCCAGGGCGGCGTCGAGCTTGAGCCGCACACGGTCGACGTCGACCCGCTCGGCCAAGTGACGTTCGAGCGCCGGCAAACCGCTCGCTTCGAGCGCCTCGTCGTCGCCGGCCGCGCGCGCGCGCACCGCCGCCCGCGCCGACACCTCGAAGACCTCGGGGGCGTGCGTGAGGGTGTCGCGCGCGTGACCGCGCACGAACTCGTGCACCTCGGCCCGCGCCACCTCGTTCTCAAGCAGGTCGGCCTTGTTGATCACCACGGCCACCTTCTTGCCCCAGGCGGCGATCCGTTCCAGGAACGAGCGCTCGCTCTCGGTGAAGGGGCGGTCGGACGACGTGACGAACAGCACCAGGTCGGCACGGGGCACGAACCGCTCGGTGAGCACTTGGTGCTTGGCGATCACGGCGTTCGTGCCGGGTGTGTCGACCAAGGCCAGCGCCCGCAGCCGGTCGGCCGGATGGGTGACGCGGGCGAGCTCGGCCGAGAGCTCTTCGGTCTTCGCCTCGCGGCCGTGGACCACGAGGGTCACGCGGTCGGTGGTCGGTGTGACGCCCTCCTTCATGACGGGGGCGCCCAAGAGGGCGTTGATCAGCGTCGACTTGCCGGCGTTGAACTCACCGACGACGACGAGCAGGAACAGACCTTCGAGGTCGTCGAGCGCGGTCGCCAGCGACCGCTCGGCCTCGTCGCCGAGATCACCGCGGGCGACGAGGGCCCGCAGGTCGCCGAGCGCGGCGCGTTCGCGCTGCAACAGATCGCTGACGTTCTCGTCGAGCACGCCGCCCAGAGGGCGGCTGGAAGGGGACGCATCCACCGGGTCAGGCTACCACGCCGTTCGGAACGGCTAGGACGCTCCTGGACGCGCTTCCAGCGCCCCTCAGGGTATCGTGCGCCGCATGGCCCAACCCCGTGAACCACTGGCCGCCTTGCGCGAACGTCTCGGCGAGATCGCCGACCTCGAACAGGCGCTCGCCCTGCTCGCTTGGGATCAGAACACGTACATGCCCACGGGCGGCAGCGAAGCCCGCGGCCAGCAGATGGCGACGTTGGCGACGCTGTGCCAGGCCCGCTTGACGGCTCCCGAGATGCTCGACCTCATCAAGACGCTCGAGGACCAACCGCTCGAGGGCGACGACGCCCACTTGCTGCGCGAGGTGCGCCGCGAGGTGGACCAGCAGGTTCGCTTGCCCGCCGACCTGGTCCAGGCCTTGGCCAAGCAACGAGCGCGGGGCCAGACGGTCTGGGCGCGAGCGCGGGCGGCCAACGACTTCGCCGCGTTCGCGCCCGAACTGCGCGCCATGCTGGCGCTGCAGCGCGAGCGTGCGGCGGCGCTGAACCCGGACGGCGACGCGTACGACACGTTGCACGACCTCTACGAGCGCGATTCCACGGCAGCCGCCGTCGAGACCGTCTTCGAGCCGCTACGGCGCGAGATCGCTGCGCTGTTGGAGAGCATCGCGGCGAGCGACGTGCGCCCCGACGTTTCGGTCTTGGGCCGCGGCTACGCCGAGGACGCCCAGGAGGCCTTCGCCGTGGGCGTGGTGAAGGCGTTCGGGTACGACTTCGAGCGGGGCCGGCTCGACCGGGCCGTGCACCCGTTCGCGCAGGGGATCGGGCCGGGCGACGTGCGGATCACCACGCGGTACCGGCGCGACGCGCTCAACATGGCGCTCTTCGGCACGATGCATGAAGCCGGGCACGGCATGTACGAACAGAACCTCCCGGCGGCGGAGGCCCGCACGCCGCTCGGCACGTCCGCCAGCCTGGGCGTTCACGAGTCCCAGTCGCGGCTGTGGGAGAACCTGGTGGGCCGCGGTCGTCCCTTCTGGACGTGGGCGTACCCGCGTCTGCGCGAGACCTTCCCGGGACAGCTCGACGACGTCGACCTCGACCGGTTCGTCGTGGCCATCAATGCCGTCGCGCCGTCGTTCATCCGTGTCGAAGCCGACGAGGTGAGTTACCACCTGCACGTGATGCTCCGCTTCGACCTGGAGCGAGCGCTGCTGGCCGGTGCGCTGGACGTGGACGACCTGCCGGGTGCCTGGGCCGAAGGCTGCCGCGCGCTCGGCCTGCCCACGCCCACCGACGATCGCCAGGGCTGCTTGCAGGACGTTCACTGGTCGGCCGGCATGGTGGGTTACTTCCCCACCTACACGCTCGGGACGCTGCTCAGCGTGCAGCTCTGGGAGGCGGTCCGGCGCGACGTGCCCGACCTCGACGAGCGGATCGCCCGAGGCGACTTCGAGGCGTTGTTCGGCTGGCTGGTGGCGAAGGTGCACAGCCAGGGGGCGCGCTGGTCGCCGGCCGAGCTGGCGCTGAGGGCGACGGGCGCGCCCCTCACCGCCGACGCCTACCTGCGTTACGTACGGTCGAAGTACGGCGCGCTGTACGGGCTGGCGTGAGGCGCCGCGGGTGAGGGCGCGCGTGAACGGCCCGCTCGATCCCGCGGCGCTGGTCGCCTGGTGCGCCGCGCACGACGTCCCCGTGCGGCTGTTGCGGCCGGGCGTCCCCACCCCCACCGTGCCCGAGGCCGCGGCCGCCGTCGGCGTCGCGCCCGAGCGCGTGCTCAAGAGCTTGGTGTTGCTCGTCGACGGCACGCCGCAGCTGGTCGTCGCCGCCGGCGAGGACCGCTTGGTGTACCCACGGCTCGCGCAGGCGTTCGGCACCTCGCGCCGCAAGGTCCGCCTGGCCAGCGCCGACGAGGCGCTCGAGGTCACCGGCTACGCGGTCGGCGCGATGCCGCCCTTCGGCCACCGCGTCGCGTTGCCGACGTGGGTGGACGCCGCACGGGTCCGTCCGGGCTTGACCGTCGTCGCCGGTGGCGGTGCCCGCGATACCCTGCTCGAGGTCGCCACCGACGACCTGCTGCGGGTCACGAACGCCCGCTCGGAACGGCTCACCGACGCTCGGGACGAGGCGCCCCCCGAGAGCGCCGGCTCGGATCGCGACACCCACGATCGCTCCACGATCGACCCCGACAGGGCCGAGTCCCACGAGGATGGGCCGCCCGAGAGGAGACCGACATGACCCCACCCGCCCACGCTGCCCCCCCGACCCGGTGCGCCGCCGCGCGCCGCCGCTCGACCGTTCGTGCCCTCGCCCTGACGGCGACGCTGGCCTTCGCCTTCGTCACCGCCGGCCACGCCCAGGTGGGGCGACCGGCGAGCGACCTGATCGAGGCGCTCGACCTCACCGTCGACGATGCGCAAGGCGGGGCCCCGGCCACCGCGACGACGGCCGGTGGTCAGACGATCGAGCTCGAGACGCGTGGCCAAGCGCTGTACCGCGTGAGCGGCGAGGCGGCGTTCGACGAAGCGACGCTCGTCGAGGCCAGCGCCGTGATCGCGGCGGCCACGGGCTACTTCGAAGGCATCGAGGCGCCCCTGGTGGCGTACCTGCGCGAGAACCTGGCGCAGCTCGCCGGGCGCGGCGGGCGCACCATCCGGGTCGAGGCGTTCGACCTGCGACTCGACGTGACGGGCGCCGAGGCCCCGTACGACGTGGCCTGGACGGTGGCCTTGGCGGCGGTACCCGAAGAGGCCTTCCCGACCACGCGCCACACCATGGGTCCGGCCGACGCGCGTTACGTCATCCGCGAGTTCAGCGACCTCCAGTGCCCCTTCTGTGCGCGCTATGGTCTCGAGATCTTGCCGATCGTCGAGGCGGAGCTGCTGTCGCGCGGCGACGTGCGCTTCGAGTACCACCATTTCCCGCTCGTCACGATCCACCCCAACGCGTCGATCGCGGCCGAGGCCTCGGAGTGCGTCGTGGACGCCAACCCGGCGAACGAAGAGGCGTTCTGGACCTTCAGTGACGGGCTCTTCGAGCGCCTGCAGGCTTGGTCCGACCTCAGCGATCCGGTGCCGTACTTCGCGCGCCTGGCGAACGAGCTGGGGCTCGAGGCCGAGGGCGTGGCCGCATGCCTCGAGGCGGGGACCTACACCGACGACGTCGCCGCGTCGTACCAGGCGTCGGTCGGCTTGGGCCTGTCGGGGACGCCCACGATCTTCGTCGGTCCGTACCGTCTGCAGGACTTCAGCAGCCTCGAGGGCTACCTCGACGCGTTCGCGCTCATCGACGCCTTCGAGGCGCAGGAGTGAGCGCCCTCGCCGCGCTGCGGGCGGCGCGGCGCGAGGACACGTCGCTCGAACGGCTCCTCGAGCTGCTGCGCACCCCGTCGCCGACGGGTTTCACCGGCGCGGCCGTGGCGCTCGTCGAGCGCGCCCTCGCCGACCTGGGGGTGACGTCGGAGCGCACCCGCAAGGGCGCCCTGCGCTGGCAGTTGGCGGGGGAGGGGCGGGCGCCCACCCGGGCGCTCGCCGCGCACGTCGACACCCTCGGTGCGGTCGTGAAGGAGATCAAGGCCGATGGCCGCGTGCGGCTGTCGCCGATCGGCGGCTACGACTGGGCGACGATCGAGGGGGCCGACGTGCGCGTTCTGCCCATCGACCGCGCGGTGGTCACCGGCACGGTGGTGAACGTCAAGCAGTCGAGCCACGTTCACGGTCCGGAGCTGCGGCAGCTGCAGCGGGTCGAAGCGGTGATGGAGGTGCGGCTCGACGCCTTGGTGGCCTCGCCCGCGGACGTGGCCGCGCTGGGGATCGCTGTCGGCGACGCCGTCGCTTTCGAGTCACGGCCCGTCGTCACCGACACGGGTTTCATCAAGGCGCGCCACCTCGACGACAAGGCGTGCGTGGCGACGCTGCTCGACCTCACCGAGGCGTTCGTGCGCAGCGGCACGCGGCCCGCCGGCGACCTCTGGTTCGCCGTGTCGACCTACGAGGAGGTCGGTCATGGGGGCGCCGCCCTGCTCCCCGAAGACGTCGAGGAGTTGCTCGTCCTGGACATGGCGGCGGTGGGCGAGGGCCAGACGAGTCGTGAGACCGGGGTGACGCTGTGCGTGAAGGACAGCAGCGGCCCCTACGACGAGGGCCTCGGTCGCCACCTGCGCCGGGTGGCGGCCGCCCACGAGATCGACCTCGCGGTCGACGTCTACCCGTTCTACATGAGCGACGGTAGCGTCGCGTGGCGGAGCGGCGCCGACGTGCGCGTGGCGCTCGTCGGACCCGGTGTGGACGCGTCGCACGCGTTCGAGCGCACGCACGTGCGCGCGCTGAGCGCCACCTTCGACCTGGTCGCGGGCTACGCCGTGAGCACCGGGAGTTGAACGGCGGGCTTGGGGAGCCCCCGAGTCCTGCCCCTCGCGCACGAAGCGGGGTCGTGAGGTACACTCCGACGATGCCCGACTACCCGAGCCTGGTGTGGCACCTGAAGAACACCCAGCTCTTCGAGGACCTCTCGGAAGAGGAACTCGAGGGGCTCTCGCGGATCACGCCCTATCGGCGCTTCGCTCAGGGTGAGGTCATCTACCACATGGAGGACCCGGCGGACGCGCTGTACTTCGTCCGCGAGGGCATGGTGAAGATCTCGATGTACTTCCCGAACGGCAAGGAGATGATCCTGGGCCTGCTCGGGCAGTACGACATCTTCGGCGAGCTGCTGTTGCTCCCCAGCGAGCGCCGTCCGAACCAGGCCGAAGCCGTGATCGACACCACGCTCATCGTGATGCCCGAGACCGACTTCCAGAAGCTGCTCCAGCAGCAGCCGCGCATCGCCATGAAGTTCATCCAGGTGATGTCGACGCGGTTGTGGCAGGCGCAGGTGTCGCAAGCCGAGGTGGGCGCCTTCGACGCGCCGGGTCGGCTCGCCAACCTCCTGTTGCGCTTGGCCAAGGATTTCGGGACCGAGACCGAGCGGGGCACCGTCATCGACCTGAACCTCACCCAGCAGGACCTCGCCAAGATGATCGGTGCGACCCGCGAGACCGTGAGCCACTGCCTGGCTCGCCTGCTCGAGTACGGCGGCGTGCGTCGCCGGCGGGCGCCGATCACGGTGAGCACCGAAGCGCTGCAGCGCTTCCTCGACGAAGCCAGCGAGTGACGCGAAGCGACGAGCGCTTCCTCGTCGTCACCGAGTACGGCCGCGTGCTCGTCGTTGTGCGCGGCGACCGCGCCGCGCTCGACGCCGACCTGATCGACGTCCGGACCGATCGCGACGCCGAGGACGTGACCATGGAGACGCCGCTACGCGCGTTCGCCGCCAAGATGGTCGACCTGCTGCTGGCGCGCGGGACCGACGACCTCGGTCTCAGCCCGAGCTTGCGCGACCTGATGGTGAAGGAGAAAGCGGCCGAGGACCTGCGGCGTATCGAGAAGGCCGCCCGTCGGCTCTACGAGAACGGCGCCTGAGCGGGGGGCGCGCCGAACACCACGCCCCCGACCGCGGCGGCGCCCCGGCGCTCACGCGTCTTCGTCGACGACCTCGCCGAGCTCGTCGAGCACGTCCTGATACAGCCTGACCGCGAACGTCTCGATGCCCACGAGGGCGGCGTCGCCACGGAGGTCGGCGTCGACGCGCTCGTGGGCGATGCGGAGCGCTTCGGTGAGCACGCGTTCGAAGACGGGCCAGGGACCCGCGAAGGCCTCGGTGTCGCCCGCGTCTGCGGACGCCTCGGCGGCGGCTTCGGCGGTCGCGTCGGCGGCGTCGCCTTTGCGGCCACGTCGCCCGCGGCCAGAGCGGCTCGGCGCCGCCTCGGCGGCCGAGCGCGCGGCCTCGGCGTCGGCGGCCTCGCGGTCGAGGCGCACCAGCGCCGCTTCCGACGCACGGCGTTCGGCTTCGCGCTTGTTGCCGCCGGTGCCTTCGCCGAAGACCTGGCCCTGGATCTTCACCTGGGCGTGGAACGTGGGCTCGTGGTCGGGCCCTTGGCGGTTCGTGACGAACTGCGGCTTGCCGCGTCCGTCCTTCTGGAGCCGCTCGATGAGCGCGGCTTTGGGGTGGATCATGGTGGTCCTCCGGCGCCCTGGAGAACGGGACGAGACGTCGGTGACGTCGTGGTCCTCGCTCTCTGGAGCGGCGCCCGCGGTCCGCGCGCACGCGCCGTGCTGCCGGGTGGAGAACCACCGCAGCACGCCGTTCGTACGCGCCCCGCGGGCGCCGCTCCGCCGCCGCCGCCGTGCGCCGTCCCACATCGGCGAGCACCCGCTGGAGCGGGCGCCCTGAGGCGTGGGGGTGGACGCGAGGCCGGCGACGAGCGTGTGCGTGCGCCCGTGGGGCGCCCGCACGCGGCACCCGAGCCGGCGCGGCCAGGTGCGTCGACTACGGTAGCACCCAACGCGTCGGGTAGCATGGGGTCCATGACCCGGCTGCTGCTCTGCGACGACCACGCGATGTTCCGACAAGGCTTGAGGAGCATCCTCGAAACCGAGGAGGGCTTCCGCGTGATCGGCGAGGCCGCCAACGGCCGCGAGGCCGTCCGCCACGCTCTCGAGACCCGCCCCGACGTCGTCCTCATGGACATCCAGATGCCCGAACTCGACGGTGTCGCCGCGACCAAGGCCATCCTCACCGAGCGTCCGGAGATGAAGGTCATCATCCTGACCATGTACCGGCAGGACCGGTACGTGTTCGAGGCCATCAAGGCCGGCGCGCGCGGCTACCTCCTCAAGGACGCCGACGCCAACGACCTCATCGACGCCATCACCCGCGTGGCGGCCGGTGAGACGCTCCTGTCGGCCGAGATGGCGGCCTCGATCCTCGACGAGTTCCGGCGCTACGGCGAGCTGCCGCGTCACCCGGAGCACGCGCTCTCGGAGCTCACGGAGCGTGAGGAGGACATCCTGCGGCTGCTGGCGCAGGGTCGGTCGAACCTCGAGATCGCCGACGCCCTCGGCGTCTCCGAGAAGACCGTGCGCAACCGCCTCTCGGAGATCTTCTCCAAGCTGCGCCTCAACAACCGCACCCAAGCGGCGCTGTACGCGCTGCGCGAGGGCATCGCCACGCTCGAACCAGGCGGCGGCGACATCCGGTGAGTGCCGGGCCGACGCTGCGGGCACCCAAGGTGCGCGCTGGCTGTGGCCGCGAGCGCGTGGTGCCGGACGCGAGCACGGTCTCGTGGGCCTACACCGAGTTGGCCTTCGTCGAGTGCCCCACGTGCCCCCATCGCGTGACGCCCGACGCCGCTTCCCACGCCCCGGGCGGCGGCCCGGCGTTCTGCGTGTGGCGACCCGTCGACGCGCCGCACCCGTTCGCTGCCCTGGGCGATCTCGACGTGCCCGACTGAGATGACCGACCTCGACGCACGGCTGCGGGGCCACCTGAAGGCGCTGACCGAGACGCCCGCGCCGCCCTTCGGCGAGGCGGTCCGTGGCGAGCTCGTGGCGGCCGCCTGGCGTCGCGCGGGCTTGACGGTGGCCGTCGACGAGGTCGGCAACGTGATCGCCGACGTGCCGGGTGGCCGCGGCCCGCGCGTGATGTTGGCGGCGCATCTCGACAGCGTCTTCCCGGCGGGCACCGACGTGCGCGTCCGCGAGGTCGCCGACGACCGTTGGGAGGCGCCCGGCATCGGCGACGACGCGTCGGGCCTGGCGCTGCTCCTGGCGCTCGCGCAAGACGTGGCCGTCGACCGACCCTCCCCGCGCCCGCGGCTGACCCTGGTGGCCACGGTGGGGGAGGAGGGGTTGGGCGACCTGCGCGGCGCCCGCCGTGTCCTGGCCGATCGCGCCGCCGTCACCGACGTCTTCGTCGCGGTGGACGGCCATCTGGGTCAGGTCGTGGACGCGGCGGTCGGGTCACGCCGTGTGGAGGTGACTTTCCACGCGCGCGGCGGCCACGCCTGGGGCGACCACGGCGCGCCGAGCGCCGTCCACGCGCTCGGGGACGCGATCCACGCGCTCACGCGGGTGGCGGTCCCGCGCGAGCCGCGCTCCAGCCTGAACGTGGGCGTGGTGAAGGGTGGGTCGTCGGTCAACGCCATCGCCGAGGACGCCACCCTGACGGTCGACCTCCGCAGCCTGGCACCCGGCACGCTCGAGGCGCTCGTGAGCGAAGGGCAGCGGCGCGTACGCAGCGTGGCACGCCGCCACGCGGTCGAGGTGACGTTCGCCGTGGTCGGCGACCGGCCGGCGGGGCGCACCGCCGACGCGGCCCTGGTCGCGGCCGCGCGCGCCGCCCTGGCGCGCGTCGGGCGCGAGGCGAGCGTGGCCGCGAGCAGCACCGACGCCAACGCCGCGGTCGCCGCCGGCGTACCGGCGATCGGCTTCGGTGTCGCCGTGGGCGGCGACGCGCACCGCCTCAGCGAGTGGCTCGACCCGAGGTCGCTCGGCGTCGGGTACGAGGCGCTCGGTCACCTGTTGGGCGAGCTGGTCCGGGGTTGACGCCTGCCGTCGAGGCCGGTCGCGTCACCCGTGGCTGACGCCGCGCCGTTCCCGGCGCGCCCGCAGCGCCAAAGCGTCGACCTGTTCGTTCTCGTCGTGCCCGGCGTGGCCCTTGATCCAGCGCCAGCGCACCTCGTGCACGGCGGTGAGTTCGAGCAGCCGGCGCCACAGGTCCTGGTTCTTGACGGGCTGTTTGCCGGCCGTGCGCCAGCCGTTGCGCTGCCACTTGTCGAGCCAGCCGTCGGTGAACGCTTTGCGCAGGTACTGGCTGTCGGTGACGATGGCCACCGAGCACGGTTCGGTGAGGGCTTCGAGCGCGCGCACGGCGGCCGTGAGCTCCATGCGGTTGTTGGTGGTGCCGGGTTCGTAGCCGCTGGCGGTGCGGACGTGGGGGCCGAACGCGAGGTGGTACGCCCAACCGCCCTCGCCGGTCGCCGTCTCGCACGAACCGTCGGTGGTGGCCACGACGGCCTTGGTCTTGGATGCGTCGGTCATGGGGCGACATGCTAACGCGGGGGCCGCGGGGGCGGGGCGGGGCCTGCCTGTACAACCTCCGTACAAGCTGAGCGAGACACGAAGAAGTCGTGGCAGACGGGGATCCTGGCGTCGGCGGGGCCGCCATCCGGATCGTGGACGTTGACAACTGTAGAAGGTCGTGCCTATACTCTCGACAGGCCTTATACGAAGGTTCGTCATCCGGTCGGATGGGTCATCGAGTCGAGAGGTGGAGCGCAGATGTCGCGCGGCAAGTACACGGTCAACGAGGTCGAGGAGCGGACGGGCGTCCCAGCCACGACGTTGCGCCAGTGGGAGCGACGCTACGGCTTGCCGCTGCCCGAGCGCTCCGAGTCCGGATACCGCCTCTACGGAGACGACGACCTGGAGGACATCCGGGCACTGAAGCACCACGTCGACGACGGCGTGCCGGCCTCACGCGCCGCCCAGATGGTCAAGGAGCGGTTGCGGCGGCCCGCGGGTCCTCGTCCACTGTCGGCGCTCACCGAGGACCTGGTCGAGGCGCTGGTGGCGCTGGACGATGCCCGGGCCGATCGGGTCCTGAGCGAGGCGCACGCCTTGCACACCGTCGAGGCGGTGGTGCTGAACCTCCTCCACGACACGATGCTCGAACTGGGTCAGCAGTGGCACGACGGCAAGATCGCCACGACGACCGAGCACTTCGCGTCGAGCTACGTCAACGGGCGGCTGCGGCAGCTGCTGGCCCTCTCGGGGAACAACGTGAGTGGTCGAGCGGTGATCGTCGCCTGCGCACCGCTCGATCAGCACGAGCTGGGCGCCTTGATGCTGGCCGTCATGCTGCGCCGCGCCGGCTACCGGGCGTACTTCGTGGGCGCCAACACGCCGGTCGGGGACCTCGCCCTCATGGCCCGTGACCTGCAGCCGTTCGCCGTGATGATCTCGGCTTCGTCGCTCGACTCCATCCAGGAACTCGTCCGCGAACGCGCCCACCTGGCGGGCATCGCACCGGTGTTGGCGCTCGGCGGCCACGGCTTCAACGCCGACCCGGACCGCGTCGGCCTCGTCGGCGGCGTGTACCTGGGGGCCACGGTGCCCGAGGCCTTGGTGCGCTTGGACGCGTTGGCACGAGAACATCCGCGCGCTCCTGGCGTTGCCGCCGCCCGTACGCATCACGAGGCCGGGCAGGCGCGCCGATGACCGAACGTTCCCGTCCGCGACCGCCCCGGCCTTCAGACCTCTCGCGGGGGCCCGTCCCTCCCTCGTCCGTCCCACGCTCGTCCGCCTCTCGCTCCCGCGGCCCCCGGTCCGCATCGACCCAGGAGGTCCACCGATGACCCTCGCGAGCCGTTCCGACCGTTCCGCCGCCCCGCGTCCCCTCGTCCCCACCGCGTCTTCCGACGCCGACCGCGCCATGGAGGCCCCCGTGCAGACCTTGACGTTCCAGCGCCGCCAGACCCTCTACCACTCGGGAGACGCTGCGCAGTCGGTGTTCCGCGTTCGCGACGGCTTGGTCCGCATCACCCGCATGACGCCCGAAGGGCGCGTGCTCACGGTGCGCCACCTCGAGCCGGGCGATTTCTTCGGCGAGGAAGCCTTCATGGACGGTCGTCGCGAAGAGGTGGCGGAGGCGCTCACGTCGGCCCAGATCGAGGCCATCGACCCCGCCATGATCAACCAGCAGGACCTGATGGCGATCACGTGGTCGCTGTCGCGCCAGATGCAGCGTTTGCTCGACTACGAGTACCACCTGCAGACCGGCGACCTGCGCCAGCGTGTGGCCCGCTACCTGCTCAAGCTCGCCGACACGCCGCTCGCCCACCTCGACGCCGCCGGTCGACCGGTGATCTCGGCCACGCACGAGCTGGTGGCCGAAGGCACCGCCAGCACCCGGGAGTCGGTCTCGAAGATCGTCACCGAGTTGCGCGCCGAGGGCCTGATCGCCTCCGGGTACCGCAGCATCGCGCTGCTCGACCGCGAGGCGCTGAGCGAGGTCGCCGAAGGCTTCTGAGCCGCGCGCGACAGGATGAAGCCGGCACGACCGCGCGAAGCCGGGCGACCGCGCGAAGCCGGGCACGACGACACCACGCGCGACGGCACGAAGCTCGCAGCAAGACGACGCCCGACCGCGCCGACGGTCGGGCGTCGTCGCTTGGACGTTCGCTTCAGTCCGCCTCTGCGACGGTCTCCAGCACCACGACGGCGGCCGCGTGGCCACGGGCATGCGTGAGCGACACGTGCGCCCGCCAACCTTCGTTCTCCAGCCGGCGCGCCACTTCGGGGGCGAACACCAACGACGGGACCCCACGGGCACTGCGCTGGACGGCGACGTCGCGCCAGCCGATCGTGACCGGCCAGGTCTTCTGGAAGGCCTCCTTGGCGGCGAAGCGGGCCGCCAGCGCCGGCACCGGATCGCGATGAGACCGCGCGAACGCCACCTCTTCGGGGGTGAAGCAGCGCGTCAGGAAGCGTTCCGGATGCGCCTGCCACACCCGTCGGATCCGTTCGAGCTCGACCAGGTCGAGTCCGACCGCGACGATCACGAACGGCCGGAGGACGGTACGGGGCCGGTGGCGGTCGCCCCTTCCGCCGCCTTCTCGTCGGCGGGGCGCACGAGCTCGGCGACGTCCTCGCCGTCGGCCAGGAAGGCGCGTTCCGCCAGGCCCAGGAACAGACCGTGGCCGACGACGCCGGGGATCGCCTCGACCTCGCACGCGAAGCGACGCGCGTCGAAGCCCGCCGGCATCCGGCAGTCGATCACCAGGTGACCGTTGTCGGTCCTCGCCACCTCGCCCTGCACCTGCCGCACCGTGGGTTCGCCGCCCAGGTCCCGCAGGCGTTCGGCGGTCCGACGCCAGCCGAAGGCGAGCGCCTCGACGGGGACGGGGGCGAGCTGTCCGAGCGCGGTCACGCGTTTGCTGCCATCGCCGATGAGCAAGAAGCGCCTCGCGCTCTCGGCGACGATCTTCTCGCGTGTCAAGGCGCCGCCCAAACCCTTGATGGCATCGAGCGACGGGGTCACCTCGTCCATGCCGTCGATGGCGACGTCGAGCCCGCTGGCGGGCAGTTCGACGATCGGCACGCCGGCCTCGAGCGCCAGCCGCTCCGTGGCCAACGAGGTGGGGACGCCGCGCACGTCGTGCAGTTCGCCGCTCGCCAGGCGCCGGCCCAACGCGACGATCATGTGGTACGCGGTGCTGCCCGACCCGAGTCCGACGAGCATGCCGGACCGGACCTCGGCCAACGCCGCGTGCGCAGCGCGCGCCTTCGAGCGTTCGATGTCGTTCATCCGATCCCCTCGGGCCGGTCTCCGGCCCGGTGTCCGGCGCCCGGGCGCGCCCTCCGTCGAGGGCGGGCGCACGCGCGCGGCGTCGAGGGCCACCACGGCCGTTCCGCGCCCAATCTACCCGTTCGCCGGGTGGACGACCGGCGCGCCGCTCCCCGGCCCACCTGCCCCGCGGTGACCCCGGCACCCGGCGTCGACCCGAGGGCGGCTGAGCGACGACGCCTGGGTAGACTGACGCCGTGCCTGCTCCCGCCGTCGTCCTCGCCTCCGGATCCCCCCGCCGTCGCGACCTGTTGGCGGGTCTGGGCGTCACGTTCGAGGTGGTGGTGCCCGACGTGGACGAAGCGCCGCGAGCCGACGAGGCCCCGGACGAGATGGTGTTGCGCCTCGCCCGCACGAAGGCCGATGCGGTCGCCCAGCGCTGGGGAGCGTCGTCCGATGCGCCGCTCATCATCGCGGCCGACACCACCGTGGTGATCGACGGCGAGATGCTCGGCAAGCCACGCGACGAAGCCGAGGCCGCCGTCTACGTGCGTCGGCTGGCGGGGCGGACGCACACCGTGCACACCGGTCACGCCGTGCGTCGCGGCGAGCGGAGCGTCGTCGAGCTGCGGTCGACGCTGGTGCGGTTCCGCGCGCTGGACGAGGACGAGGTCGTGGCGTACGCCGCCACCGGCGAGGGGCTCGACAAGGCCGGCGGATACGCGATCCAAGGCCGGGGTGCGGCGCTCGTGGACCGGATCGAGGGGTGTTACGGCACCGTGGTCGGTCTCTCCTTGCCGCTCGTCGTGACGGCGGCCCGGTCGTTGGGGGTGCGGCTTGCCTAGCTTCGTCCGCGCCTGGTACGTCTTCGTCGGCCTGGCGCTCCTGACGTTCGCCCTCACCGCCTTCGTCGGCCGTGTGCCCTCGTCCTTGTCGGCCGCCATCGAGTTGCCGCACGTGGCGCTGTACCGAGCCGGCGTGCACCTGCGCGAGAGCGTCGCCGCCATGCTCGAGCGGTACGACTACCGGTCGCGGGTGGAGACCCTCGAGCAGCGGGTCGTGACGCTCGAGGAGGCGAACCGCCGGCTCGAGCTGCAAGCCGCCTCGCTCGAACGCTTGCTGGCCGCCCGGCGCGATCAGTCGCCGGCCGCCGTGGCGAGCGTGCCGGTGATCGGGCGCAGCTCCACGGGGGTGAGCGACACCCTCACGTTGGGTGCCGGCAGCGGGGTCGGGCTCATGGCCACCATGCCCGTCACGACCGCCGATGGCCTGGTCGGCCTCGTCACCGACGTCACGGTGCGCAGCGCCGTCGTCCGCACGCTGCTCGACCCCCGCTCGCGGGTCGGGGTGACCGTGCGGGAACGTGGCGGTCAGGGCGTGGCGGTGGGCGACCTCGACGGCCGGGTGCGCGTCGACCGGTTCGTCGCCGAAGACCCGGTCGAGGTGGGCGACGTGGTGGAGACGAGCGCGGTGGGAGGTCTGTTCCCGCGCGGACTGCGCGTGGGCGTGGTCGTCGAGGTGCTGCCGCAGGACCCGAACGAGCTGCGCCGTAGTTTCCTGGTGGCGCCCGCCGTCGACCTGGCCACGACGCTCGACGTCGTGGTCATCGCGCCACCGTGAGCGATCGGTCGCGTCAGGCCGGCCGGACGACCAGGTTGACCAGCTTGCCGGGGACCACGACCTCGCGCACGATCGTCATGCCTTCGAGGTAGCGCGCGACGTTGGGCACGCTCTTCGCCGCGGCGAGGATGGCGGCGGCGTCGGCTTCGGCTGGCACCGTCACCTCGCCGCGCAGCTTGCCGCCCACCTGCACCGCGATCGTCAGCTCGTCGACCTCGAGCGCGCTCGGATCGGCCTCGGGCCACCGTTCGAGGTGCACCGACGCGGTCGCGCCCAGCCGGTGCCACAGCTCCTCGGCCAGGTGGGGGGCGATCGGCGCCAGCAGCAACGCGAAGGTGCGACAGGCCTCGGTCCAGCCCGCCGAACCGGCCGCGCCTGCGGTCTTCGCCTTGCTCATCGCGTTCTGGAGCGTCATCAGCTCCGCGACGGCGGTGTTGAAGCGGAAGTCCTCGAGGTCGTCGGTGACCTCACGGATGGCGTGGTGCACCGCCCGACGGAGGTCTCGGAGCACCGCCGGGTCGGCCTCGTCCGAGGTCGACGCCGGCTCGAGCACGGCCGTCCAGGCGCGCTGCAAGAAGCGGTTGACGCCCTCGATGCCCTGGTAGTTCCACGGCCCGCCCTGGTCCCACGGCCCGATGAACATGAGGTACGTGCGCACCGCGTCGGCCCCGTACGCGTCCACCAGGTGATCGGGGTTGACCACGTTGCCGCGCGACTTCGACATCTTCTCGCCGTCCTCGCCCAGGATCATGCCCTGGTTGCGTAGACGCTGGAACGGTTCGCCGTGGTCCACGAGGCCCAGGTCGCGCAGCACCTTGGTGAAGAAGCGCGCGTACAGCAGGTGCAAGATGGCGTGCTCGACGCCGCCGGTGTAGAGGTCGACGGGCGTCCACTTGGCGACCAGGTCACGGTCGACGGGCGCGTCGGCGAGGTCGGGGCTCAGGTAGCGGAACCAGTACCACGACGAATCCATGAAGGTGTCCATGGTGTCGGTCTCGCGTCGCGCCGGACCGCCGCAGCGGGGGCACGTGGTGGTCTGGAAGCTTTCGTGCGTCTTGAGCGGCGATTGACCCGTGGGCAGGAAGTCGACGTCGGTGGGCAGCACGACGGGCAGGTTCGCCTCGTCCTCGGGCACGATGCCGCAGTCGTCGCAGTAGACGATGGGGAAGGGGGTGCCCCAGTAGCGCTGGCGGCTGATGAGCCAGTCGCGCAGGCGGTAGGTGATCTGGCGGCGGCCCAGGCCGCGCTCGTCGAGCCAGGCCACGACCTTCGCGATCCCCTCGAGGCCGGCCTCCTTGCCTACGTGCAGACCGTCGAAGGGTTCCGAACGCACCAGCACGCCGTCGCCGGCGTACGCCTCGGTCATCGTCGCACCGTCGAGCGGCGCTTCGCCCTCGGGCTGGACCACGGGTCGGATCTCGAGCCCGAAGGTGCGCGCGAACTCGAAGTCGCGCTGGTCGTGGGCGGGCACGGCCATGACCGCACCCGTGCCGTACGTGGTGAGCACGTAGTCGGCGATCCAGACCGGCACGTGCTCGCCGGTGACGGGGTTGAGGGCGTACGCGCCGGTGAACACGCCCGTCTTGGGCTTGCCCTCGGCCTGGCGATCGATCTCGCTCATGCGCGACGCCAGCACCCCGTACGCCTCGACCTCGGCGCGTTGGGCGTCCGTCGTCAGCTTCTCCACGAGCGGGTGCTCGGGCGCCAGCACCATGAAGGTGGCCCCCCACAGCGTGTCGGGTCGGGTGGTGAACACGTCGATGGGCCCGGCGTCGGTGGCGAACGACACCTCGGCGCCCTCGGAGCGGCCGATCCAGTTCGTTTGCATGCGCTTGACCTTGTCGGGCCAATCCAGACCCGAGAAGTCGAGCAGTTCGTCGGCGTAATCGGTGATCTTGAAGTGCCATTGCGCCATCAGTCGGCGCTCGACCAAGGCCCCGGAACGGTCGCCGCGGCCGTCGATGACCTGTTCGTTGGCGAGCACCGTCTGGTCGACGGGGTCCCAGTTGACGTAGCTCTCCTTGCGGTAGGCGAGCCCGCGCTCGAGCATCTTCAGGAAGATCCACTGGTTCCAGCGGTAGTACGAGGGGTCGCAGGTGACGACCTTCTTGGACCAGTCGAACATCGCCCCCATCTGCTCGAACTGGCGCTCCATGCGCGCGATGCGTTCGTAGGTGAGGGTGGCCGGGTGGACCTTCTGGCCCTCGCGGGCGGCGCGCACGGCGGCGTTCTCGGCCGGCAGGCCGAAGGCGTCGAACCCCATCGGGAACAGCACGTTGTAGCCGCGCATGCGGCGGTAGCGCGCGGCCGCGTCGGCGGGCGCCTCGGCGTACCAGTGCCCGACGTGCAGGTCGCCGGACGGGTAGGGGTACATGGTGAGGAAGTAGAACTTCGGCCGCGAAGCGTCGTTCAGGTCGACGCGGTCGATCCCCTCGTCGCGCCACGCTTGCCGCCAGCGAGGCTCGATCGCCTTCGGGTCGTATCGCTCGAAGCGCTCGTCGGGCTGGGGCGCGGTGGTGGTCGGTTCCATGACCCGGGCAGTCTACCGCCCGACCGCGTCCTCAGGCCATCGGCAGCGGCGTGGCCCCTTCGTGGGCCACGTCCAGCCGCTCGGCCAGGCGGTCGAGCAGGGCGCCGACGTACAGCCGTGCGCGGGTGTCGGGCTCGCGCTCCAGGACGATCCAGCGGCGCGCCTCGAAGAACAGGCAGCCGCGCAGTTCGTCGAGGTCGGCGGGCAACGTGCGGTCGGCCAGGAAGCGCGTGAGCGTCGCGTTGGCCAGCTCGCCGCAGGCCTCCACCCCGAAACGCTCGTAGCCGTCGAAGGTGTAGGCGAAGGTGACGATGTCGTCGAAGTCGGCGCGCGGCGACGGGACGTCGTCGCTCGTCAGCGAGCGATGGGGCACGGGGGCGATCGAGGGCGGCATCGCCGTCATCGTACGGCCATCGGGCGCACGTGGCCGTCCACCGGGGTGCGCGTGAACGGGGCGGTAGGATGGCGCCATACGTGCCGGTGACCGCCCTCGAGTCGGTTCGCCGGCGTTCCGACGTGCCGGGCGACCGCGAGCGCACCCCTTCCCCCGGCGAGGAGGCACCATGGACTACGACGTGATCGTCATCGGCTCCGGCCCCGGCGGCTACCACGCCGCCATCCGCGCGGCCCAGGTCGGCCTCAAGGTGGCCTGTGTCGAGAAGGGCGACGTCGGCGGCGTCTGCCTCAACATCGGCTGCATCCCCACCAAGGCGCTGCTCCACGTCGCCCACACGCTCGAGTCGAGCGAGCAGGCCGCCGAGTTCGGCGTCGAGTACGACGCGCCCAACGTCGACCTGAAGAAGCTCGAAGCGTGGAAGACGGGCGTCGTCAAGAAGCTCACCGGCGGCGTGCGACAGCTCCTGAAGGGCCACAAGGTCGACGTCCTCGAGGGCGAGGCCGCCTTCGTCGAACCGCACGCGATCACGGTCGGCGACCGGAAGGTCACGGCCGAGAAGTTCATCGTCGCGACCGGCTCGCGGCCCATCAGCCTTCCCGGTTTCGAGGTCGATGGCGATCGCGTGGTCGACTCGACCGGTGCGCTGCTCGTCGCCGAGGTGCCCAAGCGCTTCATGGCGCTCGGCGGCTCGGCCATCGGGCTCGAGTTCGCGCAGATCTACGCCGCGCTCGGCAGCGAGGTGACGGTCGTCGAACTGCTCGACCGGATCGCCCCGACCGCCGACGCCGACGCGTCGAAGGTCCTCCACAAGGCGCTCGCCAAGCGCGGCCTCCAGCTCAAGACCGGCATGAAGGCGCTCTCGCAGAAGAAGACGAAGGCCGGCACCGAGGTCGAGATCGAGGGCAAGGACGGCGCGCGCGAGACGATCGTCGTCGACAAGCTGCTCATCGCCGTCGGTCGCACGCCCAACGGCAAGGGGCTGGGCCTCGAGGCGATCGGCGTGACCGTCGACGAGCGAGGCTACGTGCCGACGAGCGACACGATGCAGACGAACGTGGACCACATCTACGCCATCGGCGACGTGGCTCGCGGTCCGCTCCTGGCCCACAAGGCCATGAAGGAGGGCCTGGTGGCCGCCGAGCACGCGGCGGGCAAGCCGGCCGCGTTCGACACCCTCATCCCGGCGGTGATCTACACCAACCCCGAGCTGGCCAGCGTCGGCATGACCGAGGCCGAGGCCACCGACGCCGGTTTCGAGGTTCGCGTCGGGACCTTCCCCTTGGGGGCTGCGGGCCGCGCGATCGCCACCCAGGCGACCGACGGTCTGGTGAAGGTGATCGCCGACGCGGCCACGGACCTGGTCCTCGGTGTCCACGCGGTCGCCCCGTACGCCGGCGACCTCATCGCCGAGGCGACGCTCGCGATGGAGATGGGAGCGACGCTCGAAGACATCGCCGCCACCCAACATGCGCACCCGACCCTGTCCGAAGCCATGATGGAAGCCGCCGAGCAGGCGCACGGCCGTGCGATCCATACGTCGAATCGGAAGCGCTGACGTGACTTCGACTGGTGAAGCCGTGCCGGGATCGCCCGCGATCCATACGTCGAATCGCAAGCGCTGACGTGACTTCATCGTTGAGCCGTGCCGGGATCGCCCGCGATCCATACGTCGAATCGGAAGCGCTGACCCCGCCGGCCTTCAGGTCGTATACAGCGCGTTGATCTTGACGTAGTCGGCCGTGAGGTCGCAGCCCCAGGCCTCGCCCTCGGCTTCGCCGGCGGCGAGGTCGACCTCGATGAGGACGTCGGGGGAGCGCATGGCCTGCGACAAGCCGGTGGCGTCGAAATCGAGCGGTTGGCCCTGGTAGACGGCGGTGCCCTGCAACGCCACGGTCACGGCGCCCATGTCGGCGATGGCGCCCGATTGGCCGACCGCCGAGAGCACCCGTCCCCAGTTCGGGTCGCGCCCGTGGACGGCCGCCTTGACCAGGCTCGAGGCGGCCACGCCGCGGGCGGCCCGCATCGCCTCGGCCTCAGAGCGACCGCCTCGCACCTTCACGGTCAGGAGCGTGGTGGCGCCCTCGCCGTCGCGCGCGATCGCGCGCGCCAGCTCGGCGGCCACCTGCGTGAGCGCCTGCTCGAGCTCGTCGAGGTCGGCGTGCATGCGCCCGCTGGCGAACACCATCGCCATGTCGTTGGTCGAGGTGTCGCCGTCGACGGTGAGCTGGTTGAAGGTGCGCCTGACGATCCGCGACCAGGTCGGACGCAGCCAGCCGGGCTCGGCGATCGCGTCGGTCAGGACGAAGGCGAACATCGTCGCCATGTTCGGGTGGATCATGCCCGAGCCCTTGGCGACCCCCACCACCCGTGCGCCGCTGGCGAGGCGCACCTCGGTCGTCTTGGGGACCAGGTCGGTCGTGAGGATGGCGTCGGCGAAGCCCTCGACGTCGCTGCCGAGCGCGTCGACGACACGGGGGAGACCGGCTCGGATGCCGTCCAGCGGCAAGCGCCGGCCGATCACCCCGGTGGAACCGGTGAGGACGTCCTGAGGTCGCGTCTGCCCGCCGAGCGCGGCGGCGGCGGCCGCCGCCATGTCCTCGTTGTCCCAGACGCCGGCGTCGCCGGTCGCGCAGTTGGCGTTGCCGGAGTTGACCACGAGGGCGCGCACGGGCCCTTCGGCCGCGGCGCGGGCGCGGTTGCGGACGACGCACGGCGCGCGCACGAGGTTCTCGGTGGAGGTCAGCGCCCAGACGAGCGGCGCGTCACCGACGAGGAGGGCGAGGTCGGCACGACCCGACCGTTTGAGACCGACGCTGAGGCCGGCCGCACGGAAGCCTGTGGGGAGTTTCATGGCCATTGACCTTCCAGGCGCAGGCCGAGGGTCTCCTCGAAGCCGCGCGCGACGTTGAACCCTTGGACCGCTTGGCCTGCCGCTCCCTTGCCCAGGTTGTCGATCGCCGCGAAGGCCACGATGGCGCCGCTCCGTGCGTCGGCGCGCACGCTGACGAGCGCGCGGTCGGACCCCGACACGGCCTTCGTCTGCGGCAACGCCGCTTGCACGTGGACCAGCGGGTCGTCGGCGTAGAACGTCCGGTACATGTCGAGCAGTTCGGCGTCGGTCTTGGCGTCGTTCTCGGGGTGGGTGACGGTGGTGGCCAGGATGCCGCGCGCCATCGGCACCAGCACCGGGTTGAACGCCAACGTCAGCGGTTCGCGGGGCCCGTGGGTGCGCGCCCGCTTGCCTTGGGCGGCCGTTCGGCCCAGGTTCGCTTCGATCTCGCCGGTGTGACGGTGGGTGCCGGCGACCTTGTAAGCCCGGGCGTTCTCGTCGGCCTCCGCGTAGTGCAGGCCGAGGTCGAGGCCGCGCCCGGCGCCCGACGTGCCGGTCACGATGGTGGCGACCGGGTGGGCGCCGAGCAGTCCGGCCGCCGCCAGCGGCGCCAACGCCAGCGTGGCCGCCGTGGCGTTGCAGCCCGGGCTGGCGACGATGGCGGCGCCCACGAGCTCGTCGCGGTGCAGCTCGGGCAAGCCGTACACGGCTTCCGGGATCCGCTCCGGGCACGGGTGCGGGCCGTACCAGGTGCGGTAGGTGTCGGCGTCGAGTCGGAAGTCGGCCGAGAGGTCGACGACGCTCTTGCCGGCGCGACGGGCGGCGTCCACGAGCGGCGCCGTGGCCGCGTGCGGGGTGGCGCAGAAGACGACGTCGCAGACGTCGATGACCTCGTCGCTGTCGACGAAGCGGAGGTCGACCAGGCCCGCCAGGTGGGGCCAGGCCTCGTCGACCGTCTGGCCCAGGTACTGACGTGACGCGAGGGCGGCGAGACGGACCTCGGGGTGACGCCGCAGCCGTTCGATCAGGCCCGCGCCGCCGTAGCCGGTGGCCCCCAGGACCCCCACCGACAGCGTCATCTCAGGCGTCCCGCAGGAGCTGGAACAGCACGCCCTTCTGGGCGTGCAGGCGGTTCTCGGCCTGGTCGAAGACGATCGAACGCGGGTGGTAGACGGCCTCTTCGGTGCACTCCTCGCCGTAGTGGGCGGGCAGGTCGTGCATGAACACGCCGCGCGGCGAGAGCGCATCGAACCAGCTCGAGTCGATCGTGTAGCCGGCGAAGGCCTCGCGACGCCGTTCGGTGTCCTCTTCCTGGCCCATCGAGATCCAGACGTCGGTGTAGAGCGCGTCGGCACCCTCGGCCGCTTCGCGTGGGTCGCGCACGATCCGCACGTCCGCGCCGCGTTCGCGCGCGTGCGACAGGATGTCGGGATCGGGATCGAAGCCCTCGGGGCAGGCGATCGTGAGCGAGGTGCCGGCGTGGATGGCGGCGTTCACGTGCGAATGACAGACGTTGTTCCCGTCGCCGACGAAGGCGACCTTGAGGCCCGCCAGTTCACCGAAGGTCTCTTGCAGCGCGAGGTAGTCGGCCAGCAGCTGACAGGGGTGGAGCCGGTCGGACAGCCCGTTGATGACCGGAACGTCGGCGTGGAGGGCCAGCTCGGTGAGGGTGCCGTGGCCGTACGTGCGCGCCATGATCCCGTCCACCCACCGCTCGAGGTTGTACGCGACGTCCTTGATCGTCTCGCGCACCCCCCAGCCGATGTAGTTCTGCGACAAGAGCACCGAGTGGCCACCCAGCTGCACCATGGCGATGTCGAAGGTCGAGCGCGTGCGCAGCGACTGCTTCTCGAAGATCATCGCGATCGTCTTGTGTTCGAGGGGGCGCGGGCGGACCTTGGCCTTCCATGCGCGCTTGAGCCACAGGGCGCTGTCCAGCAGGCCGTGGAACTCGGGGGTCGTGAGGTCGGCGATCGACAAGAGATCGCGTCCGTGGAGGCTGTCGACGATGGGGAGTTCCATGGGCCGCGATGCTATCAGACGCCGAGCAGGCCCAGGTACCAACCGATGAGCGCGTCGCCGAAGAAGAAGGCCGCGAAGGCCCCCACGACCAGGTACGGGCCGAACGGCACGAAGCGCGAGCCCCCCAGCGAACGTTGCACCACACCCAGGACGGCGCCCACCACCACGGCGAACAGCAGACCCACCAGGAAGCCGTCCCAGCCGAGCAAGGCGCCCAGGGGGGCGGCCAGCTTGACGTCGCCGAAGCCCATCGCGACGGGCTCGCCGTCGTCGTCTTCGGGCGGCCCGGCTTCGGCGAGCGGCGGCTTGCGCTCACCCTGCCGGGCTTCGACCCCCCACCACCAGGCCGCGCCCACGAGCGCGAAGGCGCCGGCGCCGATGGTGCTCCCGGCGACGCCCTCGACGATCCCGACGCCCCAACCGAGCGCCCAGCCGGAGCCCACCAAGACGAGCGCCACGAGCCAGGCGGCGTAGACCACCGGTTCCGGCAGGCGGACGGGGCGCCGCGCGACGGCGCTCGCGAGCGCCTGCAGCGCGCCGCCGCCGAGCGCCCAGGTCCACCCGCCCATCACGCCGACGAGCGCCGCGGCGTTGACCGTGTCGAGCGAGAAGGGCCAGAGGCGTTCCTCGGTGTCGGCGAAGCGCCGCAGCACCAGGCTTCCGATCCGGTTGATGAGCACCAGCACCCCGGCGCCGACCGCCGCACCCACGAGCGCTTCGAGCGGTGTGGGAAGGCCGGTGCCGCGCTCGTACCAGAAGGCGCCCACGACCGCCACCACGGTCGCCGGTAGCGTCAGGGCGTCGGGAAGCAGGTACGTGTCGAGGTCGATGAGCGCCGCGGTGGTGAGCATCGCGAACAGGACCAGCAGCGGGACCACCGTGGTGCCGGCCGTGGTGATGGGGAAGGCCCAGGCGAGGCCGCCGAAGCCGATCGCGAAGGCCGCCTCCACGAGCGGGTAGCGCGGCGAGATGGGGGCGGCGCAGGTGCGGCAGCGGCCGCGCAACACCAACCAGGAGCCGACGGGCACCAGGTCGAGCGGGCCCAGGGTGCGGGCGCAGGCGGGGCAGCGCGAGCGCGGTGCGACCGACCGACTCGCCGCGCGGCCAGCGGTACACGACCACGTTGGCGAAGGAGCCGATGAGGCTCCCCAGGACGGCGCACAGGGCGATCCAGGCTGCGATCACGGGGCGGGGACGGCGGGGGTGACGACAGCGGGGGGGTTTGGCATGGGGAACGGCTTCTCATCGTGCCCGTGCTACGCTTCCCGACGCTATGAAGAGACTCACCCTTCCCCTAATCGCGACCCTCGCCGTGGCGCTCATGGTCGGCGCCAACCTCGGCGCCCAAGAGGCCCCGAGCCGACTCGCGTTCGTCGACTCCCAGTCGCTCATCGCCGCACACCCGGCGGGCCAATCGGCCAACGACCTGCGTGAGCTGGCGGCGTCCGAGATCGGCGACATCCGCGCGCAACTCGACGAGCTGCAGGCGAAGCGGCAGGGAGAGGGCCTCACGAACGACGAGGCCGAGCTGTTCGACGTCCTCCTCGCCACGCTGCAGACCGTGCAGACGCGCTACCAGGCCGACATCAACGACGCCGCCCGGCCCGCCATCGAAGCCGTCAACGCCGCCATCAAGACGGTGGCCGACGAGAACGGGATCGCCGTGGTCATGGACATCGGTGCGGCGGCCGAGAGCGGTCTCGTGGTCTACGCCGCGGACGGTCTCGATCTCACCGAACAGGTCGCCGCGCTGCTCGAGTAGGCTCGCGGCCCGTCACGGTTCGGACCGGCGCTCGGTCTCGGCGCGCAAGCGCGCCAGCCAGCGCCGGTCTTCTTCGTTCAGGGCGGCGTCGTCGATCAGGTCGGGGCGCCGGGACCAGGTCCGCCTCAGCGCTTCGCGCCGTCGCCACGCCGCCACCTCGCCGTGGTGGCCCGAGCGCAACACCTCGGGAACCCCCACCCCCTCGTGCTCGAGCGGCCGGGTGTACTCCGGGTAATCGAGCAGACCGGTGGTGAACGAGTCCTGGCGGTGGCTGTCGGCGTCGCCGAGCACGCCTGGCAGCAAGCGCGCGGTGGCTTCGACGACGCACAGCGCAGCGAGCTCGCCCCCCATGAGCACGAAGTCGCCGATCGAGAGCTCGCGGTCGACCAGCGCCTCGGTGCGGGCGTCGAAGCCCTCGTAGCGGCCGCTGAGGAGCACCAGGTGACGGCGGCTGGCGAGGTCCTCCACGACGCGCTGGGTGAGCGGGGCGCCGGCGGGGGAGAGGAGCACCACCTCGTCGGGCGGGGGATCCTCGGCCCGCGCCTCGGCGATCGCCGCAGCCGCCACGTCGACGCGGATCACCATGCCGGCGCCGCCGCCGTAGGGCGCGTCGTCGACCCGACCCGTGCGGTTGCCGGCGAAGCGGCGCAGGTCGCGCGCCTCGAGCTCCAGCAGCCCGCGGGAGACGGCGCGGCCGACGAGCGCTTCCTCGCGCCACGCCTCGATCAGCGGGGGGAACAGCGTGTAGACGGTGATGCGCATCGCTAGAGCTGGGTCCCGACCCGTGCCCCGGGCCGCGGCCTCGGCGCCGGCTGCCGACCGATCACCCGGCGGTAGGCCGCTTCGAGGGCCGCCGCCCGCTCGCCGACGTCGAACGCCAGGGCCGCCGTCCGCGCCGCTATCCGCCGCGACCGTGGATCGGCGCCCCGGGCGATCGCGAGGAGCGCGCGGGCGAGGTCCTCGGCGTCGGCCGCGCTCACCGTCAACGCAGGGCCCGCCCGGAGGTCGCGCGCGGCGGCCGAGTCGACGGCCACGACGGGCGTACCGGCCGCCCACGACTCCAGGAACGTCATGGGCTGGACCTCGCTGACGGACGCGGTCACGAAGACGTCGGCCGCGACGAGATGGTGGGCGACCTCGTGATGCGGGACGGGGCCGACCCAGTGCACGTGCGCTTGCGCGCGCGCCGCCAAAGGCGTTCGGAGCGGGCCGTCGCCGACCATGAGCAAGTGCAGGCGCGGCTCGCTCCGTCGCGCCAGCTCGAAGGCCTCGAGCAGGAGCGGAAGGCCCTTCTCGTGGCCCATTCGGCCGACGTAGACGGCCAGGAGGGCGTCGTCGGGCACACCGAAGCGCGCCCGCAGCGCGGGATCCGGCGTTCCCTCGTAACTCGCGAGGTCGACCGGGTTCGGCATCGGTTCGATCGGTCCGGCGTAGCCGTAGTCGCGCAGCGTGTCGACGATCGCGGCGCCGGGCGCCAGCACGAGGTCGACCTCGTGCGCGAAGGCACGCACGTGGCGCCGCACCGCCCAGGTGGTGACGCCGCTGGGCGTCGGCGCGTAATGGACGTAGGCGTGGTACTGGGTGTGCGCGGTGAAGACCAGCGGGACGTGGCTGCGGCGTGCCCAGGCCAGCGCGGTCCGACCGGCGACGAAGGGGTGCATCGTGTGGATGACGTCGAAGTCGCGGATCGGGAGCAGGCGCGTGGCGATCGGGCCGACCGGCAGGAGCAGCGGGTAGTCGGGCAGGGTGCTGGCCCGGAGGCCGGGCAGACGGATGACGTCCACCTCGGGCCGAGCCAGGGGGTGGTCGGAGGCGAACACCCGGACCGTGTGTCCGAGGTCACGCAGACCTCGCACGAAGAGCGCCGTCGAGGTCGCGACGCCGTTGCGCGAGGGCGTGTACGTGGCGGTGACGATCCCGATCCTTAGGGGTTCGGCGATGGGCGTTCTCCTCGTCGGCGCCGGCTCACTCGGAACGCCGGGACTCTGCCGTTCAGCTTACGGGGCGGAGACCCGAGCGGCAGGTCGCCGCCAGCGTTCCGCGTCACAGAAGAGACGGCGAGTGCGTGGCTCAACCCGCATCGGCGGCGTCATCGGCGCTCGGCGCCACGACCGTGGCCTCGTCGAGGTCGAGCAGGCCCGGTGGCGGGTCGACCAGGTCAACGGCCTCCCCGTCCCAAGTGACGTACGGCGCGCCCCACGGGACCCACCGTTCGCCATCGGGTCCAGCGACGACGAGCAGGTCCTGGGCGCCCGTCACCACGTGCACGACCCGGCCGTATGCCTCACCGTCGACCGTCACCAGCGCGCCCTCGAGGCGCTCGACGGCGACGCTGTCGTCGTCAGCAGGCTCGGGCAGGGAACCCGGGGAACACCAGACGCTCTGATGCACGAGGTCGCGGGCCCGTTCAGGCGTGTAGATGCCCTGGAACGCGAGCGCCAAGCCGCCGCTCACCGGGCGCGCTTCACGGAGGCGTGTGAGGCCCACGCCGCTCACCCACACGGGCCCCACGTCGCGCGCCAGCGTTCGCAACGCGGTCTGGGCGTCCGCGTCGGTCACCTGCGCCTTGAGGGCGCCGCGCACCTGGAAGGGTCGACCCAACGTCGCCACACGCACCCACCCGTCAGGTGGATGCGCGCTCGAGACGTTCTGAGGTCGGTCCACCACCGTTTACTCGATCAGGTGGACGTCCACCCGTTTGCGACCGTCGGTGGCCGCCCGCGCCAACGTCCGCAGGCCGTTGATCACGCGGCCGCCGCGACCGATGATGCGGCCAGCGTCGGCGGTGTCGCAGCGGATCTCGATGCGGATGCCGCCGCGCGCGTCGGACACCTCGCGCACGTCCAGCGCATCGACGTCCGACACCAGGTTCTGGACGACGTAGGTGACCAGTTCGCGCGGCATGCGCTCGACGCTCAGGCCTGGCTCTGGGCCGCGGCGGTGCGAGCGACGTACCCGCGGCCGCGCTTCGCGCGCACGTCGGGCACGGCGACGCCGGCCTTCTCGAGCAGGCGCAGGACGGTCTCGGTGGGCTGGGCGCCCTGCGCCAGCCAGTGCGAAGCGCGCTCGGCGTCGATCGCCAGCGGCGTGCCCTCGGCGGCGCGCGGGTCGAAGTGGCCGAGCGACTCGATGTAATCGCCGCCGCGCTTGACGCGCGCGTCGACGACGACCATGCGGTAGTGGGGGTTCTTCTTGGCGCCCATGCGCATCATGCGGATCTTGACCATCGTGGTGTCCCTCCTGGGGTGTTGCCCCGGGCGGTGCACCGGGGGACCGGCAGCTGCCGGGCTTCGTTCCATGGCATCGACCGGACGCCGCGCGGCGACCCCCGGATCGAACGTCTCAACCTCTGATGCTACACGGTCCGGCGCCGCCTGTCCACGCGTGGGGTGGCAGCGCCGCTGCGCTCGTCACAGCCGCGGTCGGCCACGGCCCCCTCGACCGGGCGGGCGCTTGCCCATGCGCTTCATGAGCGTCCGCATCTCTTCGTAGTTCTTCATCAGGCGGTTCACGTCCTGCACGGTGGTACCGGACCCGCGCGCGATCCGCTTGCGGCGGCTGGCGTTCAGCAGGCGGGGTTCGCGGCGCTCGCGTTCGGTCATGCTGGAGATGATCGCTTCGACCCGGCCGATCTCGCGCTCGTCGATCTCGGCGCCCGGCGGCATGAGCTTGTTGGCGCCCGGGATCATCTTGAGCACGTCGGTGAAGGACCCCATCTGCTTGATGCGGCGCATCTGGGTGAGCATGTCGGCCAGGCTGAAGTCGGCCAGCCCCTTGCCCTTCTCGAGCGGCTCGTCGTCGCCCTCGAGCGCCTTGGCCTTCTCGATGAGGGTGAGGACGTCGCCCATCCCCAGGATGCGTCCTGCCACCCGGTCCGGGTAGAACGGCTCGAGACCGTCGATCTTCTCGCTCATGCCGGCGAACATGATCGGTTTGCCCGTCACGTGCTTCGCCGACAAGGCTGCGCCACCACGGGCGTCGCCGTCCATCTTGGTGAGGATGAGGCCGGAGAGGCCGATGCGCTCGTCGAACGTCTTGGCCACCGGCAGCGACTGCTGGCCGGTCATGGCGTCCACGACGAGCACGCGCTCGGTCGGCTGGAGGGCCTCGCGCAGGGCGGCGAGGTCGTCCATCAGGCGCTCGTCGATCTGCAGGCGGCCGGCGGTGTCGACGATGACCAGGTCGCGGAAGTCGGCCCGCAGCGCGGCGTCGAGCCGACGTTTGGTGACGGCCACCGGCTCGTCGTCCTCGACCTCGAGCACCGGCACGCCGATCTGACGCCCGAGGATGCGCAGCTGCTCGCGGGCGGCGGGTCGCTGGGTGTCGGCGGCCACCAGGAGCGGGCGGCGACCCTGGCCCTTGTAGCGGTAGGCGAGCTTGCCGGCCGTGGTGGTCTTGCCGGCCCCTTGCAGGCCGACCAGCATCCACACGTTGCCCTCGTTGCGCAGCTGCGGCTGCACCGCCTTGCCGCCGAGGATGTCGATCATCTCTTGGTGCACGATGGCGACCACGCGCTGATCGGGGTTCAGCGACAGGAGCGTCTCGGACCCGATCGCCTTCTCCTGGACCCGGGCGACGAAGTCGCGGGCCACGTCCAGGTTCACGTCGGCCTCGAGCAGCGCCACGCGCACCTCGCGCAAGGCCGTCTTGACGTCGGCTTCGCTGAGCTTGCCGCGGCCGCGCAAGCCGTCGAAGACGTTCTGGAGTCGATCGCCGAGGCTCTGGAACATGGGATCCTCTCGCGAACGCCCCAGGCGGAGATCCGGAACGGATCGAGCTCCACGGGCGTCCGGGCGACCAGGCTACCCGTGCACCCGGTGAGGGTCAACCGCGCAGGTACCTCGTCGGTCGCGTCGGCACCCTCGCCGGCGGCCCCGACCGTACGCCGAACCCACCCGCATGTCATCGCGTTCCGGTACAACCTACCTATGGATGTGCGCCGTCACACCCTCGTCCTCATGGTGACGCTGCTCATGGCGGCGGCCCCGGCCCAGAGCGCTTTGGCGCCGGGCGACCCGCCGTTGCCGGCGGGGGTCGAGGACGTCTGGGCACGGGCGGTCGAGGCGGCCGAGTTCGCGAGCACCACCCCGCACCCGTGGACACCGGACGCCGACGCGTGGGCGACCGCGCTGCGGGCCGCGCGCGCGGCCGTGGCGGCGGCGCCCGAGCACCCCGCCCCGCAGCGCCTGTTGACGCGCGTCTACGCCACCGTGGGCTGGTGGGTGCGGGTGCTCGACGCCGCCGACACCCTCGTGGACCTCCGTCCCGACGCGCCGTGGGCGGACGCGGAGCCGCCCGTGCCGCCCGGCCCCACGACGGCCGCGCTCGTGGCCGACGCCTACCGCAACCTCGGCTTCGCGCGCTACCAAGCGGACGACCTCCAGGGCGCGGCCCAGGTCTTCGAACGCTGGGTGGCCGCCTTCCCCGACGACCCGGACGGACGCCGCTGGCTCGCTCGGGCGCTGCTCGACCTGCGCGACCCGAGCGGCGCCATGCCCCACCTCGAACGCTGGCTCGAGCTCCAACCCGACGATCCCGACGCGACCTTCTTCCTCACCGAGGCCCGCCTCGCCGTCGACGTCGGGTCCGAGGCGAGCTTCGCGTTCCGCGAGGGGGCCGCGCGGTACGCCGCCGGCGACCTGGCGGGGGCGGCCGAGTCGTTCGAGTTGGCGCGCAACGCGGCACCGTCGTTCGCCGACGCGCACGCCTGGGCGGGCCGCGTCGCGCTCGAACGCGGCGACCCGGCCTCGGCCGTCGTCGCCTTCGCCGCCGCCGTCGAGCTGCGGCCCGACGACGACGGCCTGCGCTACTTCCTGCGCCTCGCCGAGACCCAGGTCGCGTTCGGGGTCGAGGCGGGCCGCGCCTTCTTCGCGGGCCTGTCGGCGTACGAACTCGGCGACCCCGAGACGGCCGCCACCCGCTTCGAAGAGGCGGTGACCGCCAACGACGCCTTCGCCGAGGCGTGGGCGTGGCTCGGCCGCACGCGCCAGGAGCTGGGGCGGCTGGCCGCGGCCGAGCGGGCCTGGGCGCGGGTGGTCGCGCTCGATCCGGCCGACCGTCGCGCCAGCGACTTCCTGAACCTGCTGCGCCAGCAACTCGCCTACGGCGCGGGCGACGACGACCCGGCCGCCAACGCCTTCGCCGCCGGCGTCGCCGCCTTCGAGCGCGCCGAGTTCGCGCAAGCCCGCGAGCGTTTCGAAGCCGTGGTGGCTGCCGACCCGGAGGCCGGCCTGGCGTGGGCCTGGTTGGGCCGCTTGGCGTACACCCAGCGGGATTTCGAGGAGGCCGCCTTGGCCTACGAACGGGCGGCGCGGCTCCTGCCCGACGACGAAGACGTCGCCTGGTTCGCCGAAGATTCCGCCTGGCGCGCCGGCTGGACCGAGGACGATCCGACCGTCGACGAGGTCGACGACCCGTCGGCCGGCGGCGGACCGTGAGCGGCCGCACGGTCGCGTTGCGGGTGGTGGGCCTGGCGCTGCTGTTGCTCTTGGTGTTGGTCGGGACGCTCGTCGCGCGCAGCCTGCAGCGCATGCCCGATACCGTGGTGTACCTGGTCCGCTCCGACGACCGGGCGCTCACGCTCGAGGGCGTGGTGCGCCGCCTGCGCCCCACCGACGACGTCGCCGGCGCCCGTTCGGCGGTCGAGGCGTTGGTCGAGGGCCCCACCGCGGCCGAGGCCGCGCGCGGCCTCTCGAGCGAGCTGCCGTCGAGCACGCGGGTGTTGGACGTCTTCTGGGACGACGAGGTGCTCGTCGTCGACCTGAGCGGTGAGGTCGCGCGCGGCGGAGGCAGCGCCTCGATGATCGGTCGGTTGGCCCAGCTGACCTACACGCTGACCCAACCGGGCGCCGTCGAGGCCATCGAGCTTCGGCTCGACGGTGCACCCGTGGACGTGTGGGGAGGCGAGGGCGTGATGATGACGTGGCCATGGCGCCGGCCGGCCGGGGGCCTGCCGAGATGGTGAGGGCGTGGATGCGCACCTGGGGACTCGCGCTCGCCTTGGCGCTGCTGGGGCTGGCGGCGGGTCAGCCGCCGCTCGAGACGCCGCCCCCGCGGCCGACGGTCGAGGTCCCAGCGACGCTGTGGGACGGTCCCGATGGTCGTGGTCGGGTCTTCGACGCCGTGGTCGACCTCTTCGCCCGCGAGTACTGGAACCCCGCCTACCGCGACTGGTCGGCCTGGGGCGCCGCCTACCGCGAGGAGGCGCTCGCCGCCGTGGAACGCGCCGCCTTCGACGCCGTCCTCACCCGCATGGTGCGCTCGCTGGCCGACGAACACTCGACCTGGGTGGGGCGGCCGTTCGCCAACGACGGCCAGCCGCTGGAGCCGGATCGATCGACCACGGGGATGCCGCGTCTGGGGGTCCAGCTCGCCTACGTCGAGGATCGCGGCCTGGTCGTCGAGCGCGTGTACCCTGGCACGCCCGCAGACCGGGCGGGGCTGCGCCGGGCCGACGTGATCACCCGCGTGGGCGACACCGACCTTCGTCGTTCGGGCAGCCTGTTCGAGGCGAACGGGGTCTTGGCCGACGCGCTCGCGCTCGGGTCGACGGTGTTGTCGGTCGACCGCGGCGCCGTGTCGCGCACGGTGGAGGTGGCGGGCGCGGTGATCGCCTTCGAACGGTTGGCCGCCCGCCCGTACGCCACCATGATCGACGAGACCGTGGGGTACCTGCACGTACCCACGTTCAACGAGGACGGCGTCGCGGCCGACGTCCACGCCGCCTTGCGCGAGCTCGCGGCGGCCGGGGCGCGGGCGTTGATCCTCGACTTGCGCGGCAACCTGGGCGGACGCCTGCTCGAAGCGGGTCTGACGTTGGGAGCTTTCCTAGAGGGTCCGTGGGTGACCGCGTCCGTGCACGGCGAGATGGCGTGGCGCGGCGTCTACGTCGTCGAGAACGGTCCGCGCGGCGTGCCGCAGGGCGTCGCCCGCCTCGAGGGGCGCGGTGGCGACGTCCTCAGCGAGGTGCGCTTGGTCGATCCGCTGCGCTTCGAGGGACCGGTCGTGGTGGTGGTCGGTGCCGAGAACGCCAGCGCGGCCGAGGTGGTGGCGGGCGCCCTGGTGGAGGCGGGTCGGGCTCGGGTCGTGGGCGAGCGAACGGCGGGCAACGTCGAAGCGGTGCGGGCGTTCGAGCTGCCGGACGGCAGCCGCGTCCTCGTCGCCATCGCCAACTTGGCGACCGCCTCCGAGGCGTCGCTGGACGGGGGGGTGGTGCCCGACGTCGAGGCCCGTTCGACGGTGCGCGAGCTCGCGCGCGGGGTCGATGCGCCGGTGGCCGAGGCGCGGCGCCTGTTGGGCGAGCTGCCGTTCGTGCCCGGCCGGTTCTTCTGAAGGTGGTGGGTTCGTGCGGGTCCGGGGTCCGACCCCGGTGAACCCTGCGCGTCTCCGTCGGTCTGCCGGACGATGGCTTCAACTCCTCATCCGGGGTGCGTGATACACTTTTCGACGCTGCAGAACGGTCGAGAGCATCGTTCGAGATGCTGCGCCGTGGTTTGGTGCGCCCGACAGGATTCGAACCTGTGACCTTTCGCTCCGGAGGCGAACGCTCTATCCGACTGAGCTACGGGCGCGCGAGAACCGTACGAACGCAAACGTCAAGCTAGCACCACGCCTTGGAGGACGTCAACACCCATGAAGCTCAGCCGCCGTGCCAACACGATCATCCTGTGGGTCGTCTCGATCGGGCTCCTGCTCGGGATGGTCATCACTTTCACCCCCTCACTCGGCCTGGGAACCGGTGGCGCCAACCAGCTCGGCGCGGTCGCCCTGCGCGTCAACGGTGAGCCGATCCACGAGCTCGAGATCGCCCAGGCGCGGTCCAACCCCCTGTTCGCCGCCGTGTCCGAGGGAGAGGTGGGTGACGACCTCGACCTGCTCCTCGTCGACACCGTCATCCGGCAGGAGCTCGTGCGGCAGGACAGCGCCCGCCTGCGGGTCACCGACGGTGACGTGCGCAACGCGGTCAACGAGTTCCGCACCAGCCGCGGCGTGGACGGTCGCGCGAACGACGACGCCTACTTGCGCTTGATCGGCGGCTCCGGCTTCAACGACGCCACGTTCCGCGATTACCTGCGCGAGCAACTCCGCCAGCAGCGCTGGGAGGCGTCCATCGTCGAGGGCGTCGACGTGACCGACGAAGAGGTCGCCGCCTACTTCGAGGGCAACCGCGACGCTTACGTCAGCGAGGAACGCATCGTGGCCCGCCATCTGGTCACCGAGACGCTGGAGGCCGCCGTCGAGGCGCGCGATCGCATCCTCGCGGGCGAGGACGCGGCCACCGTGGCCAGTGAGATGTCGGTCGAGCGCGCCGACCGGGGCGGCGCCCTGGGCGCGGCCGCGGGCGAAACCGCTCCGCGTCCGGTCGGCCGTCCCGCGCTGCCCACCGCCGTCGCCACCGCGGCCTTCGGTCTGCAGGGGGAGGGCGTGACCGAGGTCGTCGAAGCCGACAACCGCTTCCACGTGGTCGTCGTCGAGGGGTACCTGCCCTCCGAGCCGCGTCCTTTCGAAGAGGTCGCCGACGTGGTGCGCGACGACGCCCTGGCGGCCAAGCAGTCGGGCGTGCTCGAGGCGGCCGTGAACGACCTGGTCGAGTCGGCGCGGATCGAGGTGCCGGCCGAGAGCCTGTTGACCTACCAGGACGAACCGGTGGCACGGGTGGGCGACACCGAGATCCTGCGCTCGCAGGTGGTGCGCGCGACGTACACCAACCCGCAGATCCAGCAGGCGCTGTCGCCCGACAACGCGGTGCTGATCACGGCCTTCTTCAAGCCCGCCATCCAGGGTCAGCTCGTCGACCAGGAACTGGCGATCCAGGGCGCGGAGCGACTCGACGTGCCGTTCGTCGGGCCGCGCTCGCTGGTGGCTCAGAGCGCGCTCGCCTACGTGGCCCGCGACGCGTCCGTCGACGAGGCGGACGTCGTGGCGTACTACGAGGAGAACCAGCAGCAGTTCACGGTGCCGGCGTCGGCGGTGACGGTCCGGGTCGACCTGGCGTCGATCGAGGACGCCGCCGCCTACCGGTCGCAGCTGCTCGAGGGGGCCGACTACGTCGAGGCGGCCGCGGCGTTGGAGGCCGGCGTCGAAGAGCTCGGCACCGTCCGTCCGGGTCAGCTCGAGGACGTCCTCGACACCACCTTGTTCGGCACCGACGCGTTCGAACCCGTGCCGGGCACGCCCTGGGAGGTCTCCGACGTGCTGGCGCTGACCGACGAGGTCACCGCGCTGCCCGAGGCCGTCGACACCCAGACTGAGGACGCGGCCAGCGCCGAGACGGCGGCCGAGCCGCAGACCACGACGGTCGAACGCTACGTCGTCCTGGTCGCGGAGCGGACGCCGGAACGCGTGCGGCCGCTCGAGGAGGTCCGCGGCCAGGTCACGGACACGGTCCTCGCCCAGCGCCGCGCCGAGCTGCGCAACGCCTGGCTGGACGAGCTGCGCGCCGAGATCCCGGTCGAGGCCACGCTGGTCGAAGCGACGCCTCCCACGTTCGACCTGGGTGTGGGCGACGGCGCCGTCACCGACACCGCCGACGAGGTCGATCCGACGGCCACGCCGGTCCAGCCCGAGGACGGTGCGGCGCCCAGCGACGCGACGCCCGGCCGACGCGACGCCGGCCGACGCGACGCCGGCCGACGCGACGCCGGCCGAGGCGACCCCGGCGGAGGAGACCCCGGCCCCCGAGGCGCAGTGACGAGGTCGGGTTGAAGCACGGGTTCGATCGGAGCAGCCGGCCGGGTAGGTCGAGCTGACGTGAGCGGCGCCGGGCGATCCTGCCTGGCGCCGCTCGCGTGCGTGCCCTTGGGGCGGGTCTCCTTCGTGCCTCGCGGGCAGCCCCCGTTCGTGGCCCGCCGCTGCGTCCCGCCTGGGGGGTACCGACGGGCGCTGACGCTGGTACCCTTCGGCCATGCCTCGCGCCCTCCTCAGCGTTTCCGACAAGCACGGCCTCATCGATTTCGCCCGCGGGCTGGCGGAGCTCGGCTACGACCTGATCGCCACCGGCGGCACCCACAAGGCGCTCGTCGAGGCCGGTCTCGATGCGCGCAGCGTCGCATCGGTGACCGGCGCCCCCGAGATCTTGGGTGGGCGGGTGAAGACGCTCCATCCCGCCATCCACGGCGGCTTGCTGGCCAAGCCGACGCCCGAGCACGAGGCCGAGTTGGCCGCGCACGGGCTCGAGGCGATCGACCTGATCGCCGTCAACCTCTACCCGTTCGGCGCCACCGTCGCGAAGCCCGATGTCACCGACGACGAGGCGATGGAACAACTCGACATCGGCGGTCCCACGATGATCCGGGCGGCGGCGAAGAACCACGCCCGGGTCGTGGTCGTCGTCGACCCCACGGCGTACGGCCCGACCCTCGAGGCGTTGCGGAGCGGCCCGCTGCCGCTCGAGCGGCGCCGCGCCCTGGCGCGCGACGCCTTCGCCCACACCGCGGCCTACGACGCCGCCATCGTGGCGTACCTCGACGGCGACGACCCACTGCCGCCCACGCGCCACGTCACGCTCGAGCGCGCGGAGATCCTGCGCTACGGTGAGAACCCGCACCAGGTGGGGGCGCGCTACCGCGAAGCCGGTCAACGCGGCTGGTGGGACGACGCCACGCAGCATGGCGGCGTGGCGCTCTCGTACCTCAACCTGTTCGATGCCGACGCCGCCTGGCGTCTCGTCCACGCGTTCCCGGCGGGCCCGGCGGCGGTCGTCGTCAAGCATGCCAACCCCTGCGGCGTGGCGGTCGCCGGTGACTTGGCCACGGCCTACGAGCGGGCGTTCGAAGCCGACCCCAAGTCGGCGTTCGGCGGTGTGGTGGCGCTGCGCGGCGTGGTGGACCGGACCCTGGCGGAGGCGCTGATGGCCAACCCCAAGGCCGACGTGCTCATCGCGTCGGGCTACGACGACGAGGCGCGCACCGTGCTCGCCTCCAAGCGCAAGGCGATGCGGGTGCTCGAAGCACCGGCGCCCGGGCCGTTGCGGTACGGCTTGCGGCGCATCGACGGCGGCTTCCTCGTGCAGAGCCCCGAGGACGTCGTCGTCGACCGCGACGCCTGGCAGGTGGTGACGAGGCGCGCGCCGACGGAGGCGGAGTGGGCCGACCTGGCGATGGCCTGGATCGTGTGCGCGGCGGTGAGCTCGAACGCGATCGTCCTCGTCAAGGACGGCCGCGCCGTGGGCATCGGCGCGGGCCAACAGAGCCGCGTGGACGCCGCCGAGATCGCCGCACGCAAGGCGGCGGGCCGCGCTGCCGGCGGCGCCTGCGCCTCGGACGCCTTCTACCCGTTCCGCGACGGCCTGGACGCCGCCGCCGCCGCGGGGGCCACGGCGGTCGTGCAACCGGGGGGGTCGGTGCGCGATCCCGAGGTGATCGCCGCGGCCGACGAGCAGGGGTTGGCCATGGTGTTCACGGGACGGCGTCACTTCAGGCACTGAAGACGGCCCGATTCGTGCCGTGCGTCCTGGACGCGACCCCTCGCGTCCCGCTGCGAGGGAGCACGTCCAGGACGCTCTAGATACCATGGCTAGCGAGCGTGGTGACTCCGAGCACCACATCTGGTACCCGTGCTAGGATCGCCGTTACGTCGCGTTCGCGAAGCGCGCTCGATCCCCGGTCCGCGGGACACGCCGGGTTTGTGGCGAACATCGCATCGACCGTGCACTGAGACTTGTATGTAGGAGATCGATACGTACCAGATGTAGTACTCGACCGAGCGAACCTGAGCCCCGGAGGCCCCACCCTCCCGGGCTCGTACGCGCGAAAAGGGGTGCCCAGCGTGGCCGACGTCGTTCCCAATCCCAGCACCGAAGCCCTCGCCGCGTTCGACCAGCACGCGGTGTCGATCGCCAAGCGGCAGTACTTCCTGGACGGGGACGGCGACCTGCTGGGCATGTTCCGACGCGTGGCCGATTGGGTCGCGAAGCCCGAGCCGGCCGAGCTGCGCGTCGCGCAAGCCGACCGCTTCTTCGACCTGATGGTGGGCAAGCGCTTCTGCCCCGGTGGACGGGTCCTGGCCGGCGCCGCCACCAACCACGGCAACGTGCTCAACTGCTTCGTCCAGGACGGTCGCCCCGAGACCGAGGGCACCGACGACTGGGTCCTCCACCTGGCCACCAAGCTGGCCGTGGTCACCAAGGTGGGCGGCGGCAACGGTCTCAACCTCGACCCACTCCCGCCCAAGCGCGCCTTCGCAGGGCGGGTGGGCCGTCTGTTCCTCACGATCACGCCCGGTCATGCCGACTACGAGAAGGTGCGCGACGGCACCTTCCTCGACCTCGTGCACGGCACCTACACCACGCGTGGCTACCACGCGGCGCGCTTCGTCGAGTACCACGACACCCCGCCCGGCATCCCCGTGACCCAGGTGGGCGACTCGGTCGAGCGCATCTGGGCCGCGGCCGCGCAGGTCGTCCGGACGCTGCTCGCGGGCGACGACCTGATCCTCGACCTGAGCTCGCTGCGCGCCGAGGGGACGCCCGTCAACGGCTCGGGCGGCACGTCGAGCGGGCCGTCGTCGTTCGCCGTGGAGGTCTTCGACAGCTTCGCCCGTTGGGCGGCTTTGGGCGGCGCGGCGCACGCGGGACCGGTGGCGACGCTGCGGTACGTCTTCTCGCCCACGCTGCGCGTGATCAGGCAAGGCGGGACGAGGCGTGGCGCGGGGATGGCGACGATCTCGATCACTCACCCCGACGTCCACGACTTCATCACCTCGAAGGACCTCGAGCGCGAGCAGGCCGAGGGCGACATCAGCACGTTCAACATCTCGGTGCTCGTGACCGACGACTTCATGGAGCAGGCGCAGGCCGACGGCCCGGGCGGCGTCCTCTGGGAGATCGCCCAGCACGCCTGGCAGACGGGCGAGCCGGGCCTGATCTACGTGGACCGCATCAACGAGTTCAACCCGATGCGGGCGTCGTTGGGGGACATCAAGGCCACGAACCCGTGCGTCACCTGCCGACTACCTGGGTCATGACCCACCGCAGGCGCGCGGCACGGTCGCCGAACTCTTCGAGTCGCGACCTCTGCGCCGTTGATCGGACGGCATCGGCTTCCCGCTCGAGACGCCAGGGTTTCTTCCGTCACGGTGTTCAAGGTCCGGTGCGTGCGGGTGTTCCGCGCCACGACGAAGCTGGTTTCGAACTGCGTTCTGACGCGCGAATCACCGGCTCCATACCCGGGTGGTTCGGCACGAACTCGTAACCGTCTCGAGACGGAGTGCTGTTCGAAGCGGGCGAAGCTGCGGGCGACGGTACGATTTTAGGTCGCGCCTGCACGACGCACCGCGGCGCGCCCGCCTCGGTCAGGAGCCGGCAATCGCGTCCGAGGACCGGACGTTGCGACTGTTCGCCGCATGCTCGTGGGCGATGGCCACGTTCTAGACCGTACCGTGCTCCCATGGCGTCTGCTCGTCGGCGACGGTTCATCAGGCGACGAGCAGTGCCGGCATCTCGTCTCGAGCGCGCGGACCATGAGGCTCTAACGCGCGCATCGGCATGGTTCATCGAGTCGGTTCTGTGGCAGTCGAACAGGCGCACGCTGAGTCAGATCAGGTTGGCTTCGGACACGTTGTCATCGCCGTCTTGGCGAACCTCGAGGCCTTCGACGTGCAGACCCGGTGCGAAGCGCGTTACCGACGCCATCTTGAGCGCCGCGCGAAGCCGTTCTGTCGGCTTCCTCCAGGGCCTCTTCGACGGCCGACGGAGTCCGTGCACGGCGAGTCCAGGCAAGAAGAGCGTGCCGGTTCGGCTCGCCCAGCTCCTCGCCGAGTCTCCTCCCAGACGTTCAACTGTTGCTCGCCAACTTCGGTCTGGTGATCGTCATCCACGCTATACCGGGCGGCGCCTCGGGTGAAGCGACCTGCCGGACGGCCGCGGCGGCCTCAACGAGTATCGCATGTGCGCGCCCAGTACGAGTTGCTGCTGGCCAAGCGGACACCGTGACCTGTTCATCGAGCAGATCGGCTTCCTGACGTCGGGCCAAGCAACGCAGGGTCGAAGAGCCCTCTCGACGCCAAGCAGCGCCCGTCGTACGCGCAGCGCTTCGAGACCACGTGTCGACCAACGTCATCCCCGACGGCGTCGAGCCGGTCTTCGACATGACGGAGCCCGTGGCTCACGCGTTCATCGCAAATGGACTTCGTCGCTCATCAACTGCGGCGAAATCCCGCTCTTTCCCGGCGAACCCTGCGACCTCGGCGCCATCAACCTCGCTGCCTACGTCCAACGGGAAGCGGTGGGGCTCGAGGGCTTCGACGCCGACGCTTTCCGCGCCGACGTGCGGACCACGATCCGCTTCCTGGACAACGTGCTCGAGGTCAACAAGTTCGCGCTCGAGGACAACCGCGAGATGAGCCATTACCTGCGCCGATTGGGCCTCGGGATCATGGGGCTGGCGGACGCGCTCATCCGGATGGGCTTCCGCTACGACAGCGACGAGGGCCGGCGGGCGGTGCACGCGATGATCACCCACCTGCGCGAGGCCGCCACCGAGGCGAGCTCTGCGCTGGCCGAGGAGCGCGGCGCGTTCCCCGGGTTCCACGAGTCCGCGCTGGCGGAGGGGCGCCGCAACGTCGCGATGCTCACCGTCGCGCCGACGGGCACCACGAGCATGCTGATGGGCGTCTCGTCGGGGGTCGAGCCGATCTTCGCGCCGTTCATCTACCGCAAGATCGGCACCGACTACGCCGCGATCATCGCACCGCTGTTCCAGGAACTGCTCGACCGTCATCCGCCCCATCCCGACTACCGCTCCGGCGACGCGTGGGACTGGGCCAAGGTCGTCCAAGCGGTGCAGGACGCGCACGGCAGCGTGCAGGGCCTTGCCTTCATCCCCGACGACGTGCGCGCGGTCCTCGTCTGCGCCCACGACATCTCACCGCGCGACCACGTCCTGATGCAGGGCACGGTCCAGAGCGCCTTCGACGAGGGCGGCGCCATGGTGGCGAACTCGATCTCCAAGACGATCAACCTGCCGAACGAGGCGAGCGTGGCCGACGTCTACGACGCCTACAGCCTCGCGTTCGCCACGGGTTGCAAGGGCATCACCGTCTACCGCGACGGATCGCGACAGTTCCAGGTGCTGTCGACGAGCACGGGGAAGAAGGCCGACGTGGAACCGACTTCGAACACGAACCCCGAGCCGAAGGTCGACGCGACCTCGGCGCAACCGGGACCCACGCGTCGCCAGATCGTCGAGCGCCTCCCCAGCGAGCCGCTGTTCGACCGTCCGCTGCGGCTCACCGGTTTCACCGACGCCGTGAAGCTGACGCTGCCCGACGGCGAGAAGCGCGGCTTCTACGTCACGGTCAACAAACAAGACGGTCTGCCGGTGGAGGTCTTCATCACCAGCGGCAAGGCAGGCGACGAAGCGAACGCCGATTCCGAGGCGCTGGGCCGCGTCGTGTCGATCGCGCTGCAGTACGGCGTGCCGGCGGAGGCGGTCGTCAAGACGCTCCGCGGCATCAACGGCGGCATGTACGGCACCTACGAGGGGCGCTTGGTGGCCTCCCGCGCCGACCTGATCGCCGTCGCACTCGAGACCGCCGGTGTCGAGAACGTCCTGCAGCGCGGCAAAGGCTGCCCCGATTGCGGCGCGCCGCTGCGGTTCGAAGAGGGCTGCATGAAGTGCGAGTCGTGCGGCTTCAGCAAGTGCGGATGAGCCAGCAAGCGTGAACGGCGGACCGGTGCGACGCGAGGTCGCACCGGTCTTCGACGAGGACGCCCGCGGGAGGGGGACCCAGATGGCGCGGTTCGCCGGCGGAGTCCGCTGAGCAGCGTCGCACCGCGGGTGCCGGCCGTGGCCGCGTGCACCGAGCGGGTCGCTGCGGGTTAGCGGTCGTCGCCACCTAGCGGTCGTCGCCCGACCCACCGAGCACGCCCCGCGCCGCTCGGTCGGCGAGCTTGGCGAGGTTGCCGGCCGCCACCTGCTCGAGCGGGACGCCGAGGTCGTGGGCCAGGACGGCCACGTACCAGAGGACGTCGCCGAGCTCCTTGGCGAGCGCGTCGCGCTGGTCGTCGGCGAGGGCGAGGCCGGGGCGCCAGCCCTCGTCGCGCATGAGCTTGCCGAGCTTCTCGGCCACCTCGCCCGCCTCGCCGGCGAGCTTGAGCGCCGGGTAGAGGAGGCGTGCGGCCTCTGGGTACTGGGCGGTGCGCAAGGCACCCTGTTGGTAGTCGTCGAGGGTCATGGCCCAGGGTATCCGTCGGCGTCGCTGTGTCCTTCGTGACCGAAACACGGTGTTCGATGCGACATGGTGGAGGTGTGAAGGCATCTCGACGTCTGGTCCCCCAGGTCTTGGTCTTGCTGCTCGCCGTTTCGGCGCCGGCGACCTGGGGCGTCGTGACGGCGCAGGGACCGGTCGAGCCAGGTTACGAGGCCACCGTCGACGCGCTGCTCGCCGACCCGGCCGGGCGCGCGTTCCTCGAGGCGTACCGCGCGCTGACGCGCAGCTACCGCGGTGAGGTCGACACCGACGCCCTGCTCGGGGGCGCCATCCGGGGCCTGGTGGATGCGCTCGACGATCCCTACGTGACGTACCTCGACGCCGAACAGGTGGACCTGGACGCGGCCCTCCGTCGTGACCCGAACGTGATCGTCACCGCCACCCTCGGCGACCTGGGGTACCTGCGGGTGCTGTCGTTCGACAGCGAACGCGCGGGTGAACGCTTCTCCACCGAACTCGACGCGCTGGTCGTCCGCGGCGTCCGTGGCTTGGTGCTCGACCTGAGGGGCAACGACGGTGGTTTCGTGTTGACGGGTCTTCAGGTGCTCGACCGTTTCCTGTCGGACGTCGTGTTGGGGTACCGCAGCACAGGTCAGGGCGCGTTGCCGCTCGGTTTCGCCAACCCAAGGTCTCTGAACCTGCCGCTCGCGGTCCTGGTCGACGCCGACACGGCCTCGACCGCGGAGATCGTGGCCGGCGCCCTGCAGACGTACGGCCGAGCGCAGCTGTTCGGCGACGTGACCGCCGGCAAGGGGGTCGGGCAATCGACCGTGCCGTTGTCCAACGAGGGTGAGCTGCGCCTGGTCACGTTCGCGTGGCTGCTTCCCGATGGACGCAGCATCGATCGTTGGGGCTTGACCCCCGACGTTCCGGTGGCGACGAAGCGGGAAGCCGCGACGGTCGCCGATCTCACGCGCGTGATCGTGGAGCCCGACGTCGATCCGGCGCTGGCCACCGCACTGCGGGCGCTGCGGCGGGCCCTGGGCGAGGAGTTGGACGTGGCGGCGAGCGACACCGGCGTCGACGAGGGTGAGGTCGTGCCCGACGCACGCTGAACGCTCTCCGCTCGACGCCGGCCGGTGGGCGTCGCGTGCCGCTGGACAGGCCCCGCGCGCCTCTGGTAGCCTGATGGCCGCTCGCGACGCGATCCGCCGGTCGCGGTCGCGAGCGCTCGTTCGGCGGTAGCTCAGCGGTAGAGCGATCGGCTGTTAACCGATTGGTCGTAGGTTCGATTCCTACCCGCCGAGCCATGTCATCTCTCAGGAGATGGGAAACGGACTGAACCTAGGGTTCGGTCCGTTTCGTTTTGGCCTGAAGCCGTCGAGCCCGGGAACGCCTACAGCGCGACGAGCAGCACCGCGTAGACGCCCGCCCCCACCATGAACGCCCAGAAGCGGCTCTGGCGGTCCTCGGGCAGCTCTTCCTTGAGCACGTTGAGGACCACGCCACCGGCGAGGAAAGCGAAGATCACCACCAGCCAGGACTCGGGGACGGCGACGGCCGTGGAGATCGCCCAGCCGACCAGCAGGGCCCCGGCCAGGACCCAGCGGCCGTGGGTCTGGTACTGCTCGCGGTGGTGCTCGCGCAAGCCGTGATCGGTGACCACGAAGTGCAACCCCAGCGCGACGGCGTAGTACGCCAGCGGCAAGATCCCGGTCTCTTCACGGTGCAGCAGCAAGTACGCGACGAGGCCGTTGTAGATCGCGAACGACCCGACGTGCAACCAGAACGCGGGGCGCCGCTCCGCCTCGGGGGCGCGGCGCGTCCTCCGCGCCAGTTGGTCGAGCCCGTAGAACGTGCAGAGTCCGACGAGCGCCACCAGGTACGCGTGGTGCGACAACCACCGCAAGGCGTCTTGTTGTCGGAGCACCGCCTGTGCGGCGGCGATCTCCGGCAGGAGGTGGATGAACACGTACGCGACCGATACCCCGCCCGCCATCGACAGCCAGATGCTGCGCGGGACGCTCTCGAGCTGCAGCCAGCGGGCCGAGAAGACGTGGATGGCCGCCCACCCGAGCGTGATGACGAGGGTCAGCAGGATCATGGCACTGCACCCTATGCGGTGGGCCCCCGTCCTCGCGCCGCAGACGACCGGTGACGGCGCGGCGCGCCGCCGATCGGACGCTCGCTAGCGGCCCAGCAAGGGCGGTCCCGTCAGCGCCATGCCGTGGGCCCGCCACAGCTCCGGGTCCTGCGGGGGCATGGCGTTCGCACGCGTGACCTCGCGGAAGAAGGCCTCCATCCGGCCGGCCGGGAAGAAGCCGATGACGATGCGCCCGCTCGCGCCCGTGGACGCCCAGACGTGCGGGACGCCGCGCGGCCCCCACAGGGAGTCGCCGGCGGTCAGCTCGAAGCGCGCGTCGCCCACCTCGAACCGGAACGTACCCGCGACCACGGAGAACCACTCGTCTTGGTCATGGTGCAGGTGCCGGGCCGGTCCACCGGGGGCGTGGAAGACGTTCTCGAGGACGAGAACGTCGGGCCCGTCGGCGGGCGTGACCTTGAAGGCGATCGAACTGATCCCCAGGCCGCGGTCCTCGCCGAAGCGGTCCTCCCCCGCAGCGAGGAAGCGTGGCGCCGAGGTCTGCGGTGCCGAGGTCTGCGGCGCTGAGATCGGTGGCGACGTGCGACCAGACTCGTCCATGCGAAGCCTTCTCCCACCCGGTAAGGCTCGTCCGGCCGTGGGCCCACGCTGGGCCGACCCGAGTGAAACCGGCGGCGTTCGGGTGGACGGACGCTAGCACGCCCGTCCACCGCTGTCACGCGAGCACGTTCAGTTGCCGAGCGCCAGCTGCCGCACGTCCATCAGGAAGTTGCCGTCGGTGGGCAGCATGATCGTCTGGACCGTGGGCGCAAGGCGCTGGGCGAACTCGAGCTGGATCAGGTCCGGGTTGCCACGTAGCGCGTCGGCTCGGAGCTGGAGCGCCTGGGCTTCACCCTCGGCGCGCGCGATGGTCGCGTCGCGCTCGCCCTCGGCCTCGATCACGCGCCGTTGCGCGGAGATCTCGGACTGCCGGCGGCGGTTCTCCTCGACCTCGACCTGCTGTTCGGCCGCCTGCTTCTCCTCGATCGCGTCCGTGATCAGCGTGGGGATCCGCACGTCGCGAAGCAGCACACCCAAGATGCGCAGGTTGTCGGTCTCGAGGCTCGACGACAGGGCCGCCTCGATGCCGCGCTGGAGCTGCATCCGCTGGCTGCTGATCAGGTCCGCCGCGTTGTACTCGGCGATCCCATCACGCACCGCCGTGCGGACCTGGGGACGCAGTCGGATGTTGACGTAGGACGGACCGATGTCTTGGTGCAAGGCGGCCGCCTCGGTGGCGGCCACCTGGTACAGCACGGTGACGTCGACGCCGATGTCGAGACCCTCGGACGAACGGGCGTTGATCTGGTCCCCGACGGTGTTGGCGAGCGTGAGCTCCTGTTGGCGAACGTCGTACAGGGTCACCTGTTGCAGCACGGGGAGGACGATGTGGAACCCTTCGCCCAGCTCGTTCTCCTGGACGCCGCCGAAGACGTTGAACAGCACGCCCACGTTGCCGGCGGGGATCACGACGAAGGTGAACGACAAGAAGGCGACGGCGGCGCCGGCGATGATCGAGGCGAAGCCGGCGGCGCGGGCGCCGGGACGGGCGAGCTGGCGGGCTTGGGCGATCAGACCGACGCCGAGGACGACGAGGGCCAGCCCGACGAGCAGGACGATGTTCACGAAGAACCTCCGCTACCGAGTGTAGGCTGTGACGCCCATCACATGTGGGTTCAGGCTTCCTGACGCGCGCGGGTCGCTCCCAGCGGGTTCGACACGGCGTGACGCGCGGCCGCCCACGCACGCTTGAGCTCTTGCTCCTCGAGCGAGAGGGCAGCCTCGTCGGCGTCGGCGTAGCGCGCGACCTCGTCGTCCTTGGCCGCCAGCAGCGCGTTGAGCACGGCGTGGAGCGTGCTGCGAACGGCGAGCCCTTCGCGCAGCATGTCCTGGAGCTCGAGCACGCGGTGGACCAGGTCGTCGTGGCTCATCGCTTCGAGCTCGGCGCGGGTGCGTTGCATACGTCCTCCGAAGCGCGCCCGGTCAGGGCGACCCCGCATGCTACCGCGGTCGCTCCGGCCGCCGACCGGGCGCCCTGCGTCGCCTCCGGGTACGCTGGGCCATGGCCAGCGTCGATCCCACCACCCTAGGTCTGCATGCCCTGGCTCTCGCCTACCGCGAGGGGGAGCTCGACCCCGCCGAGGTCGCCGACGCCTACCTGGCGAAGGTATCGGCCGGCGACGTGTACCGGCTCGTGACCGCCGACCGCGCGCGCCATCAGGCCGCCGCGGCGTCGCGACGCTGGCGGCAGGGGCATCTCGGTGGCCCGCTCGACGGGGTACCGATCGCCGTCAAGGACCTCGTCGACACGGCGGGCGACGTGACGGGCGCCGGTTCGCCGGCCTTCTTCGATGCGCCGCCGGCCGCCCAGGACTGCCCGGTCGTGGCACGTCTCGACGCCGCCGGCGCGGTCTTCCTCGGCAAGACGACGATGACGGAGCTCGCCTTCTCCGGCCTCGGCCTCAACCCGCACACCGGCACGCCGGGGAACGCGTTCGATGGCGACCGCGTCCCGGGCGGTTCCTCGAGCGGGACGGCGGTGGCGGTGGCCCGGGGTTGGGCCGCAGCGGGCGTCGGCAGCGACACCGGCGGATCGGTGCGGATCCCCGCGTCCTTCAACGGCTTGGTAGGTCTCAAGACGACCGACGGCGCGCTGCCCACGGATGGCGCTGTCGCGCTGTCGACGACGCTCGACACCCTCGGCCCGCTGGCCCGCGACGTCGACGACGCGTGGGCGCTGTGGCGTGCGATGGCGGCGCTGCCGGTGGCGCCCGTGACCGCGCCGCCCCCGGTCGCCCGCTTCTGGGCGCCGCCCACCGTCTGGCAGGAGGGCGTCGAGCCGGGCGTGCTGGGGTGTTTCGAGGCGGCGCTGACGGCGCTGGAGGACGCCGGGCACGAGATCGTCCGCGACCCGCTCCCAGAACTCGCCGAGCTCGACGGACTGTACGCGCGCTACGGCTCCTTCGCCGCGCACGAGGCGTGGGCGCTCTACGAGGACCTGTTGCGCGAGCACGAGGCGGCGATGGACACGCGGGTGGTGACGCGCATCCGCGCCGCCGCCGGCCGGCCGGCGAGCGACTACATCCGGCTCGGCTACGCGCGCGAGCGCCTGCGGTCGGCGGTGGCCGCGAAGATGGCGCCCTTCGACGCGCTGTTGGCACCCACGGTGGCGGTGGCGCCGCCGGCGATCGCGCCGCTGGAGGCGAGCGACGAGGCGTACCTGGCCGCGAACGCGCGGGTGCTGCGCAACACGACGATCGGCAACCTGCTCGGGACGCCGGCCAGCACGGTGCCCATCGGGCTCGATCCGCAGGGCCTGCCCGTCGGTTTGATGATCACGACCGCCGCCGGTGAGGACGGTCTGGCGCTGTCCCTGGCGACGTACGTCGTGACCGGCTCGGCTCGGGTGTGGCAGGGCGCAGCGCGGCTGGGCGAGGCGGCGGCCGGCAGCCGGTAAGCCGGTCTGGACCGGGCTCTCACGGCGCGGCGACCGTCAGGTCCGGCGGGCGGGCGCCAAGGGCTCGATCGGCACGCGCGGTTGCCAACCGGGGCGCCCCAGCAGCGTCACGGCGGCCACCAGGCTGGCCCCGTACTTGACCAGCACGTCGGTGACGATCACTTGGGTCATCCAGGCGCCGGTCGCGAAGGGGGCGCCGGCGAAGGCGAGCACGGTGAACAGGATCGTGTCGAGCGGCGCCGAGACGGCGTTCGAACCGGCGACCCGGGTGAACCAGCGGCGGTGGAGGAGCCGGTGGTACACCTCGGTGTCGGCGGCCTCCGCGACGATGATGGCGAGGAAGCTCACCGCCACGTAGCGCCAGGGGGTGCCCACCGCCCAGGCCGCCCCCACGTTCGCCACGGCGGCCAACACGATGACGCGGTAGACGACGCGGCGTCCGAAGCCGTGCAGGCGGTCGCGCTGCGTGAACGTGATCCCGAAGAAGAGCGTGCCGACGTTGAGCAAGAAGAAGTCGCCGATCGGCACGAACGAGTCGAGCGTGAAGTTGGCGAGCACCGTGCAGCCGACGTAGACCAGGGCGGCGCCGTAGAGCACGGGGCGGGGACCTGGCAGCGCCCGCAACGCGAACGCGAGCGCCAGGGTCACGGGCAACGTCATGAGGTAGCCGGTCGGTAACCCGACCACCAGGCTCAGCGACGCGGCGATCAGGGCCGCTGCGGCGCCGAGGACGAGCGACGAGCGCTGCGGGAGCCGCGCCATGGCGGCCGCGGCGGGTGCGGCCAGGAGCGCGCCTGCGAGCAGCAACACGGTCCAGGGAAGCGTCGTCGGCGGCGTCGCGCCGAAGCCGGCCAGCGCGAAGAGAGCGCTGGCGAAGGCGGGCCCCGCCGCCACGGCGGTGGCGAGCACGAGCGCAGGACGGATGGGACGGGCGACGTTCGACAACGGGGGTCCTCCGGGCGGTGGTGGAGCCGGACCGACGGGTCGGCGGCGGCGAGAACGCACCACGGCCCGCGGTATGTCACCTCCCGCGGGGCGCGATCTGGGCCGAGGCTAGCACGCCTCCCGCGCCACGAGGCGGCGTGGGTGACGGGCTCCGCCCGGGACCGGGCCGCGCGACGCCGGGGCGGCTCGAGGGCGTCTGCTGGTACCATCGGCGGACGCGCCGAGAACACGGCGCCGGGGAGGTCCACGTGCGCGTCGCCCTGTTCGCCACCTGCCTGGCCGACCAGGCAGCGCCCGATACGGCGGTCGCCGCCTGGCGCCTGCTGCGTCATCAGGGCGTCGACGTCGTCTTCCCCGAGGCGCAGACCTGTTGTGGCCAGCCGGCCTACAACGCCGGCTACGCGGCCGAGGCGCGTCGGCTGGCCGAGCACCACCTGAAGGTGTTCGACGGGTTCGATTACGTGGTGCTTCCGTCTGGATCCTGCGCTTCGATGCTCGTCGGCCACTACCCGCGGCTGTTGGAGGGCGACGCGACCGCGGGCGCGGCCGCTCGCGATCTGGCGGCACGCACGTTCGAGCTCACCAGCTTCCTCGTCGACGTGTTGGGCCGCGAACAGCTGGGCGCCGAGCTGCACGGGACGCGGGTGACCTACCACGACGGCTGCCATGCGCTGCGGACGCTGCGCGTGGCCGAGGCGCCGCGGCGCCTGCTGCGCAGCGCCGGCGCCGAGCTCGTCGAAGCCGATGGCCACGACACGTGCTGCGGGTTCGGTGGGCTGTTCGCGGTCAAGCTGCCCGAGGTCTCCGCCGCCATGGCGCGCGCCAAGCACGACGGCCTCCACGCGACCGACGCCGACGTGCTCACGTCGACCGACGTCGGCTGCCTGTTGCAGTTGGGGGGGAGCCTACGGCGTGCGGCTTCGGCTGGTGCGCCACCGGGTCCGCGCGTGGTGCACGTGGCCGAGCTCTTGTGGGAGGGCGTGACCCGCGCCGGGGTTCGCTGATGGAGATCGCCACCGAGAAGCTGAAGGTCGCCGCCAAGGCGGCGCTCGTCGACGCGCAGCTGCGGACGGCGCTCGACCGCGCCCTCGGGGCGTTCGTCGGCAACCGTCGCAGCGCCATGGCCGACCTCGACAGCTTCGAGGTCCTGCGCGAGCGCGCGGCCGCGGTCAAGGTCCACCTGCTCGATCACCTCGACGTCTACCTGGAGCGTCTGATCGACGCCCTAACAGCGCGCGGGGTGGAGGTGCACTTCGCCGCCGATGCGGCCGAAGCGCGGGCGGCCGTGGTCGACATCGCTCGCGCCGCGGGCGCCCGTACCGTCGTCAAATCGAAGTCGATGGTGACCGAGGAGATCGGGCTCAACGACGCCCTGGCGGAGGCCGGCGTGGTGCCCATCGAGACCGACCTGGGCGAGTACATCCTGCAGCTGGGCCACGACGTCCCCAGCCATGTCGTCGGGCCGGCGCTGCACTGGACCCGCGAGCGGGTGGCCGCCCTGTTCCACGAGCACCTCGGCACGCCGCTGGACGCGGACCCGTTGGCGTTGACCGGCGCCGCGCGGCGCGAGCTGCGTCGGGCCTTCCAGGCGGCCGACCTGGGCGTCAGCGGCGTCAACTTCGCCTGCGCCGACAGCGGCACGCTGGTGGTGGTGGAGAACGAGGGCAACGCGCGCCTCACCACCAGCCTGCCGCGGGTGCACGTGGCGGTGATGGGGCTGGAGAAGCTGCTGCCGCGTCTGGCCGACCTGCCGACCTTCCTGGCGTTGTTGGCGCGCAGCGCCACCGGCCAAGCGGCCACCTCGTACGTCAACCTGCTCAGCGGTCCTCGCCGCGCCGGCGAGACCGAGGGACCCGAGGCGGTGCACGTGGTCTTGGTCGACGCGGGTCGTAGCGAGGTGCTGGCCGACCCCGAGCTGCGTGCCGCGCTGCGCTGCATCCGCTGCGGCGCCTGTCTCAACCACTGCCCCGTCTACGGCCGCATCGGCGGACACGCCTACGGCTGGGTCTACGGTGGCCCGATCGGCGCGATCCTGGCCCCGGGCCTGCTGGGGCTGCCCGCCACGCGTGACCTGCCCCAGGCCTCGACGCTCTGTGGCGCGTGCGCCGACGTCTGCCCGGTCAAGATCCCGATCCCCGAGCTGTTGCTCACCCACCGGCAGCGCGCCGTGGCCGAGCGCCTGACCGAACCCGTCGAGCGGGCGGGGATCGGCGCCTTCGCGTTCGTGGCCGAGCGACCGCTCGCGTGGCGCGCGGCCACGGGGGCGGGGCGCTTCGCGGCGGCGCTGTTGGCGCGCGACGGTCACCTCCAGGGCGGTTGGGTCCCGCTGCTGCGTCGCTGGCTCGCGGAGCGCGACCTGGCGGTCGCGGGCGGGCCTTCGTTCCGCGAGCGCTGGCGGCGCGAGCTGCGCGAGGAGCGACCGGCAGCGCGGCCGCCGGTCGCCGTCGAGGGCGAGACGCCGTGAATCGCGAGGCGTTCGTGGGTCGGGTGCGGCGGGCGCTGGGACGCGCGCCGGGAGATGCCGTGGCGCCCCTCCCGCCGCCCACCCCCGGCGAGCTGGTGGCGCCCAGCGTGGCCGGTCTGGATCCCGATGCGCTCACCGCCCGCTTCGTGGCGCGCTCGCGAGCCGTCGGGGCGCACGTCCACGTCTGCCTCGACGCGCCCGCCGCGGTGGCGCGGGCGGCCGAGCTCGTCCGGGCGCGGGGGGCCACGGCCGTCGCCGACGCCAGCGACCTCGCCCGAGCGGTCGTGACGGCCGACGGCGTGACGGCGCGGGACGCCGCCAGCGCCGACGTCGGCGTCACCCACGCCTGGCGGGGCGTGGCCGAGACCGGCACGGTGGTCCTGCGCAGCGAGGCCGGCCGCGTGGCGGGGCTGTTGCCCCCTGTGCACCTGGTCTTCCTGGCGGTCGACGACCTGCGGCCCGGGCTCACGGAGCTCTACGCCGACGCCGCGGCCGGCGACGGCCTGCCGGCCGCCCTGGTGCAGATCACCGGTCCGAGCCGCACCGCCGACATCGAGATGACGCTCGTGACCGGGGTCCACGGACCGGGGGAGGTGCACGTCATCGTCATCGGAGCCGGCGCGTGACCGCGGCGCCGCTCGCCCCGCCGCCACCCTCCTAAGGTGGTCCCAGGTCGGTCCGACGACGACCGCGGACGGAGGCGACGATGAGGTTCGAGGACCAAGTGGCGCTCGTGACGGGTGCCAATTCCGGCATCGGGCGGGCGACCGCCGAACTGCTCGTGCACGAGGGCGCCAAGGTGGGCGTGCTCGGACGTAGCGAAGACGAGATCGAGGCGACCGCGAAAGAACTCTCCGACGACGGCAGCGCCGCCCACCCGCTCATCGCCGACGTCACCGACGCCGACGCCATGCACGCGGCGGTCGACGCCCTGGTCGAGCGCTGGGGACGGCTCGACCTGGTGGTGTCGAACGCTGGCATCAACGGGGTCTGGGCGCCGATCGACGACCTGGAACCCGACGAGTGGGACCGGACGATGGCCGTCAACCTGCGCGGTGCCTACCTGACGTTGCATCACACCGTGCCCCACCTCAAGCGGGCGGGCGGCGGCGCGGTGGTCATCGTGTCGTCGGTGCAGGGGACGCGCACGTTCTCGACGGCCGGTTCGACCGCCTACGCGTGCACGAAGGTGGCGCAGGTCACGCTGGCCAAGAAGATGGCCATCGAGCTCGCGCCGCACCGGATCCGCGTCAACGCCGTCTGCCCCGGCGCGACGGAGACCGACATCGAGGACAAGACCGAGCGCCGCCACGTCGATGCGATCGACATCGAGCCCTCGGAGGAGATGAACCCGCTCCTGGGCGGTCGCCAGATGACGTCGCGCGAGGTGGCGGAGGCGATCGGGTTCCTGCTGTCGCCCCAGGCGGGCGCCATCTCGGGCACCGAGATGTGGGTCGACGCGGCCACCACGTTGGTGCGCTGCTGAGCGGTGTGGACGACGAAAGAGCGGCCCGGAGGCATCCCTCCGGGCCGCTAGCGTGGTCGGGGCGAGAGGATTCGAACCTCCGACCCCGTCGTCCCGAACGACGTGCGCTACCAGGCTGCGCTACGCCCCGACGCGACTGATGATCGTAGCCCGCCGCACGGCAGGGGGTCAAGGTATGGCGTTGCGCGCCGCCCGCAGCGCGCTGCGGGCCGCCCACCGGGCGCCGCCCACCGCGCGCCCGCTGCGCGCCGCCCGTGACTGGCCCTCGTTCGCCGCCTCTCACTCGTCGGCGGCGGGCAGCGCCTCGTCGAGCGCCTCGCGCACGGCGTCGGGGGGGAAGCCCCGGCGCACGAGCAGCGCGTAGGCCTTGGCGCGCGCGCGGGCGGCCGCCGTGGGATCCGGCCCGGCGACGGCCTCGAAGCGCCACGCCTGTTTGCGAAGCAGCGCCACGGCCGCGCCGCGCTGGTCGTCGTCGCTACGCTCGCTCAGGGCCTCGTCGATGAACGATCGGGCGACGCCCTTGCGCGCCAGCTCCTGCAGCAGCGCCAGGCGACCGCGGCTCGCCGCCCGCCGCTCGACGTACGCCTGGGCGTAGGCGCGATCGTCGAGCAAGCCCAACGCCAGCAGGCGGTCGACGACGCGGTCGGCGTCGGCCTCGGGCAGCGACCGGCGCAGCAGCCGCGCGCGCACCTCGGCCGCCGTGTACGCCTGGCGTCCCAACAGCCAGAGCGCGTAGTCCCAAGCACGTTCGGGCTCGAGCGGTCGGGGCGCCCGGACGGCGCGCGTCACCGGAGCACGTCGGCGGGCCGCAGGGCGGCGGCACGTCGGGCGGGCACGAGCGACGCCAGCACGCTCGTCGCGAACGACACCGCGCACACCCACAGGACGTCGAAGGGCTGAACCGTGACGGGCAGCTGCGTGATGAAGTAGAGGTCACCCGGCAGGGGGTACGGCTGCCAGCGGAAGTAGGCGGCGATCGCCAGGCCGAGCCCGGCGCCCAGCACGGTGCCGAGTCCGCCGAGGACCGCCCCCTCGAGCGTGAACACCGCCATCACCTGACGCGCGCTGGCGCCGAGCGTGCGCAGCACGGCGATCTCACCGGTCTTCTCGGCCACCGCCAGCACCAGCACGTTGGCGATGCCCATGGCGGCCACCAGCACGATCAGGAACACCACCACCGAGATCACCGCCTTCTGCAACCGGAGTTGTTGCAGGAGGCCCGAGAACAGACGTTCCCAGGAGGTGGGCCGCAGCCCGTAGCGGTCGCCGAGTCGCTCCCCCACGGCGGTCGCCTGGCTGGGGTCGGCGAGTCGGACGTGCACGCCGCTCCAGCGGTCGTCGAGGTCGAGGTAGGCCTGCAGGCGCGCCAGCGGGACGTAGGCGGTCACCGCGTCGATGAGCTCGTTGCCCACCCGGAAGGTGCCGGCGACCGTCAGGCTGAGGGTGCGGCCCCCCAGTTCCCGGAGCACGACCGTGTCGCCCTCGACCACCCCCAACTGCGCCGCCAGCGTGGCCCCCAACACCACACCCTCGTCACGACCGAACGCCGGCGCGGCGCGCTCGAGCGCCTCGAGGTCGAGGACGCGGGCGTGGGCCAGCGGGTCGATCCCGAGCAACTGGGCGAAACCCTGGCGACCGCTGATCCCGCGCGAGGCGTCGGCGCGGCGAGCGATGAGCGCCTGGCCGGCGACGAACGGCGCCACGGCCACCACACCCGGTTCGTTCCGCAGGCTCTCGAGGGTGGCGTCGTCGGCCGCCAGCGAGCCGTCGGCCGACCAGGGCTGCAGCGCGACGTGGGGCGTGGCCCGCAGCGTCGAGCCGATCAACTCGTCGACGAAGCCGTTGGTGAGCGAGAGCGCGACCAGGAGCACCGCCACCCCGACGGCGACGCCCCCGATCGTCAGCGCGCTCTGGAGCCCTCGCGAACGAACGTGGCGCGCCGCGAGGAAGGGCACCAGAGCGCGCATGCGGCGATCAGCGCGCGGCGAGCCAGGTGGGCTCGGCCTCGAAGGCGGTGTGGGCGAGCACGGGATCGAGGATCGGACCGGTTCGTCCGTAACGCACGACCTCGACCTCGAGCTTGCGCACGCCCCAGTTCACCGCGCTGGCGTAGTCGGCGAACCAGAGGTCGACCTGGTTGACCTTGCGCACGTGCATCGTGTCCTCGACGACGAACAGCGTGTCGTCGAGCAAGGCGTGGTACGCGCCCGCGCCCCGACCGGTGTGGAAGCTGCCCAGGTCGCGCAAGCGCACGAGCGACCCATAGGGAAGATCTTCACGCAGCAGATCGCGGCTCACGGCTAAGATGCCCCATTCGGTCCGGGCGCCCGTCGCCGTGATGTGAGGTTGCGTGTCGGTTTGGCTCGCCAGGGAGTTGTAGGCGGTGGCACGGACCGTGAGCGACAGGTTGGCCACAGGTCCGAGCACGGGCTCGACGTGGTCGACGACGACCCTTGGGTCGTCGAGCAGAGCCAGCGTCGGGGTCACCTCGAGGTCCACCACCCGGTCGAGGATCTCGACGGTCGGTTGGACGGTGACGTTCACGAGCGGTCCCCCGGGAGCGCTGAAGGCGGTGACCAGGGCGAACGCGACGAGGCCGAGCAGCGTCGCGAAGCCGCTGAGAGGGTGCGCCATCGGCACCTCCTGACCGCGTGATGGTAGCAGACGGTTCCCGTCCGCAGACGGGACAGGACACAGATTGCCTACACCGAACCATCATCGATCGGTGTGACGTACGAGCAATGCCGTCCAGCACGCGATCTACGTGATAGCATCCGGCGTGGACCGACGCGACGACGGTGGCTTCGACTTCGACGTCCTGGCGCGGTCGGGCTCCGCCCGCCGCGGCCGCTGGCGGACGCCGCACGGGACCGTCGAGACACCGGCCTTCGTGGGGGTCGGCACCCAAGCGAGCGTCAAGGCCGTCGACCCGGAGCGGGTCGCCGCCACCGGCACGCAGCTCCTGTTCGCCAACACCTACCATCTGTACCTGCGGCCCGGCGCCGAGCGGGTGGCCGCGCATGGTGGCCTCCACGCGTTCATGGGTTGGGAGCGGCCGCTGATGACCGATTCGGGCGGCTTCCAGGTCTTCTCGTTGGGGGCGTCGATCGACCACGGCGTGGGCAAGGTGGCCAACATCTTCCCGGGCGACGACGCGCGGGCGACGGTGGGCGCCCCACGCCTGTCGGCCGCCGGCGGCTCGATGGTCGTCGTGGGCGAGGACGAGGTGCGTTTCCGCAGCCACGTCGACGGCAGCGTGCACGTGTTCACGCCCGAGGTGAGCGTCGAGGTGCAGCGCCAGCTCGGCGCCGACGTGATGTTGGCGTTCGACGAGTGCACCAGTCCCCTGCACGACGAGGCGTACACCCGCGCGTCGGCCGACCGCACCCATCGCTGGGCCGAGCGCTGCTTGGCGGCGTTCGCCGCGCAGCCGGCACGGCACGGGTACGAGCAGGCGCTCTTCGGCGTGGTGCAGGGTGGTGCCTTCGAGGCGGTCCGGCGCGACAGCGCCCGCTTCATCGGCCGGCTGCCTTTCGGGGGGGTCGCCGTGGGCGGCAACCTGGGGCGCACGCACGCCGACATGCACCGCGTGCTCGGCTGGACGCTACCGGAGCTGCCCGACCGGTGGCCGCGGCACCTGCTCGGCATCGGTGACGTGCCGTCGGTGCTGGCGGCGGTCGCCCGCGGCATCGACACGTTCGACAGCGTGGCGCCGACCCGCAACGCCCGCAACGGCGGCGCGCTCGTCCGCACCGACGACGACGGCCGGCCGGTGGCCAACTTCCGTCTCAACCTGCAGAACGCGCGCTTCGCCGACGACCTCCGCCCCATCGAAGACGGCTGCGATTGCTCGACGTGCCGCCGCTTCTCGCGCGCCTACCTGCGCCACCTGCTCAAGGCCGACGAGCCGCTCGGGCCCCAGCTCGTGACGGTCCACAACCTGCGTTTCATGGCGCGGTTCATGGAAGAGATCCGCGAGGGCCTCACGACGGGGCGCTTCGACGCGGTCGCCGAGCGCTGGTTGGGCCATCTGCCCGAAGCGCTCGCGGCCGTCCGATCGGCCGACTAGAAGACGCGCTCGATGAGGTCGATCGTGGTGCCGTCGGAGGTCACGAACCGCACGACGCCGACGCTGGGCACCACGTACAGGTCGAGTTGGGTCTGGCCGCCGGTGGACGTGACGGTGCGTTGCCGGATCTGCATGGCGTTGAAGCGTCCGGCGGGTGTCTGCACGCCGCGCAGGCCGACGACCTCCGACGTGATCGTGATCGACACGCCGCCGACGGAGGTGGTGGACGTCCACGTGGCGCCCGGTTCCAGCGGCGCCGGCCCGTACACCAGCAGCGGCGGGTCGTAGCGCACGATGGCGCCCCCCGACGCGGTCCCCACGCTCCACACCCCGTCCGGCGCGTAGACCAGGTAGTCCTCGGACACGGGCACGCCGCCCAGGTAGTGGGTGAGCACCATCACGGCCGTGCCGGCCAGGTCGCGCGGGCCGGTCATGAGCTGCGTCTCGCCGCTCGAGTAGGTCCAGGAGAGACCGTCGGCGACGGGGAAGTAATCGTTCGCGCCGGCGATCCCGGCGACGCTCAGGAGCGCGAGGAGGACGTGGGCGAGCGGGCCGGCCCGACGCCGCGCGCGCGGCGCTGCGGCCGGGGCGGTCACCCGTCCTCCCGGTCGTACGCCAGCGCCCGGGCGCGATCGGCGGCTTCTTCGATGGCGTCCATCACCGCGTAGCGGACGCGATGCCGTTCCAAGGCGCGCACACCGGCGATGGCCGTGCCGCCCGGCGACGCGACCTCGTCCTTGAGGTCGGCGGGGCCTTTGGTCTCGAGCAGGCGGGCGGTCGCCAACAGCACGTTGCGCGCCAGCTCACGCGAGACGCTGCGCGAGAGCCCCACCCGCACCCCACCGTCGGCCAACCCTTCGGCCACCACGGCGGCGAACGCCGGACCCGAGCCGGCCAGGCCCGTGTAGGCGTCGAACAGGCTCTCGGCGACCTCGTGGACGGTGCCGACCGCCTGGAACAGGCGGCGGGCGAAGTCCCGGTCGGCCTCCGGGGTCTCCGGGTGCCAGGCGAGCGCGGTGGCCGACGCCCCCACCGCAGCGCCGAGGTTGGGCATGGCGCGCACCACCTTGCGCGAGCCGAGCCGCTTGGCCAGGGTGCCGGTGGTGACGCCCGCCATGAGGGAGACGAAGGACCCGTGGCGTTGCGCGATGAGCGGCGCGACCGCCTCGAACGACTGCGGCTTGACCGCCACGAGCACCCGCTCGGCCTGATGGACGCCGTCGTCGTCGAGCTCGGCGACCCCGAAGCGGGCGGCCAGTTCGGCGCGGCGGCCGGCGTCGGGGTGGTACACGCCCACCTCGTCGGCTGCGATGACGGACGCCCGCACGGCACCCGACAGCACCGCGCCCCCCATCTTGCCGGCACCCACGATCGCGAGCTTCATCCGATCACTCTACCGTGCGCCTCTCGGCGCGCCGCGCGAAGGACGCCACGAGAAGCGCCCCCAACGCGGCCCCGGCCGTGTCGGCCAGCCAGTCCAGCGGGTCGGCGTGGCGGCCGGGCACGAAGGCCTGATGGATCTCGTCGGTGACGCCGTACGCCGAGCCGAGCCCGATGGCCCAGCCGGTGCGCCCGCTGGCGGCCCGCAAGATCGCCCCGAGGACCGCGTACAGCGCCGCATGGACCAGCTTGTCGTCGCCGGCGAAGCGCCACGCGAAGTCGAAAGCGCCGCCGTCGCCCGACGAGGCGGAGAGCGCGAAGAGCGTCCCCGCCCACGCCAGCGCCGCCCACCACGCCCAGTTCGGGCGGCGCGCCCCGTCAGCCACGGTCGCTACGGTGTTCGACGAGTTCCACCAGCACCCCACCCGATCCGCTCGGATGCAAGAACACCACCCGGCTGCCGCCGTGGCCCGGTCGCGGGGTGGGGTCGACGAAACGGGCGCCGGCCGCCAACAGGCGTTCGACCTCGGCGTCCAGGTCGTCGACCGCGAAGGCGACGTGATGGAGCCCCGGGCCGCGTCGGGTCAGGAAGCGGCCGACGGGCCCGGAAGGATCGGTGGGTTCGAGCAGCTCCAGCGCGGGGCCGGCTCCGCCGCGCAGCAGCCGCACGCGTACGCCCTGGCCGGCGACCCGTTCGTCGTCGCCGATGGCCGTCCAGCCCAGGAGCGCGTACGTGTCCGCGGCGTCGAGCGACGCCACCGCGATGGCCACGTGATCGAGCGGGCGGCCGGCGAACCCGGGCGGGATCACGACCGCGCCGCCAACGTGCGCTCGCCGGCGTCGTCGCGCGCCATGGCGGCGGCGGCCTCGGTGGGTGCGAGGCCCCGTGACAGGAGCACGAGCAGCTTGGTCAGCGCCGCTTCGGCGGTGAGGTCGCCGCCGGACACGACCCCGACGGCCGCCAGCGCCCGGCCGGCAGCGTAGGCGTCCATCCGCACGCCACCACGCAAGCACTGCGTGACGTTGACGACCACGACCCCGCGCGCGATGGCGTCGGCGAGGACGGCCAGCAGGTCGGGGTCGCGCGACGGCGCGTTGCCGCTGCCGTAGGTCTCGAGCACCAGGCCTCGCACCGGGTCGCGCAGCACGTTGCGCAGCGTCTCGGCGGTGATGCCCGGGAACAACCGCAGCGCCACCACGTCGACGTCGGCCAGGCGGTGGACCTGCAGCGGCCCCGGACTCGGCGGGCGCACGAGCTCGCGGCGCCAGGCGACGTCGACGCCGACGTCGGCGAGCGGCGCCAGGTTGGGGCTCGCGAAGGCGTCGAAGCCGTCGGTCGAGACCTTCGTGGTGCGGCAACCGCGCAGCAGACCGCCGCCCAGGTACACGGCCACCTCGGCCCAGCCCGGCGACGCCGCCAGCAGCAGCGAGGTGATGAGGTTGTCGCGGGCGTCCGAGCGGAGCTCGACGAGCGGCACCTGCGAGCCGGTCAGGACCACCGGCCCGGGCAGCCCGTCGAGCAGGAAGGCCAGCGCCGAAGCCGTGTAGGCCATCGTGTCGGTGCCGTGCACCAGCACCACGCCGTCGGCGCCGGTCCGGAACGCCTGCGCGGCACGGTCGGCGAAGCGCTGCCAGTCACCGGGGCGGACGTCCGAGGAGTCGAGCAGGACGTCGAGCTCGTCGAGCGTCACGTCGGGCAGCCGGGGGTCCTCGAACTCGGGCAGGCGGGCGAGCGCGGCCGCGAGGGCGCCGCGTCGCGGGGCGTACGCGCCCTCGGCGTTCCGCACCATCCCGAGCGTGCCACCGGTGTGGACGAGGGCCACGCGGCGACGGGCGGCGGGGCGGAGCGCGGCGTCGGTCACGGCGCGAGTCTACCGTCGGGGCGCGGGGGCGAGCGTGGCGATGCTAGCCTCGGCGGGATGGCGCCCCCGCACACCGTGAACGTGCCCGCTCGGGTCGACCTCTGGCTCGTCGCGGTCGTCGTCGTGGCGCTCGTGGGGTTGGGGCTGATCGTCGGCCCCCTGCTGCTCGACCCCGACGTCACCCCGCTCGTGAAGGGCGTGGTGGGGGCGATGGGTCTCGGCGCCCTGGCCTTGACGCTGGGCGTGTCGGTGCCGGTCGGCTACCGGCTCGAACCGCAGGGGTTCACCGTGCGCGCCGGTCTGCTGACGCTGCGGCTCGCCTACCGCGACATCGTGCGCGCGCAGCCGGTGCTGAGCCCGTTGTCGGGGCCGGCCTGGTCGCTCGTCCGCGTCCGGGTCGCGCTCGACGGTGGCGGTTGGGTCGAGGTGGCGCCGCGCGATCGGGACGCCTTCCTGGCGGAGCTGGCCGCGCGGGCGCCCCACCTCGAACCCTACGGCCGCGGTCTGATCGACCCCCGACGCGCCGCGCGCCGAGCGGTCGGACGGTGACCGAGGTCCTGTCGGCGCCACCCGTCGTGCGCATGGGGCCGGCCGTCGACCGCCCGATCGTCGCCGTGCTCGCGTTCGCCGCCGTCGCCATGGTCGTCGCGGTCGTGGCGGTGGCGCTCGACCCCGACGCCGGTCCCTGGGCGGCGCTGGTCACGGCGGCCACGGTGGCGCTCACGCTGGGGCTCGTGGTCCTGCTCGCCTACCCGATCGCCTACGAGGTCGACCTCGAGGAGGTGCGGGTGCGGTCGGGCGTGATCCGGATCCGCGTCCCGCTGCGCGACCTGGCCCGCGTGGAGGTGCGCGACAGCTTCCTGTCCTCGACGACGGCGGCGTGGACCTCGCGGCGACTCATCCTGGTCACCCATCGCGGCGCGCGCTACGAGCTCGGCCCCGCCGACCGGCTCGGCTTCCTGGCCGAGCTGCTCGCGCGTGCGCCGCATCTGATCGAGGATCCGAGCGGCCGCGGGCGGGCGTGGGTCGACGCCGAGGTTCGCGGCCGTGGGCGGAGCGTGTGACGAGGACGCGTTCGGGAGCCTTCGTCGCTCAGCGGATCCCGGGCGGCACCTGCGTGGGCGGCGGCTCGGGCAGGTTCTGGGGCATCGGCACCCCTTCGAGCCGCTTGACCAGGCCGTTCTCGTTGCAGCCCACGAAGAAGGGGCAGCGCAAGCACTCGCTCCACACCCGCGGGTGCAGATCCTTGGTCTTGTCGATGAGCGTGAAGCCGCACTTCTCGAAGAAGCCCACCGAGTAGGTCCAGGCGAAGAGGGTGGGGACGCCGATGCGGCACGCCTCGGCCTCGCACGCCTCGACGAGCGCCTTGCCGACGCCTCGGGCTTGGACCCCGGGCGCCACGGCCAGGCCGCGCACCTCGGCGATGTCGCCCCACAGGATGTGCAGGGCGCCGTTGCCGGCGAAGGCGGTGGTCCCGTCGGCGGCCACGGTCTCGGCCACGAAGAAGTCGCGCAGGTTCTCGAAGATGTTCTGCATGGGGCGCACCAGCATCTTGCCCTGGCCCGCCCAGTAGCCGATGTTCTCGAAGATGGCCACGACGTCCTCGGCGCGGGCCGGGCGGACGCGCAGGTCGAGCCTCGGCTCGCTCACGCCGCCGCCTCCGCCGCCAGCGCCGCTCGGGCGCGGGCGATCTGTTCGAGCACGCGCGGCCGGGCGGTGCCGCCGTACGAGGTGCGGGCGTCGACGACGCTCTCGACGTCGAGCACCCGGTAGACGTCCTCGCCCAGGCTCGGGGCGACCTCGCGCAGGCGTGCCAGCGGCAGGTCTTGGAGGTCGACGCCCTCGCCGAGCGCGATGGCCACCAGCTTGCCGACCGCCTCGTGCGCCTCACGGAAGGGGAGGCCGCTGCGGGCGAGATGGTCGGCCAGGTCGGTGGCGTTGCTGTACGCGCGCCCGGCCGCGTGCCGGGTGCGGACGGTGTCGACGCGCATCTTGGGCAGCATGTCGGCGGTGAGGCGCAGGCAGACGGCCAAGGTGGCGGCCGCGTCGAACACGCCCTCCTTGTCCTCCTGCATGTCCTTGTTGTAGGCCAGAGGCAGCCCCTTCATGACCGTCAGCAGGCCGACCAGCGCGCCGTAGACGCGTCCGGTCTTGCCGCGCACCAGCTCGGCGACGTCGGGGTTCTTCTTCTGCGGCATGATCGACGAGCCGGTCGTGTGCGAGTCGGGCAGCACCACGAAACCGAACTCCTGCGACGACCACAGGATCAGCTCCTCCGAGAGGCGCGACAGGTGCATCATCGCGATGCTGGCCGCGGCCAGGAACTCGAGCGCGAAGTCACGGTCGGAAACGGCGTCGAGCGAGTTGGCGGCGGGTTCGGAGAAGCCGAGCAGTGCCGCCGTGCGGTGGCGGTCGATGGGGAACCCGGTGCCCGCCAAAGCGCCGGCACCGAGCGGCGACACGTCCAGTCGGGCGAGCGAGTCGTGCAGGCGGGCTTGGTCCCGCGTGAACATCTCGAAGTAGGCCAACAGATGGTGGCCGAGGCGGACGGGCTGCGCCACCTGCAGATGGGTGTACCCGGGGAGGATCACGTCGACGTGGCGCTCGGCGAGGTCCACGAACACGCCGCGCAGCTCGCGCAGGAGCGCGATGAGCCGCTCGGTGCGGGCGCGGACGGCCAAACGGAAGTCGGTGGCGACCTGATCGTTGCGGCTGCGGGCGGTGTGGAGCTTGCCGCCCACGGGCCCGAGCCGATCGGTCAGGCGCCGCTCGAGGTTCATGTGCACGTCCTCGAGCGCCTCGGACCAGACGACTTCACCGGCCTCGACCTCCAGACGGAGTGCGCGGAGGCCGTCGACGAGGGCGTCGGCCTCGGCCGCGCTCAGGATGCCCTGTTCGCCCAGCATCGTCGCGTGCGCGATCGAACCGTCGAGGTCCTCGAGCGCCATGGCACGGTCGACGTCGATCGAGGCGTTGAAGGTCTGCACCAGGGCGTCGGTGGCCTCGCTGAAGCGACCACCCCACATCCGCCGGGTGGCGTCGGGCGTCGTGTCGCTCACGCTTCCACCGGGGGGTGGGCGGGCGCCTTGACCTGCCACTCGCCGCCCACCACCTTCCGCAAGGTGCGGCCCTCGGCGTCGTCGGCGGCGAGGGCGTATCCCATCCGCTGGTAGTAGGCCAGCTGCTCGTCGTCGTCTTCGTCGGGGAGGGTCAGGCTGAGGTGCGAGATGGAGTGCTTGATCGCCAGCGCCTCGACCTTGGTCGTCAGCCAGCGCCCGTACCCTTGGCCGCGCTCGTCCGGGCGGGTGGCGACGCGGTCGACGCGCCAACCGTTGTCCTCGTGGCGCCACCGCAAGGCCGCGAGCAGGGTGCGGTCGCGGGCCTCCATGGTCAAGGCCCCGCCATGTTCGAGCCAGCTCGCCATCTCGGCCGGCCCGATGGCGGCGTCCGGGTAGGCGAGCCGCCACAGCGCCACCAGCGCCCCGAGGTCCTTCGACGTGGCCAAGCGGATCCGCGAGGCCTCGTACGCCTGTCCTGGCCGGCCGGTCACCGCGGGGGGCGCCAGCGTGTCCGTCACGATCGCCTCAGCTCCCGGCGGGATCGCCGGTCTCGGACCGGAGCTGGGTGGCGATGCGGAGCCGCAGCGCGTTGAGCTTGATGAAGCCGTCGGCGTCCGCTTGGTCGTAGACGTGGTCCTCTTCGAAGGTGACGACGTCCTGCCGGTAGAGGCTGTTGGGGCTCTTGCGGCCGAGAACCGAGACCGCACCCTTGTAGAGCTTGAGGCGCGCGACGCCGCTGACGGGGCGTTGGATGTCGTCGAAGAGCCGCTGCAGCGCCTCGCGCTCCGGGGCGTACCAGAAGCCGTTGTAGACGGCGGTGGCGTAGCGCGGGACGAGATCGTCGCGCAGCGCACGCACCTGCCGGTCGAGGGTGAGCTGCTCGATCGCCTTGTGGGCTTCGAACAGCAGCGTCCCGCCGGGCGTCTCGTAGCAGCCGCGCGACTTCATCCCCACGAAGCGGTTCTCGACCAGGTCGATGCGGCCGACGCCGTGCCGCCCAGCGAGGGTGTTCGCGTGGGTGAGCAGGGCGACCGGGTCGAGCCGCTGACCGTCGATGGCCACCGGGTTGCCCTCCTCGAACGTCACCTCGACCACCTGCGGCTGGTCGGGGGCCGCCTCGGGGTCGGTCGTCAGACGCCACATGCCGGCCGGCGGCGCCGCCCACGGGTCCTCCAAGACGCCGCCCTCGTAGCTGATGTGGAACAGGTTGGCGTCCATCGAGTAGGGCTTCTCTTTGGTGATGCCGGTCGGGATGTCGTGCTCCGCCGCGTAGGCGATGCAGTCCTCGCGCCCCTTGAGGTCCCACTCGCGCCACGGCGCGATCACCTTCACGTCCGGTTTGAGGGCGTAAGCAGCCAGCTCGAAGCGGACCTGGTCGTTGCCCTTGCCGGTGGCGCCGTGGGCGACGGCGTCGGCGCCCTCGCGCTCGGCGACCTCGATCATGTGCTTGGCGATGAGCGGGCGCGCGAAGGAGGTGCCCAGGAGGTAGTCGGACTCGTACTTGGCGCCCGTGCGCAGCACGGGGAACACGAAGTCCTCGACGAACTCGCGCTGCAGGTCGACGGCGTACGCGGCGGAAGCGCCGGTGCGCAGCGCTTTCTCCTTGGCGACCGCGACCTCGTCGCCCTGACCGATGTCGGCGGTGAAGGCGACGACGTCGGCGCCGTAGGTGGCCTTGATCCAGTGCAGGATCACGGAGGTGTCGAGACCGCCCGAGTAGGCGAGCACGACCTTCTTGACGTCACGGTGCTGGGGCATGGTTCCTCCGGATCGGCAGCGACGAGCCACGCCGGACCGGCGCACGAGCTTCCGACCACCCTGCGTGCGGGTGGTTCAGCGGCGTCGTGCGCGGGGGCGGGGCTGGTTCGTCTGGGGCATGAGGGTGAAGGCGAACGGCCTGCAAGACCTTGCAGACCGCGTGCATACGGTCCGAAGGGTAGCACCGGCGCGGGGGGCGGTCAACCGGCAGCCGTACCCGATCGTCGCCCGACGGCGCGCGGCCTGGTCGCGGCCCCGGCCGCGGCCGCGAGGATGAGCCCGGCGCCCAACCAGCCCACGAGACCGAGCCGTTCGCCGAACACGGCCGCCGCCAAGGCCGCCGCGACGACGGGCTCGACGGTCGCGACCAGCACGGCGCGCGACGCCTCGGTCGCGCGCAGGCCGGTGTAGTAGACGAGGTAGGCGAGGTAGGTCGACACCAGGCCCAAAGCGACGAGCCACGCCCACACCACCGGGTCCTTGGCGGTGAACGTCACGAACGGCCACAGGCCCAGGGCGCCGATCGGGAGCACGACCGCGAAGATGGTCACCGGCGCGTAACGGTGGAGCACCCACTTGCCGAAGAGGTAGTAGGCGGCGTACGAGGCACCGGCCGCGAGCCCCCACCCCAGCGCGGCCGGTGTCGCGTGCACACCGCCGCCGCCGGCCCGGGCGACCAGCACCACGCCCAGAGCGGCGAGCAGCACCAGCGACGCCTTGCGACGCGTCAACCGTTCGCCGAGCAGCGGCCACGCCAGGACCGCCACGAAGGCGGGTGCGGTGTAGAGCAGGACGAACGCGAGGCTGACACCGCCGGCGTCGATCGCCAGGTTCAGCGACGCGTAGAAGAGCGTCACGCCCACCAGGGCGAACGCGGTCAGCGCTGCGCCGTCGGTCACGGTCCGCACCCGCAGACGGCCGACGACGGCGGCGTGGAGCAGGAACGCCCCCCCGGCCAAGACGGCGCGCCAGAAGGCGATCTCGAGCGCACCGATGCCGGCGTCGAGGATCGTGCGCGAGAACAGGCCGATCAGCCCCCACAGGACCGCGGCGACGAAGACGAGCCCGTAGCCGGTCGCCGCGTTCGGGCGGCGCACCGAGCCTTAGCCCTCGAGCTCGGGCACGGTGATGGTCTCGCTGGGACGCCGCGGCGCCGGCGCCAACCCGTACGCGCGCGCCAGTTCGGGCTCGGTCTCGCGCAGCTCGCGGTGCCGCTTGCGCACGGAGCCCAGCTCGACCGCCCAGGCGATGACGTTGAAGGCGTAGAGCACCGCCAGGACGACCACGCCGGTCCCGAAGCGGATGCCCAGCAGTGTCGAGCCGCCGGTGAGCTGCACCACCACGTCGATCCCGAACACCGCCCAGGGGAGGAGCAGCAAGATGCCGTACAGCTCGTCGGCTTGACCACTGCCCGGCAGCAACAGCGCCAACACGTGGTACCCGAGCGGGCGCGGGGCGTGACGGGCCAGCCGTGGCCGCGGCACGAACAGCGCCAGGACGTGGATCAGCAGCAGCAGGGCCAACAGCACGACCAGCGCCGGCCACGCCCAACGGGCGATGCCGTCGAGCCGTGCGTCGTCGTCGAGCAGCGACAACGGGTCGCGGAAGGGTTCGCCGACCGCCGCGTACCAGGTCCCGCCGGCCGCCGCGCGCACCGTGTGGGGCGCCGGGGCCGGCAGGGGCTCACCGGCGGCGACCGCCGCCAGCGCGCGGTCGCTGGACACGCCCGCGGTTTCGAGGACCTCGAGCGCGCGGTCCGGGTCGCCCTCGCGATCGGCACGGTACGCGGCCACCCAGGCGGCGCTCACCGGGTCGGCGTGCGGGTCCTGACCGTAGACGGCCAACCCGGGCGCGTCGAGGTGGCCGGCCGCGACGAGGTCGGCGACGGGATCGGTGCGTTGCGTCCAGCCGGCGAGCGCGACGACCACGACGACGCTGACGAGCAGCAGGATCAGCACCAGCTTCTCGGTGAGTCCGTCGTAGCGGATCGACCGCGTCCAGGGCCAGGCGGGTACGCGGCGCCCGGCCTCGTGCGCCTGGCGGATGGCCAGCGCACGTGCCCGTGCGTACTTCGCCATGAGGGTCAGGTGCAGCGCCACGAACGCGATCAGCAGCGCCACGACCGCGTAGCGGCCGGCGTTGCCGAGCGCCAGGGCGGCGCGTGCGATCACGTCGGCGACGACCGGGTTGGTGCGCTCGCCGGCGCGTTCGCGCCAGAGCGCCGCGCCGGCGCGGTCGTCGACGCTGGCGAGCGCGGCGGCGTACGCGCGCAGGGCAGCGCCGGCCCCCGGGAGGTGCGGGCCCGAGAGCTCGTAGGTCCAGCGCGCCCATAGGTCGGCGGCGACCAGGTCGCCCCGCCCGAGCGCGCTCTGCAGCGGTTGCAGGGGGAAACCGTAGCGTTCGTGGACCTCGGCGGAGGTCAGCAGCGCCGGGTCGTAGCCGCGCTCGCGGAAGTCGGCGGCGGCGAGCGCCATCGCTCGATCGGCGGCCTCCCACCAGCCCTGGGCGGCGAACGCGCGGGCGAGCCGGGCGAGGTCGTAGAAGGTGGTGGCGGCTTCCAAGGCGGCCTCGATCGAGGCCTCCCGGTCGGTCTCGGTCGCGGCGGCGCGCGCGGCCGCCAGGTGCAAGAAGGGGTTGGTGGGGTCGAGCGCCAGGCGCGCGCTCGGATCGGCCACGTTGGCTTCGTTCACCAACGCGTCGAACAGGGTGCTGGTCGGGTCGAACACGGCCACGGGCGTGAGCGTGCCATCGGCGAGGCGGGCTTCGACGGCCAGGCGCCGGTCGGGCGTCACCACCTCGCTGAGGACGGAGAGACCGGTCCCCACGGGACGGAGGTCGACCACGGTCCCGCTGGTGGGCACCCGTTCCTCGACGACGCCGCTGGCGAGGTCGACGGTGAGGACCTGATGGCCGACCGCCACCCAGCCGCGGCCGAGGTGGGTGAGCGCCAGTTGCGGCCCGCCGGTGAAGGGCGCGAACGACAGACGCCAGCGCACGCTCCCGTCGGGCTCGCGCGCGACGACGGCGTCATCCTCGACGAGCAGGGCGACCTGGTCGGCGCTCGTCGCTGCCGGTTGGGCGGGTGACTCGGTCTCGGGTGGGGCCGCCTGGGCGGGTCCGGGCGCAGCCTCGGGCGCTTGTTCGAGGGGTGCCTCGGCGCCGGGCGCGGGTGCGGCCTCGGGTGCGGCGTCGGGTGCGGCCTCGGGTGCGGCGTCGGGTGCGGGCTGGCCTTCGGGCTGGGCCTCGGGCGCCGGTGCGGGCTGGGCCTCGGGCTGGGCTTGCGGCTGAACGTCGCGCGGCTGGGCGCCCTGGGGCTGGGCGTCCTGGGGCTGGCCGCCCTGGGGCTGGTCCGGTTCGACCGGCGTGGCGCTGTCGGCGGGTGGCGCGAGGGCAGGCGGGGAGGTGGCCTCCGGTGCGTCCGCGGGTGGCGCGTCGGCGGGGGGTGCCGTGGCGTCGACGGGAGCCTCGACGTCCACGGCGAAGCGCGCCTGGAAGTCGGGGCCTTCGAACCAGATGAGGTGCCGGCCGACGGTGTCGAAGGTGACGTCGACGGCCACCTGGCCCTGCACGGGGGTGACGTTGCGGGTCACCTCGCCGCCGCCGGGCGCCTCCACGCGGAGGGTGTGCTCGACGTCGGTGGGCAGACCTTCGACCTCGATCCGCACCGAATCGCCGGGCCGGACCGTGTCGGGGCCGAGCAGCGCGACGGTCGGACCGATCTGGGCCCAGGTCGAGCCGAGGGTCGCCGCGACGAGCACCGCCAGCAGGGCGAGCATGAGACGGGCGGGGCGATGGACACTGGTCATGGGCGTCAGCTTACCGCTCCGCGGGGTCGCCTCTGGCACGCCGGCGGAGCGCGGTGAGTCGCGGCTACAGCGCGAATCTCGCCTCTCGGGGTGCCGCAGAGGGCGTGATAGCATGCGCGCGTGTCCGCGCACGTCTGGTCGCGTCTGGCTGCCCCGTTTCCGCTCGATGTCGTCGCTTGGTCACCCATCGAGGTGGCGGAGGGTGGCACGTCGGTGCACGTGATCGCGCACCTCACGCCCCACGCCCTGCGCCAGCGCCTGGACGACGAGCTCGGCGTCGCGGGCTGGAGCGTCCGCTTCGAGGGCCTGGTCGGCGGGGCGGTCGCGTGTCATCTGATCGTCGAGGGCGTGACCAAAGGCGCGGTCGCGGCGCCGGGCGTGGTCGGCGGCGCCGCGGCGACCGCCGACGTAGCGTTCGCAGCTGCCGCCGACCTGCTGGGTCTGCGTCCACCCGTGCCGCATGGCGCGTCGTTCTGGTTGCCGTGCGACCCCGAGACGCTCGAGCCGCTGCATCCCCCGGACCTGGACGGGCTCGCCGAAGTGGGCCCGGGGGGCGCCGGGCCCGCTGTGGCGATGGCACCGACGACGACGGCGGCACCGAACGCGGCCCAGGAACCGACGGGCGACCGCCCGGCCGCTGACGACGCGCCGCCTGCGCCCGTCGAGCCCGCTCAGGCGCCGGGCGTCCTGGCCCCGTCCGACGGGAACGCGGCCAAGCCGACGGGCCAGCAGATGATCGATCGCTTGGTCGAACGGCTCAAGGGGGAGGGGCAGGGGTTGGCGGCCGCACGCCTGCTGGTCAAGTACGGCGGTTACGGCAAGGACCCGGAGGCCGCCCGCGAGCTCTACGCCCACCTCCGCGAGCTGCTGTTGACGGCCCCGGCCGGTGAGGGCACGGCGGGTCGCGGGTGATCAAGGTCGTCGCGATCGGTGACGTGCATGGCATGTGGGCGGAGTTGTGGCGGGTGTTGCGCGCGGCGGCCGTGGCGACGCCGACATACGAGCCGACGGACGCCGTGCTGTCGGGCCGCTACGAGGTGGTGTGCGTCGGCGACCTGGTGCACTACAAGGACGAGCGTGCGTACGCGGTCGCCGTCGGTGCCGAGACCTACGACCCCGTCGACCCCGACCACCTGCGCCGCGCCGCCAAGGCGCAGATCCGCGAGCTGTACCGGTTCAAGGACTTCGTGGAGAAGGCCAACGGCCACCTGCAGGTGATCCTGGGCAACCACGACGAGGCGGCGGTGCTGCACAACTACGAGCTCGGCACGCGCGGCGGCCTGAAACACGACGAGTTCTGCGGCGAGCGCGGCGGCGTCGAGCTGCCCGACGACCTGAAGGCGTGGCTGGTGTCGTTCCCGCGTCAGGTCGTCCACCACGGCGTCCACTTCGCGCACGCCGGGCCGACGCCCGGCATGCAGTACTTCGACGATTTCTTCTATCACGACCCCGACACCAAGACCTGGTGGTACGAGAAGCCCGAGCTGGTCCGCGACGCCGGCCACCGCTTCGGTGTCTACGGCCACACGGTCATGAAGGAAGGCGTCTACCTCGACAAGGACCACGGCTTCGCGATGATCGACGCGCTCGCGCACCGTCAGTTCGTCGAGATGATCCTCTCGGAAGACCGGCTGGACTACTCGATCTCGCAGGTCTAGGTGTGTCGCTGGAAGACGCGACACCTGCGGTTTCTAGCGTCGCCAAAGGCGCGACGCTAGAAACCGCCGTGCCCGTGCCGGTGGGCGTCGGGACGCTCGGGACCGTGTGGGGGACCTGGGGCCGCGGGGGCCAGGCGATTACAGCGAGTAGCCGCCGCGGTCGTCGTCGCGGACGAGTTCGCCGTTGCGGAGCACCAGGGTGCGGCGCTTCATGGCGTCGACCAGGTCGCGCGAGTGGGTGGCGACGATGACCGTGGTGCCCTTGATGTTGACGTCGGCGAGCAGCTCCAGGATCTCCCAGCTGGTGTCGGGGTCGAGGTTGCCGGTCGGTTCGTCGCAGAGCAGCAGGGGCGGGTTGGTGACCAGCGCGCGCGCGATGGCGACGCGTTGCTGTTCGCCCAACGAGAGCTCGATGGGGAAGGCCTTGCGCTTGTGCGCCAAGCCGACCAGCCGCAGGGCGCCCAGCGCCTTCTGCTCGAGCTGACCGCTGGCGCCCGTGGCGCGCAGGGCGAAGGTCAGGTTGTCGGTCGCCGACAGCTTGGGCAGCAGCCGATGGTCCTGGAACACCATGCCGATGCGGCGCCGCAACAGCGGCAACTGGCCCTCTCGCAGCTTGGCGAGGTCCTGGCCGGCGATGGCGACCGCGCCCTCGGAGGGCACGGTCCGGCGCAGCACGAGCGACAACAAGGTGCTCTTGCCGGCCCCCGAATGGCCCGTGATGTACACGAACTCGCCCTTGCGGATCCGGAAATCGACGTTCCGCAACGCGTGGGTGTGCGTGCGGGCGTAGGTCTTCGTGACGTGCTGGAACTCGACCACCGCTGGCATCCTACCGAAGCCGCGATGAGCGCGGGTGGGGGCGGCGGGCGCTAGCCGTACGAGGTGAGGGCTTCGATCAACACCTCGGTCGCCGCCGCCGCGTCGATGCGGGTGAGGACGTCGACGTTGGCAGGGGCGCCCTGCTGCACGCCGCGCAGGTCGGCCACCGTCATGCCACGCGTGTGGGTGCCCGTGAGCTCGACGACCACGTGGTACCGCTGCGTCTGGAGCAGGTGCGGGTGCGTGAGGGCCAGGACGGCCACCGGATCGTGCAAGGGCCCCTCGGCCACGCCCGAGAACGCGCGCGCGTAGGCCTCGCCGTAGAAGGTGAGCAGGTCGGCGCAGAACGCCGGCCACCCGACCGCCGTGCCGCGCGCAGGCGTTCCACCACCGGCGCACCGATCATCCACTGGTGGGTCACGTTGAGGCCGGCCATGACGATCCGCGCGCCGCTGCGGAACACGATGTCGGCGGCCTCCGGATCGACGAGCACGTTGAACTCGGCCGAAGGGGTGACGTTGCCGAACGGCACGCCGCCCCCCATCAGCGCGATCCCGGCGACCTTCTCGGCCACGTCGGGCGCCGTGCGCAGCGCCAGGGCGACGTTCGTGAGCGGGCCGGTGGCGACGATCCAGACCTCGCCGGGCCGGGCGCGCACCGTGTCGACCAGGAACCCGACGGCGTCCTCCGAGGCGAGGTCGCGCGTGGGGGTCGGCAGCGTGGGCCCGTCGAGCCCCGAGGCGCCGTGGATGAACTCCGCCGTGCGCGGCTCGGCCACCAGGGGTCGCCGGCTGCCCCGGTGGACGGGCACGTCGAGGCCCAACACCTCCACCATCGCCCGGGCGTTGCGGGTGGTCAGGTCGAGCGGGACGTTCCCGGCCACCGTGGTGATGCCGAGGAGGTCCGTGTGCACGCCCGCCACCGCGATCGCGAGCGCGTCGTCGTGGCCGGGATCGCAGTCGAGGACGATCGCCGGACGCCCCTCCGTCATCGGCGGCTCAACCGTCGGCGCCGGGTTGGGCGCCCTGCAACGTCTGGCCCCCCTCGATGGCGGCTTCGACCTGCTCCTCGGCCGGCAGCACGATCGCCTGGACCACGCGGTCGCGGTCGCCGAGCTTCATGATCGTCACGCCCTGCGAGGCGCGCCCGTACGTGCTCACACCTTCGACCTTGGTGCGGATGAGGATGCCCCCTTCGGAGAGCACGAACAGCTCCTCGGTCCCGCCCACCGGCCACAGGCTGACGAGCTCGCCGGTCTTGGCGGTGACCCGGAGCGTGAGGACGCCCTGGCCACCCCGCCCCTGACGCGGGTACTCGTCCACCGGCGTGCGCTTGCCGAACCCGCGTTCCGAGACCGCCAGCAGCTGCACGGCTTCCTGATCGGCGGCGCCGACCACGGCGAGGCTGACCACACGGTCGTTGGGGCGCAGGCGGATGCCGATGACGCCTTGGGTCGCCCGGCCGGTCTCGCGCACGTCGGACTCGGCGAAGCGGATGGCCTGACCCAGGGCGGTGGCGAGCACCACGTCGGCGTGGCCGTCGGTGATGCGCACCGCCACCAGTTCGTCGTCCTCGACCAGGTTGAGGGCGATGAGCCCGGCGGCGTTCATGTTGGCGTACTCGACGATCTCGGTGCGCTTGATCACGCCCTTGCGGGTGCCGAAGACGAACGAACCGGGCTGGTCGAGCCGCTGGATCGAAAGCACCGTCTGAACCGACTCGTCGCCCACCAGCGGTAGCAGGTTGCGCACGTGGCTGCCGCGGGCGGCGCGATCGGCCTCGGGCAGGTCGTAGATCTTCTCACGGTAGACGCGGCCACGGTCGGTGAAGAACAACAAGTAGTCGTGCGTGCTGCCGACCAGGAGGAGCGAGTTCACGTCCTCGTCCTTGGTCTTCTGCGCGGTGGCGCCGCGACCGCCGCGCGCCTGCGCCCGGTAGGCGACCGCCGGCGTGCGCTTGATGTAGCCGCCGCGCGTGAGCGTCACGACCATCGACTCTTCGGCGATCAGGTCTTCCTTGGAGATGTCGTCGCTGAGGTCGGCGATCTGGGTCCGACGCTCGTCGCCGAAGCGCTTCTTGACGTCGCGCAGCTCGGCTTCGATGACGCGCCAGAGCTCGGCCTGCTCGCCCAGGATGAGCTCCAGGCGGGCGATCTCCTCCATGACCTCCTGGTACTCGGCCTGCAGCTTCTCGCGCTCCAAACCGGTGAGGCGCTGCAGCCGCATGTCGAGCACGGCCTGCGCCTGCGCGTCGCTCATGCCGAACTCGCGCATCAAGCCGGTGCGCGCCTCGGGGCCGTCCTGGCTGGCGCGGATGAGCGCGATGACCTCGTCGAGGCGGTCGAGCGCGATCAGGTAGCCCTCGAGGATGTGGGCCCGCTCGCGCGCCTTGCGCAGCTCGAACTCGGTGCGTTTGGTGACGACGTCGGCCCGGTGCGCCAAGAAGAGCTGCATCATCTCGCGCAGGTTCACCTGACGCGGCGCCCGGCCCACGATCACGACGTTGTTCACCGAGAAGGTCGACTGGAGCTGGGTGTACTTGTAGAGCTGGTTGAGGACCAGGTCGGGCAGCGTCCCCTTCTTCAGCTCGAAGACGATGCGCATGCCTTGGCGGTCGGACTCGTCGCGCAGCGCCGAGATGTCCTCGATCTTCTTGGCCCGCACCAACGACGCGACCGTCTGGATGAACGAGGTCTTGTTCACCTGGTAGGGGATCTCGTTGACGATGATCGCGTGGCGCCCGTTGCGCTCCTCGATCCGCACCCGCCCGCGCACCCGCAGGCTGCCGCGACCCGTCTCGAGCGCCGCGCGCACCCCCTCGCGCGACATGATGCCGCCGGTGGGGAAGTCGGGGCCCTTGACGTGCTTCATGAGCCCTTCGACGGTGATGTCGGGATCGTGGATCATGGCGATCAGGCCGTCGACGATCTCGGACATGTTGTGCGGCGCCAGGTTGGTGGCCATGCCCACCGCGATGCCGGCAGCGCCGTTGACCAGAAGGTTGGGGATGGCCGACGGCAGCACCTCGGGCTCGATCGTGGTGTCGTCGAAGTTGGCCCGGGTGGGCACCGTCTCCTTGTCGAGGTCGGCCAGCAGCGCTTCGGCCGAGGGCATGAGGCGCGCTTCCGTGTACCGGTACGCGGCGGCCGGGTCGCCGTCGATGCTGCCGAAGTTGCCCTGGCCGTGGATGAGCGGGTAGCGCAGGTTCCAGCTCTGCGCCAGGCGCACCATGGCGTCGTACACGGCCGAGTCGCCGTGCGGGTGGTACTTGCCGAGCACGTCGCCCACCACGCCCGCGGACTTGCTGTGCTTGCGGTTGCTCGCCAAACCGGCCTGGTTCATGGCGTAGAGGATGCGGCGCTGCACGGGCTTGAGCCCGTCGCGGACGTCGGGGAGCGCACGGTCGACGATGACCGACATCGCGTAGTTGATGAAGCTCGTCTTGATCTCGTCCGTGATCTGAACCGGGACGACGTGGCCTTCGTTCAACGGGGGCCCTCCTACGTGGCATGCGGCCCTCGATCCGAGGCCCTGGTGGTGGCCGCAGGGCGACGGCGCCGCGGTAACGGCCGAGTCTACCACCCGCTTCGCGACGGACGCCGTCGGCCCCGTCCAGGACCCACGAGGCCCGGGTACGATGCCCGGGCCGCCGCGCGCCCGCCCGGCAGCCGCGTGGTCCCGTAGGCTGGAGCATGCGACTCCTCTCGCGACGACGACGTCGCCCGCCTCGCCTGGCGCGACGTGTTCGCGGCGCTCCGCAGCGCCTTCCAGCAGCGCGGCTCGTACCAGTGGACCGAGCGCGTGCAGCTCGACGCGCCCGACGATGGCGCCTGGTTGGCGATGCCATGTGCGTCGGCCGACGGTTGGTTCGGCGTCAAGCAGGTCAGCGTGCTGCCCGCCAACGCCGCGGCCGGACGGCCGAGCGTCCAGGCGTGGTACACGCTCATGGACCCCACCGGCGCCCCGGTCCTGGGGGTCGACGCGGGCGGGCTCACGAAGCTGCGCACCTCGGCGGTCTCGGCGCTGGCGGCCGACGTGCTGGCGCCGCCTTCGGCGCGATCGCTGCTCGTGGTGGGCACCGGCGCACTGGCGCCGTGGTTGGCGCGCGCGCACCTGCAGGTCCGCGCCTTCGAGAGTCGTGCGGGTGTGGGGCCGCCGCCCCGAACGGGCCGGAGCGTGGTCGCGGCGCATCCTCGCCGGCTTCGAGGGCGCGGCGGTGCGGCCGGCGGTCGACGTTGCGCCGGACCTCGAGGCGGCGGTGCGCGAGGCCGACGTCGTGAGCGTCGCGACCACCGCTCGCTGCGGCGCTCGTGCACGGCGCTGGCTGCGACCGGGCCAACACCTCGACCTGGTCGGCGCCTTCACCCCGTCCATGCGCGAGAGCGACGTCGGACGCGGTGGAACGCGCGCAGGTCGTCGTCGACGATCGTCGGCGCCGCCCGCGCCGAGGCCGGCGACCTGATCCAGGCCGCGGCCGAGGGGTGGTCGTGGGACGCCCTGGCGGGCGACCTGGCCGACCTGTTGACCGGCCGCCTGACGGCCGCCGACGACCGCCCCACGCTCTTCAAGTCGGTCGGCGTGGCGCTCGAGGACCTGGCGGTCGCGCGTCTGCTGGCGAGCCGCTGAACGGGGCCGTCGAGCGGCGCGGGTCGGGCTGAACGGGCGCGCCGTGGGGCCCGCGCCCGCCTGAACGCGCCCGCCGAGCGGTCCGGCCCCCGGTGGTAGCGTCCCGCCATGATCGCGCGATACGCCACCCCCGAGATGACCGTCCTGTGGTCCGAGGC
>CAWIUY010000007.1:447500-731561 GCA_963839375.1 uncultured Trueperaceae bacterium | reverse complement strand
GAACTCGATCGGGTTGTTGATGCGAGGCGGCAACGGCAGCAGGATGGCCGTGTACCAGAACGCGCAGTGCACCGCGAGCGGGATGTTGCGGAGAAGCCGATGTAGACCATCGCGAGCGTGCGCACCAACCAGTTCGCGGCCAGCCGCATGACGCCCACGAGCACGCCGATGATCGACGCGAGAACCACGCCGACCAAGGCCACCCGCAGCGTGTTCACGAACCCGACGAGCAGCGCCCGCCAGTACGGGTCGTTCACGTCGTACGGGATCGGGGTCTCGGCGATCGGGATCCCGGCGCGGTCGTCCAACCACGAGAAGTCGGCGGGCAGGTTGGCCCGCTGCAGCGCCGTCAACACGTTCGAGACCAGGATGAACGCGGCGCCCACGACGACGAGCGCGAAGACGATCTGCACGACGATGCCGATGGTCTTGACGTTGCGCCACAAGGGGATACGTGCTGGCGTGTCCGGCGACGTCATGCGAACGACCTCAAGGCCTCACCGTCCAAAGGTGGGATCGGGCCGCGGCCCGGTGGCGCTGGAGCGAAGACGTGCCGAGCGAGAGAAGATAGGCCCGAGGGCGGCTGATGGGCCGCCCTCGAGATGATGCCGGATCCGTCGCTTAGCGGAAGGGCAGCCCGTAGAGGACGCCACCGTCGTAGTACTGGGCGTTCAGGCCCCGTGGGATGTCGAAGATCGAGTCGCTGCCGATGTTGCGAGCGTAGATCTCGCCGTAGTTGCCGACGGCCAGGATCGCGTTGTAGAAGGCGTCCGCAGGCAGGCCGAAACCCTCGACGTTGGCCGGGTCGGTCCCCAACAAGCGCTGGACCTCGGGGTTCGGGTTCGTGCGCTGCTCGTCGACGTTCTCCATCGTGATGCCGAACTCCTCCGCGGCGATCAGCGCGTTGACCGTCCACTTGACGACGTCGAACCACTGGTCATCGCCGTGCAGGACGGCGGGCGCGAGCGGCTCCTTCGAGATCGTCGGCGCGAGGATCACGTGATCCGACGGCACCCGCAGGCTGGGTTGGTACGCGGCCAGACCCGACTTGTCGGTGGTCCAGCCGTCACACTGGCCGTCGTCGTACGCGGCGACGAGCTGCGGCGCCTGCTCGAAGATGACCGGCGTGTACTGGATGTCGAGGGCCGCCATCACGTCGGCCAGGTTGAGCTCGGTGGTCGTGCCCGACTGGACGCAGATCGCGCGTCCCTCGAAGTCGGCAAGGGCCTGGATGCCCGAGTCGCGACGGGTCATGAAGCCCTGCCCGTCGTAGAAGTTCACCGGTGCGAAGTTGAGACCGACCGTGGTGTCGCGGCTGCTGGTCCACGTGGTGTTGCGGATGAGGACGTCGACCTCGCCCGACTGCACGGCGGTGAAGCGTTCGCCGGCGGTGAGCGGACGGAACTCGACGGCTTCGGCGTCGCCGAGGACGGCGGCGGCGATCGCTCTGCAGAAATCGACGTCGAAGCCCGAGAAATCGCCATTGGCGTCCACCGTGCCGAATCCGGGCACGGTTCCGTTGACGCCACACCGCAACGCGCCGCGTTCCTGGACCGCTTGCAGCACGCCTTGGGCGTGGACGACGCCGGCCGAGACGACGAGAACGAGAAGGGTCGTGAAGATCTTGCGCATGGAACCACCTTTCGTGGGTTGTGCATACGGCCTGTCATGGCCGCGTGGGGACGTCCGTCACTGTACACGGGTGGTCAAGGCCTGTCAAAGGCCCCTTCCCATCCGGACGCTCGTCGCAGACGAGATCGTTCAGTTCGTGCCGCACGTACCCGCAGGAGGATCAGCGGATCGGGGGTGGCGGCAGGCGCTGCGCGGCCGTCTCCACGGCTTCGCGGATGGCGTTGCGCAAGGAGGTGGCGACCAGCGACTGTCGCACGGTCCCCACCCGCAGCAACCTGAGCGCCTGCTGCACCGCGTCGACGCTGACCTCCGCGTCGCGCGCCACGCCGCGGCCTGTCCCGAGGCCTTCGATCCGGCCGGTGGCGACGTCGACGAAGCGCAGCTCCACCTCGACGGCCACGGTGGTCACCGTCGCCCCGCCGAGGAAGCCAGGTACGACGGCGCTGGCGCGGTCGATCGAGAGTTCCGTCACGGCGCCGACCAGGATCAGATCGGCGCCGAGGAGACGGCCGACCGAGGCGGCCGTCGCGGGATCGAAACGCCCGCTCTGGCCCAGGTCCTGCTCGGCCAGGATGGCGGCGAGGTTGCGGCGCTCCACCAGGTCGAAGCGGTCGAGCTCGAACAGCTCGCGGGTGACGATGTCGCCGATGCCGCTCCCCAGGTCGGTGAACAGTCGCTCGTCGCGTTCACGGGCCGGCAAGAGGCTCACGTCGACGCGGGTGGGGTCGGTCTCGATGTCGTACACGGCGACGAGGTAGCGCTCGGACGGCGGGAGGGGTGGCAGGGTGAAGGCTCGGACGTCGGCGTTGGCCTCGACCGGCGCCACCGATGGGGCGCAGGCGGCGAGCAGGAGCAGCAGGGCCACGCCGAGCGGCGCGATGGAGCGGCAGGAGAACGGCATGTCGCATGCTACCCAAGCGACGCGCCGGCACCCGTTCAGGTGCCGGCGCGTCGTCGCTGCCGTCGGTCGAGCGTCGCGCAGGTCTCAGGCCGCCGCGGCGTCGGCCTCCGCTTCCGCTTCGTCGCGGGCCTCGAGCTTGGCCTTGATGCGCTTGAGGACCGTGACCTCCTCGAGCGCGCGCTGGTCGAGCACGCTGCGGATGTCCTTGATCTGGCGGGCGATGTTGGGGATCACCAGCTGCTCGAGCGCGTTGACGCGTCGGCTGGTCTTCTTGATCTCCTCACCGATGCGCCGCAGGCGCGTCTCGGTCGCCGCGACCCGCACGATCGCGGCCGTGAGCGCTTGGAACTCCGCTGCGGCCGCGAGCGTACGGGCGCCCGCGGCCACCGGCGAGAACGGCAGCTCGCCGGTCTCGAACTCCGGCGCCTCGACCTGCGGCACCTTCACGCCGAAGAGGTTCTGGACGGTGATGTCGACCTCGAACGAACCCTGTTGCGCCAGCGAGAGGCTCTCGACGGCCTCGGGTCCGTCCCAGGCGTTGGCCAGGAACAGCGACAGGTACGCCTCTTGGCTCGCCTTCGTGAGCGACCGCCGCGCCTCGAGGGCGACCTTGATGAGCTGGAAGAACTCACCGATCAAGGCGTCGCGCTTGCGTTTGAGCAGGTCGGCTCCCCGGTTGGCCAGCTTGAGCTGATCGCGCCGCTGGAGCAGGTTCGAACGGGTGGGGGCGACGTTGTCGGCCATGGTCTCCTCAGACCCGACCGGAAGTGGCGGAACCCCAGAGCTCGTCCATCTTGGCGCCGTAGTACTTGTCGATCTGGTCGTTGGCGAGGCGCGTGAGCTCGCTCTTGGGGAGCTTCGACAACGTCACCCAGGCGATGTCGAGCGACTCGTCGATGGTGCGGTTGGCCTGACCCTGGTTCACGAACAGGCGCTCGAACTCGTCGGCGAACGCCAGGTAGAGCTTGTCGTTCTCGGACAGCGCGTCCTCGCCGGTGATCGCCACGAGCCGGCGCAGGTCGAGCCCGTTGGCGTACGCCGCCTGGAGCTGGTCGGCCACGTTCTTGTGGTCGGCGCGGGTCTTGCCCTTGCCGATGCCGTTGTTCATGAGCCGCGACAGCGACGGGCCCGGGTTGATGGGCGGGTAGAAGCCCTTGTTGTGCAGGTCGCGCGCCAGGTAGATCTGGCCCTCGGTGATGTAGCCGGTGAGGTCGGGGATCGGGTGCGTGACGTCGTCGTCGGGCATCGTCAGGATCGGCAGCTGGGTGACCGAGCCCTTCTTGCCCTGCACCACGCCGGCGCGTTCGTAGATCGACGCCAGGTCGGTGTACATGTAGCCGGGGTACCCACGACGACCGGGGATCTCCTCGCGCGCACCGCCGATCTCGCGCAGCGCCTCGCAGTAGTTGGTCATGTCGGTCAGGATGACGAGCACATGGTAGTCGTGCTCGAACGCCAGGTACTCGGCCGCCGTCAGCGCCATCTTGGGCGTGAGCAGGCGTTCGACCGCGGGGTCGTCGGCCTTGTTGAGGAACAGCACCGACCGCGCCAAGGCGCCGGTGCGCTCGAACTCCTGGGTGAAGAAGGTCAGCTCACGCTGCGTGACGCCCATGGCGGCGAAGACCACCGCGAACTCGGAGTCCTCCCCCACCACGGTCGCTTGACGCGCGATCTGCGCGGCGAGCTGGTTGGCGGGCAGACCGGAACCCGAGAAGATCGGCAGCTTCTGACCGCGCACGAGGCTGATGAGCGTGTCGATCGTGGAGATGCCGGTCTGGATGAACTCTTCGGGTTTCTGGCGGGCGACCGGGTTGATCGCCGCGCCGCCGATCGGCAGGCGCTTCTCCGCCACGACCGGCGGCAGACCGTCGATCGGCTCGCCGACGCCGTTGAAGCGTCGACCGATCATGTCCTTGGAGACGCCCAGACGGGCCACGTCCTCGACGAGGCTGACGGTCGTGCTGGAGAGGTCGATGCCCGACGTCTCCTCGAACACCTGCAAGACGGTGTACGCCTTGGAGACCTCGATGACCTGACCGCCGCGCTCGCGCCCGGAGCCGTCCTTGATGCGGACGATGGCGTTGTAGGAGAGGTCGGGGGCGTTCTGGAGGTACAGCAGCGGGCCGGAGACGTAGCTGACCTCGCTGTACTCCTTCTTGAGCAGGTTCTTCGTCGTCTTGGTGGTCATGGTCGCTTCCCCCGCCTCAGGCGGCCACGGCGAAGGCGCCGTCGAGCTCTTGGAGGACGTCGTCGCGGTAGGCGTCGAACTTGGCCTCCTCGACGTAGCGCGAGCGGTTGATCTTCTCGATCACCGGGTCCTTGAGGATGTCGTCGACGGTGGCGCCGGCCTCGAGCGCGGCGCGGGCCTGGTCGTAGAGCTTGAGCATCATCCGCAGCATGCCGGTCGCCTTCTCCATCGAGCAGGAGGCGTCGACCGGGTCGAAGCCGTTCTGCTGCAGGAAGTCCTGGCGCAGCACCCGACCGACCTCGATGATGAGGCGCTCCTGGTCCTGGAGGGCGTCCGGGCCGACGAGCTGCACGACCTCCTGCAGGTCGCTCTCGCGTTGCAGGAGCACGACGGCGCGTTCGACCAGCTCGGGGTAGTCCTCGGCCACGTTCTCGCGGTACCACGGCTCCAGGATCTCGCCGAAAAGCGAGTAGGAGCGGTTCCAGTTGATCGCCGGGAAGTGACGGCGCCGCGCCAGCGAGGCGTCGAGCGCCCAGAAGCAGCCGGTGATGCGCAGCGTCGACTGGGTGACCGGCTCGGAGAAGTCGCCGCCAGCGGGGCTGACGGCGCCGATGATCGACACCGCACCCTCGTCGCCCGCGAGCGTGGTCACGCGACCGCCGCGCTCGTAGAACGCTGCCAGGCGCGACGCCAGGTAGGGCGGGTAGCCTTCCTCGGCTGGCATCTCCTCGAGCCGCGAGCTGATCTCACGCAGGGCCTCGGCCCAGCGGCTGGTGGAGTCGGCCATGAGCGACACGCCGTACCCCTGGTCGCGGAAGTACTCCGCCAGCGTGATGCCCGTGTAGATCGACGCTTCGCGCGCGGCGACCGGCATGTTCGAGGTGTTGGCGATGAGCACCGTGCGCTGCATGAGCGGGTTGCCGGTCTTGGGGTCCTCGAGCTCGGGGAACTCGACCAGCACGTCGGTCATCTCGTTACCGCGCTCGCCGCAACCGACGTACACGACGATGTCGGCCGAGCCGTACTTCGCCACCGACTGCTGGGTGACCGTCTTCCCCGACCCGAACGGCCCGGGGATAGCGGCGGTGCCACCCATCGTGAGCGGGAACAGCACGTCGAGGATGCGCATCCCGGTGAGGAACGGCGTGACCGGGTCGAGCTTCTTCGCCACCGGACGCGGTTGGCGCACGGGCCAGGCGTGCATGAGCTTGAGTTGCGTGCCGTCCTCGAGGGTGGCGACCACGTCGTCGACCGTGTACTCGCCGGCGCCGGCGATCGTGGCGATCTTGCCCCCCTTGTCGGGCGGTACCAGGATCTTGTGGGTGAAGGTGAACTCGGGGACCGTGCCGATCGACTGGCCACCGGCGACCTCGTCACCGACCTTGGCGCTGGGGGTGAACGACCACTTGGCCTCGCGCGAGAGCGCGTTGACGTTGATGCCGCGCTCGATGTACGTGCCCGACGCCTCGCGGATGCTGTCCAGCGGACGCTGGATCCCGTCGAACACGCCGTTGAGCATGCCGGGTCCGAGCTCGACGGCGAGCGGGATCCCGGTCGAGACGACGGGTTCGCCGACCTTGAGGCCGCCCGTGTCCTCGTAGACCTGGACGAACGCGGTCTCGCCGTCGAGGCGGATGATCTCGCCGACGAGGCTCTCGTCGCCGACCCGCACGATGTCGTACATGCGTGCGCCCATCATGCCCTCGGCGATCACGGCCGGGCCGGAGATACGTTGGATCTTGCCTTCGATGGCCATGAAGCCTCCAGTGCTTCTGGACGGAAGGCGCCGGTCACGGCGCACCTCGTCGCTCAGTCGAGCTTGATGTCGAACCCGATCGCGCTGCGGACGAGTTCTTTCATGTAGGCGGTGGCGTCGGCCTCGTGGTCGAACGCGGCCGCCAAGCCGGGCATGGGCAGCAGGACCGGCAGGTCACGACCGCGCATCACGCGTTCCGTGGCACGGACCGGATCCGGGACGAGACCCTCGTCCACCACGATCAGACCGTACCCCTCGCTCTGGATGGCGGTCTCCAGGTCATGGACGGCGGCGTCTGCCGAGGTCTCGAGCGTCTCGACCCCCGCCAGGCGGAAGCCGATGGCGGTCTCCGCATCGGTCACGACGAGCATCCTAGGCATCGCCGAGCTCCTTCACGAGCGCCTCGCGGGGGACGCCGTAGTACGTACCGCGCGCCACCAGTCGGAGTTGCGCCGTCTCCTGCTCCTTGCGGCGCAGGTAGTCGGCCACGAGCCCGATGTCGAGCGGGTCGGTGCTGAGACGCCGGGTGACGTGATCGAGGGTGGCCCGCAGGCCGGCTTCGACCTCACCCAACGTGACGGTGTCGGTCAGGTTAGCGAACGGACCGCGCAACGCCGGGAGGGGCGTACCCACGGGTTGCTGGGCGATCTCGACGAAGGTCGACGGTCCGATCCACCGACCGCCCTCGACGAGGTAACGGCTGGGATCGGTCTGACGGCCGCGCAGCTTCAGGGCCGTGCGCAGGTTGGTGGCGTCCACCTCGGCCGCGATGTAGGTCCGGAAGCCGTCGGGCGCCCGCAGACGTCGGGCGTCCGCGGTCCAGCCGGCGTAGAAGGCCCGGTCGAGCGTCACCTCGAAGGCGAGTAGGTCGTGGTCCGAAGCGTACGCGGCCACGGCCTTGCGGAACGGCTCCGAGAGCGGGTGGCGGCGCAGCGCCAACACCTGGCCGGCGGCCGCCAGGTCGGGGGCCTCGGCCATGGCGCGGAGCGTCTTGGTCGTGAGCTCACCCGCGGGGAGCACCGTGGACATGACGTCATCGGCGCTCCGTTCCGCATGGCGGGCACGGACCACCGATTTGAGGTTGGCGAGGTCGTAACGACGCAGCAGCAGTGCGATGAGGTCGTGCGGCACGCCGTTCGCCATGTCGAGCAGGGTGCGCGTCGTGCGCACGAAGCTCGCGGCGAGGGCGGCGTCGACCGCGGCCAGCCCGTTCGCCTCGGCCTGCGCTTCCTCGAGGTCGCGACCGTAGCTGGTCTGTCCCAGGGCGCCGGTGAACCCTGCGAAACCGGCCGCGTCGAGCTGCTCGGTGACGAACCCGGGCGGCAGCAGCCGGGCACGCATGCCGCGCACACGCGCGTTGAGGTAGCCGTAGGCGGCCGACATGCGTCAGGCCTCCGGGGCCTGGCCGAAGAGAACGCTCGACACCTGGGCGGCGAGTTCACCCTCGAGGGCGGCCAACCGCTGCGGCAACGTGTTCTCGATCGTGCTGTGGCGCGACGTCACGACCCGCACGCCCAAGCGGACGGTCGGGTCGGCGGCGACGGTCGCCGTCGGTGCCGACCGAGCGACGAGCTTCTCGACCAGCGGCACGTCGGCGGGTGCGGCGTGCACCGCGACGACGTCGGACGGGCCGACGGCCGCCACGGCTTCGCTCAGCAGCACCTCGAGCACCCGGCGGTACACGGCAGGGTCAGCGGCGATCTCGGCGAGGCGCGACTGCGCCACCTCGAACACGCTCTCGACGGCGGCGTGTTGCGCCCGCAGCTTCAGCGCCGAAGCCTCGAGTTGGGCCGAGCTCTGCGCCCGCACCAGGGTCGCCTCACGCTGCGATTGCGCAGCGCGGCGCTTCTGGGCGAGGATCTGCTCGGCCTCGGCGTTCGCCTCGGCGATGATCTCCGAGGCACGCGTACGCGCCTCGGAGAGCAGGGACTCGATCTCGGCGCTGGCTTCACGATCCAGCAGGGCCGATAGATCCGACATGGGACCTCAGCCGATCTGGCCGTTGAGGAAGAACGCGATGACGAAGCCGAAGATGATCAGCGTCTCGGGGATGACCAGGTAGATCAGGATCTGACCGAACGCCTGCGGACGCTCCGCCAGGACACCCGCGCCCGCCGAACCGATGGCGGCCATGGCGATGCCCACGGCGATGGCCGAGATGCCGATGGCGAGGGCGGCGCCCAAGGCGACCAGACCGTCGCCGATCGAGAGAGCGCCACCCAGGACGGCTTCCTCCTGTGCGAACGCGAGGCCGGCGGAGAGGGCGAACAGGACGGTGAGACCGAAGACACGCTGGATCTGCTTCATGGCTTTCCTCCAAGGAGCTTGAACGGCTGGTAGGGCCGACCGGATGCTTCGTAGAAACCGAACTTCGTGAAGAACTCGACATACTGCAGACGCAGAGGTTGCAGCGTATGCCCGATCATCGTGAGGGCGAGCGCGACGAGGTGCACCAGCAGGCCCACCGCGATCCCGAGGATGGGACCGATGATGGGCAGGCTGCCCGCGACCGCGAAGCCCAGGTTGGTGGCGAGGGTGGCGACCAGCGCCGCCGACAGGCCGACCGCGAAGAGTCGCAGGTAGCTGAGGATGTTGCCGGAGTTGGAGATGAGCTCGACGATCATGAGCGGCATGCGCGCCAGAGCGGCGCAGATCAGGAAGACGACGAACCCGACGACGACCACGCCGTTCACGACCGGGTTGAGGCCGTCGGTGAGGAACGCGGCGCCGAAGATCACGATGGCGGCGATGCCGGCGAACATGCCCACGCCCTCGTAGACGTGCTTCATGTCGTTGTGTCGGAACCCGTAGACGGTGCGGATGACCCAGCCACCGAGCACCTGCAGCACGCCGAAGCCGATCGAGAGCAGGAGCAGCGGCGTGAACACCTCGACCCGGAAGAGCACGATCTCGATGAGGCCGTAGCCGGGCTCGTGGTGGAGCGGGGTGTAGAAGATGGGACGACCGGCCGGCCACTTCTCGAGCAGGTTGCCGAAGAACTCGCCGAAGAGGAAGCCCCACACGATCGCCCAGCCGGCGCACCAGTAGATGACCGTGGAGATCGGGCGCAGGGCGTCGGGCTGGATCACGATGTTGAGCGGTCCCAAGGAGAGCGATTTGCCCTGAGCACCGCGCCGCCGCATCGCCCAGGCGAGGCCGGCGAACAGCAGACCGAACCCGATGTCGCCGACGACCACCCCGAAGAAGAGCGGGAAGAACACCGCGATGGTCCAGGTGGGATCGAAGGCGCCGTAGGCGGGCGGGGCGAACAGCGCCAGCAGGCCCTGGAAGGGGCGTGCCCAGGCCGGGTTCTCGAGCCGGACGGGTGCGTCGTGGTCGACGTGCTCGTCGGCCTGCCGATGACGCAGGTAGACGTCGTCGCCGAACTGCTTGCGCAACGCCTCGGTCACGCGCGCCCGGTCGGCAGTCGGCACCCAGCCCCGGAGGGCGAACGCGTAGCGGCCTTCGGCCAGGTCGAGCAGCCGTTCCAGCCGGACCTGATGGTTGCGTGCCGTCTGGTGGAGGGCCTTGAGCCGCGGACCGTGCTGGAGGGCCAGCTTGTCGAGCTCCTCGTCGATCGAGGCGAGCCGCTTCGGCAGCGACTGCTGCCGCTCCTCCATCGTGTGCACGGCCTTGGCCACGCCCAGGGCGCGGTAACGCTCCGGCATCTGCACCTCGGCCAAGCCCTGTTTGGCCAGACCGGCCCGCAGCGTGGAGGCGTCGGACCGCAGCACGGCGATGATCAACACCGCCTGCCGGCCGCGCGGCCGGACCTCGAAGGCGATTCGGCCCTCGAGAGCGGTCGTCAGCTCGGCCCGGACCTTGTCGACCGCCTCGGCGCCCACGACCGTGGCCACGCCGTGCAGGTACAGGCTCGTCTCGAGTTGCGCCAACGTCGGTGCCAGGTCACGGAACAACGGAAGGTAGGCGCCGACGGTCTCGAGCTCGTCAGCCACGGCGCGTCGCTCGGCCACGAGAGCGTCGACCTGGTCGCCGACCGCGTCGAGTCGCTCGGCCACCCCGGCGGCGTCTGCCGGCAGGTCACCCTTGGCGGAGGTGGGCACGGCGTCACCGACGTGGAGCGCGTCGAGCAGGTGGCTGCTGCGCGCCACCACGCGGTCCCAAGTGGCCTTGCGCACCAGTTCGGATTCCGAGGGACGGAAGCGCTCGAGTCCCTCCTCGTCGGGCTCGAACCGATCGACCTGAACGACGCCCAAGCTCTGGAGGGAGACCAACACGTCGTGCGCGGCGCCTTTGCGCCCGACGACCAGGAGTTGGTCCATCGGCGTGATCACGGCACGACCTGCTCCAAGACGGTCGTCACGGCGCCTTCGCGGCCTGCGGCCGCCTGGCGTTCGATGACGGCGACCGCCTCGCGAGCCTCGCCGAGAACCCGCTCACGCACGGTTTCGGCTTCCTGCCGCGCCCCTTCGGCGGCGGCACGGACGAGGTCGTCGCCCTCGCGTCGCGCCGCATCGAGGCGCTCGCGAGCGTCGTGGCGAGCGGCGGCGATGATGCGTTCCGCGTCGGCTCGCGCCTCCTCGACCTTGCTCGCCACCGCTTTCTCGTGATGGATCAGGTCCTGGAGGAGTGGTTCTCGTGTAGCTTCCAAGCAGTTCTCCTTCTCGACACACGACCGCGTGGAGGGCGTCCACACGGGGTCAACACGGGATTGGCAATCGACGAGGCAAAAAAAACGCGCTGTGCCGGCGTTCATGCGCCTCACGCGCTGCGCTGGAAAGCATATCAGCGCGCGCGAGGGGGTGTCAATCGACGCGAAACGACCCGCCCGAGTGGCAGGAAACGCGTCTCAGCCGCGGCCGCGGCGTTTGCCTTCGAGCCGTTTGAGGGTCCCTGCGGAGCGCAGGCGTCGCTCGCCCTCACGCGCCGCCAGCGCCCCCTGGACCTCGGCCAGTTCGGCGTAGGCGGCCTCGAGCTCCTCGCGCGGCACGTCGGCGTCATGGACCTGCGCGGCCAGCGTCTCGAGCCGCTGCATGAGCCGTCCCTGGCGGGCGCGCCGGCCCGCCTCCACGTGGTGTTCGCGAACCCGCGAGAGCAACTGGTCGAGCCGCAGGTCGACGTCGAGGCGCGCGTCGTCGGCGGAGGCCGCCGCGTGGGTCAACAGCCGCTCCAGGATGCGGTCGGCGCCCTCACGCGCCTGGATCGCCGCCACCACCTCGGCGTCGCGCCAGCCGCAGCGCTCGCACAGCTCCGCGAAGGCGATGAGCTCGGACTCGCCGGCTTCGATCGGCAGGGCGGCCAGGGTTCGCCGGACGCGCTCGCGCAACCGCTCGGGCTCGAGCAACACCAGGCCCACGACCTCGAGCTCGAGCGCGCGCAGCGGGGTGAGGTCCTCGGCCTGGCGCCGGAGGCCGCGCACCGAGGTCTCGTCCAGACGCTGCGGCCGTTGCGACGCCAACCACTGGTCGAGCCGCGCGGGCTCGAGCGCCAGGTGGTCGGTCACCAACCGGCGCAGCTCGGCGGCGACCGGGTCGACGACGTCGCGCGCCTGCAACGCCGGCAACAGGTCGAGGAGCAGGGCCCGCTGGCCGCGCGGCGTGCTCGTGTCGTGCTGTGAGAGCACGCGCTGGAAGCGGAAGGCCACCTCCGAGGTCCCCGTCCGGAGCGCCGCCGCGAAGGCCTCGCGGTCGCCCTCGTCGCCCAACACCGCGTCCGCCGGGTCCTTGCCGTGCGGCACCCGGATGGCCTGGACGAGGAAGCGTCGACCGACGCTCTGCTCGAGACCGGCGAGCACCGCGCGCTGGCCGGCCTCGTCGGCGTCGAACGCCAGTTGCACCCGTTGCACGTCGAGACGCGCAAGCAGCTCGGCCTGCTCGCTCGTCAGGTTGGCGCCCAGCGCCGCCACCGCGGTCGGGAAGCCCGTCTGGTGCAGCGCCAGCACGTCCATGTAGCCCTCGACGACGATGACGTCGCCCGTCTCCCGCACCGCCGTGCGCGCCTTGTCGAGCCCGTAGAGCAGCTCGCCCTTGCGGAACAGCGGCGTCTCGGGCGTGTTGAGGTACTTGGGCACCGCATCGCCCAAGACCCGGCCGGCGAAGCCCACCAAGCGCCCGAGCGCGTCGCGGATCGGGAAGATGACGCGGTCGCGGAAGCGGTCGTAGCGGCGCCCACGCTCGTTCTCGGTGATGAGGCCGGCGGCGAGCAGGTCGTCGTCGCGCACCCCCTGCGTGAGCAGGTGCTTCAGCAACCCGTCCCAGCCATCGGGCGCGTAGCCGAGCTCCCAGGCGTCGATCGTGGCGTCGTTGAGGCCGCGGCCGCGCAGGTAGGCGAGCGCCTGGCTCTCCGGCAGGCGTGCGCGGAACCAGGCCAGGGCCGCCGCGTTCACCTCCAACAGGTCGCGCCGCCGGCCCCCGCCGGGAGCGGCCCCGCGCACCTCGATGCCGACGCGTTCACCCAGGAGCTTCAGGGCGTCCACGAACGCGAGGCCCTGGGTGCGCATGACGAACTCGAACACGTCGCCCTTGGCACCGCAGCCGAAGCAGTAGAAGAAGCCGCGGTCGACGTGCACGTGGAACGAGGGCGTGCGCTCGCCATGGAACGGGCACAAGCCCTTGAGCTGGCCGCGACCGGCCGGCTTGAGCGCCACGGTCTCGCCGACCACCTGGGCCAGGTCGAGCCGCGCGCGGATCTGCTCCTTGACGTCGTCGCCGTCGGCCATGGGTCCCCCGCGTTCAGCGCCCGACGTCGGCCGGGTACAGCGGCAGGTGCCCCAACGCGATCACGTCGTCGCGCGCCTCGCCCTCGGTGAAGACGACCATCAGCCCCAGCACGTGCGCGCCCACCTCGTGCAGGAGGTCGGTGAGAGCATCGAGCGTGCCACCCGTCGACACGACGTCGTCGACGATCATCACCTTCTTGCCGGCCAGCCGTGGGATGTCGGTGCCGTCCACGACGAGTTCCTGCGGGCTACCGGTGGTGATCGAGCGGACCGAGCGGCTGACCGCGCCCACCATGTAGGGCTTACGGGTCTTGCGCACGACCGCGTAGGGCAAGCCGGTGCGGACGCTCAGCGCGTGCGCCAGGGGGACGGCCTTGACCTCGGGCGTGACGAGGACCTCGACCTCGGCCGGGACACGCCCGGCCAGCGCGTCGGCGGCCGCTTCGGTGAAGGCGGTGTCGCCGAGCAGGTTCAGGAGCGCCACCGAGACGGGGCCGACGTTGACGACCGGCAGTTCGCGCGTCTCGCTGCCGACGGTGACGGAATGGGTGGGCATGGTGCCTCCAAGCGCGGGCCGCGCCGTAGGACGCCGCGACCCGACGCGCATGGTACCGCCGCGTCGCGGTCGGGGACAGGTGGACCGGACGGACCCGCCCGCCGCCCGCGGTGTAGCGTGCCGGGCGTGTTCGCCCGCGCCGCGGTCCCCCTGCTGCACGCCCTGCACGCGCCGACGCTGCGCGTGGTCGTGCGGCTGGCCCTTCCCGTCGTCCTCGCCAACCTGCTGCAGACGCTCGTCAACGTGGTCGATGTGTTCATGGCCGGCCGGCTGGGGCCGTTGGAGGTGGCGGCGGTCGGTCTCGCCAACAGCGTGCGGATCCTCATCCTGGTGGTCCTCATGGCGATCGGCGCCGGCAGCATGGCGCTCGCGGCTCAGGCGCGCGGCGCCCGCGACGATGACGCGCTGGTCGACGTCACCCGCCAGACGCTGCTCCTGTCGCTCCTGCTGGCGCTGGCGCTGACGGTCGTGGGCGTGGTCGTGGCGCGCCCGCTGATGGGCTTCCTCAACGGCGGCGGCGACCCGCTCGTCGTCGATGCCGGCAGCGGCTACTTGCAGATCCTCTTCCTCGGCACGGTCGTGGTCGTGACCCAGTTCGCCTTGACGAGCCTGCTGCAGGGCGCCGGCGACACGCTCACCCCGTTGCGCCTGGCGCTGGTCACGAACGTCGCCAACGCGACTTTCAACTGGCTCTTCATGTTCGGTCCGGGTCCGTTCCCAGCGCTCGGCGTGCCCGGCGCCGCCGTGGGGACGCTGGCGGCGCGCGCGCTGGGCGTCGGCCTGCTCGTCCTCGTCATCCTCAGCGGCCGCAACGTCATCCGCTGGCCCCGGGGGCGTTGGCGGCTCGACACCGAGCGCATGCGCGACCTGTTGGCGATCGGTCTCCCCTCGGGTCTGCAGTCGCTCGTGTACTCCGCCGCGGGGCTGCTCGTCATGCGGGCCGTGACCGCCACGCCGTCGGGGAGCTACGGCGCCGCCGCCCTCGCGATCGGCCTCCAGGTCGAGGGGTTCGCGTTCATGCCGGGGGTCGCCCTGAGCGTCGCCGCCACCAGTCTGGTGGGTCAAGCGCTGGGCGCATGGCAGCTCGACCGGGCCTGGCGGGCGGGCCATGCGGCGCTGTTCCTGGCGGTCGGCCTCATGGGCAGCGTGGGGCTCGGCCTCGTGGTGTTCGCCGAACCGCTCGTGCGCCTCTTCGACCCGAGCGCCCACCCGATCGTCCTCGCCGACGGCGCCGCCTACCTGCGCGTCAACGGCGCCGTGCAACCGATCCTGGCGGTGTTCATGGTCCTGAACGGCTCGCTGCGTGGGGCCGGCGACACCCGCGCGGGGCTCCTCGGGACGCTCGTGGGGCGGTGGGGGGTCGTCGTGCCGTTGGCCTGGCTGTTGGGGGTGGGCCTCGGTTTCGGCCCGACCGGGATCTGGTGGGCGTTCTTCCTCGGCGTGACCGTCCAAGCCATCTGGGTCGCGACACGCTGGTGGCGGGGCGGCTGGTGGAACGTCGCGCTCCGCACCACGCGCCTCTGGCGCATGCACCTGGTGCATCTCGATCCGGCGGCGCGGAGCGCCTTCCTGACCGGCGTGCGGGCACCCACGATGGCCCAGGACGGGACCCGCGAGGTCGTCGACGAAGGGGGGGTGCGCTACCTGCGTGAGGGGGAGGTCGTCGCCCGCTGGAGCGCGTTCGAGCCGACGGAGCCTGCGTGCTAGCCTGACGCGTGTGGACGACGGAGCCTTACGCCCCACGACGCTCTCCGAGTACGTCGGCCAAGCACGGCTGAAGGAGAAGCTGGGCGTGTACCTCGAGGCCGCGCGTGGCCGGCGCGAGGCGCTCGACCATGTGCTCCTGTACGGACCGCCCGGCCTCGGCAAGACGACGCTGGCGCACATCATCGCGGCCGAGTTGGGCGTGGGGTTACGGGTGACGAGCGGGCCCGCCATCGAGAAGCCCGGTGACCTCGCCGCCATCCTGACGAACGCGCTCGAGGACGGCGACGTCCTCTTCATCGACGAGATCCACCGGTTGGGCCGCGTGGCCGAGGAGCACCTCTACCCCGCCATGGAGGACTTCAAGATCGACATCGTGCTCGGCCAGGGTCCCGCCGCGCGCACCATCCGCCTCGACCTGCCCCGGTTCACGCTGATCGGTGCCACGACGCGCCCCGGACTCATCACCGGGCCGATGCGGTCGCGCTTCGGCATCATCGAACACCTCGACTACTACGCCGACGAGGAACTCGCCGAAGGCGTGCTGCGCGACGCGCGCCTGCTGGGGCTGGAGATCGAGGCGGCGGCGGCGCTCGAGCTCGGGCGCCGAGCGCGCGGCACGATGCGAATCGCCAAGCGCCTGCTGCGACGGGTGCGCGACTACGCCGACGTGGCCGGCGAGACGACGATCACGCAGACGCGCACGCAGACGGCGCTCGACGAGCTCGGCGTCGACGCGGCCGGGCTCGATCGGCGCGACCGCACCATCTTGCGCGCACTCGTCGAACGGTTCGCCGGCGGACCGGTGGGACTCGACACCCTGGCGACGTCGGTGGGCGAGGACCGCGCCACGCTCGAGGAGGTCCACGAACCGTTCCTGATCCAGCGCGGCCTGCTGCAACGGACGGCCCGCGGACGGATCGCGACCCCCCGCGCGTACGCGCACCTGGGCCTGCCGGCACCGGCCGCCGGCCTCTTCGGCGAGGGGGTGACGCCGTGATCGAGGGCTCCCTGCGCGACGTACCGCTCGCCGACGTGTTCCAGATCATCGTGGCTGGGCGCAAGGACGGCGCCCTCGACGTCCACAGGCAGGGGCGCAACGCCACCCTGTGGTTCGAGGCGGGGGCGTTGCGCGACGCCCGTCTCGAGGGCGGCGTCCACCTGGGCGAGGTCCTGGTGCGCCTCGACCTGTTGAGCGTCCACGAGGTCCAGACGCTGCTCGCCGAGCAGCGCAGCAGTGCCGAACGCGTTCCCATCGGAGCGGCCGCCGTCGCGCGTGGCTGGCTCGACGACGAGGAGCTGGCGCGCGCGGTGGAGCGTCAGGTCGTCGAGGTCGTCGGCGAGCTCGTCGCTTGGCGGGATGGCACCTTCAGGTTCGCCGAGGGCGGCCGCACGGGCGTCGCGCCCGCCGACCACCACCTCGACGCCATGCGCGTCCTGATGGACGTACTCGGGCAACGCGAGGACGCCGACATCGGCGTCGATCCCAACGCGGTGCTGCTGCGCGTGGGCGACCCGACCGCAGCGACGTTGCCGCCCGAGGTCTGGGACGTGCTCGCGCTCGTCGACGGGCACCGGAGCGCCCGCGCGGTCGCCGCCGGCACCGACCTGCCCGAGGGTCGTGCGCTGGCGCTCCTCGGCCGGCTGGCCGCGGCGGGCGTCGTGATCGAGGCACCGGACGCGATCGCCCCGGCCGAGGTCCTGGTCGTCGCGCCCCCGGGTGCCGAGGCCCGCTTGGTGCGCCTCGCGCTCCTGCGCGCCGGCGTGCGACCGAACCTGGTCGGCGACCTGGCGCTGGCGAGCGAGCGCTTCGCCGAGCTGCGCCCCAGCGCCGTCGTCGTGGACGCCGCCATCGATCCCTGGCGCTGGCTGCGCGCACTGCGTAAGCGCGGCGAGGGCGCCCACGTGCCGGTGCTGGTCGTGGGCGCCCGACCGGCGGGCCCGTTGACCGGCTGGCGCCGGCCGCCGGTCGACGTGCTCGCGAAACCGTTTCGTGAGCTCGAGCTGGCCGCCTGGGTCGAGGCTCGCGTCGGCCGCCGGACCGGCTGAGCGGCGGCGCCTCACCCCCCGTTCGGCTCCGGACCGTGGCCCCGTCGCGGCTCCCGTCGCGGCCTCCGTTGGACGTGCGGGCCACCTGTGTACCCTCGTCGTGACACCCTTCGCACGTGCTCGACGCGCTTGCGGCGGACGTCGCCTCGCGCTAGACTCTCCTCATCAAACCCTCGGCGCTGCCCCGATCGGGGAACGTCGTCCGAACATGAGCAACCCCCGGGCCCCCGCGGTCCCGGCGATCGTCCCGACGAGGTGACGAGGGTTTGACGGATCGCCCGAGGTTCGGCTCCTGTCGTTGCGGAGGCGATCTCGGAGAGAGGTGGAACGTATGAGAAAGTCCCTCGTTGCGCTCGCGCTCGTCGCGACGCTCGCCCTCGGAGTGGCTGCGGCCCAGACGATCACCGTCGCGGCCGGTGCGGTGGGGCAGGAGCTCGAACTGACCCGTGCTGCCGCTCAGCGCTACATGGACGCCAACCCTGGCGTCACGGTCGAGGTGCTCGACACGCCCGACCTCGCCGACGACCGGCTCGGCCTCTACCTGCAGTTCTTCCAGGCGCAGTCCAGTGAGGTCGACGTCTACCAGATCGACGTGATCTGGCCCGGCGACCTGGCCGTGCACTTCGTCGACCTGTACGAGTACGGCGCCCGCGACGTCGTCGACGAGCACTTCCCGGCGATCGTCGAGAACAACACGGTCGACGGTCGGTTGATCGCCATCCCGTGGTTCACCGACGCCGGTCTGCTGTACTACCGCACCGACCTGCTCGAGAAGTACGGGTTCGACGGGCCGCCCGCGACGTGGGCCGAGCTCGAGTCGATGGCCCAGACGATCCAGGAAGGCGAGCGCTCGGCGGGCAACCCCGACTTCTGGGGTTACGTCTGGCAAGGCAACGCCTACGAAGGTCTCACGTGCGACGCGCTCGAGTGGATCGCCTCGAACGACGGCGGCAGCATCATCGACCTCCCCGGGATCATCACCATCAACAACCCCAACGCGGTCGACATCGTGAACCAGGCCGCCTCCTGGGTCGGCACGATCAGCCCTCCCGGCGTCACCGGCTTCGGTGAGGAAGACGCGCGTAACCTGTGGCAAGCGGGCAACGCCGCCTTCATGCGCAACTGGCCGTACGCCTACTCGCTCGGCAACGCGGCGGATTCCGCCGTGGCCGGCCAGTTCGACGTGAGCCCGCTCCCGGCCGGCGCCGTCGAAGACGGTGAACCCGCGGCAACGTTGGGCGGCTGGCAGCTCGGCGTGAGCCGCTACAGCGAGAACCCCGAGCTCGCCGCCGACGTGGCGCTGTTCTTGGCCTCGTACGACGAGCAGAAGATCCGCGCGGTCGAGGGCTCGCTCAACCCGACCATCGCAGCGCTCTACGAAGACCCCGACGTCCTCGAAGCGGCCCCGTTCTTCGGCTCGCTGCTCGACGTCTTCACGAACGCCGTCGCGCGCCCCTCGACGATCACCGCGCCGAACTACGCCCAGGTGTCGAGCGCCTTCTATCGCGCCGTCCACAGCGTGTTGACCGGCGCCGAAGACGCCGAGACGGCGTTGGCCCTGCTCGAGCTCGACCTCGAGGCCCTGACCGGGCTCCCCACCGCCCAGCCTTGAGGCCCGCCACGACCGTGTGATCGCTCGGAAGGTCGGGTCGGCATCGCCGACCCGACCTTCCACGTTCCAGGGGTATGGCTTGCGCCCGGACCCCTCGAGGAGGTCTCCCCCACCGTGACCGCGACCCCACCTGTGCGGACCCCGCCGAAGAAGCCCTCCAAGCTGGCGCGGGGGGAGGAGCGCACGGCGTTCTGGCTGCTGCTGCCCTCCTTCGTGATCCTGGCCCTCGTCGCCCTGTACCCCCTCGGACGCGTGTTCGTGTCGAGCTTCTCGAACGAACGCTTCGCGGCCGGCGCGCTCGCCGACAGCCCCGAGTTCATCGGGGCGGCCAACTACCGCCAGTTGTTGTCGATGACCTTGCGGGCGCTGCCGGCGCGGCTCGACGACGCCGGCGAACCGCTGGTCGAGGACGGCGAGATCGTGTACGAGAACCCGCGCCTCTTCCTGCGACGCCTCGACACGACCTTGCGGTACGACGAGGTGCGGACCATCGATTGGTTCGGCCGACCGTACGTGATCGGCGCCGCCACGTCGGACTTCATCCTGGCGATGTGGGACACGATCGTCTTCACGGTCTCCTCGGTCGTCTTCGAGACCCTGCTCGGCCTCGGCATCGCCCTCGCGCTGTCGGCCAAGTTCTTCGGCCGCGGCGTCATGCGCGCCGCCATGCTGGTCCCGTGGGCCATCATCACGGTGGTGTCGGCTCGGATCTGGGAGTGGATGCTCCAGCCCACCCGCGCCGGCTTCTTCAACACCTTCCTCAACGACCTCGGCATCGCCGACGGCAACTTCGCCTTCTTCCAGACCGCCTCGCTGCAGATCCCGAGCATGGTCATGATCGACGTCTGGAAGACGACCCCGTTCATGGCGCTCCTGCTGTTGGCAGGACTGTCGACGATCCCCGGCGAGCTGTACGAAGCCGCCGAGGTCGACGGGGCCACCCCCATCCGCCGCTTCTTCGCGATCACCATGCCCCTGTTGGCGCCGACGCTGGCCGTCGCGCTCATCTTCCGCACCCTCGACGCGTTGCGGGTGTTCGACCTGTTCCAGGTCGTGTACGGCGAGCAACGCTACTCCATGGCCTCCTACGCCTACTACCAGCTGATCGCGGCGCGCAACGTCGGGCTCTCGTCGGCGGCGTCGGTGGTGATCTTCCTGATCATCTTCGTGTTCGCGCTGTTCTACATCCGCGCGCTGGGGGTCGACAAGGATGAGTAAGCGGCAACGCCAGGTCCTCGGTCAGATCGCCTTCTACGCGCTGATCGCCATCATCTTCGTGTACCTCATCTTCCCGTTCTACTGGGCCCTCAACTCGGCCCTCAAGACCCAGACCGAGTTGATCCAGACGCCGGCTACGTATTGGCCGCAGAACCCCACGCTGCAGAACTTCCGGGCGGTCTTCACGAACGCCGGCTTCATGCGCGGTCTCGGCAACAGCATCCTCGTCGCCGGCGCCGTCACGCTCCTCAGCCTCGTCGTCGGCTCGTTCGCGGGCTTCGCGCTCGGCAAGCTGCGCTTCCGCGGCCGCACGCCGTCGCTCTACGTGATCCTGGCGATGACGATGTTCCCGCAGATCGCCGTGTTGGCCGGCCTCTACGCCGTCATCACGGTGCTGCAGCTGCCCGCCATCGCGTCGATGATCCTCTCGTACATGATCTTCACGCTGCCGTTCACGGTGTGGGTGTTGACCGCGTTCTTCAAGGGTCTGCCGACGACGCTCCTGCAGGCCGCCCAGGTCGACGGCGCCAACACCATGCAGACGTTCGTGCAGATCCTGTTGCCGCTCACGGCACCCGCCCTCGTGACCACCGGACTGTTGGCCTTCATCCAGGCGTGGAACGAGTACCTGTTCGCGCTCACGTTCACGTCGATCGAACCGACGGCGCGGACGGTGCCGGTGGCGATCGCGCTCTTCTCGGGCCAGATCGCCCGCCAACAGCCGTTCGGCGAGATCATGGCGGCCGCCATCGTCGTCACGGTGCCGCTCATCGTGCTCGTGCTGATCTTCCAGAACCGCATCGTCGAGGGACTCACCGCCGGGGCCGTCAAAGGCTGAAGCCCGCCCGCCCCGCGGGTAGACTGGCGGATGTTCGCTCGTCGCTCCCCATCGCGCTCCACGTCGGCCGACCCCAACGCTGAGGTCGGCCGACTCGACCTGACACCCCTGCGGCGGCTGCTCGGCTACGCCCGGCCGTACGCCGGCCGGCTCGTGCTGGCGCTGGTGGCCTCCTCGATCGGCAGCGTGCTGTTCCTGGCGTTCCCGGTGGTGGTGGGCGGCCTGTTCAACAGCGCCTTCGGCTCGGCGGGGGCCGGCAGCGCACTCACGGGCTGGGTCACCGACGTCTTCGGTGGCACGCGCGGCGCCGGCGGACCGACCACGCCCGCCGACCTCAACACCATCGCGCTGGTGCTGCTGAGCGTCTTCGCGCTCAACGCCCTCACGACGTACGTGCGCGTCTACCAGCTCGGCTACGTCGGCGAGGCCGTCGTCGCCGACCTGCGGCGCAAGCTGTTCGACCACTTGATCGGGCTCTCGGTGCGGTTCTTCGAGACCCGCCGGACCGGTGAGATCACCTCGCGGCTCACCTCCGACATCGCCACCATCCAGACCGCGGTCAGCACCGTCGCCGTGCAACTCGTCTCCCAGAGCGTGTCGCTCCTCGGTGGGATGATCGTGCTCCTCGTGATCAACGCTCGCCTCACGCTGGTCATGCTGGCCGTCCTGCCGGCGGTCATCATCGCGTCGGCGGTGTTCGGTCGGCGCTTGCGACGCATCAGCACCGCCTTCCAAGACGAGCTGGCGTTGGCGAACGCACGTGCCGAGGAGGCGATCGCCGGCATCCGGGTGGTGCAATCGTTCACCGCCGAACGCGCCGAGTCCCAGCGCTACGGCGACGCCATCCGCGACGCGTTCGCCAGCGCGCTGAGGCGCGCGCGCGTGCGGGCCGTGTTCGTCCCGTCGGTGTTCACGGGTTTCTTGCTCGGCATCGGCTTGGTCCTGTGGGAAGGGGGCCGGCTGGCGCTCTCCGGTGCGCTGCCGCCCGGCGACCTCATCACCTTCTTGCTCCTCACCGTCACGGTGGCGGGCTCGATCGGCTCGTTCACGGGCCTGTACGCGCAGATCCAGGAGGCCGCGGGCGCCTCGCGGCGCGTCTTCGAGCTGCTCGACGCCACCTCCGACCTGCGCGAACCGGTGCAGCCCGTCACGCTCCCGGCCGTGCGCGGCGCGGTCCGCTTCGAGGGCGTGCGGTTCCGTTACGGCGATCGCGGCGACGCTTGGGTGCTCGACGGCATCGACCTCGCCGCCGATCCGGGCGAGGTGGTGGCGCTGGTGGGACCGTCGGGTGCGGGCAAGAGCACCCTCGTCACGCTCATCCCACGCTTCTTCGATCCGATCGAGGGTCGCGTGACGCTCGATGGCGTCGACCTGCGCGACCTCGATCCGCGCGATCTGCGGCACCACGTGGGCGTCGTGCCGCAGGAGACGCTCCTGTTCTCGGGCACCATCGCCGAGAACGTCCGCTACGGCCGACCGGACGCCAGCGACGCCGAGGTCGTGGCGGCCGCCGTGGCCGCGAACGCCGACACCTTCGTGCGCGGCTTCCCGGAGGGCTACGCGACGATCGTGGGTGAGCGCGGCGTCATGCTCTCCGGTGGTCAGCGCCAACGCATCGCCATCGCGCGCGCCCTGCTCAAGGACCCGAAGATCCTGGTCCTGGACGAAGCGACCTCGTCGCTCGACAGTGAGTCCGAGGCCTTGGTCCAGGCGGCGCTCGACCGGCTCATGCAAGGGCGCACGACGTTCGTGATCGCGCACCGATTGTCGACCATCGTCGGGGCCGATCGGATCGTGGTCATCGACGACGGTCACGTCGTTCAGACCGGCCGCCACGCGGACCTGTTGACGGCGGGTGGCCTGTACGCCGACCTCTACGAGACGCAGTTCCGCGAGCGCGCCGCCTGAAGCCCACGGCGCGCGCGGAACCGACATGAGGGCGCGCCCGGAACACGGGCGCGACCCGATCGAGGGCGCACGCCGCGAGAGGCCGCGCTCGGCGCGTCGCTTGGGGCTGCGAACCTACTGCAGGGCGGCGTCGAGCTCGATCGGCAGCGCCTTCAGCGCCTTGGACACCGGGCAGCCGACCTTGGCCTTCCCCGCGAACTCGGCGAACGCCTCGGCCGAGAGGCCAGGAACCTGTGCGCGGCACACGAGCACGATCTTGGTGATCGCCGCCCCCTCGTCGTCGCGGCCCAAGTGCACGTGCGCTTCGGTGCGGACCTCGGTCGCGGGCGACCCCTCACTGGCCAGCATGTTGGCCAACGCCATCGAGTAGCAGGCCGCGTGGGCGGCGCCGAGGAGCTCGTCGGGGTTGGTGTTCGGTCCCTCTTCGAAGCGTGAACGGAAGTCGTACGGACCTTCGAACACGCCAGAACCGAGGGCGACGGTTCCGTCGCCACCTTTCAGGTCGCCGTGCCAGACGGCATGGGCTTTGCGAACGGGCATGATGTCTCCTTTCGTGGTCGACGCGTGGCCGACGCGGGGTGGAACGACGCATGCTACGACGGGCACTCACCCAGGGACGCTATGATGAACGGATGCCGTTTCGCGTCCAGGCCCCGTTCGAACCGAAAGGCGACCAGCCCGAGGCCATCCGCGGGCTCGTGGCCGGGCTGGGCGACGGTCTGCGTTTCCAGACCCTGCTGGGCGCGACCGGGACCGGCAAGACCTTCACGATGGCCAAGGTCATCGAGGCCACCCAACGACCCGCGCTCGTGCTGGCGCCCAACAAGATCCTCACCGCACAGCTCGCCGCCGAGTTCCGCGACGTCTTCCCCGACGCCGCGGTCGAGATGTTCATCTCGTACTACGACTACTACCAGCCGGAGGCCTACGTCCCGGCGCGCGACCTGTTCATCGAGAAGGACGCCAACATCAACCAGGAGCTCGAGCGCCTGCGCCACTCGACGACGCGCAGCCTGCTCACCCGCCGCGACGTCATCGTGGTGGCCTCGGTGTCGGCCATCTACGGTCTGGGGGCGCCCGAGTCGTACGCCGAGCTGAACCTGATCCTGGCGCCGGGTGTGAAGATCGGCCGCGACGCCATCCTCGGACGCCTCGTCCAACAGCAGTACGAGCGCAACGACGTCGAGCTGGCACCGGGCCGGTTCCGGGCGAAGGGCGACGTGGTCGAGGTGTGGCCCGCTTACGACGAAGAACCGGTGCGGATCGAGCTGTGGGGCGACGAGGTCGAGGCGCTGGCGGTGGTCGACCCGGTCACCGGTGACGCCCTCAAGTCGCTCTCCGGGCTGACGGTCTTCCCCGCCAAGCACTACGTCACGCCGTTCGAAACGCTGCGACCCGCCGTGGAACAGATCGAACGCGACCTGGAGGAACGTCTCGCCTACTTCGACGGCGCCGGCAAGCTCCTCGAGAAGCAGCGCTTGCGCGAACGGACGATGTACGACCTGGAGATGCTGCGCACCCTGGGCTACTGCTCGGGCATCGAGAACTACTCGCGCTACCTCGACGGACGTTCGGTGGGTGAACCGCCGTACACGCTCCTCGACTACCTGCCCGACGACGCGCTCGTCTTCCTCGACGAGTCGCACGTCATGCTGCCCCAGCTGCGCGGCATGTACAACGGCGACCAAGCACGTAAACGGACCCTGGTCGACTACGGCTTCCGGTTGCCGGCGGCGCTCGACAACCGTCCGCTCAAGGAGGACGAGTTCATGGAGCGCGTGGGCCAGGTGGTGTTCGTCTCGGCCACGCCCGCCGATCAAGAGGTCGGCATGTCGGACCAGGTGGTCGAACAGGTGATCCGGCCGACCGGGCTGGTGGACCCCCGTGTCACCGTGAAGCCGTCGCGTGGCCAGATCGACGACCTCATCTTCGCGGCGCGCGAGCGCGTCGCCGCCAAGGAACGCGTCCTCATCACCACGCTCACCAAGAAGATGGCCGAGGACCTGACCGAGTACCTGGCCGAGCAGGGCGTCCGGGTTCGCTACCTCCACAGCGACATCGACGCCGTCGAGCGCCAGGTCATCCTGCGCGACCTGCGGCTCGGTCACTTCGACGTCCTCGTCGGGATCAACCTGCTGCGCGAGGGCCTCGACCTGCCCGAGGTATCGTTGGTGGCCATCCTCGACGCCGACAAGGCCGGTTTCCTGCGGAGCGAACGCAGCCTCATCCAGACGATCGGGCGGGCGGCGCGCAACGTCAACGGCGAGGTGTACCTCTACGCCGACGAGGTCAGCGACGCGATGCGAGCGGCGATCGACGAGACCGAACGGCGTCGCGACAAGCAACTCGCCTACAACCTGAAGCACGGCATCACGCCCGAGACCATCCGCAAACGGATCCAGGAGGTCATCCGCGGCGAAGACGCCGGCGGCGAACCCATCGCCCCGGTCGCACCGTGGGAGCGCGAGCTCCTCGAGGACGACGTGCGGCAGGAGCTGGCGCTGCTCGAGAACCAGATGTGGGAAGCCTCCGAGACCCTCGACTTCGAGAAGGCGGCGGCGGTGCGCGATCGCATCCGCGAGCTCGAAGCCAAGCTGGAGGGGCGCGAGGTGGCGCTCCCGAAGTTGCCGGCCAAGGGCAAGACGCGCCGGGGGCTGCGCGCGTGACGTCGCGACGGGTCCCGAGCTGGCCGCTCGGGGTGGCCGTCTGCCTCCTCGCCGCCTCGCTGTGGGCGACGGCCCAGCCGTACGCCGCCGACGGCGGCTTCGATCGTCCTCGCGCCATCGCCCGTGAGCAGTCGCGACCCGTGGCCGCCCTGGCGCTGGACCGCGGCGAGGCGGTGCTGGTGCGGATCGAGGGGGACGCCTTGGTCGTTCAACGGCTCGACGGCACCACCCAGGGCACGCTCGACGAAGCCGACGGGGTGCGGGGCGTCGTCGCGGCCGGCGGCGAGGACGCCGATCTGGTGGCGCTCTGGTACCGGCGCGACCTCACCACGGGCCGCTACGTGCACACCTGGACCGCGGGCGGCGAACTGGTCCGCTGGATCCAGCCCTTCGACGTCGCGCTCGCAGCCGCCGCCGACGGCGCCCACGCCTTCGTGGTGCGCGGCACCGGCGACCGCGCCGCCATCACGCGCCTCACCGGCGCGCCGTCCGAGGACGTCGTGTACGACACCGCGTTGCGGCTCGGAGGGCTGTCGGTGGCGATGGGCGCGTCGGGCGAGGTCCACCTGACCTGGCTCGAGGGTCGCACCGAGGTCACCGCCTTGGGCAACCGCGCGTCGTGGAAGGCGCGCGCCGCCCGTCTCGACCGCCGCGGAGCCCTGACCGGTCCGATCGACCTGGGACCGGCCGGCGGGCCCGTTCCTGCCACCGTGACGGCCTGGAGCGACGGTCGGGTCGAACGCCTGTGGACCGACGACGAGGGCCGCGTGCGCTGGACGTCCCACGACGACGATCGCCCGCTCGCGCCGGTCGCGGCGCCGCCGCTGCACGTCGGTCGACCGGTGGCGGCCCTGGGCGACGCCGTCGTGATCGCCGAGGACCACACCCTGTGGCGCGTCGACCTGCAGAGCGACGAGACCGTGCCGATCGCCTGGTCGCCGTTCGTGGTGGAGCGCGCCTGGGCGGTCCGCGACGCCAGCGACGTGGTGCATGTGGCGTGGTGGGGCACCGAGCCGGGCGGCGACCACGCGCTGTACGTCAGCGACGATCGGCGTCCGATGGTGCGTACGTGGCGTGACCGGCTGGCGGCAGCACTCGGCTGGAGCCCCTGGAACGTCGGCCAGGAAGCCGCCGGTCAGGTGGCGGCGAGCGCGCTGGTGGCGGTGCTGACCGCCATGGCGAGTGCCCCCCTCCTGTGGTTGGCGGCCGCGCTCCTCGCCGGCCGCCGTTCGGCCGGCATCGCTCGCTGGCGCGGCGCCTGGACGGGCGCCGCCCTGGCCCCGCTCGGCGTCGCGACCGCCCTCGCCCTCGGCACCCCGCTCGAGATCATGAGCGACCTCGTCGGAGGCGGCGCGACGCTGGCGATCGCCAGCGTCGTCGCGCTGGTGGGAGGCGGCCTCCTGTGGTCGCGTCGCGACCTGGAGCCGACGCCCGCCTTCGTGGTGGCGGGGACGACGTCGGTGGCGCTCGCGGCGGGTCTGGTGGCGTTCGTCGCGTTCCAGCGTTGGCTGGCGTGGACCCTCATCTGATCGCGCTCGCGACGAAAGCGCTCGGGGCCGTGCGGGGCGCATGGTAGCGTGCCGCACGGGAGGCCACAGCGTGACTTTCGATGTCGGTGACCACGTCGTGTATCCGTCGCAGGGGGCGGGCGTCGTTCAGGAACGGACGACGCGTGAGGTCCTGGGCGAGCGCCACGAGTACCTCAAGATCGTCTTCGTCAAGGGCGACCTCGAGGTCTTGGTCCCGTTGCGCAAGGGCGAGGAGGTCGGCCTGCGCCACACCATCGGCGTGGACGAGGTCGAGCGTCTCCTCGACGCCCTCGTCAAGGGCGACCTCAACCTGCCCGTCCAGTGGCCACCTCGGTACCGGGCCGAACAGGAGATCCTGGCCCGCGGTGGCGCGTACGAGCTGGGCCGGTTGATCGGTGTGCTGGCGCGGCGCGACCTCGAGAAGGGTCTGGCGGCCACCGAGCGCGAGGTGCTCGAGACCGCCAAGGCGATGTTGGCTTCGGAGTTGGCCGTGGTCGAGGGCCTCGACCTCGAGGACGCGGTGCGACGGCTCGACGGGGTCATCGCCCAACGCGTCGTCGGCGACTGAGGGTGCCCGGCGAGCCCGAGGAGGACCCGACCCGAGGTCGACCCACGCCCCACCAGGCCCACGAGCACGAGGACGTCGCCAGCGCACCGCCGGGTCGACTCACGTCGGTGCGGGTCGTGCGCGCGTTGCTGGCGCGGCACGGTCTGGCTGCCGACAAGGGCTTCGGTCAGAACTTCCTGGTCGATGACAGCGCGCTCCGCGCGATCGTCGCGGCCGCCGACCTGGGGCCCGAGGACGAGACCTGGGAGGTCGGTCCCGGGCTCGGCACCCTCACGCGCGAGCTCGCCGCACGCAGCCGTCGCACGGTGGCCATCGAGCTCGACGCGCGCTTGGCGCCGGTCCTGGCCGAGACCCTGGCGCCGTGGCCCCACGTCGAGGTGCGCCACGCGGACGCGCTGCGGTTCGATTTCGGCGAGGCGACCGGCGGCGCCGTCTTCGTCGCCAACCTCCCCTACAACGTGGCGACGGCGGTGCTGTCGCGGGTGTTGGCGTCCGGCCGTTTCCGCCGGGTGGTGGCGCTGGTCCAACGCGAGGTCGGTGAGCGCTTGGTGGCCTCGCCTGGCGGGCGGGCCTACGGCAGTCTGAGCCTGTGGGTGGCCCACCACGGTCGAGCGCGTGTGGTTCGCCACGTGCCTCCCGGCGCGTTCGAACCACCCCCCAAGGTGACGTCGTCGATCGTCCGCATCGACGTGGATCCGGACGTGGTGCCCGATCCGGTGACCTTCGCCCTGATCCGCGACGCGTTCCGACATCGCCGCAAGACGCTCAAAGCCAACCTCCGTGCGGCCGGCTTCGGCGTCGAAGAGGCGGCGGCGGCGCTCGAGGCCCTCGACCTCGACCCACGCGTGCGCGCCGAGGTCCTCGACCTGGCAACGTTCCGCCGGCTGGCCGTCCGCCTGCCGCGGCCAGCGTGACGTGGCCGCACACGAACCTCGACCGGCGGCGCGAGGCGCTATACTGCGCCGGAAAACCCGCCAACATGGGCGAGGCCCCGGGCAGGCGCCCGGGAGGAGAAGGATGAATGGCTGAGTTCTTGGTGGTCGGCGACGCGACGGTCGACCAGATGTATTTCGTCGACGCCCTCCCCGAGCTCGGTGGCGAGGTGACCGCGCTGCGTGCCGTCCTCGAACCGGGGGGTGCGGGCGGCACGATGGCGGCGGCTCTGGGTCGCCTCGGTCATCGGGTCGCCATCGCCACCCGGGTGGGCACGGGCCCGTTCTCGGACCTGGCGCTCAAGCACGTCCGCGCCGCCGGCGTCGACCTGTCGCTCGTCCAGTCCGACCCGCACCTGCAGACCAGCAGCGTCACGATCCTGATCACGCCGGACGGTCAGCGGACCATGGTGAGCGCCGCCGGCGCCTCGCGCTACCTCGACGCCGAGCGGTTGCGCCCCGAGCACGTCGCCGAGCGGGACGCGCTCGTCGTGAGCGCCTACAGCCTCGTCGGCGGCCCCCAACGCGCCTACGCGGTGCAGGCCCTGGCGTTCGCCAAGGAGGCCGGCGTGCGCACCTTCGTCGACATGGGCACCGGGGCGGTGAACGCCTTGCGCGACCGGCTCATGCCGCTCCTCGACGGGGTCGAGGTCGTGCTCATGAACGAGAAGGAGCTGTTCGCGCTCACCGACCGGACCTCGATCTCCGATGCCCTGAGCGGCCTGCGCGCCCATGGGATCGAGCGCGTGGTGGTCAAGGTCGGCGAGATGGGGTCGATCGTGGTCACCCCCGAGGCGTCCGAGCTCGTCGAGGCGCTCGACGTCGAGGGCGTCGTCGACTCCACGGGAGCGGGCGACGTGTACACGGCCGCGTTCGTGGCCGCCTTGCTCGACGGGTACGACCTCGTCGGTGCCGCCTGGCTCGGCAACGTCGCCGGGGCGCTCACGGCCACCGCCGTCGGCGCGCAGCGCTACGTCGTGGACCGCGCGGCGCTCGAGGAGCACGAGCACGCCGCACCGGTGGTGCTCGGCCGCTGATGGGCCGGCGTCGGTCGCCCGCCCTCGTCCTCGTCCTCCTGAGCGTCGTGCTGCTCGCCTCTGGGGCGGCCATGGCCCAGGGCGTGGTCGGCGACGACCCGCGCTTCGACGCCGCCTGGCGCCTCGTGGCCGAGCGGTACTGGGACCTGGACCAAGCCGCCGTCGACTGGGACGAGGCCCGTGAGACCTTCGGCGGCTGGGCCGACGACGGCCCGGAGGCCGTGGACCGGGCCCTCGAGGCGATGTACGCCGCGCTCGGCGATCAGCACAGCCAGTACGTGCCGGCAGCGCGGGTGGCGGAGTTCCGCGACACGTACGGCACCTTGCCGTGCGTGGGCGTCTTCGGACGCGTCACGCCGGCGGCGCTGCCCACGCTGGCCCAAGCCGATGGCGTCGACCCGTCGCCGCCGCTGCCCGGAGCGCCCGACGACCTCGAGCACGCGGGCCCGGTGGCCTTCGGCCACTGGGACGCCGAGATCGGTTACCTGCGCGTCGCCGACCTCGTCCGGGCCGGCACCGCCGAGGGCCTGCGCCATGCCGTCACCACCCTCGCGGACACCGGCGTCGACGCGTTCGTGCTCGACCTGCGGGGCAACCCGGGTGGTCGCTTGGTCACCATGATGCAGGCCGCGGGGGTCTTCACGAACGGGTTCCTGTGGCGGGCGCTGACCCGCTGGTCGTTGCCGCTGCCCTACCCGGCGCTCGGCACACCGGCCACGGACGCCCCGCTGGCGGTCGTGGTCGACGGCGGCGTGAACAGCGCGGCCGAGGGCTTGGCCGGTGCCCTGCAAGCGCAGGGCCGTGCCCTCGTCGTCGGCGCCACGAGCGCCGGCAACGTCGAGGCCGTTCTCCCCTTCTGCTTGCGCGGCGGAGCGCAGGCGTGGGTGGCGAGCGGCGTCCTGGCCCCCATCGGCGGTCCGACCTGGGAAGGCCGGGGCGTCGTGCCCGACCTCGAGGTCGATCCCGAGGTGGCGCTGGCGGCGGCCCGCAAGGCCCTGCTCGACCAGATGCGATGACGCCCGGTGAGGCGCCGGTGCAGCATGGGCCGGCGGTCTGGGGGGTGGCGGTGGCGACCCGCACGCTCCCGCCTTGGCCCTCGACCAACGTCTACGTCCTCGGCACGAACGGCGTCGGCTGGCTGGTCGATCCCGGCGCCGGCGACAGCGCCGCGCTCGACGCGATGGCGCAGTTGCTCGAACGGTCGGGGGTGCGGCACCTCAAGGGCATCCTGCTCACGCACACCCACCCCGACCACACCGACGGCGTGGCGGCCGCCGTCGCCCGCTGGGGGATCGACACGGTCTTCGTGCATCCGGACGGTCTCGCCCGGCTCCCGGAGGGCCTCCCGGCGCGGCCGCTCGAAGACGGTCGCAAGCTCATGGCGGGCGACGCCGTGGTGGAGGCCCTGGGCACGCCGGGACACGCCAGCGACCACCTCGCCTTCGCCGTCGACGACGAGGGCGGCGGCGTGCTCGTGGCCGGCGACCTGGTCGCAGGTCAGGGCTCGATCTGGGTCGGGCTCCCCGATGGGGACATCGGTGCTTACCTGGCCAGCTTGGCGCGGGCGGCCGCTCGATCCCCTGCCGTGGTGGCGCCCGGCCACGGCCCCGTGCGAACGGACGGCGGGCGCGTGTTCGACGAGGCGCGGCGGCACCGGCTGTCCCGCGAACGCGCGGTTTGGGACGCGCTCGCAGTCGGACCGCGGACGCTGTCCGAACTGCGGACCGCCGTGTACGGCGACCTCGACCCGCGCGCGGTCGACCTCGCCGAGCGCTCGCTCCTGGCCCACCTGCGCAAGCTCATGCACGAGACCCGGGTGTCCCACGTCGGCAGCGACGTGGTCGGCCCCTACGCCCGTCGGCCCGGCGCCTGAACCCAGGTCATCGGGGTGGGCCGTCTCCTCGACCGCTCAGGTCGCGCAGCGCCACCCGGAGCGCACCGAGCGTCGGCGACAACGGCCGCACACGCTGCGGACCGTGGCGCAGCGCCGCCAGCCCCTCGTCCGTGACCGTCACGTCGGGGAGCGCGCGCGCGACCACCTCGGGGAACTTGGCGGCGTGCGCGGTCGCGAACACCAGCCTCGGGGCAGTGTCCCCGAGCGCCTGGCGATCGCGCTCCGCTGCGGCGAGCCCCACGGCGGTGTGGGGACAGACGACGACGCCCCAGGCCGCGTAGGCCCGGCGGATCGTCTCCAGCGTGGCCGCGTCGTCGACCCGGAGACCGCGGACGGGGACCGGCGGCTCGCTGCCCCACAACGCCTCGAACCGTTCGAAGTTCGAGGGGGCCCCGACGTCCATGGCGTTCGAGTACGTGGCGACGGTGGGCGAGAACGCGTACGCCGCGCGGCGCCCCGCCAAGCGTTCGACGAAGTAGTCGTTGGCGTTGTGCGCGGCGACGAAGGCGGCCGGGGCCGCCCCCATGGCGGCGGCGTAGAGACCTGCCACCAGGTTGCCGAGGTTGCCCGACGGCACCACCGCCACCGCGCGCTCGCTGGCGATCCCGGCGTGCGCCAGCTGTGCCAGACCCCAGACGTGGAACGATGCCTGCGGCAACCAGCGGGCCAGGTTGATGCTGTTGGCGCTGGTGAGCGGCAGGTCGGCGAGCGCCGGGTCCTGGAACGCCTCCTTGACCAACCGCTGCGCATCGTCGAACACGCCGTCCACGGCGAACGCGTGCACGCCTGGCCGCTCGGCCGTGAGCTGGGCACGCTGGACGGGACTGATGCCGTCGGCCGGGAAGAGCACGACGACCTCCAGCCCCGGGATCCCCGACAGTCCATCGGCCACCGCGCCGCCCGTGTCCCCAGACGTCGCCACGAGCACGATGGCGCGCTCGGCGGGGCCCAGCAGGCGCCGCCACCAGCGCCCCATGATCCGCGCGGCCACGTCCTTGAAGGCCCCCGTCGGACCGTGGAACAGCTCCAGCAACCAGGTGTCGGCGTCGAGCCGACGCAACGGGACCGGGAAGTCGAGAGCCTCGCGCACGTCCTGCAACCACGCCGCGGCATGCTCGGAAGGCACGAACGGGGCCAGCACGGCGGCCGCGGCGTCCGCCAGCGAGCCGACCTCACGCCAGTCGGCGCGGAGGGTGGGGACCATGGTGGGCACGTACAGGCCGCCGTCCGGCGCCAGTCCACGCCGCAGCGCCGTCGGCAGGTCGACGCCCTCGGCGCCTGGATCCCGGGTGCTGACGAACCGTGCCGGCGGCGTGCCCGTCTCCGCTCGGACGCTCACGCCGCCCGCCCGCCTCCGGCGCCCTCACCGCTGGCGACGAACGCCGGGATCGGGACCGGGCCGGGCCGACCCGCGGCCGCTTCGAGGACGTCGCCGAAGACGGCGCTGGCGGTCGCTCCTGCGCCCGCGCCGGCGCCCGCCAACCACACCTCGCCGACCGGGTCGCCGTGGAACACGAGCGCACCGCGACCCTCGCCCAGCCGCGCCAGGGGGTGCTCGACCGGCAGGCTGCGAGGCCCCACGGAGGCGCGCCAACCGCCGGCACCGTCCGCTTCGAGCGCGGCGACGAGCTGCACGCGCCGACCGGCGGCGCGTTCCGAGCGGACGAAGGCCGGTGTGAGCCCGCGAACGCCCTCGACGTGCGGGCGCACGGCGTCCCAGCGGAGGTCGGGATCGGCGCACAGTCGAGCCAGCACCGTGAGCTTGTGGGCGGCGTCGATGCCGTCCACGTCGAGCGACGGGTCGGCCTCGGCGTAGCCGAGGCGCTGGGCTTCGGCCACGGCCTCGTCGAAGCCGACGCCCGCTTCGAGCCGGCCGATGAGGTACGAGCACGTGCCGTTCAGCAACGCCTCGAACGACCGCAACCGGGAGCCGCGCAACGGCCCCGCCAGCGCGGCGATCACGGGCGTGCCCGCCATGACGGCCGCCTCGAAACCGACCTGGCCCGCGCGCACCCACGGCCCCCAGACGTCCCACCGCTCGGCCAACGCCGCCTTGTTGGCGGTCACCAACCGCGCGCCCGCGGCGGCCGCGCGCGTCATCAGCTCGGTGGGGAGGTCGACGCCCCCGAGCAGCTCGACCACCACGTCGGCGCCGGCGAGCACGACGTCGGGATCGGTGGTGAGGCGAACCGGCCGGCCGCCGAGATCACGGGGACGATCGAGATCGCGGACGAGCGCCGCGGTGACCTCGAGGTGCGGGTGGCGGGCGATGAGGCGCAGGAGCGCGGCGCCGACGGTGCCGGCGCCCAGAACGCCGACGCGGACGGTGCGGTGGGACGTGGCCGACATGGCGGGACGCTACCACGACGTCCTGCAGCGTCCGGACGCCTGCTAGAGTGGCCGGTCGGGCCCGCATCGGCTCGCAGCGGGGTCCGGGTCGGACCGTGGGCGCCATCGCGCCCCGAGGAGCGTGGCATGTTCGGAATCGGCATCGTGGGTCTCCCCAACGTCGGGAAGAGCACCCTGTTCAACGCGATCACCAAGGCGGGCGTCGAGGCCGCCAACTACCCGTTCGCCACGATCGACAAGAACGTCGGCGTGGTGGCGGTACCCGACGAACGCTTGGCGGCGCTGGCCCAGCTCTACACCAAGGGTGAGCGCGTGCCACCGATCGTGCCGACGACCGTCGAGTTCGTCGACATCGCCGGCCTGGTCAAGGGCGCCCACAAGGGCGAGGGTCTCGGCAACCAGTTCCTCGCCAACATCCGCGAGGTCGCCGCGATCGCCCACGTGGTGCGCTGCTTCGACGATCCGGACGTGATCCACGTCGGCGGCGCGATCGATCCGCTCGCCGACATCGAGACGATCGAGACCGAGCTCGCGCTGGCCGACCTCGCGACGCTGGAACGGCGCGCCGAGCGTCTGCGCAAGAGCGCCAAGGGCAACCCCGAAGACGCCGAGACGCGGGCGCAGGTCGAAGCGCTGCGGATCGCCATGGCGGACGGAACGCAGGCGCGCGCCACCGGCCTGCCCGTGCCCGCCGACGTCCAGCTGCTGACCGCCAAGCCCGTCGTCTTCGTCTGCAACGTGCCCGAAGGCGACGTGGTGCGCGGCAACGCCTACGTCGACGCCGTCCGTGCGCGCGCGGAGGTCGAAGACGCCTCGGTGGTCGTCATCTCGGCGAAGATCGAGCAGGAGTTGGGCGAACTCCCGGACGAGGACGCGGCCGCCTTCCTCGCCGATCTCGGGCTCGAGCAGAGCGGCCTCGAACGGCTCGTCACCCGCGGGTACGAGGTGCTCGGTCTCCTGACCTACCTGACGGCCGGCGAGAAGGAGGTCCGGGCATGGACGGTGACCGCGGGCGCCAAGGCGCCGCAGGCGGCCGGTGTCATCCACTCGGACTTCGAACGCGGCTTCATCCGGGCCGAGGTGATCCACTGGGCCAAGCTCGTCGAGGCCGGCAGCATGGTGGCCGCACGCGCCAAGGGCTGGCTGCGTACCGAAGGCAAGGAGTACGTCGTCGCCGACGGGGACGTGATGAACTTCTTGTTCAACGTCTAGGTGCGCCGCGGACGCCGGGGGGCTAACGCCCCCACGGCTGCGGCGCCTGCGGTCGCTGCGCGACCGCCACGGTGCGCCGCGGACGCCGGGGGGCTGACGCCCCCACGGCTGCGGCGCCTGCGGACGCCGGGGGGCTGACGCCCCCACGGCTGCGGCGCGTTCTCAGAAGACGGCGCCGACCCGGAAGGCGAACACGCCGCCGGGGTTGCGCTCGCTGAAACCGTAGTCGAAGCGCAGGGCTGGCAGCGACACCCCGCCGAAGCCCAGGTTGACCTGCACCCCGAAGCCGGCGCTGGCGAACAGGGGCGCCTGGCCGGGTGCGAAGCCGGGCACGTCGGCGACGTACGCCAGGTCGGCGAACACGATGCCGATGACCGTCTCCGTCGCGACCGTCGAGAAGCCGAAGTCGTAGCGGTACTCCACCGACGAGGTGAGGTACGTACGCGTCAGATCGAAGTCGGTGTCGCCATACCCGCGGATCTCGGTCGCCTCGATCGGCACCCGTCCCACCCGGAAGCGCCGGTTGGCCGGATAGTCCTCGCCGAACTGCAGACCACCGTTGAGCCGGACCGCGAAGACGTGGTTGCGGTCGTCGACGCCGGCCACCACGTCCGCGAGCGCCACGTACGTCTTCACGCCCGCCTGGACCTGCTGGTAGGCGTACGGCAGCGCGCCGCCGGTGGCGGGGTCGCGCTGGTCGTTGCCCCAGCCGAGCCCCACCGACAGGTTGGCGGCCAAGCCGGAGCGCGGGAAGGCGACGCTGTCGCGGTCGTCGTAGGTCAACGCCGCGGACGTGAAAGCGCTCAACCCGCCCTGCGGCACGTACGTGGCGGCATCGGCGGGTGGCAGGGCGCAACGGTCGGCGTTGGTGACCTCGTTGCCGGCATCGATCTCACACGTCTCCGCAGCCGGCTCCAGCACGTACCCGTCGTACGTACCGCGAGCGCTCACGACGAGGTCGGTGTTGGGCAGCACCCGCCGCCCCACCGAGAACGCCAGACCCGACGAGCGCACCGAGTACTCGCCGATCGGCACCTGCGACTCGGGCCGGTCGGCCAGACCCGGGTACGGCAGCGTCAGGCTGCCGTCCGCGCTCAGCGGCTGGTTGACGTCGACCACCGAGAAGGCGGACAGAGACAGGCTGGTGGGCACCTCTTGGAAGTCGAGGAAGTCGAAGTCGAGCCACGGCACGGCGTAGCGCACGCTGCCGCCGACCTGGAGACCGATGTCGCTGGTGAGCACCTCGACCTCGGCGGAGAGATCGTGCGCCAGACCGAACAGGTTGGACTCGGACAGCGCCACGCTGGCGGAGAAGCCGGTCTCGGTGTTGTACTGCGCCCCCGGCTGCAACAGGCCGGTCGAGTTGGCGCGGAGGACGACCTCCACGATGACCTCGTCGTCGGTGTCGGTGGGGACCAACAGGCGGTTGACCGGCGTCACCACACCCAACCGCGCCAAGGCTCGCAGACCCGCGTCGATCCGATCGAGGTCGACGAGCTCACCGGGCGCCGGCAGGTACCGGGTGATGACGCGCTCCTCGGTGCGGCCGGGCTCGCCCTCGTAGACCACGTCGTAGCCGGCGATCTTCAACTCGGTGACGCGTTGGACGTAGGTGCCGTCGAGGTAGTTGTACGAGGGTCGGCCGTCGATGACCACGCCCGCCGCCTCGTAAGCGTCGCGGATGCGGCGGAAGTCCTCGTCGGCCACGGCCGAGGTGAAGGTATCGCCGACGCGCAACTCGAGCAGGGCGGTCAGGGTCTCGTCCGAGAGGCGGGTGTTGCCTTCGATCGCGACGTCGTCGATGGGACCGGCCGTGTCGGGGGCACCGACCTCGAAGCGCACCCGAACCGCACCCGACGCCGTCGCGCGGGTCTCGATGCGCACGTCCGAGGAGCGCCCCTCGACGAGGCGACGGACGTCGGCGAGCAGCACGTCGTAGTTGAACAGGTCGCCGACCTCGAGCGACAGCTCGGACGGATCGATGCCGAGCGCCGAGGTGTCGAACGCAGCGATCCTGAGCTCGCGGAAGCGGACGTTCAACACACCGTTCGTGAGCGTAGTCCGGTCGAGGTCGACGCCACTCTCGCGGTAGCCGGCCGCGGTGTAGCGGTCGGCCACCGCTTCGACCGCCTGCCGGTACCCGGCGAAGTTGAACGTGTCGAGGTCGGCCATGCGGAGGAAGATGTCGTCGAGCTCCGACGCGTCGAGCACGGTCGACGTGTCGAAGGTCACCCGTCGCAGCGCCGCCTGCTCGTCGATCGTGTACACGAGCCGCACGGGCGTGCGTCCGTTCACACGCTCCGCGTCCGGGTCCGGGATGACGTCGAGGGTGACGCCGACGTCGTAGGGCACGCCGATGGAGCGGTGGATCGATTGCAGGGTGCCGATCGCCTCGTCGGCGCGCAGCACGTTCAGCGTGCGCCCGGGATCGAGCAGGTGTTCGGCCGTGATGGCCGCGCGCAACTGCTCGGCATCGAGCAGCTCGGCGCCCACCACCTCCACCGCCGCGATCGGCGGGTTCTCGCGCACACGCACGACGAGCACCGGGCCGGCGCCGCGGTCCTCGAGCGTGACCGTCACCTCGGCGAAGGTCCCCAGCGCGTACACCCGGTTGCGCTCCGCCTCCAGGTCGATCCGCTCTGCGGGCGTTCCACGGCGAGCGGCGACGACCGTGCGGACGACGTCGGCGAAGGTGTCGGTTCCTTCCACGCGGACCTCGACGAGGGGGCCCCGCACGGCGGGCGCAGACCCTTGGGCGAGGACGACGCCACCGAGGAAGACGATCAAGACGAACACGAGGAGGCGTTGCATGCCGCCCAGTCTAGCGTGGGGACCGTGAGAACCGGATTCTCGTGCCCGGGGCGCCGACGCGTCCGCTCGCCGCCTCGAACGATGCCAGCCGGCGGGCCACCACCGTGCGCGAGGCCGAGCGCTTGCTACGATGCCGCCATGAGCCCCCCCCGACCCGATCCGCTCGACGACCTGCCTGCCGGCCGACCGGAGGGTGCGCCGGTCCACGTCGGCCCGGCCGCGGTTGCATGGGCCCGGGCAGCGGCCGACGCCTTGCGATCGGCGCCGGGCATGGATCCCGACCTCGCGCAGCACGGGCCCGAGATCGCGCTCGTGCTCGGGAGCGGCCTCGGTCCGCTGGCCGACGAGATCGAAGGGTCGGTGGCCGTCGCCTACGCCGACGTCCCCGGCATGCCGGCCTCGACCGCGCCGGGCCACGCGGGCCGCTTCGTCTCGGGTCGTCTCGCCGGACGGCGGGTGGTGGCCATGCAGGGACGTCTGCACGGCTACGAGGGCTACCCGGCAGCGACGATCGCCTTCCCCATCCGCGTCATGCACGCCCTCGGCGCCGACCGTCTGCTGGTCAGCAACGCCTGCGGGGGCCTGGTGCCACATTGGGCCGCGGGCGACCTGATGCTCCAGCTCGACTTCATCAACCACACCTTCGAGCATGCGCTCACCGGCCCCGCGGACGGCCTGGGGCCACGCTTCCCGGTCACGTTCGACGCCTACGACCCCGCCTACCTCGACGTGGCACGCCGTGCCGCGCGGCGCCTCGACCTGACGTTGCGCGAAGGCGTGTACCTGGCCATCGCCGGTCCCGCGTACGCCACGCGGGCCGAGCTGCGGGCGTTCCGGTCGTGGGGGGCGGACGCGATCGGCATGTCGACGGTCCACGAAGTCACCGTCGCCCGGTCGCTGGGCATGCGCGTCCTGGGCCTTTCGGCCGTCACCGACCGGGCCGTGCCCGACGGGGCCGACCACGCCACCGGCGACGACGTGTTGGCGATGGCGGCCGCCAGCGGCGAACGCTTCCAAGCGCTCGTCCGTGCCGTCCTGGCCGAGCTCTAGCCGTGCTCGCCGACGTCAAGACACGCATCGAGCGGGCCTGCCGGGCCGCCGGCCGCGATCCGGGCGAGGTGACGTTGGTGGCCGTGACGAAGGGTCACGGACCCGACGAGGTCCGACGCGTCCTGCTCGACGAGGGCCATCGGACCCTCGGTGAGAACCGCGTCCAGGCCTGGCGCGACCTGGCCAGTGCCGTGGACGGCGACGTCGACTGGCACCTCATCGGCCACCTGCAGACGAACAAGGTGCGCTACTGCCGACCGCTCTCCCTCATCCACGGCGTCGATTCCGAACGGCTCGCCGACGCGCTGGAGGCGGAAGGGGCGAAGCATGCGCACGTCTTCCCGGTGCTCGTGCAGGTCAACGTCAGCGGCGAAGCCTCGAAGTACGGGGTGACGCCCGCCGCCCTGACCGACCTCGTCCGGCACGTCGATTCGCTCGCCCACGTACGGCTGGAGGGCCTGATGACGATCGCACCGTACGACCCCGATCCCGAGCGCGCGCGGCCGTCGTTCCGGACCCTGCGCGGCCTCGCCGACCGCTATGCCGGCGGCCGCACGTCGATGGGCATGAGCGGCGACCTCGAGGTCGCCATCGCCGAAGGGGCGACGTGGGTGCGGGTGGGCCGCGCCCTGTTCGAGGCGCCGGCCGTGGCGCGCGGCGAGGTGACGTCATGGACCTGACCCCGCTCGACATCGAGCACACCACCTTCGACCTGGCGCCGGTCGGCTACCGGCCCCGCAGCGTTCAGAAGTTCTTGCAGCGCGTGGCCGCCGAACGCGAGTCGCTCCTGCGTGAAGCCAGGTCCCTGCGCGAGAAGCTCGACGAGCGCGGGGCCGAGGTCACCGAACTGAGGGAAGCGGAGGCCGAGCTGACGCGCGCGGTCATGGCGGCCGAGCGAATCGGCGCGGAGATGAAGGAGAACGCGCGCCACGAAGCGGACCTGATCGTCGCGCGGGCGCACGCGGAGGCCGACGCCATCCGGCGCTCGGCGCGCAAGGAGGTCGAGCGCGCCCAGTCCGAACTCGCGCGGCTGGAACGGAGCCAATCCTTGGTTCGCGAGCAGCTCCGCGGCTACCTCACGGCCTTCTTGCGGGCGCTGGACGCCGCGCCCGCCGATCGCTCGGTGCCCGAGGAAGCGGCGATCGGCGACGACGACGTGCCGAGCGAACACGACCTGGCCTGAGCCCCCCGCCCGCGGCGGGTCGGGTCAGCCGAGCCAGGGTCGCAGGGCGAGCTCCAGCGTCGTCCACGGCAGGGTGGCGCACTTGACCCGTGCCGGCAGGCGCCGCACGCCTTCCAACAGCGCCAGTTCGCCCAGGTCGGCATGGACGCCGTCACCGTGCACCATGTCCTTGACGTGGGCGACCAGCGCCGCGGCCTCCGCGGGCGTCTGACCCTCGATCGCCGATGCCATGAGCGCGGCCGAGGCTTGCGAGATGGCGCAGCCGTGGCCGTCGAAGCGTGCGGCGGCGATGCGGCCCTCCTCGACCCGCAGCGTCAGCCGCAGCTCGTCGCCGCATGACGGGTTCACGCCCTCCTGATCGGCGTCCGCCGGATCCAACGTGCCGCGGTGGCGGGTGCTGCGCGCCTGCTCGAGGATGGCGGCCTGGTAGAGCTGCGTGAGGGCGCTCATGGCCGACCCCCGCCGACGGCGCCACCGACCAAGGGGGCGAAGAAGTCGCGAGCGCGGCCGACGGCCTCGACGAAGGCGTCGACCTCGGCGTGAGTCGTGTACAACCAGAAGCTGGCGCGCGCGGTGGACCGCACCCCCAGCGCCCCCATGAGCGGCTGGGCGCAGTGGTGGCCGGCCCGCACCGCGATGCCTTCGCCGTCCAGGAAGCTGGCGACGTCGTGGGGATGGACGCCGTCGACGTTGAAGGGAACGATGCCACCCCGGTCGTCGCCGCGCGGGCCGTACGTGGTCACCCCGTCCACCGCGTCCAGGGCGGTCAGGGCATGCTCCACGAGGGCGCGGTCGTGACGCCACACGTTCTCGAGCCCGACGTCGTCGAGGTAATCGAGGGCGGCGGCGAAACCGATCGCCTCGGCGATGGCGGGCGTCCCGGCCTCGAACCGCATGGGGATGTCGGCGTAGGTGCTGCGGTCGACCTCCACCCGCCGGATCATCTCCCCGCCGCCGAGGAAGGGCGGCAGCGTCTCGAGCAGCTCGGGGCGCATCCACAGGGCGCCGACCCCGGTCGGACCGCCCACCTTGTGGCTCGAGAACGCGTACGCGTCCACACCGGCCTCGATCACGTCGATGGCGACGTGCGGCGCCGCTTGCGCACCGTCCACCACGAACAGGGCGTCGGCCGCGTGGGCCAGGTCGGCGAGCGCGCGCAGCGGCTGGACGTACCCCAACACGTTCGACACGTGGAAGGTACTCAGAAGACGCGTCCGGGGACCGATGGCGGTCGCCCAGGCCGCCAGGTCGACCCGACCGTCCGCGTCGAGGCCGACGCCCTTGACCACGACGCCCCGGTCCTCGGCCAACAGATGCCAGGGCACCAGGTTGGCGTGGTGCTCGGCCACGCTCACGAGCACCTCGTCACCCGCTCGCAGCCGACTCCGACCGTAGGCATGGGCGACCAGGTTGAGCGCCTCGGTGGCGTTGCGGGTGAAGACCACGCCGCGCGGGTCGGGCGCCCCGATGAAGCGCGCCACGCGAGCGCGCGCCGCTTCGTAGAGGTCGGTGGCTTCGGCGGAGAGGGTGTGGGCACCGCGGTGCACGTTGGCGTGATGGCGACGGCGGTAGTCGTCGATCGCCGCCATCACCGGCTCCGACATCTGCGCGGAGGCGGCGCTGTCGAGGTAGACGAGCGGACGATCCTGGATGCGCCGGGTCAAGATGGGGAAGTCGCGCCTGAGACCGGCGACGGTCGTATCGGTCATGCCCCAGGCTAGCATGTGTTCGGAACGGTTCCGAAGACGTCGCCGACGCACCCGACGCGCGTGCACGGCGCCCCCGGGTACACTCGTGCGGTGCGCGTTCGCGCCCTCAGGCAGCTCCACTTCCGCAACCTTGCGACCCCGCACCTGGTGTTCCAGCGCGGCGTCACCGCGGTCGTGGGCCCCAACGCGGCCGGCAAGTCGAACCTGATCGACGCTCTCTACCTGGGCTGCAGCGGTTCGCTCCCCAACGGCACCATCGCCGAGACGCTGCGCTTCGGCGAACCCGCGGGCTTCGTGCGTGCCGACCTCGACGCCGTCGACGGCGACCACGTGCTCGAGATCGGCCTCGCGCCAGGGCGGAAGACGCTGCAGCTCGACGGCCAGACGGTCCGCGCGGCCGACGTCGCGCGCCTCGGTGGCGCGGTGAAGGTCGCGCCCGAGGACGCCGACCTGATCCACGGCCCGCCCTCGGGCCGGCGCGCCTTCCTCGACGACGTCCTGGGCCGCCTGTCGCTCCGGTACGCGCTCGTGAGCCGCGAGTATCATCGCGTCGTGGAGCAGCGCAACGCCCTCCTCAAGCGGCTCGACGCCGGCGCCACGCTGGCCGTGTGGGACGAGCGGTTCGTGGCCCTCGGCAGCGAGATCGACGCCGTGCGCGGTCGGGCCGTGGCGCGGATCGCGCCGCTGGCGGCCGCGGCGTACGCCGCGGTCGCCGGGGACGGGCGACGCCTGCAGGTCACGCTTCGGCGCGCCGCCGGGGCCGCGCCGCTCGGTGAGGCGCTCGAAGACGCCCGCGCCGAGGAGCGCGCGCGCGGCGTGAGCGTCGTCGGTCCGCACCGCGACGATCTCGACCTCGCCCTCGACGGCCACGGCGTGCAGGCGTACGGTTCACGCGGCGAGGCGCGCACCGCCGCGCTGGCGCTGCGCGTGGCCGAGTTCGCGCTGCTGGAGGAGCGTCACGGCACGCCGCCGGTCCTGCTCGTCGACGACGTGTCGGCGGAACTCGACGAAGGCCGACGTCGCTTCCTGGTGGACATGGCCCAGCGCACGCCCCAGGCGATCGTCACCGGCACGGACGCGCCGCTCGGCGCCGACCGCATCTGGCGGGTCGAGGCGGGCCGGGTGAGCACCGACGATGCGTGACGTCCCGCTCGGCGAGCTCGTCAAGGAGGTCTTCCGCCGCGGCGGCTTCGTTCGCGGTGTGCGCCGCGCCGAAGCGGTCCTGCGGTGGCCGGAGGTGGTGGGCGGCGACGTCGCGCGTTTCGCCACGGCCGTCGCGCTGCACCAGGGCGTGCTCGTCGTCGAGGTCGCCGACACCGAGACCGCCATGCACCTGGGGCTGCAGCGTCAGCACGTCCTCGACGCGTACCGCGACCGGGTCGGCGCGAACGTGGTCCGTGACGTGCGCTTCCGGGTGGGTCGCGCGCCCGCCGTGGACGCCGCGCCCGCCCCCGTCCACGCGCCACCGGACCCCTCCGAGGTCGCCGCGCTCGCCCACGGTCTCGAGGCGCTGCCCGACGACCTGTTCGGTGCCGCCGCGGCCGCCGGACGGGCGCTCGCCGGCCAGCGCGCCCGGCGCCGCGCGGCCGGTTGGCGTCCATGCCCCATCTGCGGCACCTTGGCCGAACCGCCCACCGCAGCGCCGGCGACCCCGCCCGCCTGGTTCGAAGGCGTCGGCGCGGCGGAGCGGGCGGAGGGGGGCACCACCTTGTGCCAGGCGTGCGCGCGCCACGTGGTCGCCCCGAAGGTGCTGACCGCGTCGGCGCGTCTGCTCGTGGCGCCCGACGCGACGACGCCGGCGCTCACCGAGGACGAGCGGCGCGTCGCTCGGGTGCTGGCGCTCGCGCGCGCCCGCCGGGCGATCCGCGAGGTGCTCCCACAGACGCTCGCCGACCCGACGGCACGTGCACCGCTGACGCAACTCGTGCGCTGTACGGTGGCGTTGCGGCGCGAGGTCGCGCTCGACGACGTCGACTTGAGCGAGGTCGATCCCGACCGCGACGGGGTCGACGCCCGTGCGCTGCGCGCGCTCGGCCACATCGCCGGAACGCGCCCGTCCCGAACGGAGGACCCATGATCCATCCCGTACTCCTCGTCGTGCTCGACGGTTTCGGGCTCGCCGAAGCCGGACCCGGCAACGCCGTGAGCCTGGCCCACACCCCCGTGTTCGACCGCATCTGGTCGGAGGGTCCGGCCACCTCGCTCTCGGCGTCGGGCCCGGCGGTCGGGTTGCCGGAGGGTCAGATGGGCAACAGCGAGGTCGGACACCTGAACCTCGGTGCCGGGCGGGTGGTGCCGCAGTCGCTGAGCTACATCCAGGACCGGATCGACGACGGCAGCCTGTTCGACAACCCGGTCCTCGTCGAGCTGTGCGACCACGTCGCGGCGTCGGGCGGTACCCTCCATCTCCTCGGGCTCGTCTCCGACGGGGGCGTCCACTCGGACCTGCGCCACCTGATCGCCCTCGTCGAACTGGCGCAGCGACGGGGTCTGCAGCGGGTGGCGATCCACATGTTCTCCGACGGTCGCGACACGGCACCCGACAGCGGTCGACGTTTCGTCGCCGAGCTCGAGGCCGCCATCGCCGATCTCGGTGCGGCGGCCCGGATCCGTACCGTCATAGGCCGCTACTTCGCGATGGACCGCGATCGCCGTTGGGACCGCACCCAACGAGCGTGGGAGGCGATCGTCCATGGCGAGGCGCCGCATCGCGCCCTCAGCGCCGATGCCGCCCTTGCCGACGCCTACGCCCGGGGCGAGACCGACGAGTTCGTGACGCCGACGATCGTGGGCGCACCCGACGAAGCGCCGGCGACCATCGTCGACGGCGACGCCGTGTTCGTCTTCAACTTCCGCGCCGACCGCGCCCGGCAGCTGACCTACGCCTTACTCGAAGGACCCGACTGGGACGCGTTCGATCGTGGTCGCGTGCCCCACGTCCACTTCGCGTCGATGATGCAACTCGACGCCAACCTGATGGCCAGCTTCGCCCTGAGCCTGCCCGAGGTGACCGAGCCGCTGGCCGAGGTGATCTCGAACGCGGGGCTGCACCAGCACCACACCGCGGAGACCGAGAAGTACCCGCATGTGACGTACTTCTTCGACGCCAAGCGCGAGGAACCCTACCCGGGCGAGAGCCGTTACCTCGAGCCTTCGCCCAAGGTGGCCACCTACGACCTCCAGCCCGAGATGAGCGCGCCCGCGCTGGCGGCCGCCTGCGCCCGACGCCTCCGTGAACACGACGACGCCTTCGTGTTGCTCAACTTCGCCAACCCCGACATGGTCGGTCATACCGGGGTGCTCAGCGCCGCGATCGCCGCCTGCGAAGCCAGCGACGCCGGTCTCGGCGTGGTGCTCGAGGCGCTCGCCGAGCGCGGTGGCGCCGCGATCGTCATCGCCGACCACGGCAACGCCGAGCAGATGATCGACGCCGACGGTGGACCCCACACGGCGCACACGACCAACGCGGTGCCGTGCGTGCTGGTGGGTGGCCCCGAAGGCGTGCGCTTGCGCGAGCATGGCGTGCTGGGCGACGTCGCCCCCACCGTGCTCGAGCTCCTGAACCTCCCCCAGCCGAAGGTCATGACCGGGCGCTCCCTGCTCGTTCGCGACTGACCGGCGTCCGCCGACCCCACGACGAGAACGGCCCCGGGCATCGCGCCCGGGGCCGTTCGGTTCGTGCTGGTCGACGGCTGGCATGCCGGCGGCACGCCAGCCGTCAGCGGGAGATCAGAAGTCCATCCCGCCCATGTCGCCACCCGGCATCTGCGGGCCGGAGTTCTCGTTCTTCTCGGGCTTGTCGGCGATCACGGCTTCGGTCGTGAGCAGCAGGGCGCCGATGGAAGCGGCGTTCTGCAGCGCGGTGCGCGTGACCTTGGCCGGGTCGACGATGCCGGCGGCGAACATGTCGTCGACGTACGTGTCGGTCGCGGCGTCGTAGCCGTACTTGCCGTCGTTGCGGTTCTTGATCGCGTTGACGACGACCGAGCCCTCGGCGCCGGCGTTGGCGGCGATCTGACGGGCCGGCTCTTCGAGCGCACGGATGAGGATCCGCGCCCCGGTGAGCTCGTCGCCCTCGAGGCCTTCGGCGACCTTCTGGACCGCGGGGATCGCGTGGATCAAGGTGACGCCCCCACCGGCGACGATGCCCTCTTCGACGGCCGAGCGGGCGGTCGAGAGCGCGTCCTCGAAGCGGTGCTTCTTCTCCTTGAGCTCGGTCTCGGTGGCCGCGCCGACACGGATGACGGCGACGCCGCCGGCGAGCTTCGCCAGGCGCTCCTGCAGCTTCTCACGGGCGTAGTCGCTGTCGGTGTTCTCGATCTCGGAGCGGATGCCCTTGACGCGCGACTCGATGACGGCCTGGTCGCCCATGCCCTCGATGACCGTCGTCTCGTCCTTGCTGATGCGGATGCGCTTGGCGCGGCCCAGCTGGGCGAGCTTGACGTTCTCGAGCTTGTGGCCGAGCTCCTCGCTCACGACCTCGCCGCCGGTGACGGCCGCGATGTCCTTGAGCATCTCCTTGCGACGGTCGCCGAACCCGGGCGCCTTGACGGCGGCGATGTTGAGCGTGCCGCGCAGCTTGTTGACGACCAGCGTGGCGAGCGCTTCGCCTTCGATGTCCTCGGCGATGATCAGGAGCGGCTTGCCCGTCTGGGCCACCTGCTCGAGCACCGGCAGGAGGTCCTTGAGGGCGCTGACCTTCTTCTCGTGGATCAGCAGGTAGGCGTCCTCGAGCACGGCCTCCATCGCGTCTTGGTCGGTGATGAAGTAGGGCGAGATGTAGCCCTTGTCGAACTGCATGCCCTCGACGACGTCGAGTTCGGTGTCGAAGCCCTTGGACTCCTCGACCGTGATCACGCCGTCGCGACCGACCTTGTCCATCGCGTCGGAGATGACCTTGCCGACCTCGGGGTCGTTCGCGGAGATGGCGGCCACCTCGGCGACCGACTTGCTGTCTTCGACCGGGCGGGACTGGTCGGAGATCGCGGTCACGGCGGCGGCGACGGCCTTGTCGATGCCGCGCTTGAGGGCGAGCGGGTTGGCGCCTGCGGCGACGTTGCGCAGACCTTCGCGCACGATCGCCTGGCCGAGCACGGTGGCGGTGGTGGTGCCGTCGCCGGTGATGTCGTTGGTCTTGCTGGCGATCTCGATCAGCAGCTTGGCGCCGATGTTCTCGAGGTGATCGGAGAGCTCGATGTCCTTGGCGACGGTGACGCCGTCCTTGGTGATCGTCGGGCTACCGAACTTCTTCTCGAGCACGACGTTGCGGCCCTTGGGGCCGAGCGTGACCTTGACGGCGTTGGCGACCGCGTTGACGCCGCGCTCGAGCGAGCGACGCGCCTCTTCCTTGAAGAACAGTTCTTTGGCCATGTGGTTTCCGTCCCTTACCCGACGATCGCGTGGATGTCGCGCTCGCTGAGGATCATGAGGTCTTTGCCGTCCAGGTCGATCTCGGTGCCGCCGTACTTGGCGAAGAGGACGACGTCGCCGACCTTCACCTCGACCGCGACGCGCTTGCCGTCGTCGAGCAGCTTGCCGCTACCGACCGCGACGACCTTGCCGCGCTGGCTCTTCTCCTTGGCGCTGTCGGGCAACACGATGCCGGACGCCGTGGTCTGAGGTTCTTCCACGACTTCGACGACGACCTTGTCACCGAGTGGTTTGAGATTCATTGGTTCCTCCGATGGTCTTTGAGGTTTCCCCTGTCGGGGCTCACATGGATTAGCACTCGCGCAGTGCGAGTGCTAACTGGCCCAATCGTAGGCCGTCGGGCGCGTGCGTGTCAAGGAGGTTGAGCGGTGGACGCTCAGGTTCTTCGCGGCTCGTTCGCCTGTCAGCCGCGGCGCAGACCGAGGATCAGACCCGGGACGAAGGCGCCCGCGAACACCAGGTTGTACGTCAGCACCCCGACCAGCGACCGCCATCCCGACTGCAGCGACGGACCCTCGAGCAGGGGGTCGACGCGCGCCTGCACCTCGAGCCAGTTCACGGTGAGGAACCCTTGCCAAGCCAGCACCTGGATCACCACGAACACGAGCCCGACCACGATCGCCAACAGCTTGCCGACCTGCTTCAGGGCGTACCCGACGGCGAAGCCCGCCACCAGACCGACCCCGAGCTGGGACGCCAGCGGCCACCAGGAGGTGAGGTCGATGTCCACGCGCGCGAGCCTAGCACGGCGGCCGGCCGGCGGCTCCTGGACGCGTCCGATGAGCGCCGCGTGAAAGGCGCGACACCACTCGGGACCGATGACGACGGGGGGTAAGATGCCCGCGTGATCCGCATCGCTCCCACCGTCGCCGCCGCGTTGCGGGCCGGCCGTCCTGTCGTGGCCCTCGAGTCGACGGTGCTCACCCACGGTCTGCCCCGCCCGCGCAACCTGGAGCTCGGTCGCGCGCTCGAACGCGCCGTGACCGAGCGCGGCGCCGTGCCCGCCACCGTCGGCGTCCTGGAGGGTGCGCTGGTGGTCGGTCTCGACGCCGACCAGATGACGCGCCTCGCGAACGGCGCGCCGGCCAAGGCCTCGACGTGGAACCTGGCCGCGCTCGTCGTCGCGGGCGTCGACGCCGGCACCACCGTCGCCACGACGCTCCTGGCCGCCGCCGCCGCAGGCGTCCGCACCTTCGCGACCGGCGGCATCGGCGGCGTCCACGTCGAACCGTTCGACGAGTCGGCCGACCTCGCCGCCCTGGCCCGCTACCCGGTCGTCACGGTGTGTGCGGGCGCCAAGAGCGTGCTGGACGTCCCAGCGACCCTCGAGCGCCTCGAGACCGCGGGCGTGCCCGTGCTTGGATGGCGCAGCGACCGCTTCGCGGGCTTCCACGTTCCGCTCACCGATCTTCCCGTCGCGGCCCGCGTCGACGAGGCCGAGGCGGTCGCCGCCGCCTTCGCAGCCCACCGTGCGCTCGGGCTCCCCGGCGGTGTCCTCGTCAGCCGGCCCGTCGACGAGGGGCTCGACCCGCAGGAGCTCGCCACCTGGATCGACGAGGCGCGCGCCGACGCGCGCGCGGCCGGGGTCCGCGGGAAGGACATCACGCCCGCGCTGCTCGCCGCCCTCGCCGACCGCTCGGGCGGCGCCAGCGTCGAGGTGAACGTGCGATTGCTCGAGGCGAACGCCCGGCTCGCTGCCGACATCGCCATCGCGTTGGCCGCGCTCGGCGCGGTCCCAGGCCATGAGGTGCCCGCATGACCGACGTCAGCCACCCCACCGACCACGGACGCCCGTCATCGACGCCGCCACGGCTGGGTGAACGCCTGCGCTCCGCGCGCGAGGCCGCCGGCCTCGGCCTGTCGGACCTCGCGTCGCGCACGCACGTGCGGCGGTCGTACCTCGAAGCGCTCGAGGAAGGGCGCTACGGTGAACTGCCCGAAGACGTCTACGCCCGCAACTTCCTGCGCCTCTACGCGCAGGCCGTCGGCCTGGACGTCGCACCGCTGGCCGAGCTCTACGCCCGCGAGCGCCAGGTGGCCGTGGGCCGCTCCACGCTCGAGCAACGACTCGACCGCGATCGTCGCGGCGCCGCCACGGTCGGTACCCCCGCGGACGGCTCGCCACCCGAGGCGCGCGAGGGCCTGCGCCGCCGACGCAGCGACGTGCGCGGCCCCGCGCTCATGACCTGGTTCGGGCCCGGCCTCGCCACCCTCGCCCTCGTCGTCGTCGTGGTCGGCTTGGCCGCCTGGGGCTTCGACCGCTTCTTCACCACCCCGACCCGGGTACCGGCCACCGCGAGCGACTCGGCGACCGCCACCGCGCCTGCGGCGGCCGACGTCGCGGCGGCGGCCCCAGCGGCGGCGGGCGCCGACGCCGGCCCGCTCACCGGACCCGGTGTGCCGGGCGACACGCTCGTCCGGGTCGAGCTGATCACCGATCCACCGGGCGCCGAGATCACCGTCGACGGGTTCGCGGTCCCCGGTCGCACCCCCCTCGCCGACGTCCCGCTCACGGCTCGCGGTGCGCGCGTGATCCGCGCCGAGCTCGACGGCTACGAGCCGGCCGAGCGGGTGGTCGACCTGTACGAGGACGTGTCGGTGGCGCTGACGCTGACGCCGGTGGCCACGGCGGAGGCGCTGCCGGACGCCGGCGCACCGGCCGCGGCGGGCGCGGTGGGGCTCTCGATCGTCGACGCCACCTGGCTCGAGGTGTACGCCAGCGACGCCCGCAACGTCGGCGAGCGGCTGGTCTACACCACCGCGCAGCCGGGCGCGAGTTACGTCTTCGACCGGCCCGTGTACGTGTACGTCGGCAACGCGGCCGGCGTGCGCGTGAACGTCGGTGGGCAGGACCTGGGCGCGATGGGCGCGCCGGGCGCCGTCCTCGGCCGCGCCTTCGCGCCCTGAGCCGGTGATCCTCTCGTTGGCCGCGGCCGCGTTGCGGCGCCGGCCGCTGCGCACGTTCCTCACGGCGCTCGGGATCGCCGTCGCGGTGGGCTCGACGGTCGTGTTCCTGTCGCTGGGCGAAGGCATGCGCCAGGCCTTCCGCAGCGAGCTGGGCAGCGTCGGCCCCGATCTGCAGGTCTCCTACGGCGACGCCGCCAACGCTTTCAGCGCGGTGCCGTCGCTGCCCCTTTCGGTCGCCGACGCCTTGCTCGGCGAGGCCGACCGTCTGGGCATCGCCCGCGTCACGCCGCTGCTCGTGCACGTCCGCAGCGGGCTCACACCGGGGACGACGGTCGTGTTCCAGGGCCTGCCGCCGGCCGTCGACGTGGCGGACGTGTACGTCGACTTCGAGGTCGCCGCCGGGCGACCGCTCGGGGCCGCGGACGCGGAGGCGTATGTCGCCGTCGTCGGCGCGCAGGCGGCCTCCCGCGGCGGCTTGGCGGTCGGCGACGTGGTGCGGCTGAACCCACGAGCCTCGTTCGAGGTCGTCGGCATCGTCGGCTCCGCCGCTGGCCTCCTCGACAACACCGTCGTCGTCCCGCTCCGGACGCTGCAAGCCGCCATCGCCATCGAGGACCGGGTCACCGCCCTCCTGGTGGACCTGACCGAACCGGAGTCGGCGGCCAGCGCCGCCCAGGCCATCCAGGACGCCTACCCCGACCTGACGGTGCAGACGCGCGGCGACTTGCTGTCGATCGTCGAGCGCGGGTTGGCGATCTCCGACGTCGTGCGACTCGGCATCAGCGCCATCGCGCTCATCGTCGGCGCCATCGCCGTGGCCAACACCATGCTGATGAGCGTGTTCGAGCGCACCCGCGAGTTCGGCGTCATCCGCGCCGTCGGCGCCCGACCACGCTTCCTCTTCGCGCTCGTGCTCGTCGAGGCGATCGCGTTGTCGCTGGTCGGTGCCGCGGCCGGTGTCCTCTTGGGGCGGGCGGGCGCATGGGCGGTCAACGTCGTCGCCGACGACCTCATCGGTCTCGACGTCGCAGCCGTGACGGTGCGCCTCGTCGGCTTCGCCGTGGCGGTGGCGGCCGGCATGGGCTTGCTCGCGGGCCTGCTCCCGGCGGCCCGGGCCGCCCGGGTCCCGATCGCCGTCGCGCTGGCACGCGAGTGAACGACGGTGGCCACGCGGAGCCCCGGCATCCGCGGCCGGCGGCCGCCGTACAGTAGGTCCGATGCCACGGACGACGCTCCCCCTCCCACGTCGACGCCCCACGCCCAGCGGACGGCGCGGCCGTCTGCTCCTGACACTGGTGCTGGCCCTGTGGGCCGCCTCGGCGCAGGCCCGCTTCGAATGGCGCGATGTCGAGCAGGACGTGACGATCGGCCGCGACGCGGTCGTCACCGTGCGCGACGAACGGACCCTGTGGACCGACGAGGACTTCGGCGAAGCCTTCATCTGCGTGGGCCACCCGAGCGGCGTCGTGCTGACGCTGCTCGAAGGCTCGGGCGCCGTCGACCCGGGTTCTCCCGCCACGGCCTTCCAGCAACCGTGCGACGGCGGCACCGAGGTCGTCGTCCGGCAGGCGCAACGCGGGCGCGAACGTCGCGTCCGTTTCGTGTACCAGCTCGAGGGCAGCGTCGACGTCTACCGCGACGTGGTGCAGTGGTACTGGAACCTGGTCCAGCTCGATCATCCGCCGATCGTCGATTACCGCCTGACGGTGCGGGCCCCCGGTTCGATGGCGGAGCCGTTCGACGCGTACGTCCATCGCTACACCAACCCGGAGGCGCCACGGGTCGTGCTCAGCGACGACCGCGCCGTGCTGACCGTCGCCTTCGACCGCGTCCCCGCCGGCGACGGGGTCGAGGTGCGGTACCTGATGGACCCGGCGCTCTTCACCGTCCGGGGGACGACCGACGGCTTCGAACGCCTGCTCCGTGACGAGACCCGCCTCGTCGCCGCTCAACAGCGCGCCCGGGGCTGGGACGCCCTGCGCGGGAGCCCCCTCTGGGGAGTGCTCCCGCTCGCGTGGACGCTGGCGCTCGCCTGGGGTCTCTTCGGCGCCTGGCGACGCGTCGGACGCGAGCCACGCACCGACGGCATGAAGTACCCGTTCGAACCTCCCAGCGACCTGCCGCCGGCCGCCGTCGTCGCCCTGTTGCAACAATCCACCACCTCGAGCCAGATGGGGCCCGCCTGGTTCGCGACGATCATGGACCTCGCCCGCCGCGGTTTCGCGCGCTTCGAAGGCGAGGGTCGCAAGTTCGCGCTGGTGCTCGACCGCGGCGCCGACACGAGCGGTCTCGAGGGCTTCGAGCAACAGGTGCACCAATACCTGACACGCGCCGCGCAGGCTCCCCGCGGACGCGACCTCGACCCCGACCGCGTCGACCTCGCCGGCCTCGAGGCGTACGGTCGCAAACACGCCCAGACGTTCCTGTCGCGCTGGACGCCGATGGTGGTGAAGTGGACCGAGGGGTACGCCGGCGGACCGCTCACGACGCCGGAGAGCCGTCAAGCCGCGCAACGTTGGGCCCTACGCGCCGTCGGGGCCATGGTCGCCGGCGTCCTGCTGGCGATCCTGACGATCGACGTCGCCCGGGTGCTGATGATCGTGGCTGCCGTCGCCGCGATGATCCTGGTCATCGTCGCCCTGAGCGCCCTGCCAGCCTGGCGACCCGAGGTCGCGCGCGAGCGCGCCGGCTGGCTCGGCTTCAAGCGCACGCTCACCGACTACAGCCGCATGAAGGACGCCCCCGCCGACTTCTTCGTCCTGTGGGACCGCTACTACGTCTACGCCGCGGCGCTGGGCGTCGCCGAGCGCTACCTCAAGACGCTGCAACGGGCGGCGCCGGCCCGCGGACTCGACCAACAGCAGATGGCGCGCCAGGCGGCCTGGATGGGCGTCTCCAACGCCAGCGACCTGGGCTCGATGTCGCGCTCGATCTCGTCGTTGTCGAGCGCACTGGCGCGCTCCGGAGCCTCGGCGTCGAGCGGCGGCTCCTCGTCCGGCGGTGGCGGCGGTGGCGGCGGTGGCGGTTCGTCCGGCGGCCGCTGATGCGGCTCGTGAGCCCGCAGCCGAGGTCGCGGAGCGCCGAGCGGCGGGCGCGGTATGCTCGCCGACGTGCTGCGCGCCAAGGACCTCAGCAAGACGTACCGCGCGCCGGCCGGCGACGTGCATGCCCTGCGATCGTTCGACCACGTCTTCGCGTCGGGCGCCGTCACCGCCGTCGTGGGACCGTCGGGTTCCGGCAAGAGCACCCTGCTCAACCTGCTCGCCAGTTTCGACGTGCCGTCGTCCGGCGGGGTCTGGCTCGACGACGAACCCGTCCACCTCGGCAGTGAGGCGCATCGGGCGGGGTTGCGTCTGCGCCGGTTCGGCTTCGTGTTCCAGTCGTTCAACCTCGTCACCGTGCTGACGGCGCGCGAGAACGTCGAGCTGCCCATGGGCCTGGCGGGGATCGCGCCGCGCGAGCGGCGTCGGCGTGCCGACGCCCTGCTCGCCCGCTTCGGCCTCGCCGCGCGCGCGGGTCACCTCCCCCATCGGCTCTCCGGCGGCGAACGTCAACGGGTCGCGCTCGCGCGCGCGCTGGCCAACGACCCCGACGTCGTGTTCGCCGACGAGCCCACCGGCGCCCTCGACAGCGAGACCGGCCGCGGCGTCGTCCGCGCCCTCGCCGACGTCGCCGAGGAGGGCCGCACGGTCCTGCTGGTGACCCACGACGAAGCCCTCGCCGCCATCGCCCGGACCCGTCTGCGTCTGCTCGACGGTCGGCTCGAAACCGTCGAGCACACGCCCGCGCCCGCGACCAGCCCCGCACCTGCGGTCGCGCGTTCGGCGGCACCATGAGCCGTGCCCCCGCGGGTGCCCCGGCGCCGACCGCCGTCACGCCGGCCGTCGCGGCGCCGCGTTGGCCGGGCGTCGTAGGCGCGCTCGCGGGCGCGCTCGGCGTCGCCCTGGGTGCGTTCGGAGCGCACGCGCTCGGCGACGTGCTGACACCGGCGCGTCTCGCGACCTTCGAGACCGCGGTGCGCTACCAGCTCATCCACGCCCTCGCCCTCGTCGCCGTGCAGGCGGCGCTCGCCGCGCCGGGCGCGGCGCGACGCGCCCTCGTCCGCGCGGCCGCCCTCCTGACGCTGGGGGCCGGCATCTTCGCCGGGTCGCTCTACGCCTTGGTCGGTCTCGACGTCGGCCTGTTCGGCGCGGTCGCCCCCATCGGGGGCGCGGCGATGATCGCCGGCTGGTTGTCGTTGGCCTGGGCCTTCACCCGCCCCCGCTGAGCGCCGTCGCGCCGCCGATCACGGCGCCGCACTACCCACGGTCGGGTACGGCGACCTCGTCGCGCCGTCCCTCGCGCACCAGCCGTTGGTACCAGCGGAACGAGCGCTTGGGCGTCCGGGTCAGGTCGTGGCGATCGACGTGCACGAGCCCGAAGGTCGGTTCGTAGCCTTCGGACCACTCGAAGTTGTCCCACAGCGTCCACACGAAGTAGCCACGGACGTCGACACCGGCGGCGCGCGCGCGGGCCACTTGGCCCACGTGGTCGCTGAGGTACCGCACCCGCTCCTCGTCGTCGATCACCCCGCCGGGTCCCGGCGCCTCCGCGAACGCCGCGCCGTTCTCGGTGACGTAGATCGGCACGTCGGGGAGCCGTCGGTGCAGCCGCATGAGCTGCTCGAACAGGGCCTCCGGGACGACCTCCCACCCCATCGACGTGACGGGCACCCCTTCCGCCGCGCCGGCGAGGCGCAGACCCACCAGGCTCTCGGCATCGGCCTCCACCCGGTGGCGCGAGTAGAGGTTCAGGCCGAACCAATCGAGCGGCCGCCGGATCGCCTCGAGGTCGCCGTCGCGCACCACCGACGCCATCAGCGCCTGGGTGGTCTCCGGGTAGCGTCCGGCGACCCACGGCTCGATGGCGTTCCCGTTCCACACGGCGTCCAGAAGGTCGGCGGCGGCCTGGTCGGCGGCGGAATCGCCCGCCGCCACGACGGGCTGGAGGTTGAACACCGACCCGAGCCGAACGGCGGCGCCCTGGGCCCGCACGCGATCGAGCGTCCACGCGGTCGCCAGGTGCTGGTGATGCATCGCGGCAGCGTACGCGTGCACGTCGGCGAGGCCGGGGGCGTGAACGCCGAGCAGGTGTCCCAGCAGCGCGTGCACGTTCGGTTCGTTCAGCACCGCCACGTGGCTGACGCGGTCGCCGAGCACCTCGACGACGCTGGCGGCGTAGTCCACGAAGCGTGCGGCGGTGTCACGGTCCTGCCAGCCGCCGCGCTGCTGCAACGCCTCGGGCAGGTCCCAGTGGTACAGGCACGGCCACGGAGAGACGCCGGCCGCCAACAGCCGATCCACGAGGCGGTCGTAGAGGTCCCGGCCGGCGGGTGCGAGGCGCCCGTCCCCGTCGGGGAACCAGCGGGTCCAAGCCACCGAGAAGCGATAGGCGTCGACCCCCAGCTCGGCGATCGTGGCCACGTCCTCGTCGAGTCGACGCAGGTGGTCGATGGCGACGTCGCCCGTGGCGCCGTCACGGATGGCGCCCTCGCGCTGGACGAAGGTGTCCCAGATGGACGGACCCTTGCCGTCGGCCGTCGCGGACCCTTCGATCTGGTACGCGGAACTCGAGACACCCCATACGAACTCGGGCGGGAACTCCCGCACGGACCACCTCCTGATGCGGCGCCAGTCTACCTGTCGATCCTCGGCGCGACGACGACGAACGCACCGCACGGGTCCCGTGGACATGGGGCCCGCGTTCATGGTCGCAGGTAGGATGGCCACGTGGCGCCACCTTCGACCGCTCGCGTCGCGCTCGTCCTGACCGTGGCGGTCTTGGCGGTGAGCGTGGCCGCCGTCTTCATCCGGTTGGCCGATGCGCCCGGTGTGGTCGTCGCCTGGTGGCGCATGGCCATCGCCGCGCTCGTCCTGGCGCCGCTGACGCTGCGCGCGCTCCGGCGGACGCCGCTCGGGCCCACCAGCGCCTGGCCCACCGTCGTGGCGGGCCTGCTGCTCGGCGTCCACTTCGCCACCTGGATCACCTCGCTCAGCTACACGACCGTGGCCGCGTCGGTGTCGCTGGTGGCGACCACGCCCCTGTGGGTGGCCATCTTCGCCTGGGCGTTCTGGCGCCGTTCGCCCACGCTCACGGTGCTCCTGGGCGTCCTGGTGGCCGTCGGCGGCGGCGCCATCATCGGTTTCGGCGATGCGCTCGGCAGCACGACGACCGCGGCGGCGCCCGCGCCGCTCCTTGGCGACGCGCTCGCCCTGACGGGCGCGATCGCCGGCGCCGGCTACCTGCTCCTCGGTCGTCTCGCCCAGCGCCGCGGTCTGTCGCTCGACGCCTACGTCGGCGTCGCCTACGCGGTCGCCGCCGTCGCGCTGGCGCCGCTGCCCGCCTGGGCGGGCCTCAGCTACGTGGCGTACCCGGCGGCCACCTTCGGCTGGATCGTGTTGCTCGCGCTCGTGCCCCAACTCGTCGGCCACACCGGCATCAACTACGCCATGAAGCACCTCGACCCGACGCGGGTGGCGACGGCCACCCTGCTCGAGCCGCTCGGGGCCGGCGTGCTCGCCTTCGCGCTGTTCGCCGAGGTGCCGACGGCGGTGACCCTGGCGGGCGCCGCCGTCGTGCTCGTCGGCGTGTTGCTGACCGTGCGCGCCGAGCGCTGAACGAGGTCGTCGACCCGGTCGCCGGCCTCGCCCGCAACCTCGCCCGGTCTGCTAAGATGCAGGGCGTGATGGTGTCGTCGATCCTCGTACTCGGCGAACCTCCCCCACCCACACCACCATCCTCAAGCGTGAACGCCTTCGCTCCACGGCCGATCTCGGTCCGGGTGCGACCGTGCCACGCTCGTCGAAGGGAGCCACGGCCTTGAAAGACAGCCCCAAGGACTTCAAGAACGGCGACCAGGTCGTCCTGCCGCCGTACGGCGTCGGCATCGTCTCCGGTACCACCACCAAGACGGTGGCCGGCGCGGCGCTCAGCTACTACGAGGTGCAGTTCCCCAACGGGACCTCGAAAGCCTTCGTGCCCGTCCACGCGCCGCAAGAAGCGGGTCTGCGCCCCGCCTTGACCGAGGAAGAGGTGCAAGCGGTCCTCGAGCGGCTCGCCCACGGACGCATCACCTTACCCAAACAGTGGGCGGCGCGGCACCGAAAGGTCACCGACATCTTGACGAGCGGCGACCCCTACCAGATCGCCACGCTCGCGAGCGAGTTGCGCCGGTGGGACCTCGAGCGCGGGTTGCCCGACCTCGACCGTCAGGCGTACCGGCGTGCGCTTCGTCTCCTCGCGGGCGAGATCAGCGCCGTGCTCGACATCACCCCCCAAGAGGCGCGGCAGATGATGGACGCGGGCGAAGAGGACGACCTCAACTGAGCCCGTCGGATCGGCGCGCGGTCAACCACCGCAGACCGATCGCGTAAGCCGCGTAATCGTCGACGCTCCGAGGGGGCGCCCGCATGCCTGCCGGAAGCCAGCGCGCCAGACCGCGCGGCGGATGGTCCCGCAGGTAGAGCCGGCGCCCCTCTTCCGTGGTGCCTCGCTCGTCCACGATCACGAACACGTGTCCGGCGGCGCCCAAGGCCGCCTGGACGGCGCGCGACCCGGTCCCGTTGCCGACCACCACCTGGACGTGCGCCGGAAGCTCCAACCGCGCGGCCGTCGGCAGGTCGAGGACGTCGCCCCGCAACAGCCTCCCGTCGTCGTCGAGCCAAGCGACGCCCACGTGACGACCCGGATCGAACGCCAGGACGGTGGCGCCGGCGGGCGCCCGAGGGACCGGGCCGAGGGCGCCGTGCGCGGTGGACCGCGTGGGCACGTCGTCCGTTCCCCTCTCCGACACGGCGCGAGCCTAGCATGAGACGAGCCCGCCCCCGGATCCGGGGGCGGGCTCGGTTCGTACCGCCGAACGACGGAGGCCGTCGTTCGGGCGAGAGGTCGGTGGTCAGGCCTCGGGGCGAGGCTCCGCGGGCGTGCCGGGACGGGACGGGGTCGCCCCCGCCGCAGGTCGCGCGGCCGCTTCACGCTGCTTGGCGAGCGTCCGGTCGTCGGCCACCCGCACGGCGCGGATCGCATCGAGACCGGTGCCGGCCGGGATGAGGCGACCCAGGATCACGTTCTCCTTGAGGCCGACCAGGTCGTCGACCTTGCCCGCGACGGCGGCCTCGGTCAGGACGTGGGTGGTGTGCTGGAAGGAGGCCGCCGACAACCACGACTTGGTGGTGAGGCTGGCCTTGGTGATCCCGAGCAGCACCGGCTTCCAGGCCGCGGGTTCCTTGCCCGCTTCGAGCAAGCCCTCGTTGACCTCTTCGACGTCGAAGCGCTCGACCGTCTGGCCCTCGAGGTAGTCGCTGTCGCCGGGTTGCAGGATCTCGACGTACTTGAGCATCTGCTTGACGATCGTCTCGATGTGCTTGTCGTGCACGCTGACGCCCTGGCCCCGGTAGACGCGCTGGATCTCGTCGACCAGGTAGGCCTGCACCGCGTCCGGACCGCGCGTCTCGAGAAGGTCGTGGGGGTTGATGGCGCCGCGCGTCAACTGCTGGCCGGCTTCGACCTTGTCGCCGTCGCGTACCAGGATGCGGGTGGTCTTGTCGAGCTTGTAGGCCTTGGAGAACTCGCCGTCCTCGGACGTGACGCTGAGGCGGTAGCGGTCCTCCTCCTCGGTGATCGACACGACCCCGTCGAGGTCGGCGACCACGGCCTTCACCTTCGGCTTGCGCGCCTCGACGAGCTCGATCACACGCGGGAGACCCTGCGTGATGTCGCCGCCGGTGGCGATGCCGCCGGTGTGGAACGTGCGCATCGTGAGCTGCGTGCCCGGTTCGCCGATCGACTCGGCCGCGATGACGCCGACGGCTTCGCCGAGCGACACCGGCCGCATCATCGAGAGGTCGAGGCCGTAGCAGGTCCGGCACACTCCGGCGCGCGTTTGGCACATGATCGGGCTGCGCACGGCGATGGTGCGGATCTCGGGGTACTGCGGGAAGCGGGCGGCGATGGCGTCGACGTCCTCGCGCATCAGGGTGGCCCCGGCGGCGTAGGTGAGGTCGCCGAACTCGATGTCGAGCGCCAGGGTGCGCCCGTAGAGGCTCATCTCGAGCTGGGCCTTCGGCCGCGCCCGCCCCTCGGGGGTGTAGAGCTCCATCTCGAGGTACTCGGCGGTGCCACAGTCGTCCTCGCGGACGACGAGCTCGTGGGCCACGTCGACCAGCTTGCGGGTCAGGTAGCCGGAGTCGGCCGTCCGGAGCGCGGTGTCGGCGCCGCCCTTGCGGGCGCCGTGCGTGGAGATGAAGTACTCGAGCACGTCGAGGCCCTCGCGGAAGTTCGCGCGGATCGGCAGCTCGATCGTCTCGCCCGAGGGTTTGGCCATGAGGCCACGCATGCCCGCCAGCTGACGGATCTGCTGCGGGTTACCACGGGCCCCCGACTGTGCCATGACGTACAGCGGGTTGAAGGGCATGTTCTTCTCGAAGTTCTCGAAGACCGCCTGCTTCACCTGCTCGGTGGTGTCGTTCCACAGCCGCACGACCTGCTGCTTGCGCTCGAGCTCGGTGACGAAGCCCATCTCGGCGAACTCCTGGATCTTCTCCAGCTTGCCCTGGGCTTCGGCCAGCAGCGCCTGCTTGGCGGGCGGGATGGCGACGTCGTCGATGCCGATCGTGATACCCGACGTGGTCGACAGCTCGAAACCCGCCTGCTTGAGGCCGTCGAGCAGCTTAGCGGTGCGCTCGACGCCGAGGAGCTTGAAGCTGTCGACGACCAGGTCGCGCAGCGCCCCCTTCTCGTAGGCGACGTCGTGACGGATCATCGACGCCGGCACATGCCCGCCGTCGGCGCCGAGCGTCTCCTGCACGAGTCGCGCGAAGAACACGCGACCGGGCGTGGTCTCGACGAGCTTGCCGTCGAGCCGCACGGTGACCATGTCCTGCATGTCGATCTCGCCGCGCTCGGCGGCCAAGAGCGCCTCGTCGGCGTTGGTGAAGCGGTACTTGAGGCGACCGACCGACGTCGGCTTCCCGGCGACGGTGATGGCGCTGTTGAGCGACAGCGTGCCGTCCTTGTGCGCGGCGAGCGCCGAGGCGGCGTCGTCGAACGTCGCACCGATCCCCTTGCGGCCGTTGTGCACCTGGGTCAGCACGAACAGGCCGAGGATGATGTCGCGCGCGGCGCCGACGTTGGGGTGACCGTGGGCGGGCGAGAGCAGGTTGTGCGACGACAGCATCTGCAGGCGCGCTTCGGCCTGGGCGTACACCGAGAGCGGCACGTGGATGGCCATCTGGTCGCCGTCGAAGTCGGCGTTGAAGGCCTCGCAGACGAGCGGGTGGAGCTGGATGGCCTGGCCCTCGACGAGCACCGGCTCGAAGGCCTGGATGCCCAGGCGGTGGAGCGTCGGCGCGCGGTTCAGGAGCACGACGCGGTCGGCGATGACCTCTTCGAGCGCGTCCCAGATCTCGTCGCGGGTGTCGCGGTAGCGCTCGAGCAGCTTGCGGGCGCTCTTGATGTTGCTGACGATCCCGCGCTCCTCGAGCTTCTTGAACAGGAAGGGCTTGAACAGCTCGAGCGCCATGCGCTTGGGCACACCGCACTGGTGCAGCTGCAGCTGCGGACCGACGACGATGACCGAACGGCCCGAGTAATCGACGCGTTTGCCGAGCAGGTTCTGACGGAAGCGACCCTGCTTGCCGCCGAGCAGGTCGGTGAGCGACCGGAGCGGCCGGTCCGAACCCGGGTGGACGACGGCGCTGCCGCGGCGGCCGTTGTCGATGAGCGCGTCGACGGCCTCCTGGAGCATGCGCTTCTCGTTGCGCACGATCATCTCGGGCGCGCCCTGCTGCATCAGCTTCTTGAGGCGGTTGTTGCGGTTGATCAGGCGCCGGTAGAGGTCGTTGAGGTCGGACGTCGCGAAACGACCGCCCTCGACCTGCACCATCGGCCGCAGGTCGGGCGGCATGACGGGCACGGACTCGAGGATCATCCAGGCCGGGTCGTTGCCGCTCTTGAGGAAGCTGCGGGTGATCTCGAGCCGCTTGCGCGCCTTGGCCCGCTTGTGACGGCTCGGCGAGTTCATCTCCTCGACGAGTTCGGCCTCGAGCTTGTCGAGGTCGATCGACTCGAGCAGCTCGCGCACCGCGTCGGCCCCCATGCGGGCCTCGAAGTCGTAGGACTCGATGACCCGCACCTGACGTCGGACCAGGTCGATCTCGACCCGTCCCGGGATGTCGCTGCGGACCCGACCTTCGTCGGCGAGCTCGTCGCCGGGCTTGACCCGGTCGCCGTTGACGACGATCGGTTCGTCCTCGTACGGGTAGACGCGCGCGCGGGAGACGATGATGCTGGCCGGTTCGGCCAGGTGCACGGTGCCGTCGGCGGCCGCGATGATCTCCTGGGCCGCGTCGATCGCGCCGACGACCTTCTCGCCCCCGACCACCGTGGCACCATCCCCGACCAGGACGTGCATGGTGGGGTTGATCTCGTGCGTCTCGCGGCGCGCCCAGCGCACCTCGAGGGTCATGGTGACCTGCTTGTCCTTGGTCTTGCTGGCGCGGAGCGAGGCGGTGGCCTCACGCGGCAACACGAGCTGTGCGCCCGCCTTGGCGCGCGCGATGACGTCGCCCCCCTCCACGAACTCGCCGCTGCCGGCGACCGCTTCCATGCCCGCGGGCACGAGGTAGGCGTAGCGGATGTCCTCGTCGTCGGCGTCGCGCAGCAGCAGGATGCCGCCTTCGGTGCCGATCGGCAGGAGCTCGATGATGCCCTCCTGCTCGGCGCGCACCTCGAGGTCGTTCTCGAGCTCGGCCAAGGGCTGGCCGCCCGCGTACTTCTCCTCTTCGATCCAAGCGGTCTTGGGAACGATGAGGCGAGCGTCGCGGAGCTCGCGGTAGTCGAGCGTCACGCGCCGCGGGAAGCGGTACTGGGCGATCCCGGCGATCTTGGCCTTGACGCCCTTGGCGAGCGGCTGGCCCTGCTCGACGGCTTCGCCGTCGCCGACGACCGCCTGCTCACCGAGCTGCACCGAGTAGGTCTCCTGCTGGCCGTAGCGCAGCTGGCGGTACTCGTCGTCGGAGAGCAGGTCGCCACGGCGCAGCGGCTTGCCGCCCATCTTGGCGTCCTGCGGATCGGTGACGATGTAGCGACCGAAGTACAGCACCTGCTCGAGGTGGTTCGTCGAGAGGTTGAGCAGCGCGCCGATCTTCGACGGCACGTCCTTGACGTACCAGATGTGGGCGCAGGCGGTCGCGAGCTCGACGTGACCCATGCGGTAGCGGCGGACGGTCGACTTGGTGATCTCGACGCCGCAGCGCTCGCAGACCTTGCCGGCGTAGCGCTGGCCGCGGTACTTGCCGCACGAGCACTCCCAGTCCTTCTCGGGTCCGAAGATCTTCTCGTCGAACAGACCGTCGCGCTCGGGCTTGAGGGTGCGGTAGTTGATGGTCTCGGGCTTGGTGACCTCGCCGTAACTCCAGTCGCGGATCGCCTTGGGCGAGGCGATCTGGATCTGGACACGGCTGAACTCACGCGGATCGCGCATCGCGCCGATCCCTTCCTGGCGGCCGACCGAACGGAAGGCGCTCACCAGTGCCGCCCGGCCTCGTCGAAGATCCCGACGGGCTTGTCATCCGAGTCGAGGACGCGCACGTCCAGACCCAGCGAGTGGAGCTCTTTGACGAGCACCTTGAACGATTCGGGGATGGTGGGTTCCAGCACGTCGTCCCCCTTGACGATCGCTTCGTAGGCGGCGTTGCGCCCGTCGATGTCGTCCGATTTGATCGTGAGCATCTCCTGGAGCGTGTACGCCGCGCCGTGGGCTTGCAGCGCCCAGCACTCCATCTCGCCGAGTCGCTGCCCGCCGAACTGGGCCTTCCCGCCGAGCGGCTGCTGGGTGATGAGCGAGTAGGGCCCGGTCGACCGGGCGTGCATCTTGTCTTCGACCATGTGGTAGAGCTTCATGACGTACATGACGCCGACGACGATGGGCGCGTCGATCGCCTCGCCCGTGCGGCCGTCGAACAGCACCGCCTTGCCGGCGCGCGCCAGCGCGATGAGCGCATCGTCGGTGGGCAGGTCCTCGGGGATGATCCCGAGCTTGGCCGCACGCCGGACGACGTCGAGCTCGCGCTTGTCGGTGCCGAACTCGAACTCGTGACGACGCGCGTTCTCGAGGACGGCGCTCTCCTCGAGGAGCGCCTTGATCTGCTCCTCGCGAGCGCCGTCGAACACGGGCGTCACGAACGACACGCCGTGGCGGTAGGCGGCCAGGCCCAGGTGGGTCTCGAGGATCTGCCCGAGGTTCATGCGCGAAGGCACACCCAACGGGTTGAAGACCAGGTCGACGGGCGTGCCGTCCTCGAGGTAGGGCATGTCTTCCGGGGGCAGGATCTTGGCGACCACGCCCTTGTTGCCGTGCCGGTTGGCGAGCTTGTCGCCCTCGACCAGACGGCGCTTCTGTGCGATGTAGACGCGCACCATCTCCTGCACGCCGGGGCGCAGCTCGACGCCGGGGTCGCCACGCCGGAAGCGCACGGTGCGGAGCACCACGCCACCATCGCCGGGCGGAACCCGCATCGAGGTGTCCTTGACCTCGCGCGCCTTCTCGCCGAAGATCGACCGCAGCAAGCGTTCCTCGGGGGTCGGGTCCTTCTCCCCCTTGAAGCTCGTGTGGCCGACCAGGATGTCGCCCTGCTTGACCTCGGCCCCGATGCGCACCACGCCGTCCTCGTCGAGGTCGCGCAGCGCCGCTTCGGACAGACCCGGGATGTCGCGGGTGATCTTCTCGGGCCCGAGCTTGGTGTCGCGGGCCTCCTTCTCGAACTTCTCGATGTGGACCGACGTGTAGGCGTCGTTGCGCACGAGCCGTTCGCTGAGGACGATGGCGTCCTCGAAGTTGTAGCCGTCGAAGGGCATGACGGCGATGAGGATGTTCTGCCCCAGCGCCAGGCGGCCGTTCTGCGAGGCCGGCCCGTCGGCGAGCACGTCGCCGACCTCGACGCGCTGGCCGAGCTTCATGATCGGACGCTGGTCGAGGTTGGTGTTCTGGTTCGAGCGCTGGAAGCGCGTCATGGGGAAGGTGTGCTCGATGCCCTTGGCGTCGGTGATGACCACGCGGGTCGCGTCGACGTAGGTCACGTCGCCGGCCACGGTCGAGAGCACCACGGTGCCCGAGTCGCGCGACACGCGCTCCTCGACCCCGGTCCCCACGTACGGGGCGTCGGCGCGCAGCAGCGGCACCGCTTGGGACTGCATGTTCGAGCCCATGAGCGCCCGGTTGGCGTCGTCGTGCTCGAGGAAGGGGATGAGCGAGGTCGGCACCGAGATGATCTGCTTCGGCGAGACGTCCATGAAGTCGACCCCGTCGGGGGCCACGAACACCGGATCACCTAGGTTGCGCGCCACGATCGAGTCGGTGGCGAAGCCGCCGTCGTCGTTCAGCGGCGTGTTGGCTTGGGCGATGATGTAGCGGTCTTCCTCGTGGGCCGTCATGTAGACGACCTCGTCGGTGACCTTGCCGTCGACCACGCGTCGGTACGGGGCCTCGATGAAGCCGAGCTCGTTGACGCGCGAGAAGCTCGCCAACGACGTGATCAGACCGATGTTGGCGCCTTCGGGCGTCTCGATCGGGCAGATGCGGCCGTAGTGCGTCCGGTGGACGTCGCGGACGTCGAAACCGGCGCGTTCGCGGGTCAGGCCGCCCGGCCCCAGCGCCGAGATGCGACGCTTGTGGCGCAGCTCCGAGAGCGGGTTGACCTGGTCCTTGAACTGCGACAGCTGGCTGCGACCGTAGAACTCGCGCAGCGCGGCCACGATGGGCCGGTTGTTGACGAGCTTCTGGGGCGTCGCCGCGTCCGGGTTACCGAGCAGCATGCGCTCGCGGACGCCACGCGCCATGCGGCCGAGGCCGACGCGGATCTGGTCGGCCACGAGCTCGCCCACGGTCCGGATGCGCCGGTTGCCGAGGTGGTCGATGTCGTCCTCGGACACGCCCTCCTCGCCCGACTGCAGCTTGACGAGGTACTGCAGCGTCGGCAGGAGACCGTAGTCGACGAAGCGACCGTCGACGAAGCCGAGCAGGGTCTTCTCCTCGACGTCGAGCCCGAGCTTGGCGTTGAGCTTGTAGCGGCCGGCGTCGCCGAGGTCGTAGCGGCGCGGGTCGGCGAGCAGGCTGTGCAGGTAGGTCGTCGCCTTGTCGACCTTGGGCGGATCGCCGGGGCGCAAGACCGTGAACAGGCGCAGCAGCGCCTCGTCGGGCGTGATCCCGCTGGCCTCCTCGGCGTCGAACGTCGGCGTCAGGAAGGCGTCGTACCCCGCGAACATCTCGCGGATCTGCTCGTCGCCGTAGCCCAGCACGCGCAGCAGCAGGGTGAACGGGAACTTGCGCTTGTTCACCTTCATCCACAGGGCGTCGGCGTTGTCGAACTCGAGTTCGATCCAGGGTCCCCGCTTGGGCATCGGGATGATGCTGGCGGTGTACTTGCGGCCCGAAGGCGCCGCCGAGCCGGTGAAGTAGACGCCCGGCGAGCGGTGGATCTGCGACACGATGACGCGATCGGCGCCGTTCACGACGAACGACCCGTCCTCGGTCATGAGCGGCAGGTCGCCCAGGAAGACCTGGTCTTCCTTGATCAGGCCGGTGTCCTTGTGCACGAGCTGCAGCTTCGCGAAGAGACCCGCGTGGTAGGTCAGGTCCTTCTCGCGGCACTCGTCGGGATCGAACTCGGGCGGCTCGAGCGTGTACTCGAGGAAGTCGAGGACGAGGCCGGTCTGGCGCCCGCGCTCGGTCTCGTCGATCGGGAAGACCTCCTTGAACGCGGCCTGCAACCCCGTGTTCTCACGCAGGGCGGTGGCCACGTCACGTTGGAGGAACGCGTCGTAGGACGTGATCTGGATGTTCGTGAGGTTCGGGAGTTCGATGACCTCAGCGATCGTGCCGAAGGTGCGGATCTCGCGCATCTTCACCCCTTACGTGGTCGAACGGTCGAGACGGGCGGACCTGGGCGGCGGGAACGGCCGGCCACGGCCACGGCGGCCGGGACGGGACGAGGTGAACGGACGGAGGCGAGATGAGACGACGTGAAGATAAGGTGGTGTGCGCCCTCGGATGCACCCATGTCGGGTGCGGCCGAACGTGAGGCGCAGGCGTGGGTGGCCACGCGACGTGCGAGGGTGCCCGTGAGAGCGGGTGCCCGCTCGACGCGACGGGTGTCGCGTCGAGCGGCTGGCTTCGGCCGGCCATCGAGTCGGCCCGGGGTCCCACGACCCGTGCATCCGGTGCGTTCGATGGCTTACTTGACCTCGATGACGGCGCCCGCGGCCTCGAGCTTGGTACGGATCTCGGCGGCCTCCTCCTTGGAGATCGCCTCCTTCACGACGCCGCCGCCCTCGACGAGGTCCTTGGCTTCCTTCAGGCCGAGGCTCGTGATGGCGCGGACTTCCTTGATGACCTGGAGCTTCTTGTCGCCGGCCGACTTGATCGACACGGTGAACTCGGTCTGCTCTTCGACGGCTTCCGGAGCGGCGGCGCCAGCGCCCGCCATCATCATGCCGGCCGGCATCGCGGCCGCGGCCTCGACACCCCAGCTCTCCTTCAGGGCGTCCACCAGGTCGACGAGCTCGAGCACGGTCAGGCCCGAGAGTTGTTCCACGAGCGCGGTCTTGTCAAACGCCATCGCGTTCCTCCTTCAGTTTCGAAACGTAGTTGTCGAGTACGGTCACAAGGTTCCGTTGGGGGGCCGAGAGCACGCCCACGAGCTGGACCATCGGCGCCTGGAGGACGCCGACGAGCTCGGACAGCAACTGGTCGCGCGGCGGGAGCTTGGCGATCTTCGCCAACGTCTCCGCACCGACGGTGTTGCCTTGGAGCCTGCCGCCCTTGGCGGCGGGCAGGTCCTTGGGGTGGTCCTTGGCGAAGTCGGTGAGCGCCTTGGCGGGCGCGACCGGGTCTTCACCGACCAACACGAGGGCGGTCGGGCCCTGCAACGTGACGTCGAAACCCTCGATGCCGTACTCCTTGAGCACGACGTTCATGAGGGTGTTCTTCGCCACGAGCAAGCGACCGCCGGCTGCGCGCACCTTCGCGCGCAGCGTGTGGAGCTCCCCTGCGGAGAGACCCTGGTAGTCCACCAGGAAGAACGTCGAGGCGTCCGCGAGGAGCTCGCGGAGCTGCGCCACCGACGTTTGGTTCCTTGGGTTGGCCATGGTTGCCTCTCTCGAGTGGGTGGATGGGTGGCCCGGGTTCGTTCTCCGGGGGCCGGGACGAATCCCGGGGGGTGGCCGCGAAGCGTAGCGGGGTGCCGCGAGCGGCACCATGCGCCTCGGCAGGATCTTTAAGCCTGGCAGGCCCCTGCGGTCTCCAACGCCAGAGGTCCGTAGCCTCCGCTACGCACCGGGATGCCGATCAGACGGTCACGCGCACGCTCGGACCCATGGTCGAGCTGACGTAGACCGTTCGTACGTAGGTGCCCTTGGCCGCGTCCGGCTTGGCCGCGTCGACGGCGCGTCGCAACGCCGCCAGGTTCTCGATGAGCTTCTCGGCCTCGAACGAGGCCTTGCCGATCGGGGCGTGGACGACGCCGGTCTTGTCGGACCGGAACTCGATCTGGCCCGCCTTGAGCGCCCGCACGATCTCACCGATGTCGATGCCCACCGTGCCCGACTTGGGGTTCGGCAGCATGCCACGCGGGCCGAGGACACGACCGAGCTTGGAACCGACGGCGCCCATCATGTCGGGCGTCGCGACGACCGCGTCGAACTCGAGCCAGCCGCCCTGCACGCGCTCGATGAGCTCCTGCCCACCGACGATGTCGGCGCCGGCGGCCTCGGCCTCGGTCGCCTTGTCGCCCTGCGCGAAGGCCAGCACGCGCACCGTACGGCCGGTGCCGTGCGGGAGCGCGACGGTGCCACGCACGTTCTGGTCCGACTTGCGCGGGTCGATGCCGAGCCGCACGTGCACCTCGATCGTCTCGTCGAACTTGGCCGTAGCCAGGTCCTTGACGAGCGCGGCGGCTTCGTCGGCGGCGTAGGTCCGGTCGCGATCGACCTTGACCTCGATGCCGCGGTAACGCTTCCCGTGCTTAGGCATCGGCGGGCGCCCCTTCCACGGTCACGCCCATCGAGCGGGCGGTGCCGGCGATGATGTGGGCGGCCGCGACCTCGTCGTTGGCGTTCAGATCGCTCATCTTCACGCGACCGATCTCGAGGCACTGGTCCCACGAGAGCGTACCGACCTTGGTCTTGTTCGGGACGCCGGAACCTTTCGGGACCCCGGCCGCCTTCTTGATCAAGTACGAGGCGGGCGACGTCTTGGTGATGAACGTGAACGAGCGATCGGCGAAGATGGTGATCTCCACCGGCACGATCGCGCCCGCCTGGGAGGCGGTGGCCGCGTTGTACTCCTTCACGAAGCCCATGATGTTGGCGCCGTACTGGCCGAGCGCCGGTCCGACGGGGGGTGCGGGCGTCGCAGCGCCGGCGGGCAACTGCAGTTTCACGATCCCTGCGATCTTCTTCGCCATGATTCCTCCTCAAGCTCCCCCGACGCTTGGCGGGGCGACGGGGTTCGAACGCTTCCCGGTGCGCGCGTTGGCGCAAGGCGGGTGAGAGCGGTGGGCACGGGGCCCGGGGTGGTGCGTCAGGCCCGGACCACCTGCGCGAAGTCGAGCTCCACGGGGGTCTCGCGGCCGAAGATGGAGACGAGGACCTTCAGCTTGCCGCGGTCGGGGTTCACCTCGGAGACGATGCCGGTGAAGTCGGCGAAGGGACCGGACGTGACCTGGACCGTGTCGCCGACGCTGAAGGTGACCTTGATCTTGGGAGCCTCGCGGGCACCCGTGACCCCCAACGAGCCCAGCATGCGGGCCTCTTCGTCGGGCGAGAGCGGGACGGCGCGCGTCGCCGTGCCCACGAACCCGGTGACGCCCGGCGTGTACCGCACGACCTCCCAGGATTCGTTCGGCTCCTCGGGGTTGTCGCCGAGGTCCATCTGCACGAAGATGTAGCCTGGGAAGAGGCGCCGCGGGACGACCTCTTTCTTGCCGCCACCGACGTGTTCGACGGTCTCCTCGGACGGCACGACGACCTGGTAGATGCTGTCGGTCGCACCGAGGGACCGGGCGCGGTTGAGGATGTTCTGCTTGACCTTCTCCTCATGGCCGACGTAGGTGTGGATGGCGTACCACTCGATGCTCATGGCTTGGGGTTCCTCCCGATGGCCGCGCACGGGCGCGACGATCGACCGACGGCGTTCAGGTCAACAGCCCGATGAGGTTGCCGAACACGCTGTCGACCACCAACAGGAAGATCGCCGTGATCACCACGAACACCAGGGTCGCCTGCGTGGCCTGGATGACCTCCGCACGGGTGGGCCAGGTCACGCGGGAGAGTTCGGCACGCGAGTTGCGCAGGTACTGGGTCAGCCGTTTCACCGGTTAGACCTTGACCTCGCGGTGATTCGTGTGCTTCCGATCCCATGGGCAGTACTTCCGCAACTCGAGCTTGGCGGTCGTGTTGCGCCGGTTCTTGTGGGTCGTGTAGTTGCGGCGCTTGCACTCGGTGCACTCGAGCAACAGCTTGATGCGAACGTCACTGGCCATCATGGCCTCCCGAAAGAAAGAGCATATCAGAGAACGAGGGTGGGCGGGTGGAGCCGCGCGACGTCGGCGCCGACGCAGCGCGCACCCGCGGTCGGTGGCGTCGCCGAAGGGCGCCAGCACCGACCGCGGGACTAGGGGCGACTACTTGGTGATCGACGTGACGACGCCAGCGCCGACCGTCCGACCACCCTCCCGAATCGCGAACCGCAACCCCTCCTCCATCGCGATCGGCTTGATCAACTCCACCGCCAACTCCACGTTGTCCCCCGGCATCACCATCTCCACCCCATCCGGCAACGACACCACCCCCGTCACATCCGTCGTCCGAAAGTAGAACTGCGGACGATACCCCCCGAAGAACGCCGAATGACGCCCCCCCTCCTCCTTACGCAAGATGTACACCGAACCCAAGAACCCCGTATGCGGCGTGATCGAACCCGGCTTCGCCAACACCTGCCCCCGCTCGATGTCATCCCGCCCCACACCCCGCAACAGCACACCCACGTTGTCCCCCGCCATGCCACTGTCCAACGTCTTACGGTGCATCTCGACCCCGGTCACCACCGTCTTGCGGTGTTCGTCAGCCCCACCACCTCGACCCTCGTCGCCAGTCTTGACCACACCGCGGTCCACACGGCCGGTGGCCACCGTCCCACGACCCGTGATCGTGAACACGTCCTCCACCGGCATCAAGAACGCCTTGTCCACCGCCCGCTCCGGCGTCGGGATGTACGCATCGATCGCATCCAACAGATCCCAGATCCGATCCACCCACTCGTTCTCACCACGCTGCGTCGACGGGTTCGCCACCAACGCCTCCAGCGCCCGCAGCGCCGAACCGCGCACCACCGGCACGTCGTCGCCCGGGAACTCGTAGCTCGACAGCAGGTCGCGCACTTCCATCTCCACGAGCTCCTGCAGCTCCTCGTCGTCGACCATGTCCACCTTGTTCATGAACACGACCAGGAACGGCACCCCCACCTGCCGCGCCAACAGGATGTGCTCGCGCGTCTGCGGCATCGGACCGTCCGCCGCCGACACCACCAACACCGCCCCATCCATCTGCGCCGCACCCGTGATCATGTTCTTCACGTAATCCGCATGCCCCGGACAATCCACGTGCGAGTAATGACGCGCCTTCGTCTGATACTCCACATGCGCCGTGTTGATCGTGATCCCCCGCGCCTTCTCCTCCGGCGCCTTGTCGATCTGGTCGTACGACATCGTCGTCACCGACGGATCCGCCGCAGCCGCAGCGAACGTCATCGCCGCCGTCAACGTCGTCTTCCCATGATCCACGTGCCCGATCGTCCCCACGTTCACATGAGGCTTCGTACGCTCGAACGTCGCTTTCGCCATGACGGCATCCTTTCGGCGCGGCGCCCGCGCCCTGGCAAGGCCCAGGGTCAGACCCCGCGGAGGGGTCTGACCGTTCGGGTTCGTCCCGCGGTGCGTTTGGAGCTCGTGGACGGGATTGAACCGTCGACCTCTCCCTTACCAAGGGAGTGCTCTACCACTGAGCTACACGAGCCTGTAACCACCGCCACGGACCTCGGGTGTCCGAGGGACCGCGCCCGCCGGGTCGGCGGGTCCTGCCTCGCGGCAGCCGTTGCGCCTGGTGGGGCGCACCGGGTCGTGCTGGAGCGGGAGACGGGATTCGAACCCGCGACATTCAGCTTGGGAAGCTGACGCTCTACCGACTGAGCTACTCCCGCGCGATGGTGGGTAGGGCTGGATTCGAACCAGCGTAGGCGAACGCCAACGGATTTACAGTCCGTCCCCTTTAACCACTCGGGCACCTACCCACACTTCCGTTCCGATCACGTCGTCTGATCTCTGGTCGCGGCGACCTCGGCGTTGGAGCCACCCATCGGAATCGAACCGACAACCTTCCGATTACAAATCGGGTGCTCTACCAGTTGAGCTAGGGTGGCATCCCGAGGGCGTTCCGTGGCCTCGTGGGCCACCGGGGCCACGCGCAGGTCGAGCGATCCCACGACGCGTCCGAAGAGAGAGGCTAGCACGCGTCGGCGACGGGTGTCAACCGCTCGCGCGGGCCGTTTCGCCCCGTCAGGCACGGCCACGTACGGTGTCGGACACCGCCCTCCGGACGCCTCTGCTAGCATGCACCGGACGGAGGTCTTACGATGCGCATCGGTCCTTTCGGGGTCTGGGAAATCCTCATCATCTTGGTGGTCGTGCTCCTCATCTTCGGCCCGAAGCGGTTGCCCGAGATGGCCAAGGGTCTGGGTCAGTCGGTGCGGGCGTTCCGCAAGGAGTTGCGCGACATGAAGTCCGACCTGAGCATGGACGACGAGCCGAAACCGGCGAACCCGTCGCCGACCCGCGCGGCCGCGGCGCCTGCGCCCGGTCCCGCCGTCGAACCGACGCCCGTCGCCGCCAAGCCGCGCGAGAGCGAGGACGCTGCGTCCTGAGCGCGACCCGCACCGCGGTCGTCGGGGGGCCGAAGGCAGCCGACGGCCGAGCTGAACCGAGCCGGCCGTGACCCTCTTCGACCACCTCGACGAGCTTCGCAACCGCCTCTTCGTCGCCCTCTCCGCTTGGGTCGTGGCGTCGGGCGTGATGTTCGTGTTCCGCTTCGACGTGCTGCGGTGGCTGCAACGTCCGCTCCCGGGCGACATGACGTTGACGTACTTCTCCCTCCTCGAACCGTTCACCGCGTCCATGCAGATCGCCTCGTTCTTCGGGCTCGTGCTGGCGGCGCCCGTGGTGGTGTCGCAGGTGTGGGCCTTCATCGCACCCGGCCTCTACAAGGACGAACGACGCTTCGGCGTCCCGTTCATCTTCATGACCGCCCTCGCCTTCGCCGGCGGGGTCGTCTTCTCTTACTACCTGGTGCTACCGGTGACCGTGCCGGTGCTGCTGTCCTTCCTGGGTGACGAGGCCCAAGGGTTCCTATCGATCGGTCGCTACATCGGCAACGTGCTCATGCTCATGGCCGTGTTCGGGCTCATGTTCGAGCTGCCGGTGTTGGCGTTCTTGCTCGCCCGGTTGGGCCTCGTCCACGTCCAACTCCTGCGTCGGCAGCGGCGCGTCGCCATCCTCGTGTTGCTCATCGCGGCCGCCGGGCTGTCGCCGACCGGCGACCCGTTCAACTTCGCGCTCGTGGCGGTGCCGCTCCTCGTGCTCTACGAGGCGTCGGTCCTCGTGGTCGCCGCGGCCGAGCGTCGGCCCGACGCTGCGGCGGCCACCGCCGATCCCCCCGTCTGAACCCCTGACCATCGACGCGCCGACGGCGCGCCCGGAGGAACCATGGACGACCGCATCGCCGACCTGCGTCGCCGCATCGACGCCCTCAACCGAGACCTGCTCGCGCTGTTGTCGGCGCGGGCCGAGGTCGCCGAGGAGATCGGTCGTCTGCAGACCGCCCAGGGACGCTCGCACTACGACCCGGTACGGGAACAGGCCATGCTCGACGATCTGCTGGCGAGCAACCGGGGGCCCTTCTCGGACGCCACCGTCAAGAGCCTGTTCAAGCAGATCTTCCAGGCCTCGATGCAACTCGAGGTCGAGCAGGACAAGACGCAGTACCTCACCTCGCGCGGCCATCGGCGTGAGGACACCGTCGTGTGGGTGGGCGACGTGGCGATCGGCGGTTCCCATCCGGCGGTGCTGATCGCCGGACCCTGTGCGATCGAGTCACGCGAGCAGGTGGCGGCGACGGCGGCGCACGTCGCGCGACGGGGCGTGAAGCTCTTCCGCGGCGGCGCCTACAAACCGCGCACCGACCCGTACAGCTTCCAGGGGCTGGGCGAGGACGGGCTGCGCCTCGGCCGTGAGGCCTGCGACGCCCACGGGCTCCGCTTCGTGGCCGAGCTCATGGACGCCGCCGACCTGCCGTTGTTCGAGACGTACGTGGACGTCATCCAGATCGGCGCGCGCAACATGCAGAACTTCCGCCTCCTCAAGGCCGCCGGCCGCTCGCGCCTGCCCGTCTTGCTGAAGCGCGGCCTCTCGGCCACCATCGAGGAGTGGGTCATGGCCGCCGAGTACCTGCTCCACGAAGGCAACCCGAACGTGGTGCTGTGCGAGCGAGGGATCCGCACCTTCGAACGTTTCACCCGCAACACGCTCGACGTCTCGGCCGTGGCCCTGGCCAAGCTCGAGACGCATCTGCCCGTGCTGGTGGACGTCACCCACTCCGGCGGCCGTCGCGACCTGCTGGTGCCGTTGACCAAGGCGGCGCTGGCGGTCGGCGCCGACGGCATCATGATCGAGGTGCATCCCAACCCGGCCGTGGCGCTGTCCGACCAGAAGCAGCAACTCGACTTCGACGGCTTCGACGCGTACCTCGATGCGACCCTGTTCCCCCGCACGTTGACGCCCGGCCGCACCGAGCTCTACACGGGCTGAGGATGCTGCGCGACCTGCTCGGCTGGGCCTTCCGACGCGTGGACGTGGCGCCCACGTTCGTGGCCGACCACTGCCTCGTGCATCACGGCGCCGCCTGCCGCGCCTGCGCCGACGCCTGCCCTCACGACGCGGTCCGTGTGACCCGCACGGTGTCGATCGACCCGATCGATTGCACGGGCTGTGGACTGTGCGTGGCCGCCTGCCCGTCGGGCGCGCTCACGCCTGTCGATCGGGTCGAACCGCACGACGCCTTGCGCTGTTCGCGCGTGGCCGGAGAAGCGACGTCGGTGACCTGCCTGGCACGCCTCCAAGCGAGCGACCTGGTGCGTCTGGGGAGCGACGGACGCCAGGTCACGCTGGCCCGAGGCGTCTGCGAGGGCTGCGACGTCGGCGGCGGCGCGGTCCCCGCGGTCGTCGACCGGACGATCGCCGCCGCGGCCGAGCTCTTGGCCGTGCACGGTCGCCAGCTCGACGTCACGGTGCTCGAGACCGACCGGCTCGACCGGACGATCGCGCCCCGGACGATGTCGCGGCGCGACCTGTTCCAGGCCGGCTGGTCGCAGGCCCGGACGGCGGGTGGCGCGGCGCTCGCACCGCTGGAACGCTTGGCCCCGCCCGACACGGTGGACGACGAGCGGCCCCCCTTGCCGGCCGAGCACCAGCGGCGTCTGCGAGCGCTCGAACTCGCCGAACCCGAGGACGAGACGCACGTGCCGTGGCGTCTGCCCGAGGTCCTCGACGGCTGCATCTTCTGTCCCGCCTGCACCCGCGTGTGCCCGACCGACGCCATCCAACGCGTCTTCGACGATGGCGGCGGGGGCGCGATGCGCATCGAGCTCGACGCCGGACGCTGCGTCGGTTGCGACGCGTGCGTCGACGTGTGCCCGGTCCACGTCGTGGCGATGCGCGACGAGGTCACGTGGGGGGACGTGACGGCGCCCGTGCGGACGTTGGCGACGAGCCCCGCGCCACGAGGCCCCGCCGGGTCGGTGGCGCGCGGTAAGTCGTAGGATGGAGCCATGACCGTCGACGAGTGGGTCTTCGAAGCGCTCGAACGGGCGGGCTCCCATGGGGCGACCGTTCGCGACGTGCAACGGCTGGTGGACGAACACCGCTACGAGGAGCTCGCGATCGACACCATCGAGACGTCGCTGGCCGCCCTGCTGGCGGCCGGACGAGCGACCGAAGCCGACGGGCGTTGGCGTGCGCAACGCACCACGAGCAAAGAGGACGCGCTCCGTCGCCTGTTCGGAGATGGTTGACGCGGCCCAGGAGGATCGATGACCCCACCGACCGCCCGACTCGACGACTTCTACGACCTCGACGCGCTGCTCGACCCCGAGGAGCGGATGATCCGGGACGGCGTGCGCGAGTTCGTCCGCGGCGAGTTCCTACCCCACGTCGCCGATTGGTGGACCGAGGGTGTCTTCCCCACGACGCTCGCACGCCGTTTCGGCGAGCAGGGCCTCCTCGGGGTCACGCTGCCCGAGACCTACGGCGGCGCCGGCGCCAGCGCCATCGCCTACGGCCTGCTCAACCGCGAGGTGGAGTACGTCGATTCCGGTCTACGCAGCTTCGTCAGCGTGCAGTCGAGCTTGGTCATGTACCCGATCCACCGCTGGGCGAGCGACACGGTGAAGCGGTCGTGGCTGCCGCGCCTGGCATCCGGCGAAGCGGTCGGCTGCTTCGGGCTGACCGAACCCGACGCCGGCAGCGACCCGGGGGCGATGCGCACGCGGTGCCGGCGTGTGGGCGACGACTGGGTCATCACGGGCGTCAAGCGCTGGATCACGAGTGGCTCGAGGGCCGACGTGGCGATCGTGTGGGCGCGCGAGGACGGTGGCGACGGGCGTGTCCTCGGCTTCGTCGTCGACACCGAGCGCGAGGGCTTCCAGGCGGTCGACATCCACACCAAGGCGTCGATGCGCGCGTCGGTGACCAGCGAGTTGTACCTCGACGAGGTCGTGGTGCCCGACGCCCAGCGGCTGGAGGTGGTCGGCCTGGGCGGCGCCTTGGCGTGCTTGAACCAAGCCCGCTACGGCATCGCCTGGGGCGTGCTCGGGGCCGGCTTCGCCTGTCTCGAGGAGGCGGTCGCCTACGTGAGCGACCGCCCATCGTTCGGCGCGCCGCTCGCGGCCAAGCAGCTGGTGCAGGCCCGCCTCGCCGACATGCTCGCCGACCTCACCAAGGGCAGCCTGGTGGCCTACCACCTGGCCCGTCTCAAGGAACGGGGTCAGGACACCGCGCCCCGCGTCTCCATGGCCAAGCGCGACAACGTTCGGGCGGCGCTCGGCGCGGCCCGAGCGGCCCGGGACCTGCTCGGCGGCAACGGCATCACCACCGAGTACGTGGCGATCCGCCACATGCTCAACCTGGAGACCGTGGCCACCTACGAGGGCACGGACACGGTGCATACGTTGGTGCTCGGCCGCGAGATCACGGGTGTCGCCGCCTTCTAGGGTCGTCAGAGAAGTCGGGCCCACAGGGTCAGCGCTACCAGGGCGACACCGGCGACGGCGCGGGCCAGATGGCGGCGCGGCACGGTGCGACGCAGCACGGTGCGCGCGTTCCACCACGAGGCGACGGAGGCCAAGGCGGCGCCCGCCGTCATGAAGGGGGTGGCGCTCGGCTCGTCGAAGCCGAGCGCCACCGCGCCCACCATCAGCAGCGCGGCCGCCACGAGGAACACCGCGGCCACGCGCGACCGCCGCCGCACGACCGCCCAGGCGCCGAAGGCGTTCACGGCGGCGTAGCCGACCGCCGCCAAGAGCGCCACGACGCCCACCAGGTTCATGTGCCCGGAGCGAGCAGCACGCGCAGGCGGCTCTCGTCGTCGCCGACGTCGCGCAGGTCGACGACCTCCAGCCGCCGCGGGGCGAGCGCCTCGGCCCGCCGCCGCAACCAGGCGTCGCTCCCCGACCCCGCGTCGATCACGAGCCGCAGCGTCTCGACGCTGGCCGCCGACCGCGCGAAGCGCCGTACGGCGCCCAACGCTTCGGCGTCCGTGTCGATCCAGCGCGGCTCGACGCGCCGGCCCTCGGCGCGCAGGTCGGCGGGTTCGTAACCGTAGGGACCGACGGCGTGCTCGGCGGGTCGGGCGGCCAACCGCGCGAGCGCCGGAGTGGCCGTCCAGGGTTGACCCAACACCGCCACGGTCCGCGTCTCGGACGGCCGCACCGTGAGGTGCGGGGGCACGCGGCGGGGCGAGCGTGCGGCCGCTCGGTGCTGCGACCAGACCCGCCGAACGGCGCCAGCGTCCCGGGCCACCCGGGCCAGGAACGTGACCGCCGGCGTCTCCAGCGCACCCTCGAGGCTGGCGTCCACCGGCCACAGCGTGGGCCCGCCCGCCAGGGTGCGACCGAGGGTGGCCGGCAGGTCGGCGATCCACGGGTCCTGACCGGACCCGGGGCCGCCCTCGGACTCGGGGTTGAGCCGCGGGACGACGAGCAGGTCGACGTCCTCGAGCGCGAGCGCGGCCGCGACCGCCAAGCGGAAGGCGATCGCCGGCGGTTGGGCCGCGCGCGGGTCGGTGAGCCGCGCGAGCACGTCGTCGGGCTCGGGCAGCACCACGTCGGCCCCGGCTGCGCGGGCCAACGAGGCCCAGAACGGTCCGTAGCGATCCCAGAGTAGGTGGGTGAGGAAGCCGATGCGCACGACGAAAGAGGGTAGCACGTCGGCCTCCCCGTGCCGGGCCGATGCCGACGGGGACGGGTGCGCGCCCACGCAACGGTGACCGACGGCGGACCCCGAGCGTGGTAGCGTCGGAACGAGTCATGATCGTCGCGCTCACGCTGCTCGCCGTCCTGGTCCTCGCGTACGTCGGTGTCCTCGTGTGGGTGGCGGCGGGTGTCCTGACGCTGCCGCGCCCGACGCGTGCGGGCCCGCCCGAACGCGCGTCCCCCTCCCCCGATCCGAGCACGCCGCCGGCACCGCGCCGCTGGCCGAGCGTCGACGTCATCGTCCCCGCCCACGACGAGGCCGACGCCCTCCCCGGCACGCTCGCGTCGCTCCGAGCCATGTCGTACCCCGGGCGTCTACGCCTGTGGATCGTCGACGACCGCTCCACCGACGGCACGGCCGACGTGGTGCGGGCCGCGGCCGCCGTCGACGATCGCGTCCGGCTGGTGCAGGTGCACGCCCCGTCGCGACGCTGGTCGCCGAAGGTCCACGCGGTCGCATGCGGGCTGGCGGCCAGCACCGGCGAGATCGTGCTCACGACGGACGCCGACTGCCGGGTCCCGCGGGCTTGGGCCCAGGCGATGGTGGCGCCGTTCGACGACCCGGACGTCGTCCTCGTCCTGGGCGTCGTCACCACCCGCGGGTTCGGCGAGGCCCGGTCGTTCCGGGAGCGCTTCGAAGCCATCGATTGGCTCTCGCTGATGCTCACGTCGCGCTCGATGGTGCGCGTGGGACGGGCGTTCGCCTCGAGCGCCAACGACCAGGCGTACCGTCGGTCGGCCTTCGACCGGGCCGGTGGCTTCGGTTTCGCCGGGCGCGCGCCGTCGGGCGACGAGGACCTGCTGGCCCAACGGCTGTGCCGCTTGCCGGGGGCCAGGGCCGTCTTCCTCGAGGACCCGGACGCCCGCGTGCTGACGCGCCCGATGCCATCGTGGCGTGCGCTCATGCGGCAGCGCCGGCGATGGGTGTCGCGCTACCACCACGTCGACCAGTACCACCCGGCGTTCTGGATCGCCATCGCGCTGCTCGGCGGCCAGAGCGTGGCCCTCGCGGCGGCCCTGCTGACGCTGCCGTTCGTCCCCGAGGCGGCCCCCTGGGTGCTCGGCTTGTGGAGCCTGAAGCTGATCGTCGAGATCTGGGGCGGCCACGTCGGCTTGGTGCGCCTCGGTCGCCGCGACCTGACGGGTGGGCCGCTCGTGGCGTGGGCGATGCTGCACCCGTTCTTCATCTCCGCCGCCGTCGTCGCCTCGTTCCTGCGGCCCTCGTCGTGGCGTGCCGGCCAGACCGGCTACCGCCGCCGCCTGTGGCTGTCGCGCTGTCGCCGTAAGTGGCGCCGGGCCGTGCGGCGCGTCCAGGAGCGGACGGCGCCGTGACGGTGCCGGTGGTAGGCTCGGCCTCGTCTGGGCGCCTGGCGCCGAACCCCCTCGCATCCCGGCGCGCGCCGCCCCGGCCGCGCCGAACCCGGAGGACGTCATGAAGGTCTTCATCCTCGGTGGCGACGGCTTCTGCGGCTGGCCCACCAGCCTGCACCTGTCGCGGCTCGGCCACGACGTGGTCATCGTCGACAACCTGAGCCGCCGCGCCATCGACCTCGAGCTCGAAGCCGGCAGCCTCACACCGATCACGCCCATGGGAACGCGTCTGAAGGCGTGGCACGAGGTCTCCGGCCGCACCGTCCGGTTCGAACGGCTCGACGTGGCCGACCAGTACCACCGCTTGCTGACGCTCATCGAGGACGAACGACCGGACGCCATCGTCCACTTCGCCGAGCAACGGGCCGCCCCCTACTCGATGAAGAGCAGCCGCCACAAGCGCTACACGGTGCGCAACAACCTGCTCGCCACCCACAACGTGCTGGCCGCCATCGTCGAGAGCGGCGTGGACGTCCACCTGGCACACCTGGGCACCATGGGCGTCTACGGCTACGGCACCGCCGGGATGAAGATCCCCGAGGGCTACCTGCCCGTCGAGGTCGTCACCGACGACGGCCAGCGGGTGCGCCAGGAGATCCTGTACCCCAGCAACCCGGGCTCGATCTACCACATGACCAAGACGCAAGACCAGCTGTTCTTCGCGTACTACGCCAAGAACGACGAAGTGCGCATCACCGACCTGCACCAGGGCATCGTGTGGGGCACGAACACGCCCGAGACCAGCAGCGACGAGCGGCTCGTCAACCGCTTCGATTACGACGGCGACTACGGCACCGTCCTCAACCGCTTCCTCATGCAGGCGGCGGTGGGGTACCCGCTCACCGTCCACGGGACCGGCGGCCAGACGCGGGCCTTCATCCACATCCGCGACACGGTCCGCTGCATCGAGCTGGCGCTCGCGAACCCACCCGAGCGGGGCGAACGGGTCCGGATCCTCAACCAGATGACCGAGACGCACCGCGTGCGCGAGCTCGCCCGCAAGGTGGCCGATCTCACCGGAGCCGAGGTCGCCCTCACCCCCAACCCGCGCAAGGAGGACGCCGAGAACGATCTCCACGTGCGCAACGACCTGTTCCTCGGGCTCGGGCTGAACCCCACGACCCTCGACGACGGGCTGCTGGCCGAGGTGACCGACGTCGCCAAGCGCTTCGCACACCGCGCCGACCTCGACAAGATCCCGTGCACGAGCACCTGGACGCGCCGCCAGGCGGCCGGCGTGCCGGTGCCGGCAGCGTCCGCCGCGAAGGCGCAGGGCCGCACGCAGGACGCCACCGACGAGTCGGAGGGGACGGCGACGACGGCCTGAGGCCGGTCCACCATGCGGGTCGCGATCTTCACCGAGACGTTCCTGCCCAAGATCGACGGGGTCGTGACGCGCATCGTCCGGACGCTCGAACAGCTGCGGGCGCTGGGCCACGAGGCGTTGGTCTTCGCGCCGCACGACCCGCCGCCGACCGCCGCCGGTCACCGGGTGGTGCGCGTCCCGGCCGTCTCGTTCCGGCCCTGGTACCCGGAGCTGTTCCTGGGCCTCCCGCGACCGCGCCTGGGGCGCGAGCTCGACGCGTTCGCGCCGGACGTGGTCCACGTCGTCAACCCGGTGGTGCTGGGGCTGTGGGGGACGATGGTGGCCAACCAGCGCGACGTCCCGCTGTTGGCCTCGTACCACACCGACATCACCCAGTACGCCGTGCACCTCCGGTTGCCGTTCCTGAGCCCGCTCTCGCGCGTCTTCCTGCGCGACGTCCACAACCGAGCGCACGTGAACCTGTGCACCTCGCAACCGATGGTGAACTCCGCGCGTGGCCTCGGGATCCGGCGGGTGCGGCTGTGGCCGAAAGCGGTCGACACCGAGCTCTTCCATCCGTCCAAACGCGATCCCGCCATGCGCGACCGCCTCTCGAACGGCCATCCGGAGGCGCCGCTGATGCTCTACGTCGGTCGCCTGTCGGCCGAGAAGCGGCTCGATTGGCTGTACGCCCCCGTGACGACGCTGCCCGGCGTGCGCCTGGCGGTCGTCGGCTCCGGTCCGGCCGAGGCCGCCTTGCGGCGCCGCTTCGCGGGGACCTCCACCACCTTCACCGGCTACCTCAGCGGCGAAGCGTTGGCCAGCGCCTACGCCAGCGCCGACGTGCTGGCGTTCCCGTCCGACACCGAGACCCTCGGCTTCGTGGCGATGGAGTCGATGGCGTCGGGCGTGCCGGCGGTGGGCGCTCGGGCCGGCGGGGTGCCCGACGTCATCCGCCACGAGGAGAACGGCCTCATGTTCACGCCCGGCGACCTGGGCGACCTCACCGAGCAGCTACGCCGCGTGCTGGCGGACCCGCTGTTGCGGGCGCGCCTCGGCCGAGCCGGGCGCGCCGACATGGAGCGCTGGTCGTGGCGAGCGGCGACCGAGGGGCTGGTGGACTACTACGAGCTCGCGCGGGCGGTGCACGACCGCTTCGAGCGGCGCTGAGCGGAGCGAGCCGCCGCTACTCGAAGGGTGCCGGCACGACCGTCGCCGCGCCCGCCACCTGGTGCACGTGCACGTCGGCCCCGTACGTCTCCCGCAGGCGCGCCTCGGTGAGCACCACGTCGGGCGGACCGACGGCCACCACCCGACCCTCGTGGAGCAGCACCACCCGATGGCAGGCGCGGGCGGCCAGGTTCAGGTCGTGGACGACCACCATGACCGCCACGCCGGCGTGGGCGGCCGCCCGCGCGGCCCGTAGCGTCTCCACCTGGTAGCGCAGGTCGAGATGGTTGGTCGGCTCGTCGAGCAGGAGCACGCTCGGCGCCTGAGCCAGCGCCCGCGCCAGGACCACGCGTTGGCGCTCGCCGCCCGAGAGCGTCTCCACCCGCCGAAGCCGCAAGCCCACCACGTCGGTGGCGCGGAGCGCGGCCTCGACGGCGTCCGCGTCCGTGGGCGAGCGTCCTCCCAGGAAGCCCGCGTGCGGCGTCCGCCCCATCGCCACGACCTCGTCGGCCGTGAACCCCTCGGGCAGCTCGCCGCCCTGGGCGACCACGGCCACCCGTCGGGCCAGGGCCCGGCGACCGAACCGGGCGATCGGCCGACCGTCGAGGCGCACCTCGCCCCGCCGTGGCGTCAGCCAGCGCGACGCCACGGCGACGAGCGTCGACTTGCCGGCACCGTTCGGGCCGACGAGGGCGAGGACCTCGCCCCGCCGGAGGTCGAGCGTCACGCCGTGCAGCACCCGGCGGTCCCCGTAGCCGGCCTCGACCGCGTCGAGCGCCAGCGCGACCACCGGTTCGGCGGCCGTCATCGCTGACCGCGCGCGGCGTGGCGTCGCAACAGGACCAGGAAGAAGGGCGCCCCCACCAGGGCCGTCACCACGCCCACGGGGACCTCGGCCGGGGCGATCACGGTCCGTGAGATCAGGTCGGCCAGAACCAAGAAGGTGGCCCCCCATAGGGCGGCGAGCGGCAGCACCCGGCGGTGCGCCGGCCCCACCGCCAGCCGCACGGCATGCGGCACGACCAGACCGACGAAGCCGATCACGCCGGCGCTCGCCACCGCAGCGGCGGTGGCCAGGGTGCTGGCCACGACGACCGCCACCTTGAAGGCCTCGAGCGGCAGGCCGAGCTGGGCGGCGGCGGCGTCGCCGAGCTGCAGCACGTCCAGCGCTCGGGCCGCGAGGGTGATCACGAGCCCGGCCACGAGCACCGCGGGCAAGGCCCAGGCCAAGCGCTCCCACGAGGCGAACGCGAAGCTCCCCAGCAGCCAGGCGAGGACGCCGGCTGCCTGCTCGCGCGCCGCCAGCAGCACGAACGACGTGCCGGCCGAGAGCGACGAGCCCACCACCACGCCCGCGAGCACCAACGACACCACCGGGATCCGCGTCCCCTGACGGGCGAGCGCCACGACCAGGGCGACGGTGGCGACCGCGCCGACGAATGCGGCCGCGCCCACCCCGATCGACGCCCACCACGCCGTGGCCGTGCCCAACACCATGACCGAGGCGGCCGCGAGACCCGCGCCAGACGCCGCGCCGAGCAGGTAGGGGTCGGCCAGCGGGTTGCGGAACACCCCCTGGAACGCCGCGCCCGCCAAGGCCAGACCGGCGCCGACCGTGGCCGCGAGCAGCACGCGCGGCAAACGGATCTGCACCACGATCGTCTCCGCCAGGTCGGCGGGCGCGGTGAGCGCGCCCAACGCCCGCGCCAGACCCCGAACCACGGCGTGCAGGACGTCCAGCGGCGACAGGGCGACCGAACCCAACGTGGCCGCGCCGAGGACGGCCACGACCAGGGCGACGCCGGAGACCACCAGCACCCACGGCGCGGCCCCAGCGCCCGCGCGTCGCGCCCGGCGGCGTGCCACGGAGCTCACCCGCACGGGCGCGGCGATCTTCAGAACCGCTCCGGGTGGAGGCGCCGGGCGAGCGCGCGCGCGGCCTCGATCAGCCGGGGTCCGGGCCGCGACAAGGCGTCCGTCTCGGCCAGCGTGAGCTCGAGGACGCGTCCCTGCCGAACGGCGCTCACCCGGTCCCAACCGGGCCGCGCGGCCACGTCGGCCGCCGTCACCCCGTAGGGGGCGTCCATGAGCAGGATCACCTCGGGATCGGCGGCCACGATGGCCTCCGGGTCGACCTGCGGGTAGGCGCCGAGCGCGGCGTCGATCACGTGCTCGCCGCCGGCGATCGCCACGATCGCGCCCACGAGCGACGTCGGCCCCGCGGCGTAGGGGGTGGCGTCGATCTCGACGAAGACGCGCGGACGGTGGGCGCCCGCCACGGCGCCGCGCACGTCCTCGAAGCCGCGCACCAGCGACTCGACCAGGTCGGTCGCCGCGAGCGGCAGGCCCAGCAAAGCGCCGAGGTCGGTCACGTACGGCCCCAGGTCGGCCAACCCTTGCGGCGTCCCGGCGTACACGGCGATCCCGAACGGCGCGAGCGCGTCCTCCAGCCCGGCGAACGCGTCGCTGAGGACCAGGTCGGGTGCGAGCGCCACGAGCGCCTCGAGGTCGGGTGCGAAGGCGGTGCCGAGGGTCGGCGCCGCGAGCGCGGCGGCCGGCGCGTCGCTGAGGCTGTCGCGGCCCACCAGGCGGTCGCAGGCTCCAAGCGCGCAGACGGTCTCGGTATGGCTCGGCACCATCGAGACGATGCGCAGCGCCGGCGCCGCCAGGCTCACCTCGCGACCGATGTCGTCCACGACGCGGACCCCTTGGGCCGTCGCGATCGATCCGACCATGAGGAGCACGAGCAGCCAGCCGAGCCCACGGCCCCGGTGCCGAGGCGTGAAGGGCCGCGGCGTCGCGACCGAGGGGGTCGCCCTGCGCGGATGGGGCTGGTGGATGGGTCGCATGCAAGGCCTCCAGAGGCGCTTGCGCTCGAGGGGCGACGGCATCGGAACGGGAGCGGCCGTCGAGGCGATCGCCGGGTCGGTGGGCGCCGGGGTGCGGCACCGTCGGCGGCGAACGCCGATCGCCCTCCCTCGTCCGCGCAAGGGGTGCGGGGTCGTTCGCGGGCGGTCATCGGGCTTCGTCCACGTTCGGGGCCACTCCGTGAGGGCCGCGACGTCTTCGATACCGTTGCGGGACAGCGCCGGATTCGCACCGGACTTCCCCGCCGCACGAACGTCTCGTGAGGGTACGGCCCCGGCCGACCCGACGTCAACGCCAACCGAGGCCACCCGCCCCGCACGGGCAACGCGACCCGACCACCGCGCGGGTCCGTGGTAGCGTCCCGCGCGTGCGCCGCCTCGCCGACCTCCCTGTGCCCGACGTCCCTGGCCGTGAAGCCTGGGTGCCTCCCCCGCGGTTCGGGCGGGTCACGTTCGCGTCGTACGTGCCAGCGGAAGCGAGCCAACGCTCGGCGCGTGATCGCGTCGAGGCCTTCGTCGCGGCAGCGCGCCCCCGGCGGCGCTGGCCGTGGTCGCGTCGCCCGCCGGCCGCGCCCGCCGGTCTCTACCTCGACGGTGGCTTCGGGGTCGGCAAGACCCACCTGCTGGCCGCCGCCTGGCACGCCTCGCCCGAGAGCCGCAAGCTGTACCTGTCGTTCGCGGAGTTGGTGGCCGCGATCGGGGCGCTGGGGATGCCGCGGGCGCTCGAGGTGCTCGGGCAGGAACGGTTGTACTGCGTCGACGAGTTCGAGCTCGACGATCCCGGCAACACGCTCATCGTCAAGACCTTCTTGGCCCACGTGTTCGACCGCGGCGCACGTGTCTTGACCACCTCGAACACGGCACCCGAAGCACAGGGGCAGGGCCGCTTCGACGCCCACGCCTTCGCGCGCGAGATCCAGTCGATCGCCTCGTCGTTCGAGACGCTGCGCATCGACGGTCCCGATCACCGTTTCGTGGGCCACGACCGGCGACTGCACCGGGAGGACGACCTGGCGGCCGCGCCCGGCGGCGCCGTCGCCGCCGGCTGGGGCGAGTTGCACGCCGAGCTCGCGCGCCTCCACCCGGTGCGGTACGGGGCCTGGGGTCGTTCGGCTGGCGCCCTGGTGGTCCGCGGCGCCACCACCATCCCCGACCAGCAGGGCGCCTTGCGCTGGGTCCACCTCGTCGACAAGCTCTACGACCAGCGCGTGCCGCTGTGGTTGGCGGGCGACGTGCGCCTCGGCGCGCTGTTCGACGGGGCGTACGCGCAGGGCGCGTACGCCAAGAAACACGATCGCTGCCGGTCGCGGCTGGCCGAGATGCTGGCGGAGGCGGACGCCGCAGCGGACGCCGCGATGGCGCCGTCGGCGCGGCGGACCGCGGTCAGCGCGGCCTGAGCCTCGGTCGCACGCGGTCGCCTCGGAGCGCCGTCCCCCCATGCGCGGGCGACGCGAGCCGTTCGGCCACGTCGGCGGCGATGGCGACCGTGCCCCCCGCCGGCCCGAGCCGCGCCGGACCGTCGCGGCGGGCGGCGGCCCGGACGCTCGGGTCGGTGAGCGCGCGCTCGACCGCGGCCGCGACGGCCGCCGGTGTCGCTCCCGCCCGCAGGAGCGCGTCGCCGAGCAAGCGCTGCTGGTTGGCGAGGAACGCGTCGGAGTACGCGACGCCGACCGGGAAGGTGACGACCGGGAGGCCGAGGCCGGCCGCCTGTTCCTGAGCCGTGCCCGACGTGCCCAGCACCGCGTCGGCGCTGGCCAGGACGTCGGCGAAGCGACCCGTGGTCCAACCCACCCGCACCTCGCCCCGCGTCCAGGTCGCAGGCACCGTGGCCTCGACGCGCCACCCGGGCGGCGGTGTCGGGAGGCGACCGCGTGTCCAGGCCACCCAGGCGGTCAGCCGTCGACCCGTGTCCGCCAGCCCGCCGAGCGCCGCCAACATGGTGCCGATCGAGCGATCGGCGTACGCGCGCGACCCGGGCAGCAGGGCCAACGTGGCGCCCGGCAGCGAGCCGGGCAGCGGCGCGCCATCCAAGCCGTCCATCATCGGGTTGCCCAGGAACCGGGCGCGAGGCACGCCCTGCGCCCGCAACCAGGCGGCCGTCGCTTCGTCCCGTGGGTAGACGGCTTCGGCGCGCCGCAACAGGACCCGTTCCGGAGCGCGGATGCGTTCCATGAAGGCGCGGTTCCATGCGACCGGGGTGCCGGCCTCCGCCAGACGGACGGACACCAGCGGCTGCACCACGAAGCGACGCGTTCGCGGGACGAGCGTCGCCAAGGCTTGGGCGTAGACGTCGCCGACGACGAGCACGGCCGCCGGACGCGCGGCGCGCAACGTCCTCACCTGGGCCAGCGTCATCGACACCAGCCCGGCGCGGAGGTCGCCCCACAGCAGGCTCGGGTGATGGAGGGTGAGCCCGTCGGCGGGGAGCCGACGGCGGGGGCCCCGGACGGGCACCCCGGTGGGCTCGAAGGCCGTGCCGGCACCGACGATGGGGAACGCGGCGAAGCGCCATGCGGGCAGACGGGTCTGCAGTGCCGTCAGCAGGGCGGCGGCGAGCGCGTCCTCGGCGTGACCGTTGGCGAGGACCCAGAGTTCGGGACCGGTCACGCCCACCGCTCAGGCGGGCGGCACGGATGGGTCCGCGTACGCCCAGAGCAGGTACAGCGGGTCCTCGTCGCCACCGTCCACGTGGCTCCGCGACGCCACGTCGCCGAAACCGCCGGCGGCGCGCAGGTAACCCTGGACGAGGCGGAGGTGGGCGGCGTCGTCCGACGCGCGCCAGCACAGCACCGCCTTGGACGGGAACATGCGGTTCGAGAAGGCGATCGCGAACGGGGCGCCGGGGCGCAGGCAGCGGCCGACCTCACGCACCGTCTCGATCGGACGGGTCAGGTACTGGACGCTGACCGTGCAGACGGCGGCGGCGAGGCTGCCCGTGGCGAACGGCAGCACGGGCTGGGCGTTGAGGTCGAGCACGTGTAACTCGCTCAGCTGCCGGTTGCGCGCCAGCGCGTGTCGGTCGAGCCCGACGCCGGCCACCGTCTGGCAGCGCTCGGGCAGGTGGGACACGGCGCCGGCGAACAGGTCGAGCACCAGACCGTGCGGCGGTATCAGTTCGTCGTACCAGCTGGCCAAGACGGAGTCGCCGGTCGCGTCGAGATGGGAATCCGCACGCGGGACGGCGTAGAACTGGGCGTCCGGGCCCTCGTCGTGGCGCCGGAAGAACTCGGGGGGGAGCGACGTCATGGGCGCATCATCGCCGGGGTTCCGGGGGTCGTCCAATGTCGCACCTCACGGTTGGGGCGACTCCGGGGCGACGGCAGGATCCGGGGTGGTGCGCAGGGCGGGGCCCTCGGTCCATCGGAGCTTCTGCCGCAACACCGCGAACGGGTCGTACCCGGCGGGCACCAGACGCACCACGTCGGGGCCGAGCGCCACCTCGAAGACGTCGCCACTGGCGAGGTCGATGCGCTCCTGGCCGTCGAGCACGAGAGCGATCTCGTCGGGCTGGCCCTCGATGGTGAACCGCAAGCGGGCGTCCGAGCCGAGCACGATGGGGCGGTTGGCGAGCGCCTGGGGTGCCAGCGGCGTCACCAAGATCGCTCGCAGCTCGTGCAAGAGGATCGGGCCGCCCAGCGAGAGCGAGTACGCGGTCGATCCGACGGGGGTGCTCACGACCACCCCGTCGGCCCGGTACTCGGCCGCCGCCAAGCCGTCGACGTCGAGCCGCACGTGGACGAGCCGCGTCATGACGCCCTGCGACACGGTGACGTCGTTGAAAGCGATCGCCGGCGGGCCGCCGCGGACCGAGACCGAGAGCGTCGACGAGGCGATCGCGCGCCAGCCCGACGGCGGTGCGCCGGCCGCGTAGGCGAGCGCCTCGTCGACCCCGAACGCCGCCAAGAAGCCGAGCTTGCCGAGGTTGACCCCGAGCATCGGCCAATCGTGCCCCACCAAGCGCCGAGCGGTCGCCAGCATGGTGCCGTCGCCGCCGACGGCGACGACCAGGTCAGCGGGTGGACGCAGGTCGCCGATCGGTCGCACGCCCTCCAGGTCGACCTCGACGTCGACGCCCGCGGCGGCGAAGCGAGCGGCGAGCTGGCGTGCGGGCGGATGGGCGGTCGGCTTGTGCGAGGTGCTCGCGACGACCACCCGCGACAGCTCCGACACCGGCCGCGACCAGGGCGTCCCCACCTCGCGCCCGACGGGCACCGCGCTCACGTCGACCTCGCCGCGTCGAGCCGCGCGAGCGCCCACGCCACCACCTCGTCGAGGGTCAAGCGGCCCGTGTCGAGATGGACGGCGTCGGGGGCGGGCGCGAGCTGGCGTGCGTCGAGCGTGTCCCGGCGGCGGATGGCGGCGGCGACCTGGGCCAGGTCGGCCGCCCGCTCCCCCACCCGCCGCGCGGCTCGCACCTCGGGCGCGGCGTCCAGGTAGAACTTGTGCGAGGCGTGCGGGAACACCACCGAGCCCATGTCGCGCCCATCGATCACGAACGGCGGCGGGATCTCGCGCAGGCGCGCGGTCACCCAGTCGCGCACCCGCGGATGGGCGGCCACCCGCGACACGCAGGCATCGACCGCATCGGTGTGCAACGCGTCGGTGACGTCGTCGCCGTCGATCCGGACGGTCTCGTCGACGACGCCGGGACGCAGCTCGACGTGATGCTCGGCAAGGGCCTCCATGACGCGTTCGGCGTCGTCGAGGTCGACCGCGGCCGCCTCGGCCAAGAGCGTGGCCGCGCGGTACAGCAGCCCCGAGGAGACGAACGGCACGCCCAGGGCCCGCGCCACGCGTTGCGCGGCGCTCGACTTGCCCGAGGCCGCCGGCCCGTCGAACGTCACCACGCCGACGCCGGTCGGCGTGCCCGTGGCCACCCTCATCGGGCGCTCACCCCCACGCCCCACGACCGCAGGTCCTCGAAGAACCCCGGGTAGGTCTTGGCGACGCAGCCCGGGTCACGCACCACCACGCCCGGCCAGCGCGCGCCGACGAGCGCGAACGCCATCGCCATCCGATGGTCGCCGTACGTGTCGATCTCGACCGGCGGTGGCGGCGCCGTCAGCGGCGCGACCGTGATGGCGTCCGCACCCTCCTCGACCACGGCCCCGAGCTTGCCGAGCTCGACGGCGAGCGCCCGCAAGCGGTCGGTCTCCTTGATGCGCAGGTTGCCGACGTTGACGATGCGAACCGGCGTGTCGGCGGCGAGGGCGAGCACCGCCAGCGTCTGGGCCTGGTCCGGAAGGTCGTTCAGGTCGAAGGTCCCGCCACGCAGCCGACCACCGGCGGGGGCCGCCAGCTCCGAAGCGTCCTCGTGCCAGATGACCGTGCAGCCCATGCAGCCGAGGACGTCGAGCAAGCGCCGGTCGCCCTGCCGCGAGCGCTGGCCGACGTTGCTCACCCGAACCCGGCCGCCGGCCAGGGCCGCGGTGGCCCAGGCGTAGCCGGCCGCCATGGCGTCGCCCTCCACGTCGTACGACCGACCCGCGTACGGGGCCGGCGTCACGTCGAAGCGGTCGTACCCGACGCGCTCGACGCTCACGCCGAAGGCCGCCATGACGTCGAGCGTCAGGTCGACGAAGGGCTTCGACTGGAGCGTGCCCTCGATCCGGATCCTCACGGGTCCGCGGGCGCAGGGCGCTGCCAGCAGCAGGCCGGACAGGAACTGCGACGAACGGTCGCCGACGACATGCGTGTCGCCGCCGGGCAGGCCGTCGGCGTTCACGACCACCGGTGGGCGCGTGTCCCCGTGGGCGGCGTGCGCGTCGACGCCCAACCGGCGGAGGGCGGCCACGAGGTCGCCGATGGGGCGCTCTCGCATGCGCTCGACGCCGTCGAGGACGAAGCGGCCGCGCCCCAACGCGACCGCGGCGGTGAGGAAGCGCAACGACGTGCCGGAGAGCGCCAGGTCGAGGTCGGCGCCGGCCGTCGGCCAGCGGCCATCGACGCCGACCACGTCGATCGTCGTGGGATCGTCGCGGCGGGGTTCGACGCGGGCGCCGAGCGCGCCCAGCGCCCGGACCATGACCTCGGCGTCCTCCGCCACGAGGGCGCCGTGCAGGGTGGAGGGGCCGTCGGCGAGGGCCGCGGCGAGCAAGGCACGGTTGGTGATCGATTTCGAACCCGGGACCCGCACCACGGCGTCGACGGGCCCCTGGGGGGTGAGTGCGTAGCGGTCGGGGAAAGCGCACATGACCGCTGCAGGGTAGCACCGCCGTATCCTGGTGCCATGGTCTCCCCCGAGCTGCCCGACCGCCTCGCCGCCGTCGTCGCCACCTTCCGCTCGGCGCCCCCGTCGCTCGCCCTCGACCTGCTGCTCGAGTACGCCCGCAGCGTGCCACCGCTGCCGGCGGCGTGGCGCGACCACCCCGAGCGGCTCGAGCGGGTCGACGAGTGCCAGACGCCGTTCTTCCTCGCTTCCGAGGTCGACGCCGAGGGGCGGGTGCGGTTGCACTTCGACGCGCCCGAGGAGTCACCCACCACCCGCGGCTTCGCGGGCATCCTGTTCGCCGGCCTCGACGGCGCGACGGTCGACGAGGTGCTGGCCGTGCCTCCCGACGTGGCCGACGCGCTCGGGCTCTCACGGGCGATCTCGCCGCTGCGGCTGCGTGGCATGTCGGCCATCCTGGCGCGGCTGCAGCGCCAGGTGCGCGCAGCCGCCGGCCGCTGAGCGACCGCCGCGCCGACGCCCCGCGACGCCACCGCGCGCGGCCGACGTGCTACGCTCGTTCGGTCATGGCGGGCACGAACACGCCCGTGCCCGGGGCACGACCACGCCCGTGCCCGAGGCCCGGCTCGAGTCGCGCCCATGGAGGACACGATGAAGAAGAACATCCACCCGAAGATGGTGCCCTGCAAGGTGTACTGCGAAGGTCAGGTCGTCCTGGAGACCTACAGCACCAAGCCCGAGGTCCACGTCGACGTCTGGTCCGGCAACCACCCCTTCTACACCGGCCAGCAGCGGTTCATCGACACCGAAGGTCGCGTCGAGAAGTTCCAGAAGCGGTTCGGCACCAGCTACCGCAAGTGAGGCGGTGGGTGCCGGTCACACCGGCACCCGGACCCGCACCCGCGTGCCCTTCCCGGGCAGGCTCGCCGCGTCGAAGCGCCCGCCACGGGCCGTGACGCGTTCTTCCATCTGACGCAGACCCAACCCGCCCGCGGTGGTGACCCGATCGGCCACCTGCGAGGGATCGAAACCGACGCCGTCGTCCTCGACCACGAGCTCGACGGCGTCGTTGCCGCAGGGTCCCAGGACCACGTGCACCGAGCTCGCCTTGGCGTGCTTGGCGACGTTGTTCATGGCCTCCTGGAAGATCCGGAACAGCACCGCCTCGGTCTTCATCGACAACCCCACCAGCGACTCGACGTCGAGCTCGACGCCGACGTCGTTCTGTTGACCGAAATCGAGCGCGTAGCGACGCACGGTCTCCACCAAGCCGTACCGCTCGAGGTCGACGGGCCGCAACGCGAAGATGCTGCGGCGGACCTCGCGGATCATCTCGCGGATCGTCGCCTTGGCGCGCGCCAGTTCCCGCTCGGCCTCGTCGGGGTCCCGTCGGAGCAGCCGCACGACCAGGTCGAGCTTCAGCGCCGCGAACGCCAACGACTGGGCCACGCCGTCGTGGATCTCACGGGCGATGCGGGCGCGCTCCTCGGCGATCGCCAACTCCTCGGATTGCAGGTAGGCGTCGGCGTTGCGGACCGCCAAGCTCACTTGGCTCGCCAAGAGCGTCAGGAACGGTAGGTTGCCGGCCTCGAAGTGGCGCGGGTCGGCGTGGGTGAGCACCACCACGCCCTGCACGCGTCCGATCGGCTCGCCCGCCATCAGCGGCAACAGCGTGGCCGAACCGGCGTGCTCGAGCAAGGCGCCCCCGCCGGCCCGAGCGGCCTCGTCGATCTCGGGCAGGACGGTGCTCTCGGCGCTGACGACGACGCGACCGACGATCCCCTCCCCCGGCCGGACCGGGGCGCTCGGGGCCGCCAGCGCCGCGCGACCGTCGGCGCCGACCGCCGCCCGCAGCGCCAGCGCGCCGTCCTCGTCGAGCAGGTAGACGCCGGCGCCGCCCGCGTCCACGCGCGCCATCATCTGGCTCAACAGGGTGTCGAGCAACCGCGCGAGGTTGCCTTCGGCGCGGATGCTGCGGTCGACCTCGAACAGCGTCAGCAGGTCGCGCGTCCGGCCCTGCACCGCCTCGGCCGAGGCGGCGAAGTCGGCGGCCACGATCGCCAGCGTCTCACGCCGCTGTTCCTCGAGCGGTCGCTCGAACCAGGCGAAGAGGGTGCCCTCGTGGCGTCCGCCCCAGGCCAGCGGCAGCCCGACCGCCTGCCCGGGTCCGTTCCAGGTGGGTGTCGCCGCACCCGTTCCGGCCGCCAGGACCTCGTCGAACGCCAACGCGTAGCCACGCAGACGGTCGGGGTCCCGACCCGGATCGTGATCGAGGCCCAGGACCTTGTTGTCGAGCACGACCGCGCTGGCGGCCGCGCCGGTCGCCTCCCGCACGCCCCGCACGGCGGCGGCCACCGCGCTCTCGAGGTCGGGGGCCGCGGCGAAGCGTTCGGTGATCTGCTGGAGCGCACGCAGGACCGCGTAGCCATCACGCAGCTCGCCGTAGAGCTGCTGCAGCTCGAGCTGCGCGCGCTCGCGCTCCTGAACGGCCCCCGCGATCCAATCGAGGACGACGAAGGTGACGATCGGCCCCAGGATCGCGTAGAACAGGAGCTGGGCCCAGAAGCGGAAGGCGGCGTCGCCGAGCGGGACGACGACGAGCTGGTGGAGGACCACGACGCCGACGATGAGTGCGGGGAGCCACACGCGCGCGAAGCGCACTTGCGCGTAGAGCGAGGAGCGGGCCGCGACGGAGCCCTCGGAGCGTCGGAGGTTCATGCTCGCCATCCTAGCCGCCGTCGCCTTCTCGGGCGGTCCGGGGCCGTCGGAGGTCGCGGGCCCGTGGCCGCGCTTCGGGGCACGCGGCACCGCGCGTCGGGTCGCGCGGCGCCGCGCGTCGGGTCGCGCGACTTCGAAGCGGCACGCCGACGGTAGACTCGCGCCCATGACGACGTCCTCCGCCCCGCCTCCCACCACCCCCGTCGACGGACCGCGGCGCGAACTCGACGTGGCAGGGACCCGGGTCATCTTGCTCGGGACCGCCCACGTGTCGCGTCGCAGCGCCGAGGAGGTCGGCGAGGTGATCGCCAGCGGTGACGTCGACGCCGTCGCCATCGAGCTCGATCCGGGCCGCCACGCCGCCCTCACCGACGAGCGCGGATTCGCCCGGCTCGATCTGCTCGAGGTGTGGCGGCAGAAGAAGCTGGGGATGGTGGCCGTCAGCCTCGCGCTCGGCGCCTTCCAGCAACGCCTGGCCGATCAGCTCGGCATCGAGCCGGGCGCGGAGATGCGGGCGGCGATCGAGGGCACGCGCGACCAGCGCCTGCCCCTGTGGCTCGTCGATCGCGACCTCGGGGTCACCCTGCAACGGGTCGTCGCCAACGTGCCCTGGTGGCAACGGACGATGCTGCTCGCCGGCGTCGTCGGGAGCGTGCTGAACCGCCAGCCGGTGGCCGAGGCCGAGATCGAGCGGCTCAAGGAAGGCGACGTGTTGGCGTCCACCTTCGCCGAGTTCGCCGAGGACGAGGCGCGCGTGTACGAGCCGCTCATCGCCGAGCGCGATCGCTACATGGCGCTGCGGCTGCGCCAGGAGCTGGCGGCCGCGGAGGCGCGGGGGCGGCGGCCCGCGGCGCTGCTCGTGGTCGTGGGCGCCGGCCACTTGGCGGGCCTGGCCGACGCGCTCTCCGCGGCGGATCCCGGTCGCTCGTCGATCGAGGCAGAGCTCGCCGCCCTCAAGACGACCCCGCCGCCGGGCGCTTGGCGACGCTGGGCCCCGTGGGTGCTCGTCGCGCTCGTCGTGGCCGGGTTCGTGATCGGCTTCGCCCGGGAGACGGAGCTCGGGCTGCGGCTCTTGCTCGAGTGGGTGATCATCAACGGTGGCTTGGCGGGGCTCGGCGCCGCCATCGCGCTCGGACATCCGGTCACCGTGGTGGCCACGGCGCTCGCCGCGCCGTTCACGTCCCTCAACCCGTTCATCGGTGCCGGTTTCGTCGCCGCGGGCGTCGAGCTGTCGCTCCGACGCCCGCGCGTGGGCGACCTGGTGAACCTGCGTCGTGACGTCACCAAGGCGCGTGGCTGGTGGACGAACCGAGCGGCGCGCGCGCTGCTCGTCTTCGCGCTGGCGACGCTCGGTTCGGTCATCGGGACGTACCTGGGCGGGTTCCGCATCGCCGAACGCCTGTTCGGCTGAGCCGGCTCAGGGCGCGCCTTCGACCACCCACTGGGCGTACGCGTCGACGAACGCGAAGCTCGTGGCGCGCGCGCCGCTGTCGAGCAGGTACCGCAAGAAGGCGAGCACCTCCTCGGGTCCGCTCTCGGTGAACGCCTCGCCCCCGGTCGAACCCTCGAAACGCCCGCTCTCGATCCTCGGCAACACCTCGTCGGCCGTCGGCGCCGCGCGCTGCAGCTCGCGCACCAGTCGGTCGACCAAGCCGGCCCGCCCGAGGCTCAGGTCGCTCTCGGTGACGAGCGCCTGACCCGTCTCCAAGGCCGTGAGCACCAAGCCGCGACCGACCAGACCGCGGAAGGGATCGGGATCGCCCGCGACCTCGAAGGTGGCGCTCGCCGTGGTGGCGACGCCATCGCCGGCGGCGCCGACGTCGAGCTGGTACGTGCCCGCGGGGAGGTCGGCGGGCAGCTCGAGGCGCAACGCGTCGACGACCAGGCCGATGGCGCCCATCGGGACGTCCACGGTCGCGGCGTCCTCGACCAGGACGCCGTCGCCGCCGACCGCGCTCCAGGTGGCCGACAGCTCCAGGCGTCGCGGAAGCGCCTCCCCCGGCGTGCTCACCTCGAACGACACCGTGAGCGGGTCGCCCGGCTGCACCGTGGTGAGCGCCGGCGAACGGGCGCTCAGCGACACCTGCGGTGTGCCCAGGACCTCGATCGGCGGTGGCGGGGCGCGCAAGGCGTCGATCCGGTCGCGCGCCTCGTCGAGCCGGGTCGCGTCGGCGTCGGTGGGGTCGGCCGAGGCCAGGTCGACGTAGCGCGCGTACGCGTCGGCGGCGGCGTCCCGGTTCCCCTCGCGTTCGAGTAGGAAGCCGAGCGCGTACGGCACGCCGACGGCCGCCGGGTACAGCGTCTCGGCGTTCACCAGGTCGGCGATCGCTTCGTCGTCGACCTCGGGGTCGGCCATGACCGCGTCGGCGTACGTGGCCAGGGCGGCGTCGAGGCGGCCCGTGACCACCTGGACCAAGCCCAGGTTGTAGCGCGCGATGACCTGGCTCAGGTCGAGCTCGAGCGCCCTCAGCGACGCAGCTTCAGAGCCGCCGAGATCGCCCAACAGGTAGCGCGCCCAACCGAGGTTCGTCCAGTACAGGTCGCTCTCGGGTTCGAGGTCGATCGCGACCGCGAGCACCTCGGCAGCGGTGCGGGCGTCGTCGCGATCGAAAGCCAGGAACGAGCGCCGTTCGAACGGGTACGCGAAGAACGGTGCCTCGCGGCCCAGCGCTGCGAGCAGGTGGTCCTCGAGGACGGGATCGCCGAGCGTCTGCGCCGCGAGCGAGGCGGCCAGCAGCGCACCCGGACTGGGGGCGTCGGCGACCGCACGCAGCTCGGCGGCCGCCGCGTCCGCGTCGCCGACCGCGCTCAGGTAGGCGGCGTAGGCCGCCTGCCCGTAGGGGTACCGGGCCGCCCGGTCGAACGCTTCGTGCGCCGCCTCGTCGTCCTGCACGCTGTGCGCGAGGGCGCCGAGCCAGACGTCGAGCACCGGCGGGCCGCCCGCGGCGCGCCATCGCTCGAAGGCGGCGATCGTCGTGGCGGGATCGCCCGCTTGCAGCGCGACGATGGCGGCCAGGTCCGGTGCGCCGTCGTCGGTCCCTTCGAGGGCGGCGACCAGGTCGTCGCGCAGACGCGCATCCGCCGCCGACGGCGCCGACAGGCCCTCGAGCAACGCCCGCGCCTCGCCCACGAAGCCCGCGCCGATGAGCGCGCGCGCCCGCGCCGCCTCACCGTCGGGGCCCGCCAGGTCGAGCGCCGGCACGGGTCGGGTCCCGCCGCCGATCCAACCGGCCACACGGGTGGCCGCTCGCTGCGCCAGCACGTGCGGGGCATCGACCGGGCCGCGGACGACCGCGTGCCGGAGCCGACCCTCGACGGCGGCCCACAGGTCGAGCCGCAAGCCGTCGGCTTCGACGACCAGCACGCCGCTGACGGCCGCCGGAACGCCCAACACGTCGGCCAGGACGACGACCCCGGTGGCGTCGACGACGCCGTCCGGAAGGAACACGATCGGGTTGACGAAGCCGTCGGGCACGACGATCGGCGCGATCAACGCGGGCACGACCTCGGGGCCGAGCACGTCGACGTCGGTGAGCGCGCCCGCCATGCGTTCGGCGAGGGCGACCCCGACGACCGGGTCTTGGGCGCGGAAGGGGTGGACGGCGACGTCGGCGGCCACCGCCCACGACAGGAGAACGGCGACTAGGACGAACCACATGCGAAGCATCGAGACCTCCGTGACGTGGGTGAGGCTAGCACGGGGGTCGTGAGAAGACCGGGTTCGGGCCACGGTCGCCGACGGCCCCGCGTTCACCCGACCCAGGGGGCGTCTATTCGAGCAGACCCTCGAACTCGTCGAGCAGCGACGTGGCCGCGTCCACGCTGCGACAGATCACCAGGATCGTGTTCTGTCCGGCCAGCGTGCCGACGATCTCGTCGCGATCCAGCTTGTCGATCACGTAGGCGATGCCGCTGGCGTGACCCTCGTCGGTGTCGATCACCAGCAAGTTGTCGCCGCGATCGAGGTCGCGCACGAACAGCTTGAAACGCTGCGTGAGCTCGCCCACGACGTCCTCTTGGGCGGCGAGCGGCGTGGAGCGGTAGCGATGTTGCCCGTTGCCGGCAGGGAGCCGCACCAGTCGGAGCTCGTTGACGTCGCGGCTGATGGTCGCCTGCGTCACCTTGATGCCGCGCCGAGCCAGGTGCTCGGCGATCTCGGCTTGGGTGGAGACGAACTCCCGCTCGACGAGCTCCTCGATGAGTCGTTGTCGGTACTCTTTGCTCGGCATCTCACGTCATGGTACGGCACCGGCGCCCTCGTGGAGCGCCGGAGGGGCCGCCGATCGCGACCGCGGGTCCGATCGGCCGGTGCGACGGGTCAGATGTCGTCGTCGTCGTCGAACGTGGGCCGCGACACGGTGAAGGTCGGTTCCTCGCGACGACGCTCGTCCTGCACGGTGCGCCGCAGCTCGTCGGCCGTCGGCAGGTCCTCGCCGAAACGAACCTCGCGGCCGAGCTCGAACTCCTTCATCGCCAGCGTCACGGTGTTCAGACGCGCCTCGGGCATCTCGTCGGGATCGAGGGTCGTCGGGATCCCGCCCTTGAGCTGCGCCGCCCGGCGCCCGACGATGGTGGACAGACGGTAACGGGAATCGGTCAAGGCCAACAGGCGGTCGTAACCTACTTGCGACAAGGGGCCCTCCTGGGGGTCGTGCCAGCGGTCAGCCGCGGCGACCCGAAGGCCGGCGCCGCCGACCCGCAGGTCGACCGCGGCGACCCGATGCTCGGACTCTATCAGACGTGCGGCCACGGCCCCGCTTCGCGCGACGCGTCACTCCTGCAAGAAGGCGGCCAGCTGCTCGTCGGTGAGGAGGCGCGCCCGCGCGCGCTCCGCCGCCAGGATCGCCCGGAACGTGGCCACCGCGCGACCGACCTCGTCGTTGACGATCACGTAGTCGAACTCGCGCACCGCTCGGATCTCCTCGCGGGCGCGCGCCAAGCGCTTCTGGATCTTGATCTCGGGATCGGTGCCGCGCCCACGCAGGCGGCGCTCGAGTTCGGCCAGCGACGGCGGCGCGATGAACAGCATCACGGCCTCGGGCCGGGCGGCCTTCACCTGACGTGCGCCATCGAGTTCGACCTCGACCAGTACGTCGCGTCCGCCGGCGATGGCGGCGTCGACGGGCGCCGCCGGGGTGCCGTACAGGTCGCCGACGTACGTCGCGTGCTCGAGCATGGCGCCCGCGTTCACGAGCGCCTCGAAACGCCCGCGATCGACGAAGTGGTACTGCACGCCATCGGATTCGCCGGTACGACGGGGTCGTGTGGTGGCCGAGATCGAGTAGACGACCTCGGCCATCGCGTCGGCAGCGGCACGACGGATGGTGTCCTTGCCGACGCCGGAGGCGCCGGTCATGACGAAGAGGATGCCGCGGCGTCGGCCGCTCGAGGGATCGCGCATGGAGGGGGCCTCGCGCGCACGCGGCCCGATCGTCCGGGCTGGGTGCGGGCGCGTTCAGACGGTAGCATGACCCGGTGCTACGATGCCGACCCGGGAGAAGGTGAAGCGGGTGGACACGAACACCAAGTACGTCTTCGTCACCGGCGGGGTCGTCTCGAGCCTCGGCAAGGGGATCACGACCTCGAGCGTCGGGGCGTTGTTGCGAGCGCGCGGCTACCGGGTGACCGCCATCAAGATCGACCCCTACATCAACGTGGACGCAGGCACGATGCGTCCCTACGAACATGGCGAGGTGTTCGTCACCGACGATGGTGCGGAGACGGACCTCGACATCGGCACGTACGAACGGTTCCTCGACGTCGACCTCGGTCGGCGCAACAACCTCACCACCGGTCAGGTCTACCTGGAGGTCATCCAGAAGGAACGCCAGGGCGCCTACCTCTCGCAGACGGTCCAGGTCATCCCGCACGTCACCGACGAGATCAAGACCCGCATCTACGAAGCGGCCGCGCTGGCGAACGCCGAGATCGCGCTCGTCGAGGTCGGCGGCACGGTGGGCGACATCGAGTCGCTGCCGTTCCTGGAGGCGATCCGCCAGATCCGCTTCGAGGTGGGTCGCGAACGGTCGCTCTACCTGCACGTCACCCTGCTCCCGTACCTCGGGTCGAGCGAGGAGTACAAGACCAAGCCCACGCAGCACTCGGTCGCCACGCTGCGCGGCGTCGGCATCCAGCCCGACGGTCTGGTCGTCCGCAGCAAGACGCCGGTCCCCGACGAGGCGCGCCGCAAGATCGCGCTGTTCACCAACGTCGAGAGCGACGCGGTGTTCAGCGCCTACGACGCCGATCACGTGTACGCCGTGCCCGAGATGCTCGAGGGCCAGGGCCTGCCGCGCCTCCTCGAGCGCCACCTCGGCCTCGAACGGGTCACCCCCGAGCTGCACGTCTGGCACGAGGCGGTCCGGGTGCTGCGGCAACCCGACGAGCGCGTGCGGGTCGGCGTGGTGGGCAAGTACGTGGCCATGCCCGACGCGTACCTCAGCCTGATGGAGGCGCTGAAGCATGCGGGCATCGCCAACCGAGCCCAGGTCGACATCGAGTGGGTCTCGGCCGAGGCGGTCGCCGACGGCGACGTCGACCAGCTCCGCGCCTTCGACGGCATCTTGGTGCCGGGCGGGTTCGGCGTACGGGGCATCGAGGGCAAGGTGCTCGCGGCCCGTTTCGCACGCGAGCGCCGCGTGCCGTACCTGGGCATCTGCCTGGGGATGCAGGTGGCCGTCATCGAGTTCGCGCGCCACGTCGCCGGCTTGGACGCCGCCAACTCGACCGAGTTCGACCCGTACACCCCACATCCCGTCGTGGACCTCATGCCAGAACAACTGGCGGTCGAGGGGCTCGGCGGCACCATGCGGCTCGGGTCCTGGCCGATGCAGGTGTTCGGCGGCACGCGGCTGGCGGGGCTCTACGGGCACCGGATCGACAGCAAGAGCCCCGACCCGGAGGTCGCGGGCACGGTCCACGAACGCCACCGACACCGTTTCGAGGTGAACGACCGCTACGTGGCCACCCTGCAGGCGGCGGGCCTCGTCGTCGCCGGCGTGACGCCCGGGATGCAGGGACGGGGCGTCGGCTTGGTCGAGGCGATCGAGCTCGACGACCACCCCTTCTTCGTGGGGCTCCAGTCGCACCCCGAGTTCACGTCGCGTCTGATGCGTCCGTCGCCGCCGTTCACCGGCTTCATCCGCGCGGCCGTCGAGCACCACCGCCGCACCACGAGCGCGGTGGCGGCCTGAACCGCCTCCGACCGCCCCGACGTGTCATCGGCCTGGCCGGCGGCACGGGCTCGGGCAAGACCACGGTCGCCGACGCCCTGAAGCGTGCGGCCGGACCCGAGTTCGTGACCGTCCTGCCGCTGGACGCCTACTACCGATCGCAACCCGAACTGGATTTCGGCGCGCGCGCCGCGACCAACTACGACGAGCCAGCGGCCTTCGACACCGCCCTACTCGTCGCCCATCTCGACACCTTGCGTGGTGGCCGGACGGTGGCGCGTCCCATCTACGACTTCGAAGCGTTCGACCGGTCGAGCCGCGTGGTGACCGTCGCTCCGACGCCGGTGCTCGTGGTCGAGGGGATCCTCGTGCTCGCCGATCGCGAGCTGCGCCGCCGACTCGACCTCAAGGTGTTCGTCGACGCCCCGCCCGACGAGCGCTTCATCCGCCGCCTCGAGCGTGACGTACGCGAACGCGGTCGCAGCGCCGAATCGGTCATCGAGCAGTACCGCCGCACGGTGAAGCCGATGCACGACCGCTACTGTGAGCCGTCCAAACGCCACGCCGATCTCATCGTGCCCGAGGGCGGCGCCAACCTGGCCGCGCTCGACGTGCTGTGCGGCTTCGTGCGCGACCTCGTCCGCACCACCGACGCGACCGAGGCCGTGTGAGCGGCGCCGGTTGGCGCCGCTGGCGCTGGCGCACCACCGCCGCGGTGATCGTGCTGGCCGCCCTCGTGCCGGCCGCCGCCCTCGTGGTCGAGCGCGCCGCCAGCGAGGGCGCCCAGCGGCGGGTGGCCATCGTGATGGACGAGCCGGCGCTGGCCGAACAGGCCGCCTACTACGGGGCCACCAGCCTCGAGCTGGGACTGCGCTACCAGGCGTTGGGCCTCAGCGGCGTGGCGCTGTACGAGGACACGCTCGAGACGCTCGCCCGCAAGGGGGCGATCGCGGTGTTGCTCGGCAGCGAGCTGCGGGCGCAGGCCGTGGCCGCCGGCGCCGCGCCGCCACCGGTCCCCGCCGACGCGACCCTGTTCACCGAGCTGACCGACGGGGCGGCCGCCGGCCTGCTGACCAAGCACGAACCGCCGCCGGCGTCGATCGAGGTCGGCGACCGCACCTGGTGGTGGTGGCCAGGTGAGAGCGTCCGCACGCGCCCGGCCGGACCCGACCTCGCCCAGGTGGCCGCGTGGACCGCGGCGGGCTTCGACCTGGCGTACCGGCCGCGCAACTTCCCCAACCTGCAGGACGTGGGCGACGACTTCCCGCCCGAAGCGCGCTACCTGGTGCACGCGGGGTTGCAGGTCGCCGGGCATCCGAGCGCCATCGACGACCTCGTCGCCGCCTCGCAGCCGCGGCTGACGGCCCTCATCGAAGGCACCCCGCAGGACGGGCTCGTCGAGGTCGCCCGGCAGGTGCCCACGGTGCGGCTGCTGTCGTTCAACCAGGACTACCAGAACCTGCGCCTGCGGCCGGCCGAGCTGATCGACAAGTACCTGCTGGCGGCCAACGAGCGCCAGGTCCGGCTCCTGTACCTGCGGCCGTACACCGAGGAGCAGCTCGGCGACATGCGCGCCAACACCGAGGCGCTCGTGAGCGGCCTGGTGGCGGCCCTGGAGCGCGATGGCTTCGAGGTCGGACCGCTCGAGCCTCCGGACGCGGGTTACCGCCCCTCGCCGTGGGCGCGCCTGGGAGCGGCTGCGGGCATCCTGGCCGCTCTGGTGCTCCTCGCGACCGCCTTCCCGGCGCCATGGGGGGCGCTGGCGGCGGCCGCCATCGCGGCGCTGGCGCTCCTCGCCGCCGGCCCCTCGTGGGCGGCCGTCGCGTTGGTGGCGGCCCTCGTCTTCCCCGTGCTCGGTTTCGCGCTGCTGCCCTGGCGCTGGTGGACGCTGCCGGCCGCCACGGGGATCTCGCTCATGGGGGCGGCGCTGTTGGCTGCCGTCGGCAGCGACCGGGCCACGATGCTCGCGCTCGAACCCTTCGCCGGCGTCGCGGCCACGCTCGTCGTCCCCCCAGCCCTCTTCGTGGCGGTCGTGCTGCTGCGCGAACGGCGGCCGGCGGCGTGGTTGCGACTCGCCTGGCACCATCCCGTCCGGCTGGGAGACGTGGCCGTCGCCCTGGTGGTGATGGCCGCGCTGGGCCTGGTCGTCTTGCGGCGTGGCAACCTGCCCGTGATCGGTGCCAGCGAGGTGGAGTTGGCGCTGCGCAGCGCCCTGGCCGACCTCTTCGTGCGCCCGCGCTTCAAGGAACTCTTGGGGCATCCGCTGGCCATGGTGGCGCTCGTGCAGGTCCGCTGGTCTTGGTGGGTGCGCGGCGGCCTGCTGGTGGCCGGGGTGGTGGCCCAGGCCAGCGTCCTGAACAGCTTCAGCCACTACCACACCCCCCTCCTCGTCTCGTTCCAGCGCACCGCGATCGCGCTGGCGCTCGGCCTGGTCGGCGGGCTGGTGCTCGTGCCGCTGGTGCGGGCGATCGAACGGGCGCTGCGCGCCTGGCTCGCCTCGGCCGGACCGACGGGTCGCGCCGGTCCCGACGGGCACGCCGCATCCGGCGGTCGCGCCGACCCCGGCTGAGCCGCATGCGCCTGCTGATCTCGGGCTACGTGGGCGCCGGCAACCTCGGTGACGAAGCGCTGCTGGCGGGCCTCGTGGGCGCCTTGCGTGCCCGCGGGGTGGAGCCGCTGGTGGCTTCGGTCGATCCGGCGCGGACGGCTGCGGAGCATGCGGTCGCCACGGTGGGGCGAGGCGTGGGTCTCCTCGCCTCCCTCGCGCGCGTCGACGGGGTCGTCAGCGGCGGCGGTGGGCTGCTCCAGGACACGACCTCGTTCCGGTCGCTGGTCTACTACCTCGGTGTGATCGTCGCCGCCCGCATCGTGCGGACCCCCGTGGCGGTCTTCGCCCAGTCGCTCGGACCGCTCTCGGCGACCGGCGCCGCCACGGTCCGACGCACCCTGCGCGGTGTCCCCCTGGGTCTCCGCGACGCGCCGTCGCTGGCCCTCGCGGCGCAGCTGGGCCTCCCCGCGACGGCGGTGGCCGACACCGCGCTGCTCGTCCCGCCGCCGTCCGCGTCGGGCGGTCGCGGGGCGCTGGTGCTGGTGCCCCGCGGCGGCTACCCGGCGATCACCGACATGCTCGCCCGGCTCGCGGCCGCGTGGGTCGAGACGGGTCGCCCGGTGCACGTGACGTGCGTCCACCCGGACGCCGACGACGCCGAAGCCGAGCGGCTCGTGCGCGCCGTCCCGGTGGCCGAGCGTGTCGAGGCGGCCACCGTGAGCGCCCTCCTGACCGCCTTCGCCGGCGCCGCGGCGGTCGTCAGCGGACGACTGCACGGGCTCGTGCTGGCGGCCCACGCCGGCGCCCCCGTCGCCGGCATCGCCTACGACCCGAAGGTGACCGGCTTCGCTGAGCGCGTCGGCGCACCGGTGGTGCCACTTCCGACGGGCGAGGACGCCATGGCGACGCCCGCCGCCCTGCAGGCGTTCCTCGCCGCACCACACCTCGACGTGGCCGCGGTCGCCGCCGAACGCGACCGCGCGGCAGCCGGGGTGGCGTGGCTCCTGGACGTGGCGTTACACGCCGCGGGCGCCCCTCGCCCGTAGACTGTCGCGTGCGCCGCGTCCGCTCGCTCCTGCTGCTGTCGGTCCTGCTCGTGGGCTGGGCGCAAGCCCAAGACCCGATCGCCGCCATGCGCGACCTCCTCGATCGCGGCTACTGGAACTCGGCGGCGCAGCTCAACGGCCCGAACCTGGTCCAGGACCGACCCGACGATCCCGAAGCGCACCTGCTGTTCGCCACCGCCCTGTACCTGACCGGCGACGTGGCCGCCGCCAAGGCGCGGCTCGACGTGGCGACGAACCTGGTCACCGGCGGGGTCCCCGCCAGCCACGTCCACCTGGCCGCCTTGATCCGCGCCGCCGAGGGCGACCCGGCCGGCGCCGCGCGTCAGCTCCAGAACGCCTACTTGCGCCAGCCGTCGTACGCCTTCGCCATGGATTGGGGTCGCATCGCCTGGCAAGCGGGCCTCGACGAGGAGGCGCTGGTCGCGTTCGCCGCGGCCGCCACCACGAGCGACGGGCGCACCGAGAGCTGGCCGCACGTGTTGCGCGGCCGCGTCCTCGGCTCGTTGGGGCGCTGGGCGGAAGCGGTGGACGCCTTCCAGACCGCGCTCGACGTGTTCGAAGCCAACGACACGGGCGGCGCCCGCCCGCCCGGGCCCGTGTACGTCGAGGCGTGGTACCGGCTGGGCGTCGCTTACGAAGCGCTCGGCGACCCCCAACAGGCCGAAGCCGCGTACAAGGCGGCGCGGGCGGTCGATCCGAACCACGCACCATCCGTGCAGGCCGTCGACCGGCTCACGCGACGTCTTGACTGAGGCACGCGGGGCCAGGACGCGCGGACGCGTCGGGGATCAGTTGACGAGCTTCGTGCGGCGAGCCTGGAAGTCCTGCAGAACGTAGCGACCGATGGTGCCCGGGGTCGTGAAGTAGGCCTTGCCGCGCGTCATCTGCGAGACCCGCTGGACGAAGGCGATCAGCTCCGGATCGCGCGCCAACATGAAGGTGTTGATCTGGATGCCGGAGCGGCGGCAGGCGCCGACCTCGCGCAGCGTCTCGCCGAGCACGAGGGGATCGAGACCGTAGGCGTTCTTGTAGATGCGACCGCCGGGCAAGGTGATGGCCGAGGGCTTGCCATCGGTGATCATGACGATCTGCTTCATGTCCTTGCGCTGACGCGCCAGGATCTTCTGGGCCAAGCGCAACCCTTCGGCCGTGTTCGTGTGGTACGGCCCCACCTGCGACGTCGCCAGCTTCGCCAGCGGGACCTCCTCGGCGCTGTCGTGGAACAGGACGAAGCGGACGGTGTCGCCCGGGAACTGGGTCCGCACCAGATGCGCGAGCGCCAGGGCGACGCGTTTGGCCGGCGTGAAGCGGTCCTCGCCGTAGAGGATCATCGAGTGGGAACAGTCGAGCAGCACGACCGTCGCGCAGCTCGAGGTGAACTCGCTCTCGTGGACCCACAGGTCGCCCTCTTCGAGCTGGAGCCCCCCGTCGAGGCCGCGCCGGGCCGCCTGCTTGAAGGTCTCGGTGACGTCGAGGTTGAGGGCGTCGCCGAAGGCGTACGGACGCGAGGCACCGGTCGTCTCGACCCCGGTGGTGATGGCTTCGGTGTCGTGGGCCCCGAACGACGCGGCGCCCGAGGCGCCCAGAACGTCCTTGAGCGTCCGGTAGCCGAGGAAATCGACCGCCTTGTCGGTCAACTCGAAGGTGCTGCGACCCGGGTCCTGGGCCGGGCCGACGCCGCCGGGACCCGCCTCGGCGGGATCCTCGCCGCTGTCCGGCCGTAAGTACCCGTCGCGCTCGAGGCGCTCGGCCAACGACCGGACCAGGCGCCCGAGCTCGCTCTGGCGCCAGTCCTCGGCCTCCATCGCGGCGTCCAGCATGGACTCGTCGACGAGCCCTTCCTGCAGCAACGCCTCCGCGATCGCTTCGTAGAGGTCGTCCATCGTCTGGCGTGCGTCCGGGTCGGGGTCCCAGGGCTCCCGGTCGAACCCGGACGCCAGCAAACGGTCTTGCAGCATGCGCATCAGGTCGGCGGTATCGAGGTCGTCGAGCGTGGCCTCGTACTTGGAGTAGCGAATCGCCTTCACACGACCTCCCCTGCCGGACCGGCGATCAGTTCCACCGTCGCCGCGCACCACCGGCGGTCGCGAGCTCGGGATCGGCGCCCACGTAGCCCCGCTCCTCGGAGCGCGCCACCTCGCGACGCGCGACGAGCCCCTCGAGGACGAACTCCACGGCGACGGCCAGGTCGGCGGGGGTGGTGCCCTCGGCCACCGATCGCGCCACCTCCAGCAGACCCGGCACGCCGCTCGACACCTCCAACACCGCGTCGGGCGGGAGGTCCTCGCCGAGCTTGAGGCTCTGGTCGTCGGCGAACCACGCCACCACCTCGTCCGGGCTGCTGGACCCGAGACGACGCCCGAACACTTGCCCCACGGCGCGGCGGACGACGTCGCGGGCGACCGCTTCACCGCCGCGAAGCTCGCCCTCGTACTCGAGCTCGAGCTTGCCCGTGATCGCCGTCAGCGCGGCGTACAGGTCCGAGGTCCGCGCCACCGGCGGCATATCGAGCACGAGCGCGCGGCGCTCGGCGTTGGACGCGACGGCTTCGAGCAAGCTGATCGGGAGCCGCTGCGACACCCCCGCGTGCTTGTCGACCCGAGCGTCGTCGCGGGCCTGGAACGCGACCTCCTCGACGATCTCGGCGACGAAGCCCGGGACGCGCACGCCGGTGTCGCGATCGGTCCAGGCCTCTTGGGCCGTGACCGCCATGCCCTCCTCGACCGTGCGGGGGTAGTGGGTGCGAACCTCGCTGCCGATCCGGTCCTTCAGCGGCGTGATGATCTTGCCGCGGGCGGTGTAATCCTCCGGGTTGGCGCTGAACACGAGGACGACGTCGAGCGGCAAACGCAGCGGGTAGCCCTTGACCTGCACGTCGCCTTCTTGCATCACGTTGAAGAGCGCCACCTGGACCTTGCCGGCCAGGTCGGGGAGTTCGTTCACCGCGAAGATGCCCCGGTTGGCACGGGGCAACAGGCCGTAGTGGATGGCGCGCGGGTCGCCAAGCTGGGTGCCCAAGCGGGCGGCCTTGATGGGGTCGATGTCGCCGATCAGGTCCGCGACGGTCACGTCGGGTGTGGCCAGCTTCTCGACGTAGCGCGCCGCGCGCGGCAACCATGCCACCGGCGTCGCGTCGCCAGCCTCGGCGACCACGGCACGACCCTCGACGGTGACGGGAGCCAAGGGGTCGTCGGGCAGCTCGGCCCCGGCGATCACCGGCACCTCGTCGTCGAGCAGGTCGGTGAGCGAGCGCAACAGGCGCGTCTTGGCCTGCCCGCGCAGGCCGAGCAGGATGAAGTGGTGCCGTGACAGCACCGCGTTCACGAGCTGCGGCACCACCGTGTCGTCGTACCCCAACACGCCGGGGAACACCACCCGGCCGGCGCGCAAGCGCTCGATCAGGTTCGCCCGCAACTCGTCGTGGACGGTGCGTCCTGCGTGACGGCCCCAGGCGCTGGCACGCAAGGCAGCCAGGGTGTTCGGCTTCACGAACCGCTCCGTACGTGCTGGACGGGTTTCACGAGGGGACCTAGGTTCATGGGGCATGCTAGCACCACCCCCACCGGACCGAACGTGTCGGGGACCCAGTGCCTGGCGACGTCCGCGGCACCGACCTGGCCGTGCCGAGCGACCGCGAGCGGTAGCCTCTCCCATGCAGACACATCCGGCGCAGCCTCACCACGCGCACCGAGCCGAACTGCTCGCCATCGGCACCGAACTGCTCCTCGGCGAGATCCACGACACCAACTCCGCCTGGCTCGCGCGTGCCCTGGCCGATCTGAGCGTCGACGTGCTCTGGTCGCAGCGCGTGGGCGACAACCGCGCCCGCATCGGCGACGCCCTCCGCGCCGCTGCCGCCCGCAGCGACCTGGTGGTCGTCTGCGGCGGACTCGGCCCCACCGAGGACGACCTCACCCGCGAGGCCATCGCCGACGTCGTGGGCGAGACGCCGACGGTCGACCCGGAGCTCGCCGCCGACTTGCGCGCTCGCTTCGCGCGCCTCGCACGGAGCATGCCGGAGCGCAACCTCAAGCAGGCGTGGCTGATCCCCTCGGCGGAGGCGCTGGCCAACCCGAACGGGACGGCACCGGGCTGGTTCGTGCGGACCGAGGTCGACGGCCGACCCTGCGCCATCGTGGCCCTACCCGGACCGCCGCACGAGCTGTACCCGATGTGGACGAACGAGGTCGTCCCACGCCTGCGCTTCCCGAACGCCCGCTTCGTCGCCCGCACCTTCAAGACGCTCGGGCTGGGCGAGTCCCACGTCGCCGATCTGCTCGGCGCCTGGACCGAGGCGTCGAACCCCAGCGTGGCCACGTACGCCAAGCGCGACGGGGTCCACGTCCGGGTGGCCGCCAAGGGGCAGGACGAGGCCGACGCCCTGGCGCGGCTGGCGCCCGTGGCGGAAGGCGTCGCCCAGGCCCTCGACGGGGCCATCTGGGGGCGTGACGACGACGAGTTGGCGGACGCCACCCTCGCTGCGCTGGGACGGCGCCAGGGTCACCTGGCGATCGTCGATCGAGCCACGGGTGGTTTCTTCACGACCCTGCTCGCTGCCGCCGCCCTCGACGACGAGGCGCGCTCCCAAGTGCTCCGAGGTGCCGTGATAGCATGGCGCGACGAAGCGCTGGCCGTGTTCGACGTGCCACACGCCACCCTCACGGCCGCATCCGGCCGACGACCTGGTCCAGCCACACCGGACCTCGTCGCCGAAGAGGGACGTTCCGAGGCTGTGGTCCTCGCGCGCGCCGCCTGCCTTCGCTTCGATGCGGACCATGGCGTGGCCCTCACCCCTTGGGTGAAGACCGCGAAGAAGGCGGACGACCGTCCGAGCTGGACCGCTTCATGGGCGGCCGTCGGCCCGGACGGAGCCAACGCACGCTCGCTCACGCTGCCCCATCCTGGGCGCACCTGGCGAGACGAGCGCCTCGCGTTCGCCGCTCTCTTCGGCCTCTGGTCCCTGATGACGACTTGACACGGTGCGTCCGTGCTGACGGATGCCCGTCCCTCCGCCCCGCGCGCTGGGCGACCCTCCAGGTCTCCGCGCCCAGGGGCGACCAGCGAGCCGAGGAGGCGCGATCGATGTGGAACCGCAACGACGGAAGGCGCTCGACACGACCCTGCACCAGATCGAGAAGCAGTTCGGTAAGGGGGCGATCATGCGGTTGGGGGATGATCCGGGGGGGTTGTCGTTTGGGGTGATCTCGTCGGGGTCGTTGTCGGTGGATGTGGCGTTGGGGGTGGGGGGGTTTCCGCGGGGGCGGGTGGTGGAGATCTATGGGCCGGAGTCGGGGGGGAAGACGACGTTGGCGTTGCATGTGGTGGCCGAAGCGCAGCGTGCGGGTGGGGTGGCGGCGTTCGTGGACGCCGAGCATGCGCTGGATCCGGGGTACGCGCGGGCGTTGGGGGTGGATGTGGGGGAGTTGTTGGTGAGTCAGCCGGATACGGGGGAGCAGGCGCTGGAGATCGTGGAGTTGTTGGTGCGGTCGGGGGCGGTGGATGTGGTGGTGGTGGACAGTGTGGCGGCGTTGACGCCGCGGGCGGAGATCGAGGGGGAGATGGGGGATGCGCATGTGGGGTTGCAGGCGCGGCTCATGAGTCAGGCGTTGCGGAAGTTGACGGGGGTGATGAGCAAGTCGCGGACGTCGGTGTTGTTCATCAATCAGATCCGGGAGAAGATCGGGGTGATGTATGGGAACCCGGAGACGACGCCGGGGGGGCGGGCTTTGAAGTTCTACGCGAGTGTGCGGGTGGAGGTGCGGCGGAAGGGGGATGTGAAGGTGGGGGGTGAGAAGGTGGGGAATCGGGTGCGGGTGAAGGTGACGAAGAACAAGGTGGCGCCGCCGTTTCGGGAGGCGGAGATCGAGATCGTGTTCGGTCGGGGGATCGATCGGATGGGGGATCTGGTGGGGATCGCGGCGGATCTGGAGGTGGTGCAGAAGAGTGGTTCGTGGTTCGCGTATGGGGAGACGCGGTTGGGTCAGGGGAAGGAGAAGGCGGCGGAGTTCGTGGGGGCGCATCCGGCGTTGGCAGCGGAGTTGCGTGAGCGGGTGTTGGCTGCGATCGGTGGTGGCCAGAAGGCCGCTGCGGCCGCCGCCGAAACCCTCGACGAAGGCACCGAGGACGACGCGTGATCGCGCTCTGGATCTTCCTGGCACTGCTGATCGGCGCCGCCGTCGGCGCCGTCGTCGCCTACTCGATGCGTCGGACGCGCGACCGCGAGGTGCTCGAGGCCGCCGAGGCCGAGGGACGCGCCATCCGCGAGCGTGCCACCCAAGAGGCGCGCCAGCTGAGCGACCAGGCCGCCACCGACGCCCGCGTGCGCCTCGCCGAAGCGCGCGCCAGGCTCGACGCCGAGTTCGCGCGCTTGCGCGAACAGCTCGAAGAGGACCTCGGTCGTCGGCGCACCACGCTCGAAGGGGAGTTCGCTCGCACCCGCACCGACCTCGAGGAGGGTCGCGTCTCCCTGCGCGACGCCCGCGAGGAGCTGCGGCGCGACCGCGAGAAGATCGAGCAGCTCGAGGAACGCCTGACGCGCCGCGGCGAACAACAGGACGCCCGCGCGTTGCGGCTCGACGAGAACGAGGAACGTCTCGATCAGCGTGCGCGCGAGCTCGATTCCGAGGGCACGCGCCTCCAGCAACGGCTCGCCGAGGCCGACGAGCGCCTCTTCGAGGTCGCTCAGCTCACCCGCGAAGGCGCCACCGAGCTGGTGCTCGGCAAGCTCGACCGTGAGCTCGAGCGTGAGAAGGCGATGCGGGTGCGCTCGGCGCTCGAACAGGCGGACGCCGACGCCAAGCGCCGCTCGCAGAACGTGCTCGCCCAGGCGATCCAGCGCTCGGCCAGCGAGGTCTCGGCCGCCATCAGCGTCTCGGTCGTGCCGATCCCCAGCGACGCCATGAAGGGCCGCATCATCGGTCGCGAAGGGCGCAACATCCGCGCCTTCGAATCGCTCACCGGCGTCGACGTGATCATCGACGACACCCCCGAAGCCGTCCTGCTCTCGTCGTTCAACCCGATGCGGCGCGAGGTCGCCAAGCTGGCGTTGGCCGAGCTCGTCAGCGACGGCCGCATCCATCCGGCCCGCATCGAGGAGGTCGTCCAGAAGGCCCAGCAGGAGATGCAGACGTACATCCGTGAACGGGGCGAGGAAGGCGTGCTCGAGGCCGAGGTCGTGGGTCTCAAACCGGGACTGGTCCAGCTGCTGGGGCGCATGCACTTCCGCACCAGCTACGGCCAGAACATCCTCAAGCACTCGGTCCAGGTCGCTCACCTCACGGGTCTGATCGCTGCCGAGCTCGACCTCGACGTCGCGTTGGCGCGCCGTGCCGGGCTCCTGCACGACATCGGCAAGTCGATCGACCGCGAGATCGAGGGCACGCACACGGAGATCGGCGGTCAGTTGGGGCGCCGCTTCGGCGAACCGCGCGAGGTGATCGACGCCATCGCCAACCACCACGACCTGGAGAAGGCCGAGACGCTCTACCCCGTCCTGGTCAACGCTGCGGACGCGATCAGCGCCGCTCGACCTGGGGCCCGGCGCGAGACACTGGAGAGCTACCTCAAGCGGCTCGAAGGGCTCGAGAGCATCGCCACGTCGTTCCCTGGCGTCGAGAAGAGCTACGCCATCCAGGCCGGCCGCGAGATCCGCATCATCGTCGAGCCCGACAAGGTCGACGACGCCTCGGCCGTCCTGCTGGCACGCGACATCGCGCAACGCATCGAGCGCGACATGGAGTACCCGGGCCAGGTCCAGGTGACGGTGGTGCGGGAGTCGCGGGCGGTCGAATACGCTCGCTAGGAGGCGCGAGTTCGCTCGCTAGAGAGGCGCGAGTTCGCTCGCTGAGAGGCGCGAGCCCCCCCGGACGGACGCGGTCCAGAACCGGGCGGGCTTGGGCCGCGCCGACCGGCTCGGCCACTAGGGTTACACTCCGTGCCGACGTCCGACCTCCGGTGCGACCGGGGCGGACCGTGGCCGGCGGCCGCCGCCCCGGCTCTGTGAGGTGACGCGTGATCCGATCGCACGACCGACGCCCGGAGACCGTCCGATGAGGGCGGGCGAAGACGTCAAGCTCTTCGCCGGCGGGGCGACGCCGGCGCTTGCGGAAGCCGTCGCCGAACACCTCCAGAAGCGGCTGGCGCGCGGCACCGTGTCGCAGTTCCCCGACGGCGAGACCCGGATCGCGCTCGAGGAGAGCGTCCGCGGCGCCGATTGCTTCGTCATCCAGTCGACGTGCGCCCCGGTGAACCACACGCTCATGGAGTTGCTCGTGTTGGTCGACGCGCTGCGTCGCGCGTCCGCCTGGCGGGTCAACGCGGTGATCCCGTACTTCGGCTACGCCCGCCAAGACAAGAAGGTCCAGGCCCGTGAGCCGATCACCGCGAAACTGGTCGCCAACCTGCTCGAGACCGCCGGCGTCGATCGCGTCATCACCGTCGACCTGCACGCCGGTCAGATCCAGGGGTTCTTCGACGTCCCCGTCGACCACCTGACGGCGCTCGACATCTTGGGCAACCACATCCGCACGACCGATCTCGACCGCTCGGTGGTCGTCTCCCCCGACGTTGGCCGCGCCACCGAGGCACGACGCCTCGCCAACCTGCTGAGCCTACCGCTGGCGATGCTCTACAAGCGCCGCACCAGCCCCACCGAGACCGAGGTCACCCACGTGATCGGCGACGTCGCCGGACTGCGGCCGATCATGATCGACGACATGATCTCCACGGCGGGCACGATGCGCCGTGGCATCGACGCGCTGCTGCGCCTGGGCGCGATCCCCGACGTGCGGGTCGCCGCCACGCACGCGGTCTTCACCCCGCCGGCGCTCGATCGGCTCACCCACGAGGCGATCGGGAAGGTCTACGTGACCGACACGATCCCCTTCGCGGGCGGTCACGACGTCGTCGAGGTGCTCTCCGTCGCACCGCTCCTGGCGAAGGCGATCTCGAACGTCCACAACAACGACTCGGTGAGCTCGCTCTTCTCGTCCTGAACGTCGAGGAGGCGGACACGCGCCACCACCGTCGGGGGGGCGGGCCCGCTTTGACACGCCCGGCCGCGGCGTGTACTGTGGAGCGCTGTACGGACGCTGCCCGCACCGCGGGTACCCCCTCGTGATACGGCACGGCCCGCGCTCCGGGCCCTCGGAGGACGCATGAAGCTCGAAGCCCAGAAGCGCACTGCCGGCGCGGCGGTCAGCCTGCGTCAGCAGGGCCGCCTGCCCGCGATCGTCTACAACAAGTCCCTCAACGTACCCATCAGCGTCGACCTCAAAGCCTTCGACAAGGTGTTCCGGGAGCAGGGCATGTCCAGCGTCATCGACCTCGATGTCGATGGCGACACGCATGCCGTCCTGGTCAAGGCCGTGCAGATGAACAAGCGTCGGCGCGTGCCGCAACACGTCGACTTCTACGCCGTCACCGCGGGCCAGAAGGTGCACGTCCACGTCCGCATCGAGCTCCTCGGCACCGCGATCGGGACCAAGGAGGGCGGCCAGCTCGACGTCCAGCGCCGCGAGGTCTACCTCAGCGTCCTGCCGGGCGCGATCCCGAACACCATCGAGCTCGACGTCTCCGACCTGGCGATCGGCGATTCCTTCCACATCCGCGACCTCCAGGCGCTGCTGCCGGCCGACATCGAGATCCTCGACGACCTCGACCTGGCCGTCGTCGCGGTGGTGCCGCCGCGCGTCGTCGCCGACGAGACCGAAACGACCGGGGAAGAGGACGTGGAGCCCGAGGTCATCGGCACCGAAGACGAAGAGGAACGCGACGAAGACTGACCTCCAACTGGTCGTCGGCCTCGGTAACCCCGGGCCGCAGTACGCGGGAACCCGGCACAACGCCGGGTTCCTCGTCGTGGAGGAGCTGGCACGTCGCCGTGGCGCCCGCTTCCGCACCGTCAAGCGTGCCGACGTGGCCGAAGCCGACGGCGTCACGCTCGTCCGGCCGCGGACCTACATGAACCTCTCGGGGGAAGCGGTGCAGGCGGCCATGGCGCGGGGTCGTGTGCGGCCCGAGGCGCTCCTCGTGGTGCACGACGACCTCGACCTACCGCTGGGCCGCTTGCGCTTCAAGCGGGGCGGCGGGGCGGGTGGGCAGCGCGGCGTGAGCGACATCCTGGCGCGGATCGGGGCCGACTTCGAACGGCTCAAGGTCGGCATCTCACGACCCCCGGAGGGATGGGCGACCGAGAACTGGGTGTTGTCGCGGTTCCGTGACGACGAACGCGAGCTGGTCGAGCGCGTGGTCGCCGCTGCAGCGGACGCGCTCGAGCGCCGCCTGGGCGACGGTTGGGAGGGCGCCTGCGGCTTCGCCAACGGGCTCGACCTCGCCGCGCCCGAACGCGTGGCCGAGGCGCCCGAGCCCGCCGAGGTCGACGAACCGACCTGAGCGCACGGGCGCGATCGTCGCTCGTCCTCAGGCGATCCGCGCCAAGCTCGCACCGATCTCCCCCACCAGCCGTTCGGCCTCGGCCAAGCGCCGCCGCTCCTCCGCCACCACCTCGGCCGGCGCGCCGGCCACGAAGCGCTCGTTGGCAAGCTTCTTCGTCGAGCGGGCGACCTCGGCCTGCTGCGCCTCGAGGCGCGCGTGCTGCTTCGCCTTCCAGACCTCGACGTCCACCACGCCCTCGAACGGGAGCCGCAGCACGACGTCGGCGACCGGTTGGGTCAGCGAGGCACCGGCCGGCGCCTCGGCCAGCACCGTGGCCCGGGCGAGGGTGCCGAAGACGCTGGCGTCGCGGAGCAGGACCTCGGCCCCGGGGCCCTCGAGCACGAGCGGCACGGCCTGGTTCGGGGGCAGATCGGCGTCGGCGCGGAGCTGCCGCACGGCGGCCACCGCCGCCTGCAGCCGCTCGAAATCGCGCTCCGCCGCTTCATCGCGTCCGCCATCGTCCGATCGCGGCCACGCGGCGTCCCCCAGCTGACGTTCATGACCCAGCGCCTCCCACAGCTCGGAGGTCACGAACGGCACGATGGGGTGCAGCAGCGTCAGCACGCCTTCGAGCACCCGCCGCAAGGTGGCGCGGGTCCGCGGATCGTCCTCGCGCAGCGCCGGCTTGGCCGCCTCGAGGTACCAGTCGCAGAACGTCGACCACGTGAACTCGTAGGCGAGCCTGGTGGCGGCGCCCAGGTCGAACGCCTCGAGCGCGGCGGTGACGTCCTCGGTCGCCGCCTGCAAGCGGGAGAGGATCCAGCGATCGGCGAGCCGCGTCGGTTCCGCCGTGTCCTCGGGTCCGTCGAGGTTGGAGCGCACGAACCGCGCCGCGTTCCACAGCTTCGTGCAGAAGTTGCGCCCCATCTCCACCCGTCGAGGGTCCCAGCGCACGTCTTGCCCACCGGTGCTGGCGTGGGCCATGGCGAAACGGAGCGCGTCCGCCCCGCTCTCGTCGATCAGCTCGAGGGGATCGATGCCGTTGCCCTTCGACTTCGACATCTTCTGGCCGTGCTCATCGAGCACCAGCCCATGCAGGACGACCGTGTGGAAGGGCACCCGATCGGTGAACTCGAAGGCAGCGAGCTCCATGCGCGCCACCCAGAAGAAGAGGATGTCGTAGCCCGTCACGAGCACCGAGGTGGGATAGAAGCGCTCGAAGAACGGGTCGCTCTCGTCGGGCCAACCGAGCGTGCTGAAGGGCCACAGGTTCGAGCTGAACCAGGTGTCGAAGACATCGGGGTCCTGGGTCAGCGTCCGGCCGGCGTACCGCGGGTCGTCGGGCGGGTCCAGGTACGGGTTCTCGGGATCGGGCACGACCACCTGGCCGTCCTCGTCGTACCAAGCGGGGATCCGGTGTCCCCACCAGAGCTGACGTGAGACGTTCCAGGGACGCAGGTTGGCCAACCAGTCGCGGTTGACCTTCGTGTAGCGGTCGGGGACGATCCTGATCTCGCCGGCCTCGAGCGCCGCGAGCGCGCGGGCGGCCGCCGACGAGGTGTCGTAGAACCACTGCGTGGACAGGAGCGGCTCGACCGGCTCACCGGTGCGCTGCGAGAGACCGAGCGCGACGGTGTGGTCGGTGACGTCGACGAGCAGACCGGCCCGTTCGAGCGCCGTCACCACGTCGGCGCGGGCCTCGAAGCGGTCACGGCCGCGGAAGCTCTCGGGCACCAGCTCGGAGGTCAGACGGCCGTCGAGGTCGATCACCGACGGACGGTCCAGACCGTGGCGCTCGCCGATCTCGAAGTCCGTCGGGTCGTGCGCAGGCGTGATCTTCAGCGCCCCGGTGCCGAAGTCGAGCTCGACCGCGGTGTCGGCGATGACGGGCACGAGCCGGTCGGTGAGCGGCACGCGCACGCGGCGCCCGACGAGATGGCGGTAGCGCTCGTCGTCGGGGTGCACGGCGACCGCTTGGTCGGCGAAGATCGTCTCGGGTCGCACCGTGGCGATCTCGATCCCCTCGCCCCCGTCCTCGGCCGGGTAGCGCACGCGGTACAGGTGGCCGGCACGGTCCTCGCGTTCCACCTCGAGGTCGGAGAGCGTCGTGCGGCTCACCGAATCCCAGTTCACGATGCGCTCGCCACGGTAGACGGCGCCGCGATGGTAGAGATCCACGAACTGCTTGCGCACCGCGCGGGAGAGCCCCTCGTCGAGGGTGAAGCGGGTACGGGTCCAATCGGCGGAGACGCCGAGCCGCTGGAGCTGCTCGAGGATGATCCCGCCGTACCGTTCCTTCCACGCCCAGACGCGCTCGACGAACGCTTCGCGCCCCAGCTCGTGTCGATCGATGCCCTCCGCCCGCAGCGCCCGTTCGACCTGCACCTGCGTCGAGATCCCTGCGTGGTCCGTGCCCGGCTGGAACAGGGCCTCGAACCCCTGCAGCCGCTTGAAGCGGATGAGCGCGTCGATGATGGCGTTGTCGAACGCGTGCCCCAGGTGCAGGTTGCCGGTGACGTTCGGCGGTGGGATGACGATCGTGAAGGGCGGCTTGCCGCTGGCCGGATCGGCCGTGAACGGGTCGTCGGCCCAGCGCCGCGCCCAGCGCGCTTCCAGCGCCTGCGGGTCGTAGCGCGTCGGTAGGTCGAGTTCGGTCGGGTCGTCGGCGCGGCGGTCGGCCATGGTCGGCTCCTCGGAGGCGGGCGCCTGACGCGCCCGCTCGCAGCTGGCGAGTCGGGACGCGGACGGGGCGTCGGCCCCGCGGTACCACCGCGGTTCCCCACCGAAGCGGGGCGCTCACGCTCCGCCCGAGGCGGAGCCGGGGTTCTACTGGGACGCCCTCGGCGTCGGTTCTTCCCCACGGGGCGTCGCGCTGCGCGACACCCTCACGGGCGACCTTCGCCCCCGCCGATCCGAGCCGCGCTCTCACCGCCGGGATGACCCGGTGCACGACCTCGCTGTCGGTCGGGGAGGGGGCTACTCCTCCCGCCCCCTGAGCCTAGTCGGACGGGCGTCGCGGCGTCAACCGACGCCGGTCGAGGTCCCCATCATGGGCAGCGTGTTCAGCGCCTGGATGGAGACTTGCCCCGCCACCCGCCGGGCCATCGCCCGCAACTCGATGGCGCTGGCGTCCTGGGGTGCGCTGACGACCAAGGGGACGCCCGCGTCGGCGCTCTCGCGGAGCAACCGGGTGATCGGCACCTCTCCCAGCAGCGGCAAGCCCTCGGACTCGGCGAACGCACGCGCGCCACCCTCCCCGAACAAGAAGTCCTTGGACCCGTCCGGCAACGCGTAGTAGCTCATGTTCTCGACCACGCCCAGGAGCGGCACGTGCGTCTTGCGCGCCATCGTGGCCGCCCGTCGGACGTCGAGCACGGCCACGTCTTGCGGCGTGGTGACGAGCACCATGCCGGCGAGCGTCACGAGCTGGGCCAGCGACAGCTGGACGTCGCCGGTCCCCGGCGGCAGGTCGACGATGAGGTAGTCGAGGTCGCCCCACACCGTCTGTTGCAGCAGCTGCGTGAGCGTGCCGTGCAGGATCGGCCCCCGCCACGTGAGCGCCTGACCGTCCTCGACCAGGTTGGCGATCGAGATCATCTTCACGCCGTGGTTCATCAGCGGCAAGATGCGCTTCTCGTCGTCGGCGAGCAGGCGCTTGCCCTCCACCGAGAACATCTTGGCCTGCGACGGTCCGTAGATGTCGGCGTCCAGCAGGCCGACGTCGGCGCCGTCGAGGGCCAAGGCCGCGGCCAGGTTGGCGGCGACCGTCGACTTCCCCACACCCCCCTTGCCGGAACCGACGGCGACCACGTTCTTGACGCCGGGAAGGTTGCCCGTGGGGCTGGGTCGGACCTGGGCACCGAACGACAGTTCGACCGACCCCAGGCCCGGCACGCCGGCGAGCGCACGGCGAACGTCGCCCTCGATCTGCGCCCGCATGGGACACGCCGGGGTCGTGAGCTGGATGCGGACGGTGACACGATCTCCGTCGATCGCCACGTGCTCGACCATCCCCAAGGAAACGAGATCCTGATGCAGTTCGGGGTCCTGAACCGTCGCCAGAGCGTCCATGACCGAGCGTTCGGTGATCGCCATGCGGCACGGTACCAGCGTGGCGTGCACCGGTTGGGAGGCTCGGCGACGAGCGGCGCGGTCGCCGCTCGCCTTGTGGCACCATGCGCGACGCGCTTACCATGGCGCGGATGACCGACGGCGCCGGATCCAGGAACGCTGAACCGCCCGCGGTGTCGCGAGACCGCGTGGTCGACCCCCTGACCGGCCTGCCCGTGCTGCGCTATCGCGGACCCATCGCACCCACGCTCCGCCCCGGTGCCCCGACGCCTTCGGGGGCCTGGCGTCTGTTGCGGGCGGACCTCTCCGGTCCCACCTGGGTGGTCGATCTCGAGACCGCCGGGACCGCGACACCCTTCTCCGACGCACCCGAGCTCGCCGACGACGTCTCGGTCGCGGCGGTCCTGGAGACGCTCACCGACGCCGCTCGGCTCGGCATCGCCCACGGGGCACTGGGTGCGGAGCGCTTGTGGCGACGCGGCGACCGGGTCTGGGTCGAGGGGTACGGGGTCGGTTGGCGCACGGATGCGTCGCTCGCGGACGACGCCCGCGACCTCGCCGGGTCGCTGCTGGCGCTCGCCGGCACGTCGATCTCGTCCGGTATGCGCCGAAGACTGGCCGCGATCGCCGAGCGAGGCGAGGTCCATGCCCTCCCGGCGGTCGCGCCCGGGGCCTCTGCGGATGCCGACGCGCGGAGCCCGGACGTCGAGACCACCCACGGCGAAAGGCCAAACGCTCCCACGGACCGATCCGGGCCGGCGGACGGTTCCGCGCCCGCGGACCGTTCCGCGGCCGCGGCCGATGCGCTCGGCCATGCGGCGCCCGCCGACGCGGCCGCCGCTCCGCCCGTAGCGACGCCGGCGGCGCCCCAGCCGGCGGCGCCCAGGCGGCGGCGCCAGGCGGTGGCGCCCCAGGCCGCAGCGCCCCAGGCCACGGCCCCCCGGGCCGCGGCGCCCGAACGGGCGGCGCCCGAGGCAGCGGCGAAGCCAGCACGACCACCTTCGGCCGCGTCCGAACCCAGGGCCGCAACGCCGACCTCGTCCACGCCGACGGCACCGACGCCGACCCCGCCCAAGCCGACGGGATCGGCTTTCCCTGCGGCCAAGGGTGTCGCGCCCGGCGCGCCCCGGGCGCACCGTCGACAGCGGCGACGACGCTCCGAGCCCAACCCGACTCCCCGTCCCCGCGGACCGGGCCGACCGCCACCACGACGCGGCCGACGCGCCCAGCCGCCGTCGACCGGCGCCGACGCCCGCCTTCGTGAAGGCCCCGCCACCCGGCGCCACCGTCCGCTCGGGCGAGGACCCGTGGTCGCCCATCCGCCGGCGTTCGGCCGCCGTCGTGGCGCAAGCGACGGCGACCCCCGCCGCGCGTCGGCGAGCCGGCCTCCTCGTGCTCCTCATCGCCGGCGTCGCCCTGCTGGCGGCCCTGATCTGGTTGACACAGCGTCGGCCGGTCTCGGTGGCGACCGGCACCGCGGCGACGACCTTCGTCGTGAACGTGCGCGTCGAACCCACCGGGTTGCCGCCGGTCCGGCTGGTGGTGCTGGAGCGTCCGGTCGGTTCGCGCCACGCGGTGGGCACCGTCATCGGCAGCGTGCCGGGTCCGGTCCCGCTCGACCGCGAGGGGACCTGGCGCTTCGAGGGTCAGTTCCTCGACCGAAGATCGGCTCCCGCGACGCTCGACCTCCCCCTCGAGCGCTCCCTCGTGCTCGTCTTCCCCGATCCCACGGCTCCCTGAGCCGCCTGGAGACCCCATGGCCAGCCTCGTCGTCATCGATTACGGCTCTCAGTACACGCGCCTCATCACACGCCGGCTGCGCGAGCTGCAGGTGTTCTCGGTCATCGAGACACCCGACGTGACCCCCGCCCGCCTGCGCGAACTCGACGCCTACGGGGTCGTGCTATCGGGGGGCCCTCAAAGCGTGTACGGCGACGGTGCACCGCAGCTGCCCCCGGGCCTGCTCGACACCGACGTGCCGGTGCTGGCGATCTGCTACGGCATGCAATTGTTGGCGCGCGCGCTTGGCGGCGAGGTGCGCGCGTCGCCCGTGCGCGAGTACGGCAAGGCCGTCCTCGACCACTACGAGGGCGATCTCTTCGCCGGCGTCGAAGGCGACTTCGTGGCCTGGATGAGCCACGGCGACGCCGTGGCCACGCCGCCGCCCGGGTTCCGGGTGACGGCCCGCACCGCCGACACCCTCGTAGCCGCGATGGAGGACGCCGGGCGCCGACGCTACGCGTTGCAGTTCCATCCAGAGGTGCGTCACACCCCCAAGGGTCTGCAGGTCCTCGAACGTTTCGTCGAGGCCACCGGCGTCCCCCGCGACTGGACCGCTGCCCACATCGTCGACGAAGCGATCGCCGACGTCCGCGCCCAGGTGGGCGACGACCGGGTCCTGCTGGGCATCAGCGGCGGCGTCGACTCCACCACCCTCGGCCTGCTCCTGCATCGCGCCATCGGCGAGCGTCTCGTCCCGGTCTTCGTCGACACCGGCCTGTTGCGCCTCGGCGAAGGCGACGAGGTCGAGCGCGCCCTGCGGGGCCTGGGTGTGCCGCTCATCCGGGTCGACGCCGCCGACCTGTTCCTGGGCGTGCTGGCCGGCGTCAGCGACCCCGAGGCGAAGCGCAAGGCGATCGGCAAGACCTTCATCGACGTCTTCGCGCGTGAGGCGCTGCGGCTGCAGGCCGACCGCCCCATCCGCTTCCTGGCTCAGGGGACGCTGTATCCAGACGTGATCGAGTCGGCGGGCGGTCACGGCGCCGCCAACATCAAGTCCCACCACAACGTCGGCGGGCTGCCCGAGGAGCTCGGCTTCGAGCTGCTCGAACCGTTCCGCACGCTCTTCAAGGACGAGGTGCGCGAGGTGGCCGAGGCTTTGGGGCTGGCGCCTCACCTGCGCGACCGCCATCCGTTCCCCGGGCCGGGCCTGGCGATCCGCATCCTGGGCGAGGTCACCGCCGAGCGCTTGGCCGTGCTCCAGCGTGTCGACGACCTGTTCGTCAGCGCGCTGCGCGAGTTCGATCTCTATCGCGACACCTGGCAGGCGCTGGCGGTGCTCACCCCCATCCGCTCGGTGGGCGTGATGGGCGACGCCCGCACCTACGCCCATACCGTCGTGCTGCGCGCGGTCACGTCCATCGACGGCATGACGGCAGATTGGGCGCGGCTGCCGCACGACTTCTTGGCCACCGTCTCGAGCCGCATCGTGAACGCGGTGCCCGAGGTCAACCGGGTCGTCTACGACGTCACCTCCAAGCCACCGGGCACGATCGAGTGGGAGTGATGGCGGCGATCCCTTCGACGAGGCGTCGCTCGCCGACGGGCGGGCGACGTGCCTGAGCGCCGAGCCTGGCTGCTCAAGTCGGAACCCGACACCTTCGGGTTCGACGACCTGTGGCGCGCCCCGGACCGGACGACGCCGTGGGAGGGCGTGCGCAACTACCAAGCGCGCAACTACCTCCGCGACGAGATGCAGGTGGGCGACGTGGTGCTCTTCTACCACTCGAACGCCAAGCCGCCGGGGGTGGCGGGTCTCGCCGAGGTCGCCAGCACGGCCAGGGTCGATCCGACCCAGTTCGACCCAGCCTCGCCCTACGCCGACCCCCGCAGTTCGCGTGAGGAGCCGCGTTGGGTGCTCGTGGACGTGCGCGCGGTCGCACCGCTGCCGAGGCTCGTGTCGCTGACGGAGCTGCGCCAGGATCCGGTCCTCGCCGAGTTCGACCTGGCGCTTCTGCGGCGCGGCAACCGGCTCTCGGTCATGCCGGTACCCATGGCGGCCGTCGAGCGGGTCCGCGCGCTGGCGGAGCGGCCGCCGTCCGCCTCGTGAGGCAAGCCGAATCGGCCGGTCGGATGGTAACGTCCTAAGCATGCGCGAGCGCGCTGAACGCATCTTGAACGTGGTCGCCGATCGCTACGTGCGAACGGCACGGCCGGTGGCGTCGTCGACCGTCGCGGCCGAGCTCGACGTGTCGAGCGCGACGGTGCGCAACGCCTTCGGTGAGCTCGACGAGGCGGGCCTGCTCCACCAACCCCACACCTCGGCCGGTCGCATCCCGACCGCCTTGGGTTTCCGCCGGTACGCCGACGCGTTCTTGCCTCCCGATCCGTTGCCGCCGGCCGCCTGGTCGGCCGTCCGGCGACGTCTGGCCGGCAGTCACGGCGACGCGCTGTTGCGTCAGCTCGCCGAAGCGGCCGCCGAACTCTCGGGTTACGCGGTGGTCGTGCGGGTGCCGGCCGATCCCAGCGTCCACGCCCTGGAGATCCACCTCTCGCTGCTGCACGCGCGCGCCTTGCTCGCCGTCGTCGTGTTGGCGAACGGCCTCGTGCGCCAGGTGCGCGTGGAGCTCGACCCGGCACCCGACGACGGGGTCTTGGGCGACGCCGAGCGTCATCTGCGCCAACTCGTGCTCCCCGTGGCCGAGGTGCCGCGAGCGCTGGGCGTCCTGGCGGAGCATGCCGAGCCCGAGCTGGCCCGCACCTTGCGCGCCATCCGGGACGCCTGGCCCGACGTCACGCCACCTCGGGTGGCGGCCGCCGGCCTCTCGGGTGTCCTGCGCGAACCGGAAGCGCACGACCCCGCCTTCGTGCGGCTGGTCGTCGAGCGCGTCGAGGGGCGTGCGGACGACGGCGCCACGACGAGCGGCGAGGGTGGCATCGGCATCCAGTGGGACCACGGCCTGGCGATGGTGGCCTCCCGCTGGGGCGACGCCCTCGGCGGCACGCTGACGCTCGTCGGTCCGGCCCGACTGCGCTACGGTCACGCCTTCCAGGTCGTCGGCGGCGTCGCCGCTGCCGCGAGCGTCGAAGGCGACACCGCCGCGTGAGCCCGGCGCCCGCGCGGCTCGGACGAGCTTTTCACAGTTCGGACGGCTTCCGCCCTCTATCGTGAGCGACGGCCTCCCGGGCGTTCGCACGCACAGGCTGTCGCCGGTCGGTCCGCCGACCACGGACACCCGGCTCGGGCTTCGGATGCCGTCGCCCCGCGCTCGCCTGCGCCGGGACGGCGAGACAGGAGACGCGGCGATGCCCAACGCGGTCTACGAGCGGACACGGGTCGCGCTCACCGGGCTGCTGCCGGGTCGCGCGGCCACCGGCGTGCTCGATCGGGCCCTCCTTCGACACCACCGCTCGCCCGACGACGTGGGGCCGAAGGAGATGGCCACCGTCCTGATGAAGGGCGTCTACGGCGAACTCAAGGGCGTCCTTCCCGATCCGGGGCTGCGGCACGCGTTGCGTCGTGTCGCGCGCGACGTGGCGCAGATGGTGCCCCGCGGCGCCACCGTCAGTCAGGTTCGCGCCGCCCGCGAGCGCGTGGCAGCGGCGGCGCCCGCCGCGCGTGTGGCGTTGGAGCCGCTCGTCCCGCCCACCTCGACGGCGCCTGAAGCGGCACCGGTCGTGGCCGTCGCCGTGGCGCCGGTCGTGGCCGCCGCCGTGGCGCCGCGACCGGAAGCCGTGCCTCGTCGGCGACCGTTCGGTGAGGTCGAGGCGGTGCTGAGCGCGTTGGCCGAGATCGAGGGCGTGCACGGCGTCGGCCACTTCGACCGCAGCGGGACGCCGCTCGAGGTGCGCGGCGTGCTGCCGGACGCCCACCTCTTGGGACGCGTCCTGGCGGCGGGCGGTAGCCTGCTCGAACGCCGTGACGCGCTGCGATCCGTCCGCATCGACACGACCGGCGGTCGCCTGGTCGCCGTACCCAGCCACCCCCACTGGATCGCTCTCACGGGGACCGCCGACCTCAACCTCGGCGCGGTCTACGCAGCGCTCGCAGCGCTGGAGGAGGAACGATGAACGTTCGCACCCTTCGACTCGGCCTGGCCACCCTCGCCGCGCTCGCGCTCGCCTCGTCGGCGTGGGCCCAGGACCAGGACGCGTACCTGCAGCGGTACGGCATCGCCGTCGATGGGCTGCGCAACGCGGTCGCGACGCTCGACACCGACGCGGTGGCGGCCCGCGAGAACGTCGACCGCGCCTTCAACGCCTTGCTCACGCTCTCGCGCGACGCGGCCGGCTCGACGCTCGTGACGGCCATGGAGCGGGTGTTCGAGCGGGCGCGGACGGCGATCTCGAACGGCAGCGTCGACGACCTCGCGGTTCAGGCGGCCGTGCTCGAGGGCGGCTTCCAACGGCTGGCGTACGAGGCGGCGTTGCGGGCGGCCGTGGACGGCGATCTCGAGCTGGCCCGGCTGCGGCTCGGTCGCATCGCCGACGACATCGGTTTCTCCGAGAGCGATCGGACCGCCATCACGGACCCGAGCCAACCGGCGTCCGCCTTGCGCTTCCACCTCGAAGCGGGTGTCGCGAACGTGATGGCCACCCGCTTGGCGGTCGCGCGCGAGCTGGCGGCCAGCAACACCGGTGCCGCGTACCGGGCGCTCGCACGCGCCTACGGTCACTTCCTCCTGGTCCAGGACTCCCCGCGCGCCGAGGGCTCGCTCAACGCCGGCTTCGTCCGTGCCGCCGGCGCGCTCGTCGCCGGCGAGACGGCGCTCGTCGTCGACGCGTTGACCGAGGTGGAGGCCGGGATCGCCGACCTCGGTACGGCCGCGCGCGAACGGCGCACCAGCGTCCCTGGTGGCGGCGTCGCCCTCACCGAACCGAGCCTGCTGCCCAGCGTCGACGCGACCGAACCTGTCGAGCCCGACGAGGCGGTCGCGGAGAGCACGCCCGTGGAACCCGTGGCCGGCGCGGCCGAGACGACCGACGAGGGTGAGGCGATCACCGAGGCCCGCCTGGCCGAGATCCTGTTGGCCCGCGACGAAGCCCTGCGCCGCGAGCAGCTCGACGCCCTGCTGGCCGAACTGGTTCCCGCGGGCATGCCGGCCGATGCGGCCCCGGCCCACGCCGAACGCCTGCTCGACGCCGGCTACCTGTCCCTGGAGGACGTCCGCGCCGAGCTCGGCGGCGCCGCTGCGCGCGCGACCGCGGCCGCCCAACGCGGCGACGACACCGAGGCGCACGTGGCGCTGGCGGCGGCGGCCGAAGGCTACGCGACCTGGCTCAGCCCCGTCCTGCGGCCCAGTGCACCCAACCTCGACACCGAGACCGTCGGTCTCTTCGACCGCCTCGCCGACACCCAACCCCTGCGGGTGCAGGACACGGTCGTCGCGGCGGGTCAGCTCGAGGCCGTGCAGACGTCGCTGGCTGGCGCGACCCCCTCGGCCGTCCAGCGGGGAGCGCGGACGACCACCTCGGTCTGGGCCGGACTCGTGCGCGACGTCGTCACGCTCGTCATCGGCCTCCTGGCGCTCGTGCCGCTGTTCCTGCTGAACGTCGCCTTCGGCGGCGGCAACCGCAACTGGCAGGCGATCGGCGTCGCCCTGCTGCTGCTGCTGGTACCGGCGCTCTACGAGGGCATCGTGGGGCTCGGCGGCCTGCTGGCGACCTACGCCGGCATCGACACGCTCCTGCCGCTCTCGGCCTTCTCGGTCTTCGACAGCGCCGCTGCCCAGACCGTGTGGGCGGCGACGACGCTGCTGGCGATCGTCTTCGCCGCGACCGGGCTGGTGGGCATCAGCCGTCAGTTCGGTCTGCTCGGCGGCCGCCGCGGCACCGGGCGGCGCCGCAGCGCCACGCCCGCCGTCGCCCGGCCGAGCGCCACCACCGGAACCGCTGGCACCGTGGATTGGGACGACGATCTCTGAACCGGCACCAAGGGCCCGAAGACGGCGTCGTGACCGCGACGTCGGCGTCGTGACGCCGAGGTCGGCGTCGTGACGCCGAGGTCGGCGTCGTGACGCCGAGGTCGGCGTGGTGACGCCGAACGCTCTGTACCAGCTCCTCATCGAGGCGCTCGAGGCGTTGATGGCGCCGCGCGTCGTCTCGCGCGTGCTCCGCGAAGGCTTGGCGGAGACCGGCGCCACGCCCGAATCGATCGAGCTCCCGCAGGCCGAGACCCTGCTCAAGGGGGCCGTCTTCCGGCAGCTCCAGACGACGCGGCCCGCCGACCAGGCCCGGACCGTCGTCGCGGACCTGCTCGCGTCGGCCGCAGCGATGGCGGCCGAACCGGTCGCGGCGGCGACGGCCTCGACCCGTGGTCTCCCGCGGGTTCCGGCAGCAGCCGACGGCGATCGGGCCGGCGGCGACGCCCCAGTGGACGGGACCAGCCGTAGCGCGGCCGACACGACCCTTCCCGTGGACGACGTCGCTCCGACACCCGCGCGCTTCGAGCCCGACGCCGAACTCGACGGCCGCCTGCGCGCCTTGCGGGGTGCGCTGCGACCGCTGAACCTCTACTTCGGCTGGGCCGAGGTGCGCAAGCTCCGGGCGCAACTGCAGGTGATCGAGGACGAGGAGCGCGCCGGCCACGACCCGAGCGCGCTCGTCCTCGAGGCCGAAGCGCAGCTCGCCCTCGTCGGCGAGAAGCTCGAGGATCAACTCGTCCTCCAGGCCCGTGACCTCGCCGACCTCGAAGAGTCGCTCGAGGTCGTCGCCGCGCTCGGCGGCAACCGCGTGCGGCGCCTCGAGTCGCTCGTGGCCACCGTTCGGGATGCGCAAGCACAACGCACGGTCGCCGAAGCCGAGGTCGAACGGGCGCAGAAGCTGGCGCGCGACCTGCGCCGACTGATCGAATCCTCGGTCCTCGACGACGGTGAACCACCCCCCGACCTCGGTCGGGGTGACGGACGGCCCACCCGGCGTTTCGACCCGAGCCGCCGCCACCCGACTGCGCCGGCGACCTCGGGCATCGAGGCCGACGACGCGACCGACGCCGAGACCGCAGCCGAGGTGGCCGAGATCGACCCAGCGTCGCTGAGTCCCGAGGTGACCGAACGGCTGCGTGCGCTCGACGTCGAAGGCGAACGCCACACGCTGGACGCGCTGGTCGCTCACCACGCCGAGGTGCTGCGCTACGCCCCCGATCGGAGCGCCGACGTGGCCGCCATCGTCGCCGAGCACGAGGCTCAGCGGCCCGTGGGTGAAGCGCTCTCCGCGCTCGCCGCCACCCTCGACGCCGACGAACGCGCCCACCGCGAGGCGGTGCGGGGCGAGTTCACCGCCCTGCGCGACGAGCTCGAGACCTGGTCGGCCGACCTCGACGTGACCGACCTACGACGCGCCGTCCGGGTGGTCCTCGACGTGGTGGACGAGGCGCTGCCGCCCCTCGACGACGTGACCGCCGCTCGCGACCTGCACGCCGACGTCAGCACCCGGGCGGCGGCCGCGGTGCGCGGCGCCGCCGAGCGCGAGCGCCGTTCGGCCGACCTGCGCGAGCAGCGTGCGGCGCTCCGTGAACGGCTCGACCAGGCGCTCGCGCGCGGGCGCGAGGCCGTCGCGGACACGACCAACGCGGCCCTGCAAGGAGCGTTCGACGACCTGGTGGCCGCCCGTGCGAGCTTGGACGAGCGCGACGTCGAGGGGCCGGCGGCTGGCGCTCCGACCGACGCGACGACGAGCGTGCCCGATACGCTCGAACGCGCGCGGGACGCGGAGGCCGCCTGGGAACACGCCCTGGCCGACGCCAGCGACGACCGCAGCGAGCGCCGCCGCGCGCGCGCCAGGGAACTGAGCGCGCGCCTCGGCCGGCTGCCCGAGCTGCCCGTGCTGCGCGCCCGCAGGGAGACGCTCCAGCGCGAGGTCGCCGCGCTCGAGCGGCAGCCGGACCTGACCGATGCCGACGTCCGCAGCCTCGGCGCCATCGTCGACCAGCTGCTGGCCGACGCGCGCGCCGCGACGGCGCGCCGCCTCGACGAGCTCGCGCGCGAAGCCGGCGATCCGGCCCCCGACGCCCTCTTGCGCACGTTGCAGGCGGCCGCCCGCAGCCTCGACGACGGCGGCTTCCCCGATCTCGACAGCGTCGAGGCCGAGGTGCGCCGGGCGGCCGACGAGCGCCGCGTCGACCTACGCCGACGGTACTTGCGCGCGCGCCAGGAGGCGCGTCGCCTCGGAGCGGCAGGGGTGCCGGCCGGCGCCGCCCTCGAGGGGCTCGTCGACGTCGCCCGTGCGGCCCTCGAATCGGACGAGGCGGCCGACGTGGCCGTCGAGCGTCTCGAGGCTGCCCTCACCGTCGCCGAGCACGAGGTCGAGGAGCGCTTGGCCGGGTTCGAGCAGCGGCTCGACGCGGCGCTGGCGACGTTCCAACGCGTCTCCCGCTTGAACAACGACGACGTGGCCGCCACCCGCCGGGTGCTGCACCACCTCGACGGGCAGCGCGCGGCCGTGAGCCGGGTCTCGCTCGGTCTCCAGGCGCGGCTGTTCGAATCGCTGTCGGACGCCGAACAACGGCTCGTCGGCCTGGTCGACGCCTTCGAGGCCACCCGCGAGATCGCCGATCGACTCGTCGCGGGCAACCTGCTCGACGACGTCTTGGGCAGCTTCGACGCGCTCTTCGGGACGACCGACGAGGTCCCCGGCGACGCCGACCGGGCGTCCGAGGGCCACGACCTGGCGACGCTGTGGGGGGCGTACCTGGATCAGACCGGCGTGACCGGTGCGGTGGTCCTCGACGCCCACGGCGCCGTGTTGACCGGACGCGCCGACCCGGCCAGCGACGTGGTCGCCCTGGCCCATGCGCTCCAGGCCGCCACGGCGCCGTGGGCCGACCTGGGGGGCCGTTTCGGCGACGAGGTGCCCGAGGTGGCCGTCTTGGACGACGGCGGCCGCGCGACGCTCGTCGCGTCGCTGGCCGAACACGGCCACGCGGTGGTCTGGACGACCGGTCCGGCCGCCAGCCGTGAACTGGGACGACGGCTGCGCGATGATCGGCCGACCCTGGTCGACCTGCTGAGCGCCACGCCCCCGTCCTCGCTGGACCAGGGTCATGGAGCTCCCTGACGCGGCCGCCACCCGCGCCTTCGCGGCCGACGTCGCCCACGACCTGCCGCACGGCCAGCTCCTCGTCTTGACCGGCCCGCTCGGGGCCGGCAAGACGACCTTCGTGGCCGCCCTCGCGGCCGCCCTCGGCAGCCGTGCCGACGTCACCAGCCCCACCTACACGCTGGTCCACGAGTACCCCACCGACGCCGGCGTGTTGGTGCACGTCGACGCCTACCGGCTCGACCCCCACGTCGACCTGGACGAAGCGCTCGACCTCGACGCCTACCTCGACCGGGCCCGCGCCGTGGTCGTGGAGTGGGGGGCCGGTCTCCTCGCCGCCCATCCCGAGGCGTGGCACCTCCACCTCGAACGCGAGGGCGAGCGCCGCCGAGCCATCTGGCGACGTCCGCCCACCGGACCCGGCCGTGGTCCCGACGTCGAGCCGACCCGATGACGAGCCCCCGTCTCGGCCTCGACACCGCCACCCCGTTCCTGGCCCTGGCGCTGTGGTGGCCGGCGGTCGATCGGACCGTCCGACACACCGTCCGGGTCGACCGCAGCGTCGGCGCCCGGCTCGTAGCGGAGGTCGCCGACCTGCTGGACGCCCACGGCGTCGAACCGGCCGCTCTGGGAGGGCTCGGCGTCGGCGTCGGCCCGGGTTCCTACACCGGAGCCCGGGTGGGGGTCGCGTTCGCGCTCGGGTTGGCGCGCGCGCTCGACCTGCCCGTCGTCGGCAGCGACACCGTCGCCGCCCGCGCCGCGGCCGTCGTCGCCGAGGGCAGCACGGCCTGGGTGGCGGTGGCGGGGCGCCGCGGCGAGGCGCGCGCCAGCCGCTGGCAACGGCGCGAGGGCGTTCTCACCTGCCTCGAGACGCGTCCCCCCTGTCCCTGGCCCGACCTGCCCGAGGGCGCGTTCGCGAGCCTCGACGTGGCGCCCGACGCCGTGCATCACGCTCGGATGGTCGACCACCCGGACGCCGCGAGGCCGATCGTGCGCTACGCCTGAAGTCGCGGCCCGGGACCCTGGCGGGGTCGGGCGAGGTCCGTAGGTATACTGCCGCGCGGAGCGCGTCGCGCCGCCCGAGCGCGGGGGTGCAGCGAAACCCGACCGCGAACCGGCGGCGGACGTCTGGAGCTGATGGTTGATGAGACTCTGGCAGGAGATCGGCGTGGACCTGGGGACGGCGACCGTCCTGATCTACGTCAAGGGCAAGGGCATCATGCTCCGCGAGCCGTCGGTGATCGCCATGGTGCGCGACACCAACGAGGTCAAGGCGGTGGGCGACGAGGCGTACCGCATGCTCGGTCGCACGCCCGGCAACATCGTCGCGGTCCGGCCGATGCGTGATGGCGTCATCGCCGACTACGACCTCACCGAGAAGATGCTCAAGGCGTTCGTGCGCAAGGTGGTCACCGGTGCCGGGCGCTTCTTCAAGCCCAACATCATGGTGTGCGTGCCCTCGGGGGTCACCGAGGTCGAACGCCGGGCGGTCCTGCAGGCGACCCGCGAGGTCGGGGCCCGCAAGGCGTTCCTGATCGAGGAACCGCTCGCGGCCGCCATCGGCGCCGGGGTGCGGATCGCCGAACCCACCGGCTCGATGATCGTCGACATCGGCGGCGGCACCACCGACGTGGCCATCATCTCGCTCGGTGGCATCGTCGTGTCCGAATCGCTTCGCATCGCCGGCAACGAGTTCGACGAGTCGCTGATTCGCTACATCCGCCACAAGGAGAACCTGCTCATCGGCGATCGCACGGCCGAAGAGGTGAAGATGAAGGTCGGCGCCGCCGTCGTCGCCCACCCCGACGACGTGCGTGAGATCGAGGTGCGCGGGCGGGACCTCATCAACGGGCTCCCCAAGACGATCCGCGTCACCACCGAGGACACGGTCGAGGCGCTCAAGGAACCGGTTCAGAAGATCGCCGACGGGGTGCGCCGCGTGCTCGAGATGGCGCCGCCCGAGCTCGTGTCCGATGTGATCGACCGGGGCATCATCATGACCGGCGGCGGGGCGCTGCTGAAGAACTTCGACGAGCTGCTGCGGCAGACGACCGGCATCCCGGTCACGGTGGCCGAGAACCCCACCGACTGCGTGGCCCTCGGCACCGGACAAGCGCTCGACATGATCCCCGTGCTGCAGGACGCCCTCATCTCCGACACCTTCCTGCGGCGGTGAGGACCGGCTCGTGACGCGGTCCCGACCGGGAACCGTGCGCGCGAGGCGGCCCGTCACCTGCACGCTGCGCCCCGCGGGCAGGGGCGGACGGTGACCGACGTCGTGCCGCTGCACGCCACCGAGGCGGCCGAGCTCCTGCCCGCCCACTGCTCGGGACCCGACCGGCCCGTCGTGCGCCTGCTCGATCCGCTCCGCGCGGTCGAGGGGGGCGACGGCGGCGTCGTGGTCGTCCCCCGGTTCGACGCGGCGGCCTGGACGGCCTGGCGCGCCGCGGGCGTGGCGGCCGTCGTCGTGGCCGACCGGCCCGACGCCGTGCCGGCCGGCGCCCACGCGAACGGGGACGACGAGCCGGCCGTGTGGCGGGTGGACGACCTGCGCTTGGCCCTCGCGCGCTTGTCGCGGCGTCTCGACGCACGACCCCCCGTCAGCGCCGCCGGCGTCCACCCGAGCGCGGTCGTGGACCCGTCAGCCGTGCTGGGGGCGCGGGTGGCCGTGGGCGCGATGGCGGTCGTCGGCTCGCAGGTGCGCTTGGGCGACGACGTCGTCGTGGGCCCGGGGTGCGTCGTGGCCGAAGGTGCCCAGATCGGCGCCCACAGCGTCTTACGCGAACGGGTGGTCGTGGGCGACGGCGTACGGTTGGGCGCACGCTGCCTGGTCCAAGCCGGCGCCGTCCTCGGATCGGACGGGTTCGGCTTCGCCCTCGGTCCCCGTGGCGCCGAGCGCGTGCATCACCTCGGCGGGGTCATCGTCGGCGACGACGTGGAGATCGGCGCCAACGCCTGCGTCGACCGCGGCACGCTCACCGATACCGTCATCGGTGATCGCACCAAGGTCGACAACCTGGTCCAGCTCGCCCACAACGTCCACGTGGGCCGTGACGTGCTCATCGCCGGGCATAGCGGCGTGGCCGGCTCGACGACGATCGGCGACGGGGTGGTGATCGGTGGCGCGGCCGGGATCACCGACCACGTCACGGTCGGACCCGGCGCGCGCATCGGCGGCGGTGCCGTGGTGACCAAGGACGTGCCGGCAGGTGCCTCGTGGGGCGGCTTCCCGGCCCAGGCGGTGTCGCGTTGGGCGCGTGAGCGGTACCTGATCGGCCGGCTCGAAGAGGTCTGGGCGTTCGTCCGGGGTCGCCGGTGATGGCCACGACGGGTGCCGGTCCGGTGGTGAGCGGGACCGGCGTGCATGGCGGTCGGCGCGCCAGCGTCCGCTTGCATCGGGCGGAAGGACCCATCCGCTTCCGCGCGGCGGCCGGCGAGGTCGACGCCCGAGTGGGGCGCGTGGTGGCCACCGAACGCTGCGTCGTGCTCGGTGCCGGCGCGGTGCGGATCGCCACCGTCGAGCACCTGCTGGCGGCGCTGCGGGTGGGCGGTTTCTGGACCGGCGTCGTCATCGAGATCGACGGTGACGAGCTGCCGATCCTCGACGGTTCGGCCGCGCCGTGGGCCGAGGCGGTGGCCCACCTGGGGCCGCCGCCGCCGGCGCCGCCCGCCCTGCAGCCGAAGCTCGCCTGGACCTGGCGCGAAGGTCCGTTCGCCTTCGAACTCGCTCCCGGTCCCGAACGGCTCGACGTGGAGATCGACTTCGCGCATCCCGCGGTGGGTGTCCAGACCTGGTCCGGTCCCCCTTCGCGCTACGTCGACCTGCTCGACGCTCGCACCTTCGCCTTCGCTGCCGACGTGGACGCCCTGCGCGCCCGCGGTCTCCTCCAGGGCGCCGACGACGGAAGTGGTATCCTTTTCGCGCGCGAGGGACCCCACGTCCCGCTGCGCTCGCCCGACGAGCCGGTCCGCCACAAGGCGCTCGACGCGCTCGGCGACCTGGCGCTCCTCGGTCGACCGCTCGGCGCGCAGGTCCGCATCCGGCACGGCTCGCATCACGGCCACGTCACCGCCATGCAGCGACTCCTCGCCTCCCTCCCCCACCCCGACCCGGGCCCGGCGTGATCGATCCGGAACCGTTGCGCGTCGCCGTCGTAGGTGCGGGCGTGATGGGGCGCTACCACGCCAACGTCTACGCCGCGCTCCCCGACGCCGTCCTGGTGGGCGTCGTGGAACCCGACGCCCGACGCCGCGCCGAGGCCGCCGAACGCTACGGCTGCGCCGGCCATCCCGACCTGGCATCGCTGCTGCAGGCGGGGCCCGTTCACGCCGCGAGCGTCGCCTCGCCCACGAGCACGCACTTCGACGTCACCCGCCGGCTCCTCGAAGCCGGCGTCCACGTGCTCGTCGAGAAGCCGGTGGCGACGTCGGTCGCGCAGGCACGCGAACTGGTGCGCCTCTCGCGGGCGAGCGGGCAGGTGTTGCAGGTCGGCCACATCACCCGCTTCTTCCGAGCGGTCGACCAGCTGCGGGCCGAGGTGCGCTCGCCGTACCTCATCGAGGCGCGTCGGCTCACGCCCAACGGCCGCATCAGCGACGTCGGCGTGGTGCTCGACCTGATGATCCACGACATCGACATCGTCCTGGGATTGGTGGACGCGCCCGTGGTGGAGGTGGCCGTGGCCGGCCACACCATCGGCGACGGGGTCCACGAAGACGTGTGCGCCGCTCAGGTGCGGTTCGAGAGCGGCTGCGTGGCGCGCTTCCTGGCCAGCCGGGTGGCACCCGACGCGGAACGGAGCCTGGTGGTGGCCGAGGCCCATCAGACCTTCCGGCTCGACTTCGCCAAGGAGCCGCACACCGAGATGGCCGTCTACCGACCGCAACGCTCGACGGGCGATGGCACCCACGTTCACGTCGATCGCTACGTGGTCTTCGAGGACAACCCGTTGCGCAAGGAGCTGGCGCACTTCCTGGCACGGGTGCGCGGCTTGACGACGCCGATCGGCACGCTCGACGACGACCTCCGTTCGCTGTCGCTGGCGGCCGACCTGCTCGAACGCCTGCGCGCCCACCGGTTGGCGCTGCCGGTCCGTGCCTGAGGCGGCCGGGCCGCGGCGCGACGTACACTCGACGCCATGATCGACGTGCGCCGGCTGCTTCCCCACCGCTACCCGTTCCTGTTCGTCGACGCGTTCGTCAGCCAGGACGGCGACGCCTTCGAGTGCCGCAAGAACGTCTCCCACAACGAACCGTACTTCGTGGGTCACTTCCCGGCCGAACCCATCATGCCCGGCGTGCTGGTGATCGAGGCCCTCGCCCAGGCGGCCGCCGTCGGCCTCCAGGTGCGCGACGGGCAGGGCGAGGGGCGCGACGAGCCGTGGGTCGGGTACCTGACCGGCATCGAAGGCGCCCGCTTCCGCCGCAAGGTCGTGCCCGGCGACGTGCTACGCCTGACGGGCACCATCACCCGCTTCCGGCGCAACCTGTGCACCGTGGCCGCCGTCGCCCTCGTCGGCGACGAGGTCGTCACCGAGGCCACGCTCTCGTTCTACGTCTCCGGTTGACGACGCCGTGAACCCGACGACCGCCGACGTGCATCCGACCGCCGTCGTCGACCCCGACGCCCGGCTCGACGACGGGGTGGTGGTCGGCGCCTTCGTGGTCGTCGAGGGGGGCGTGACCGTGGGGCCAGGCACGCGGCTCGGGACGGGCGCCGTCATCCTGCGTGGCACGCGTCTGGGTCGAGAGGTCCGCATCGGCGCCTACGCCGTCCTGGGCGGCGCACCGATGGACGCCCACCACCGAGGTGAACCGAGCGGGGTCGAGGTCGGCGATCGGACCGACCTCCGCGAGCACGTGACCGTCCACCGCGCCACGGGCGAGGGCGAGGTCACGTGGCTCGGGGCCGACGTGCTGGTGATGACGGGCGCCCATGTCTCGCACAACGCCCGGGTGGGCGACGGTGCGGTGTTGACCACCCAGGTGCAACTCGGCGGGCACGTGGAGGTGGGCGCCGGCGCGACGCTCGGCGCCGGGGTGATGGTGCATCAATGGACGCGCGTCGGCCGCTGGGCGATGGTGGGCGCGACCTCGGCGCTGAACCGTGACGTGCTGCCGTTCGCGCTGGCGCGTGGCAACCCGGCGCGCCACTACCGCCTGAACGCGGTCGGCCTGCGTCGGCGCGGCTTGGCGCCGGAAGTGACGGCCGCCCTCCAAGACGCCTTGCGCGCCCTCCGGCAGCACGATCGCGTCCGGCTCGATGCGCTGGCGGGGCGCTGGACCGAGGTGGCCGAGCTGCGCGCCTTCGTCGAGGACTCGCGTCGCGGCGTGGCGCGGTTCGTGACCGCCGGGTGAGCGCGCCGACGGGTCGCCGGGTGGTGCTCACGAGCAACGGGCCCGGCGAACTGACCACCTGGGTGCGGCCGATGCTGGCCGCCTGGCGCCGTGCGGAGCCCGACGTGCACCTGAGCGTCGCGCTGGTCCCGTGCCAGTTCGCGAACGGCAGCGAGGCGGCAGTGGCGACGGCGTTCGGTCCCGACCACGTGACCTCGGCAGCGCAATACGCCGCGGCGGCCGCCATCGGACGCGTGCCCGGATCGCTGCGCGGAGGCCCCGGCGGCTTGGTGCTCTCGCTCGGTGGCGCCGGCGGGTACGCGGTGGCGCTGGCGCGTCGGCTGCACGTTCCCGCCTACAAGTACGCCTTCGTGCCGTACCGGGCGCGCGGTCTGACCCGGCTGTTCGTCCACGACGAGGCCACCCGCCGCAAGGCGCGCTTGCTGGGCACGCCGGGCGATGTGGTCGAGGTCGTCGGCAACCTCGTCGCGGACGCCGTCCAGCAAGGCGGGACGGTCGACGCACCGGGTCGGCCGCACGTGCTGCTGATGGCGGGGTCGCGCGACGCCTTCGCCGTGCACCTCATCCCGTTCGTCTTGGCCGTGGCCGATCGGCTGGCGGCCCGGTACCCCGACGCGCGCTTCGTCTGGCCGGTGCCCCGGTCGCTCAGCGAAGCCACGCTCCGCGACGGCCTGGCGGGGCGCGAGCGGGCGACGCTCGGGGGCGTGACCGGACGGCGCGAGGGCGACCGGGTGGTGACGGCGGCCGGCACCGTCGTCGAGCTGGTGGACGAAGAGACGCGCTACGCCCATATGCGGTCGGCCGCGGTGGCGATCACGATCCCGGGCACCAACACGCTCGAGCTGGGCATCGCCGGCGTCCCGGCCGTGGTGGTGCTGCCCCTGAACCGACCCGAGATCATCCCGCTGGAGGGACCGGGCCATTGGCTCTCGCTGCTACCGGTGGTGGGCGTGCCCCTCAAGCGCCGTGCCGTGCGTCTCTTCGTCGAACGCTTGCGCTACCCCGTTTCGCTCCCCAACCAGTTCAGCGGTGAGCGGCTCATGGAGGAGGTGAAGGGCGTCGTCGATCCCGACCTCGTGGCGGCGCGGGCGATCGGTTTGCTCGACGACCCGGCCGAGCACGCTCGACGCCGGGCGCGGCTGTTTGCCACGATGCCGACGCCGGGCGCCGCCGATCGCCTGGTGGCACGACTTCGCCAGCTCTCCGACGGCGGTGGCGCCGGGTGAGCGAGCGGCGGTCGGCGACGCGGCCCAGCGCCGCTAGGGTGCCCCTGCTGCGCCCCGCGGGCGGCTGGACGGCGCTGGGGGCGGTGGCGGCCGTGCTGGGCGCGGTCACACGCGTGGCCCTGGTGCCGGCCTTCGTGACCCCGGTCTTCGACGACGTGCTCGTGGGCGGGTCGCTGGACAGCCTGCCGCGCCTGCTCGCCGTCGGTGCCCTGATCGCGGCGGCCGGCGCCGGGTTGCTGTTCGTGCAGGACCTGGCCTTCGGGCGGGCGGCGGCACGACGGGCAGCCGCCTGGCGCACCCGGCTGCACGACGCGCTGCTGCGGCGCACCCCGGACGGGGCCGGCGGTGCGACGAGCGGAGGTCTCGCCGCGCGCGTCATCGCCGACCTGCGCGAGGTGGAGACGTACGTGCTGTACGGTCTCGGCACGCTGTTCGCGGAGACCGCCACGGCGCTCGGCATCCTGGCGGTCCTGGCCTTCACCGATCCGCTCGCCACGCTCGGGCTGATGGCGCTCGTGGCGCCCGCGGCGGTCGCGACGGGGGCCATCAACCGGCGCGTGGAGGCGATGGCGGTGCGCCACCAAGCCACCGTCGAAGCGGTCGGCGCGCGGTTGCAGGAGGGCGTGCGGCACCGTGAGGTCTTGCGGGCGTTCGGTGCGCTCCCTTTCGCGCGGGCCCGCTTCGCTCCCGCGGACGCGGCCGTCGAACGGGCCCTCGGCGGCCGTACGGCGTGGGCTGCGCTGCCGACACCGGTGGCCCAGCTCCTCGTGTTCGGCGCCGTGGCGGCGCTGGTGACCTGGCTGTCGGCGGCCGTCGTCACAGGACGCACGACGACTGGTGAGGTGGTCACGTACCTGACCCTCGTCGCCCTCTTGGCGACGCCCGCACAGCTGCTGCCCAAGGCGTTCGCCCTGCTGCATCAGGCGCGTGCCGCGGCCCAGCGGCTGCGGGCGCTGGACGACGGCCTGGGGGCCCCGACGACGACGGCGTCGCTGCCCGCGACCGAGCCGACCGCCAACCCCCTGCCGCTCCTGGCGACGCGTGGCCTGAAGATCGGTCACCCAGGGGCGCCCGCCATCACCGTCGTCGACGGCAACCTCGCTGACCCGGCGCTCGTCGCCGTCGTCGGTGCGAGCGGTGCCGGCAAGACCAGCTGGGTCCGCACGCTGCTGGGGTTGCTCCCGCCGCGGGCGGGCGCGCTGACCGTCGCCGGCGTCCGCGTCGACGTCGCGGGCGTGGCCGACGAGGCTGCCTTGCGCACGCGCGTCGCGTACGTGCCCCAGGGGACCGAGCTGTTGTCGGGGTCGCTGCGCGAGAACCTCGACCTGGGGCGCGGCGCCGGCGACGAGCGCTTGCACGCGGTCCTCGCCGCCGTCGGGCTGAAGGAGCTCATCGAAACGCTCCCCGCTGCCCTCGACACCCACCTCGCCGAGGACGGCGGCGGCCTCTCGGGCGGGCAGCGTCAGCGGCTCGCCATCGCGCGCGCCCTCGTGGGGGCGCCGGACGTGGTGTTGCTCGACGAACCGACCTCCGCCCTCGACGACGTGGCCGAACACGAGCTGATCGGGCTGCTGCGCGAGCTCGCCAGGAACCGGTTGGTGGTGGCGGTCACCCATCGTCCGGCGCTGGCGGCGGCCGCCGACGTGGTCCTGCGCTTCGACGACGGCGTCCTCGCACCGAGTCCGGTGATCGAAGCGTGAGCGCCGACCTCTACGACGACGCCGAGTTCTACGACCTGCTCAACGACGGCTACCGCGACGACCTGGCCTTCTACCGTGGCGTGGCCGACGACCACGGCGGGCCGGTGCTCGAGCTCGGCGCCGGCAGCGGGCGCGTGAGCGTGGCCCTGGCGCGCGCGGGCGTGACGGTCGTGGCGGTCGAGCCCGCCGCGGCGATGCGGGCGCGCGGCGAGGCGCGGGCGGCCGCGGCCGGCCTCGACGCCCGGATCACGTGGCATGACGGCGACATGCGGACGCTGGCTCTGGGGCGCGCCTTCCCGGTCGTCATCGCCCCGTTCCATACGCTGATGCACCTCGCGACCCTCGACGACCAGGACGCCGCCCTGACCGCGGCGTGCGCGCACACGGCCCCTGGCGGGGTGTTCGCGACCGACGTCTTCGTGCCCCGTTTCGGACCGCAGGCCGTCGTGCGCGTCGAACCGGGTTGGCCCGACCTGGGCGGGGACCTGTTCGTCTGGCAGCACGTCGACCCCGTGACGCAACGGGTCGTCACGGAACATCGGCTCGACCGGGTCGACGGCGAGGGGCGATGCTGGCGCCGCGCCGCGACGTTGCAGCAGCGCTACTACCAGCGTTTCGAGCTCGAGCGCGCGCTGCGGAGCGCCGGCTTCACGCGGGTGCGGACCTTCGGGGGCTTCGACCGGGGGCCGGTGACGGCCACGTCGACGTCGTGGTCGTTCGTCGCCTACCGCTGAGCGGTCGCGGCGGGGTCCAGCGCCGCCAGCACGGCCGCGGTCGCCGCGCCGAACGGGACCGTGCGTCCGAGGTCGCGGAAGGCGTCCTCGAGGGCGGCCGCCAACCCCACCGCGTCGTACGCGTCGACGTCACCGAGCACGCTGGGACGCACGATCCGTCCGCGCAGCCGGTCCTGACCGCCGGCGATCGTCACGCCGCGCGCGGCGAGCGCGCGCACGACCGCGTCCGCGTCGACGCCCGCGGGGGTCGCCAGCGCCGCGACCGCCGGACTTGGCCGCTCGGCGAACGGCTCGGCCCCCAGCGCCACCCCGGCGGCGAGCACGGCGTCGTTGAGCTGCCGCCTCGTGGACCAGCAGGAGGCCAGTCCCTCGTCCAGCAGCCGCGCCAAGCCGACCTCGGCGGCCACGATCATCGAGGTCGCGGGGGTCACGCCGGCGTCCCCCTCGCGCTGTTTCGGGCGCTCGGCGTGCAGGTCGAGAACCGCGGTGGGGACGCGTCGGGCCGGGTCGGGAACGCGTGCCCAGGCGCGCTCCGACAGCCAGGCGAAGCCGAGCCCGGGCGGCAGCAGCACGCCCTTCTGGGACCCGCTCACGACGCCATCGAGCCCCCAGGCGCGGGGCCGCAGCTCGGCGACCGCCAGGCTCGTGACGGCGTCGACCAGGACCAGCGCCTCGGGCGCCGCCGCGCGCACCGCCTGGGCCAGGGCGGCCACGTCGTGCAGCACGCCCGTCGACGTCTCGGAGTGGACCATCAGCACCGCGTCGGGGGGTGGCCCGCGGCGCAGCGTCTCGGCCACGACGTCGGGGTCGAAGGTGCGCCCCCACGGCACGTCGAGCACCTGGACGTCGAAGCCGAACGTGCGCGCCAGGTCCGCCCAGCGCGCTCCGAACTTGCCTCCGGTCAAGGCGAGCACGCGGCCGCCCCGCGGGACGCTGGCGAGCAGGGCGGCTTCGAACGCCGTCGTCCCCGACCCCGAGAGGACCATGACGTCGTCGCCGGCGACGTCGGCCAGCTCCGCCAGCGCGGTGCGCACCCGCACGAAGGTGGCTCGGAACGCTTCGGTCCGATGATGGACCACCGGCCGCGCCAGCACGGCCAACACCTCGGGCGGCACCGAGACCGGGCCTGGAGCGAACAACCTTGGCTTGGGCATCGGACCCTCCGGGAGCGCTCGACGACGCTAGGCGAAACGGATCACGTCGAGCGTGTGGATGACGTCGGTCATGTCCCGTAGCACGTCCAGGACGGCCTCGCCCGGGACCTGGTCGAGCGTCAACGCGAACATCGCCAGGCCGTCCTCGCCCACGCGCGACAACTGCATGCCTGAGATGTTCACGCCCGCATCGCCGAGCACGGTGCCGACGCGGCCGACGGCGCCCGGGCGATCGTAGTTGGTGCACAGCAACATCGTGCCCTCGGGCCGGATCTCGATCGGGAAACCTTCGATCTCGACGATGCGCGGATGGTCGCCCAGCACCGTGCCGCCCACCGACGTGGCGCCGTGGTCGGTGTGCGCGGTCACGAGCACGTGACTCGTGTAGCCGCGCGGTCGCGCCGCCACCACGCGCGAGATGCGCACGTCGCGCTCCTTGGCGATCGCGAGCGCGTTGACGTAGGTGGGCGGGTCGCTGAGCACGGGCTGCAAGAAACCTTTGGCCACCCCCACCGCGATCGGATCGGGGTCGAGCGGGAACGTCCCCGAGAACTCGACCGCCACCTCCCGCACCCGTCCCTTCGCCAACTGGGCGACGACGCTGCCGAGTGCCTCGCCCAACGCGAGGTGATGGCCCAGCTTGGCCGTCACCTCGGGCGCGAGCGCGGGTGCGTTCACCACACCACGCGACACGTCGCCGCGCAGCGCGTGGACCGTCCGCTCGAGGATCTCCGAGCCGACGCGCGCCTGCGCCTCGACCGTGTTGGCCCCGAGATGGGCGGTGACGACGACGTCGTCGCGCTGGAGCAGCGGATGGTCCACGGCGGGCGGCTCGACCTCGAAGACGTCGAGGCCCGCCCCGAACAGGTGACCCGACGCCAGGGCGGCCGCCAGCGCCGCCTCGTCGACGATGCCACCCCGCGCGGCGTTGACGACGACGGCCCCGCGCGGCAGCGCCGCCAGCGCCCGCGCGTCGATCAGACCGTGGGTCTCCTCGGTCAAGGGCGTGTGGACCGTCAGGAACCGCACCTGCGCCAGCAGCGCGGGCAGCTCGTCGACGAGCTGGACGCCGAGCTCCTCGGCACGCCGTGGCGTGAGGTAGGGGTCGTAGGCCGACACCTGCATCCCGAGCGCTTGGGCCCGGCGGGCGACGAGGCTGCCGATCCGGCCCAGACCGATGATCCCCAGCGCCGCCCCGTCGAGCTCGTGGCCGAGGTACGAACGGTCCCAGGTGCCGCGCCGGACCGCCGCGTCGGCGCGCCCGATGCCACGTGCCGCTGCCAGCAGCAGAGCGATGGCGAGCTCGGCGGCGGACACGTTGTTGGCCTCGGGGGCGTTGACCACGAGCACGCCGTGGCGGCTGGCGGCGTCGAGGTCGATGTTGTCGACGCCCACGCCGCCACGCCCGACCACCCGCAGGCGCGGCGCGGCAGCGGCCAACAGGGTCGCGTCGACCTGCGTGCGCGAACGCGTGATCAGCGCGTCGAAACCGCCGACCGCGGCGAGGATCTCGGCGCGTGGCATCCCGGGGCGGTCGACGACCTCGACGTCGTCGAAGCGCACGCCACCCAGGTCGACGGCGTCGGTGACGAGGATCCGCAACATGGCGCGCAGCCTAACCCGGCGCCCGTCGCGTCAAGGAGCGGCCGACGGGGCGAAGAGGACGCCCGAGAGCACCGGATCGCCCGGGACCGGGAAGCTGTCGACGCCGAGGACGTCGAACGACCATGCGCCCGCGAGCGCGAACGGCGTGGCGACGCCGGCGATCGCGGCCTCGAGCCGGTGGCGCGCGGCGGACGACAGCGCAGCAGGGTCGACGTACACGAACAGGTCCGCCCGCACGCTGGCTCCGGCGGGGACCGGCACCGGCGCCAGGTCGAGCTCCCCGACCGTGAGGGCGTCGGTCAGCTCGTCCGGTGTCGGGGGCCGGGTCTCGTCGCCGGGCGCCTCGCGTGGCACACCCAGCATCAGACGCAGACCACGACCCGTGAGGAAGTAGCCGACGTCGCCGGGGTTGCTGACGCGCAGCGCGAGCCGCACCACGGGGGCATCGGCACGGACGGCGGTGACCTCGTGCGCACCTTCGATCGGTCTCAGCTCCGGCGACCGGACCGACTCGCGCGCGACCAACACGCCTGCGAACAGCGGCCGCACGCCGGTGGTGAAGGCGTAGACCTCGGACACGAACCGCAGCCGGCCCTCGACCTCGAACGGCAACGGCCGCCCGGCGTAGGCGCCCACCACGGGTGCCCATAGGTCGCGGGCATCCGCCAGCGACGCGTCCACGGCCCACGAGACGGGCACCGTCGACCGCGGCGGCACCCGCAACGTCGCCGGCAGCGTGCCTGCTGCCACCGGTCGACCCGCCAACCTCAGGGTCCACTCGATCCGCTCGACGGTCACGGCGAAATCGTTGGGGTTGGTCACCAGCGCACCGACCGTCAGGGCCACGCCGGCCCCGGCGCCGGGCGGGTCGAACCGCTCGATGCGGGTGGCGTCGGGATCCACGACGAAGCGCGGGGCGGCGACGTCGACGATCGGTGTGGCGTCGGTGATCTCGTTGACGGCGCGGGGCGCGCAGGCGACCAGCGCCCACACCGCGACGACCGAGACGAGCGCTGCGAGCGTCTTCCGGGCGAGGGGGTGCGTCACGGACGGAGTCTAGCAGAGGGGGGTTCGACGTCGGGGCTCAGCTCCTGGCCTGGCGCCACGACCGGACGGCGGCGGCCCTGCGTACCCGTGAGCACGACGAACCAGGCGCACGTGGCGACGAGCGCCCAGGCGGTGGTGACCGCCGGTCCCACCACGGGCGGGGCGACGCCGGCGGTGGACAAGACCCCGCCGAGCAGGCTGGTGGCGGCGACGTGGGCCAGCGCGTGGACGAAGGGCACCAGCGAGGCGCGCCACGCCCGGCCGGCCAGGAAACCTCGCACCGCGAAGGCGGCCGCCACGAGCAACCCGAACGACGCGAGCGCGAAGAGGACGGGCCCGCCGATCCCGATGGGGGCGGTCAGCGCCCGCGCCGTCTCCGCCACCGCGTGAACCGTCACGGGCAGGAACGTCGCCACCCAGAAGGCGCGCCCCGGTCTCGGTCCCCAGCGTGCGCGGACGATCCAGCCGAGCAGCAGCCCGAGCACGACGAGCACCAATGCGAACCTTCCGAGCAACCTCACGTCGATCCCTCCTCCATCACAGCGTCTCCCGGAAGCCGATCGCGCGCTCGCGCCGCTGCAACTCGGCGCGGAGGCGCGCCGCCCACGGCGCGTCGAGCTTGGGCGAAGCGGCCAGCATCCGTTGCGCCACCTCGCGCGCCTCCTCGATGACCTTCACATCGGTGGTCAGGTCTCCGAACGCGAGATCGGGCAGGCCCGACTGCCGGGTCCCCCGCAACTCGCCCGGTCCGCGCAGGCGCAGGTCCTCCTCGGCGATCAGGAAGCCGTCGGTGTGGCGCTCGACGACCCGCAAGCGGGTCATCGTCGCGCGCCCCGCTTCGCCGGCCACGAGGACACAACGGCCGGGGGCGCGACCCCGGCCCACGCGGCCGCGCAACTGGTGCAGCTGCGCCAGGCCGAAGCGCTCGGCGTTCTCGACCACCATGATCGTGGCGTTGGGGACGTCGACGCCGACCTCGACCACCGTGGTCGCGACGAGCACGTCGACGAGGCGCTCGCGGAACGCCGTCATGGTGGCGTCCTTCTCCGCTGGAGCGAGCCGGCCATGCACCAACCCGAGCCGGACGTCGGCCGGGAGGAGCACCCGCAACTCGTCGCGCAGGGCGGTCGCCGACACGAGCTCGTCGAGCGCTTCGGAGTCCTCGACCAGCGGGGCGACGACGTAGGCCTGGTACCCGTCGGCCACGGTGGCGGCCACGCGGCGGTAGACGGCGGGCCGCTCGGCGGCCCGCACCAGCTCGGTGGCCACCGGTGTGCGGCCGGGCGGCAGCTCGTCGAGGACGCTCACGTCGAGGTCGCCGTACTGCGTCAGCGCCAGCGAGCGCGGGATGGGGGTGGCGGTCATGACCAGCACGTCGGGCGCGTCGCGGATCAAGCGGCGACGCTGCTCGACGCCGAAGCGGTGTTCCTCGTCGATCACGGCCAGGCCCAGGTCGCGGAACGTGACGCCGTCCTGGATGAGCGCGTGGGTGCCGACGAGGACGTCGACCGCGCCGGACGCCGCGCGGGCGCGCGCCGTCTCGCGCTCGCGCAGCCCCTGACCGCCGACGAGCAGGTCGACGGTCACGCCGAGCGGCCACAGGAGGGCGACGAGCGACGCGTGGTGCTGCCGGGCGAGCAGCTCGGTGGGCGCCATGATGGCCACCTGGGCGCCGGCGCGCACCACCGTCCAGGCGGCGCCGGCCGCCACCGCGGTCTTGCCCGATCCGACGTCGCCCATGAGCAGGCGCGCCATCTGGCGCGGGTGCGCCAGGTCGGCGCGCACCTCGGCGAGGGCGCGCTCCTGGGCCCCGGTCAGCGCGAACGGCAGGGCGGCGGCGAAGGTGGCCTCGTCCGCCGCGACGCTGGGCTGCGCCCGACCGCGGGTCCCCTCGCGCTGCAGCAGCACCCGGAGCTCGAGCAGCAAGAACTCGTCGAACTTCAGCCGCCGCAGCGCGCGTGCGAGCGCCGCCTCGTCCGGCGGTTGATGGACGTCGCGCCAAGCGCGGTCGGCGTCGCTGAGGTCGAGGTCGGCGCGGAGGCGCGCGGGGAGCGGGTCGGGGAGCGGCGGCAGCGCGCTCAGCGTGCGGTCGACGGCGCGCCGCAGGTAGGCCTGGCTCAGGCCTTGGGTGCTGGGGTACACGGCCACGACGCGGCCCGTCGACAGCGACGGGCCGTCGTCGTCGACCTCGAAACCCTCGACGTGGAGCTCGACGCTGCGGCCGCGCAGCTTGACGCGACCCGTCACGATCGCGCGCTGGCCGGGGAACAGCTGACGCTCGACCCATGGTTGGTGGAACCAGACGGCGGTCAGGCGAGCGCCGAGCGCGTCCTCGAGCACCGCGCGCAGGACCCCGGCGCCGCGGCGGGTGGGCACCAGCTTGCGCCCCACGACGGTGCCGACCACGGTGGCGCGCTCGAGACCGTGCACCGCGGCGAACGACGGCAGCGCCCGACGGTCCTCCCAGCGCCGCGGGGCGTGTTGGAGCACGTCGCGGTACGTGACCAGCCCCACCTCGCCGAGCTTGCGCGCCGCCTGCGCGCCCAGGTCGACGGCGCGATCGGCGAGCGTCGCCTCGAGCAGACCGTCGGCGGTCCCGTCCCAGGTCCTGGGCGACGCGTCGTCCGCGGGCACCGCGAGCGACGTGCGCTTCCCGCCCGCCACCGAACGGGAGGCGACCGCCGTCGCCAACGGTCGGATGCGCGCCCCGGCCGCCGCCGCGTCGACCGGCGCCAGCAAGGCGAGCGCCCCCCGGAGGCGTTCGGCCCGGGTCTCGACGTCGAAGCCGGCGTACCCCGCCAGCAGCTCTCGCACGTCGGCGAAGGGTCGCCCCACGGTCGTCACGAGCCGCTCGAGCCCCCCCACCACCACGTCGTCGCGACATCCGGTCGCCAGCTCGCGTTCGAGCGGCCGGCGCAGACGGGCGCGCAGTTCGGCGACGGTGTCCACGCCCGTAGTGTACGAGCGCGGCCCGTCCGCCCCATCGAGCCGGCGGACGGGGCCGCGACCGTACCCGTGTGGCGCGCTGGCCGTGGTTCCATGGCGAGGTGAGCGCGCCCACCTCCTCCACCGTCCTGCCCGCGCCGCGACGGACGTGGGTGCTGGCCGCCACGGCCCTCGCTGCCTTCTCGGCCACGGTGATGGCGACGGCGGTCAACGTGGTCCTGCCCACCCTCGTCGTCGAGCTCGAGGCCCGCTTCGCAACCGTCCAGTGGGTGGTGCTCGCCTACCTGCTGGCCTCGATCGCACTGCTGCCCGTCATCGGACGCCTGGGCGACCTGTGGGGCAAGCACCGGCTGTTCCTCACGGGCTACGCGCTCTACGGTCTCGGCTCGCTCCTGTGCGCCGTGGCGCCCGACGTGGGCAGCCTGATCGCCTTCCGAACGATCCAGGGGATCGGCTCGGCGGCCATGGCCGCGCTCGGGCTCGCCATCGTGACCGACGTCTTCCCGACGTCGTTGCGCGGTCGCGCGTTGGGACTGAACGGCGGCCTCATCTCGGCCGGGGTCGTGTTGGGACCGTCGCTCGGCGGCCTCGTCGCCGATCTCGCCTCGTGGCGCTGGGTGTTCGTGGCCGGCGTCATGATCTCGGTGGCCGGTGCCGCGCTCGCGTGGCGCGTGCTGCCGCGCTACGCGCCCCAGCGTGGCGCCCGCTTCGACGCGCTGGGCGGGCTGCTCGTCTTCGGCGCGCTGCTCGCCTTCGCGCTCGGCCTGACGCTGGGCCAGCAGTGGGGCTTCACCGCCCCCGCCGTGCTCCTGTTGGAAGCGGCCGCGCTCGGTCTGGCGGCGGCGTTCGTGGCCGTCGAACGGCGAGCGCCGGAACCGGTCGTCGACCTCGGTTTGTTCCGCGACCGCACGCTCACGACGGGGCTCGCCACCGGTCTGATCACGTTCGTGGCCATCGCCGGGGTGATCTTCTTGATGCCGTTCTACCTCGAAGGCGTGTTGGGCTACCCGGCCTGGCAGGTGGGCCTGCTCATGGCCGTGGTTCCCGTCGTCCTGGTCGTCATGGCACCCGTGGCGGGGATCCTCGCCGACCGCATCGGCGAGCGCCCGGTGACCGTCGCCGGCATGCTGTTCCTGGTGCTCGGCTACCTCTCGATCGGCACGCTCGACGCGACGACGACCCCGGTGGGGTACGTGCTGCGGTTCTTGCCCGTGGGGCTCGGCATGGGCACCTTCCAGACGCCGAACAACAGTTCCGTCATGGGCGCAGCGCGGCGCGGGGGCTCGGGCGTGGCGGGCGGCCTGCTCACGCTGACGCGGTACCTCGGCCAGGTCGTGGGAACGGTGGCGCTCGCCAGCCTCTGGTCGGCGCGCACGGTGGCGCGAGCGGGAGCTCCGACGGGCTCCGACGCCACGATGCTGAGCGCGACCGCTCAGGTCGCGGGTCTGCACGACATGCTGCGCTTCGTCCAGGTCCTGGCCGCCCTCGGCCTCGTCCTCGTCGTGGCCGACCTGGCCCGCCGGCCGCGGCGGTCGCCCGACGCGGGCGACCTGGGTGACACCGTGTCCGGCGTCGGCCCGGAGCGCACGCCCGATCGGTGAGCACACGCTGAAGGCGCATCATCTCGCGACTCCGTGCGTCGGGTATCCTGCGCGGATGGGCGTCCATGCCCTGGAAGGAGTTCGTATGCATCGTCGTCTCTGGCTGATCGCCGCCGCTGTCCTCCTCACCACGTCCGCGCTCGCTGCCGACCTCGGAGGTCGCGTGGTGACGGTAGGTTCCGACACCACCTACCCGCCCTTCGAGCTCGTGGCCGAGGACGGCACGATCGTCGGGTTCGACGTCGACCTGGTCAACGCCATCTGCGAACGCATCCACTGCGTGGCCGAGTTCCAGACCACCGCTTGGGACGGCATCTTCGCGGCGCTGGCGGCTGGCGAGTTCGACATGGTGGCGTCGGGCGTGTCGATCACCCCGGAGCGGGCCGAGATCGTCGAGTTCAGCGACCCGTACCACGTCGTCGCACAGGCGATCGCCGTGCGTGTCGAGGACGCCGATCTGACCTTCGACGAGCTCGTCGCCGACACGAGCGCCACGGTCGGGGCCCAGACCGGCACGACCAACGCCTTCTTCGCCGAGGACGCCTTCGGGCGCGAACGGCTGAACCTGTACGACAGCTTCGCGCAAGCGGTTCAGGCCCTCCTGAACGGCGACGTGCGCGGCGTGGTCATCGACGAGGTGCCCGCCGACGCGTTCGCGGCCGAGTACGCTGGCGACCTGGTGGTCGACATCCGGGGCCTCGGCGAGGACCCCCTCGGCCTCGTGTTCCAGATCGGCAGCGACCTTGTCGATCCGTTCAACGAGGGCTTGGCCGAGCTCGCGGCCGACGGCACGCTCGAAGCGCTCAAGCGCGAGTGGTTCGTCAGCGGCGACTGATCGACGGCGTGGGTGAGGGCGCGGGCGGGGCGACAGCGGCGCCCGCCGCCCCGCCCGCGGCGACGGAGGGTCCGGCTCGGTCCAGGCCTCGACGTGGCTGAACGCGCGCCCGGTCACCTGCGCTGGGGGCCACGCGCCAGCACCTGGGTGCTGCTCTCGGCCCTGCCGTTCGTGGCCTACCTGTTCCTGAGCGCCGAGGACTACCGGCGCGCGCTCGCCTTCATCCTGCCCGGCATCGCGGTGACGATCGGGGCGACCGTGATCGCCTACATCGCCGCCGGCGTGATCGGCCTCGTCCTGGCCGCGCTGTTGGTGCTGAGGGCGGGCCCCGCCACGTGGTGGCGGACCGCGCTGATCGCCGCCGTCGCGCTGCTGGGGTCGCTGGTCGCGTTCACGCGCCCGGTGGTCACGTACGCGCTGATCGGCACGCCCGAGACCGGCGCGCGGGTGGCGTTCGTCCAGGGCACACCGTCCACGTTCGCCGACCGTCTCCGCACCGGGACGTGGGGCGTCGAAGGTGACGACGCCGCCGCGCTGGCCATCCGCGCGGTCGACACGACGGAGACGGCGCTCGCTCGGCTTGCAGACGGCACCGTGGCCGCCGCCTTCGTCCCCGCCGCCGCCGTGGCCGCCGACGTCACACCCCGGTGGGAGGCCTCGTTCTTGCCGCCCGCGATCGCCCGGTCGGGTTCGGCGTTGGCCGTGCTCGCGTTCGTGGCCGGCGCCTTGGCCCTCGCCTGCCGCCTGGCCGGGCAGCACCCGCTGGCGATCTTCGCCGAGATGTACGTCGACGCGCTGCGCGGCGTGCCCATGCTCGTCGTCATCCTGTACGTCGGTTTCCCGTTGCAGGGCGCCCTGCGCGACCTCTCGGGCGGCCTCATCGACATGTCGCGCATGACGCGCGGCATCGTCGCCCTGGCGCTCGGGTACGCCGCCTACATGGCGGAGATCTTCCGAGCCGGCATCGAAGCGGTTCCCCGTGGCCAGGTCGAGGCCTCGCGCTCGCTCGGTCTGGGGAGCTGGGCCACCGCCCGCTACGTCGTCCTGCCCCAGGCGCTGCGGATCGTGGTGCCGCCGTTGGGCAACGAGTTCATCGCGATGTTCAAGGACACCTCGCTGCTCTCGATCCTCTCGGTGCGCGACATCACGCAACGGGCCCGCGAGTTCCAGGCCAGCTCCTTCCTGACGTTCCAGCCGTACAACACGGTGGCGCTGCTCTACATCGGCCTGACCTTGGCCGCGTCGAGCCTGGTGAAGTGGGTCGAACGCCGGACGAGCTGGGGACGGTGAGGACAGACGCCGACGCGCCGCGCGCCACCATCGACCTCGCGGCGCTCGCCGCCAACGTCGCCGCGCTCCGCGCCCGGCTCGCCCCGGGCACGCGCCTGATGGCGGCGGTGAAGGCGGACGCGTACGGCCACGGCGTCGCCCAGGTGCTGCCCAGCCTGCGTGCGGCCGGCGTCGACGCGTTCGGGGTCGCCACCGCTGCGGAAGCGCTGACGGTGCGCGCGCTCGCGCCTGGCTCCGAGGTGCTCCTGTTCGCGCCCGTCCGCGCCCGCGTGGCCGAACTCGTCGACGCCGACGTGGCCCTCACCGTCGCCGGACCCGCGTCCCTCGAGGCGATCGAGCGCAGCCCCGGGCGCCGACGCGCCCGCGTGCACCTCAAGGTGGACACGGGCATGGCGCGCTTGGGCGCGCCGCCCGAAGACGCGTCCGCCCTGGCGATCGCCGTCGACCGCTCGCCCGCCACCCGACTCGAGGCGGTGTGGACGCACCTGGCCGCGGCCGACGAAGCGGACGCCGCCGTCGCCGGCAGCCGGACCGACCGGCAGCTGGCCGCCTTCGCGGGCGTGCTGAGCGCGCTCGAGCGCGCCGGCTGCCGGCCCGACCGAGCCCACGCGGCCAACACCGCGGGGCTGATCACGCGTCCCGATGCCCACTTCGACCTGGTGCGCCCCGGCATCGGCGTCTACGGTCAGCCGCCCTCCGCCCACGTCGCCCGCTTGGCGCCCGAGCTGCGACCGGTCCTGACCCTGGACGCACCGGTCGTGTTCGTCAAACGCGTGCGAGCGGGCACCGAGGTCGGGTACGGCGCCGGCTGGACCGCACCACGCGACACCGTGATCGCCACCGTTCGCCTCGGGTACGCCGACGGCTACCCGCGCGCCCTCTCGTCGGTCGGACGCGCCCACCTCAACGGCCGGACGGCGACCGTCGCGGGACGGGTCTGCATGGACCAGGTCATGCTCGACCTCGGCCCCGATGGCGAGGCCTCGGCCGGTGACCGGGCCACCTTCGTCGGCGGCAGCGGCCCCTCCGCGGTGAGCGTGGCGGCCGCCGCCGGCTCCTTCGTGTACGAACTGGTGACCGGCTGGAGCGCGCGCGTCGAGCGGGTCTACGCCCGCTGACTCAACCGTCCGCCGGGCGCGCTTCGATCGTCTCGCCCTCGCCCGGCACCCCCTCGACCGGGTCCGCGCGCACCCACGTGACCCGCCGCTCGTCGGCCTCCTCGACGGTGAAGCGGTGGCCGCCGTGGTCGAGCGACTCGCCCACGTGGGGGATCCGGCCGAGCTCGCTGATCAGGAACCCCGCCAGCGTGTCGTACTCGCCTTCGTCACCGAAGTCGAGACGGAAGCGGTCCTCGACCTCCTCGAGGTGCACCGAGGCCCGGATCCGCACGCTGCCGTCCTCGTACTCCTCGAAATCGAGGTCCTCGTCCTCGTCGGTCTCGTCGTAGATCTCGCCGGTGATCTCCTCGATGATGTCCTCGAGCGTCACCACGCCGGCGGTCCCGCCGAACTCGTCGACCACGACCGCCATGTGGTTCTTGCGCAGGCGCATGTCGCGCATGAGGTCGAGCACCGAGCTCGTCTCGGGCACGTACTGGGCGGGCTGCATGAGGTCGTGCACGCGCGTCGACTCGAGCCGTTCGTTCTCACCCAGGAAACGCAACAGGTCGCGCGCGTAGACGATCCCGCTCACGTCGTCGATCGAAGCCTTGTAGACCGGCAGGCGGCTGTAGCCGTGCTGGGTGGTCGCCACGAGCAGGTCGTTGAGGTTGGCCTCCTCCGAGATGGCGACCACGTCGACGCGCGGCGTCATGACCTCACGCACGACCGTCTCCTCGAGGTCGATCACGCCACGGATCATCTGGCGCTCGCTGGCCTCGATGACCCCCGACTCCTCCGCCGAACGGAGCATCAGCCGCAGCTCGTTCTCGGTGATGAGCGGGTCCCCCGACCGCTCGATCCGGAACATGCGCAGGACGAGCGTGGTGAACCACGCGAAGGCGCGGCCGATCGGGTAGAGGACCACCGAGAGCGCGTACACGGGGCGGATGACGGCCCGGGCGAACGCCACCGGGTGGTGCACGGCGATCGATTTGGGGGTGATCTCGCCGAAGATGAGGACCAGGACCGTCATCACCCCGGTGGCGTAGGCGACCGCCGTGCCCTCGGAGAAACCGACCTGGCGCGACAACTGGATGCTCATCTGGGTGACCAGGGCGGTCGCCGCGATGTTGACGAGGTTGTTGCCGATCAGCAGCGTCGTGATGAAGCGGGTGGGGTTGAGTTGCAGCGCGGTGAACAGGCCGACCGGTCCGGTCCCCTCCTCGCGCAACTGGCGCAGCTTCCATTCGCCGAGCGCGGTGAGCGCGGTCTCGGAGCCCGACATGAGCCCAGAGAGGGCCAGCAGCACGACCAACAGGGCGACCTGATCGAGCCCGATCGCCGACACGACGGCCTCTCCCTGGGCGAAAGCACCCGAGAGCACACCCGTGATGAGGGGCAGGGGTAGGAGGAGGAGCAGGTAGGTACGGCGTCGAGGTCGACTCGGCGGTTGTTCTTCCATCAGCTACGCGGACTCTAGCACGCGCGCCGATGTCCGCTCCGACGCACGCGGCACGACGACCGCTGGCGCAGCCGGCCGCGGGGGCGCGCCGCGGTAGACTCGCGGGCGTGTACGTCGCCGTCGCTGGCAACATCGGAGCGGGCAAGTCGACCCTCACCCGCCTGCTCTCCGAGCGCTTCCACCTCAAACCCGTCTTCGAGGCCGTGGACGAGAACCCGTACCTCGTGGACTTCTACCGCGACATGGCGCGTTACGCGTTCCATTCGCAGATGTTCTTCCTGGCCGCTCGCTTGCGACAGCACTTGGCGCAGGTCAACCCCGGCGACCGGGTGATCCAGGACCGGACCGTGTACGAGGACGCCGCCGTCTTCGCCGCCCAGCTGTTCGAGAGCGGCGTGATGGACGCGCGCGACTTCGCCTCCTACACCACCATGTACGACGCCATCCGGCGGGCGCTGCGCCCGCCCGACCTGCTCGTCTACCTGCGCGCGTCGCTGCCCACGCTCCGTCAGCACATCGAACTGCGCGGTCGCGGGTACGAACGCCACATCGAGGACGGCTACCTCGAGCGCCTGGGCCTCCTCTACGAGACGTGGCTGGAAGGCTACGACCTGTCGCCGGTGGTGGTCATCGACGCCGATCGGTTCGACGTGGTCCAGCGTCCGGCCGACCGCGACGCCGTGTTCGCGACGCTCGAACGCCACGGCCTGGCCACGCCCGTCGTCCGGTGAGCGTCGCGGGTGGCGGGGTCTCGCTGCCGCGGCTCCTGGCCGATGCTCTCGGCGTCGTGGTCACCCCGCTCCCCGACGTGCTCGTGCGGGGCGTGGCCCAACACCTCGACAAGGTCGGCCCGGGCACGGTGTTCGTCGCCCGCGTCGGCGCCCGGAGCGACGGGCACGCCTTCGCCCACGCGGCCGTCGCACGCGGTGCGGTCTGCGTGGTCGGCGTGCGCGACGGGCTGGTCGACCTGGCCGTGCCGTACGTCCACGTCGGCGACGACCGGTGGGCGACGTCGGCCCTGGCGGCCGCCTTCCACGGCTGGCCCTCGCGCGCGCTGACGGTGGTCGGCGTCACCGGCACGGACGGCAAGACGACCACCAGCACCATGCTGCATCACCTGTTGCAGGGGGACGCGCCCCGACCGGAGGCCGCGCTCCTGTCGTCGGCGGCGGTTCGGATCGGACGCGCGGCCGGTCCGCTGGAGGGCCACTTCACGACCCCGGAGGCGACCGAGGTGCAGGCCCACCTGGCGGCCGCACGCGCGGCGGAGGTGCGGGTGGCGGTGGTCGAGTCGAGCTCGCACGGCGCCAGCCTGCAGCGCCTGGCCCACGTCGACTACGACCTCATGGTGTGGACCAACCTCAGCCCCGAACACCTCGATCATCACGGCACGTTCGCGGCGTACCGCGCGACCAAGGTCGGCCTGGTCGCCCGGGCGGCGGCCGCCGTCCTGAACCGCGACGACCCGGCCTACGACGTCTTCGCCGCCGCCGCCTGCGGCCGAACGGTGACGTACGGCGTCGATCCCGCCGCCGACGTGCGCGCCGAGGCGATCGTGTCCGGCCCGGCCGGTCTGCGCTTCACGCTCGTGACGGACGCTGGGCGGTGGACCGCGTCGGTGCCGATGGTGGGTGACTTCAACGTGGCGAACGCGCTCGCGGCGCTGGCGGCCGCCCATGAGCTGGGCGTCCCGTTCGAGCTCGGTGTCGCACGTCTGGCCGGGTTCGAGGGTGTGCCGGGCCGTATGCAACTCGTGGCCACCGAGCCGTGCAGCGTCGTGGTCGACTTCGCCCACACGCCGGACGCCCTGGCGAAGGCCCTGGCCGCCGTGACGCCGGCGCCCGGCGGTCGTCGGGTGGTCGTGATCGGCGCTGCGGGCGAACGCGATCCGGCCAAACGCGCCCCGTTGGGGGCGGCCGCCGTCCGCGGCGCCGACCTGGCCGTGTTCACCGAGGAGGACCACCGCAGCGAACCGCTGGCGGCGATCCTCGACGCGCTCGTGGCGGGTGCGCGCGCGGCCGGCGGCGTGGCTGGACGCGACTTCGTGGTGGTCGCCGACCGGCGTGAGGCCATCGCCACGGCGATCGCGCACGGACGCGCCGGCGACGTGGTGGTGCTCGCCGGCAAGGGTCACGAGCGGACGCTCGAACGAGGTGCCGAAGCGACGCCGTGGGACGAGGCGGCCGAGGCACGCGCGGCCGTGGTGAGGCGGCGCGACGGCGCGTAGCATGGCCCATGCCAAGCGACCTGCACGCCATCGACGTCATCCTCGCCAAGCGACGGGGTGAAGCCCACGACCGGGCCACCCTCGACGCCTTCCTGGGCGCGTTCGTCCGCGGTGACGTGCCCGACTACCAAGTCGCCGCCTGGTTGATGGCCGTCGTCTTCCAGGGCATGACGCCCGCGGAGACCGCCGACCTGACCGAGGCGATGGAAGCGAGCGGCGATCGGCTCGACCTGCACGCCTTCCCGCACACGGTGGACAAGCACTCGACCGGCGGGGTGGGCGACAAGACGACGCTCGTGCTGGCGCCGTTGTTGGCCGAGCTGGGCGCGACCGTGGCCAAGATGTCGGGGCGTGGCCTCGGCCACACGGGCGGGACGATCGACAAGCTCACGTCGATCCCCGGCTTCCGGGTGATGCTCGACGAGGCGGCGTTCCTGGCGCAGCTCCACGATGTGCGGATCGCGGTGACCGGCCAGACCCGGGCGCTCGCGCCCGCCGACGGCCTGCTCTACGCCTTGCGCGACACCACCGGCACCGTCGACTCGGTCCCCCTCATCGCCAGCAGCATCATGAGCAAGAAGCTCGCCGCGGGCGCCCGCAGCCTCGTCCTCGACGTGAAGGTGGGGAGCGGCGCGCTCATGAAGACCGAGGCCGAGGCGCGCGAGCTGGCGACCGCCATGGTCGACATCGGCACGCGCGCCGGTCGACGGGTCCGGGCGGTCCTGTCGAACATGGCGGAGCCGCTGGGACACGCGATCGGCAACGCGCTCGAGGTTCGGGAAGCGATCGCGTCGCTCCGCGGCGGCGGCCCCGCGGACCTGCGCGCGCTCGTGGTCGCGCTGGCGGTCGAGGTCTTGAACGCCAGCGGCCTCCCGCACGACGAGGCCGCCGTGGCGGCCGCCCTCGACGACGGACGCGCCTACGCTCGGTTCGAACGCTGGGTGGCGGCCCAAGGCGGCGACGTCACCGCCCTCGATCGGCTCGAGGTCGCGCCGGACGAGGCCACCTGGGCGGCCCCCGCCGACGGCGTGATCGCAGCCTTCGAGACCGAGGCGATCGGGCGGGCGGTGCAGCACCTCGGAGGCGGCCGGCTGACGAAGGCCGACACGCTCGACCTGGGCGTGGGTCTGACGCTGCACGCCAAGGTGGGCGACCGGGTCCGGCACGGCGTGCCGATCGCCACGCTCCATCACCGCGACGGACGCGGACTCGAGGCGGCGCAGCACGGGCTCGCGTACGCGGTGCGGCTCGAGGACCACGCCTCCGCGCGCCCTCTGATCCTCGGCGTGATCCGGCCCGAGGACGGCTCCGCGTCCACCGTGCCTTGACATGCCGCGCGTCCAGGCGGTATGTTTACTTTTGCGTCCGCCGCGGGGTGGAGCAGTCTGGTAGCTCGTCGGGCTCATAACCCGAAGGTCACAGGTTCAAATCCTGTCCCCGCAACCAACGCGATCGAGGCCTCCTCACGGGGGCCTCGAACCTTAGGTGCCCGGCCCGGGCGCCGTTCGATCCGAGTCCGGAAGCCCGGACAGAGAGGGGCACCGATGCCCGACCACCACCTCCCCCCCGAAGACGACCGCGACCTCACCCCACCGCTCGACGACGCCGGCGCCAGCGCGCCCAACGGGGGCTCCGACGGGGGCCCGACGGCTCCCGACGTGCCCGTGGCCGCCCCCGCACCTGCGAGCGAGGCGTTCTCCTTCGCGCCGGCCGGCGGCGAGCCCACCCGCTCGGGGTTCGTCGCGATCGTCGGCAAGCCCAACGTCGGCAAGTCGACGCTGCTCAACACGCTCCTGGGCGTGAAGGTCGCACCGATCTCGGCCAAGCCGCAGACGACCCGCCGCGGCGTGCGCGGCGTCCACACCTTCGAGAACCGCCAGGTCGTGTTCGTCGACACCCCCGGCCTGCATCGCGGCGGCGACGCCCTCGACCAAGCGATGACGCGCGAGGTGCGCGAGGCCGTCGTGGACGTCGAGACCATCCTATGGGTGGTCGACCTGCGTCGCCCCCCGGGCGACGAGGATCGCGACGTCGCGCGCTTCTTGCAGGGTCTCGGACCCGACGCGCGCGTGTGGCTGGTCGGCAACAAGCTCGACGCGGCGAAGTACCCGGACGAGGCGTTGCGGCTCTACCACGACCTCTACCCGAAGGCCGACCGCGTGATCAGCCTCTCGGCGCTCGCAGACCCGCAGGCGGTGTACGCGCTGCGACAGGACCTGCTCGACCTCTTACCCGAGAGCCCCTGGTTCTTCCCCGGGGACGCCTCCTCGGACCAGACCCGGGAGCAATGGGCGAGCGAGATCGTGCGCGAGGCCGCCATGGTGCACCTGCGCCAGGAGCTGCCGTACGCGGTGGCCGTCCAAACCGTCGAGTGGCGCGAGCCACGACCGGGCAAGGACGAACCGCTGGTGATCTCGGCCGAGATCTGGGTCGAGAAGGTCGGTCATCGACCGATCGTGCTGGGCAAGGGTGGCAAGATGATCCGTGAGATCGGCAAGACCGCCCGGAAGCAACTCGAGGTCTTCCTGAACGTCCAGGTGTACCTCGAGCTCGAGGTCGTCGTACGGCGTGACTGGCGCGAGGACCGCGAAGCCTTGCGCGAGCTCGGTTTCCCCGTCTAGCGGCCACATGCCGATCGCTGCGCGCTGGCGCCGTCTCGACCGGCTCCCGCCCCCGCGCGGGCGGGACGCCGCGCCCGGGGTCTACGAACTGGCCGACGCCGAGAAGCTCGTGGTCTACATCGGTCAATCGGCCGTCGACGTGCCCAACCGCCTGCGACAGCATCTGGCCGCCGGAGGGTGCGTGGCCGACCACGCCGTCTACTGGCGGATGGCGGTCAGCCGCGTGCCTCAGGCCGAGGAGGCCGCCTTGCTCACCACGCACCGACAGCGGTACGGCGACCTGCCGCCGTGCAACCGTGCCACCCCCCGGGATCGCGACGCGCGGCGGCGCTACGCGGAGCGGTCGAGCGGTCGCTGACACGACGACCGGCGCCGTCAGAGCCGTTCCTGTGCGGTTCTGCGCGTTCGGGTCGCGACGGGCTGTGATATACAGGGGGCACACGAGGAGACACCACGTCTGCTCGAAGCTCTCTTGGAGGCATCCCATGCGCAAGCTTCTTCTTTCCGTGCTCGCCGTCGCCGTTCTCGGGACCGGCTCCGCTTTCGCCCAGTCCGGCTTCTGGGCCGGCCTCAGCGGCGGCTACCCTGGCGCCGAAGCGCACTTCGGCGTGGAGAACGTCTTCCAGGGCCTCGACGTGCGCGCCAACGTCGGCTACTCCTACGGCGTCTCGGCACTGACGATCGGCGCCGACGTGCTCTACGGCCTCGCCGTCGACACCGGCACCCTCCCGCTCGACACGTACGTGGGCGCCGGCGCGACGCTGGTCCTCGAGCCCGACCTGTTCGCCACCGCCAACCTGTTCGGCGGCATCGAGTACCGTCTCGCCGAGGTCGGCCTGCCCGAAGGCGGCGTCTTCCTCGAGGTCGGCCCGACCATCCGTCTCCCCTTCGAGCTGGGTGTGACGGCGCGCCTCGGCTTCAACTACCACTTCTGACCTGAGCTCGCCCTCCACGCCCTCCGCGTGTGGGCCAGCGCGCGCCCCGGACCTCGGTCCGGGGCGCGCGTTTCACGTCGGTCGTCGCATCCCCCTCAGCCGCAGGCGTACAACAGGTCGCTGACCGCCTGCAGCATCCGTTCGCCGCTCACGCCGCGCCGTTTGAGCGAGAAGCCGGGCGGATACTTCGTCCGCTCGACGCGCACGTCGAGCTCCCGGACCGCCCGTGCGTCGTAGTCGAGGTCGGCCTCGTGGAACGCCACCTGCACGTCGGTCATGTGAGCCTGGATGGTGGCCACGCCTTTGCCAGCGGCGAGCAGCCGCAGCTTGGCCAGCTCGACGAAGGTCTTGACCTCGGCGGGGAACGGCCCGTACGCCTCACGGAGCTCGCGCGCCAGCCGCGACAGCTCGGCCAACCCCTTGGCCTCGGCGAAGCGGCCGTAGAAGCCGATCCGCTCGTCGTCGTCGGCGATGTAGGTGGGGCTGAGCCGGGCGTCGAGGCCGAGATCGATGGCGACCGGCGGCGGGGCGCTCTCCTGCGGCGTCTCCCCCTTGAGCTTGGCGATCTCCTCGGCCAGCAGCTCGGTGTAGACCTCGAGCGACACCGCCGAGATCTGACCGTGCTGCTCGGGCCCGAGCAGGTTGCCGACACCGCGGATCTCCATGTCCTTCTCGGCCAGGAGGTGGCCCGAGCCGAGGTCGTTGAGCTCGCTGATGGCGTAGAGGCGTCGCTGCGCCGTCTCCGTCAACCGCCCCGGATAGAACAGGTAGGCCCAAGCCTCGGTCTGGCGGCGCCCGACCCGTCCGCGGAGCTGGTAGAGCTGCGCGAGACCGAGCCGATCGGCGCGCTCGATGAGCAGCGTGTTGGCGCCGCCGACGTCGAGCCCCGACTCGACGATCGTGGTGGCCAGGAGGACGTCGAACGCCCCGTCCTGGAAACCGAGCATCACCCGCTCGAGGTCGTCGGCCGACATCTGACCGTGCGCCACCCCGATGCGCGCTTCGGGGACCAACTGCGAGAGCGTCTTGGCGCGCATGCCCATCGAACCGATCCGGTCGTGGATGTAGTACACCTTGCCGCCGCGCTCGATCTCGAACAGGATCGCGTCGCGCACGGTGCGTGGGTCGTAGGGCTGCAGCAGCGTCTGGATCGGCTGCCGACCCTCGGGCGGCGTCATGATCTGCGACACGTCGCGCAGGCCCACCAGGCTCATGTAGAGCGTGCGCGGGATCGGGGTGGCCGACAGCGACAGGACGTCGAGGTTCGTTCGTAGCGCCTTGAGCCGCTCCTTCTGGCCGACCCCGAAGCGGTGCTCCTCGTCGACCACCAGCAGCCCGAGGCGCTTGAAGCGCACGCCCTCGCCGAGCAACCGGTGCGTGCCGATCACCACGTCCACGGTGCCGTCGGCCAGACCGGCGACGACGGCCTTGGCGTCGCGTTCGCTGCTGAAGCGCGACAGCACCTCGACGTTCACCGGCAGCCCCTCGAAGCGCTCGGCCACGGTCTCGTAGTGCTGTTGGGCCAGGACGGTGGTCGGCACCATCATCGCCACCTGATGACCGTTGGCGACCGCGCGGAAGGCGGCGCGGATGGCGATCTCGGTCTTGCCGAAGCCGACGTCGCCCGACACCAGCCGGTCCATCGGCACCGGGCGCGCCATGTCGGCCAGGGTGGCGTCGACCGCGGTGGCCTGGTCGGGCGTGAGCGTGAACGGGAAGTTCTTCTCCACCAGCTCTTGCCATTCCGGTACGTCCGGGAACGCGATCCCTTCGGCCACCTGGCGCGCCGCGTACGTCTTGATGAGCTCCGCCGCCAACGCCACCGCGTTCACGCGCGCCTTCTCGCGCGCCCGCGCCCACTCGTTGGTCCCGAGCGTCGAGAGGCGCGGGGGATCGTCGGTGGTGCCCGGGTGGCGGCGCAGCAACGGCAGCTGTTCGACGGGCAGGTAGAGCTTGCCCTCGCCGCCGTAGCGCAGCACCAGGTAATCGCGGGTCGTACCGACCACCACCCGCGCCTCGAGCCCCTCGAAGCGCGCGATGCCATGGTCGGGGTGGATCAGGTAGTCGCCGAGCGTCAGTTGCGCGGCGTCGTGGACGGCCTTGCCCGGCAGACGCTTGAGCTTGCGCGCGCCCTGCGCGCCGTAGAGGAGGTCCTCGGTGACCACGACCTCCTTGCGTTCGACGTGGCGGTACCCGCCCTGGGCGTGGGGCGCCAGGATGAGCGACAGCTCGCCGGGGCGCGGCGCCACGCGGCCGTGCCAGCGGGGTTCCAGGTGCGCCAAGACCTTCTCGGCCAGGTACCGGCCCGAGCGCTCGAACTTCAGCAGCACGTGCACCGCGTAGCCGTCGCGCAGCCACGTCTCGGCGTCCGCCGCGAACTCGTCGAGCTTGGCGCGGTAGTAGCCGAGCGACGTCTCCGCCCCCACGACCGGCGCCAACGGCAGCGGGTCGCGGCCGAACGACACGACCTCGCGGTCGGCCAGGACGGCCCACAGACGCGCGGCACCCTCGGCGCCGAGCTCACCCTCGAACAGCTCGGGGGCGTCGAGGTAGACGGTGCCGGGCAGAGCGGCGAGGACGGTGCTCGTCCACGCCGCCGCGTCGTCCTCTTCCTCTTCCGCCTCGGCCAAGCGGTCGAGATCGCGGGGACCGAGCGTCAGGGCCTCGAGCGGTACCTCGTCACGGGTCAAGGTGTCGAGCTCGTCGCCGAAGAAGCTCAGGCGGACGTGGTCGCGTTCGGGATCCGTACCCAGGTACAGGTCGACCGTGTCGCCGCGGACGGTGAAGCCCGGCAGCGCGTCCCGCTCGTAGCCGTAGCGGACCAGCCGCTCGAGCAACACGTCGCGCGCGACCTCGACGCCCAGGCGCAGTTCCAGGGCGTACCGGTCGGGATCGGCGGGGAACGGCCGGCGGGCATGCCCGAGGGTCAACACCACGTGCTCGAAGCGCGCGTGCCAGTCCGAGAGCGTGGGGTCGACGCTGCGCGGCGCACCGAAGACGGGTGCGTCGCCGAACGCCGCCGCGCGGTCGGCGGTCGTGAGCAGGACCGCCGGCCCCGGGTCGCGTGCGAAACGGGCCAGCCGCGCCACCGTCGGCAAGCCGAGGAGGCGCACACCGGTGTCGAGCGCGGTGGGTTCGGGTGAGGGGGCGGGGTGGACCTGGGCCATAGGGCGCCGCCGAGTCTACCGGTTGATCGGCCGCGAGACCGGGACGCCGGCGACGCGGCGCCTCAACCCGGCTGACGACCGAAGCGCACGGCGAGATCGTACGCCGTGTCCCTCGACACGCCCGCCGCCTCGAGCGCGGCCCGCAGATCGCGACCCCAGAGGCCACGCGCGGCCAGGTCACGCGCGTGTGCTTCGGCCTCGTCGCCGCTCGTCGTGGGACCGACGGCGGGCGGGTCGGACGCCGGTGCCGGGCCGACGACGATCACGAGCTCGCCGCGTGGCGGGGTAGCGCTGAAGTGCGTGACGAGCTCGTCGAGCGATCCGCGCACGGTCTCCTCGAACCGCTTGGTCAGCTCGCGGGCGACCGCCGCCGGTCGTTGGGCACCCGCGACGCTCCGCAGGTCGCCGAGCGTGCCGACGAGACGGGGTGGCGCTTCGTAGAGCACGGTGGTGGTGTCGCGAGCGGCGATCTCACCGAGGCGCTCACGGCGCTCGCGCCCCTTACGGGGCAGGAAGCCCTCGAACGTGAACCGGTGCACCGGCAGGCCCGAGAGCACCAGCGCCGGCACGAAGGCGGTCGGACCCGGCAAGGCGTCGACCGTCACGCCCCACGACAGCGCCAAGCGGACCAGGTCGGCGCCGGGGTCGCTGATGCCCGGACTGCCGGCGTCGGTGACGTAGGCGACGTGGCGGTGGGCGCTCAAGACGGCGCGAGCGTGGGTGGGGATGCGGTGGACGTCGAGGCGCACGAGCGGCGTCGTGACGTCGTAGCGATCGAGCAGCGTGCGGCTCCGACGCGTGTCCTCGGCCGCCACGACGTCGGCCTCGCGCAAGACGTCGAGGGCGCGCAGCGTGACGTCTCCGAGGTGCCCTATCGGGGTCGGCACGAGCGTCAGACGGTGACCTGCGAGGCTCGGAACATCAGCTTCGGACGTCGTCACTCGTCGCGGGCATGGGCCGTCAGGACGGGTGTCCAACGCCGTCCGCGCGATCGGCGCCGGGCGTTGCGGCGCAGCGCGGCCCGCAGCGTCGCCCGCAGCAACTCGCTCTCGCCGACCGTGACGGTGACGACGGCGCCCTCGGGCAGCCGTACGCCCGGCTCGAGGGTGACTCGACCTTCGTGGACCGTTCCCCGGTACGCCCGCACGTCCACCTCCTTCCGGTCCGCTGGTAGGACCGTGGGGGCAGGCTACCGCGTCGTGTGGTCCCACGCCTACCTCACGCGCCGCGGGGCGATGCTAGGATATCCCCCAGGGATACCCGGACCGACGCCGAGGACTCACGAGAAGGACCCCCATGACCCCATCCGACCTGAAGCTCTCCCCCGATACGCCTCTCCACCTCGACGACGCCGAGCAACGGCGCGTCCTGCACCGTCTGCGCCGGCTCGAAGGGCAGGTGCGTGGCCTGCAGCACATGATCGAAGAGGGCCGCTCGTGTCGCGACGTGCTGACGCTGCTCGCCGGCGTCCGCAGCGCCCTCACCGCCACCGGCGACGTCATCCTCGAACGCTACGTCGAAGGCTGCCGCGCCGACCTGGCCGACGGCAGCGGCCAGGTGCGCGACCTGCTCGACGTGGTCAAGCTCGTTCGCGGTTAGCGAACGAGCCGCTCGTGCGCGGGTAGCGAACGAGCCGCTCGTGCGGGGTTCGCGTGAGCCGCCCTCAGCGCTGCGCGTTCGTCGTCAACCGCTGCAAACGCGTGTCGGGGTAGTAGAACCCGAGGATCTGCGTGTAGTCGTAGCCGCGCTCGGCGAGCGCACGTGCACCGTACTGGCTCATCCCGACGCCGTGCCCCCAACCCTCGCCGCGGACGGCGAGGTCGCCGGTCATGGTGAAGCGGGTGGACTTGAGCCCCCACGTGCGCAGGGCGTTCCGCAGCGTGGCGCCCTCGAGGACCACCCGCCCGGCCGCGCCGACGATCTCGGCGCGGATGACCCGACCCGAGGCGCTCGTGCTCAGCACCCCCAGACGCGCGACGGTGCCGACGTCGAGCGCGAGCGCTCGCAGGGACGCCGCGATCCGCGACGGGTCGAGGCGCGCGCTCCATTGCCGGTGGGGGCCGGCCGACTCGACGTCCTGGAAGGCTTGCAGGTAGGCGATCTCGCCACCCCAGACCTCGGCCGCGCTGGCGATGACGCCGCCGGAGTCGGAGTGGTAGTAGGTGCGCGCGTAGTCGCCCTGGAAGGTGAGGACCTGGCCCTGGGTGTCGATGAGGGCAGCGTCGGTGGCGGGCCGTTCGGCGTCGCGCCCGCGGTAGACCTGGCATTCGTCCGTGGCGCAGACGTCGTACGCGCGCGTCGGATCGAGGTAGATGAGCGTGTAGGTCCGGGCCGCCACGGCTTGCGCTCGCAACGCCTCACGCGGCCAGCTGGCCTGCATCTCGGCCGGGACCACGCCGCGGAGGTAGCTCTCGAGGTCGACGACGTTCAACACCCGCAGACCCTGGCCCTCGGCCACCAGGCGCAGCGTGCCCCGGTAGCGCCGACCCGACCAGGTGACGCCTTCGTCGCTGGTGAGGTCGAGCACGCTGCCGACGTCGTGGCCGTCCACGAACAGGCGTCCGTCGCGGGCGCGGACGGGCCAGGCCAGGGCGAACGGCGTGTCGAACGAGACACCGTCGAGCGACCCCCGGTGCGGGCCGGCGAAGACGACGTCGACGGCATCGACGCCTTCGGACAGGAGCACGCGGACCAGCGGCTGCGCCCGCACCGAGGCCGTCCAGGCGGAGGCGACCAGCAGGGCGAGCACGAGGAGGGCGACACGGGAGCGCACGCCCTCCATCATGGCGCGCAACGGGCTCGTTCTAGGGTGGCGTTCGCCACCCTCGCCCGGCGCCCTAGAGTTCCGACGGTTTGGGGAACCTGAAGCGGAAGGTCCCGCTCGCGTCGGCGTACGTCATGACGACGCCGTAGATCCCGCGCCCCTCCGCGAACGTCTGCGAGAGCGCGATCGTCTGGCCGGTGCGGTAGGTCTCTTCGAACACGACCGTCTGCGGCAGCGCGCCGCCGCCGGTCTGGAAGCTCGCCGGCCGCTCGTACGTGACCTGCAACGTGACCGTGCCGCGCCGCACCCGCCCCGAGACGCCGATGGGCATGTCGGACCGGGTGACCGTGCGCACCTCGGTCGTGGCGCGATGGTCCTTCTTCTGGACGTACACGGGCGTGCTGCCCGGAACGCCCACGTACCAGCCTCGCCACTCGCCGACACCGACGAAGACCGCCACCAAGATGAGCACGAAGATCAGCGTGTCGCGCATGGGCGGAGTATAGGACCGCGCCCCGTCTCGACGGCCGAGGATTCTTTACACGGCGTCGAGACGGGGCGGCGCGCAGGGGTGGGTCAGCCGCTCACGGTCTGGGCGTGCAGCGAACGCAGGACGGCGTGCAGGATCCCACCGTTCCGGTAGTAGTCGATCTCGACGGGCGTGTCGAGGCGGGCGATGGCGGTGAAGCGCACGTGGCTGCCGTCGGGCTTCCGGGCCACGACCCCGATCGCCCCCTTGGGCGCCACGTCGTCGTCGATCTCGATGTCGAACGTCTCGGTGCCGTCGAGCCCGAGCGTCGCGGCGGTCTCGCCCGCGGCGTACTGCAGCGGCAGCACCCCCATGCCCACCAGGTTCGAGCGGTGGATCCGCTCGTAGCTCTCCGCGATCACGGCCTTCACGCCGAGGAGGAAGGTGCCCTTGGCGGCCCAGTCGCGGCTCGAACCCATGCCGTAGTCGAGCCCCGCCAGCACCACGGTGGGGACGTCGCGAGCTTCCCAGCGGCGGCTCGCCTCGTAGATCGACACCACCTCGCCGGTCTCGAAGTCGGTGGTCCAGCCACCCTCGGTGCCGGGCGCGAGTTGGTTCTTGAGGCGGATGTTGGCGAAGGTGCCGCGGGTCATGACCCGGTCGTTGCCGCGCCGAGCTCCGTAGCTGTTGAAGTCGTGGACGTCGACCCCGCGCTCCCGCAGGTAGAGCCCCGCGGGGCTGTTCGCGGCGATCGAACCGGCCGGGCTGATGTGATCGGTGGTCACCGAATCGCCCACCATGACCAGCGCGCGCGCTCCTGTGATCGGTGCGACGGCGTGGGGCTCGGGCGACATCTCCACGAAGAACGGCGGCTCCTGGATGTAGGTCGACGCTGCGTCCCAGTCGAAGAGCTCGCCGCCCTTCACCGGGATCGCGTTCCAGGCCGCGTTCGAACGCTCGATCCCCTCGTACAGGCGCCGGAAGGTCTCGGGCTTCATGGCCTGGCTCAACACGTCGGCGAGCTCGGCCGACGAGGGCCACAGGTCGCGCAGGTAGACGGGGGCGCCGTCGGCGTCGTGCGTGAGCGGGTCGTGGATGGGATCGATGTCGACCGTGCCCGCTAGCGCGTAGGCCACGACGAGGGGCGGGCTGGCCAGGTAGTTGGCGCGGACGTGGGGGTTGATGCGGCCCTCGAAGTTGCGGTTGCCAGAGAGCACGGACGCGGCGACCAGGTCGCCGTCCTCGATCGCGGCGGCCACCGGCGCCGGCAGCGGGCCCGAGTTGCCGATGCAGGTGGTGCAGCCGTAGCCGACCAGGGCGAAACCGACCTGGTCGAGATAGGGCGTGAGGCCGGTGTCGTCGAAGTACTCGGTCACGACCTTGGAGCCAGGCGCCAACGAGGTCTTGACCCACGGCTTCGCCCGGAGGCCACGCTCGGCGGCCTTCTTGGCGACCAGGCCGGCGGCCAGCATGACCGACGGGTTGCTGGTGTTCGTGCAGCTCGTGATCGCGGCGATCACCACGTCCCCGTGGCGCAAGCGGTGCTCGGTCCCGTCGGCGAGGGGCAGCATGCCCGTCCGCTCGAGCGCGGCGTCGTCGAGTGCGAAGCCGCGTTCGACCACCGGCTTGCGCAGGTCCTCGCGCCACGTGCTCTGCATGTCGCGCAGCAGGATCCGGTCCTGCGGGCGCTTGGGCCCGGCCAGGCTCGGCTCCACCGTCGACAGGTCGAGCTCGATCGTCTCCTGGAAGGTGGGGTCGGGCGTGGTGTCGTCGCGGAACAGGCCGTTGCTGCGGGCGTACCGCTCGACCCGCTCGACCTCGTCGGGTAGACGGCCCGTCTGCGCCAGGTAGCGCAGGGTCTCGGCGTCGGTCGGGAAGAAGCCCATCGTGGCGCCGTACTCCGGCGCCATGTTGGCGATCGTGGCGCGATCGGGCAGCGTCATGGCCGACAGGCCCGGTCCGTAGAACTCGACGAACTTGCCCACCACGCCCTTGCGCCGCAGCATCTGCGTGACGGCGAGCGCCAGGTCGGTGGCGGTGGAGCCTTCGGGCAAGCGGCCGATGAGCTTGAAGCCCACCACCTCGGGCGCCAGCATGTAGATGGGCTGGCCCAGCATGACGGCCTCGGCTTCGATGCCCCCGACGCCCCAGCCGACCACGCCGAGACCGTTGATCATCGTGGTGTGCGAGTCCGTGCCGACCAACGAATCGGGGAACACGACCTCGAGGTCGCCGTGCGGACGGGTCTCGACCCCGCGCGACAGGTACTCGAGGTTGACCTGGTGGACGATGCCCGACGCGGGCGGCACCACCTTGAAGTTCGCGAAGGCCTGCTGGCCCCAGCGCAGGAACTCGTAGCGCTCGCGGTTGCGCTCGAACTCGACCGTGGCGTTGTGGAGCAGCGCGGTCGGCGAGTCGTACTCGTCGACCTGCACGCTGTGATCGATCACCAGGTCGACGGGCACCAGCGGGTTGATCGCTTGCGGGTCTCCGCCGATCCGGTCCATCGCGCTGCGCAGGGCGGCCAGGTCGACCACCGCCGGCACGCCCGTGAAGTCCTGCAACACCACGCGGGCGGGTTTGAACGGGATCTCGAACTCGGTCGGCGACGCCGGATCGTAAGCGCACAGGCGCCGGACGTCCTCGGCGGTCACGTCGTAGCCGTTCTCGTTGCGCAGCAGGCTCTCCAACAGCACCTTGATCGAGAAGGGCAGGCGGGCGAGGTCGACCCGTCCGTCCTCCTGCAGCTTCTCCAGCCGGTAATAGTAGGCGGGTCCGCTGCCGGTCTCGAACGTGGCGCGGGCTCCGAAACTGTTCTTTGGGGTTCGGTCAAGCATGAGGTCCTCCGGGTGGGACGGGTGGGGCGGCGGCGACGCCGGCGCCGTTCCCGACCAGTCTGCTACGATGCTACGTGATATGGACTTTGACGAATCACCTAGAGGCGCTGTGCCCGACCCGAGCAGCGCCGAGGAGACGCCGGCGTCGCCCGACCTGGCGGCCGCGCGCGTCCGCGTGGTGGACGACGAGGCCGCCGCGCGCTGGCTGGTGCGCCCGTCGGGACTGCGCTTGCTCGAACCCTTCCTGGGCGAGGCGCGCAGCGTGAGCGAGGTCGCGCGCGCGACCGGCGACAAGCCCAACACCGTCTTGCGGCGCGTGCAACGGCTGCAGGAACTCGGCCTGGTCGAGGTGGCCGCGACGCGGAAGCGGGCGGGCCGGGCCGAGAAGCGTTACCGCGCCACCGCCGACGTCTTCTTCGTCCCCTTCGAGGCGACCGGCGCCGCCGACCTCGAAGGCGCCTTGGCCGAGCGCGACGCCTACTGGGAACGTCTGCTGCGACGCCACGTGGTCCGCGCGCGGCGCGAAGCGATGGGGACCTGGGGCAGCCGCATCTACCGGGACGCCCGCGGCCGCCTCCAGGTCCAGACCGCCGTCTCCCCCGCCGCCAACGCCACCATGCTCGACGTCGACATGCCGGCGGCGCTCTCGGCCTGGCGCGATCAAGTGTGGCTCGATCATGGCGACGCCAAGGCCTTGCAGCGCGACCTGTTCGCGTTGCTGCAGCGTTACCAGGCCAAGCGCGGCGCCCAGCGGTACGTGGTCCACGTCGGCCTGGCGGCCGTGATGGATGGCGAGCATCGCTGACCATCTCGCCACCTGCGGCGAGTAGACTGGCGCATGCTCAAGCTCCGCATCCCGCCGACCCTCCTCGTCGTCGTGTGGCTGGGCGTGCTGGCGGCCTGTGCGCCGACGACCTCCGCACCGGCCATCGACGGTCCGGCCGCGCAGGCCGTCGACCGCGTGGCGCAAGAGACCTTCCACCGCATGGAGCTCGGCCGCTTGTCGCAAGGCACGTACACGACGAACGTCCTCGTCGACGTCGCCTTGCCGCAGGGCGCCCGCGTCACCGTCGAGGCTTTCGAAGGCGACGACTACCTGCTGCGCGTCGATTCCGACGTCGTCCCGGGTGTCGTCTGGTACGTCTCCCCACAGGGCGTGCGGCACGCCGCCGCTCGCTGACCCCGCTCCCCCAGGCCCTAGGAGGTCCCCATGCTACGTCGTCCACGACTCGCCTTGCTGCTCGCGGCCGCGCTCGCCGTCCCGACCTGGGTGGCGGCCCAGTCGAGCCCCGACCTGGAACGGCTGGCGCCGCCCACCGCCATCGTGGTGCTCGGCTTCGAAGCGGACGCCGGCGCCCCGGCGGGGTTGCTCGACGCCTTCGCCGAGCTCGGCTTCGATGAGGCCCGCGACACCCTGACCCAGGTCCTGGCGTACTTGGGCGCGAGCGACGGCCTGCCCGCCGACTGGCGCACCGACGACGGCATGGCCGCGGTCCAGGACGGGCTGCGCGACACGTGCGCGCCGGCCGCCGACGCGCTCGAGGGTCTCGTGCCCGACGGCTTCCTGACCGAGGGGCTGCTCACGGTGTCGATCGCGCCGTACGCGCCCGTGCCGCAGGCGTTGGCGCTCGCGCGCGTGGGCGACGTGTCCCGTGCAGAAGCGCTCCAGGACGCCCTCGTGACCTGCTTCGGGGGGACCTCGTTCGATCAGGACGGCGTCGCGCTGCACGTGCTCGGCGACGGCAGCGACCTGCCCGTGGTGGTGGCGCGTACCGGCGACGTCTTCCTCGCCGGGACCGATCCCGAGCTCGTGCGCGGGGCGATCCGCCGGGCCCAGGGCAGCGACGAGCCGTCGCTCGCCGACGGCGCACTGGCGGCCGCGCGCGGCCGGCTCGCGGCCGGCGGCATCGACCTCGCGTTCGACGCCACGGCCGTCGCCGACGTCGTCGAAGGCCTGGCCCAAGGCGTCCCCGAGGAAGCCGCCCCGCTCGTGGCGCGCGCCTTGGCCGCGCTCCGGACGACGGGTGCTTTCGCCGCCCGCATCGGCTGGAGCGACGAGGGTCTGCGGTTCGAGCAGGTGCTCGACGTCGCTACGACGCCCGCCGACCCCGCGCTGGCCCGTCTGTTGACCGAACCGCGCCGCGCGGGCCGCCCGCTGTGGCTGCCCGAGGGCAGCGTGGCCACGTCGGCCACCGTCGTCCCCGTCCGCGGGATCGTGGCGTACGTCGACGGCTGGCTGGCCGACCTCGAACCGCTCATCGGCTTCCGCACCGACGTGCGCGCCCTGGCGGCCGACGTCCTCGACGTGGACCTCGACGCCGCCCTGTTGGATTGGGTCGGAGAGACGGTCTACAGCGTCACCCTCGAACCGGTCAGCCCCGATCTGCGGACGCTGGTCGGCGGGCCGGCGAACGTGGTCATGGTGCCGGTGAGCGACGAGGCCGCGGCACGCGCCGGCCTGGAGCTGTTGGGCCCGGCGCTCCAGCGGGCGCTCGACGTGACCGGCACGACCGCGCAGGACCTCTCCGCCATGGCCGCCCCGTTCGGCGGCCCCAACGTGGGTGGTCCAGACCAAGCCGCGCTCGGTTCGATGCTCGGCGCGGAAGCCGTGGCGATCGACACGATCGAGATCGAGGGCGTGAGCGTCGACCGGATCCGGGTCGGCCCCACCTTCGAGATCGGCGTCGCCATCGTCGACGGCCACCTCGTGGTCGGTAGCCCGGTCCGTGCGCTCGCCAGCGTCTTCGCCACCCGCGCGGGCGGCCCCGACCTGCTGCGCGATCCCGAGTGGCGCGCCGTGCTGACCGGCATCGGTGACGACGTGCGGGACGTGTCGATCAGCGACGTCCCGGCCATGCTCGAAGGCGTCGCCCAGCTCGTCGAGCTCGGCGCGCAGCCGTTGGCCGCGATTGCGCGCGCCGGGATCGTCGCGGCCGCGCAGGAACCGGTCGCCTCCGACGAAGCGAGCGACCTGAGTCAACCGGCCTGGAACCCCGAAGGGCTCGTGGGCGAAGACCTCACGCCCACCGGCAGCCTGGCCATCGGCGAGACGGTGGCGGGCGAGCTGACCTCCGACACGATGCGGCGGGTGTACGAGCTCACCGACGTCGCGCCCGGCTCGATCGTCGAGATCGAGATGCGCGACACGTCCGGGATGGTCGACACCTACCTCGAGGTCGTCGACGCGGCCACCGGTCTGATCCTCTTCGACAATGACGATGCGGGCGGCACGGACCGGTCGTTCGTCGCCTTCGAAGCGCAACCGGGCCTGACGTACCTGGTCGTGGCGTCGAGTTGGGCGGGCGCCAGCGAGGGCCCGTTCGAGGTCAGCGCGAGCGCGGTCGGCGGCGAGCCCGAGCCCACCCCCGAAGCGGCGGTGGAGCGACCCGACCCGCCCACGTTCGCCGAGATCCTACAGGTCAGCGATCTGCTGCCCAAGGCGCTGCGGCTGGTAGCCGAGCACAGCGGCTTGTACGTCTCGACCACGACGGTCGAGGGCACCACCGTGCACACGATCGGCGTGCTGCCCTTGCGTTGAGTCTCGCTCGCCCGAACGAGCGCGCCCCCGACCGGTCGGTCGGGGGCGCGCTCGTTCGGGCGGGGTCGTCGCCCGGATGCGGGCGACGTTCAGTTGGCGACGCGCGCCACGTGTTTCTGGAGCTTCGCTTCGTACGCGGCCCGTGGCTGTGCACCCACCATCGTCTCGACCGGTTGCCCGTCCTTGAACAGGATCACGGTGGGGATGCTCATGACGCGGAACGCCATCGCGGTCTGCTGGTTGTCGTCGACGTTGAGCTTGCCGACCTTGATCTTGCCGGCGTAGTCGTCGGCGAGCTGTTCGATGACCGGACCCACCATGCGGCAGGGACCACACCAAGGGGCCCAGAAGTCGACGAGCACGAAACCCTCGCGGGTCTCCTGCGGGAAGTTGCTGTCGGTGAACTCGTGCGGGGACGCGGCCATGCGGTGCCTCCTGATGGGGGGACCACAGCACGCCGCTGCGGTCGTTGGGGACCATGGTAGGTCAGGGACCGGTGTCCGCGACGTCGTCCATCGTACCCGTGTCGTCTCCGCCAGCGGCCGCACGAGCCGCTGGGGGCGGCCACGGCCGCGGGTCGGGCCAACGCCACAGCCGCGCCGCCTCGCTGCCGCGCACGACCCGTGGGACCGGGGTCCCGAGCGCCCGATGCCCGCCCTTCACGGCCGCCCACAGGAGCTGCGCGGGGTCCGCGGCGCGGCCGTGGATGGCGCAGGCGGCCGCCCACTCGTCGACCACCGAGAGGCTCGGGCTCGAACCGAGCGAATCGGTGCCGAGCGCGACGCTCACGCCGTGGCGTGCGTAGGTCGACCACGGGAACGTGCCCGTGCCCAAGAGCGCGTTCGACCGAGGACAGTGCACGACGACGCACCCGGCCCGTTGCAGCAGGCGCACGTCGTCGTCATCGACGTGCACCGCGTGCACCAAGGTCGGCCGAGCAGCCAACACCCCCAACGCCTCGAGGTACCCGATCGGCGTGCGGCCCGATGGCCGGAACGCCGCCAGCAGCGGACCCAGCCCCGCGCGCAGCGCACCCCCGCCATGCGCATGCAGGTCGAGCTCGCCCGGGTCCTCGGCCACATGGATCTGGAGCGGCAGCGCGTGCTGGCGTGCGAAGGCGGCCAAGCGCTGCAGCAGCGGCGCCGACACCGTGTGCGGCGTGTGCGGCGACAGCCCCAGGCGGACGCCACCGGGACGCTCGCGCGGTCTGAAGCGCTCGACCAGGTCCACGGTGGCCGCGAACCGCGCCTCCGCCTCGTCCGGGTCCGGCCCCAACACCTCCCAGTAGGCCACGCCCGTCAGGTCGGGATGGTCGAGCAGGCGGCCGAGGACCGCTTCGTCGGTCACGATGTCGCCCACCGTGCCCACGCCCGCCGCCGCCAGGGCCGCCAGCCCCCGTTCGGCCGCCGCCGGGCCCCGCAGCCCGGCGCGGGCGTGCCCGACGACCGCCGCGATGAAGGCGGCGTAACGGCCAGGCGTGAGGGGCAGGTCGCTCAGGTCGAGGTGCGTGTGAGCGTTGACGGGTGCGGGCGCGATCACACGCCGACGCGGCGCCAGGTGGGCCTCCGGGTTCGCCGCGCGCAGGTCGGCGAACCCCCCCACGGCGACGACGCGGGCCGGTTCTGGCCGGACCTGAACCAGCACCGCCGCGTCGCGGCGCGGCGTTCCCAATCCGTCGTACACGAGGTCCGCGGGCCACAGCTCGCGCAGCGGGGCGCCCGCGGCAGCGTCGCGCCTCGCGTCGGGCGGGTTCGTCACGCGGCCTCGACGTTCGCTCGACCCCGCGCGTGGCTCACGCCGCAGCAGGGGCGCCGAGCAGTTCGTCCACGTTCGGGCGGCGCAACACCCGGTACAGGCTGTCGCGCTGGGCCGGGGTGAACCCGGCGTCGACCACCTGCCGCACGATCTCGCGCTCGGCCGTGACGCGGTGGCGCGCCCCCGCCTGGGAGACGACGTTCTCCTCGAGCATGGTCGAGCCGTAGTCGTTGCAACCGAAGAACAGCGCGGTCTGGGCCACCTTGTGCCCCATCGTGGGCCACGACGCCTGCAGGTTGACCACGTTGTCGAGGACGAGGCGGCTCACCGCCACGTGGCGCAGGTAGGCGGTGGCGTCCGCCCCCGGCGCCTTGCCCGCGATGCGCACGCCCTCGGTCTGCAGGGTCCAAGCGATGAAGGCGGAGAAGCCGTTGCCGTGCGTCGCGAGCGCGCGGTCCTGCGCCTCGCGCAACCGCAGCAAGCTGGCCACCCGCTGTTCGGGTGTCTCGCCGAAGCCGATGACCATGGTGGCGGTCGTGTAGAGCCCGAGCGCTTGGGCGTCGGCCATCACCGACAGCCACGCATCGGTGCCGATCCGCGCGGGCGAGACGTGCTTGGCGTGCCGAACCTCGTCGACCAGCATCTCGCCGCCACCGCCGGGCAGACCGTCCAGGCCGGCCGCCTGCAGTTCGCGCAGCACCTCGCGCGCGGTCATCCCCGTCAGGCGCGTCATCCCCTTGATCTCCTCGGGGCTGAACGCCTCGAGCCGCAGGCTCGGGTGCCGCGCCTTGAGCGCGCGCAGGAGGTCGAGGTACCACGTGAAGGGCAGGTACGGGTTGACGCCGCCCTGCATCAGCACGCGCGTGCCTCCCACGGCCTCGAGCTCGGCCAGCTTGGCGGAGATCGTGTCGATGTCGAGCACGTAGGCGTCGTCCTGACGCCGGGTCCGGTAGAAGCCGCAGAAGGCGCAGCCGACGTTGCACACGTTGGAGTAGTTGACGTTGCGGTCGATGAGGTACGTCACCACCGTCGGATCCGTGCGGGCGAGCCGGACCTCGTGGGCGGCTCCCGCGAGATCGAACAGCGGCAGGTCGTGGAGGGCGACGCCGTCGTCTGCGGAGAGGCGTGCGCCGGAGGCGGCCCGGGCGGTCAGCGACATGCGTGGACTGTACCACCGGGGTCCAGGGGCTCCCGTCGCCGGCGCCGGTGCGTGGCCGACGGCCGAACGGGGGTGTGTACTCATGCGGGTACCCCGTCGTAGACTACGTCGGTGCCGGCCTCCCCCCCTCCCCGAACCGACCCGTCGAGCCCCTGGCGCAGCATCTTCGAAGCCGTTCGCGAGCAGGTGGGCGCCGAACGCGACGAGCATGGCGTGTTGGGAAGCATCAACTGGCTCCGGCACGAGATGGAAGTCCGGGGCGCCAACCCGAACGTGGTCCGCAACATCATCTATCGCGACAAGGGCAAGCTGCCCGACAAGCGCGCGTTGTTCGCGATCCTCGACGACCTCTGGCGGCGGCGCTCCGCCGAACGGTTGCACGCGCCAGAGCTCGAGGTCCTCCTCGCGCCCGGGAGCGGCAACGATCAGGAGGTCCTGCAGCTGCTCGGACGCGAGAAGCGGCGCGCGTACCGGACCTTCGTGCAGGGCGTCCGTTCCGGCACCGATCCGAAGCTGGTGGTGATCGGACGGCCAGGGAGCGGCAAGACGCTGTTGACCGACTACATCCAGCAGGCGCTCGAGATCGTCCCCGTAGCCGCCGATCGGATCATCCGGCTGGAGTTCACGGGCACCGACCTGTCGACGTCGCTGGTCCGTCTCGGCGCGCGGCTCGGCGCACCGGCCGAGGTCCTGCAGGCCAAGCTCGTGCGCGTCGGGGCCTCCAGCGCGTTCGCCGTCCAGGCCGACGCCCAGGCGGACGCAGCCCGCACCATCCTCGACGCCGCGCGCGCCTTCGAGGGCCGCCAGGTGCTGCTGCTGCACGTGTCGCAGTCGCTGGGCGGCCAGGAGAGCCTAGGGTTGTCGCCGTTGCGGCTGAACACGCCCGACGTGCCCCGCGTCTCGGTCACGGAGTGGCTCTGGGTCTCGCTCATCGAGCCGCTCTCGAAGCTGCCCGGCATGTCGCTGCTGGTCTCGATGACCGACCTGCCGCTGCGCGCGTCGCAGCGTCTGGGAGCGTTCGAGGGTCCGGTCCGTCTGACCCTGCCGACCGTCAGCGAGGCCCGCCGCTTCGTGCGCGCCCGTTTGCCCAACGGCAGCGCCGCTCAGCACGACGAGATCGTCCAGCGCGCCGGCCGTTCGTTCGAGGAGTTGCGCACGCTGACGCTCCTGGCCGAGATCCGCGACCCCGACGCAGACGACGGCCTGGCGGTCTCGGCGAAGTCGATGACGCAGCTGTCGGTCCTCCTGGACGCCTCCAGCGACGAGCGCTTGCGCGGCTTCCTGTCGGCGGTGGCGGTGTTGTCGCTGCCCGAGTTCACGTCGTTCCCGCGGACGGCCCTGGCGCACGTGCGCGACGCCGACCACGGCGAGCTCAGCAACCTCGAGACGGCGTTCCTCGACGTCGTGCCCGGTCGACGTGACGACGTCCGCTGCTTCTCGCGCCAGCTCGCCCGGGCGCTCCGCGAGCGTCTGCAGGTCGGCCAGACCGGCGCCTTCCGCGAGCTCAACCGTCGCGCCGCGGACGCCTACCGGGAGGCGGCCGAGGAGGACCCCCAGGGCGAGACGGCCACGCGCTTCTTGGCGCACCTGTTCGAGGCGCGCGATTGGGACGCCCTGGCCGACTGGATGCGCACCCACACGACCCAGCAGTCGCTCGTCCGGCGCTTGTGGCTGGCGGCGACCCAGGAGCTGGCCGAAGGAGCGCAGCTCGAGCGTTTGGCGGCCGAGGTGGCGGCGCACTACGTCAAGCTCGGCACCTACCAGCATCCCGACGTGCGCGACGCCTTCGCGGTGCTCGCCACCTCCGAGGGCGCCGAGGCGCGGGCCTGGACCACGCTCAAGCGCACGGAGGGCTTGACCTTGCGGGGCCACTACGAGCAGGCGGCCGAACTTCTGGCGACGCTGCCGCTGACCGACGATGCGGTGCTCACCACCGAGGCGGCCCTGGCGCGCGCCGCCATCGAGCGGTGGCGCGGGCGGCTCGACGAGGCGTCGCGCTTGGTGCACGAGGAAGCGGGCGCGGCGCTGCGGCGGGCGGTGGCCGGGGCCGAGACGGACGCCGTCCGGGCCAAGGCGGGGCTGTGGGCGGGCCTCATCGCCAAGGACCTCGGCGACCTCGAGGGCGCGTTGGCGGCGTTCGACGCGGTGCCCAACAGCGACGACCTCGATGCAGCGCGCGTGGCGTTCCAGCGGGGCGACGTCTTCATGAAGCTCGGTCATTTCGACCGAGCGATGGCGGCGATGGACGAGGCGGTGGCGCTCGCCCACCGCTCCGAGGCGCTGGTGACCGAGCAGACGCGTTACCTGGCGCGCCGCGGAACCGTCCACCGCCGGCGCGGCGACCTCGACGCCGCGTCCGCCGACTTCGACTCGGCGCGCCACGTGCTGTTGGCGGTGCGACCCGACGGGCAGCGGCGCCGCGACGACGCCGACGAAGCCGAGCGCGACTTCTGGCTGGCCCGGGTGGACGACGAGGCCGGTCTGACGCTCTTGGCGGCCGGCCGTTTCGACGACGCGATGCTGACCTTCGCGACCAACCTCGACCGGTTCCGCCGCTACGCCGAGGTCCAACGGGTCGACGCCACGTACCGCGTCCTGCGGAGCAAGCTGCGGCTGGCGCTGGCGTACGGGTGCCGGGCGGTCGGACAGCCGTTCCGCCGGCCCTTCGCGATCACCGCCGCTCTGGAAGAGGACGGTCTCGACCTGCGGCACGCCCGCCGGCTCATCGACGAGGTCCTGGCCGGCATCGACGCCAGCGGCGACGGACGACGGTTGGGAACGCTCCTGCGCGACACCTCGCTGGCGGCGAACCTGTTCGCCCCCGACGGCGCCCGTTCCCTCGCCCACGCCGAACGCGCCCTGGCGAGCTCGCACTACCCCTTCCAGCGCGCCCAGGCGCACGCCCACGCCGCCGCCGGCGCGCTGCGATCGGGCGACCCCGAGGCCACCGAGCGCCACGTCCGCACCGGGCGCCGCTCGCTCGTCGAGACGACGGCGGCGGTCGCGGGGATCGAGCGCGGCGACCTGGAACTCACGGCCTGGCTCATCGCGCTCGACGCGCTCGCCGCGGTCCAACGTGGGGACGTGGCGCTGGCAGGTCGTCGTCTGGCCGAGGGTCTGGTGCGGAGCGATCTCGCGCGCTACCACGCCGCGCTGTTGCACCAGTTCGGTGACGCCGTCGAGAACCGCGGACTGGACGTGCGCGAAGCCCTCGGCGAGCTGGCCGCGCTCGACGGGCTCGCCGCCGTCGTCGATACCGGTACGTTGCGGTTGGCGGACGCGCTCGTGGCGGCGTGGCGGGCACCGGACCCGGCGCTGGCGTCCGCGCGGGTGGGTCCGACGGAGGTGGCGGCATGAACATCGGTTTCATCGGGTTGGGCACGATGGGGTCGGCCATGGCGGCACGCCTGGTCGAGGCGGGTCATCGGGTGAGCGTGCACAACCGCACCCGTGAGCGTGAACGACCCCTCGCCGAGCGGGGCGCGCAGCGTGCGGCCAGCCCGGCCGAGGCCGCGCGCGGGGCCGACGTCCTCATCGTGATCGTCTCGGACACCCCCGACGTCGAGCAGGTCGTCTTCGGCTCGGACGGCGCGCTCGACGGGCTCGACGCCGGCGCGGTCCTGCTCGACATGAGCACGATCGCGCCCGACGCCACGCGCGCGTTCGCCGAACGCGCCGCGGCGCGCGGTGTGCGCTGGGTCGACGCGCCGGTGTCGGGGGGCAGCGAGGGCGCTCGCCTGGGCACGCTCTCGATCATGGTCGGCGGCGACGCCGGTGACCTCGAACGGGTGCGACCGGTCCTCGCCGTGCTCGGCTCGAAGATCACGCACGTCGGGACCGTGGGAGCCGGTCAACTCGCCAAGGCCATGAACCAGGTCGTCATCGCGGGCACGTACGCGGCCGTCGCCGAGGGGATCGTGCTGGGGCTCAAGGCCGGCATCGACGTCGACGCCGCCCTGACCGCGCTGGCCGCCGGCGCCGCCGGTTCCTGGGGGCTCGTCCACCGGGGCCCGAACGTCGTTCGCAACGAGTACCCGCTCGGCTTCCGGGTGCGGCTGCATCGCAAGGACCTCGGCATCGCCCTCGACGCCGCACGTGAGCTCGGCGTGCCGCTGCCGATCGCCGCCCTCGTCGAGCAGTGGGAGACGAGCCTCATCGCGCGTGGACACGGCGACGAGGACGTATCGGCGATCGGCCGCCTGACGCGCGAACTGGCCGGCCTGCCCGATCCCGAACGGGACTGAGCCGCTCCGCGCGGCCCAGCACGCTCAGGGCGCGACCGCGAACACCCACACGCGGGGCACGTCGGCCGCCGCCGGGCGGCCGTCCGGGAAGGCGACCACGTCGACCGAGACGAAGCCGGCGGCGGTCAGCACCTCGCGCAGCTCCTCGGCGTCGTACGGCCGCTCCTGGTGCACCTCCGTGAACGTCCCGAAGGGCGACGCGCACCAGGCCTCGACCACCGCGCGCCGCGTCGCCGGGTCCCAGCGGTGGGTCCACCGGTAGTGGACGTCGCCCGCCCAGCCCTCGGCGACGTCGTCCTCCCACAGCGATTCCAGCCCCACGCTGGTGTTCACGTCGAAGGCCCAGACGGCGCCGGATGCGAGCACCGTGCGGAGGTGGCAGGCGGTGCGGAGCAGGTCGCCGTCGTCGAGAAGGTTGTTGAGCGTGTCGAAGACCGCGACCGCCAGGTCGAAGGGGCCGGGGAGCGGGGCGTTGCGCAGGTCGCCCTCCACGAAGGGCGTGTCGGGCAGCTTGGCGCGCGCGACCGCCAGCATCTCGCGCGAGGCGTCGACGCCCACCACCTCGAGACCGCGGGCCACCCAGGGCGCGGTGGCGTTGCCCGTGCCGCAGCCCATGTCGAGCACCCGGCCGTCGCCACGCCAGCCCCGTGCGGTGGCCTCGCGGATCACGAAACGGATCCAGTCGTCGTACGCGACGTCCTGCATGATCGCGTCGTACACGCGGGCGACGGCGGTGAACGGGGGGAGCGACATCGCGCCAGGCTACCGCGCCCACGCCCGGCCGCGCGGCGCCAGGCGGACGTCGTCGGGGTGGCCGCGCCGGCCGACGAACGAGGGGACGGTCCACACGGACGGTCGCGCCGGTGGTGGTAGCGTGACCCCATGATCGGCGTCGACCTCGGCACCACCACGGTGCGTATCCATGTCAAAGGTAGGGGCGTCGTGCTCCGGGAACCGGCCGTGATCGCCGTGGTCAAGGGCACCACCGACGTCAAGGCGGTGGGCGAGGAGGCGTACCGGATGCTCGGGCGCACGCCCGGCAACATCACCGCCGTCCGGCCGATGGCCGACGGCGTGATCGCCGACTACACGCTCACGGAGAAGATGCTCAAGGCCTTCATCCGCAAGGTGCTCCACGGCCCGTCGCGGTACCTGCGGCCCACGATCATGGTGTGCATCCCCAGCGGTATCACCGAGGTGGAGAAGCGCGCGGTGGTGCAGGCCGTGCACGAGATCGGCGCGCGCAAGGCGCTGCTCATCGAGGAACCGGTCGCGGGCGCCATCGGCGCCGGGATCGACATCGCCGAGCCGGTCGGTTCGATGGTGGTCGACATCGGCGGCGGCACCACCGACGTGGCCATGCTCTCGATGGGGGGCATCGTGGTCTCGACGTCGTTGCGCGTGGCCGGCAACGTCTTCGACCGCGACATCATGGCGTTCATCAAGGCGAAGCACAACCTGCTCATCGGCGACCGGACCGCCGAGGAGGTCAAGCGCACCATCGGCGGCGCCATCGTCCCGCCCGGCAGCGACCTGCCCGTGATGGAGGTCCGCGGCCGCGACCTGATCGACGGCATGCCGAAGACGGTCGAGGTGACCGCCGACGACGTCGTGGCCGCGCTGCGACCGTCGCTCGACAAGATCGCCGCGGGGGTCCGCAAGGTGCTCGAGCAATCGCCGCCCGAGCTCGTCTCCGACGTCATCGAGCGTGGCATCGTCATGACCGGCGGCGGGGCTCAGCTGCGCGGTCTCGACATGTACCTGCAACGCATCACCAACATCCCGGTGGCCATCGCCTCGAACCCCGAGGACTGCGTGGTCGTCGGGACCAGCAAGGCGCTCGACATGGCCCACCTGCTGCAGGACGCGCGCCAGACGTACGAGCGCTACTGAGCCGGCGTGGGCGCCAGCGCATAGACGTACCGGTAGACATCGTCGAAGCCGAGGGCGGCGTAGAGCGCGCGGGCGGAGGAGCGGGTGGCCGCCAGGGGCGGCCACCCAGACGGCGTTGGTCGGTTCACGACGCCGCCGTCGTCGCTCCGGAGCCACCCGCCGTCGTCGACCACCACCTCGCGCGCCGGAAGGGCGCGAGCGGCGGCGGCCTCGATCGTGGCGGCCAGCGCCGGGCGAGGGCCGTCGGCCCCCGCTCGGCGCGGCGCGTTCAGGCGATCGCCACGAGCTGCAGCTCGAAGGTCAGGGCTTGACCGGCGAGCGGGTGGTTGGCGTCGAGCGTGATCGATGCGTCGCCCGTCTCGGCCACGGTGACCGGCAGGGCGCCGCCGTCCTCGCGCCGGAGCTGCAGCTGCATGCCGACCTCGACGGCCATCTCTTCGGGCAGCCCCTCGCGCGGGACCTCGATCAGCAGGTCGTCGCGGTGGGTGCCGTAGGCCTCGTCGGGCGGGATCCGCACCGTCTTGGCGGTGCCCACCGCCATGCCGTCGACGGCCTGCTCGAAGCCCTCGATGACTTGCCCCTGCCCGAGCGTGAACGCCAGTGGATCGCGCCCTTCGGACGCGTCGAACACCGTGCCGTCATCGAGACGGCCCGTGTAGTGGACGTGCACCGTGTCGCCGAGCTTGGCGGTCTGCGTCGGTGTGCTCATGTTCGTCTCCGATCGTGCGCGCTCGTCCCGAGACGCCGCTCGTCGGGCTCGGCGGCGCGCGGCACCGACCCTTCGGCGCCGCCGCCAGCCTAACAACGACGCCCCGGACGGGGCGTCACCGGACGACGCTCAGAAGCCGACCGCCTGCCCGTCCTTGCGATGGTCGGAGCCCGCCACGTAGCCGTCGTCGTCGGTGCGCCACACGAGCTGCGCACCGCCGTAACCGAAGCTCGCCTCGGGCGCCGTTGGGGTCAGGTCGTGGCCCAGGTCGCGCAGGGCCTCGAGGGTGGCGGCCGGGAAGGTGTCCTCGACCGCGACCTCGCGCCCGGCGACCACCCGCCACCTTGGCGCGTCGGACGCCGCTTGCGGGTTCTGGCCATGGCTCACCAACCGCAACGTCATCTGCAGGTGCCCCTGCGCCTGCATCGGTCCACCCATGACACCGAAGCTGCAGCGCGGCGCCCCGGCCTCGCTGAGGAACCCCGGGATGATCGTGTGGAAGGGACGCTTCCCGCCCGCCAGCCGGTTGGGGTGCCCGGCCTCGAGGACGAAGCCGGCGGCCCGGTTCTGCAACGAGACGCCGGTCCCCGGCACCACGACGCCGCTGCCGAAGCCGTAGTAGTTGGATTGGATGAGGCTCACCATCCGACCTTCCGCGTCCGCGGCACTCAGGTAGACGGTGCCGCCGCGTCCCGGGCGACCGTGACCGGGGTCGCCGGCACGCTTGGGGTCGATGAGGCGCGCCCGCTCGGCCAGGTACCCGTCGTCGAGCAGGTCGTGCCGGGTGACGTCGACCATGTGGTCCTCATCGGCCAGCCACCGCTGCGCGTCCGCCAGGGCGAGCTTCATCGCCTCGATCTGGCCGTGCAACCAGGCGGGCGAATCGAGCGGCAGGTCGTCGAAACCGGGGACGTGCCGCAGGATGCCGAGCGCGATGAGCGCCGCCAGGCCCTGACCGTTGGGTGGGATCTCGTGCAGTTCGGTGCCCTTCCAGCCGGTCGAGACGGTGCCCACCCAGTCGGCGCGATGATCGGCCAGGTCGGCGGCCGCCAGCGCGGCGCCCTGGGCACGACCGTGCGCCACGATCGCTTCCGCGATCGCGCCCCGGTAGAACGACTCGCCGTTCGACGCCGCGATCGACGCGAGCGTCCGGGCCTGGTCCGGGAAGCGCCACGTGCTGCCGACGGCCGGCGTGCGGCCCGTCGGCGCGAAATCGCGCTGCCAATCGGCCTCACGTGCGAAGGCGGGCGCCGACATGGCCCACGCTCGCGCCGTGTTCGGGGAGACCGCGAACCCGTCTTGGGCGTAGGCGATCGCGGGCTCGAACAACGCCTCGAACGGCAGTCGCCCGAAGCGTCGCGCCAGTTCGACCCAACCCGAGACGGCGCCCGGGACGCTCACGGCGTCCCAGCCTCGCAGCGGCATGGTCTGGTGCCCGGCCATGCGCTCCGGGGTCAGCGCCCGCGGGCTGCGACCGGAGGCGTTGAGACCATGCAGCCCCTGACCGTCCCACACGATCGCGAACAGGTCGGAGCCGATGCCGTTGCTCGTCGGCTCGACGACCGTCAGCGTGATCGCGGCGGCCACGGCCGCATCGATCGCGGTGCCGCCTGCCAGCAGCATGCGCAGACCGGCCTGGGCCGCGAGCGGCTGCGACGTGGCCACCACGTTGCGGGCCATCACCGGCATCCGGCGCGAAGGGTACGGCAGATCGAACGTCAAGGAGACCTCCGGGTCAACGGTAGAAGACGATGCCGACGACGCCGCCGGCGACGATGAGCAGGGCAGGGTGGACGCCCACGCGGACGGAGAGCCCGAACGCGACCACGGCGATCAGCCACAGGCCCACGTTGGACGCCCACTGCGGCGGCCGGCCGAAGGCGCTGGGCAGGAACTGCCAGACGACGAGCGCGAGCAGGGCCACGACGACGGGGCGCACGCCCTTCAGGAACGCTGCCACCGCCGGCGCTTCGCGGAAGCGCAGGTACAGCCCCCCGAGGGCCACCATCGCCACGACCGTCGGCAAGGTGAGCGCCAGCAGACCGACCGCCGCGCCGAGCGTGCCGGCCACGTGGAAACCGACGTACCCCGCCATCTTGGTGGCGATGGGGCCCGGCAGGGCGTTCCCGAACGCGAACGCGGTGAGGAACTCCTCCTGCGTCATCCAGGCTCGCAGGCTGACCACTTCCTCTTCGATGAGGGGGATCATGGAGGGTCCACCGCCGAACCCGAAGATGCCGACGCGACCGAAGGAGACGAGGAGATCGATGAGGTCACGCACGCGAAGCTCCAGACCGGGGGCTCACATGGCGTCGCGCGGATCGAGCGCGTCGCGCAGGCCGTCCCCGAAGAGGTTGAAGGCGAGCACCGTCACGAAGATCGACAGCCCTGGCCAGATCGCCATCCACGGCGCCTGGACCAGGTAGTTCTTCGCCACGTTCAGCATGCCACCCCACGAGGGGGTCGGGGGCTGGACACCGAGGCCCAGGAACGACAGTGCCGACTCGGCGATGATGGCGCCGGCGATCGTGAGCGTCGCCTGGATGAGGATCGGGGCGAAGGCGTTGGGCAACACGTGCTGGGTCATGAGGCGCAGGTCGCTGGCGCCCAGGGCGACCGCCGCCTGGACGTAGTCCTCGGCCCGCACGGCCAGCACCTGACCGCGGGTGAGGCGCACGAAGGTGGGGGCGCTGGCGATGCCGATGGCGATCATGGCGTTGGTGAGGCTGGGGCCCAGCGCGGCCGCCAGCGCCACCGCCAAGATCAGGAACGGGAAGGCCAGCAGCGCATCGGTGACGCGACCGATGAGCTCGTCGAGGAAGCCGCCGTAGAAGCCGGCCACGAGCCCCAGCGGCACGCCGAGCGCCATGGCGATGAGGACGCTGATCACGCCGGCCTGGAGGCTGGCCCGAGCGCCGTAGACGACCCGCGACAGCAGGTCGCGGCCGATCTCGTCGGTGCCGAGCCGGTAGGTCTCGGAGGGGGGCTGACGCAAGGCGCTGAAGTCGGTGCGCGCCGGGTCGAACGGGGCCAGCCACGGCGCGCTCACCGCGACCAGCACGAAGAGCAGCACGACGAGCAGCCCGAACACCGGCATGGGTCGCCGGAGCATGCGACGCAGCCCGCGCTGGCGGTTCCAACGCGCACGCAGGCCGAGCGGGTCGAAGCGGGGGGTCGTGACGCGCGCAGCCGTCATCCGCGGCCCAGGAACGCGATCTTGGGGTTGAGCCAGGCGTAGGCCACGTCCACCAGCAGGTTGATGGCGATGTAGGCGGTGGCGGTGAAGAGCACCACCCCCTGGACGACGGCGTAATCACGGTTGAACACCGCGTCCACGACGAGCTTGCCGAAGCCCGGGATGGTGAACACCTGCTCGGTCAGGACCGCGCCCGAGAGCAACGCCCCCAACTGCAGACCCAGGACGGTCACGACCGGCAGGAGCGCGTTGCGCAGCGCGTGCCGGACGACGACGACGAAGCCGCGGGCGCCCTTGGCGCGCGCGGTGCGCACGAAGTCCTGCTTCAGGACCTCGAGCATCGAGGACCGCATCTGACGCATGAGGACCGCGGCCAGACCGGTGCCGAGGACGAACGCGGGCATGATCATGCGGCGCAAGTTCTCCCACGGGGCCTCGGTGAAGGGCACGTAACCCGACGCCGGCAGCCAGCGGAGCTGCACCGAGAAGAACAGGATGAGCATGATGCCGAGCCAGAAGTTGGGGACCGACAAGCCCGAGAGCGCGAAGACGGTGCTGGCGTAGTCGGCGGCGCCCCCCTTGCGGACCGCGGCGATCACGCCGGCGGGGATGGCGATGAGGACGGCCACGAGGAGCGACAGGAACGCCAACTCGACCGTGACCGGCAGCTTCTCGAGGATGAGCTGGCCGACGGGTTGGTTGGTTCGGAGCGAGACACCCAGGTCGCCGCGCACCAGTTGGCCGAGCCAGGCGACGTACTGGACGGGGATGGGATCGTCGAGCCGGTAGCGCTCACGCAAGAAGGCGATGACCTCGGGGTCTTGCTGTTCGCCGGCCAGGATCGTGGCGGGGTCGCCGGGCAACGACCGCTGGATGCCGAACACCATCAGCGTGACGATCAGCAGCGTGGGGACGGCGGTGAGGGCGCGGTTCAGGGCGAATCGGAGCACGCCCACCTCCTGCGGACGCAGCGCGCCTCGGGCACGGGCGCCTTGGACGAAAGGGGTGGCGCCCCCGTGCGGGGGCACCACCGCTGCGATCGACGATCAGTTCAGCCGCACGTCCTGCAAGCGGATCAGCCCGTCGGGGAAGGCCTGGAAGCCCTCGAGGTCGGTGGTGTGGGGGAAGAACAGCACCTGGTGGTAGAGGAAGATCTGGTGACGGCTCGGCAGGTACCGGAGCGCGGCGTCGCGGTAGAGCTCGTAGCGGGCGGCTGGATCCGACTCGGCGCGCGCGGCGTTGAGCAACGCGTCGACCTCGGGGTCGCAGTAGCCGGTCTCGTTGAGCGTGCCCTCGCACGTCTGGTACTGGTGGATGTTGCCGTCGGGATCCAAGCGACCCGACCAGCCGACCTGAAACGCTTCGAAGTCGCCCTGCTCCTGCAGGGTGAGCGCGCTGGCGAACTCGGTGGCGCGCACGCTGACGTCGAAGCCGGCCTCGGCGACGAGCGACTGGATGACCTCACCGATCCGCACGCCCTGCGGGTTGTTGGCCACCATCAGCTCGAACGGCACGCGGTCGTAGCCCGCTTCGGTGAGCAGCTCCCGGGCCCGCTCCACGTCGCGACCGGTCACGGGGTACTCGGCGACGTACCAGGGGCTCGACGGCGGCACGGGCTGGTTGCCGGGGATGAACTGGCCGTCGAACACGACCTGGTTGATGACGTCGCGGTCGAGGGCGAGGTCGAGCGCTTCGCGCACGCGTGGGTCGCTCGACAGCGGCGTGTCGCGGGGTCCGGGGTTGGAGAGGTTCAGGCTGATCGCCTGGAAGCCGAGGCTGGCGGCGCTCTCGACGGCCAGCGAGGGGTCGTTGGCGACGATCGACAGGTCCGAGGGTGCCGGCCGCTCGATGAGGTCCAGGTCACCCGACTGCAAGTTGGCCAAGCGAACCGACGTGTCGGGGATGGGCAGGAACACCACACGGTCGACGTGGATGCGGTCGGCGTCCCAGTAGTCGGCGAAGCGCTCGAGGGTGATGCGGTCCTGGGCCACGCGGTCGACGAAGCGGAAGGGGCCGGCGCACACGGGCGCGTTGCCGAAGTCTTCGCCGGCCGCTTCGGCGGCCGTCGGCGACACCATCATGCCGGCGCGGTCGGCCAGCTGCGCGATGAGCGGCGCGAAGGGCTGCGACAGGCTGACGGTCACCTCGTACGGTCCGGTGGCCGTGACGTCGGTGATCTGCGCGATCTCGCTGCGCCGGTTGGAGCCCGGCAGGTCGAGCGAGCGCCGCAGGTTGTAGACCACCGCGTCCGCGTCGAGGATCGTGCCGTCGTGGAACTGGACGCCCTCGCGGATGTCCATCGTGAGCGTGAGGCCGTCGTCGGACGTCTCATAACCCGTCGCCAGCATGGGGACGATCTCGGCGGCGGTGGTGACCTCGAACAGCTTGTCGCACAGGCTGGCGAAGACGATGCGGCCCACGTAGGTGCGGCCGAGGTCGGGATCGAGCACGTCGGGGTCCTCGGCGAGGCCGATGCGGACCGTGGTCTGGGCGAGAGCCGTGCCGGCGAGCACGACGGCCACGAGGGCGAGCATCCAGCGCTTCATGCGTCCTCCTAGGGGTCGAGGCCCGACCGTCCACGGCGGCACCGAGGACTTCGGGATGCGCAGACCCTACGGCCCGGACTTGCGCGTTGTCAACACATGCGCTTGATTCCTTGCGCAATGCGTAGTACACCTAGGCGCATGCGGAAACGATGCGCAACACCCAGGCGGTCGCGGTCGAACCGTCCACCAAGGTCGCCGGCGTGAAGCTCGACGACCTCGACCGCGCGCTCCTGGCCGCCCTCGAGGACGACGGACGCCGTCCGTACCGCGACATCGGTCGCGATCTCGACGTGCCCGAGGCCACGGTTCGCAGCCGCGTCAGCCGCCTGCTCGAGTCCGGGCTGATCCACATCACCGCGGTGGGCGACCCGCTCGCGCTCGGGGTCGAGGTCGCCGCCATCACGCTGCTGCGGCTGCGCCCGGGCTCGGTCCAAGAGAGCGCCGAGGTGCTGACCGCCTATGCCAACGTCCGTTTCGTGGGCGCCTCGTTCGGGGCCGCCGACCTGATCATCCAGACCCTGCACCACGACATCGACGAACTCCACCGCTTCGTGACCGAGGCCCTGCCCGCGGCGCTCGAGGGGCTGGTGTCGACCGAGACGTTCCAGTTGGCCAAGGTGCACAAGAGCTCATGGGATTGGCGCGCCTGGTTCGCCGCGCAAGACGCGGCCGCGCAGGGAGAAGCGGCGACCGGGGGCGCCGCACGCCGGCGGTCCCGCAACGCCCCGACCGAACCGTGACGCCTTAGGTTGGCGATTCGAGCGCCGGCGGCGTGGTGGCCGCCCGCACGAAGCGGGGCGTGAACGCGAAACCGAGTCCGTAGCCCACCGCGAGCAGGAGGCCGCCCGCCATCAGGAACACCGGGCGCTGCGCCGAGATCGCCAGCAAGGCGACGAACCAGGCCGGGACGGAGAGCAACACCGCGGCCATGATCGCGCCCGCCAGGGCGGTGCCCTTCCCCGCGCTCGAACTCGCCGACCAGGCCAGGACGCCGCCCAGCGGCAGGTGACCGGCGGCGAACGCCACGAGCACGCCGGCCACGAGGTCGTTCGGCCGCGGGAGCGACGGCAGCGCCCAGGCCAGGACGGCGGCCACCGCGCCCGCGATCACCACCTGGCCGACGAAGACGACCGCGTACGTGAACCGCACCCCGTTCGCCGCGACGGCCGCCGACGGCACGCCGGCGGCGAGGTACGCGGTCAACGGGGTTCGCATCGCGATGGGGGACGGGATCGACGCGCCCGGGTCAGTGGCCGGTATCGGGATCGTCGGTGGTCTGGACGAGCCAACCGCCGACGACGACCATGCCGACCGCGAACAGGCCCAGGCCGATCAAGACGGCTGTGGAGAAGACCAGGATGGAGACGAAAGTGCTCACGCCGACGAGTCTACCAAGGCGGGCGCCGCCGGGCGCCAGTTCCGGAGCAACGCCGAGAGCCGGACCAGGAGCGCGAAACCGGCCACCGCCAAGCCCAGCACCAGCCCCCACCACAAGCCGACGCCCTCGAGGTCGGCCGCGAACGCCAACCCCACCCCGCTCCCGATGCCGACGAGCCAGTACGACACGAGCGTGATGAGCATCGGCGCCCGCGTGTCCTTCATGCCGCGCAACGCGCCGATGGCGCTGACCTGCAGACCGTCGAAGAGCTGGAAGGCGGCCGCCACCGCCAGGAAGGCGACCGCGTGGTCGACGACGCGCTGGTTGGCGGGGTCGTTCACGTCCAGGTAGAGCGACACGATGGAGGTCGGCGCCAGCCAGTACAACAGCGCCGTGCCCACCATGACGAGGAGCGAGAGTCCGATGCCGACCAGGGCGGCGGCGCGTGCGCCGATCGGATCGCCGCGACCGACGGCGTGGCCGACGCGGGCGGAGGTGGCCACGCCGAGCGCGAGCGGGATCATGAACGTGAACGAGGCGGACTGGATGGCCACCTGGTGCCCGGCCAGGGCCGCGGTCCCGAAGCGCCCCATGAGCAGCGCCGACACGGCGAACAGCGCGCTCTCGAACCCGACCGTCACCGAGATCGGCCAGCCGACCCGCACGATCTCGCGCGCCGTGGCCGGGTCCCAACGCCAGCGCCGACCGAACACGGCCGGCGTTCGGTACCTCCAGGCGACGTAGGCCAGGCCGAGCGCCGCCATGCTCGTGTAGACGAGGGTGGTGGCGACCCCGGTGCCGGTGAGCCCCAGGGCCGGGAACCCCCAGCGGCCGAACATGAACGCCTGGTTGCCGACGATGTTCAGACCCACGCCGGCGAACGCCAGCAGCATCAGCGGTCGGGTATGGCCTTGGCCCTCCAGGAACGCGCGCAGGGCCGTGAACAGCATGAACGGGAGCAGGCTCAACGACACCGCGCGCAGGTACCCCTCGGCGACGTCCACCGTGGCCGGGTCCTGGCCCGTCAGCCGCAGGAACGGACCCACCGCCCACAGCAGCGCCATGGCGGGCGGCGTCAGCACGGCGGCCAACAAGAGACCCTGACGCAGCGCGGCGACGGCGTCCTGCGGTCGGTTCGCGCCCGTCGCCTGCGCCACCATCGGTCCCACGGCGAACAGCAGCGACGAGATCACGATGGCCACGAAGAAGAACGAGACGCTCCCCAGCGCGATGCCCGCCATCGACAGCGGACCGAGCCGTCCCGCCATCAGCGTGTCGACCAGTCCCATGCCGTTCTGGGCGAGCTGCGCGAGGGCGAGCGGCAGGGCGATCGTGACGAGGACGGGGAGTTCCCGGCGAAAGGCCACCAGCACGCGCTGCACTGTACCCGGTGGGGTCGCGCCGGCGCCCCGCTCTCACGGTGTGAGCCACCCATCGGGGGTACCGTGGGCGCATGGCTCGCATCGCCCTGGTCGTCCTGATCGTGCTCCTCATCGCCGTCGGCCTGCTGTGGCAGTTCGACGTCCTGGCCAACCCGTTCGCCCGCGAACCGGCGCCACCGCCGGTGCCCGCGGTGCTGAGCGCGCTCGAGGCCGGTGACGACGAGGCGCTCCAGTTGGCGCTCGCTGGGGGCGCCGACCTCGGCGTGCTGGACGCCGAGGGCCGCCCTCCCCTGCACGTCGCCGCCCTCCAGGGCTCGGCCACGGCGATCGCCGCGCTCATCGAGGCCGGCGCCGACGTCCAATGGGTGGCCGCCGACGGCACCACGGCGCTGCACCTCGCGCTGCGGCACGCCCCCGACGCGCGAGCGCCGCTCCTGTTGCTGAACGCGGGCGCCGACCCCACCGTCCGCGACGCCGCCGGGCAGGGCGTGCTCGAACACGCCAACGCCAACACCGCGGTGCGCAACAGCGGTCTCTACGGTCGCTTGCGGGAGTTGGCCGAGACGCCGTTCACGCGTGGTTGGCCGAGCGCCTACGTCACGCCCGTGGCCGGTTCGACGATCAGCTCGCGGGCGGCGCACTGGCCGAACGCCGCGCGGGCGTACCGCAACGGCACGCACGAAGGTTTCGACTTCTACGCCGGCGCGGTGAGCGGTACCGCCCAGATCGCGTACGGCACGCCGATCGTGGCGGTCGCCGAGGGCCGTGTCATCCGCGCCGATCACGACTACGTGGAGCTCACCGCGGAAGGCTACGCCGCGATCATCGAGGACGCGCGCCGCGTCCTGTCGACACCCCCCGAGGTGCTCGACCAGTTGCGCGGCCGGCAGGTGTGGGTCGAGCACGTCGGCGGGTACGTGAGCCGCTACGCGCACCTCTCGGAGATCCCGGTGGACGTGCAGGTGGGCAGCGTCGTGGCCCAAGGCGACGTCGTGGGTCTGACCGGCAACTCGGGCACCGTCGAGGCGGCCGAGGGCACGTTGGACGACCCCCATCCCCACGTCGAGGTGTGGCACGGGTCGACGGCGTACCTGGGGCAGGGCGAGGAACCCGCCCGCATCTTCGAGCTCGCCGGTCAGGTGTTCGGGCGCGCCGCGCTGCCACCGGCCTGGGCGCCCTGAACCCGGCGGGGCCGCCCACGGACCTCCACCAGCGGCGGTAGCCGAGCAGCGATCCCCGTCGACCAGCACGCGTCCGACGCGCCGGCATGGGGCTGGGGCGTGATGGACTCGCGGTTCGGACCGGCAGTCGACGCCACAATGGGCGCATGTCGCGCGCTCGCCCCTTACCCCTCGCCCAGCGGCTCGGCGACGTCCGCACGCCGCACGTCGTCGTGCTGCGCGCGCTGGCCGGACTGGGCGACTTGCTGAACGCGGTCCCCGCGTTGCGCGCGCTCCGGGCGGGTCTGCCCGATGCCCACGTCACGCTGCTCGGTCTACCGTCGGCGCTGCCGTTCGTCGACCGCTTCGATGCGTACCTCGACGAGCTGCTGCCGTTCCCCGGCTTCCCCGGGATCCCGGAGCGGCCCGTCGACCCCCGCCGGCTCGCGTCGTTCCTGGACGGGGTCCAGGGGCGCTTCGACCTCGCCCTGCAGCTCCAGGGGAACGGCACCTTCTCGACGCCGTTCACGCTGCTGCTCGGCGCCACCCACAGCGCCGGTTTCTGTCGACCCGACCTGTACTGTCCCGACCCGGCCTGGTTCGTGCCGTACCACGAGGAGGGGCCCGAACGGCGGCGTCTGCTGCGGTTGATGACGTTCTTGGGCCTCGAGGCGGGCTCCGAAGCGCTGACGTTCCCGCTGCGGGCCGGCGACCGGGACGAGCTGCGCGCGGCGTGGCCCGAGTGGTCGGCGGTCGGTCCGTACGTGTGCGTCCATGCGGGCGCCTCGGAAGCCCACCGGCGCTGGCCGCCCGAGCGCTTCGCCGCCGTCGCCGACACCCTGGCCGACTTGGGTCACCGCGTCGTCTTGACCGGCACCGGGGCCGAGGCGGCCACCGTCGAGGCCGTGCGTCGACGGATGAAGGCCCCGGCGGTCGACCTGGTCGGCCGGACCTCGCTCGGCGCCTTGGCGGCGCTCGTGAACGGTGCGCGACTCGTCGTGACCAACGACACCGGGGTGTCGCACTTGGCCGACGCGCTGGCGACGCCCTCCGTGGTCGTCTTCGTCGCGTCGGACCCGGAGCGTTGGGCGCCGGTGGACCGCGAACGCCACCGTGTCGTGACCCCGTCGTCACCCCCGCTCGCCGAGCCGCCCTCGGTCGCCGACCCGCCCTCGCTCGCCGAGCCGCCCTCGGTCGCCGCCGTGCTGGCCCAGGTCCGCGAGCTCCTCCAGGCACCCCGTGCGATCCGCAGCGGTCCCGAGTCGACGAACGGGGCCGACGTGCGCGCCGTCCCGCCGGTCCCCCACGGGCACGAGCGGCCACCGACCGGGAGCACCGTCGCCACGCCCCGTCGGCGCCCGGCACAGCCCTCGACCGCACCCGACGGCCTCATCTTCGACGTCGACGGCGTGCTCGCCGACACCGTCGAGATCCACTACCAGGCGTGGCGCCGGCTCGCCGACGACCTAGGCTGGCGCTTCTCGCGCGAGGCGAACGAACACCTCCGCGGCCTCTCGCGGCCCGACGCGCTCGAACGGTTCCTCGACGGGCGCGAGGTGGCGACGCCCCACGACGTCCTGCTCGAACGGAAGAACCGCTACTTCCTCGAAGCGCTGGCCGAGCTGGGCCCGGCCGACGTGGCGCCCGGGGTCCACGCGCTCATGAGGACGGCGCGCGCCCGCGGGATGCGCCTGGGCGTGGCCTCCGGAAGCCGCAACGCGCGCCTCGTGTGCGAACGGCTCGGGCTGCTGCAGCGCTTCGACGCGTTCGCGGACCCCACCCGCGTGGCGCGTGGCAAACCCGCCCCCGACCTGTTCGTGTGGGTCGCGGGGGCCCTCGGCCTCGCCCCGCGTGCGTGCGTCGTCATCGAGGACGCGGCGGCTGGCGTCGAGGCCGCGCTCGCGGGCGGTTTCCGGGTGGTGGGTGTGGGTCCGGTGGCGCGCGTGGGCCGCGCGCACCACGTCGTCGCCGACCTGGCCGACCTGGCGCTCGACGACCTCGTGGCCGCGGTCGAAGAGACCGTACCGGTCCCATGAGCGGTCGGCCGCCCGAGTCCACGGCGCCCGAAGGGACCGGCGGTGTCGCCGCGCGCCTGGCGACCGTCGCCGACGACCTGTGCCGGCAGGCGTCGCAACTGCTGGCGGCGCCGACGTACGTCGTGGACGCGGACCACCGGGTGCTGGCCGCCAGCCGGTCGGGCTGGATCGGGCGCCGTGTGGGCGGGCACCGGCGCGACTCGCTGCTGGAGGTGCCGATCGTCATCGGCGGCGAGCACGGGTGGGTGGTCGTCGGTCAGTCACGCAAGGGGACCGAGATGCCGCCGCACCTCGCCACCGCCATCATCGAGCTGCTGGCGGACCAACGCGCCCTCATGGGTTCGCTTCCCCAGGGCGCGGAGCTGAAGAACAAGATCATCCACGACCTCTTGCACGGGACCGACGACGAGGAGACGCTGGTGCGCCAAGCGCGTCTGCTCGGGATGGACCTCGGTCCACCGCGCGCGGTGATCCTCATCGGCGCGGAGCGCTTCATCTTGGCCGGCCCTCGGCAGCCCGACGAGACCGACCGGGACCGCGCCACGCGCCGCTCGCAACGCGTCATCGACACGGTGGTGAGGTTCTTCCAGCTGCCCGACAACACGATCTGCGCGTACGTCGGCGACGGCGAGGTGGCGGTGCTCAAGGCCAGCGACACCCGCAACCTGCTTCATTGGGCCGAGAGCCAGGACGCGGCCTCGTCGTCCTGGGCGAACCTCGCCGCTCTGAAACGGGCGGGACGCGCGCTCCTCAAGAGGCTCGAGTCCGACATGGGCACGCGGGTGAGCGTCGGTCTGGGTCGCTACCACCGGGGCACCGGCGGCCTGGCGCGCTCGTACGACGACGCGCGCGCCGCGCTCTCGCTCGGGCGCCGTCTGCGCCACCAGGACCGGGTCCATTGCCTCGACACCCTCGGGGTCGCGGCCTTCGTCGGCGTCGCCGACGAGCGCACCAAGCTCGAGCTGGCCACCCACCTGCTGAGCCCGCTCGACGACGACCCCGACCTGATCGAGACGCTCGACACCTACTTCGAACGCGACTGCCAGATCTCCACCACCGCCGATCACCTGGGCATCCACCGCAACACCCTCGCGTACCGGCTCGAGAAGGTGGCGCTCCTGACCGGGCTCGACCCGCGCCGCTTCGACGAGGCCGTCCAGATCCGGTTGGCCCTGACGCTGCGGTCGCTGGCGCCGCTCGACGTCCCCGGCAAACGGCGCGCCGCCGACCTCGCCGCCTGAAGCGAGCGCCGGCCGTCGAGCGGGCGCCGCCCGCCGAGCGGGCGCCGCCCGCCGCGGAAGCGCCGCCCGTCCGCTGGGGTGGGCTCCGTCGTGCGCGTCGCAGCTACCTCACCGTCGTCTCAGGTTCGCTTCAAGATCGCTCCGGCCCCTCCTGGTCGGGGCTCACGGCGTCCGCCTGTGCAGCCGCACAAGTTGCCCGCCAGCGGCCCCTTCCCGACTTGTGCAGGTGCACGATGCACCGTCCAGGGCAGCGTTCCTATCCTCACCCGGTACGAGGGGGGGGTCCACTCATGGCCCATGACCGAAACGAACCGGGGATCCGCCAGCGACGAGACGGTGATCCTCTCGAAACGCACGCCACACGTGGTCGGGCGGCTCCGCCGTGAGCCGGCTGCGGGTGCTCACTTGGCACGTGCACGGCTCGTACCTGCGCTACCTGGCCCACGCGGACGTCGAGTTCGTGCTGCCGGTGCGCCCGGGTCGACCCGAGGGGTACGGCGGCCGACCCGCCGGCCTCCCGATCGGCGCCCAGGTCCACGAGGTCGACGCCGACGAGGTCCGCACGCTCGACCTCGACGTCGTGCTCTACCAATCGCATCGCACGTACCTGGTGGACCGCCACGCGGTCCTCTCCGACGCCCAGCGGGCGCTGCCCCAGGTGTTCCTCGAGCACGACCCGCCGCGCGGGACCCCGACCGACACGCGCCATCCGATGGACGACCCGAACGGGTTGCTGGTCCACGTCACCCACTTCAACGACCTGATGTGGGACCCCGGCCGCACGCCCACGACCGTCATCCCGCACGGCGTCACGGGTGCCCGAAGGGGTCGCTTACACGGGCGAGACGCCACGAGGCCTGGTCATCGTCAACGGACTGGCCGACCGGGGCCGCCGGCTCGGTGCCGACGTCTTCGAACGGGTGCGCGAGCGCGTGCCGCTCGACCTCATCGGGATGGGCTCGGAGCGTCTGGGTGGACTCGGCGAGGTCCCGTTCGAGGAACTGCCGGCCTTCGCGGCGCGCTACCGCTTCCTGTTCAACCCGATCCGCTACACCAGCCTCGGTCTCGCCGTCCTGGAGGCCATGGCCGTCGGCCTGCCGGTGGTGGGGCTCGCCACCACCGAGATGCCGACGGTGGTGGACGACGGTCGCTCGGGCTTCGTCCACACCGACGTGGCCGTCCTCGTCGACCGGATGCACGAACTGCTCGCCGACCCCGAGCTGGCCCGCCGGCTGGGGGCCGCCGGCCGCCAGACCGCGACGCAGCGCTTCGGCATCGAGCGCTTCGCCCGCGATTGGGAGACGACGCTGCGACGTGCGGCGTCCATCGAACGAGACCCACGCCGGCGGCCGGCACCAGGCGACGAGGGCCGGCCCGATGACGGCGCCACGACCCATGAGACGCCACGAGGGGGAACCGCATGGACATCGCGATGATCAGCGAACACGCCTCGCCGCTGGCGGCGCTCGGAGGCGTCGACAGCGGCGGTCAGAACGTCTACGTCGCTCAACTGGCCCGCACGCTCGCCCGGCGCGGGCATCGGATCGAGGTCTACACCCGCCGTGACGCCACCGACCTGCCACCCCACGTCGAGCTCCCGAACGGGGTCCGCATCGTGCACGTCGACGCCGGCCCGCCCGAGCCGACCCCCAAGGAACGCCTGCTCGAGCACATGGGGTCCTTCGCCGACGGCGTGCGAGCCGACATGGAACGGCGCGACCGACGTTTCGACCTGGTGCACGCGCACTTCTTCATGTCGGCGCTGGTCGCCGCCGACGTCAAGCGCACCATGGGGATCCCGTTCGTGGTCACGTTCCACGCCCTCGGTCGCATCCGGCGCCAGCACCAGGGTGCGGCGGACACCTTCCCCGACGCCCGCTTCGAGATCGAAGAGCGGGTGGCGGCCGAGGCCGATGCCATCGTCGCCGAGTGCCCCCAGGACCGCAACGACCTGATCGAGCTCTACGACGCCGATCCGGAACGGATCCACGTGGTGCCGTGTGGCTACGCCCCCGACGAACTGGGGCCGATGCCGCGGGCGGACGCACGCCGTGAGCTGGGCCTGCCCGAGGACGAGATGGTCGTGCTCCAGCTCGGTCGGATGGTGCCGCGCAAAGGCGTCGAGACGGCGATCCGTGGCTTCGCCGCCGCCTTGCGCCGCCGGCCCGTCCGGGCACGGATGGTCATCGTGGGCGGCAACAGCGATCGCCCCGACCCTCAGGCGACGCCCGAGATCGGACGCCTGATGCAGATCGCCGCCGACGAGGGCATCGACGACCTGGTGCGCTTCGAGGGCAGCCGACCCCGCGCGCGTCTGCGCGCCTACTACGGCGCTGCCGACGTGTTCGTCACCACCCCTTGGTACGAACCGTTCGGCATCACGCCCGTCGAGGCGATGGCGTGCGGCGTCCCCACCGTGGGCTCGGCCGTGGGCGGCATCCGCACCACCGTGCTCGATGGCGAGACCGGCTTCTTGGTCCCGCCGCGCGACCCGGCCGAGCTGGCCGGGAAGCTCGCCACGCTGTTCCACGACCGGGCCCTGCGCGAGCGCATGTCGCGGCGCGCCCTCGAACGGGCCCGGGGGTTCACCTGGGACGCGGTCACCGACGCGATGGAACGCGTCTACGAGGTGGCCACTCCGTGGCGCCCCGCGCCCGCGGGTGACGTCGTTCACCCCACCATCGATCGCGGCTTCGACCAGTCGATCGCCGTCTTGCAGCGCGCCCGCACGGCCTTGCGCCCGTCGATCCTGGCAGCCGCCGAGCGGCTGTACGCCTGCTTCGCACGCGGTGGCAAGGTGCTCGCCTGCGGCAACGGCGGCAGCGCCGCGGACGCCCAGCACTTCGTGGGCGAGTTCGTCGGCCGCTTCAAGCTCGACGGGCGCGTCGCGCTGCCCGCCCTCGCCATCACCGCCGACGCCAGCGTCCTCACCGCCTGGGCCAACGACGTCGGCTTCGAGGACGTCTTCGCGCGCCAAGTCGAGGCGTTCGGACGTCCCGGCGACGTCCTCGTCGCGATCAGCTCCAGCGGCAACTCCCCGAACGTGACCGCGGCCTTGCGGTCCGCGCGCGCCCGCGGCGTCGAGACCGTCGCCCTGCTCGGACGCGACGGCGGTGATGCCCGCGCCTGGGCCGACGTCCCCATCCTGGTCCCCTCGTTCGACACCGCGCGGATCCAGGAGGTGCAGATGCTCGTGCTCCACCTGCTGTGCGAGCTCGTCGAGACGCGCATCGGCGTCACCGCCCGCGCGCCGCTGGACCACGCCCCGCACCCGACGGCCACCGTCCCCGGCGTGCGGGCGCCGGCCTGGGACGCCGCGCTGCGAGCCCGACCAACCGCCAACCCGATCCTGTCCGAACCCGACGGAAGGAACTGACCGATGATCACGACACCGGATCCCACCCACCCCACGCCCACCGACCGGCCGCTCCACGCCCTGACCGCCCTCGTCACCGGAGGTGCGAGCGGTCTCGGGGCGGCCACATGCCGCGTCCTGGCCGAAGCGGGCGCGACCGTCTTCGTCGCCGACGTCGCCACCGAGGCCACCCAGCGCCTCGTGGACACGTTGCGCGGCGACGACGGCGACGCCCATCCGCTCGACCTCGACGTCCGTGACGCGACGGCGGTCCAACGCGCCGTCGAGCGCCTCATCGGGGACCACGACGGCCTCGACGTGCTGATCAACAACGCCGGCGTGGACGAGACCGTGCCGTTCGACGAGATGGCGCTCGAGGCCTTCGACCGCGTGCTGGACGTCAACCTGCGTGGGGCCGTGGTCCTGTCTCACGCCGTCTTCCCGCACATGAAGGCGCGCGGCCACGGCCACATCGTCAACATCGTCTCGACGGCCGCCCGCCGCGCCTGGCCGAACGCGACCGCCTACCACGCCTCCAAGTGGGGGTTGCTCGGCTTCAGCCACGCGCTCCACACGGAGGCGCGTGCGCACGGTGTGAGCGTCACGGCGCTGATCGCCGGCGGCATGCGCACGCCCTTCATCCTCGAACGCTTCCCCGACACCGACCCCGGCGTCCTCCAGGACCCCGCCAACGTCGCGCAAGCGGTGCGCTGGGTGCTGACGCAGCCCCCCGGCACGGTGGTGCCGGAGCTGACGGTGCTGCCGATGCGCGAGACGTCATGGCCATGAGCGGCGCCGCCGGCCGTGCGGCCGTCTTCCTCGACAAGGACGGCACCCTGGTGCGCGACGTGCCCTACGACGTCGACCCGGACCGGGTCCGGCTGGCGCCCACGGCGGCGGCCGCCGTCCGCCTCCTGCACGCGCGCGGCCTGACGCTGGTCGTTGTCACGAACCAGGGCGGCGTGGCGCTGGGGCGCTTCCCGCTGGCGGCGCTCGACGCCGTGGCCGCCCGCCTGAGGCGAGCTGCTCGAGGAGGCCGGTGCGCACCTCAGCGGCTTCTACGCCTGCCCGCATCATCCGGACGGCCACGTCGCGCCCTTCGCGGGACCCTGCACGTGCCGCAAACCGCGCCCGGGTCTGCTCCTGCGGGCCGCGGAGGAACTCGGTCTCGACCTGGCGGCCAGCTGGATGGTGGGCGACATCCTCGACGACGTCGAGGCCGGCGCCCGCGCCGGGTGTCGCACCGCCCTCGTCGACAACGGCGGGGAGACCGAGTGGCGACGCGGACCGTACCGGCGACCGGACCTGGTCGCGCCCGACCTCCTCACCGTCGCTCAGCACGTCGCCGCGCAGCCGGTCTCGGCCGGGGTGCCGACGTGAACGGCGACACGCTCGCCACCATCCGCGCCATGGGGAGCGTCGAGGCGCTCGTCGTCGGCGAGGCGATGCTCGATCGCTACCTGCGCGGCGGCGCCGAACGCCTGTGCCGCGAGGCGCCGGTGCCGGTCGTGACGCTACGGGCGGAGGAGGACCAGCCGGGCGGCGCCGCCAACACCGCCGCCAACCTCGCCGCGCTGGGCGCCGAAGTTCGCTTCGTGTCCGCCGTCGGAGACGACGACGCCGGTCGCCGCCTCGAACGCGCCCTGGCCGGCGTGGGCGTCGACCCAGCCGACGTCGTCGTCGCGCGCCATCGCGTCACCCAGACCAAGACGCGCGTGTTCGCCGACGACCAGTTGGTGGCCCGCCTGGATCAGGGGTCGACCTCGCCGCTCGATTCCGAGGACGAGGCCGACCTCATCGGACGGCTCCAGGACGCGCACGCCACCTGCGATGTGGTCGTCGTCTCCGACTACGGCTACGGCGTCCTGACCGACCGGGTGATCGCCGCCCTGCGCGAGCTCCAGGAGCGGCACCCGCGTCCGCTCGTCGTCGACGCCAAGCTCCCGGAGCGCTACCGCGCGCTGGGCGTGACCGCCGTGAAGCCCAACTACGGCGAGGCGACGCGTCTGCTGGGCCTGGCGCGGACCGACCACGCCCGGGTCGAGCAGATCGGCGCGCACGACGCGCGTCTGCTCGAGCTCACCGGCGCCCGCATCGTGGCGGCCACGCTCGACGCAGACGGCGCGCTGGTGTTCGAGCGGGGCGCTCCCCCCTACCGCACGTACGCCACGCCGTCCCCGCACGCCAGCGCCACGGGCGCCGGCGACACCTACACGGCGGCGCTGGCGTTGGCGCTCGCCGTCGGCGCCGACGCCCCAGCTGCCGCCGAATACGCGGCGGCAGCGGCGCAGGTCGTGGTCGGCAAGGGCGGCACCACCGTCTGCACCGCCGAGGAACTCGTCGGCCTGGTGTCGGCCGACGACAAGGTCGTCCCGGGCCGCGAGCCTTTGGCGGCGCTGGCCCGCTACCTGCGCGAGCAGGGACGCCGCATCGTGTTCACCAACGGCTGCTTCGACATCCTGCATCGCGGTCACGTGACGTACCTCAGTCGAGCCAAGGCGCTCGGCGACGTGCTCATCGTCGGCGTCAACGGCGACGCCAGCGTGCGCGCGCTGAAGGGCCCCGAGCGGCCCGTGAACGCTCTCCCCGATCGGCTGCAGGTGCTGTCGGCGCTGAGTTGCGTCGACCACGTGGTCCCCTTCGGTGCGGCGACACCCGACGACCTCATCCGCGCCTGCCGTCCGGACGTGTTCGCGAAGGGCGGCGACTACACCGAGGCCTCGCTCCCCGAGGCGCCGCTCGTCCGTGAGCTCGGCGGGCGCGTGGTGATCCTGCCGTACGTCGCCGACACCTCGACGACGCGGATCATCGAGCGCGTCCGGCACGTGGGCACGAACCCGAGCCCGGCGCCCGCGCTCCGGGGTCGATCGGGATGAGCGTCGTGTCGCGGCTCTCGGCGCCCGGGGCGCCGGCGGCGGCGTGGGGGGGCGCCCGCCGTGTCCTCGCCGTGCGCCTCGACGCCATCGGCGACGTGGTCATGACCGGTCCCGCCCTACGCGCCCTGAAGGCGGTTCGGCCCGATCGGCACCTGACCCTGTTGACGTCGAGCGCCGGCGCCGGCGTGGCATCGCTGCTGCCCGAGGTGGACGCGACGATCCGCTACGACCCACCCTGGATGAAGCACAGCCCCCAGGGCCGTGGGCCCGACGTCGAGCAGGCGATGGCGCGCACCCTGCGCGAGGGCCGCTTCGACGCGGCCGTCATCTTCACGGTGGTCACGCAGAGCCCGCTGCCGATGGCGTTCTTGCTCCATCTGGCCGAGGTCCCCTTGCGTCTCGCGCACTGCCGCGAGAACCCCTACGAGATGCTCAGCGATTGGGTGAAGGACCCCGAACCCGACGCCGGCACGCGCCACGAGGTCCAGCGGCACCTCGACCTGGTGGGCGTCATCGGGGCACGGACGCTGGACACCCGGCTCCGCCTCGATCCGGGCCCCGAAGCGCAGCACGCCGCGGGCACCCTGGCCGCCCAGATCGAGGGGCGCGGCGATCGGCGCTGGGTGGTGGTCCACGTCGGGGCCACCGCGCCGTCGCGGCGCTACCCACCCGAGCACTTCGCGCGCGTCATCCGCTCGCTCGTGCGCGACCTCGGGGTGCGCGTGGTCATGACGGGCGGCGCCGGCGACGTGCCGTTGGTGCGCGACGTCGTCGCGCTGGCAGAGGTGCCCGTCGTCGACCTGGCCGGCGCCCTCGCCTTGCCGACGATGACGGCGCTGCTGGCCAGGGCGCCGCTCCTGGTCTCCAACAACACGGGTCCCGTTCACCTGGCCGCCGCGGTGGGCACGCCGGTCGTCGACCTCTACGCCCTCACCAACCCGCAACACACGCCGTGGGGGGTGCCCCACCGGGTGCTGTACCACGACGTCCCGTGCCGGTTCTGCCTCAAGTCGGTCTGTCCCGAGGGACACCACCTGTGCCTCCGGGGGGTGGAGCCCGCCCGGGTGGTGGCCGCGGTGGAGGAGCTGCTCGCGACGGCGCCCGGGTCCGACCGCGGCCGCGGGTCACCGGCACGCCGGCCGGTCGAAGGCCGACCGCTCGAGCTCGCATGACCGCGTTGCGGCCCGACTCGCCCTTGCAGGGTGCCCGCCGCGTGCTCGCGGTCCGCTTGGACAACGTGGGCGACGTCGTGATGACGGGTCCCGCCCTGCGCGCCCTCAAGCGGGCGCTGCCCGCCGTCCACGTCACGATGTGGGCGAGCCCGGCCGGGGCTCGCGCCGCCCGCCTGCTGCCCTGGGTGGACGACGTGTGGGAGACCCGCGCGCTCTGGCAAGACCTGGGCGGGCTCCCGTTCGACCCACGCCGCGAGCACGCCCTCCTGGACCGGCTCGCCGAGGTCGACGCGGACGCCGCCATCCTCTTCACCTCGTTCTCGCAGTCGCCCCACGCGCCCGCCTACGCCTGCTACTTGGCGGGCATCACGACCCGGGTGGGGGCGTCGAAGGAGTTCGGCGGCGGCGTCCTGAGCCACGCGGTCGACGCGGGTCCGGACGAGCGCCACCAGGTCGATCGCAACGCCGACCTGCTCGAGGCCGTCGGCGTGCCCGTCGACGACCGTTCCCTCGAGCTGCGGATCGAGCCGACGGCCGAGGCGCGCCTGCGGCGGACCCTGCGGGCGCGAGGCCACGAGCTCGACGGGCCGTGGCTCGTGCTCGGTCCGTGGGCCAGTTGTCCGGCTCGCACGTACGCGCCGGAACGGGCGGCCCGTGCCGCCGCGCGACTGGCGGCGGTCGCCGGACTGCGTGTCGCCTTGACCGGTGTGGCGCGTGACCGGGAAGGGGCGCCCGAGCTGATGCGGGTGCTGGGGCCCAGCGCCGTCGACCTCGTCGGCGAGCTCGACCTGGCGGCGTTCGCCGCGCTCGTCGCCCACGCGCGCCTGGTGCTGTGCCCGAACACCGGGACGCTGCACCTGGCGGACGCGTTCGGGGTGCCCGTCGTCGTGCCGTTCTCGGGGACCGACCTCGAATCCCAGTGGGCACCGCGCGCGGCCCCCGCGCGCCTGCTGCGCCGACCGACGCTGTGCCACCCCTGCTACCGCTTCACCTGCCCGATCGGCCTGCCGTGCCTCGACCTCGCGCCCGACGAGCTGGTGGCCGCGGGTCTGGCGCTGCTCGACGCCGACGCTCGCGCGGAGGTCGCGCATGTCGCCCCTCGCTGACGTGCGTTCGATCGCCGTGCTGCGCGCCAACGGCATCGGCGACCTGATGTTCGCGCTGCCGGCCCTCGATTCCATCCGGGCGGCCTACCCGGCCGCGCGCGTGACGCTCCTGGGGACGCCCTGGCAGCACGCCTTCTGGGCCGGCCGACCCGGTTCGGTCGACGAGGTGCTGGTCGTCCCCGTCAGCCGTGGCGTGCGCGAGGAGGACGGCGCGCCGAGCGACCCGGCCGCACTCGACGCCTTCTTCGAGCGCGCCCGCGCTCGGCGTTTCGACCTGGCGCTCCAGTTGCACGGCGGCGGCGCCCACTCCAACCCGTTCGTCCTGCGGCTGGGGGCGCGTACGACGGCGGGGCTGGCGGCGCCGGGCGCGCCCGAGCTCGACCACACCGTGCCGTACCGGTACTACCAGTCGGAGGTGCTGCGGCTGCTCGAGGTCGCGGCCGCCGTCGGCGCCCCCGCCGTGACCCTGGCGGCGCGGCTGGAGGTGACGGCCGGTGACGAGGCCGCGGCCGAGACCGTCCACCCGTCGTCACCGCGGCCGCTGGCCGTCCTCCATCCGGGCGCCGGAGACCCTCGGCGGCGCTGGCCGTCGGCCGCCTTCGCCACAGTCGGCGACGCGCTGGCGAGCGCCGGCGCCGAGGTGGTCGTCACCGGTGGACCGGGCGACCGCGCCCTGGCCGCGGCGGTCGTCGCCGGCATGCGGCGTCCCGCCCACGACGTCTCGGGGCGCCTGGGGCTCGGGGGCAGCGCGGGTCTGCTGGCGCGCGCCCGGGTCGTGGTGGGCAACGACTCCGGGCCGCTGCACCTCGCCGCCGCCGTCGGCGCCGCCACCGTCGGCATCTACTGGTGTGGCAACCTCATCAACGCGGCCCCGTTCACGCGCAGCCGCCACCGTCCGTTGGCGTCGTGGCGCCTCGACTGCCCGGTCTGCGGCGTCGACTGCACCCGCGCCGCCTGTCCGCACGACGCCTCGTTCGTGGCCGAGGTCCCCGTGGACGAGGTCGTCACCGAGGCGCTCGACCTCCTCGGTCGCTAGCGGCGCCCGCCGTCAGGGCGCGCGCCGTCAGGGCGGGCGCCGTCAGGGCGCGCGTCGTCCGGGCGCGCGTCGTCCAACCGCGCGAGGCGCGCGTCGAGCAGCGTGAGCGCGTTGGCGGCCGGCGTGCGTCCCGGCTCGCCGATCGTCGTCGGCGCCTCGGCGTGGTAGGTGCCCGAGGGCAGCACCGCGCAGCCGCCCCAACGCCGGAGCAGCAGGTTCTGCACCAGCACCTCCTCGCCGGCGTGTTGGGCCGGCAGGTCGCGCCAGAACCCGAAGCCGCCGACCGCCTCGAGCTTGAGCCGGTCGTACAAGGCACAGGCGCCCACCCAGGCGACCTTGTAGCGCACCGAGGCGCCGGGCGGCAACCTCTCGGCCGCATGCAGCACGTTGGCCGCGCCATGCAACCGGGCGCGCCCCCACAGCCGACCGCCGGGCTCGACCACCTCGGGGCGCACCGGGCCCTCCCACGGTTCGAAGACCTGGTCGGCGGGCCGCCGGTCGTCGCGGTACGACAGACCGGCCGGGAAGGCCCCGACGAAGCCGATGCGCTCGGCGGTCAACACCGCCTCCAGCCGCGCCAGCACCCAAGGCTCCAGGAAGACGTCGTCGTCGAGCATCAGCACGTGCTCGGCGGTGGCCTGCGCCAGCAAGAACGCGCGCTGCTCGGCGATGCCGTGGCGGAAGCTGCGCCGGTGCCACACGACCTCGCAGCCGTGGGTGCGGAGGACCTCGACGACGGTGACGATCTCGGGGCGGTCGGCCACGGACGGCTGGCTCTGGTCGGCGACCACCACCCGCAGGTCGGTGAAGGTCTGCGCGGCGACGCCCGCCAGCGTGAGCGTGAGCGGGCCCGGTCGGTCGAGCGTCGGGATCAGGACGTCCACGCGGGCCACGCTGAACCTCCTCTCGGCCTCGCCGTCGTCACTGTACGGGCCACGCGACCGATCCGCCGGTGCAGCCACCGCCGTGGTCGCCGGCGTGAAGCGTGGGGCCGCGGTGCGCTCACGCTCGGCTAGCGTGACCCCAGGCTGGGCTCGGACGGCCCCCAGCACGAAGGAGGTGGCGCCATCCTCGGACAGGCCTTCGCCAGCGTCGACTGGGGCGCGGTGCTGCTGCCGGGCACGCCGCTGCTCGAGATCTTCGTGCGGGGCACGCTCACGTACCTCGCGCTCTTCTTGATCCTGCGTTTCGTGCTGCGACGCGAGGTCGGCCAGCTCGGGATCACCGACATCCTGGTGGTGGTCCTCATCGCGGACGCGGCCCAGAACGCCATGGGGGACAGCTACCAATCGGTTCCGGACGGCATCGCGCTGGTCCTCGTGATCGCGCTCTGGGCCCTGCTCATCGACTGGGGAAGCCACCGGTGGCGGCGCTTCGAGCGCTTCGCCAAGCCCCGACCGCGGGTGATCGTGAAGGACGGTCGGATCCTGCGCGAGCCGATGGACCGCGAGCTCATCACCGACGAGGAGCTGTTCAGCGTCCTGCGCGAACACGGGATCACCGACCTCGGCGACGTGTCACGGGTGACCGTGGAGAGCGAGGGCAACATCAGCGTCATCAGCCGGGGCCGCGGCGTGGCAGCCGGGCGCGAGCGGCCGTGATCGGCCGATCCGCTCGAAACGAGGCACCCGCGATCGTCGCGATCGCGGGTGCCTCGTGGTGCGGTCGGCGTCTCGTGGTCGGCGTCCGAGGTGCGGTGGCCGCACCGCCGACCGGGCGACGTCACTCGTCGCGGATGTCGACCTTGCGCACCTTCGCCTCGGCGGCCTTGGGCATCTTCAGCGTGAGCATGCCGGTGTGGACGCGCGCGTCGATGTTCTCGGTGTCGACACCGACGGGTAGGCGCACCGAGCGCGTGAACGCGCCGCGCGGGAGCGTGCGCATCCAGTAGCGCCGGGACTCGTCCTCCGGCGGGGTGGGCAACTCGGCCCGCACCGTCAACTGGCGGCCTTCGACGGAGACGTCCAAGCGGTCCTTGCTCAAGCCGGGCACACCCAGCTCGAGGACGATGGCGTCGTCGGTCTCGTACAGGTCCATGGCCACGGCGGCGTCGGAGCGGCTCGGCAGGAAGTCGTCGAACAGGCGTTCGAACAGGTCCTCGGTGTTGCCTTGACGACGGGCGATCGGGTATCCGCGGTTGGTGTGCGCAAGCGTCATCAGGGGCCTCCTCTACGAAGATGGACGCCATGGGGCGCCTCAACGAAAGGATAAAACCTGAGTGCCTCCGTGTCAAGTTCTTTGGTGGCGATGCCGTCCGAGCGACGGCGGTTCGCGCTTCAATCGGGCAGGTTGAACCCCGCGTGGTGCTCGCTGGCGTAGTACTCCTCGATCTCCCCGGGGATCCCCGCCACGTCGTCGACGACCTTGAACAGGTGCAGGTCCTGGTCGGCGATGGTGCCCGCGCGCACGAGCGTGCCCTGCAACCACTGCAGCAGCCCACGCCAGTACTCGACGCCGATCAGGAAGACGGGGAACGGCTTGATCTTCTTGGTCTGGATGAGGGTCAGCGCCTCGAACAGCTCGTCGATGGTGCCGAACCCCCCGGGGAACACCACGAAGGCGGTCGAGTACTTGACCAGCATCACCTTCCGCACGAAGAAGTAGCGGAAGTTCACCTTGTCCGTCTGGTAGCCGTTCGGTTCCTGTTCGTGCGGCAGCGTGATGTTCAGGCCGATGCTGCGGCCGCCCGCCTCGTACGCGCCCTTGTTGCCCGCCTCCATGATGCCGGGGCCGCCGCCGGTGACGACGCTGTAGCCGCGCCGAGCGAGGTCGGCGGCGAGCGCCTCCGCCCGCCCGTAATCGACGTGGCCGACCTTCTGACGCGCCGACCCGAAGATGGTGACGGCCTTGTGGACGTCGGCCATCTCCTCGAAACCGTTCGTGAACTCGCCCATGATGCGGAACATGCGCCAGGCGTCCTCCGCCAGCGCGTCGATCACGTATTGCCGTTCGACGTCCTCCATGGCCGATGCTACCCGAGGACGGCGGCCACCAGCGTGCGAAGGTCGGCCTCGAGCCGATCGGGGCGGGCTTCGCGCAAGGTGGCCGCGTCGTGCGTTCCCCAGCTCACGGCGAAGGTGGAGAGACCGGCCGCCCGCCCCGCTTCGACGTCGTGGACCGTGTCGCCCACCATCCACGCCCCCTCCGCGTCGAGCGCCTCGAGCGCCCGCAGCACGACGTCGGGGGCAGGCTTGTGCGGGAACCCCTCGGTCCCCTGGACGTGGTCGAGCGCCGCCTCGAGCCCCATGGCGCGCACGAAACGACGCGCCATGTCGGGCCGCTTGGTGGTGGCCACCGCCAGCTTGAAACCGTGCGCGCGGAGCTCGGCGAGGGTCTCGGGCACGCCCGGGAAGGTCCGCGACGCGCGGGTGAAGCGTTGCGGGTAAAGCCGCCGGTACGCGGCGGCCAGCGCGGCGACCGAAGCCGCCGGCGCCAGGTCGGCGTACATGACCTCGAGCGGTAGGCCGATCCGGCGGCGGACGTCGAGCTCGAGCGGGGGTTCGAGGTCCAGCTCGACGAAGGCGTCGATGAAGGCGCCGATGATGTCGGGGAGGGAGTCGACGAGGGTGCCGTCGAGGTCGAAGACGATGGCGCGCGTGCGAGACATGCGCGACAGCCTACCCGGCGTCGCCCGCGCCGCGGCGGTTCACGAACGCAGGTAAGCCACCGTGACGCCGTGGCCGCCCTCGTAGGGCACCGCGTCCTCGAAGCGCTCCACCAAGCGCTCGTCCTTGAGGTACCGCCGCACGGCGTCACGCAGCGCCCCGGTCCCCTTGCCGTGCAGCACCCGCACCGACTCGACGCGCAGGGCCTGCGCCTCGCGCACGAACTCGCGCACCTTCTCCAGCGCCTCCTCGACCCGTTCCCCGCGGATGTTCAGCTCACGGTCGAACCCGCTCGCGACGCCTGCCACGGCTGGTCGCGGCGCCGACGCCCGGTCGGTGCTGTCGGCCCCTCGCACGAGCGCCACCTCGTGCCGCCCGACCTCGACCTTGAGCAGCCCGAGCTGGACCACCAGGGCGTCGCCGCGGTCCTCGACGACGGGCCCTTCGGCACCGTAGGCGTCGACACGGACGACCGATCCCAGCGACACCTGCGGCGCGGCCTCGGCGCGCGGGGCGGCCGGGCGCACCCGGGCGCGCGTCTCACGCCGCAGCTGCGAGATCGCCTCCACCGCCTTGCCGGGATGACCGGGGTCCGCCTTGGCCGACTGCCGCGCCGACCGCGCCCGCTCCAACGTGTCCTGCAGGAGCGCGTCCGCCTTCGCGGCCGCCTGCTCCAGGACCGCCGCCTCCTGTTCGCGCAGACGCTCGATCTGGCCGCGCAGGACCTCCGCCTCGCCCACGGCCTCGTCCCGCGCCGAGCGGGCCTCGGCCACCTGCCCCTCGAGCGCCTCGCGTTGGCGCTCCAGGGTCTCGAGCAAGCGTTCCAGGCGGGCCCCTTCGGGCCCGAGCACCTCGGCCGCGCGGGCCAACAACGCCGGCGCGAGACCGACGCGCTCGGCGATGGCGAGCGCGTAGGACCGACCGGGTTGACCGACCACGAGCTCGAAGGTCGGCCGCAGGCCCTCGACGTCGAAGCGCATGGCGGCGTTGCGCACGCCCTCGCGCTGCGCCGCGAACACCTTCAGCGGCGCCAGGTGGGTGGTGACGACCCCGAACGCCCGTCGCTCCAGCACCGCTTCGAGGATCGCCTGCGACAACGCCGCCCCTTCGTCGGGATCGGTGCCGGAACCGAGCTCGTCGATCAGCAGCAGGGTGTCGGGCGCCGCGTTCTCGACGATGCGCTTGAGGTTGGTGAGGTGCGCGGCGTAGGTCGACAGCGAGGCCTCGAGGCTCTGTTCGTCCCCGATGTCGGTCAGGACGGCCCGGAACGCGGGCAAGGTGACACGCGAGCGGCGACCGTCGGCGGCGCGGTCCGAGGCGGCGACGAAGAGCCCGGCGTGGGCCATCAGCACCGCCAACCCGAGCGTCTTGAGCAGCACCGTCTTGCCGCCCGCGTTCGGCCCCGTGAGCACCAGCAGATGCGCCTCGTCGTCGAGGAAGACGTCGTTGGGCACACAGTTCTCGATGAGCGGATGGCGGGCGGCCGGCAGCCGCACCGACGTGCCCTCCCCCACCGCCGGCCGCACGAGCCGCCAATCGGCCGCCAGGCGGGCGGAGGCGGCGACGACGTCGAGCTCCGCGAGCGCGTCGAGCGTGGGCGCCAGCGCGGGCTCGAACGCCAGGCGCTGACCGAGCGCGACCAGGATGCGCCGCACCTCGTCGCGGTCCTCGAACTCGAGCAGGGCCAACTCGTTGTTGAGCGCGACGACCGGCGCGGGTTCGACGAACACGGTCGCCCCGGAGTCCGACACGTCGAGCACCAGGCCGGGCACGCGACTCTGGGACGAGGCCTTGACGGGGATCACGTACCGGTCGCGTCGCAGCGTCACGATGGGGTCTTGGACCTGCGCCGCGTACTGCTGCAGCAACTGCGCCATGCGCTCGCGGATGCGGCCGCGCAACGGCTGCAAGCGGCGGCGGATCTCGCGCAGCTTGGGGGTGGCGTCGTCGCGCACCTCGCCCTGCGGGTCGAGCTGTTCGCGCACGGTGCGCAACACCGCGTCGAAGCTCCCCAACCGGGCGGCCAGGACGGTCAACCGCGGCCGGCCCGAACCCGCGATGGCGCGCTTCACCGTCGCCGCCGCGTCCATCGTGTAGGCGATCGCCAGGCACTCGGGTCCGTCGAGCATGCCGCCGTCGCGCACGCGCTCGACGAGCGGCCGCACGTCCTCGACGCCGCCGAGCGAGATCGCGTCGCCGCCGAGCACCTCGTCGACCCGTTCGTGGGCCTCGTTCAGGGCGTCGCGTTCGAGGTCGGGCTGCAACGCGCGCGCCCGCGTCTGGCCGGCGAAGGTCTGACAGCGGTCGGCGAGCGCACCCAGGACGCGATCGAACGCCAGCTTCTCGAGGGTGGTGGGAGCGACCTGCATGCCGCCGCCGAGCCTACCCGATGGGGCGCGCGGAACGGGTCAGCGGGCCGCGCGCCCGGACGCCGCCGGCGGTCCTCACGTCTGCTCGGCTTGGATGGCGGTGAGCGCGATCGTGTAGACGATGTCGTCGACCAAGGCACCGCGCGAGAGGTCGTTCACGGGGCGGTTGAGACCCTGGAGCATCGGTCCGACGGCCACCACGTGCGCGCTGCGCTGAACCGCCTTGTAGGTCGTGTTCCCGGTGTTCAGGTCCGGGAAGATCAGGACCGTCGCGCGGCCCGCGACCGGGCTCGCCGGCGCCTTCTGCTGAGCGACCGACGCCACGGTGGCGGCGTCGTACTGCAGCGGCCCGTCGATGGGCAGATCGGGGCGCAACGACGCGGCGATGCGGGTCGCTTCGCGGACCTTGTCGACGTCGCTGCCGGCGCCGGAGCTGCCGGTGCTGAACGACAGCATCGCCACCCGCGGCGGGATCCCGAAGGCCTCGGCCGAAGCGGCCGATTGCAGCGCGATGTCGGCCAGTTCCTCCGCGTCGGGGTCGGGGTTGATGGCGCAATCGGCGAACGCCACGACCTGCTCGGGCAAGCACATGAAGAACACCGAGCTGATCAGCTTCGCGCCCGGACGGGTCTTGATGAGCTGCAGCGCCGGCCGCACGGTGTTGGCGGTCGTGTGGATGGCACCGGAGACGAGCCCGTCGACCTCACCCTGGGCCAGCATCATGGTGCCGAGCACGACCGTGTCGCGCAGCTGTTCGCGGGCGAGGGTCGGGTCGAGTCCCTTGTGCTGGCGCAACGCCACCATCGGCTTGACGTAGCGCTCGCGGCGATGCTTCGTCGGCTCGAGCACCTCGAGCCCCTCGGGCAGCTCCACCCCCTGGGTGAGCGCGACGCGCCGGACCTCGTCGGGGCGGCCCAAGAGCACGCACCGGGCGATCCCGCGGCTCTGACACACGGCCGCGGCGCGGATCGTGCGCGGCTCCTCGCCTTCGGGCAAGACGATGCGCTTGTCGGCCTGGCGGGCGCGGACGACCAGTTGGTGCATGAACGCCGCCGGCGACATCCGCGGTTCGCGGTCGGTGGCGACGCGCTGTCGCAGGTAGGCCGTGTCCAGCTCGCCGGCCACCGCGTCCATCACCCGCTCCATCCGCTCGACGTCGTCGACGGCGACCTCGAGGTTGATGGCGGCCGCTCGCGCCGACGTGACGTAGGTGTCGCTGTCGACGGCCAACACCGGCAGACCCGTGTCGAGCGCGCGGCGGCACAGCTCCAGGACCGAGGGGTCCGGTTCGATGCCTCCCGTGAGGACGACGCCCGCCAACGGCACGCCGTTCAGGGCCGCCATGCAGGCCGCCACGAGGATGTCCTCGCGGTCGCCGGGGGTGACGATGAGGGCGTCGGGCCGCAGCCGGTGGGTCATGTTGCGCAGGGTGCGGGCCACCATGGCGACGTCGATGACGCGACGGCTGGCCATGTCGCCGGCGTGGAGCGTGCGTGCGCCGAGGTGACGGGCCACGTCGAGCACGCGCGGGGCCGCGAACTGCGGTCGCCACGGCACCGTGCCGATGAGGGCCAACCCGGCCTGCAACACCGGCACCTCGCGGCGCAGGTCGTCGGCGGTGAGGACGCGCTCGACCGGGATGGCGCCGGTGCGCGTGCCGCCGACCACGTCCAGGCTCGGTTCGTTGAGCCGGTTCACGATCACGCCCAGCACGCTGGCGGCCGCGGGCCCCCCGTGGAGCTGCGCCGTCGTCGCCAGGCGGTCGTTGAAGTCCGCCGGCGTCTGACGCCCGAGCGCGCCGACCAACACCACCTCGGCGTCCAGCGCCCGGGCGATCTCGGCGTTCAGCGTGTCGAGGCCCGGGTGGGCGGCGGTGGCCACCAGGCCCTCGACCACGACCACTTCGGCGCCCTCGGTGAGGTCCTGGAAGACGGCCACGATCGCCTCGAGGAGGCGCGACAGGTCGCCGGAGGCCAGGTGCGTCTCGGCGTCTCGGAACGGCATCGGCTCGGGGGGTTCGAGCGTGGTCAGCGCCCGCGCGAAGTGCGTCGAGCGCTCCGGCCCGTCGGCGTCGCCCGGTTGCCGGATCGGCTTGAAGAAGCGGACCCGCAGGCCCTCGCGATCGAGCGCACGCAACAGGCCGAGCGTGACGGACGTGAGGCCGGCCCCCGGGCCGGTGGGAACGACGTAGAAGACGTGAGGACCTGGCATCTCGCCCCATCCTACGCGGCGCCCTCTCGACACGTGTCCTGCGTGTCTCACGTAGGATGCGGCCATCTCACGCTCGAGAGGAGCCTGCATGGCCGCGCCTTCGTCCGCCGACGGACCTGCGTCCGCCCCCACGCCGCCACCGCCCAGCCCCACGCCGACACCGGCGGCACCCGGTGGTCCACCCGACCTGATGACCCGTTTCCTGGCGTTCTTCATCGACGCCGTCATCGTGGCCGTCGTCGGCCTCGTGCCGGTGGTGGGCGGTCTGGTCGGGATCCTCTACATCCTGACGCGGGACGGCCTGGCTTACGACTTCATGGACGGTCGCTCGATCGGCAAGAAGGTCATGAAGCTCCGACCCGTCCGCCTCGACGGCCTGCCGATGGACGTGCGCACGTCGGTGCGGCGCAACTGGCCGCTCGCCTTCGGATCGCTCACCCAGGCGCTGCTCTTCGTGCCCGTGATCGGCTGGATCCTCATCCCGTTCGTCGGCCTCGCTGGTGTGATCCTGGTGGTCATCGAGGTCATCCGCGTGGTCACCCGTCCCGACGGTCGCCGCTGGGGCGACGAACTGGCGGGGACGCGGGTGATCGTCTCGACGACCTGAACGACGCGGGCCGAGCGAGCGCTCGCCGAGCGAGCGCTCGCCGAGCGAGCGCTCGCCGACCGCGCCCGAGCCGGCTCGGCTGAGTCCCTCGTGGGCGGGCGGATGATGCGCACGTCGCGCACGGCGGCGGTAGGCTGCGCGTCGTGTTCCGCCGCCGCCGACCCGACCGCCCCGCGAGCGAGTGGCGGCGTGTCTTGTGGGTGATGTTCGCCGCGCAGGTCCTCTCGGCGGTGGGCTTCTCGACCATCTTCCCGTTCCTGCCCAACTACGTCGAGCATCTGGGCAGCGCCACGGGCGCGCCGCTGCTGCTCATGGTCACGCTCGTGTTCAGCGTGCAGGCCGTGGCCATGGCCTTGGCGTCGCCGGTGTGGGGGGCGCTCTCCGACCGTTGGGGACGCAAACCGATGGTCGAACGGGCCATGTACGGCGGAGCGGTGCTGATCCTGCTCATGGCCTTCGTCCGCTCCTCCGAGGAGCTCCTGGCGCTGCGGCTGCTCCAGGGGCTGATCACCGGGGTGGTCTCGGCGGCCACGTCGCTCGTCGCGTCGACCGCCCCCCGCGACCGGTTGGGGTACGCGATGGGCGTCATGCAGACCGGCCTCTGGGCAGGCGTCTCGGTGGGACCCGTGATCGGCGGGCTGCTCGAGTACGCATTCGGCTTCCGGGTCGCCTTCGTCCTCACGGCCGTGCTGCTGTTCACGGCCGGCATCCTGGTGACGACGCTCGTCCACGAGGTGTTCACCCCGGCTCCCCGCCCCGACCGCGGTCTGGTGGGCGGTTTCGCAGCGGCCTTCGGCCACGTCTTGCGGGCACCCGGCGTCGGCGTGGTCTTCGCCGTGCGCTTCAGCGCGTGGCTCGGCCGAACGATGATCGTGCCGTTCCTGCCGTTGTTCGTGGCCGGCCTCATGGCCAAGGCCGCCACCTCGGGGCTGGTCACCGGGATCGCCATCGGCGCGGCGTCGGCCACCGGAACGGCGACCTCGATTCTGATGGGGCGGCTCGGCGACCGCATCGGCCATCGCCCGATCCTGATCGCCGGCGCCCTGGCCACCGCGGTCGTCTACGTGCCGCTGGCGTTCGTGACCGAGGCCTGGCAGCTGGTGGTGCTCTACGCCTTGACGGGCGCCACGATCGGCGGCGTGCTGCCGGCGATCTCGGCGATGCTGGCGCAGCTCACGGAACGGGGCGAAGCGGGCAGCGTGTACGGGCTCGACAACGCCATCGTGTCTTCGGCACGGGCCGCGTCGCCGGTCCTGGGCGGCGCGCTCGTCGCCGCCACGGTCGCCGGACGCGACCCGGTCGGCACCGACTACGGCGTCGTGTTCCTGGCCGCCGCCGCCCTCTTCGCCCTGACCGCGCTCCTGACCGCCTGGAAGGTGCCACGCCGGGGTACCATGACCGGGTCACCAGGGGTGCCCTCGACGCACGAGGGCTGAGACACACCCTAGGAACCTGAACCCGGTCATGCGGGCGGAGGGAGCGTGGCACCCCGGAACCCCGGCCCGCGTCCGATCCCGTCCTCGCCCGACCGACGATCTCGACCTCGGTGGCGAAAGGACGGTGCTCCATGCGCCACGTACGCCCCCTGTTGCTCGCCGCGTTCGTCGCTTTCGCGCTGAACGCCTTCGCGCCGGCCCACGCCCAACGCGTGATCCTGATGACCCACGACAGCTTCGCCGTGTCGCGGGCCGTTCTCGACGCGTTCACCGCCGCGACCGGCATCGAGGTGACGCTGCTCCAGGCGGGCGACGCCGGTGCCGCGTTGAACCGCGCCGCCCTGACCCGAGCGCGCCCCCTCGCCGACGTCCTGTTCGGGGTCGACGAAGGGCTGTTGGCCCGAGCGCGCGCCGCCGAGGTCTTCGAGCCGTACCGCAGCCCCGAGCTCGCGCACGTCGATCCCGCCTACCGGCTCGACGTCGACGACCTGGCCACCCCCGTGACCGCCGGCTTCGTCACGTTCAACCTCGACCGGGCCTGGTTCGCGTCGACGGGCACCCCCCTGCCCACGTCCCTGGCCGACCTCGCCGACCCGCGCTGGGCCGGGCTCACCGTCATCACCGACCCCGCCACGTCGAGTCCGGGCTTGGCCCTGCTGTTGGGCACGATCGGCGCCTGGGGCGAGACGGAGGCCTGGACGTGGTGGGCGGCGATGCGCGAGGCCGACGTGCAGGTGCGGGCGGGTTGGAGCGACGCCTACTACGGTGACTTCACCCGGTACGGGGGCGACCGCCCCATCGTGTTGTCGTACGCCAGCAGTCCCGCAGCCGAGGTCCTGTTCTCCGAGGCACCGATCGACCCCGCAGCGCCGCCGACGACCAACCTGCGGTGCGCGGCGTGCAGCGTGCGCCAGGTCGAGACCGCCGGCGTGCTGGCGGGGACTCCGCGCCGCGCCGAGGCCGAGCGCCTGATCGACTTCCTGCTCAGCCAGCCGTTCCAGGCCGACGTCCCGACCTCGATGTTCGTGTACCCCGTCCGCGAGGGGGTCGCGTTGCCCGAGGCGTTCGACCGCTACGCCGAGGTGCCCCGAGCCTTCGAACTCATGCCGCTGCCGGCCGACCTCGATGGCGCCACCGTCGACGCCTGGATCGAGCGCTGGACCGAGGTGGTGCTGGGCTCGGGCCGCTAGGGGTCGCCGCGCGACCGTGGCCGACCAGGGAGCGCGTCAGGCGGCCGTCGGCGCGGCCACCAGGCTGCGCAGCGCGTCGACGACCCACACGGCCACGTCGTCGGGCGAGCGGTCGTAGAAGGCCGCCCACGCCGCGGCCGTGTCGGCGTCGTACCGTTCGGCCCGCTCGGCGCGCGCAGTGGGCGCCTGGGCGCCGTCGCTTCGTTCGTCGGCGCGCGCCAACCAGGCACGGCGGACCGCGTGGCCGACGAGCACGTCGATCACCAGGTCGCCGTCGACGCGGAACCCCGGGTCCGCCTCCACCACCGCCGCCAACGCTTCGAGCGCCTCGACGCTCAAGTGTCGGTACTCGGGCGACGGGATGCGGTGCAACAGGTGCTCGACACGCAGCGCGAAGTTCTTCTCGCCCGCCGTCGTCGCCGCCCGCGCGGCCACGGCGTCGAGCCGGTGACGCCGATCGAGCTTGTCGCCGATGACGACCGCCCGGGCGTGGGCCAAGAGGTTCCAGACCCGTGCGTAGAAGCCGGCCGGCACCCGCGCCAACGAACCCTCGCGCTGGCGCCAACGCCACCAGCCCTCGGGCGGCGGCGACGCGCTCGAGCAGGCCTCTTCGGTCACGCGCTGCACGGGCCAGGTACCCCCTCCGGCTGCCAACGGCAACCGCTCACGCCGTCGCAAACGGGAGCGCAGGTCGTCGCCGCTCGCCAGAAGCGTGTCGAGCCGCGCCGCCACCTCGGCCGGCGAGGACCGCGCCAAGACGTCGTAGCCGGCGTCGGGCGTGACGTCGCCCTCCTCGGCCAGGCTGGTGGCGAGCAACGCGATCAGGGCACCCACCCGCAGCGTGAGCACCCCACGGAAACGGGCCGGGTCGGCGCGCAGCGCGTCGGCCAACGCCACCACGACCTCCTGGGTGAGCGCCAGGTCGCGCAGGTCGCCGTGCCCGAGCGCGCGCAGGCGCTCGGCCAGGTCCTCGACGGGTAGTGGGCGTGTGATGCGTGCGTCCTCGCGGTAGCCCTTGCCCAGCACGACGCTCTTCTGGGCGACGAGGAGGTCGTCGAGCGCATCGACGAACGCCGGCTCGAGCCGTTCGAGCAGACCGGCCACCGTCCGGACCGCCCCCCAGGCGCGCCAACCGCCGGCCACGACGTCGACCTCCTCGAGCAACGTGCGAACGGGCCGCGCCTCGCCGCCTGGGAAGCGGACCGCGGCGTCGAGACCGCGACGGCGGACGATCTCGGCGAGCCGGGCCACCTGCTCCTCGAGCTCGGTGGTCGCCAGGAGCCGCGCCTCGAGCGTCGGATCGTCCTCGAGCTCGATGGCGAGGGCCGCCTCCGCCGACAGCGGCCACCCAGGGCGCTCGCTCGTCAGACACCGCTCGCCGCGCGTCGGCCGGCGGTCGCGATCGGGCTCGTCCACCCAGCCGCCGAGGTCGTCGATGCGTTCCACGGTGGCGCTCGGGAGGAGCGTCGCCAGCGCCCCGAGACGGACCGGGACACCGTCGACCTCGCCGCGGCCGAGGTCGTGGGCCAGCTCGATGAGGTCCTCGTGACCCGGTCCCAGGTGCTCGTGGGTCAGCAGGAGCGCGACCGTCGGACGACCCGAGCCGCGCGCATGGCGGTGCAAGTAGGCGAGCTCGGCCCGGAAGCGCTGGGCCAGCACGGCCGGTTCGCGCGAGCCGAGCGATGCCCGAGCGTCCGCCAGGGTGGGCAAGAAGACGTACGGCTCGTCGCGCAACCGGTAGACGCGCGCGGTGGCGAGACCCGCGGGTCGACGGGCGGGGCGGCCCGACAGGCCGAGCGGCTCGCACGCCCCCACCCAGCGCAGCGCCTCCATCAGCGCCTCGGCCGGCCGCACCCGCACGGGCGCGACCTGGTCGAGCGTCTGGGTCGCGATCCCGAGGTCGGCGAGCGTGGCTCTGACCGTCGCGTCCTCGGCCAGCAACGCGACCTGCACCACCGGTCGACGCGGCCGCTGCACGCCCAGGTGCCGTCCCAGCGGATCGAGGTCGGCCGGCGCCAGCCAGCCCTCGGCCAGGAGCTCGGCCAGGATCCAGAGGGACTGGGCCCACACGAGCGGGACGTTGTCGTTCGGGCGACGTGGTCGGCTGCCGGGTGCCACGCGCTCCGCCTCCGCCTCCTCGGCCGGCACGCCGTAGAGCTCGGGCAGCAGGCGCAGACCGTCCACCTCCACCGCCAGCGCCGCCACACGTCGGCGATGGTCGGCGGCGGCGTCGGCGTCGCCCCGGAAGAGGGCGTCCAACGCCAGGTACACCTCGAACAGCGGCCACTCGGCCTCGATGCCGGCGAACCGGGCCAACTCCGCGGGCTCGTAGTGGAGCCGGGCGGGGTCCTCGAGCGGCGTCTGATGCCCGTCACGCAAGAAGCGCTTGAGCCCGTGGCGCCCGCGCAGTTGGGCGACCACCTCGGCTCGCGTCCTCTCGCGGAGCGCGGCGTCGTCGACCGCGAAGGCCGGGTAGCCGACCGCGGCCAGCAGGGCGGCGTCGATCTCCTTGGAGGCCGATTCGCGCGGCAACAACGCCGCCAGCACCACGCCTGCCCGCGCTACGTCGTCGGGAACGACGTGGATCACGCTGCGCGGCGAACCCTGGGCCCCGTACAGGTCGAACCCGTCCAGCGCTTCGAGTGCCGCCTTGGCGAGCGCCACGGAGCTGGCGTTCAGCTCGGGTCGACCGTGGTTGGTCTTGTCACCCCGCTCCCAGATCCCGTAATCGGCGGTGCGGTAGGCGCGACCGACGTAGTGGACGAGGTTCTGCACGAAGCGGACCTCGACCTCGCTCTGGACCACCGCCAGACCCGACGCGGTCACTTGCGCGAGCTGCAGCAGGAACAACGACGTGGCGTCCAGCTGCAGGTGCCCCCACGCGTGATCGCCCACCACCGGCAGGCCGCTGGCGGTGCCGTACTTGGCGTGCAGTGCGTCGGCCGGGTCCTGGGTCCGCTTGAAGGCCTCGACCTTGTCGGCTTGCCGCATCATCGCGCCCAACAGCCCCCGCAGGCCCCGCACCACCGCGTGCTCGAGTTCGTACCGGCGATGCGCCTCGGCGTCGAAGCGGCGATACGCGAGCGCCAGCCCCCAAGGCGCCATGAGGCCGTACACCACGTCGCGCACCCACGCGTCGGTGTAGTCGCCGTGGGCGTTCACCGCGGTGCTCGCGGGCAGCAACCCGGTGACCGGATGCTGACGCATCAGGATCACCTCGTTCACCTGGTCGTACCAACGTTCGAGCCGGTCCATCTTCCCCGTCCTGCGCGGTGTGAGCCGTGGGCGCGCGCGATGCTAGCACGGTGCCCGTGCGCCCCACAGCTCGGCCATGACCGGCGACGCCGCCCGCACCTCCGCCAGCGTGCCGTGCGCGACGATGCGACCACCGTCTACCACCAGCACCTGGTCGGCCCGCTCCAGCGCCGCCCGCCGGTGCGACACCACCAGGCACGTCACGTCGCGGCGCTCGCCGAAGAGCCGTGCCCACAACTCCCGTTCGGTCTCCACGTCCAACGCGCTCGAGAGATCGTCGAACACCAGCAGGTCGGCGTCGCGCAGGAACATGCGGGCCGCCGCCGAGCGCTGCACCTGGCCACCGGAGAGCTTCACGCCGCGCGTGCCGACCTCCGTGTCGATGCCGTGGTCGAGGCGCACGAGGTCGTGCTCCAGAACGGCCAAGCGCAGCGCGCCCGGCAGCTGCCGGTCGCCGTCGCGACGCCCCAGGACCAGGTTCTCGCGCAGCGTGTCCGAGAACAGTCGCGGCACCTGGCCGGTGTAGGCCGAGCGCGGCGGCACGAAGAAGCTGGCCGGGTCGGCGACGGTCACGCCGTTCCAGGTCACCCGGCCCGCCGCCGTCGGCAGCAGCCCGATGACGGCCTTCACCAAGGTCGACTTGCCGGAGCCGACCGGGCCGGTCACGACCGTGAAGGAGCCGCGGGCGAGCGTGAACGAGGCGTCGACGATCGCGGGCACCCCGTCGCGGTGATGGACCGACAGGCCCTCGACGCGGAGCTCGCGCAGGGGTTCGGCCCCGGGCCGCGGGTCGTCGAACGGCGGTGCGTCGCCGTGCAGGTGCAGCGCGGCGTCGGCGACGACGACCTCGGGACCGGCGCCGGCGAGCAACGCGTCGAGACGGTCGAACGCCACCCCCGTCCGCTTGTGCTGCACCAACATCGAACCGAGGAACGACACCGTCCCGGTGAGGCGCGGCAGGAACGTGACGAACAGGGCGAAGTCGCCCACCGTGAAGGTGCCTCGCTGCATGGCGCCGGCGCCGACGAGCAGGATGACGCCCGTGGCGAGATGCACCATGTTGTCGTTCACGTTCTTGAAGAGCTCCGCCAGCAGGGCATCCCGAACGGCGGCCTCGCGGCGCGCGTCGCCCCGTCTGGCGAAGGCGCGCACGAGCGCGTCCTCGCGGCCGCTCGCCTGGACCGAGGCGACCGCCTGGAAGGTCTCACCGATGAAGTCGGTGACCCGGCCGGTGGCCTCGCGCAGGCGCCGGCGCACCTGCCGGATCGTCGGTCGCAACAGGTTCGTGAGGGTCAACGTCAGCACCAGCGGCACGACGATGAGCGCCGTCATGAGCGGGTCGATCCGAGCCATGAGCACCAGCGCGCCGATGCCGAAGAGCGCCAGTCCCCAGAAGTCGACCCAGTGCTCGACGTACTCGGCCACGTCGTTGACGTCGTCTCGGAAGCGGCTGATGGCCTCGGACGGGGAGTCGGGCAAGCGGCGCGTCCCGGGCGCGGTGAGCAGGTGGGCGAGCAGGTTGCGTCGCATGCGCAAGACCAGCTCGGCCCAGTACGTGGCCCACGTCCACACGCCAGCGGCGAGGAAGCCGATGCGCGCGACGTCGACGCTCAGCGCCAGGACCAGGAAGGTCCACGGGTTGGCGCCGGCCGCGGCCTCGGGTGCGAGCGCGTCGAACACGGCCTTGAACAGCAGCCCGGAGAGCACCGGCGAAGCGTGGACGAGGGCCCAGACCGTGAAGTTGGCGGCCATCAGCCGTGGCCGGGCGGCCGCCAGCTGCCACACGAGCGGCAGCGGGTTGCGGGGACGGTCGACGTGGCGGAGCGGTTCGGCGGTGGCGATCATGCCAGGTCCTCCAGGGTGTCGTGGCCGAGGGTGTCGCTCACTTGCAACAGACGCGCGTAGCGCGAACGCGGGTCGGCGGCCAAGGCGGCGCGGGGGCCGTGCTCGAGCACGGCGCCGTCGTCGAGGACGGCGACCGCATCGACGCGTTCGACGGTGTCGAGCCGGTGCGCGATGATCACCGCCGTTCGCCCTCGCAACAGACGCGCCAACGCGCGTTCCAAGCGGTGCTCGGTAGCGGGATCGAGCCGGCTCGACGGCTCGTCGAGCAGCACCAGGCCCGGGTCGTCGAGGAACACCCGTGCCAACGCCAGCAGTTGCGCCTCGCCGGCCGACAGGTGGCTCCCCCCGCCCTGCAGCGGCGTGTCGAGGCCGGCCGGCAGCGAGGCCAGCCAGGCACCCAAGCCGACCTCGGCCAGCACGCCTGCCACGCGCTCGTCAGGGATGGTCTCGTCGAAGAAGGTCAGGTTGTCACGCACGCTCGCGGCGAACAGCTGGACCTCTTGGGTGACCAGCCCGATGCGTCGCCGCAGCTCGCCGAGCGGCACGTCGCGGGCGTCCACGCCGCCCAGTAGCAGCCGGCCCTCGGTCGGATCGTAGAAGCGGAACAGCAGGCGCGTCAGCGTCGTCTTGCCGCTGCCGGTACGGCCGAGCAGGCCCAGGTGGTGGCCTGCCGGCACCGTGAGGTCGACGTGGCGCAGGTTGGCAGGGGCGTCGGGCTCGGCATCGTGGTAGCGGAAGGCCACGCGTTCGAAGCGCACCTCGAGCGGTCCGTCGGGCAGGCGTCGTCCCTGCCCCGGGGGCACGTGCACCAGCCGCGAGCGCTCGCCGAGCAAGGCCTCGACGCGGCCCACGCTGGCGCCGGCACGTTGCAGCAGCTGCATCTGCTGCGTCAACTGCTCGATCGGTGCTTGGAGCAGCACCAAGTACTGGAACACCATGTAGGCGGTCCCGAGGGTGATGGCTCCGGCGGTGACGAGCCCGATGCTCGATCCGATGGTCACGAGCATGCCCACGACGAACAGGCCGTAGCTCGTGAGCCACACCAGCGAGCGTGCCATCCAGGCCCGGCGCGTCTCCGCGAAGAAGCGCCGCATCACGTCCCCGAAACGATGGAGCGCGTGGGCGCCGCCGCCGTTGGCGCGCACGTCCTCGAGACCCGTGAGCCGCTCCTCCACGAAGCCGAAGACCTGGGCGGTGACCTCGCGTTCGCGCACCGTGGCAGGCACCGCGACCGAGCGCAACCCGATCATGGCGGCGACCTCGAGCGCGGTGAAGGCCGTCAGGACCGCGCCGATCCACGGGTTCTCCAGCCACAGCACCACCAGGATGCCGACCAGGAGCAGCAACCCGCCGAGCACGCGGACGGCGAACTGCGCGAAGAAATCCGACAGTGCGGTGACGTCGCCGTCGATCCGCTCGATCATCTCGCCCGACGTCCGGGCGGCGTGGAAGGTCATGTCGAGCCGCAGGCAGTGCTCGAGCAGGTCGCGCCGCAGCAGGTTGGTGGCGGTCCAGCCGACCGCCGCGCCGAGGACGGTGGCGGCGCCGCTGAGCACCTGGGTGCCCAGCGCCAGCGCCAGGAAGACGAGCGCCAGCCCGAGCAGGCCGGCACCGGCGTCAGGGGCCAGGTCGCCACGGGCGACGCCCGTGGCGGTGTCGATGAAGCGTCGCAACACCTGCGGCACGGCCAGCTGCAGGCCGATGCCGGTGAGCAGCAAGACGGCCAGCAGCGCCGCCACCGCCGCTTGCGGCGCCAGGTAGCGGCGGAGCAGGACGCCGAAACGACGGATCGGGATGACGGTCGGGAAGGTGGTCTCGGTCATGGCTACCTCGGCGAACGGAGCGGTCTTCGGGGGGGCCGCTCGATCGGTCGACGGGTCCGGGGAGCCGAACGAGAACGACCGTGGGCGGCGGGAGCCCACGGTCGGGTGTGCGGGGGGATCGGGGTTTCCCGACTAGCCGGCAGACGCCTCCGGGGGCAGGCACGCAGCAGCGAGCGCGGCGAGCACGACGCGCCGGTTCAGGGGGGTCATGACGGCATGGCGTTCCATCAAGCCAGAATGTAGCCGCGCCTACGGGGTTTGTCAAGCCCCGCGGCTGGGTTCCCCCCACAGGGCGGCCATGACCGGCGAGACCCGCAGGACCTCGGCCAGCGTGCCGCGGGCGACGATGCGGCCCCCGTCCATCACCAGCACCTGGTCGGCGCGCTCGAGAGCGGCGCGTCGATGGGAGACGACCAAGCAGGTCGCTTCGCGGCGCTCGGCGAAGAGCCTTGCCCACAGCTGGCGCTCGGTCTCGACGTCGAGCGCGCTCGACAGGTCGTCGAACACGAGCAGGTCGGCGTCGCGCAGGAACATGCGGGCCGCCGCCGAGCGCTGGACCTGACCGCCCGAGAGCTTCACGCCGCGCGTGCCGACCTCGGTGTCGAGGCCCCGGTCGAGGCGCGTGAGGTCGTGTTCGAGCACCGCCAGGTGCAGCGCCGTGGACAGGATGCGGTCACCGGCGCGGCGCCCGAGCACCAGGTTCTCGCGCAACGTGTCCGAGAACAGCCGTGGGACCTGGCCGGTGTAGGCCGACCGGGGCGGGACGAAGAACGTCGCCGGGTCGTCGACGGGCACGCCGTTCCAGGTGATCTGTCCCGCCTCCATCGGCACCAGACCGATCACCGCCTTCACGAGCATCGACTTGCCCGACCCGACCCGTCCGGTCACCACCGTGAAGCTGCCCCGGGACACCGCGAAAGACGCGTCGCTCACCGCCGGCACGCCGTCGGCGTGGCGAACGTCGAGACCCTCGACCCGCACCTCGCGCAAGGGTTCGGTGAGCGGCGGCTCGTCGGCTTCGGGCGGCGGCTCGTCGCGCAGGTGCAGGCGCGCGTCGGCCACCACGACGTCGGCCCCGGCACCGGCCAGGAGGGCGTCGAGACGCTCGAAGGCGATCGCCGTGCGCTTGTGTTGGACGAGCATCGCGCCGACGAACGAGATCGTGGCGGTGAGGCGAGGGAGGTAGCTCACGAACAGGGCGAAGTCGCCCACCGTGAAGGTGCCCCGCTGCATGGCGCCCGCTCCGACGAGCAGGATGATGCCGGTGGCGAGATGCACCATGTTGTCCGTCACGTTCTTGAAGGCTTCGCCCAACAGGGCGTCCTGGACCGCGGCGCGGCGGCGCGCGTCGCTGAGACGTTGGAACGCGGCCACCATGCTCGCCTCGCGGCCGCTGGCCTGCACCGACGCCACGGCCCCGAAGGTCTCGCCGATGAAGTCCGTCACCCGTCCGGTCGCTTCGCGCAGCCGGCGGCGCACGCGCCGGATCGTCGGTCGCATGAGGCTGGTGAGGCCCAACGTCAGCACGAGCGGCACGAAGATCAGCCCGGTCATGAGCGGATCGACGCGGGCCATGATCCACAGCGCGCCCACCGCGAACAGCACCCGGCCCCACACGTCGTTCCAGTTCTCGACGTAGTGCGCGACGTCCTCGACGTCGTCCCGGAAACGGCTGATGGCCTCGGACGGCGAATCCGGCAGGCGCCGCGTGCCGGGCGCCAGCAACAGGTGGGCGAGCAGGTTGCGGCGCATCCGCAGGACCAACTCCCCCCAGTACGTGGCCCAGACCCAGACGCCGGCGGTGAGGAAGCCGATCCGGCCGACGTCGAGGCCGAGGGCGAGCAGCAGGAAGGTCCACGGGCTCGCGCTCGCCGCCGCCTCCGGCGCGAGCGCGTCGAACACGCCCTTGAACAGCAGCCCCGAGAGCACCGGGCTGGTGTGCACGACGAGCCACACCACGAAGTTGACGGCCATCAGCCGCGGCCGGGCGACCGCCAACCGCCAGCTCAACCGCAGCGGGTCGGGCGGCGGCGGAGGACGCTGCCGTCGCTCGCGCCGCACCGTCATGCCGTGTCCTCCAGCGCCTCGGCCACCGAGGCGCGGTCGGTGCGCAACAGCCGGGCGTAGCGCGAGGTCGGTCGAGCCGCCAGCTCGGCGCGCGGTCCGTGCTCCACGAGCACGCCATCGTCGAGCACGGCGATGGCGTCCACGCGCTCGACGGTGTCGAGCCGGTGCGCGATGATCACCGCCGTGCGGCCGTGCAGCAGACGTGCCAGGGCCGCCTCGAGCTGGCTCTCGGTCACGGGATCGAGGCGGCTCGACGGTTCGTCGAGCACGATCAAGCCCGGGTCGCTGAGGAACACCCGCGCCATGGCCAGCAGCTGGGCTTGGCCGGCCGAGAGACTGCCGCCCCCGGCCCGCATCGGGGTGTCCAGGCCGGCGGGCAGCGCGGCGAGCCAGTCGCCCAGGCCGACGTTCGTCAGGGCGTCGTGGAGGGCATCGTCGGGCACCGTGTCGTCGAAGAAGGTCAGGTTCTGACGCACGCTCCCACCGAACAACTGCACCTCCTGGGTGACGAGCCCCACCCGGCGGCGCAACTCCGCCAGCGGCACGTCGCGCGCGTCGACGCCGCCGAGCCGCAAACAGCCGTCGGTGGGGTCGTAGAAGCGGAACAGCAGGCGCGTCAGGGTCGTCTTGCCGCTGCCCGTCCGCCCCAACAACCCGAGGTGGCGTCCGGCCGGGAGCACCAGGTCGACGTCGCGCAGGTTGGCCACCGTGCCCGGAGGGGCGTCGTGGTAACGGAACCCGACGCCCTCGAAACGAACCTCGAGCGCTCCCGGCGGCAGATGCCGAACGGTCTGCGGCTCGGGCCGGAGGCGGGTGCGCTCGGCCAGCACGGCGTCGACCCGACCGAGGCTCGCTCCCGCCCGCTGCAGCACCTGCAACTGCTGCGTGAGCCCTTCGATCGGCGCCTGCAACAAGATCAGGTACTGGAAGACCATGTAGGCGGTGCCGAGCGTGATCGCGCCCGTCAGGACCAAACGGATGCTCGAACCGATCGTCACCAACATCCCCAGCGCGAACAGACCGTAGCCGGCCAACCAGACCACCGAGCGCGCGAGGGAGGCGCGCCGGCTGTCCTCGAAGAAGCGACGCATCACCGCCTGCAAGCGGTACAAGGCGTGAGCTCCGCCGCCGTTGGCGCGCACGTCCTCGAGCCCGGAGAGGCGCTCCTCGACGAACCCGAACAGCCGCGCGGTCGCCTCCCGCTCGCGCACCGTCGCCGGCACCGCGACGGCGCGCACCGACACCATGACGACGAGTTCCAACACCGTGAACGCCGTCAGCGCCGCGCCGACCAGCGGGTTCTCGAACCACAGGACGACGAGGATCCCCAGGAGCAGCAAGACGCCGCCCACGACGCGCACGGCGAACTGGGCGAAGAAGTCCGCCAGGGCGGTCACGTCGCCGTCGATCCGCTCGATCAGCTCGCCGGGCGTCCGGGTCGCGTGGAAGGTCATGTCGAGCCGCAAGACGTGATCGACCAGGTCGCGGCGCAACAGGTTGGTGGCGGTCCAACCGACCACGGCGCCGAGCACCGACGCGGCGCCGTTCAGGAGCTGCGTCCCCAGCGCGAGTCCCAGGAACACCAGCGCCAGCCCCACGAGCCCGCCGCCGGCCGCCGCCGGGAGCGAACCGGCCGCCACACCCGTCGCGGTGTCGATGAAGCGGCGCAGGACCTGGGGGACCGCGAGCTGCAGGCCGATCCCCGTCAGGAGCAACCCCGCCAGCAGCGCCGCCACACCCGCTTGGGGCGCCAGGTAGCGCCCCAGCAGGGCGCCGTAACGGCGGACGGGGATCGAGACTGAGCTGGCACGTCGGGTCATGGGTACCGGGCCGATCGGATCGGGTCGAAGGCGAGACGGGTGGCACGGCGGGCGCAGCACGCCGACACGCGCGAATCTAGCCACGCCCGAGATGAGTATCCAGGATGCAGACCGTACGCTGAGGGCATGCGTACCCCACGACTCGCCCACGTGGCCGGCGTCTTCGCGGCGAGCGCGCTGGCGTTGGGCGTCGCCGCGCCGCTCGTGGCGCTGCTCCTGCGGACGCTCGACGCCTCGTCCACGCTCACGTGGATCGACCCGACCGTCTGGGCCGTGGTCGGCCGCACGACCGCCCAAGCGGCCGCCTCGACCCTGGCCGCCCTGGTGCTCGGTCTACCGGCCGCCTGGGCCCTGGCGCGTCCCGACCTGCCGCTCGGGTCCTGGTGGCGGACCCTCTTCGTCGTGCCGTTCGTGTTGCCGTCGCTCGTGGCCGGCATCGCCGTGCTGGCCTGGGTGGGACCGCGCGGCTTGCTCGGCCTGGACCTGGCCGACACCTGGTGGGTGCTCGTGCTGGCCCACACGTTCTACAACGTGGGCCTGGTCGCGCGCGTGGTGGGCGGGCACCTGGCGGGCGCCGGCCCACAGCTCCAGGAGGCCGCGGCCACCCTCGGCGCGGGCCCATGGCGACGCTTCCGAAGGGTCACGTTGCCCACCGCGGCGCCGGCGCTCGTGGCGTCCGGCACGCTGGTCTTCCTGTTCTGCTTCACCAGCTTCGGCGTGGTGCTGGTGCTGGCACCCGCCCCCGTGTTCGCCACCTTGGAGGTCGCGATCTACCGCCAGGTCGCACGCAGTTTCGACCTGGGGACCGCGAGCGCGCTCGCCCTGTTGCAGCTCGTCTTCGTGATGGCCCTGGCCGTGCCGTACCTGCGCGCCAGCGCGCGTCTCGCGCAGCCGGTGGACCGCGGCGCTCCGGCTCGACCGGGCCGCGGCCGTGGCCTCGCGCTGCTGGCCGTGGCGCCCGCCGGCTTGCTGGTCGCGGCACCCCTGGCGGCGCTCGTCGCCCACGCCCTGGCGCCCCCTTCGGGGGCCTCGTTCGCGGCCGCCTGGAGCGCCCTGCTGACGCCGTCGGGCCTCGTCGGTCTCACGGACGCTCCCACGGCCCTGGCCAACTCCCTGCGCTTCGCCGCGGTCGCCACGCTGTTGGCGCTCGCGTTGGGAGGCGCGATCTCGCTCGCGGTCGTGCGCGGCGGTTGGCGCTGGCTCGATGCGGTCGGGCTGGCGCCCTGGGCGGTCAGCGCGGTCACGTTGGGCCTGGGGTTGCTGCTCGTCGCGCCCGCGTTCGCGTCCAGTGTCTGGGGCGTCCCGGTCGCGCACGCGCTGTTGGCGACGCCCTTGGTGGCGCGGGTGGGGACGACCGCGTTGAGCGCGGTGCCGCCCTCGTGGCGCGACGCGGCCGCCACCCTGGGTGCGACCCCACTGCGTGCGCTGTGGCGGCTCGACCTGCCGCTCACGCGCGCCGCATGGGCGACGGCGGCCGCCTTCGCGGCGGCGACCTCGCTGGGTGAGTTCGGCGCCGCGCTGCTCCTGCGACGCCCCGAGACCACGACCTTGCCGGTCGCCATCGCCGAGCGACTCGGCCGGCCGGGCCCGTCCGCGTACGCCGAGGCCCTGGCCCTGGCCGTCCTCCTGGCGGCCCTGATCGCCCTGGTCGTGAGCGTCGTCGACGTCGTCGGCCGCCGCCGCGGTCCCACGCCCTTCTAGGCGCGCGGTACGCTCGGCGTCGATGTCGGCCACCGCCGCTGGTCTCCACCTCGACGCCGTGGGCGTGCGTTACGCGGACGTGGTGGCGCTGGCCGACGTGGACCTGCGCCTGGCGCCGGGTGAACTGCTGGCGCTGGTGGGACCCTCGGGGTGCGGCAAGACCAGCCTGCTGCGCGCCGTGGCCGGTCTGGCGCCCGCGACGGGTCGGGTGCGAGCCGGAGGACGCCAGCTGGACGTCCTGCCCCCCCATCGTCGCGGGGTGGGCGTCGTGTTCCAGGACCACGCCCTGTTCCCCCACCTGGACGTGGCGGGCAACGTCGGCTTCGGCCTCGTCGAAGGAGGCGTGCCGGCGGCCGAACGGCGGGCACGGGTGGCCGCCTGGCTCGAACGGGTGGGGCTGGCAGGGCGCGGTGGGGACCGCGTGAACACGCTCTCGGGCGGGGAGCGCCAACGCGTCGCCCTCGCGCGGGCGCTGGCACCCGAACCGGCGATCGTCCTGCTCGACGAACCGTTCGCCAGCCTCGATCCGGGCCTCCGCACACGCCTCTCGCTCGAGGTCGCCGACCTGTTGCGTACCGGCGAGACCACCGCCCTCTTCGTGACGCACGACCTGGACGAGGCTCTCCAGATCGGCGACCGGACCGCCGTGCTGCGCGCCGGACGCCTGGTGCAGGTCGACACGCCCGCCCACCTGATCGAGCACCCGATCGACCCGTGGACCGCGCGCTTCCTCGGTCACGAGAACGTCTGGACCGGCGACGCCTCGGTACGCCTGCCGGGTGCCCCGAGCGCCGCCCTGCTCCACGTCGGCTTCGTTCGCTGGAGCCCGATCGCGCCCGGGCCCGTCGTCCCCGACGACGACGGGCGCGGCCCCATCGCCCGCGTGGTGGGGTGCCTGGCACAACGCGACGGTTGGCGCCTGAACCTCGATGTGCCCGACTGGTCGGTGACGGTCACGTGGACGGGCCGCTCCCGCGAACTGCCCTCGGGCGCACCGCCGATCGGCACCAGGGGGCGACTCGACGTACCCGACTCGGCTTGGACCCGCTGGCCGAGGCCCGTCCGGGAACCGGTATGAGAGCCGTGGTGTTGGTGGGAGGCGCGGTGTTGGCGACCGCAGCGCTGCGGGATCGGGTTCGGTCGGCCGAACTGGTCGTGGCCGCCGACGGCGGCCTGCGTCACGCACGGCCGCTCGGGTTGACACCGCACCTCCTGGTGGGCGACCTCGACTCGGTCACCGACGCCACCCGCGCCCTCCATCCGGGACTCGCCACCGAGGTCCATGACACCGACAAGGACGAGCTCGACCTCGAGCTGGCCCTCGACGTCGCCCAGCGACGCGGCGCGGCCCAGGTGCTGATCGTGGGCGGCCTCACCGGCCGCCTCGACCAGACCTTGTCGACCGTGCTCATCGCGCACGCCCGTCACGCGGCGGGCACGGACCTTGCCGCCGCCGACGGTGTTCGCGACGTCTGGCCGCTGCGCCCGCACGAAACGCGTCATCTGGACCTGACATCGGGCACCCGCTTCAGCCTGTTGGCGCTCGATGCCGAGGCCTCGGTGAGCGTCGCGGGCGCGCGGTACAGCCTCGACCGGGCCCCGCTGGCACGCGCGCGCGGCCTGGGCGTCTCCAACACGGCCCTGGGACCGGTCCGCGTGACCCTCCACGCGGGCGCCGTCGTGGTGGTCGCGCCCGGCCCCGACGCGGACACAGCGGACGCTCAGCTGACGTAGACGGTCCGCGGGAGCTCGGGCCGGTGCGCGGGAGCTCGGGCCGGGGCGCGCGACCTGACGACGGGGTCACCGGTACCCGCTGCGGACGTCGCCTTGGCCCCGTTCGACGTGCGCTGGCTCGAGGCGCCCGCTTGACGACCGCTGGGCGCCGCGGTAGCGTGCCTCGCATGACCCCGACCGCTCGCCGCCAGGACGACAATCGCGATGCGAGGGCACTCGGGGCGTAGTCGTCGGCTTGGCACCATGCGACCCCCCGAGGCCCCCCTCGGGGGGTCGTTCGTTGGGGGCGCAGACCAGGCGCGAACCGGAGGCGCGATGAAGAGCCCGACGCCCGAACCCATCCGAGGCCTCGACCTCGACACCGGCCGCACGATGGTGGCCGACCTCGCTGCCGCCTTGGGCCAGACCGTGACGCTGAAGGGCTGGGTGCACCATCGGCGCGACCTGGGTGGCATCGCCTTCCTCCACCTCCGCGACCGCACCGGGGTGGTCCAGTGCGTGCTCGAAGGGTTAGAGCCACCACTTCATGAATCGTGCGTGCAGGTCACCGGCGAGGTGGTGACCAGCAGCAAGGCTCCGGGCGGCATCGAGGTCCAGGCGCGCGACCTGCACGTCATCACGCGCGCCACCGCGCCGCCGCCCGTGGAGATGGCCAAGCTCGACCAGCACACCAACCCGGACACGCTGCTCGAGTACCGCCACGTCACCGTGCGGGCCCCGCGCGATCGCGCCGTGCTCAAGGTCCAGGCCGAGCTCCTGCGGGCGTTCCGCGGCTTCCTCGACGACGCCGGGTTCACCGAGATCAGCACGCCCAAGCTCGTCGCGGCGGGCGCCGAGGGCGGTGCGGACCAGTTCGAGGTCGACTACTACGGGCAACGCGCCTACCTCACCCAGTCGCCCCAGCTCTACAAGCAGATCATGGTGGGGGTGTTCGAGCGCGTCTACGAGGTCGCCCCCGTCTACCGCGCCGAGCCCTCGCACACCGTGCGACACCTGGCCGAGTACCTGTCGCTGGACGTCGAGATGGGCTTCATCGAAGACGATGGAGACGTCATGGACCTCGAGGAGGCGCTGCTCAAGTCGATGCTGGCCGCCGTCGGCGAGCGGTGCGGGCGTGAGCTCGTCGACCTCGGCGCGGAGCTGCCGCCGCTCGACGTCGCCTTCCCACGCATCCCGCTGCTCGAGGCGCGCGAGCTGGTGCGCGAGCGCTACGGACACGCCAGCGGCGGCAAGGACCTCGACCCGGAGGCCGAGCGCCTCATCGGGCGCTGGGCGCGCGAGGAGCACGGCTCGGACTTCGTGTTCGTGATCGACTACCCCGAGGCGGCGCGGCCGTTCTACGCCTACCCGACCGGCGACGGGCTCACCCGGGGACTCGACCTCATCTTCCGCGGCACCGAGATCACCTCGGGCGGCCAGCGCGCGCACGAGCACGACGTGCTCGTGCGCGCGATCGAACGCAAGGGTCTCGACCCGGCCGCCTTCAGCGCCTACCTCGAGGTGTTCCGCCACGGCATGCCGCCGCACGGCGGATTCGCGATCGGGGCGGAACGCCTCACCGCGCTGCTGCTGGGCGTGCCCAACATCCGCTTCGCCCGAGCGTTCCCCCGCGACGGGCAGCGTTTGCAGCCCTGAGGCGACGGGTGCGCGCACCGACCACGACGCGTCTCGGATGGTCTACGCTACCTCTCGAACCACCGGCGCCCCACATCGCGCGCCCCTTGGAGGCCCCATGAGATTCCAACCCTTCCCCCTCGCCCTCCTCCTCGCCGCCAGCATGCTGGCCGCCTGCGCACCAGCCGCGGCCCCCACGACGTCGACCGACGTCATCAACCCCGGCGTCTGCGTCAGCGACGACATCCCGACCGTCGCCGTGATCGAGTTCGAGAACACCACCGGTCGCTCGGGCGGTCTGAACGTCACCGGCCTCGAGACCGCCGCCACCGCGCGCCTCATCACCCTGCTGCAGAACAGCGGCTGCTACACCATCGTGGAACGCAGCGAACTGCAATCGATCTTGGCGGCTCAAGGGCTCGAGTCGATGGCGCCCGAGGCGCTCGCCCGAGCGGCCGGTGCCGGCTACGTCATCACCGGCGCGGTGACCCGCGCCACGATCGACCGACCCGGCGTGAGCCTGCTCGGCGTGTCGGTCGGCAACGTCGCGGCCGAGGTCGCCGTCGACGTCCGCGCCACCGACCTGGTCACCGGCGAGGTCGTCGTCTCGCAGACGGGCGTGGGCCAGGCCGACCGCGCCAACGTCTCGGTCGACAGCCTGCCCATCGGCACGATCTCGTACACGAACCCGACCTACGAACCGCTCCTCGCCGACGCTGCGGACGCCGCGTTGGCGCAAGTGGTCGCCTCCATCCGCGAGCGCTTCTAGCGTCGCTGCGGTTCGTCCGCGTCACCGTGCACGCGTAGGGGGCGGGGGTCTTCGGACCCCCGCCCCCTACGCTGGATCGGAGGCCGGCCTCAGAAACCGAGGAGCAAGAGCACCCCGACCTCGTCGAGACGGTCGCGCACGCCCTCCACCAGCGCGCGGTTCTCGAGCGGCGCCGTCGACGGGTCGAGCTGGCGTGCGGCCGGAGCCTGGCCCGCCGTCAGGCCCTGCACGTACGCGGTCAGGTCGACGTCGGCGGCCGGTAACCCGGCAGCGCGCACGACCTCCTGGCGCACCCATCTGAGCTCCGACAACGAGAAGCCCTCGGCGTTCAGCGCCGCGACCTGCGCCTCCTTGGCCTCCACGGCGAGCCGCAGCAGGTCGGCGTAAGCGCCGGCGAGCGAGGAGACCTCGCGCCACGTCGGCCGGCGGCCGTCGATGGCCTCGAAGCGGGCCTCGAGCCGCGTCAACCGCCCCTCGAGCGACGACCGGACGCTACCGAGCACGTTGACGTAGCGTTCGACCTGTTCCGGCTCGAGGAGACCGTCGGCGGGTGGGACGTAGGCAGACCGGTCGGAGATGCGCTCGTCGAGCCGCGCCACGGCGGTGACGTCCGCGGCCGCGCGGGCGATCTGCCCCAAGGGGCGACCCACGAACCACCAGAAGGCGGCACCGGCGAGGGCGCCGAAGATCAGCAACGCGACCAGACAGCCGACCACCCAGCGCGTGCCGGCGCCGGGTTTGCGCGAGGGGGGCGGGGCGATGTCCGGCGAGACGGTCGTCATGCTGCACCTCCGTGGGCGTCGATCCGGGCGTCGATCCGGGCGTGCGGGCGGCGTGCGACCGCATCACGAGCGTTCGGCGAACAGCGGTGTGGCGCGGGCGTCGCGCAGCACCACGTGGCAGGCGCGGCACCTCGGCTCGTAGGCATCGGCCGCACCGACCAGGATCACGGGGTCGTCCTCGTGCGCCGGTTGCCCGCCGATCAAGCGTTGGGTGCGGGTCGCCGCGCGCCCGCAACGGCAGATGGCGGTGAGCTTCTCGACGCGCTCGGCCTCGGCCAGGAGCCGAGGGACCGGTCCGAACGGGACCCCACGGAAGTCGAGATCGAGCGCCGCGACGATCACCCGGGTGCCACCGTCGGCCAGCTCGCGGGCGACGTCGACGATGTCGGCGTCGAGGAACTGGGCTTCGTCGATGGCCACGACGCGGGTGCCTGGCGTGAGCCGGAACCGCAACTCGGCCACGTCGGCGACCGGTTCGGCGGCCAGCGTGCGACCGGCGTGGGAGGCGACCGCCTCGGCCTCGAAGCGATCGTCGATCGCCGGCTTGAAGACTTGAACGGTCTGGCGCGCGATCAGGCAGCGGGTCACGCGTCGGATGAGTTCTTCGGACTTGCCCGAGAACATCGGCCCGACGATCGCTTCGACCCAACCACCACCCACATCGAGGAACGGCATGCGGCCCATGCTATGGCATCGGACCCGGCCGGTCGCGCGGTCCGTGCCCCCGCGCCGAACACCCGGCGTGCGCACGGCCGACGCGCGGCGGCGCCCTCCGCTGTTAGGCTCCGGGGCGATGACACGCATGCACGGCACCACCATCGTCGCCGTCCACCGAGACGGTGTCTCCGCCCTCGCCGGCGACGGCCAGGTCACCTTGGGTGATCAGATCGTCAAGCGCGGCGCCGTGAAGGTCCGCGAGCTCTCCAACGGCGCCGCCATCGCGGGTTTCGCCGGCGCCGTCTCGGACGCCTTCACGCTGCTCGAGAAGTTCGAGGGCTACCTCGAGACGCACAAGGGCCAGCTCCTGCGCGCCGCGATCGAGACCGTCAAGGAGTGGCGAACCGACAAGATGCTGCGCCAGCTCGAGGCGATGCTCCTGATCGCCGACGGCGAGCAGATCCTCACCTTGTCGGGCTCGGGAGACGTGGTCCGCCCGGACGAGCCCGTGGCCGCCGTCGGTTCCGGCGGCGCCTACGCCCAAGCGGCCGCCTTGGCCCTGCTGCGCCACACCTCGCTCGACGCCGCCACCATCGCCCGCACCGCGCTCGGCATCGCCGCCGAGATCGACCTCTACACCAGCGGTACGGCCACGGTGCTCACGATCGGCGGCACGACCGGCGAGGACGACGACGACGAGGACGCGTCCGAAGACGGCGCGACGGGGTCCACGTGAGCGGGCCGGGTCTGTTCGACCTGAGCCCCCTCGAGGTCGTCGAGGCGCTCGACAAGCACATCATCGGCCAGCACAAGGCGAAGCGGGCGGTGGCCGTGGCGCTGCGCAACCACCTGCGGCGGCGCCGGCTGCCGGAAGCGATGCAAGCGGAGGTCAGTCCGAAGAACATCCTCATGATCGGACCGACGGGCGTCGGCAAGACCGAGATCGCGCGGCGGCTGGCGAAGCTCGCCAAGGCACCGTTCCTGAAGGTCGAGGCCACCAAGTTCACCGAGGTCGGCTACGTCGGCCGCGACGTCGACTCGATCGTGCGCGACCTGGTCGCCGCGTCCGTGGCGATGGTCGAGGAGGAGCACAAGGCGGCCGTGGCCGATCGGGCCCGCGAGGCCGCCGAAGCGCGCATCCTCGACGCGCTCTTGCCGGGCGGCAGCGAGGAGGGCAAGACCTCGATGCGCAACCTGCTCGCCTCGGGCAAGCTCGAGGATCGCGTCGTCGAGATCGAGGTCGAGGAGGCGCCGGCGGGGTCGCCCATGCTCGGCATGCCGGGGATGGAGCAGATGGGCGAACAGCTCCAGCAGGCCTTCGGCCAGTTCATGCCGAAGCGCCGCAAGCGCCGCAAGACCACGGTGCGCGACGCGCGTCGCCTGCTCGTCGGCGAGGAGGCCGATCGCCTCATCGACCACGACGAGGTGCAGCGCGACGCGGTGTGGCGCGCCGAGAACGCCGGCATCGTCTTCCTCGACGAGCTCGACAAGATCGCGGGTGAATCGGCGACCTCGGGACCCGACGTGTCGGGCGAGGGAGTCCAGCGCGACCTGCTCCCGATCGTCGAGGGGACCACGGTGCAGACCCGTTGGGGTCCGGTCGCCACCGACCACGTCCTGTTCATCGCAGCCGGGGCGTTCACCGTCTCCAAGCCTTCGGACCTGATCCCCGAACTGCAAGGCCGTTTCCCGGTCCGCGTCGAGCTCGAGGAGCTCAGCGCCGTCGACCTGCAGCACGTCCTGACGCAACCCGAGCACGCCCTGACCAAGCAGTACGCCGCGCTGCTCGCGGTGGACGGTACGCACGTCGAATGGGACGAGACCGGCGTGGAAGCGATCGCGGTGGCCGCCGAGCGCGTCAACCGCGAGGTCGAGGACATCGGCGCCCGACGCTTGCACACCGTGCTCGAGACGGTGTTGGAGGACATCGCCTTCGGCACGCAGCTCGGCGTCGTGCGGATCGACGCGGCGTTCGTGAACCGCAAGCTCGGCGACCTGGTCGGCGACGAGGACCTGAACCGGTACGTGCTCTAGCGGACGGGCGTCGTGATGGACGGTCTAGCACGCCACGGCACGCCACTTAGGATGCGGCCATGACCCTACGTGCACGCCGGTGGGTGGCGGCGATGACCGGTTCCTACTGGTTCGTTCCCATGCTCCTGGGCCTGGCGGCCGTCGGGCTCTCCGCCATCACGCTGCGCATCGACGAAGCCGTCGGTGCGGGCGCCTTGGTCGACTTCGCCTTCATCACCCTGAACGGCCCCGACGGCGCCCGTGCGCTGCTCTCGACCGTCGCGGGCTCGATCATCACCGTCGCCGGGGTCGTGTTCTCGTTGACGATGGTGGTGCTGACCCAGGCCTCGAACCAGTTCGGTCCGCGCCTGCTGGTCAACTTCATGCGCGACCGCCCGAACCAGCTGGTCCTCGGCACCTTCGTCGCCACCTTCGTCTACTCGCTGCTCGTCCTGCGCGTCGTGCGGGTGAGCAACACCGACCTCGGCCTGAGCGAGGTCGTGCCCCACATCTCCATCGGCGTGGCGCTCCTGCTCACCTTCGTCAGCGTCGCCGTCCTGGTGTTCTTCTTCCACCACACCGCCGAGAGCGTGCGGGTCTCGCACGTCCTGGCCGACATCGGCCGCGCCATGGAACGGCGCATCGAGCAGACGACCGTCGCCATCGAGGAGGCCGAGGAGCCGCCCCTGCTGCTGCCCGGGTTCGACGACGACCTCGCGGTCCTCGACGCCCCCGCCGAAGGCGTTCTGCAGTCCGTCGACGTCGATGGGCTGGTGGCGTTCGCGCGCGAGCACGACGCCGTGATCCGGTTGCTCCACGTCCCTGGCGCGTTCGTGCTGCGTGGCGGCGCGTACGCCCACGTGCATCCCGCTTCCGCAGCGCCCAACGTTCGAGAGGGTCTGGCCGACCACCTGTCGCTCGGCGAGCACCGCAGCCTCGGGCAGGACCTCGGGTTCCTGTTCGACGAGTTGCTCGAGGTGGCGCTGCGCGCCCTGTCGCCCAGCATGAACGATCCCTTCACGGCCATGAACTGCATCGACCGGATCGCCCAGGGGCTGCTGCTGCTCGACGGCCGCCGCACCCCCAACGAGACCCACGCCGACGAAGACGGGGTGACCCGCGCGGTGGTCCCACTCCAGTCGCGCAGCGTGCTCGCCCGCCACCTCTTCGGCGAACTGCGCCTGCACGTCGCCCGCGACTTGATGACCACCGGTCACACGCTCGCGGCGCTGCGCATCCTGGCGCGCGAGGTGGCGGACGCCACCCTGGCCGGGGTGGCCGAGGAAGAGATCGAGGCCCTGCTCGCCGCGGCCGAGACCACCTTCCCCGAGCGCGACGTCGCACGGCTGCGCAGCCCCGTCGATCCCAACCTCATGGTCTGAGCGAGCGGGCGCATGCCCTGCGTCGCGCGCGCTAGGCTGGCGTCATGGCCACGACCGAGCTCCTGAACTTCGTCGGCGGCGCCTGGCAGCGGTCCTCGGCCGCCGGCCGCGCAGCCGTCCGCAACCCGGCGACCGGTGAGACGATCGCCCTCGTGCCGCTCACGCAAGCCGACGAGGTGGACGGCGCCGTCCGGGCCGCCGCCGCCGCCTTCCCGGCGTGGCGCGCAACACCCGTCGGTGAACGGATCCAGCCGCTGTACCGGCTCAAGGCGCTGCTCGAACGCGACCTCGACGAGCTGGGGCGGACGATCACCACCGAGTGCGGCAAGACGCTCGCCGAATCGATCGGCGAGCTCCAGCGCGGCATCGAGAACGTCGAGGTGGCGGCCGGCATGCCGATGCTCATGCAGGGCGTCAACAACGAGGACGTCGCGCGCGGGATCGACGAGCACATGTTCCGGCAGCCCTTGGGTGTGGTGGCGGCGATCACGCCGTTCAACTTCCCCGGCATGATCCCGCTCTGGTTCCTGCCCTACGCGGTCGCCACGGGCAACTGCTTCCTCCTCAAACCGTCGGAGCGGGTGCCCCTGACCACCCAGCACCTCGTGCGGCTCTGCCAGGAAGCCGGCTTCCCGGCCGGCGTCGTGAGCCTGGTGAACGGCGGCAAGGACGCGGTGGACGCGCTGCTCGAGCATCCCGACGTGCGCGCGGTGTCGTTCGTCGGCAGCACGCCGATCGCTCGCTACGTCTACGCCAAGGCGACCGCCGCGGGCAAGCGGGCCCAGTGCCAGGGCGGCGCCAAGAACCCCGCCATCGTGCTCCCCGACGCCGACCTCGACATGACCACCCGGATCCTGGCCGACTCGGCCTTCGGCTGCGCCGGCCAACGCTGTCTGGCGACGTCGGTGGCCATCACCGTCGGCGAGGCGCGCGCGCCGTTCACCGAACGCATCGTGGACGACGCCAGCCAGCGACGCGTCGGGTTCGGCCTCGACGAGGGCGTCCAGATGGGGCCCGTGATCACCGCCGAGAGCCGCGCGCGCATCCTGGGCCTCATCGAGACCGGTGCGCGGGAGGGCGGATCGGTGCTCGTCGACGGTCGGGACGCCACCGTCGACGGCTTCGCCGACGGCTACTTCCTCCATCCCACCGTCATCGACGACGTCGACCCCAAGGGCACCCTGGCCACGAACGAGGTGTTCGGGCCGGTCCTGACGATGCTCCACGCCGACACGCTCGAGGACGCCATCGCCCTCGCCAACGACCGGGCCTTCGGCAACCAGGCTTGTCTGTTCACCACGTCAGGAGCGGCCGCGCGGACGTTCCGCCACCAGGTCCGCGCGGGCAACATCGGCATCAACCTCGGCGTGGCCGCGCCCATGGCCTACTTCCCGTTCAGTGGCTGGGGCGATTCGTTCTTCGGCGACCTCCACGCCCAGGGTCGGCACGGGGTGGAGTTCTACACCGAGACGAAGGTCGTGATCGAGCGCTGGCCCGACGCCTGGACGCGGCGGTTCTGAAGAGAGCGGCGCCCGCCGCGCGACCTACGTCGTGCCCGGCCAGCGGCCGACGACCGGGGCGGCGACACCGGTGTAGACGGGCTGCTGGCGCAGTTCGTCCTCGGTCATGTTGAGGTAGAGGCGGATCTCGTCGCCGTCGGTGCTCTGTTGCACCGCCAGTCGGTCGGTGGGGATGGCCACCGACCGCGAGCCGATGCCCAGGAAGCCGCCGACGTCGATGACCACCGTCGCCGGCCGGCCGTCCTCCGCGAGCACGACGTCGTCGACGTCGGCCACCTTCTGGTCACGGCGGTCGTAGACGGTGGCGTCCTCGATCTGGTCGCGCGTGACCCCGTCCCAATCGAGACGGACGAAGCCCGCGACCGGCAGGTGGGTGTTCGCTTCGTCGTGGGTGTCCATGCTGACTCCTTCCGGCGACGTGGCCTCGCCCGAGGTCGTCGCTCAGTAGCGGTAGATGGCGGCGACGCCGGTGTCGGTCGGCATCTGTTCGGCGGGCACGATGAGCACGCGGCCCCCCATGTGCTGGACCACGCTCACGAGGTCGTCGAGGACGTCGTCGAGGACCGCGCCGTGGGGTTCGGAGCGCTGGACCTCGCCGGTGGCCGCGTCGAGCCGACCGGGGATGGCGCGGTGCGCCTCGACGAGCAACGTGTCCACGCGGCCCTTGACGGCCGCCTCGGCCACCGTCGCCACGTCGTCGTCGCCCTGCCCCTGCGCCCGGGCGTTCCCGAAGCGTTCGGCGAGCTGCGCCATGTCGGCCAGGAAGCGGGGCTCGAGGATCGCCCAGGCGCGTTCCTTGAGCTCGTCGAGCGCCAAGGCGTCGGGGTTCGTCTCCACGCCCTCGTCGACGAGGAAGGGGTTGTGGCTCAGCGCGCGGAAGCGGTGATGATGCTCCGGCAACGCGGCCAGGACGAGCGGCAGCTCGGAACGCTGCGAGTGGTGCTCGAGCACCGTCCGATCGACCGCGCGGAAGTACCGCTCCGCGTCGACGTCGACCTCGGCGGGCTTGCCGCCGTGACCGTGGTGGGCGGTGGCGCCCGGTGTCCCGCCGCGACCTTCGTACGAGGCCACGGTCAGGTGCGGCTCGGTCACGTCGTCGCCCAGGGCGTCGGTCATGGTCCGCGGCACCTCGTCGGCGGGCTCGATCTCGTCGAGGGCGTCCCGGTTGCCCTCGAACAGACGCATGGAACCGCGGCTGATGCCCAGCACCTGGAAACGGTCGGCCGACTGCAGGATCCGGATCAGCGGCTTCGTGTAGAGATGGTCGGCCGCGAGGACACGCTCCGGCACGGGTCGCTGGAGGCGGTAGACGTGGAACGTGTCCGGGGCACCCAACACGGCCAGACCATCGAGCGCGTGGTTCCAGAAGTCGGCGTCCTCGGCGAGCCGCCAGAACGGCGCCAGCAGACCCTCGGCGTCGGCCGCAGGGAAGCGCTCCCGCAACGCCTCTTCCAGCTCACGCACGAGGTTCCGGAAGCGAATGGGGTCCTGCTGGTTCTCGGGGAAGGTTCGATGGGTCGGTTGGTACAGCGACAGGCAAGGTGGCGGGGTCCGTTCGAGCCGTCCGGCTGCGACATCCTGCTCGAGTGCGTCCACGTGGTCACTCCGATCTCGTGCGAGGTCCGACGGCGCGCGCGACGACGGTGCACCTCGAGGCCGACGACGCCGGTGGCGCGCCCGGGCGCGGCTTCTGCGCGCCCCCAGGTCCGGCCCAGAGGGTGGGCCGTGGCGTACGAACCAGGATACACACGGCCCCCGCCGCGCTCCGACCCAGACGCACATCGCGGACGTGGCCAGGCTGGGAACGGGGCCCAGCGCCGGCGCGGCCACGGCCGCGTGTCCACCGTCCCCTACGCCTCGTCGAGCTCCATGCGGGTGGCCACCCACCAGGTCGTCCCGCCGGGTTCCTGGAAACCGCCGCGTCGGTCGCCGTCGTCGTCGTCCACCGGCGCTTGGACCTCGCGGCAGCCGGCGCCGATGGCCGCACGGTAAGCGGCGTCGACGTCGGCCACGTAGACGTGGACGTGGCTCGGCAGCGCCGGGAAACCGTCGACCTCGTCGGCCAACATCACGACGGTGTCGTCGATGCGGACCTCGGCGTGGACGATCGAACCGTCGGCGCGCGCGTCACGGCGCAGCACCCGTGCGTCGAAGACGCTCTCCAGGACCGCGATCGTGTGATCTGCGCCGCGAACCACCAGGTACGGCGCGACCGACGGGTACCCGTACGGCTTGAACGCCTGCTCCATGTGACGAGGCTACCCGACGCCGTCGTCGACGGCCGCTGTGGCGACGACGCGTGGACGCCTCAGCCCGCGAAGCGCGCCAGGGCCTCGTTGAGGGTCGCGCTGGGTCGCATCGCGCGGGCCGTCCGGTCTGGGTCCGGCCAGTAGTAACCGCCGATGTCGACCGGCTCGCCCTGGGCCGCCAGGAGCTCGGCGGTGATCTGCGCCTCGTGGGCAGCCAGGGCGTCGGCCAAGCCCCGGAACCGCTCGGCGAGCGCCGGGTCCTGGTCCTGCCGCGCCATCTCCTCGGCCCAGTACAGCGCCAGGTAGTAGTGGCTGCCGCGGTTGTCGATCTGACCGACCTTGCGCGACGGCGACTTGTCGCTCTCGAGGAAGCGCGCGTTGGCGCGATCCAGCGCGTCGGCCAGGACCTGGGTGGTCGGGTTGCCGGTGACCGTGCTCAGGTGTTCGAGCGAAGCGACGAGCGCCAGGAACTCACCCAGCGAGTCCCAGCGCAGGTGCCCCTCGGCCACGAACTGCTGCACGTGCTTGGGTGCGGAGCCGCCGGCGCCCGTCTCGAACAGCCCGCCGCCGGCCATGAGCGGGACGATCGACAGCATCTTGGCGCTGGTGCCCACCTCCAAGATCGGGAACAGGTCGGTGAGGTAGTCGCGCAGGACGTTGCCGGTCACGGAGATCGTGTCGAGGCCCGCACGCAGGCGCGCACAGGCATGGCGCGTCGCCTCGACGGGCGTGAGCACCTGCAGGTCGAGACCGTCGGTGTCGAGGTCGCGCAACCGGCGCTCGACCTTGGCGATCAGTTCGGCGTCGTGCGATCGCTCCCGGTCGAGCCAGAACACCGCAGGGGTGGCGCTGGCGCGCGCCCGGTCCACGGCCAGGGCCACCCAGCCGGCCACCGCCGCGTCCTTGACCTGGCACATGCGCCAGAGGTCGCCGGGCTCGACGTCGCGCTCGAGCAGGGTCTCCCCCGCCGCCGACACGATCCGGATCGTGCCCGCCGTGGGCGCGACGAAGGTCTTGTCGTGCGATCCGTACTCCTCGGCCTGTTGGGCCATCAGCCCGACGTTCGCGACGGTACCCATCGTGCGCGGGTCGAAGGCCCCGTGGCGCTTGCAGTCCTCGATGACGGCGCCGTACACGCCGGCGTAGCTGCTGTCGGGGATGACGAACTTCGTGTCGTGGAGCGCTCCGTCGGGCCCCCACATCTGCCCCGAGGTGCGGATGGCGGCAGGCATGGAGGCGTCGACGATGACGTCGCTCGGGACGTGCAGGTTGGTGATGCCCTTGTCGGAGTTCACCATGGCGAGCTCGGGCCGTTCGGCGAAGCAGGCGTCCAGGTCGGCTTCGATCTCGCGCCGCTGGGCCTCCGGCAGGTCGGTCAGCTTGGCCTTCAGGTCGGCGAGGCCATCGTTCGGGTTCACGCCCAGGCTGCGGAAGGTGTCGGCGTGCTTCTCGAACACGGGGGCGAAGAACACGGACACGGCATGCCCGAAGAGGACGGGGTCGGACACCTTCATCATGGTGGCCTTGAGGTGCACCGAGAACAGCACGCCCTGACGCCGTGCGTCCTCGATCTGCTCGGCGAAGAAGGCCCGCAGCGCGGCGCGGCTCATGGTGCTGGCGTCGATGATCTCGCCGGCATCGAGCTTCACCGCGTCCTTCAGGACCCGCACCTCGCCGGCCGTGTCGACCAGCTCGATGCGCGCGGCGCCGGCCTCGGCCTCGGTCACGGTATGCGAGACCTCGTTGGACCTGAGGTCGCCGCTGGTCATGTGGGCCACGTGCGACTTCGAATCGGCGCTCCAGGCCCCCATCGAGTGGGGATGGTGACGGGCGTAGGCCTTGACCGAGGCGGGCGCGCGTCGGTCGGAGTTGCCCTCGCGCAGGACGGGGTTGACGGCGCTTCCCTTGACCCGATCGTAGCGCTGCCGCACGTCGCGCTCGACGTCGGTGGCGGGCTCGTCGGGGTAGTCGGGCAGGGCGTACCCCTGCGCCTGCAACTCGCGGATGGCGGCTTTGAGCTGTGGCACCGAGGCGCTCACGTTGGGCAGCTTGACGATGTTGGCCTCGGGCGTACGCACCAACTCCGCCAAGTACGCCAGGTCGTCGTCGACGCGCTGGTCGGCGGACAGGTGGTCGGCGAACTTGGCGAGGATGCGGCCCGCGAGCGAGATGTCGCGCGTCTCGACGCTCACGCCCGCCGCCTGCGTGAACGCCTTGACGATGGGCAGCAGGGAGTAGGTGGCCAGGGCGGGCGCCTCGTCCACCTTGGTGTAGACGATCGTCGGTCTCGGGTGTCGCTGGTCTCGGTCCATGTCGGCAGTGCTCCTCACGACGCGCGTTCGGCCGCGGCGCTCGGTGGCGCCGGCGCGGCCCGTTGGATCCCTGAAGCGTACCCCCGATGCGGCGGGCGGGAGCACGGCGACGGCGTGACGTGTCGGCCCCGATCGGCGCGCCAGGCCGATAGCCTGACGAGACGGCGCGGGCCTGCAGCGCGCGCGGGTGTGCGCCACCCGCGGCGACGACGAAGAAGCGCGCGAACGAGAAGCGCGCGCCGAGCCCGCGTCACGGCCGACGAGGCCGTAGGAAGGACGAAACCATGCACCCACGACCCCGCACGCTGGCCGCCATGCTCGGACTCCTCCTCGTGATCGCCTTCGCCACCGCCCAGGTGCCCGCCGACCGGGACACGTACGAGATCCCGGGCGACTCGACGTTCCCCGAGGGGATCGCCGTCCACGCCTCCGAAGGCGCGTTCTACGTCTCGGGGGCCGGTTCCGGCGCCATCTACCGCGTCGACCTTGCCACCGGGGAGGCCACCCCCCTGCTGGAGCCTGGCAGCCGCGGTCAGTTCGCCACGATCGGTCTCACCGTCGACGACCAGGGCCGGCTCTGGGCCGCGGGCGGCGGGACCGGCGAGATCCTGCGGTTCGACGACCCCAACGCCGCTTCGGTCGACGCTCCGAGCCTCGTGATCTCGACGCCCCCGGCGGACGCCACCTTCTTGAACGACCTGGTCGCGGCCCCGAACGGTGACGTGTACGTGACGGACTCGAACCGACCGACGCTGTTCCGGGTCCCGGCCGGTACGTCCGAGGCCGAGGCCTTCCTCGACTTCGCCGGAACCCCGTTCGAGTACCAAGACGGCATCAACGCCAACGGCATCGCCATCACCGACGACGGCGCGCTGTTGGTCGTCGTGGCGGCCAACACCGGCCGCCTGTACCGCATCGACCTCGAGACCCGCGGCGTGAGTGAGATCGCGCTCGAGGGCGGTCCGCTCACCGGGGGCGACGGCCTCGTGCTCGACGGTCGCACCCTCTACGTGGTCCAGAACGGTCCCGATCAGGTCGCGGTCGTGACGCTGTCCGAGGACCTGACCGAGGGGACGATCGAGCGCACGCTGGGCGGCGACCGGCTGTCGAGCGCCGCGACCGCCGCGCTCGTCGACGACCAGCTGCTGGTGGTCAACGCCCAGTTCGCGGCCATGGAGACCGGACCCGAACTTCCGTTCACGGTGGCGGTCGTGCCGACCGAATGATCGTGGCCGACACCGCGACCGTTCGCGTACCTGCCGGACGTGACGGGTACGCGATCCCCGGCGAAGGGACTTTCCCCGAGGGGATCGTGGTCGACGAGGCGGACGGGGCCTTCTACCTCTCGGGAGCCGGATCGGGCGCCATCTACCGCGTCGATCTCGCGACCGGCGACGCCACCGCGTTGTTGGAACCGGGTGGTCGGGGTCGGTTCGCGATCGTCGGGCTCACCCTCGACGGGGAACGACGCCTCTGGGCGGCCGGCGGCAACTCGGGCGAGATCCTGCGGTTCGACGACCTCCATGCCGCTCCGGCGGCGGGTCCGAGCCTCGTGATCTCGACCCCGCCGGCCGCGGACACCTTCCTGAACGACCTGTTGGTGGCGCCGAACGGCGACGTGTACGTGACCGACTCGATCCGACCGACGCTCTTCCGGGTGCCGGCGGGTTCGGCCGAGGCCGAACCGTTCGTCGAGTTCACGGGCACGTTCGAGGACGCCAACGGGATCGCGATCACGGAGGACGGCAGGCACCTCCTCGTCGTGACCACCGGTAGCGGCCGCCTGTACCGGATCGACACGTCGACCCGTGAGGTGCGCGAGGTCGCGATGACCGGCTCGCTCGTCGGCGGCGATGGGCTCGTGCTCGACGGTCGAACGCTCTACGTCGTGCTGAACGGCCCTGATCGCGTCGCGGTCGTGACCCTGTCCGACGACCTGACCGAAGGCACCGTCGAGCGCACGCTGGCCGAGAACCGCTTGTCCAGCGCGGCGACCGCTGCGCTCGTGGGCGACCGCTTGCTGGTCGTCAACGCCCAGTTCGCCGCGATGGAGAGCGGCCCCGCGCTGCCGTTCACCGTGTCGGTGATCCCAACCCGCTGACCGCCGGAGGGCGAGCGCGTCGTCAAGGCACGTCCACCAGGACGCGCTCGCCCGCCACCCACACGACGTACCGGCCCGCAACCACACGTCGATCCGCGCCCTCGGCGAGGCGCGTCAGCGGCAGGTCGAGCCGCACCGTCCGGGCCTCGCCCGGCTCGAGTTGCACCCCCGCGAAGCCGACCAGCCGCTCTGCCACGTCCGATCCGTCCTGACGTCGGGCGTACACCTGGAGGGTCTCGCGTCCGGCGAGGTCACCGGTGTGGGTCACCACCAGCGAGACCGCGAGCTTCCCATCCACCACAAGGGCACCGAGCTCGGTGACGTCGAAGTCCGCGTACCCCAGACCGAAGCCGAACGGGTAGCGCGCTTGGGCGTCGACGGACGCCGATCCCCCGGCCGCCTCGAGGTCGGCCGGCCACGCCACGGGCAGGCGTCCGCTGAACCCCGCCTGCCCGTAGAGCGCGTCGGCCAGCGCGGGGCCCCCTTGGCTGCCGGGCAGGTACGCCATCACCAGGGCGGCCAGGTCGCGATGCAACGCCGTCGGGAGCGCCAGCGGCCGGCCGGCGAGGAGGACGAGCACGGTCGGCGTGCCGGTCTCCAGGGCGGCTTGCACCAACGCGGTGTCCCGCGCGCCGAGCACCGGCGCGGCGACGTCGCCCTGGCCCTCGGCGTACGGCGTCTCGCCGCCCACGACCACCACCACGTCGGCGCCGGCCGCCGTCTTGCGGAAGGCGGCGAGGTCGCGGGCGTCCGCGTACGAGACGACCACGCCCTCGGGGGCGCGGTCGCGCAAGCCGTCGAGCACGGTCACGGCCGGTGGCGTCTCCAGCGCGTTCTCGACGCCCTGCCAACCGATGGTCCAGCCGCCCATCTGACGCGCCACGCTCGTCGCGCCCTCGCCGGTCACCAGCACCCGCGCAGCGGGTCGGAGCGGCAACACGCCGTCGTTCGCCAAGAGCGTCAGCGACCGCAGCGCGGCCTCGTACGCGAGCGCGTCGTCGGTGGCGAGCACGCTCGCGGCGCGGTCGACGTCGACGTACGGGTCTTCGAACAGTCCGAGCCGGAACTTGAGGGTCAACACGCGCCGCACGGCGTCGTCGATGCGCGCCTGCGACACGGTGCCCGCGTCTACGGCGCCGAGCAGCGTGCGCACGAAGCGCTCGGCGTCGTGCGGGACCATGTAGACGTCGATGCCGGCGTTGACGCCCAGCGCCACCGCCTCCGCGAAGTCGCGCGCGTACCCGTGCACGGTCAGCAGGCGCTCGAGGTCGTTCCAATCGGACACGATGACGCCCTCGAAACCGAGGCGCTCGCGCAGGAGACCGCTCAACAGATCGGCCGAAGCGTGCACGGGCACCCCGTTCACCGAGCCGCTGTTGACCATGACGGTCCACGCCCCGGCGGCCAGGCCGGCCTCGAAGGGCGGCACGTGCACGTTCCACAGCTCGGCGTCGGAGAGGAGCGCGTCCCCGCGATCGCGTCCATCGGCCGCCGCGCCGTAACCCAAGAAGTGCTTCACCGTGGCCGCCACCTCGCCGGCCGCCTGCGTGCCGCGAACGTGGGCGGCCACCAGTTCGGCGGCCAGCCACGGCTCCTGGCCGAAGGTCTCGTACGCGCGCCCCCAACGCAGGTCCCGTCCGAGATCGGCGACCGGGGCGAAGTTCCAGTGGACGCCCGTGGCGGCGACGTCGGCGGCCGTCCGTCGCGCCACCGCTTCGACCAGCGCCGGATCCCACGTCGCCGCGAGCCCGAGGTCGTGCGGGAAGATCGTCGCGCCGAGCACGTTGTTGTGCCCGTGCACGGCGTCGACGCCGTAGACGAGCGGGATCCCGAGCCGTGAACGCTCCAACGCGGCGCGCTGGAGCGTGTTGGTGAGGTCGGCCCAAGCGGCGGGCGTGTTGGGGACCGGCGCCGCCCCGCCGCCCGAGAGCACCGACCCGACGTGCAGGTCGCCCAGCGTGCGCTGGACCCAACCCTCGTTCAGGGGACCGCGGTCCCACTCGCCGGTGCCCATCAGTCGGGTCAGGTCGACCTGGGTCATCTGCCCGACCTTCTCGGCCAACGTCATCCGGCCGAGCAGGTCTTCGACCCGCGTGGGGATCGGGACCGCCGGATCACGGTACGCCTCGGTCTGCGCGAACGCCGCGCCCGACGCCAGCAGGACGAACAGGACGAGTCGTCGCATCGTCAGCCTCCTCGTGGCCCTTCGAACCCGAGGGTACGCTCCGCGCGCGGGGACGCGGCGTCGGGGGCCCGCTGGGCGCCGTTACACGGTCCCCGCGACGCTCCACGCGATCAAGGTCTGGCCCAGGTAGTACGTCGGCAAGCCCACGAGCTTGTTGACGAACCCGGGACGACCGAAACGCTCACGCGCCACGGCGACGTCCGACCCCGCGACCAGCAGGGACCCGAGCGCCAGCCATGGGCGCCCGTGGGTCAGGCCGACGACGACACCGGTGGCCAACATGGCCGCCAGCACGACCGCGTACACGGCCACCCAGGGTCGCAGCCCGTCGGGCACGCGCCCCCTCAGGGTGCGCCCGGCGATCGCGGCGACGCCGGCTGCGACGAGCACCGACGCCAGCAAGGCCGCGGCACCCGAACTCAACCGGACGAACCCGACCGTGTACGCGGCGTGCGCCAGCAGGAAGGCCGACAAGCCCGCGAGGAAGCCCCCGCGACCTCGAACCGCCAACGCCACGTCACCGGAAGCCGACAGCACCAGCGCCGCCACGGCCCATCGCGCCCATGCCTCGGCGGGGAGACCGGCCACGAGCGCAGCGGCGACGAAACCCGCCGACGCCACCGCCTTGGCCGCACCGTACGCCCAGACCCGTTGCCGCCGGTACGCGCTCAGGGCTGCCGCGACGCCCAGGAGCGTGGCCGCGAGGGTGACGAACACGGGCAGAACGCCCGACGTGGTCAAGGTTCGCCACGCTCGGGCGCCCGCCATCCGAACGCGGGCCGCAGCCCCGGGAACGGATGGCGTCGGGAACCCACCCGGGGCTCGGTCCCCTGCCACCGCCAACCGAGGAAGTCGAGGAGGCGCGACCAGTCCTCGGGCGTGTGGGCGTGGCCCCCGGCCCGCACGTGGAACGCGAGATCATCCGGCCGCTCCAGGAAGCGGTAGACCTCTCGAGCGGCCCAGGCGCTCTGCACCATCCCGCGCGGGTTCGACCAGGCGTCGTCCGCGGCGTAGGTCAGGAGGACCGAGCGCGGTGCGATCGACGCCAACAGCGCGTGCTGGTCGAACGGGAGTTCGCCGACCCGCTCGACGTACGAACCGATCCCGGGACCGAACCAGGCCGGGAACCGCCGGACGACGTCGATCGTCTCGCCGCCCTCACCGACGTGACGGAACGGCGCGGAGCCGCCGGCGCCGGACGCGTGGTCATGGACGACGGCGATGCGGGCGTCGGTGGCGCCGGCCAACAGCGTCGTCTTGGCACCCCGCGAGAAGCCGCTCACGGCGATCCGGGCCAGGTCGACGTCGGTCCGGTCGCCCAGCACGTCGACGAGACGGTGGTAGCCCCACGCCCACGCCGCGATCGCCCCGAAGTGGTGGCCCGGGAAGACGTCGTAGAGACCGCCCGCACGCGCCGGCGCTCCGTTCGGCGTCGCGCCGGGGTCCGCCACGATCTCCGTGCGATCGAACCAAACGAGGCCGACGCCGCGCTCGATCACGCGCTCCATGACGTCGTACGGCAAGTTGAGCCAGCCGCCATCGCCATGCACCACGACGGGAGAACTGGCGTCCGTCGCGGGTAAGAGCAGCTTCGCGCAGAACGAGAAGGGGGCCGACCCGCCGACGACGTGCACGCGCAGCGACCGAAGCCACGGCTCACCGACGAAGCGGCGCACCCGGCTCTCACCGAGGGTCTCGACCTCGACGGCCGCGGGCGCCGGCGGCAGGCCGCCGAAGAGGACGTCGACGATCGTGTCTCGCCACAGCGCCGACCGCTCGAACCACTCGGAGCGGGTGGCGGCCCGTCCCCCGCCGGGCAGGGCGAAGAGATCGGGAAGCGGACCGTGATCGATGGTCATGCGATGTGGGCGACGCGGGGCAGCGGTGCGATGGCCGACCTCCTGGTGGCGCGATGCGAGCATAGATCGCGCGGGCGGCGGCCGGCGGACCGGTCGGGCGCGGTGGGTTCACCACTCGGTGGGTCAGGCAGGCGGATCGGGTGCCGGCAAGCGCGGGACGGGCTTGGGCAGGTGCGTCCGCTGCCGACGTCCCAACACGGCGCGCACGCTCGCACGCCAGTCGCGCACGGCGTCCGGTCCGGCCCGGAAGTACGCGTCCGCGCGGTTGCCGATCACGCGGGTCGCCAAGGCGTTCGCGCCGGACGAGGTGAGCATGCCCACCACGGGCACGGCGCGCAGGAGCCAGCGGGCCGTGAAGCGTTCGCCCACGGTCAGGGCCGCTTTGCGACCGGCGCGATCGAGCGCCACCCGCCCCGCGCTGCTCACGCCGACCACGACCAGCAGGGCGTTGCGCGCTTGGGCCGGCGTGAGCTCGGCGCCCCGCAACACCGCCAGGTCCAGCACCATCTGGGTCTGCAACCGCAAGGTGGCACCGACGTCCGTGGCGGCGCCGAGCGTCATCGCGGCCACGGTGCCCATGCCCGGCACGAGCGCGGTGCCCGCCGTCGCCGCGCCGATCGCGGCGGTGCGGCGCATCGTGCTGGCGATCACGTCGTCGACCAGCTCGTCGGTCGTGCGCTCGGGTCGTTCCGAGCGGCGCGCGGCCACCCGCTCGCTGGCAGCGCGCAGGTCGGCCTCACTGGGTCCGCGCATCATCGTCGTGGCGACGTCCTCGAGCCACGGCCGCTGCCTCTTCGGGGTGTCGCTGGCCATCGCTTGCCTCCTGTTCCCTACCCTACCGGCCGTAGGTGACGCGCGCCGCCTCGCCCGCCACCATGAGAACTCCGGCGAGGACGGGCCTCGCCGGAGCGGTGTGCTGCGTTCCGAGATGACGACGGATCAGTTGTTGTAGTCGGGCAGGTTCTCGAGTTCCTCTTGGGTCATCGACAGGTACACGCGCACCTCGTCGGTGTCCGGGTTGTGCTGGATCTGGAGCTGGTCCATGCCCACGGCGACGGTCCGGGCGCCGAGCCCGAGGAAGCCGCCCACGTCGATCAGGACGCCTTCGACCGTCGTGCCGTCATCCGCCAGGACGAGGTCGGTGATTCCGGCGACCTGCTCGTCGAAGCGGTCGTAGACGACGGCGTTCTGCAGGTCTTCTGCGGTCAGCGCGGTGAAGTCGACGACGGCGAAGCCCTCGGCCGGATCACGGACACCGAGACGGTTGTCGTCGGACTGGACGGGCTCGGCCGCGACGGGCTCTTCAGCCGCCTGGTCCTGGTTCTCCGCCTGCGCCGGCTGATCCTGCGCGGGCTGTTCCTGCACCGGCTGATCCTGCGCGGCCTGGTCCTGCTGGGCCTGGTCCTGCGTGGCCTGGTCCTGCTGGGCCTGCGGGTCCTGGTACTCGGGCGCGTTCTCCAGCTGATCGCGGGTCGCCTGGAACACCACGTACATGTCCTGTTCACCGGCGACCTGCACGAAGTTGAGGGCGTCCATGTTCACGAGCACGGTGCGCGCACCGATCCCGAGGAAGCCACCGACGTCGAAAGCACGCCGCGCAGCTCACCGTCACGCGACACCAACATGTCGTCGATCGTGCCCACGCTCTCCCAATCTTCGGGCTGGGCCTCGACCTCGGTCGCGACCACGTCTTGCTCGGCGACGTAGACGGTCGCCCCCATGAGCTGCGAAGCGCGCACGTCCGACGGATCGGTCTGCGGGTTGAAGACGTCGCCCTGAGCTTGGGCCAAGGCGGCCCCGAGGCTCAAGCAGGCCGATGGTGAGTAGGTGTAGTGATCGCTTTCATGTGTAACCCTCCTTGAGGTCCGAGCTGGGGGTGGTGGCTGGTGCGGATCGTGAAACCGAATCGACGTATGCGCGAACCGGTCCTTCATGGGATAGCACCAGCCCCGTCGGGCGTCAAGCGCAGACGCCCGACACCCGAAGTTTCACACGTTCTGGACGGAGCTCGCTCGGCAACCGTCACACCGGTCGGGCGTCCTCTGCCGGCCACCGGTCGGTGCGACGGCGGGCGCTCCGACACGGCGGGCACCGCCGACCCCTTACGGCCGTCCACGTCGCCTACCGACCCGGCCACCACGAATCACACTCCATTTTCACGTCTCACTCATCCTGTGACGGCCGTCACGCACCCTCGGGGCTTCGACCACTCCTAATGGAGGCGACGACCGCCCGGCCGCCCCAGATCGGGCGCCGCGCGTCGTCATCAGGTGACGGTCCCTCGAGGCGACCCTCGATCCGCACCGGAAGGACGTGAAAGGTATGAACCGCGACATCTTCGAAGGCAAGTGGAAGCAGTTCCGAGGCCGCGTCAAGCAGGCCTGGGGTGACGTGACCGATGACGATCTCGACAAGATCGATGGTAGCTACGATCGCTTCATCGGCACCCTGCAAGAGAAGTACGGCTACAGCCGGGAGGAAGCCGAGCGCGAGGCCGACGCCCGCCTCGGTCACGACTGATCCCAACGGCCGCTCCCGAGCCCTCGTCAGAACCAGGAGGACCTCTCATGGCACGTACCACTTCGACGACCGCCAGTGACCAGCTGCTCTCCGCCGGCACGCTCAAAGGCACGACACGTCGTCAACCTCGCCGGTGAGAACGTCGGCTCGCTCGAGGAGATCATGCTCCACCTCGACACGGGCGACGTGGCCTACGCCGTGCTCTCCTTCGGCGGCTTCCTCGGCCTGGGCGACAAACTGTTCGCGCTCCCGTGGCAAGCGCTCACGGTCGACACCGTCAACGAACGGATCACCGTCGACATCGACAAGGAGCGCCTCGCGAACGCGCCGGGCTTCGACAAGAACGCCTGGCCCGAGAGCGCCGACTCGGCTTGGCTGGAACGGGTCCACACCCACTACGGGTACGCCTACCCCGGTCGGCGTCGCTGATCGGACGCCGCCCCCCATCCGGAGGTCGCGCGCACGCCGCGCGACCTCCGGTCCGCCCCTTCGGAAGGAGACTCTCCAATGCTAGAAACCATCGCCATCATCCTGCTCGTCCTGTGGCTGCTCGGCCTCGTCTCGGGAACCACGCTCGGCGGCTTCATCTACGTGCTGCTCGTGGTCGCCATCGTGTTGTTCCTCGTGCGGCTGTTGACCGGTCGGCGCGCCTAGACGGGGACCGAACCCGAGCCCAACGCGGGCGCACCACCGGCCGCGAGCCCGGTCTCGTGGACCGCCATGAACACGGTGAGGCCGTCCGGCACCAAGCGGAAGCGTCGGCCCGGCGCGACCGGTGTGCCGGCCTCGCCTTCGTGGGCCGCCACGAAGCCGGCTTCGGTGTCCACCACCACCTGCCAGCCCGACCCTCGCGGTGGCCGTGGCAGCGTGAACGGTCCACCGCGCGGGCCGTGGAACACCACGAGCAAGACCCCATCCCGACGGGGCATGCCCTCGGCGTCCGTCTCGTCGAGTGCGGCACCGTCGAGCAGCATCCCGAACGTGCCGTCGTCCGCGTGCCAATCCGCCGGCCCCATCTCCCGCCCGTCCCGGTGCCACCAGACGACGTCGCGCGTGCCCGCCGCACCTCGGCCGTTCAAGAAGTTGCGGCGGCGGAACACGCGGTGCCGCGCGCGGAAAGCGATCAGCGCGCGCGTGAAGTCCAGGAACGACGCCCCCTCGGCGTCGAGGCGCCAATCGAACCAACTCAGCTCGTTGTCCTGACAGTAGGCGTTGTTGTTGCCCTTCTGCGTGCGTGACAGCTCATCTCCCCCCAACAGCATCGGGATCCCCTGGGAGAGGAGCAGCGTGGCCAGCAGACCGCGCTTGCGGACGGTGCGGCGACGCCGCACCTCGGCCTCCTGTGTCGGCCCCTCGACGCCAGCGTTGCTGGAGAGGTTGTCGTCGCTGCCATCGCGGTTCGACTCGCCGTTGGCGTGGTTGTGCTTCTGGACGTAACTGACCAGGTCCTCGAGCGTGAAACCGTCGTGCGCGGTGATGAAGTTGACCGAAGCCCACGGCCGCCGACCGTTGCGGGCGTAGAGGTCGGCCGATCCGCCCAAGCGCGTGGCCAGTTCGGCGGTGCGTCCCGGATCGCCACGCCAGTAGCTGCGGACCGCGTCCCGGTAGCGGCCGTTCCACTCGAGCCAATGCCACGGGAAGTTGCCGACCTGGTACCCGCCCGGGCCCACGTCCCACGGTTCGGCGATCAGCTTGACGCGCGACAAGACCGGGTCCTGCTGGATCACCTTGAAGAAGGCCGAGAGCATGTCGACGTCGTAGAACTCACGGGCCAGGGCCGAAGCGAGGTCGAAACGGAAGCCGTCGACACCCATCGTCGTCACCCAGTAGCGCAGGCTGTCGGTGATGAGCTGCAGGACGTAGGGGTTGCCCGGGTCGAGGGTGTTGCCCGTGCCGGTGTAATCGATGTAGAAGCGCCGGTCCTTCGGTGACAGCTTGTAGTAGCTGCGGTTGTCCACGCCGCGGAACGACAGCGTCGGTCCGTGGTGATCGCCCTCGCCGGTGTGGTTGTACACGACGTCGACCAGTACCTCGAAGCCGGCCCGATGCAGCTCGCGCACCATCGTCTTGAAGTCCTGGACGGCGGTGAGGGGGCCGTTGCTGGAGTAGCGCGGCTCGGGCGCGAAGAAGTTGAGCGGGTGGTAGCCCCAGTAGTTGGAGAGGCCGAGATCGACGAGCCGCGGCTCGTCGACGACGGGCGTCACCGGCAACAGCGACACCGTCGTGATGCCCAGGCGCGCCAGGTGCTCGAGGACCGGCGGCTCGACGAGGCCGAGGAACGTCCCACGTAGGTCCTCGGGGACGTCGGGATGCTGCATGGTCAGCCCACGGACGTGCGCCTCGTAGATGATCGTGTCCTCCCACGGCACGCGGGGCGACGCGACGCCCTGCCAGTCGAAGGCGTCGTCGACGATCGCACCCAGGGGCGCGAAGGGGGCGCTGTCGCGCTCGTCGCGCACCTCGCCCTTGGCGCCCGGGACCGACCCACGCAGGCTGTCGTCCCAGCGCAGCGGCCGTCCGATCGCCTTCGCGTACGGATCGAGCAACACCTTGGCCGGGTTGAAGCGATGACCCTCCTCCGGCGCCCACGGCCCGTGGACCCGCAGGCCGTAGCGCCGACCCGGCCCGACGCCGGGCAGGTACCCGTGCCAGACGGGACCGGTCCTTTCGCGCAAGCGATGCGTGAAGGTCGGCTCCGGGTCGTACGCGGTGTCGAACAACACCACATCGACGGCTTCGGCGTTCTCGGCGTACACCGCCACGTTGACGCCCGCGCCGTCCCAGGTCGCGCCCAACGGGAAGGGCCGTCCAGGCCACAGGGGTGCTGCGGCAGGAACGGTGGTCACACGGAAGCGAAACGGAGTTCGCCGGCCCTGAAACCCGGGTCGACGCGGCGCGCGAAGGCCTCGAGCCCCGCTCGATCGGGCGGCGTCAAGAAGTAGCGGAAGTTGGCCAGGTAGCGCAACACCACGGCCTCCGACAGCCCGCGGGCCTCGGCCTCGACCCGGGCCACGTCGGCCAGGTGCCCGAGGCCGCGTTCGCGGGCCGCGCGCAGCTCCGCCACGAGTCGCGGCGACGGCGGACGTGCGGCGTCGGCGGCCCAGACGGCGAACGTGAACGGCAGCTTGGTGAGCTCGAACCAGGCCTCGCCCAGGTCGGTGGCCAACGGCACTTCGCCGTCCACGCGACGCCGCGCGACGGACTCCTCGAGCGCCGCGTCGCCGATCAGCAGCGCTGCGTCGTGCCCGGCCAGCATCGCGTCGAGGTTCGACGCCGCCGGTACGAACTCGGCCTCGAGCTCGTGCGCGTCGAGCAACGTGCGCAGCAAAGCGACGCTCGTGGCCGACTCGGTGGAGACCGCGACGCGCGCACCGGCCAGGTCGCGCCACGGCCGGCGGTGGAAGAGCATGACGCTGTGCACCGGTCCGAGGGTGGCGATCGAGAAGTCCGGCAGCGCCACGAGCCGGTCGCGGTGACGGATGAACTCGACGCTCGACACCAGCGTCAGGTCGAGGTCGCCTGCCAGCAACCGAGCGTTGAGGTCGGTGGGGACGCCCCGATGGAAGCGCGCGCCCGCCCACGGCTCGAGACCCCAATGCAGCGGGGCCACGTTCGTGTACGCGACGATGCCGAGCCGCTCACCCACCGTCGCAGCGACTCCGTCGGTCCGAACGTTCACGCGAACACTTCGAGCTCGTGATACAGCGCGTCGCGCCGCACCGGCTGGCGACCGGCGCCGCGGATGAGGGCCACGAGTTGCTCTTGCGTCATGCCGGCGTCGGTCACCGCGCCCGATGCGTGCGCGATGCGCTCGTCCTTGATCGTGCCGTCGACGTCCGACACGCCGGCGGCCAGGGCGACCTGGGTGTGCTCCGGCGTGATCATGATCCAGTACCCCTTCACGTGCGGCACGTTGTCGAGGTACAGCCGCGCCACGGCCAGGTTGCGCAGGTCGTCGACACCGGTGGTGTGGACGCGGCGACCCTCGGCCTCGAGCTCGGCGGCGAGCGCGTTGTGTTCGGGCTGGTACGCGAGCGGGATGAAGCTCAGGAAGCCGCCGGTGTCGTCCTGGAGTCGGCGCAACCGGTCCATGTGATCGAGCCGGTCGTCGAGCGACTCGACGTGTCCGTAGAGCATCGTCGCGTTGGTGGGGATCTCGAGCTCATGGGCCACGCGGTGGACCTCGAGCCACCCTTCGGCCGTCACCTTGGCTCGGGCGATCCGCCGCCGCACGTTCTCGGCGAAGATCTCGGCGCCACCGCCCGGCATGGCGACAAGGCCCGCCGCCTTGAGCTCGCTGAGCACCTCGCGGTACGTCAGCCGCGGGCGGGTGATCTTCGTGAAGTGATGGATCTCGGCCGCCGTCCAGGCCTTGACCTGCACGCCGGGGTAGCGGTCGGTGAGACCGCGCACGAGGTCGAGGTAGTACGCCCAGGGCCGTTTGGGGTGATGGCCCGAGGCGATGTGCACCTCGGTGAGGTCGGGGTGGTAGTGGCGGTCGACGTACGCCCACACGTCGTCGAGGTCGTAGTCCCAGACGCCCTCGTCGCCGACGTGCTTGGCGAAGCCACAGAAGGTGCAACCGACGTAGCAGACGTTCGTCTGCGACAGCCGCAACGAGTGCACGAAGTACGCCTTCGGACCGACCTTGCGCTCCCGTACGACGTCGGCGAGGCGCATGAGCGCCGGCAGGTCGGGCGTGCGGTAGAGGGTCTGTCCGTCGGCGAACGAGAGCCGCCGGCCCTCGAGGACCTTGTCCGCGATGGGCCGGAGCTGCGGGTCGCGCACGCGCACCTCGGGCACGACCGGGTCGCTGAGGAAGGGAACGCTCATCGTCGACCAGGCTATCACGGGCCTGGTGCCCGTCCTGGACGCCCACGCGTCACCGTCACGTGGCCCACGAAGGACCCGCGAACGCGATCAGACGTGGAGCGCCCGCCCCTCGACCGCCAGTGCCGCCTCCTTGACGGCCTCCGCCAGCGTCGGGTGCGCGTGCACCACCCGCGCCAGGTCCTCGCTCGAGGCGTGGAACGCCATCGCCGCCACCGCTTCGGCGATCAGGTCGCCCGCTCGCGGACCGAGCACGTGCACGCCGAGGACCCGATCGGTGTCGCGATGGGCGAGCACCTTGACCTTGCCTTCCGTGCGACCCATGGCGCGCGCCCGACCGTTGGCCTGGAACGGGAAGGTCCCCTTCCGGAACGGCACCCCTTGCGCGGTCAGCGCCTCCTCGGTCCGCCCGACGGAGGCGATCTCCGGATCGGTGTAGACGACGTTCGGCACCAGGTCGTAGTCGACGTGACCGTGTCCGGTCACGAGTCGCTCGATCAGGGCCACGCCGTCCTCTTCCGCTTTGTGCGCCAGCATCGGACCGTGGATCAGGTCACCGATGGCGTACACGCCGGGGACGGTCGTCTCGAACCCATCGTCGACGACCACCCGACCCCGCTCGTCGACCTGCACGCCGACGTCCGCCAGGCCCAGGCCCTCGTGGTTGGGGACGCGCCCGGTGGCCACGAGCACCCGATCGGCTTCCACGTCCTCGCCGCCGTCGACCTGCACGGTCACCCGCTTGCTCTTGACGGACGCGCCCGTCACCGCCACACCGGTGCGGATCGTCATGCCCTGCTTGGCGAACAGCTTGCGCGCGTCCTTGGCGATCTCGCCATCGATGCCCGGCAGGATCCGGTCGAGGTACTCGAGCACGGTGACCTCGGCGCCCAGACGGCGCCACACGCTGCCGAGCTCCAGACCGATCACGCCGGCACCGACCACGACCAGCTGCGAGGGCACCTCGTCCCACGCCAACGCCTCGGTGCTGGAGGCGACCCGATCGCCGTCGAACGTGACGCCCCGCAACGACGCCACCCGACTGCCGGTCGCCAGGACGACGTGCGTCGCCTCCAGCCGCCGCTCGCCGTCGGCCGTGTCGACGTGCACCTCGCCCGGACCGACCAGTCGACCGGTGCCCGTGACGCGCTCGACGCCGTTCTTCTTGAACAGGTAGGCGACGCCGTCGGTGTTGCTCTTGACGACCGCCTCCTTGCGCGCCTGCATGGCGGCCAGGTCGAAGCGCACGCCCTCGACGTGCACGCCGTGGTCGGCGAGGTGATCGCGCGCGTCGGCGTACCGTTCGGTCGACTCGAGCAGCGCCTTGCTCGGGATGCAGCCCACGCGCACGCAGGTGCCACCCAACGTGGGTTCCTTCTCGACGCTGGCGACCTTGAGGCCCAGTTGCGCGGCGCGGATCGCGGCCACGTAGCCGCCCGGACCCGCTCCGATGATGATGACGTCGAACTCCGGCATGGTTCCTCCGGCGGGCATGGTACCCCGGACACCGCGACGGCCCCGACTCCGATTGGTCGTCCAGACACCTGTCGCGACGCGCGCCGTCCCGCATCCTGAACCCATGACCTGGCGCCGATCGTTCACGTTCGCCATCCCGTTCCTCCTCCTCGCCACCGTGGCCATCGCCCTGGCGTTCGACGGCGCGAAGAGCGCCGACAGCAGCACGCCTGCGCCGGTCGCCCAGGCTCGAGGCGACGGCATCGAGCCGGCCGCCGGTGAGGCGGTCGCCTACTTCGCCGCCGGTTGCTTCTGGTGCGTCGAGGCCGATTTCGAGAAGCTGCCGGGGGTGCTCGACGTCCGCTCCGGTTTCATGGGCGGGCACGTCGTCGACCCCAGCTACGAAGAGGTCGTCCGCGAGACCACGGGCCACCGCGAGGCGGTCGAGGTCCGCTTCGACCCGGAGGTCGTCACCTACCAGCAGCTCCTGAGGGCGTTCTGGCGGATGCACGACCCGACCGACGCGGGCGGTTCCTTCGTCGACCGCGGCGAGAGCTACACGTCGGCGATCTTCGTGGTCGACGAGACGCAGCGCGACCTGGCCGAGGCGTCCTTCGTCGCCTTGGGCACGTCGGGCAAGTTCGACGCGCCGCTCGCGACCCAGATCCTCGACGCCGGTCCCTTCTGGCTGGCCGAGGATTACCATCAGGACTACGCGCGGCTGAACCCGGTCCGCTACGGTTACTACCGTGACGCCTCCGGTCGCGATCGCTTCATCGCCGCGACGTGGGCCGATGACGAGACCGGCACGAGCGCCGCCGCGGACGACGCGCCCGCCTGGTTCCGGGGGGTGCCGAGCGACACCGAGCTGCGGTCTTCGCTCGATCCCCTGGCCTACCGGGTCGTGCGGGAAAGCGCCACCGAGCGTGCCTTCAGCCATCCTTACGACGCGCTGTACGAACCTGGCCTCTACGTCGACGTGATCTCTGGTGAGCCACTCTTCTCCTCCACCGACAAGTTCGATTCGGGCAGCGGCTGGCCGTCGTTCACCCAGCCGATCGACGACGTCCACGTCGTCACCCGTCCCGACCGCTCCTTCTTCACGGTCCAGACCGAGGCCCGCAGCCGCCTGAGCGACGCGCACCTGGGTCACGTGTTCGACGACGGTCCCGCGCCCACCGGCCAACGCTGGTGCATCAACGGGGTGGCGTTGCGCTTCGTGCCGCTCGCCGACCTCGAGGCCGAAGGCTACGGCGCGTACCTGCCGCTGTTCGAAGGGACCGACGCGGCTCGCTGACCAGGCCCGTCCGGTGAAGCGCGGCGCCCCCGGGAGGTCTCTCTGGGGCGCCGCGGTCATGGCGTTCGTCGTTGGGCTCGTCGAACCTCAGATCTCCAGCAGCAAGCGCGCGGGCTCCTCGACCCCGTCCTTGATCCGCTTCAGGAAGGTGACCGCCTCGCGACCGTCGACCACGCGGTGGTCGTACGTGAGCGCGACGTACATCATCGGGCGCACCACCACCTGCCCGTCGATCGCCACCGGCCGCTCTTGGATGGCGTGCATCCCGAGCACACCGCTCTGCGGCGGGTTCACGATCGGCGTCGAGAGGAGCGAGCCGAACACACCGCCGTTCGTGATCGAGAAGGTGCCGCCCTGGAGCTCCTCGGGCGTGAGCTTGTTGTGACCCGCCCGCTTGCCGAAGTCGGCGATGGCGCTCTCGATCTCGGCGAACGACAACCGCTCGGCGTGCCGCAAGACCGGGACCACGAGGCCCTTCGGCGTCGAGACCGCGATGCCCAGGTCGAAGTAGTTCTTGTAGACGATGTCGGTGCCGCGCACCTCGGCGTTCAGCTGCGGGAACTCGCGCAGGGCGTCCACGGCCGCCTTGACGAAGAAGCTCATGAAGCCGAGCCTCACGCCGTAGCGCTTCTCGAAGGCGTCCTTGTGCGCGCTCCGCAGCGCCATCACGGCGCTCAGGTCGATCTCGTTGAACGTCGTCAACAGGGCCGCCGTCTGCTGGGCCTCGACCAGGCGCTGCGCGATCTTGCGCCGCAGAGGCGACATCGGGACGGCGTCCTCCTCGCGCTCGCCGCTCGCGGGCGGCGGCGTCGTCGGGGCAGGTGTCGCCGTCGACGCGGCCGGTGCCTTCGACGACGCGGGCGCGGCGGCCGCACGCATGACGTCGTCTTTGAGCACGCGCCCACCGGGACCGGTCGGGTGGACGTCGGCGACGTCGACCCCTTCGGTCGTCAGGGCGCGTTCGGCCGCCGGCATGACCTTGGCGGCGCTTCGGTCGGGCGCGGAGGCGGTCTCGGCCGGGGCGGACGTCGCGGCGGCGTCGGGCGCCATGTCCTCGGTCGCCGACCCGGACGCGGTCGCGCCCTGGGACGTCGCCGGCGCGGAAGCGCCCTCGGCCGCGGCCCCACCGGCTTCGATGCGCGCCAGCACGTCGCCCACCGCGGCAGCGGCGCCCGCTGCGACCAACTGCTCGCTGAGCACGCCGTCGACAGGGGCCGACACCTCGAGCGTCGCCTTGTCCGTCTCGATCTCGACGAGGGGTTCGTCCTTCGCCACGCGGTCGCCGGGGCCCTTGAGCCAGGTCCCCACGTAGACCTCGGTGATCGATTCGCCCACGCTGGGCACGGTGACGTCCACGGCCATGGTCACGCTCCTCGGCGCCGCCCCATGGCGGCGCTCGTCGTCGGTTCGATGTCGATGTCGGGATGGCAGGACCGCGCGCTCACGCCAGGGCCTCGCTGCGGATGCGTTCGCCGAGCGCTTGCCGCAGCAGCTCGGCTTGCTCGAGACGATGGCTGCTCGCGGAACCGGTGGCCGGGCTCGCCGACGCGGGACGACTCACGCCGTCGAACGGCCGGCCGGCCACGGTCGCCCCCCACGTCACCCGCAGGTAGCGCCAGGCGCCCATGTTCTCGGGCTCCTCTTGGACCCACGTGACGGGCACGCGGGCCGGGTAGCGCGCGAGCGCAGCGTCGACGTCCGCCTGTCGCAGCGGGTAGAGCTGTTCGAGTCGCACGATCGCGACGTCGTCACGCCCGGCCTCGTCGCGCGCTTGCAGCAGGTCGTAGTACACCTTGCCGCTGCACATGAGCACCTTGCCGACGCCGTCGGGGTCGACCACCGTCTCGTCGGGCAAGACGGTGTGGAAGGCGCCGTCGGTGAACTCGGCCAGGTCGGAGACCGCGCGGACGTGACGGAGCAGGCTCTTGGGGGTCATGACGACGAGGGGCTTGCGCCAGGGCCGCAGCACCTGCCGCCGCAGGACGTGGAACATCTGGGCCGGCGTGGTCGGGTTGACGACCTGCATGTTGTCCTCGGCGCACAGTTGCAAGAAGCGCTCGAGCCGCGCGCTGGAGTGTTCGGGGCCGGCGCCCTCGAAGCCGTGCGGCAACAGCAGCACCAGGCCGCTCAAACGACGCCACTTGTCCTCGCCGGACGCGATGAACTGGTCGATCACCACCTGTGCCGCGTTGACGAAGTCACCGAACTGCGCCTCCCACAGCACCAGGCCGTCGGGCCAGTCGACCGAGTAGCCGTACTCGAACCCGAGCACGCCGTTCTCGGAGAGCGGGCTGTTGTGCACTTCGAAGACGCCACCGTCGTCGGCGACCGCGTCGAACATCGGCAGGCGCGCACCGGTGACGGCGTCGTGGAGCACCGAGTGGCGGTGGCTGAAGGTGCCACGCTCCGTGTCCTGGCCGGTCAACCGCACCCGGACGCCGTGGGCGACCAGCGAACCGAAGGCCAGGGCCTCGCCGGCCGACCAGTCGAGCCCGCGCTCGCCCGCCGCCATCGCCTCGCGCCCCTTGAGGAAGCGCTCGAGCTTCGGGTTGAGGTCGAACCCCGCGGGAACGCGCGCCAAGTGCCGCAGAAGACGCTCCGCCTCGGGTCGCTCGATCGAGGTCCGGGCGTCGGGCAGGTCGGCGTCGCGCCCGCCCTTGTACGGCTTCCACAGGCCCTCGAAGGCGCTGTAAGTCGGCTTGAAGTCATCGCCGCGCGCGACCGAGAGCTCGCTCTCGAGCTGGTCGCGGCGCGCCTGGCCGATCGCGTCCGCCTCCTCCCGGGTGACCCCGCCGAGGGTCAGCAGCCGTTCGAGGTACCCCTCGCGCACGTTCGGGCGCCGCCGGATCGCCTGGTACATCGCCGGTTGCGTGAACGACGGCTCGTCGCCCTCGTTGTGACCGAAGCGGCGGTAGGCGTACATGTCGATCACGACGTCGCGCTGGAACGTGCGGCGGAACTCCATCGCGACCTCGATCACCTGGGCCACGGCCTCGGGATCCTCGCCGTTCACGTGGAACACCGGGCTCTGCAGCATCTTGGCCACGTCGCTGGCGTAGGTCGTCGACCTCCCCTGGTCCGGTCCCGTGGTGAAACCGACCTGGTTGTTCACGATCACGTGGAGCGCGCCGCCCACCCGGTAACCGGGCAGACCCGACATGTTGAGCGTCTCCTGCACCACGCCCTCGCCGATGAACGACGCGTCGCCGTGGATCAGGATCGCCAAGCCTTGGGTCCGCTCGGTGTCGCCGACCCGGTCTTGCTTCGCGCGCACCCGCCCCATCGCGACGGCGTTCACGAACTCCAGATGCGACGGGTTGAAGGCCAGCGACAGGTGGATCTGGTGGCCCGCTTGCGTCACCCAATCGTTGGAGTAGCCCAGGTGGTACTTGACGTCGCCCCGGCCCCGATGCATCTCCGGGTCCTTGTCCTCGAACTCCCGGAAGATGGTGCGCGGGTGCTTGCCCATGATGTTGGCCAGCACGTTCAGCCGGCCGCGGTGGGCCATGCCGAGCACGACCTCGCGCACGCCCTGGGTGCCCGCCTTCTCGAGCGCCAGGTCGAGCAGCGGGATCAAGCTCTCGCTGCCTTCGAGCGAGAAGCTCTTGGCACCGACGTACTTCTTCTGGATGAACTCCTCGAAGATCACCGCGTCGGTGAGCTTCGTCAGGATGCGCACCTGCGTGTCGCGGCTGAGCTCGAGCCGGTTGCGCGTGCGCTCCATGCGCGCCTGGAGCCAGCGGCGCACCTCGAGGTCGTCGATGTGCATGAACTGGGCACCGATCGTGCGGGTGTAGGTGGCGCGCAACGCCTCGAACACGTCCCGAACGGTCTTGGCTCCGTGGAACGTGCTGTCGAGCACCGGCCGGTCGAGGTCGGCTTCGGTGAAACCGTAGTAGGCGAGTTCCAGTTCGGGCACGTCGACGGGCGTCTCGCCGAGCGGGTTGAGGTCGGCGACACGGTGCCCGCGCACGCGGTAGTTGCGGACCAGCCGATCGAGCCGCTGGTGCAGTTCGGCGTCCGTGGTCGTCGCGGCCGGCGACGGAGCGGCGGCCCCGTTGCCGTGGGAGGCGAACAGCGTCCCGCGCCGGAAGCTCGGTCCCAGGCGCTCGCGCAGACCGAGGCTGGCGGTGGCGGCCGCGTCCGGGTTCAAGCGGTCGAACGCCTCGCGCCACGTCTCGGGCACCGCCTCGGGGTCGTGCAGGTAGGTCAGGTAGAGATCCTCGGCGTACGCGAGGCTCGAAGCGTTCAGTTGGGTGGGAGCGTCTTCCATGACTTCCTCACGCCCTGGTCGGTCGGCGCCGGGGCGTCGCGGCCGCCCTCGAGGGTCGGGGATGGGTGGGACGCCGTCTGGGACCGCCGGGCACAGGGGGCGCCGTTCTCGGCACGTTGTACCACGCGAATCGGACACCAAAGGGCACCAGGACACGGTAGGGGCATTCGTCCCGGGACCGAGGCGCGGCGACGACGGGAACCCTCCCGTTCACCCGACATGGTAGACCCTCGGGATGAGCGTCCCCAGCCTGGCCGAGCTCGAGACCGCGGCCGCCAACGTCGCCGCGAACGCCTACCGGACACCCCTCGTGCGGCTGCCGATCGACGGACCTCCCGTGTACGCGAAGGCCGAGAACCTCCAGCGGACCGGCTCCTTCAAGCTCCGCGGCGCGACCCACTTCCTGGCACGCCTGGCGCCCGAGGTCCGCGCCCGCGGCGTGGTGACGCATTCCAGCGGGAACCATGCCCAGGGCGTCGCATGCGCCGCCCACCTCGCCGGCGTCCCGGCCACGATCGTCATCCCCGAGGGGGCGCCGGAGGTGAAGGTCCGCCGCACGAAAGCGTGGGGTGCGCGCGTCGTGCGCTGCGCCAACACCCAGACCGCCCGCGAGACGACCGCGCAGCAGCTCGTGGACGAACTCGGCGCCACGCTGGTGCCCCCCTACGACCATGCCTGGATCATCGAGGGTCAAGGCAGCGTCGGGCTCGAGATCTTCGACGACCTGCCCGACGTCGCCAACGTGCTGGTGTGCGTCGGCGGCGGCGGGCTGCTGGCGGGGGTGGCGAGCGCGCTGCGGGCACGCGGTTCGAAGGCCCACATCGTCGGGGTGGAACCGTCGCTGGCGGCGGACGCCGGAGCGTCCTTCGCGGCCGGCCGGGTCGTCGTGTGGCCGGCGGAAGACGTCGTTCGTACCGTCGCCGACGGCGTCCGCACCCAGTCGCTGGGTGAACGCAACTTGGCGGTGATCCGCGAGACCGTCGACGCGTTCGTCGACGTGGACGACGAGGCGATCCTCGATGCGGCCGCGTGGTACCTGCGCGACGCCCATCTGACGGTCGAGCCAACGGGTGCGCTCACGCTCGCCGCGTACCGAGCGCTCCGAGCCGACGCTACGGAGCCGCTGCGACCGGGCGCCACGGTCTTGCTCGTGAGCGGCGGGAACATCGACCCGGCCCGCATCGTCGACCTGGCCCAACGCAGCGCGACCTGAGCCCGCCTCCTACGCCAACGAGCGGAGGCGCGCGGCGCGAACGGACGGGTAGGATGCGCCCGTGTCGCCGCTGGTCCTGCTCACGCTCCTCGCGTTCTTCGCCCTCATCGTCGCGGCACTGCTCGTCTGGACACTGCTGACGCCGCGGCGCAGGGAGCCCGAGCGCCCCGCCCCTGCGCGCCGCCCGAACGCGACCAACGACGAGGTCCGCGGTGCCAAGCGGCGCCCAAGCGAGCGCCCCGCCAGTGAGGACGCGTTCGAACGCTTCCTCCGGGCGGGGCGCGACGAGCCCCAGTAGCTGCGGGCGCGGTGTGGGCGACGATCTCAGGCGGCGACGCCCGCGTCCAACTCCTTGAGACGCGCGTAGGCGGCCTCGGCGCGGGCCCGCATCGCCTCGCTCTGAGAGCGTCCCCGCATCATCAGGTGCATCTCGGCGTGCCGATCGACGTCGCCGAAGATCGAACCCAGGACGTCGACCTCGGCGCCCGAGCGCAGCGACGCGTCCTCGCGGAACATCGTCGTGTACACGTACTCGAACTGACGGTCCTCGATGACGCCCGACAGGTACTGCTCGAGCACGTCGAGGTAGGGCTTCAGGTCGCTCGTCGAGCCGCTCGCGGCGACGTCGACCGTCTCGCCCGCGGGCACCTTCTCGAAGCCACCGAGCAACGTCTCGGGCGTGATCGACCAGTTGTCGACGTCGAACACGGCCTCGCCGTCGCGGAACAAGATGACCTGCGGCGAGTGGTGCACGATGCCGGTGCGCTCGGCGATCCGGTTCGACGCGGGCCGGTGCTCGACGACGCGGATCAGACCCACCATCAGGTCCGGGCGCGCCTCGAGTCGCTCCTGCAGGAAGCCGAAGCCCTGCATCGTCTTGTGGCAGGTGCCGGCCTTGAAGATGACGCTCGTGGGATGGTCACTCAAGAACGCGTCGACGTCGGCGGCGTCGGTCAAGGTCGCGATGCGGTCACGCAGCATGAAGCCTCCTAGGGAAATCGATACCTGAGCCCCATCATAGGGATACTGAGCGGCATGGGCGTGCCGCGGCCGACGCTTCCGCCGCACCCGCCGCCGCAGACCGCCCCTCGGCACGAGGACCGCGCCCCGTCCCACGGACGCGTGCTAGGATTCTGGGCGCCACACGCCTGGAGAGGTGTCCGAGTGGTTGAAGGAGCTCGCCTGGAAAGCGGGTAAACGGGTCAAACCGTTTCATGGGTTCGAATCCCATCCTCTCCGCCACAGCGCGAGCCGGCGCCCGCGAGAGCAACGCGGGCGCCGGCTCGTTCTCGTTCCCGCGCCGCGGGCTCGTGAGACGTCGCTTCAGCGTCGCAGGTCCTGGGGTCACTGCCCCAACCCGCGACGTGCAAGCGCCCGCGCTCGACGAGGCGTCATCTGAGAACATGGGGACGGCGGGGTGCCGTCGATCCGCCGCCGGCAGCCGGCCGTCGATGGTCTCCACGACGCCGCTGCGCCGCGGACCGCGCCTCGCCGAGCGATCGAGAGGACGAGCATGGACCGTCGTGATCGAAGCTGGCTCTGGGCCGGCGCCCCGGTCGCCGTCACGGCACAGATGGTCTCGAACGTCTACCGCTTCGAGGTGACGTCGGTGCGCCGACCCGTCTTGACGCTCCGCGAACCGGTGCGCGTCGCCTTCCTGTGCGACTTCCACTACGGCGTCTACGTGCGGCGCGGCTCGATCGAAGCGTGGGTCGACGCCGCCATGGCGCACGACCCCGACCTGGTGCTCATCGGTGGTGACCTCGTCGACGGCCTGGTCGCGGCCGACATCGAGCCCCTGGTCGGCGAACTGGCGCGTCTGCGAGCGCCCTTAGGCGTCTACGCCACCTGGGGCAACCACGACTACATTCGCTTCGACGACCTGACGCCGTTCGCGGACGCGCTCGCAGGGTGCGGTGTCACGGTCCTGTGCAACCGTGGCGTGCAGGTGCGCGACGACCTCCACCTGGCCGGCCTGGACGACTGGAGCCAGGGCGCTCCCGACGTCGACGACGCGCTGCGTGAGCGGCCCGACGCCGGCGCGTGCCTGCTGGTGTCGCACGATCCTGACTCCCTGTCGGCGATCCCGCCCGATGTCGACCTGACCTTGTGCGGCCACACCCACGGCGGCCAGATCCATGTCCCGGGGCTCGGCGCGCTCGTGAAGGCGTCGCCCTACGCCCAGCGCTTCGTTCGCGGCTGGACCCGTCAGCGCGCGCTGGGGTACGTGTCACGCGGGCTGGGCGTGGGCGTCGTCCCGTTCCGTCTGAACTGTCCTCCCGAACTGACCCTCTTGGAACTGACCCCCTGAGCGCCGTCCCCCGGCGGGACCACCGTCACCTGCCCCGCTCGATGCTCCCGACGACGGTGCATGGGCGTCGATTGGTCAGATGCACGGCCGGGCCGGGAGGGAAGCCCCTACCATGCCACTACGCCTGATCGCAGGCGGAAAGGGGGCAGCCATGGCTCAGGATCCCAAGAAGGTCGATCCGAAAGTTGGCGCCTACGACAAGCCGGAAGGCCGCGGAGCGACGGGCGCCATCGTGACGGTGATCGTCATCATCCTTGCCATCTTGCTCATCCTCTGGCTCTTCACCGACGTCATCTAGCCGTCATGGAACCGGAACCGATCACCGTTCGAGACACCGCGGGACAGAACGTGGCCGCTGAGCTCGTGGACCGCGAGACCGATGGCAGCCTGCTGCTTCGCGGAGCCGATGGCCGGCGGTGGCTCGTTCCGGCGGACGCGATCGAACGCCGCGAGGGCGCCGACATCCACCTCGCCGTCCGCCTCACCGAACTCGAGGCAGGCCGTGCCGACACGGCTGGCGACGACGCCGTCGGCCGAGGGGTCGCCCGGTGCGGGCAAGGGGTCGGCGGCCGAGGGGTCGGCGGGCAAGGGGTCGGCGGGCGCGAGACGGGCGACCGCCAGGTCATCGACCGCCAGGTCGTCCCCCTCGTCGAAGAGCAGCTCGTCGTCGAGACGCGCACCCGCCCCACGGCCACCGTCCGGGTCCACACCCAGACCCACGAACGCGAGGAGACGATCGACGAGGTCCTCTCCAGCGAGAGCGTGAACGTGACGCGTGTGCCCATCGATCGCTACGTCGACACACCGGCCTCGGTTCGGGTCGAGGGCGACACCACGATCGTGCCCGTCCACGAGGAGGTCTTGGTCGTCGAGAAGCGTCTCCTGTTGAAGGAGGAACTGCACCTGACCAAGCGAACGGCGGACCGCCACGAGACCCAACGCGTCACGCTCCGTCACCAGACAGCCGAAATCGAACGCCACGAGACCGAGGACTAACACCTCGGAGAACCAGGGGGACATCCCATGGCCACCACCGTCGTAGGTCTGTACCGTACCGAAGCCGATGTCGAACGCGTCAGCAACGATCTCGCCCAGAGTGGCTTCGGCCGCCAAGAGATCACGCGCCATGACGAGACCGATCCCGATCTGCGGAACTGGCTCGTCGACCAGGGCGTGCCCGACCGTGAAGCCGCCGATTACGTCCAGGGCGTGCGCGCGGGCGGCAAGCTCGTCGCCGTCGAGGTCGACGACGACCGGGCGAGCGAAGCCGTCCGGATCATGCAGCGTCACGAACGCACCGTGGCGGGCGCCGGCACCGCCGTGCCCGTCGACCGCGACGTGCCCGTCGACCGGGACGTCGTCGCGGACACGGACGTGGCCGCGGACACCACCGCGCGCCGCACCGCCAGGACCGGCGCAGCGCCCGTCGAGGGCGAGGAAACCCTCGAGGTCGTCGAGGAGGAACTCGACGTCGGGACCCGTGAGGTCGAGGGCGGCGGCGTGCGCGTCAGCACGTACGTCACCGAGAAGCCCGTCGAGAAGCAGGTCCGCGTGCGCGACGAGAAGGTCGACGTGGAACGGCGCCCGGTCGACCGTCCGGTCTCCAACGCCGAGGCCGACAGCGCCTTCCAGGAGCGCTCGGTCGAGATGAGCGAGCGGACCGAGGACGTCGTCGTCGGCAAACAGGCCCGCGTCGTCGAGGAAGTCGTCCTGTCCAAGGACGTCGACGAGCACACCGAGACCGTGCGCGACACGGTGCGCAAGACCGACGTCGACGTCGAGCGTACCGACGACGTGCTCGCCGATCACCGCGACGACTACGTCACCCACCACCGCGACACGTTCGGTGGCACCGAGGACGACTACCCGGAGCGCGAGCCCGCGTACCGGTACGGGATCGACCTCGCCAACCACCCCGATTACCGTGGACGCCCGTGGAGCGAGGTCGCCCCATCCGCCCGCGAGTACTGGGTCCGCCAGAACGGCGAGACGTGGTCGGAGTACGAGCCCGCGGTGCGCTACAGCTACGAGCGCGCTTCGGCCCGCGGCAACCGCGACCGCTGAGCCACCGACACACCGCTGCAGGAGGGGGCGTTCGACCGAGGTCGAGCGCCCCCGAACGCTGTCACGTCGACCGGGCGGCCGTGCTCAGCCGTAGGCGCCACCACCGGTGCGCCCGCGTCGCTGGCCCGCGCGGCGCCGCCGACCAGTTGTTCAGCCGAGGTGAGGCGCCTCCGCGACCCCGCCACCGTCGAGCTGGGCCGTGACGAGCGCTGCCTGCGCGGCACCCAGGAGACCGAGCGCGTCCTCACCGGCCTGGGGATACGTGGCGACCCCGACGCTGGCCCGCACCGTCGTCTCGCCGTCCTCAGCGGCCAGGGCTCGCTCGAGGTCGCGCCCGAGGCGGCCGGCCACCTGGGGCTCGGAGACGCCGTCGCCGGCCTGGAGCACCACCACGAACTGCTCGTCGTCCCAGCGCGCGACGAGGTCGTGGTCCCGCACGCCTTCCCGGAGGCGGGCGACGATCTCCAGGTAGGCCCCGTCGACGCGCGCCGCTCGCCCCTCGCGTGCGAGTGCCCGCAGTCCAGGCCGCTCGAGCAGCACCACCGTCAAGGTCGCCCCGGTGCGGTGAACGAGCGAGAGCGCGTGCTCGAGCCGATCGACGAGACCGCGCCTGGTCAGTGCCCCCGTGAGCGGATCATGGTCGAGACGGTGTTCGTGCTCGCGGCGCAGCGCCTCGAGTTCGGTTCGGCCCAGCGCTCCGTCCACGAGGCCGACCGCGACGACGGCCAGGTCGGCGAGCGTCTCCCGTTCCACGGCGCTCAGGGCGGGTCGCGGCGACCACCCCACGACCTCCAGCACACCGAGGCGTCGGCCCGTCGACGACACGAGGGCGACCGCCGCGTAGGACAGCACGGCAGGCCCGCCCGGTCCGGTGGCTGCACCGACGGGCCCGACGTCCACGCCCGTCACCTCCACGACCCCCTCGGCGGCGAGCGCCAGGTCCGCCTGGGCCGACCACGCCGCGCCCCGCCGCGCGGCGTTCGGCAGACCGTGCGCGATGGTGCGACGCGCTCCGCCCGCGTCGAGGAGCGTGAGCGTAGCCGCCGACATCGACAGCGCTCGCGCGGCGAGCCGCGCCACCCGCTCCAGCGCCACAGTGGGGTCGTGGGCCGACGGGGCGACCCGCCACGAACGCGGGCCGCTGGGGTGGGTCGTCGCGTGGGAGGGCCGTGTCCGAGCTCACGACTAGAAGGTAGCACTCACGAAGCCGTGAACCGAGGGCGCCACGGCAGGTGCCCGGTATAGGCTGACCGAATGCCCAACGTCTCCGCCCCCATCGGCGTCTTCGACTCGGGCGTCGGGGGTCTCACCGTCCTCAGCGCCTTGGTGCGGGCGCTGCCCCACGAGGACTTCGTGTACATCGGCGACACGGCGCGTCTGCCGTACGGCGGCAAACCGCTCCCCATGGTGCGTGGGTTCGCCTTCGAGCTCGCTGGCGAACTCGTCGAGCGCGGCGTGAAAGCGATCGTCGTGGCCTGCAACACCGCCTCCGCGGCCGCCCTCCCCGACCTCGCGCGGGCGGCGCCGGTCCCCGTCTGGGGCGTCATCGCCCCGGGCGTGGCGGCGGCGCTCGCGGCGCGCGCGGCGCGCGGGGCGCGCGCGGCGCGCGGGGCGCGCCATGAACCGTCCGATCGCGGGCGCGTCGGCGTCATCGGCACGGCCGCCACGATCGGCGCCGGCACCTACCAACGCGCCCTGGCCCAGCACGGCGTCGACGCCTGGGCGCGCGCCTGCCCGCTGTTCGTGCCGATCGTCGAGGAAGGCGTGTCGGACGGCACGATCGCCCGCTTGGTGGCCGAGCACTACCTGCTGGATCGACCCGACGACCTGCGCACCCTCATCCTCGGATGCACCCATTACCCGCCACTGGCTGCGACGCTCGGCGACGTCCTCGGCGACGAGGTCGACCTGGTCGACTCCGCACGGGCCACGGCCGAGGCCGTTGCCACCGAGCTCCGGCGTCTCGCTCTGGCGCGGAGCGCGGGCACCGGGTGGGTGCGCCATCTGGTGACCGGCGACGTGCCGACGTACCGCCACGTCGCCTCGATCCTCGGTGGACCCGAAGGAACCGTCGCCGCGTTGCCGCTCCCGCTGCCCGTCCGGCCCCCGTGGCCGATGGCGTCCGAGGTCGGCGCGTGACGGCCCCGGCGCGGCGTGACCGTTCCGACGACGACCTGCGCGCCATCTCCGTGAGCGTCGGGTCCAACCACCACGCCGAAGGATCGGCGCGGGTGGTGTGGGGCCGCAACGAGGTCCTCGCGACCGTGTCCGTCGAGGCGAAGCTGCCCCCTCACCTGCGCGGCAAGGGCTACCGCGGCGGGTGGCTCAACGCCGAGTACGCCATGCTGCCGCGCGCCACCTCCGAGCGCACCGTTCGAGAGCGCGGCCACGTCCGTGGTCGCAGCTTCGAGATCCAGCGCATGGTGGGTCGGGCCCTGCGCAGCTCGGTCGACCTGGCGTCCTTCCCCGGCCGCACGCTCCTGATCGACTGCGACGTCCTGCAAGCCGACGGCGGCACCCGCTGTGCCGCCATCCTGGCCGGCTACGCGGCGCTGCACCACCTGGCCGACCGGCAGGTGTTCGCCGGCACGCTCACCGAGTGGCCACTGCGCCATGAGGTGGCGGCCGTGTCGGTGGGTCTCGTCGACGGCACCGCCCGGCTGGACCTCGACGCGGCCGAGGACAGCGCCGCCACCGCCGACCTGGCCGTGGTCGGCACCGCCTCGGGCGCCGTCGTCGAGGTCCACGGCGGTGGCGAAGGCGAACCGCTCGACGCGGAACTGTACGTGCGCCTGCTCGCCCAAGGGCTGCGTGGCGTCGCCCGCGTTCTCGAGATCGCCCGCGCGGGTTGGTCCTCGTGAGCGACGCGCCGCTCGCCACGTGGGTGCTGGCCACGCACAACCCGGGCAAGGTGCGCGAGTTCGCCAACGCCCTCGAGCCGGCGGGGATCGCCCTGACGGCCTCCGATGCGCTCGGCCTGTCCGAGTTCCCGCCTGAGACCGGGGCCACCTACGAAGAGAACGCCCTGGTCAAGGCCGGCTTCGCGGCCTCGAAGCTCGCTCGGGTCGCCGTCGCCGACGATTCCGGACTCGAGGTCGACGGGCTGAACGGTGCGCCAGGTGTATGGTCGGCGCGTTTCGGGGGTCCGGGCCTCAGCGACGGCGAACGCGTGGCCCACCTGCTCCAGCGGCTGAAGCACGCCCGCCCAGGCGAGCGCCGGGCACGCTTCGTCTCCGTCGTCGTGGTCGCGGGACCCGACGGCGCCGTCGCCACCTTCCGGGGGACCTGCGAGGGCACGATCTTGTTGGGTCCCCGTGGCGATCATGGCTTCGGGTACGACCCGGTCTTCCTCTCGGACGACCTCGGGGTCACCTTCGCCGAGGCCAGCCTGGCGGAGAAAGAACGTGTGGGCCACCGCGGCCGCGCGCTGGCCACGTTGCTAGACTGGTCGACCACGTCGGCGGCGCTTCCCTTTCTCACCTAGGTCAAGTGCATGCTGACGCCATGGGCTTCTTCCGCTTGGACGGCAGGACGGCGCCCATGTGGTCCCGAGGAGGTCGTATGTTCCGTCCCCTGGTTCTCTCGTTGACGCTGGCCGGCGCCCTCGCCCTCGGTGGGTCGTTCGCCCAGTCGACGCTGCCGGACGCTGCCGCTGCCGCGCTCGCCGAAGGCGAAGCGCTCATGACCGAAGCCCTGAACACGTACGAGGCGCAGTACCCCGACCGCGCGTTGTGGCAGGCGGCCTTCGCCGAGGGGCGTCGCGCCCGCTCGCTGGCCCCTGATCGCCTCGAACCGATCCGCTTCCTCGCCGAGGCCTACAGCCGCAGCCACTGGACCGGCCCCGCCTGGTCGACGTGGCAGGACTACGTGCGTCAGGGTGGTGAACTCGACGACGAAGCGACGGCGCTGGCGGCCGAGGTCGGCAAGGAGCTCGCCTACGGTGCGTACGAACGCGGCGAGCGCGACGCGGCGCTCGAACGCTACGTCGACGTCACCGAGCTCGCCCCGATGGACGCCGAAGCCCACGTCTGGGTGGGCCGCATCCTGATCGAGAGCGCCCGTCCGGCCCAGGCGATCCCCTACTGGCAACGCGCCCTCGAACTCGATCCAGCCGACGAGCGTGCGGCGTACTTCCTCGACCTCGCGCAGGAACAGGCGCGCTGGGGGACCGAGGCGGTCGACGCGTTCCGCGCCGGGGTCACGTCTTACGAAGGGGGACGCCTGAGCGAGGCCGCGGAGCGCTTCGCACGTGCGACGACGCACAACCCCGAGTACGCCCAAGCCTGGTCGTGGCTCGGCCGGGTGGCCTTCGAGCGGGGCGCCTACGACGACGCCGCCACGTACTACCGGAACGCGGCGGAACTCGTGCCCGACGACGAGACGTACGCCTACTGGGTGGCGGAGTCGGAACGACGCGCGGCCGATTGAACGACCCTCCACCCGATGTCGTTCGACGGGGCGGCCACCTGCAGGTGGCCGCCCCGTCCTTCAGCGCTGGATGGTGACGCGGGCGCCGTCGCCGAGCAGGTGCACGGCGTCCGAGAAGCGCACCACCCGCGAGTGGTATCCCATCGAGACGGTGTGGGTACGGGCCCCTTGCTTGAAGAACTTCACGCCCCGCACCATGTCGCCGTCGGTGATGCCGGTGGCACTGAACACGAGCTGGGTACCCGGCGCCAGGTCCTGGGTGCGGTACACCCGATCGACGCTCACGCCGAGCTCGTCGAGGCGGGCGCGCTCCGCGTCGTTGCGCGGTCGGAAACGCCCCTGGATCTCGCCACCGATGCACTTGAGCGCCGCCGCCGCCAGGACCCCCTCGGGGGCGCCGCCCGTGCCCATCACACCGTGGATGCCGGTGCCGCGCATACCCGCCGACAGGGAGGCGATCACGTCGCCATCGCCGATCAGCTTCACCCTGGCGCCCGCCGCGCGCACCTCGGCGATGAGCCCCTCGTGGCGCGGTCGGTCGAGGATGACGATGGTCAGGTCGCTCACGTCGCGGTCGAGCGATTGCGCGATCCCCGCCAGGTTGGCGGCCACCGGCCACGTCAGGTCCACCTTGCCGGCGGCAGGCGGCGGCACCACCAGCTTCTCCATGTAGGTGTCGGGCGCTTGGAAGAGCCCGCCCTTCTCGGACAGGGCGATCACGGCCACGGAGCCTTCGACCATGCGCGCAGTGATGTCGGTGCCTTCCACCGGGTCGACGGCGATGTCGACGTCCCACGCGTCGGGGCCCGCGTGGCCGACGTGTTCGCCGATGTAGAGCATGGGCGCCTCGTCGCGCTCGCCCTCCCCGATCACGATCTCGCCATCGATGTCGAGCTCGTTCAGCACGCGTCGCATCGCGTCCACGCCGGCTTGGTCCACCTGGTCGGCGTCGCCCTTGCCGGCGACGCGGGCGGCCGCGATCGCCGCCTGTTCGGTCACGCGCACCGTGTCGAGAACCAACGCACGCTCGAAGTCCATGGCGGGTTCACGCCGGCGCGGGACGTCCTTCGGGTTCGGGCCGCGGTCGGATCGTTTCTCGGTCATGGCGCCATCGTGCCACGGCGCCGCGCGTTCTGCCGGTGTGCGGGCCGTGGCAGGCGACACGAACCGCGCCGGCTCAACTCCGCGCGCGATGGCGGTCGGCGAGCACCTGGGCCACCTCGTCGAGCCCGTGCCCGCGGGCGCGGAGCAAGACCGTGAGGTGGAAGAGCAGGTCGGCGGCCTCGGCCAGGAGCTCGTCGTCGTGCTCCTGCAGCGCCGCGACGACCGTCTCGCCGGCCTCCTCCACCACCTTCTGGGCGATGTACCCGACCCCGCGCTCCGCCAGCCGCGCCACGTAGGAGCCTTCGGGCCGCTCGGCCCAGCGTGCGTCGACGACGCGTTGCAGCAGCCCCATGGTCGACCCGATGCCGGCCGCGGGACCGGGCCGGTCGGCGGCCTCGTGGAGCTGGCGGTAGAAGCAGGTGCGCGCACCCGTATGGCAGGCGGGACCGAGCGGATCGACGCGGTAGACCAAGGCGTCGCCGTCGCAATCGAGACGCACCTCGCGCACGTGCTGCAGGTGTCCTGAGGTGGCGCCCTTGCGCCACAGCTCGGCCCGCGAACGGCTCCAGTAGTGGGCTTCGCCGGTCTCGAGCGTGCGTTCCAACGCCAGCTCGTTGGCGTAGGCGACGGTGAGCACGTCGCCGGACGTGGCGTCCTGAGCCACGACCGGGACCAGACCGCTCGTCCCCCAGGCGACGTCGCCGACGGTGGCGGTCGTGGGCCGATCGCTCATCGGCCGGCTCCTGACGCGTCGAGCGCTTGTCGCAGGTCGTCGATCAGGTCGTCGGGATGCTCGAGACCGACGGACACGCGGAGCAGATCATCGGGCGTCGGGCCCCCGGGCGGCTCGATCGAGGCGCGGTGCTCGATCAGGCTCTCCACCCCACCGAGGCTGGTGGCACGCGTGAACAGGCGTACGTTCGCGGCGACGCTCAGCGCGGCCGCCGCGCCCCCGTGGACGCGGAACGAGAGCATCGCGCCGAACGAACGCATCTGGCGGGCCGCCACCGCGTGGCCCGGGTGCTCGGGCAAGCCGGGGTACAGGACCTGCCGAACGCCCGGATGCGCGACCAGGAAGGCGGCCAACGTGGCCGCTCCCTCCGCCTGGGCGGCGATGCGAACCGCCAGCGTGCGCAGACCGCGCAGGGTGAGCCAAGCGTCGAACGGCGCCGCCACACCCCCCTCGAGACGCTGGATGTCGCGCACGCGCGGCCAAGGGTCGCCCTCCGCGCGCGCTTCGGGCGCCGCGACGACCACGCCGCCGAGCACGTCGGAGTGTCCGGCCAGGTACTTGGTGGTGGCGTGCACCACGAGGTCGACGCCGAGCCCGAAGGCCGGCTGCCACGGCGGCGGCGTCCAGGTGGCGTCGAGCGCCACGACCACCGGTTCGCCGTGACGCGACTCGGCCGCGCGCGCCAAGCCGACGACCCCGGCGACGTCGGTGACCTTCAGCATCGGGTTCGAAGGCGTCTCGATCCAGACGAGCCGCGTCTCGGGCCGCAGCGCGGCCGCCACCGCGTCGAGGTCGCCCATGTCCACCGCCGTGACCTGCAAGCCGGCCGGCACCAGCACGCGCTGGAGCAGCGTGCGCAGCCCGTGGTACTGGTCGTCGGGAACGATGGCGTGGCCGCCCGGCGGCACCGACCGCAACACGGCCGCAGCGGCCGCCGACCCGGAAGCGAACGCGGCGGCCTCGCGGCCCCCCTCGAGCAACGCCACCGCGCGCTCGAGCGCCGCACGGGTGGGGTTGTCGCTCCGCGCGTACACGTAACCGCGCGGGTAGGCGCCGTCCTCGGCCCGCTCGAAGGTGGTCGCGAGGTGCAACGCGGGCACCACCGCACCCGTCGTCGCGTCCGGCTCGAGCCCGAGGTGAACGGCCAGGGTCTCCGGTCGCCACCGACCTCCGGCGCTCACGTCAGCCTCACGGGCACGCCGGCGCGGTGGAGGTAACGCTTCACCTCGGGCACGGTGGTTTCGCCGCGGTGGAAGATGCCGGCCGCCAACGCGGCGTCGGCCTCGCCCTCGACGAGGACGGCGCGCAGATGCTCGGCGCGACCGGCCCCGCCCGAGGCGACCACCGGCACGTCGACGGCGCGTGCGACCGCGCGGGTGGCGGCCACGTCGTAGCCGGTCTGCATGCCGTCGCCATCGATGCTGTTCAGCACGATCTCCCCTGCCCCGAGCGCGGCGCCGCGCTCGGCCCAGGCCACGAGGTCGAGCCCGGTGTCCCGCCGGCCGCCGGCCACGAACACCCCCCAGCCACCCTCGGGGCGGCGCTTGGCGTCGATGGAGAGAACGACGGCCTGGGCGCCGTAGTGCTCGGCGGCCACGCGCAGGAGCTCGGGATCGGCGACGGCACCCGAGTTGATCGACACCTTGTCGGCGCCCGCGTCGAACAGCGCTTTGACGTCGTCGAGCGTGCGCACGCCGCCACCCACGGTGAGCGGCATGAAACATCGTTCGGCCACCCGGGCGATGACGTCGAGCATGGTGGCACGACCGTGAGCGGTCGCGGTGATGTCGTAGAAGACCAGCTCGTCCGCGCCGTCGGCGTCGTAACGCACGGCGAGCTCGACGGGGTCGCCGACGTCGCGGAGCTCGCCGGCCTCCGCACGTCCGAACTGCTGTCCACGGGTGGTCCGGCCCTCGTGGACGTCGAGGCAGGGGATGATCCGCTTGGCCAACACGCCCGGCATCCTACCGCCCGTCGCCATCGCCGCGCCGCTCAGCGAACGAGCCGCGAGGCGAGTTCCAGGTGGTGGGTGTGCGGCTGGAAGTCGTAGGGGCGCAACCGGTCGAGCCGGAACCCCGACGCCGTGAGGTCGGCGACGTCGCGCGTCCACGTGGCCACGTCACAGCTCACGTAGAGCAGGGTGCGTGCGCGCGACGCGACGATGGCGGCGCGCGTTCCCGCGGCCAGCCCCGCCCGCGGCGGGTCGACCACGATCAGGTCGACGTCGTCGGGCACGGCGAGGTCGCGGACGTCGAGCCGCACGTGCATGACGTTCGTGAACCCCTGCCGAGCCGCGTCCGCACGACCGCGCTCGACCGCGCCCCGATCGATCTCGAGCGCCGTCACCCGGCCCACGCGCGGCGCCAGGTGCATGCCGATGACACCGTTGCCGGCGTACAGGTCGAGCGCGTGGGCGGCCTCGGGCGTCCAATCGACCAGGTCACGGAACAGGCCGCCGGCTGCGGCGGCGTTCGGTTGGGCGAAGGCCGTCGCGTTCAGCGTGATCTCGACGTCACCGAAGCGCTGGCGCACGGTGCGTGCGCCCGCCAACCGTTGGGCGCCGCCGCGGAAGCGTCCGCGTGGATCGTGGGGCGAGAGCGCCACGCCGTGCACGCCGCCGCGAACCAGGTCGTGCGCGGCCTCGAGCGCGTCACGCGCGTCGGAACTGGCGATGAGGCTCACGAGCGCTTCGCCGGCGTCGTTGCCACGCAGGGCGACCTCGACGACGCCGCGCGGCAAGCGCGTGGCGCGGACCACGTCCCAGGCCGCGGCACAGGCCGCGTTGGCGGTGGGGTCTCGCGGGACCTCCACCAGCTCGTGACCGCCCGGAAGGCGGTAACCGAGCGAGGTCTGGAGGGGCTCGGGCTCGGCGCCATCGGCGCCGCTCCCGCGTGGCCGATCGACGACCGCAGGCTGCACGGTGTTCCGGTACCCCCAGGTCTCGGGTGACGGCACCACCGGCGCCACCCCGCCCTCCACGTGGTCGACGGTCACCTTCGATCGACGCAGCGCGTCCTCGAGCACGGCGGCCTTCCAGGTCAGCTGACGCGCGTAGGCGACGTGTCCCAGGTCGAGGCCCGGGTGGCCGGGCGCGGCGACCCGATCGGGCGAGGCGTCGAGCACCTCGAGCACGTCGCCGAACGCCACCCCCTTGCGGACGTCGACCCGCGCCCGCACGCGCTCCGCGGGCAGCGCACCCGCCACCAGCACCACCTGTCGCCGCGCGGCGCCGGGATCGTCGCTGGGAGCAGCGTCCGCCGGGTACGCGACGCAGCGGCCGCCGTGGACGGGTCGATCGATGATCAGGTCGAGGGTTCGCGTCGGCGCCATGGCGTTGCGAAGCGTACCCCGGGCGACGGGAAGCCGGGTGCTAGACTCGAGCCATGAAGCGGTCGCTGCAAGAAGTCATCGAGCTCGTCGTGTTCGGGCTCATCGCGCTGCTGCTCGGGACCGCGCTCCTGTGGCTCGTCGGCGTGCTGTTCGGGGCGGTCGGCACCGTCCTCGGCTGGCTCGCGGGTCTGTTGTGGGCGCTGCTGCGGTTCGTGGTGCCGGTCGCGTTGGTCGCCGCCTTGGTGGTCTTCGTCGTCCGTGCGGTCCAGCGCTCCAACGCCGCGTCGACCCCGCCGGCCCACACGCCGGCACCGGCGCCCACCACCACCGTCGACGCGGCACCCACCGAAGGCGCTGCCCCCGTCGCCTCGACACCCCCGTCGACGGCGCCGGCCACCCCCGTCGAGCCGGCGCCCCCCAGCCCCGCCGAGCCCGTCGCCGGGACCCCCGTGGACCCCGACGCACCGATCGATCCGGTCTCCGGTGCGCCCGTCGACCCGGATGTGCCAGCGACGGACGTTCCTGACGCACACGACGATCCCTTCGATCCCGACCGCCGCGAACCCTGAGCGCGTGAGCCAGCCAGGGGTCCGGCAGCGCCGGATCGCCATCCGCGTTGGGCTCGTGCTCGTCGCGTGCCTGGGTCTAGGGGCCGCCGGAACGATGATCGCTTGGGCCGCGGCACCCGCTGCCCCCCCGGCGGCGCTCGACACGCTCGAGGCTCGGCGCGTGCTCCCGACCGGTTCACGCGAGGGCGACCAGTTGCGGTCGTGGCTCGTGACGGACGCCTCGGACGAGGTCCGCATCGGAGCCGAACTGTTCGACCGCAACTGCGCCGTCTGCCACGGCGACACCGCGCTCGGGTACGCCGAGGCAAAGCTGGCCTTCCCCGCCGATCACCGAACCTGCACCCGTTGCCATCGCCCTGGCAACCCGACGCAGATGTCGTTCGAGACCATGATGGAACGCCAGCACGACCTGTTCGACGTCGGGAATCCCCCCGCGCTCCGCGGCGCCGACGCCTTGACGGCGTTCGCCGATCCGGTCGCGCTGTGGGCCTACACCGACGCGACGATGCCGCGCTACCAGCCAGGCCGGCTCGAAGGCGTCGAGGTCCGCGCGATCGTGGCGTTCCTGTGGCACATCAACGGACGCGACGCCAGCGCGGCCGCCGCGGCACTCGCGGCCGTGGCGCCCGGGCCTACCCCCGAAGCGCCGCCCACGGTCGACGGCACCCCGTGACGAAGGTGCGCGTCGGCCCCGGTTCGGGGCCGACGCGTGCGACGCGCCTAGGAAGCGACGCTTCAGGTGTTGCTGCGCACGTCCAGCACGTCGCGGAAGGCGTCGCCCAACAGGTTCCAGCCCAGCACGAACAGCACGATCGTGATGCCCGGCCAGAACGAGGTGAACCAGTACGCCAGCGGCTGTCCGGGCGGACCGAGGATCCAGTTGCGGGCGAAGCTGATCATCTGGCCCCAATCCGTGTAACCGAGCTCCGGACCGAGACCCAGGAACGACAGCGCCGCCGCGGTGAGCACGATCGACCCGATGTCGAGCGAGGCGACGATCAGGACCGGGCCGACGGCGTTGGGCAGGATGTGTCGGAACACGACGCCGAAGCCGCGCTCCCCCAGCGCCCGGGCGCCGGTGACGTACTCGAGCTCCTTGATGCGAAGCACCTCGCCACGCACCAAACGGGCGTAACTCGGCCACGAGACGGCGGCGATCGCGATCATCAGGTTGACGATCGAGTTGCCCAGCACCATCACGATCACGAGCGCCAGCACGAGCGCGGGCACGGCGATGACCACGTCGGTGAAGCGCATGAGGACGTTGTCGATCCATCCCCCGACATAGGCCGCGGTGGCGCCGACGATGAGACCGATCGTGAGCCCGATACCCACGACCAACACGCCGATCCGGAAGGCCGTCCGCGCCCCCCACATGAGGCCGTAGTAGATGTCGTACCCCTGGCTGGTCGTCCCCAACATCGTGCCCGACGCCTCCGCCGACTGCGGGATGGGCGAGAATCCGACGCGCGGCATGACGTGGCAGGAGTCGGGCGGTTGGAACATGATCTGCCAGAAGGCCGGGTTCGTGGGGTTGCGATGGGCGGTCGCCGTCGAGGCGCTGAGGCCGAGGTCGCGAAGGCAGCTGCGACCGAGCGGTGTGATGAGCGGTGCGATCGTGGCGATGACGACGAAGCCGAACACGATCAGCAGGCCGACGATCGCCAGCGGGTTGCGGCGGAAGCGCCGCAGGCTCTTCGACTCCCACCAGCGGCCGAGGGCCGAATGCCGCGTCAGGAACTTGGGAACGGGTGCGGCGTCCATCAGTCGTACCGGATCCGCGGGTCGACGATGCCGTACAGGACGTCCACCAAGAGGTTGGCCGTGACGACCGCCACCCCCGTGAACACCGCGAAACCGAGCACCGAGGCGTAGTCCAGGCTGAGCGCCGCTTGCGCCGCCCACTGGCCGAGACCGGGGTAGTTGAAGATCGTCTCGGTGATGACCACCCCGTTGATGAGGCCGATCAGCACGAAGCCCGAGAGCGTCACCACGGGGATGAGCGCGTTACGGCGCGCGTGCTTGTGGTTCACGACGTGCTGCGGGAGCCCCTTGGCCCGCGCGGTCCGCACGTAGTCCTCGGACAGCGCGTCGAGGAGCGACGACCGCATCACACGCATGATCTGCGCGGACTGCACCGTGGCGAGCGTGATCACGGGCAGCACCAGGTGACGCAAGGCGTTCAGCGCGATGTCGAAGCGGCCGTTCAGAAGCCCGTCGAGCACCATGAAGCCGGTGTAGCGCTGGAAGTCGGACGTGGCGATGCTGATGGCATACTGCGTCGACAAGCGCCCGGGCTCGAACCAGCCCAGCAGGCCGTAGAAGATGACGAGCAGCCAGATCCCCATCACGAACGTCGGGATCGACCAACCGAAGATCGACAGGACCCGCACGACCTGGTCGATGGGGCCGTCTCGGTTGAGGGCCGCCGCGGTGCCGAGCCAGACACCGACGCCGATGACCGGCAGGATCGCCAGGAAGGCGAGCTCAGCGGTGGTGGGGAGCCGCTTGCGCAGGGTGGTGAGCACCGGCTCGTTGGTGGTGCGAGAGTAGCCCAGGTCACCGGTCGACAACCGCTGCAGCCAGCCGCCGTACTGGATGTACCAGGGGGCATCGAGCCGGTACTGACGGATGATCTCGGGGATCTGGTTCGCCTGGTTCTCGCTGCGGATGTAGGCGGCCGCACGCTGGGATGGGGTCAACAACTGCATGAGCAGGACGATGATGACCGTCACACCGAAGAAGACGAGCGGCAGCATCATCAGACGACGCAAGATGAACGTGAACAACCGGGTGGCCTCCGAAGGGTCGCGCCGGATACGTGGCGCGGCGACCGGCGACCGCGGTCGCCGGTGGTGGGATCAAATAAAAGCCTAGCTCGCGTGCCCCCCGGCGAAGGTCCCGGGGGGCACGCGAGCGTCGCCTCAGTTCTTGGCGATGTCCTTCCAGAGGAACTCATCGCTGCGCATGGGGTTGTAGTAGACCCCCGAGATCTTGTCGCTCGTGAGGATGTACTCGGTGGGGACCGGGTACACGATCAGCGGCGCCTGGTCGTAATGGAGCACGCCGATCTCACGGTAGAGGAAGCCACGGGTCTCCTGGTCGAGGATGACGTCGGCTTCGTCGATGATCGCCTGCATCTCGGGAACGTTGATCGAGGTGCGGGGCGCGTAGAAGCCGTCGTTGTCGTAGAAGGTGTTCACGAAGTTGCGGGCGTCGGCGTAGTCGGCGCACCAACCGAGCGCGAACAGCGGGATCTTGCCTTCGGCGCTACGCGCCAGGAAGTCGGCCCACGGGATGCTGCGCACGTTCATCGTGAACTTCGGGTTCAGGAACTCGACGTTGTCCTTGATGATGTTGAGCAGCGTCTCACGGGTCGTGTTACCCGCGTTGTAGAGCGCCGTGAACTCGAAGCCCTTCTCCCAGACCTCGCCGTCGAACGCGAGCCGCATGAACTCTTCGGCGGCCTCGAGGTCGAGCGAACGGATCGGCACGTCGGGGTTGTAGCCCGGGAAGGTGCTCGGCAGACCCATCGTCAGCTTGGCGCCTTCACCCTGGTAGATCTGGGCGATGAACTCGTCCTGATCGAACAGGTGGGCGAACGCACGGCGCACGTTCACGTCGGCGAAGAAGTCCGAGGGGATGCCGTTGCCGTCGAGCTGGCCGGAGCCGACGTCGACGTTGTCGGTGGTGTCGATGTCGAAGTTGAAGAAGCCGGCCGAGACGCACGTGGAGGCCCAGTCGGGCTCTTCGTGGACGACGACGCCGGGGGTGCCGCGGACCTGCACGAGGCTGGCGCGCTGGCCGAGGATGATGCGGTCGGCGTCACCCTGCTGCAGGGCCAGGATGCGCGTGGCTTCCTCGTCGACGTAGTTGTAGACGACGTTCTCGATCTGGGCGGGGCCGCCCCAGTAGTCGTCGAAGCGGGTGGCGATGACGCTGGCGTCGCCCCACTCGACGAGCTCGTACGCGCCCGTGCCGGAGACGTTGCGGTGCAGGAAGCCCTCGGTCAGGTCGCGGCCGATCCAATCGGTCCACGTCGCTTCGCTGCCGTCCCACTCGCCGTTCTCGATGGCCCACTGGCTGTCGATGACGCTGAACGCGGTGTAGGCGAGCACGGCCAGGAAAGCCGGGTCGGGCGCCTGGATGTTCAGGTCGACGACGAGGCCATCGTCACCCTCGGGGCACGTGACCATGTTCTCGACTTCGTCCCACGTGACCTCGGCCAAGAACGCGTCGGCGTCGTCACCCGTCTGCTGGCTCCCCAGGAACTGGCTGCCGAGCAGGTAGGAGGTGGCGCCTTCCGGCGCAGCCGTGATCATCCCGCGCGTGAACGACCAGTCGACATCGGCACACGTCATCGTGTTGCCGCTGTGGAAGGGGACGTCGGGGCGCAGTTGGAAGCGGTAGGTGAGGCCGTCGTTCAGGACCTCGTAGCTCGTCGCCAAGGCGGGCTTGAGCTGGTCGATGGCCGGGTCGTCGAACGTGAACAGCGTCTCGTAGACGTTCTCGAGGATGGCGCCGGACGCGGTGTCGTAGGCCCGGGCGGGGTCGAGCGACGCCGGCTGGCCGAACTGGCTGACGACGTAGGTGTTCGCGGGCGCCTGCGCCAGGGCCAGACCGGCCAGTAGGGCGAAGGTCGCGACGAGGGTGGTGATGCGCTTCATGGTCCTCCTTTGAGATGTGGGACGTTGGACCGACGGCTTCACGTGCAAACACGGTCGACGTCGGACGCTTGATCCCGTCCGCGCTTTGGTTCCCCGAGATCCCGGTTGTGAAGGAAGGGAACGCGGCGCAGTGGGTGCCGAGCGGCCGTCCTCCTCTCACCGGGGCCCCGGCGAATCCGGGAACGGTGCCGGTAGTGTATCAAGTTCCACATCGGCAAGGCGCCGAGAGACTCAGCCAGGCTTCACCCCGCCTTCAGACGCTGCAGCCCGGCGAGCGCGGCGTCGAGCGCCGGCGCGGTAGATTGCGCGCCATGGACCGCATCTCCCGCCCGCCGATCGGCAGACGCCACGGTGGCCCGCGCGCCCAGACGCTCCTCGCGTTGGCGTCGCTCGGCCTGCTCCTCTCGGCCTGCTTGCAGCGCGGCGACGCGATGCCCCCCACGGTCAGCATCCGGGAACCGCGCAGCGGCACCACCCGCACGACCGCCGACCTGCGCATCGTCGGGTACGCCTTCGACGACGAGGGGATCGAGGCCATCCGCGTCGACGGCATCGACCTCATGGCCACCGCCACGTACGCCGGCGAGCGCGGCAAGCGCCTCGTCGAGTTCTCGTTCACGATCCGCGATCTCGCCGACGGCGACGTCACCGTGCAGATCGAAGCTCAGGACGAAGGCGGCCGGGTCACGTCGCTGCCCTACCGCCTGCGGCTCGACAGCACCCCCCCCG
>CAWIUY010000007.1:0-442500 GCA_963839375.1 uncultured Trueperaceae bacterium | reverse complement strand
CACATCGAGGCGCTCGCCGAGTTCCTGCTCTACGCGGCCGGCCGCGCACAACACGTCGCCGAGGTCATCGGGCCCGCGCTCGACGCGGGCCGCGTGGTCATCTCCGACAGGTTCTCGGCCGCGTCGGTCGCCTACCAGGGCTACGGCCGCGGGCTCGACCTCGCGTGGATCAGCCAGGTCAACGATCGGGTGACACGCGGCCGGCGCCCGGACCTGACGCTCCTGCTCGACCTCGATCCCTCCGTCGGCCTGGCCCGCGCGGCCGTGCGCGGCCGTCCCGATCGGCTCGAGGCCGCCGACCTCGCCTTCCACCGGCGCGCCCGCGAGGGGTTCCTGGCGCAGGCGGCGGCCGATCCGGCAGGGTGGCGCCGGCTAGACGCCACCCGCTCGGTGGCCCAGCTCGAACACGACGTGTTCGCCGCCGTCGCCGCCTGCCTGGCGATCGAGGCGACGACGTGAGCCGCACGCCCAGCGCGCGCCGCAGGTGGCCGCTCGGCCCCGCCGGTCTCGCCGTCCTGCTCGTCACCGCGCTCACCGCGTGCAGCGCCAACGGCGTGGCGCGCTGGGTGCCGGAGGTGACCGCGACGCTCCCCCACGACCCGAACGCCTTCACCCAGGGTCTCGTGTACGACGGCGGGCACTTCTACGAGAGCACCGGGCTCTACGGCCGCTCGGACGTGCGCGAGGTCGACGTCGCCACCGGCGCGGTCGTTCGGTCGCGCCCGTTGCCGGAGCGCTACTTCGCCGAGGGCCTGGCCCTCGTCGACGATCGCCTGATCCAGCTCACCTACCGCGAAGGGGTGGCGTTCGCCTACGACCGCGACACGTTCGAGGAAGTGGACCGCTTCGCCTACGACGGCGAGGGGTGGGGGCTCTGCTTCGACGGACAGGACCTGTGGATGAGCGACGGATCGTCGACGCTGCAGCGTCGGTCAGCGGTCGACTTCGCGCTCCTCGACCGGATCGACGTGCGGCTGGAGGGGCAGCCGGTCGTGCGCCTCAACGAGCTCGCCTGCGTCGACGAACACGTGATCGCCAACGTATGGATGACGACCGAGTTGGTGCGCATCGAGAAGGCCACGGGACGCGTCGACGTCGTCATCGACGCCTCGGCGCTCGTGCCCGACGACGACCGCGTCCGGGCGACCCCGGACGCGGTGCTCAACGGCGTGGCCTACGATCCGGCGACGGGCCGCTGGTGGCTGACGGGCAAGCTGTGGCCCGTGCTCTACGAAGTGCGACTCGTGCCCGAGCGCTGAGCGGTGTTCAGTCGCTCGACGCGGCCGACGAAGAGCTCGACGGCTTCGGCTCGCTGCGCTTGGCGTCGGGTCCCTTGGTCTCGGTCGTCGGGGCGCTGCCGCTCGCCGAGGCGTCGCCCTTCGCGTCCGAGCCCGAACCGGACCCACCCGACGCCTTGTCCGGCGACCTGGCCGGCGAGGCTGCACTGGTCTTCTTGCGACTGTCCGTGACGTAGAAGCCAGAACCCTTGAACGCGATGCCGACGGGCTGGATCAACCGCTTGACGGGCTCGCCGGTGACCGGATCGACGCTCAGGGCGTCCTCGGTGATCCGCTGCGCGAGCTCGAACGTGGCCCCCGTCGTCAAGTTCTTGTAGACGTAGACCGGCATGGCACCTCCCGATGCAGAACGGCCCACATGCCGATCGTGGGCCACCGGCGAGGACTCTAGCATCCCTGGTAGCGTGCGCGGATGTCGGGGGCGTCATCGCACCGTCTCGCCGTGCTCGGCGCCGGCGCCTGGGGCACGGCCCTCGCGCGGCGGTTGGCCCGCAACGGTCACGAGGTCCGCTTGTGGACGCGCCGGGCGGACCACGCCGAGGCCCTGACGCGCCATCGCGAGAACCGGCAGCACCTGCCCGGCGCCCGCTGGGGCGCGAACCTCGCACCGACCACCGACCTCGAGGTTGCCCTCGCGGGCGCCGACGCGGTCGTGTTGGCGGTCCCCGTGCGGGCGACGGACGCGCTCCTCGACGCCATGCCGCGACCGGCCGCCGTGATCTCGTGCGCCAAGGGCTTCCTGAACGCCGACCTCCTGCGCCTCTCGCAACGGGTGCAGGAAGCCTTCCCGGGCGTGCCCGTCGCGGCGCTCTCGGGACCGAACCTGGCGCTCGAGATCGGTGCCGACAAGCCGGCGGCGGCGACGGTGGCGTCCGAGGACGAGGCACTGGCCCGCTCCGCGCAGCGGTGGCTGGGCGCCGCCGATTTCCGCGTGTACCGGACCTCGGACCTGATCGGCGTCGAGGTGTCGGGCGCGCTCAAGAACGTCATCGCGCTGGCGGCGGGGATGGCCGACGGCCTCGCGCTCGGCGACAACACGAAAGCCGCGCTCATCACCCGCGGACTGGCCGAGCTCGTCCGCCTGGGCGTCCAACTCGGCGGTCGACCGCGCACCTTCTACGGTCTGGCCGGGCTCGGCGACCTCGTCGCCACCTGTGCCTCGACGGGTTCTCGCAACCGTCGCGCCGGCGCCCTGTTGGCAACGGGCCTGACCCGCTCCGAGGTGGAGGCCAGCGGCCTCACGGCCGAGGGCCTGCCGACGGTCGCGCACGTCGAGGCCTACGCTCGGGCCCACGGCCTCGACCTGCCGCTCACCCACCACGTCCACGCCGTCGTGTTCGAGGGCATGCCGCCGGACCAGGCCCTGCGCGCCCTCATGACCCGCGCGCCGACCCAGGAGTGATCGTGCTGACAGCGAGGGTGCCGACCGCGCGCGCGGGCCGCCACGACCCCCCCCACCGCGCGATGCTAGGATGGCGCGTGCTGGACGGGGTCGCGAGGCGAATCCGGCCCGCCCCTCGGAGGTCCCCGTGGACGTGATCGTTGCCCAGGACTTGAGCAAGCGCTACGGCAAGACCGCGGCGGTGGACGCCGTGAGCTTCGCCGTGGGCCGCGGCGAGATCGTCGGCTTCCTGGGCCCCAACGGGGCCGGCAAGACCACCACCCTGCGGATGTTGGCTGGGCTCATCCGCCCCACCAGCGGCGAACGGCGCGTGCTCGGCGGCGAGGTCCCGGGTCCCACGCTCCGGCGGGTGGGAACGATGATCGAGGAGCCGAGCTTCTACCCGTACATGACCGGACGCGACAACCTGCGCTTCGCGGCGCTGCTCCACGGCGGCGTCCCCGAACGACGGCTCGACGAGGTCCTGGCGTTCGTGAAGCTCGACCAAGCGTCCAAGAAGCGGGTCAAGGCGTACTCGCAAGGCATGCGGCAGCGACTCGGTCTCGCCCGGTCGCTCCTGTGGAAGCCCGAGGTCCTGCTGCTCGACGAGCCGACGAACGGTCTCGATCCGGTCGGCATCGCCGAGATCCGCGAGAACCTGCGCGCCGTCGCCGCCGAGGGGGTCACCGTGCTCGTGAGCAGCCACATCCTGGCGGAGATCGAGAAGCTCGTCGGCCGCATCCTGGCCATCGAGAAGGGCAAGATCGTCTACGACGGACCGCTCGAGTCGCTCCTGCACCGGCTCGACACCACGACCGTGCAGTACCGCGTACGGGCCCACGATGGGGCCGCCTTGCTCGAGGCGCTTCGTGGCTTCGGGTACGAGGCCACCGCCGACGGGCCGACCGGAGCCCGCGTCGGCGTGCCGCAGGACGAGGCCGACGGTCTGGTGGGTCGGCTCGTGCGGGCGGGCGTCGAGGTGACCGACGCCGAACGGGAGACCGAGGACCTCGAGCGCGCCTACCTGCGCCTCGTGCGCGGCGACGGGCGGCCGTCGTGAACGCCTTCGCGAACGTCGTGCGCGCCGAGCTGTTCAAGGTGCGCCGCAAGCGCCGCACGCTGGTGGTGGCAGGATTGTGGTGGCTGCTGCTGCCCAGCCTGGCGCTGATCGTGGGGCGGGTGCTGTTCACCAACCTGGGCGGCATCGCCGACGAGGTCGGCGGCATCGACACCGTCGTGCAGGCCGTGGCGTCGCCCTACGGGATCGCACGCCTGGGCCTGGTCGGCCCCGCCTACCTGTCGCCCAGCTTCTTCGTGATCGTGGTCGCGCTGTTCGCCGCCCTGCTCGTGGGCGAGGAGCGCACGCACGCGATGTGGAAGACGGTGCTGGTCGCCCAGCCGTCGCGCATGGCGGTCCTGTTCGGCAAGCTGGCGGTGGCGATGATCGTCACGGGCGTCATGCTGGCCGGCGCGCTCGTGGCCGCGGTCGTGTTCGGCGCCGCGGGAACCCTGTTCCTGCCGACCGACTTCAGCGGCGATTGGGGCCCGCTCGTCGGCCTCTACGCGCTGCAATGGGCGTTCCTGGCGGCGCTGGTAGCGTTCGCGTTCCTGATGGTGTTCCTGGTCCGGAACGTGGCCCTGGGCCTGGTGATGGTGTTCTTCCTGCCGGCGCTGCTCGAAGGCCTGTACACCGTCTACGCGGCCGTCGTCGGCTTCCAGCCGATCAACCGCTTCAACGCGTTCCTCCAGACGATCCGGCTGCGTCAGGTCTTGGAGGACCTCGACACCTACTTCTTCACCACGAACGTCTACGCCCCGGCGCGGGCGCCCGTGCGCGACCTGGCCGCGAGCTTCGCGGCCGAGGCCGGACGCGAGATGAACGGCGGCGGACCGGACTTCGGGGCGCTGCTCGGCGCCGGGATCACCTTGGAGCGGGCGGCGCTGGTGGCAGCCGGCTACGCCATCGTGCTCACGGCGCTGTTGACGTGGCGGTTCCTGCGGCACGACGTCGACTGACCTGCGGTCCGAGCGCGTAGACTCGGGCCGCATGGAGCATCCTCTCGCCCGCCACCTGCGTGAACGCGTCCTCGTGCTCGATGGCGCCATGGGCACGATGATCCAGCGCGAAGCGCTCGACGAGGACGCCTTCCGCGGCGATCGTTACGCCGACCACCCGCGCGACCTGCGCGGCGCGCACGACGTCTTGTCGCTCACCCGTCCGGCGCTGATCCGCGGCATCCACGACGCCTACTTGGCCGCCGGTGCCGACCTCATCGAGACGAACACCTTCAACGCCACCCGGCTCGGCCTGGTCGAGTACGGCTTGGGCGACGCCGTCGTCGACATCAACCTGGCAGCCGCACGCCTCGCGCGGGCGGCGGCGGACGCGGCGTCGACCGCAGCGCGCCCCCGCTGGGTCGCCGGCGCGCTCGGCCCCACCAACAAGACCCTCAGTCTCTCGCCGCGGGTCGAGGACCCCGGCTACCGCGACGTGTCGTTCGCGCAGGTCCGCGACGGCTACCGCGAGCAGGCTTCGGCGCTGCTCGAGGGCGGCGTCGACGTCTTCCTGATCGAGACCGTGTTCGACACGCTCGTGGCCAAGGCCGCGCTGGTCGGCTGCGAGGAGGCCATGGAGAGCGCCGGCCGGCGCATCCCGCTGATCGTCTCCGGCACCATCACCGATGCGTCGGGGCGGACCCTGTCGGGCCAGACGCTCGAGGCGTTCTGGACCTCGCTCGCCCACGCCGACCTGCTGGCCGTGGGGCTCAACTGCGCGCTCGGCCCCCAGGAACTGCGGCCCTACGTCGAAGAGCTCGCGGGTCTCGCCCCGGTGTTCACGATCGTGTACCCCAACGCCGGCCTACCCAACGCCTTCGGAGGCTACGACGAGGGCCCCGACGAGATGGTGGCCGTGCTGCGCGAGTTCGTACAGCAGGGGTGGGTCAACGTGCTCGGCGGCTGCTGCGGCACGACGCCCGACCACATCGCCGCCTTCGCTCGGGCCGTCGACGGCGTCGCGCCTCGGGTGCCTCCCGCACCCGACCCCCGCCCACGCTTCGCCGGGCTCGAACCGCTCGTCATCCGCTCGGACACCAACCTGGTCAACGTGGGCGAGCGCACCAACGTCACCGGTTCGCGCCGTTTCGCCCGGCTGGTGAAGTCGGGCGACCTCTCCACCGCCGTCGAAGTCGCCCGCGACCAGGTCGACGGCGGCGCGCAGGTCATCGACGTGAACGTCGACGAGGGGATGATCGACGGGCCCGCGACCATGGCGCGGTTCCTCGACCTGCTCGCCGCCGAACCCGACGTCGCGCGGGTGCCCGTCATGATCGACTCGTCGGCCTGGCCGGTGCTCGAGACCGGTCTGCAGCACCTCCAGGGCAAGGGCATCGTGAACTCGCTGTCGCTCAAGGAGGGCGAAGCGGCGTTCCTGCGACAGGCGCGGGTCGTGCGCCGCTACGGTGCCGCCGTCGTGGTGATGGCGTTCGACGAACGCGGCCAAGCCGACACGCTCGAGCGCCGCGTCGACGTCTGCGCCCGCGCCTACCGCTTGCTGGTCGAGGAGGCCGGCTTCGAACCGCAGGACCTGATCTTCGATCCGAACGTGCTCACCGTCGGCACGGGCATCGTCGAACACGCCCGGTACGCCCTCGACTTCATCGAGGCCGTGCGCTGGATCAAGACCCACCTGCCGGGAGCGCTCACGTCGGGAGGCATCTCCAACGTGTCGTTCGCGTTCCGCTCCAACGCCCGCGTGCGCGAGGCGATGAACGCTTCGTTCCTGATGCACGCACGGCGCGCCGGGCTCGACCTGGCGATCGTCAACCCCGAGGCGCTGGCGCTCGTCGACGACGTTCCCGCCGATCTCCTGGAGCACGTCGACGACGTGCTGTTCGATCGGCGTCCGGACGCCACCGAACGGCTGGTGGCCTTCGCCGAGACGGTGGCGGGCGGCGGGATGGGCCCGCGGGCGAAAGACGACGCCTGGCGTGACGGTCCGGTGGCCGATCGGCTGCGTCACGCCCTGGTGCGTGGGCTCGACGAACACGTCGAGGCGGACGCGCTGGAGGCGATGGCGACCCTCGGCCGTCCGTTGGCCGTCATCGAGGGTCCGCTCATGGACGGCATGAACGAGGTCGGCGACCTGTTCGGGAGCGGCAAGATGTTCTTGCCTCAGGTCGTCAAGAGCGCCCGGGTCATGAAGAAGGCGGTCGCCAAGCTCACGCCCTTCCTGGAAGCGGAGCAGCAAGGCGGCGCGTTGCACAAGGCCGGCAAGGTGCTCCTCGCCACCGTCAAGGGCGACGTCCACGACATCGGCAAGAACATCGTGGGCGTGGTGCTCGGTTGCAACGGCTTCGACATCGTCGACCTGGGCGTGATGGTGCCGGCCGACACCCTGCTCGACACGGCGGAGCGCGAACGGGTCGACGTGATCGGCCTGTCGGGGCTGATCACGCCTTCGCTCGACGAGATGGTGCACGTCGCCCGCGAGATGACCCGGCGCGGCTTCACGCGGCCGCTGCTCATCGGCGGCGCGACGACGTCACGGGCGCACACCGCCGTCAAGATCGCGCCGGCCTACACGGGCCTCACCGTCCACGTCCAGGACGCCTCGCGCGCCGTCGGGGTCGTCGGTCGCTCGGTGTCCGACGAGCTGCGACCGGCCCTGGCGGCCGAGATCGCCGAGCAGTACGCCACCTTGCGCGAGCGTCATGCGGCACGCGACGTCGCCCGCGACCTGCTCCCGCTCGAGGAGGCCCGGCGCCGGGCGCCCGACTTCGGCGACGGGGCGCACGTGGTGGCGCCGCGCGAGCCCGGCGTGCACGTGCTGGCACCGTTCCCGCTCGGCGAACTCGTCGACCGGATCGACTGGGGGCCGTTCTTCGGAGCGTGGGAACTGGCTGGCCGCTACCCGGCCATCCTCGACGACGCGGTCGTGGGCCCGCCCGCGCGCGAGTTGCTCGACGACGCGCACACGATGCTCGCGCAGATCGTGGACGAGGGTTGGCTCGAGGCGCGCGCCGTGTTCGGCCTCTTCCCCGCCGCCAGCCGTGGCGACGACCTGCTCGTGTACGCCGACGACGCGCGCGAGCGGGTGCGCGCCGTCCTGCCGACGCTGCGTCAACAGACCGCCAAGCGTCCCGGTCAAGCCAACTTGGCGCTCTCCGACTACGTCGCGCCCGAGCACCGCGGCGTCGCCGACTGGTTGGGGATGTTCGCGGTGAGCGTCCACGGCGCCAGCACCCGCGCCCAGGCGTTCGAAGCCGCGCACGACGACTACCGCGCCATCTTGCTCAAGTCGCTGGCCGACCGGCTGGCCGAGGCGCTGGCCGAGCGGGTGCACGAGCTGGTGCGCACGCGCGCCTGGGGCTACGCGCCCGAGGAGCGGCTGTCGACCGCGGAGCTCATCGCCGAGACCTACCGAGGCATCCGTCCGGCGCCCGGGTACCCGGCGTGTCCCGATCACCGCACCAAGACGACGATCTTCGCGCTGCTCGGGGCCGAGGAGGCCACCGGCATCGGCCTGACGTCCTCGCTGGCGATGACCCCGGCCGCCGCCGTCTCGGGCCTCTACTTCGCGCACCCGGACGCGCGCTACTTCGGCGTGGGCAAGATCGGACGCGACCAAGCCGTCGACCTGGCCGAACGGACGAACGTGCCGCTGGACGAGGTCGAACGCTGGTTGGGGGCCACGCTCGCCTACACCTCGGAGACCACGGTCGAGGGTGTAGTCTTCCCCACGTGACCGCGTTCGCCACCCCCGAAGGCTGGATCGCGCTGTTGACGCTCACGCTGCTCGAGATCGTGCTCGGCATCGACAACGTCGTCTTCATCTCGATCCTGGCCGGCAAGCTGCCCGCCGCCCAGCAGGCACGGGCCCGTCAGCTCGGCCTCGGCTTGGCCGCCATCACACGGGTGGGGCTGCTGCTCTCGCTGACCTGGTTGATCGGTCTCACCGAACCGTGGTTCACGGTGTTCGGCTTCGCGTTCAGCGGACGCGACCTGATCCTGCTCGGCGGCGGTCTGTTCCTGATCGCCAAGGCCACCTTCGAGATCCACGAGAAACTCGAAGGCCACGGCGGCGCAGCGCCCCAGGCGCGTGCGCCCACGCTCGCCGGGGTCGTCGTGCAGATCCTGTTGCTCGACGTGGTGTTCTCGCTCGACTCGGTCATCACCGCCGTCGGGATCGCCGACGACCTGCCGGTCATGATCGCTGCCGTGTTGGTCGCTGTCGGCGTGATGCTGGTGTCGTCGGGCCCGCTCTCGACCTTCGTCGAGCGGCACCCGACCGTGAAGATGCTGGCGCTGTCGTTCCTGTTGCTCATCGGCTTCACGCTGGTCGTCGAGGGCTTCCACCTGCACCTGCCCAAGGGGTACGTGTACGTGGCGATGGGGTTCTCCGTCTTCGTGGAGATGCTCAACCTGCGGCTACGCCGGGCACCACCGGTCCCGCTGAAGCACAAGGGCAACGCCTGAGCGCCGTTCCCGCCTCGCCCTGACGAAACCGCGGCCTCAGCCGAGGACGTCTCCCAGCCAGGCGTCGATCCGAACCCGGATGGGCATGAAGTAGACGTGGGCGTCGTGGTGCTCGCCGAACGCCAGGGCGTCGGCAGCGAGGCGACGGTGCCACGCCAGCGTCGGCTCGAACCCGGCTGGGAAGACGGCTCGGTTGCGTGCCGTCCAGTAGCGCATCGACCGCTCCGACGTCACGCTGGTGACGCCCCAGAACACGGGCACGTCGCCCATCAGGTCGCGCCACACCGCCATCAGCCGCACGTCGAAGAAGGGCTGGGTGAAGAAACCGTCGGCGCCGGCGTCCAGCTTGCGCAAGGCATAGTCGCGCTCCTGGGCGAAACCCGAGCGGTACGGGTCGAGCGCCGCGTAGACCCGCCAGCCGGGGTTCGCGCGCTTCAGCGTGCGGATGACGTCGAGCACGCCGGCGCCCGTCACGGTCTGGCGCAGGTCGGTGGGCGGATCGCCGGTGATGACCAGGACCTCGTCCACGCCCGCGGCCGCCAACTGGGCCTGCGGTGCCCATGGCGCGCGCAGGTCGACGTCCATCGCGCGCACGTGCGGCACGGCCGGCCAACGTCCGGACGCGTGGGCACGGATCGCCAGCGCCGCCTGCCAGCCTCGCAACGCGAAGCGGGCGAGGTCGGGGACGTTGACGGCATCGACACGTCGCAGCGTCGCCAGGTCGCGGAGTTGGGCGCTCAGCGCGTCATGATCGCGCGGGACGAGTTCGACGACGACACGCATGCGCGGCAGCCTACCAGCCGCCCCGCCATGGGTGGCTCCGGGCGTGTCAGGGTCGGTCCGACGTCACGTCGGGGTTCGACGTCTCCTCGGCGCCCTCGGCCTCGCCGTCGACCTCGGCTGCCACCGCCCCCTCGGCCGCCCGACGCTGACCATCGGCCTGACGGACGGTCCAGACCAGCAGGCCACCGATGAGCGCGAGGAACAAGGCGGTCCCGAGCGGGCTGCCGCGGAACAGGTCGAGGCCCACCACGAGGTCGAGGACCGCCAACGCTGCGACCACCAAGCCCAACACGAGGAAGCCGTAGCCGAGGCCCAAGTAGGCGCGGCGAGAAGCGTCGGTCACGACGCCAGGGTACCCGATGCGGCCGCCACCTCCGGGTAGAGACCTCCGAACTTCGTGCGCAGGTACCTCAGGTACGGTCCCGGATCGATCGGCCCACCGGTCGCGTCGCGGACGAGCCGCTCGGCGCTCCGGGCACGTCCATGGCGGTAGACGTGCTCGCGCAGCCAACCGTGGAGGCCGTCGAACGCCCCCGCTTCGATGGCCGCATCGAGGCCTCCCAGGTCGCGCTCGGCGGCCGCGTGGAACTGCGCGCTGAGCACGTTCCCGAGCGCGTAGCCCTGGAAGGCGCCGCCCACCGGGCCGGCGAACCAATGCACGTCTTGCAGGACGCCCGCGCCGTCGTGGTCGGGGCGAACGCCCAGGTCCTGCGCGTAGCGCTCGTTCCAGGCGGCGGGCAGGTCGGCGATCGCCAGACGGCCCTCGAGCAGGTCGAGCTCGAGGTCGAAACGGATCAGCACGTGCAACGTGTAGGTGAGCTCGTCGGCGTCGGTCCGGATCAGGCTGCGCGCCACTCGGTTGACGGCGCGGTACGCCTGGTCCACGCCCACCCCGGCGAGCACCGGGAAGCGACGCTGCAAGGACGGCAGGGCGTACGTCCAGAAGGCGCGGCTCCGGCCGACCTGGTTCTCCCAGAGACGCGATTGGCTCTCATGGACGCCCGCCGACACGCCGCGCGCCAAGATGGTGCCGTCGAAGGCGCGGGCGACGCCCTGCTCGTACAGGGCGTGGCCGGCCTCGTGGAGCGTCGAGAACAGCGCTTCGGTGAGATCGTCGGTGCGCACCCGGGTGGTGATGCGCACGTCGCCATGCGCGAAGCGGCTGGCGAAGGGGTGCAGCGCCACGTCCTGCCGGCCACGCTGCAGGTCGTAGCCGATCGCGACGGCCAGCTCGAGGCCGGCCTCGAGCTGATCCGCGGCACCGTACGGGCCGTCGGGCAGCCGCGACGGCGGCGTCGCCGCCACGGCAGCGTCGACGAGCGGTAGGAGACCGGCGCGGAGTTCGGCGAACAGCGGCCGCAGCTTGGCCACCGTCATCCCCTCGTCCTCGAGATCGATCAGGGCGTCCGCCGGATGCGTGCTCTCGGGAAAGCAGGCGGCGTACCGGTGGGAGAGCTCGAGACCGCGCTCGAGGTGGGGGGCCACGAGCGCGAAATCTTGCTCCTGGCGGGCGCGGCTCCAGGCTTGGAAGGCGGCGGCGCCGTGCGCGGCGAGGTCGGCGTGGAAGGCGGCGGGCACCCGCACGGCCCGCTCACGGTCGCGTCGCGCCACCCGCACGAGGGCGACCTCGGACCCGTCCGGGTCGAGGTCGTCGACCGCGCGCTCGGCCCGGGTCAGCGCCGCCCCGAGCGCGGGATCGAGCACGCGCTCGTGGGCCACGCGCGCCAGCGTGGCCAGTTGGCGACCCCGAGCGGCCGCGCCGCCGGCCGGCATGTAGACGTTCTGGTCCCAGTCGAGCAGGGCCAACGTAGCGTGCAGGTCGGTGATCTCGGCGAGCCGCCTCCGCAGCGGCGCAAGGTCCGGATGGTCCATGCGCGATGCTACGCGGGCGAGGGTTGCATCGAGGTCACATGCGGCCGCGGGCGCGCGAGCTCAGACGAGCGCGATGAACCTGAGCATCAAGACGTAGTGACACACGCTGCCGGCGAGCACGAACAGATGCCACAACTCGTGGTACCCGAAGACGTTGGGCCACGGGTCGGGTCGCTTCGTGGCGTAGACGACGGCGCCGATCGAGTAGAACAGGCCGCCGGCGAGCAGCCAGCCCAACGCCGCCAGCGGCAGGGCCTGCGCCATCGGCGCCAGGGCGACGACCGCCATCCAGCCCAGGGCGATGTAGAGCACCGTCGAGAGCCAGCGCGGCGCGTCGAGCCAGATGAGCTTGAACAGCACGCCCAGACCCGCGAAGCCCCACGCCACCCCGAACAGCGACCAGCCCCAGGCCGGGCTGACCTCGGCCAGCGACACCAGCGTGATGGGCGTGTAGCTGCCCGCGATGAGCACGTAGATCGCCGCGTGATCGAACACCCGCAGCCGGCGCAACACCCGCGGCCGACCCTTGACCGCGTGCAGAAGCGTGCTCGCCGTGTAGAGGACGACGAGGCTGGCACCGTAGACCGCGAAGGCCACCAGGCGCCGCGGATCGTCGGCCGACACGGCCAGCAGCACCGCCGCGCCGACCAGCGACAGCAGCACACCGAGACCGTGCGTGATCGCGTTCACCGGTTCGCGCAAGTAGCGGTTCAGCCACATGTCGGACCCGGAACGTTCGGCAGGCATCGTCATGACCACACCGTACGCGCTGACGACGTGAGAAGGCCGGCGACCGTCATCCGCGGCACGGCGTCAGCCCTCACGCTCGGGGCCCAGCTCGATGGGCGCGTCGTCGTGGCTCACCCAGTCGGACCAGGACCCCGGGTACAGACGGGCGCCGGTCACGCCCGCCGCCTCCAGCGCCATCAGGTCGTGGGCGGCCGACACGCCTGAACCGCAGTAGACGGCGATCTCGGCAGCGTCCGCGACCGGCGCGTAACGCGCCCGCAACTCGGCCGGCGACTTGAAGCGTCCGGCCTCGAGGTTGTCGGGGTACGGCAGGTTCACGGCGCCCGGCACGTGGCCGGCGCGCGGGTCGATGGGCTCGATCTCGCCCCGGAAGCGTTCCGGAGCACGGGCGTCGACGACGACCAGATCCGGATCGTCGAGCCGGGCGAGCAGCTCCGTCCGGTCGATGATCCAGCCCGGCCGGGGCCGAGCCGTGAAGGCGACGGGCGCGACGTCGGGCACGACGGTGCTCGACGGGCCACCGGCCTCGAGCCAAGCCTCGATGCCGCCATCGAGGACCTGGACCGCGTCGTGACCCAACCAGCGCAACAACCACCACAAGCGGCCCGCCACCATGCCGGCGGAGGCGTCGTAGGCGACGACGTGGACGTGCTCGTCGATGCCCGCCCGACCCAGCACCCGCACGATCTCGGCCACGTCGGGCAGCGGATGACGACCACCGTGTCGATCGACCGGGCCGGACAGGTCGTGCTCGAGGTCGAGGTAGATCGCGCCGGGCACGTGGCCCTCGACGTAGGCCCGGCGACCGGCGTCCGGCCGAGCGAGCTCGAAGCGGACGTCCACGACGCGCAGGTGCGGATCGTCGAGGCGGGACCGGAGATCGGCGGGCGAGATCCAAGGGAGCATGCCGGAGTCTACCGGCCGGTCGCGGCGGTAGCATGCCGAGCGATGTCGCCCGAGCCCGTCCTCCGCATCGACAGCCCCACCAACCCGCGCGTCAAGCGCTTGGTGCGGCTCCGCGAGCGCCGCGAACGCGACGCCGCCGGGGTGGCCCTGGTCGAGGGCGCCCGCGAGGTGGCGCGGGCGCTGGCGGGCGGCTGGCAGCTCCGCCTCCTCGTCACCTGCCGCGACCTCGGCGCCCCCGAGACGCTCACGCATGCACCCGAGCCCGCGGCTGCTGGGATCGAACGGTGGCACCTGTCGCCCGAGGCGTTCCACAAGGTGAGCTTGCGGCAACATCCGGACGGGGTCCTGGCGCTCTTCGCGCCGCCGGCCGTGACGCTCGCCGACCTGCCGACGCCGGCCGACGCGCTCTGGCTGTTGGCAGACGGGCTGGAGAAGCCCGGCAACCTCGGTGCCCTGTTGCGGACCGCCGACGCCGCCGACGTGGACGCGGTCCTCGTCGCCGGGGACGGCACCGACCTGCACAACCCGCACGTCATCCGCGCGAGCATGGGGAGCCTGTTCGCGCGCCCCGTCCTGACGGTGCCGGCCGAGGCCGCTCGCGAGGCCGCGCGAGCGCGCGGTCTGCGGTTGGTCGTCACGACGCCGGCCGCGGACACCGACCTGTGGGACGCCGACCTGCGCGGCCCGGTGGCGATCGTGCTCGGCACCGAGCACGCCGGCCTCGACGAGGCGTGGCTCGAGGCCGCCGATGTGCGGGTTCGGGTGCCGATGGCGGGGCTGGCCGACTCGCTCAACGTGGCGACGACGGGCGCACTGCTGCTGTTCGAGGCCCGACGTCAACGCCGTCGTCCGCCTCCTCAGATGGGGTGACGTTCGCCGGCGAGCACCGAACGCACGATCCCGCGGAAGTCCTTGCCCTCCAAGGGCTTCATGATGAGCGCGTCCGCCTTCGCCAACCGCGCACCCTCGCGGGTGGCCGCATCTCGCAGCGCGGTGAGCAAGATGACCTTCACCTCGCGCAGCCGGGTGACGCGACGGATGCGCTCGGCGACCTCGAGACCGCTCAGGAGCGGCATGTTGACGTCCAAGATGACGAGGTCGGGGGTGTGCGTCTGGAGCCACTCGAGCGCTTCCTTGCCGTCCTCGACCATGGCGAGCTCGTAGCCTTCGGAGGCGAGGACGAGGTCGAGGAGGGTTCGGTGGCTCTCGAGGTCTTCTGCGATGAGGACGAGGGGCGGTGTCATCACGGACCGATGGTACCCGGCGCAGCGCGGGACGCCGGCGGGTTCGGCCACTCCCCGTCGCACGGCGCGGGCTACGATGCGGCCATCCCGTCTCGACAAGACGGACAACGAACCAAGAAGGAGCCGCCGTGTTCAAGGAGTTCCGTGACTTCATCAACCGAGGCAGCGTCGTCGACCTGGCGGTCGCCGTCATCATCGGCGCCGCCTTCGGTCGGGTCACCACGTCGCTCGTCAACGACGTCGTGATGCCACCGCTGGGTCTGCTGATCGCCGGCGTGGACTTCTCGAACCTCGGCATCGTCTTGCGTGACGCCGCCCAGTACGCCAGCGTGGCGGAAGCCGTCGCCGCGGGCGCGCCCGTCATCCTGATCGGCGTGTTCCTGAACACGGTCATCAACTTCCTCATCGTGGCCTTCGTCATCTTCCTCGTCGTCCGCTCGTACAACCACATGCTGAAGCGGTTCGAGAAGCCGGCCGAAGCGGCGGAACTCATGCCCGAACCGCCCACGGCCGACGTCCGCCTGCTGACCGAGATCCGCGACCTGCTCGCACGTCGCGCCGACTGACGACGGCGCCGTTCGGCGCGATACCATCCGGACCGTGAGCGACCCGAGTCGGCCCCCGGCGGCGCCCTCCGACCACCCGCGGCTTCGCGTGCAGCGCAACCCGGTCCTGCGCGGCGTGTACCTGACCTTGGGCTGGGTGTGTGTGGCGCTGGGGGCGATCGGCGTCGTGCTGCCCGGCTGGCCCACGACCGTCTGGATCCTCGTGGCCGCGTTCTTCTTCGCACGGTCGAGCCCACGCTTCTACGGCTGGATCATGCACCATCGGCTGTTCGGGCCGCTCCTGCGCGACTGGCGCGACGGCCGCGGCCTGTCGGCCCGAGCGAAGGCGTGGGCGGTCACCAGCATCGTGCTCAGCATCGGTACCAGCATCGTCCTGATCGCGGTTCCTTGGGTGACCGCCGCGTTGTCGCTCGTGGCGCTGGTGCTGTGCACGTACCTGCTCACGCTGCCGACGAAATCCGTCGCCTCCTGAGGCCGTCGTTCGCTCAGTAGAGGATCGCGAGCTCGACCGACGCCGGACCGGCGCGGTCGATGGCGTCCACCGCCACGACGCCGATCACGACGGTGCCCGTCCGCCTTAGGAGCTGGTTGGCGAAGCCTTCGTCGGTGAGACCGACGAAGGACGGGGCCTGCAGCTCGTCGAGGCCAGCGCGCCGTAGGGCCCGGATCACGTCCGACTTGACCTGCGCGATCACGGCCAACACCTCGTCCTGGCTGGCGGGCAGCTCGGCGGAGCCGACGTGGACGGGGCGCGACAACAGCAGTTGGCCGGCGTCGAACAGACGGGTGTTCTCCAGCGCCTCGACGATGACCTCGACGCGCGTCGGGTCGAACTGGTTGCGTGGCGAGATGAGCCGCACCAGGTCGGACCCGCGTGTCTCCACGGCCACCTCGACGAGGCCCGCGAACTGCTCGGCGCTGAGCGACACCTCGCCGGCGCCCAGCGAGGCCGTGTAGGCGTTGGCGGCACGCACGAACGCGGCCAGCTCCTCCCGAACCTCGGCCGGGTCGCTCTGCGACAGCGCCCCCGAGTAGACGACCTGATCCCGTTCGAAGGTGACGTCGCCGGACGTGACGCGGGCGAACTCCTCCTGGAAGGCGCGCAGGCGCCCCGCCTGCTCCTCGAGACGACCGCTGAGGACCGTCACCTGTTCCTGGAGCTGGCGCACCTGCTCGTTGCCGGCGAGGATCTCGCCCTGCAGCGCGGTGTTGAGCTCCTGCAGGGAGGCGTTGCGGCCTTGCAGCTCCTCGTTGCCGACCGCGAGCTGATCGTTGCGGGCCTGAAGGCCGTCGTTCTCCTGTTGCAGCGTGGCCGCCCGCGCTTGGAGCCGGGTCGCCTCACCCTCGAGGACCGCGACCTCGTCGCTCAGGTCGCCGACCTCGCCGGCCAGTTCGGTGGTGCGGCGCGCCAGCGCCGTCACCTGGGCCTGCGCCTGGGTCCGCTCGGCCAACGCGGCGTCGCGGTCGGCGAGGGCGGCGTCGCGGTCGGCGAGCGCCTGCTCGCGATCGAGGAAGGCCTCGCCTCGCGCCGCGACGGCGGTATCGCGCTCGGCCAACGCCAACTCGCGGGCGTCTTCAGCGGCGCGCCGGGCCGTCTCGGCCTCCTCGGCCGCGACCTCCGACGCCTCGCGTTGCGCCGAGGCGGCCTCCAGGGCGGCGTCCGCCTCGGCCAACTGCACGTCACGCTCCAACAGGCGGGTCGCGGCGGCCGCCAGCGCCGACTCGACCTGCGTCACCTCCTGCTGGAGGTCGTCGATCTCGGCGCGGGCGGTGACCACATCGGCACGGGCCGCGTCGGCGTCGGCCGTGGCCGCCTGCCGGTCGGCCTGGGCGGCTGCCAACTCCGCCTCGACCACCTCGAGGTCGCCACGGGCCGTGGCCAGCGTGGCGGCGAGCGCGTCGAGCTGGGCTTGGGTCTCCGCCGCTTCCTCGAGCAGGTCGTCGCGCTCGGCCAAGGCGGCGTCGCGCGCGGCCTCGGCCTCGGCGATGACCGCCCGAGCCTGGCTCAGGTCCGCCTCGAGCCCCGTCAGCTGCCCACCCAGGTCCTCGAGCTGCGTCTGCAAGAAACGCTCCTGGCTGCGGAGCCGACCGAGCTCATCGGCCGTCCGCTGCGCGTTGACGAGGGTCTGGGTGGCGTTCTGGAAGGCGAACGCCAACACCGCGAGGGTGGTGAGCATGATCAGGATGCCGGCGGCCACGCCGACGATCTGACCGGTGACCTTGGGGCGCGCGCCGAACAGCGTCAGGCGCCGCCGACCCACCCAGGTACCGAGGCGATCGCCGGCGAAGGCGATGACGCCGGCCAGCACGACGAGCAGGGCCACCAACCCCAGGACGTAGGTCACTGGGGGCGCTCACGCGCGGTCACAGCTGGAACTCGTGGCCCAGGTAGGAGCTGCGCACGTCCTCATCGGCGGCGAACTCGGCGGGGGCGCCGTCGAAACGCACCCGCCCGTCGAACATCAGGACCACCCGGTCGGCGATCGCCAGCGTCTCGCGCACGCTGTGGTCGGTGAGCAAGACCCCCAGCCCGCGCCGCTCACGCAGATCGGCCACCAGGCGCTGGATCTCGCGGATCGACTTCGGATCCACGCCCGTGAAGGGTTCGTCGAGCAGGATGAAGTCCGGGTCGATCGTGAGGCTTCGGGCGATCTCGAGACGCCGACGCTCGCCGCCCGACAGGGTGTCGGCCCGGTGGTCGGCCAAGCGGGTGAGCTGGAACTCCTCGAGCAGGTCGTCGGCCCGCGTGCGCTGCTGGGCCACCGTCAACGGCTGGAACTCGAGGATCGACATCAGGTTGTCGCGCACGCTCATGCGCCGGAACGCCGACGGTTCTTGCGCCAAGTAGCCCAAACCCGCGCGCGCCCGGCGGTGCATCGGCAGGCGCGTCACGTCGCGCCCACCGAGCTCGATGCGGCCGGAATCGGGTCGCACGAAACCCACCATCATGTAGAAGGTGGTCGTCTTCCCCGCGCCGTTGGGGCCCAGGAGCGCGACGATCTCACCGCGCTCGAGGTGCAGATCGACACCGTCGACGACCGTGCGTTGCCCGTAGCGCTTGCGCAGACCGCGCGCTTGCAACACGCGCGGCGGCGCGGGTTCGACCCGGAGTGCGGCGCCATCGTTCACGCTGGCGTGGGGGACGGCATCGGCGACGGGCATCCAGCGTTCATGCTAGCACCCGCCCGGTGAGCTGCCCCTGAACCTCGCGACCAGGTCGGTCAACCCTCGAGCGCCATCAGGAACGGCTCTTCGACCGCGCGGCAGAACCAGCGCAAGAAGCGAGCGGCGGCCGCACCGTCGATCAGCCGGTGGTCGTAGGTCAGCGAGAACGGCATCGTGAAGCGCGCGTCGAACGACGCGGTCGCCGCGTTCCACACGGGTTTCATGGCGCCACGCGAGACGCCGAGGATGGCCACGTGGGGGGGCGCGACGATCGGCGTGAAGCCGGTGCCGCCGATCCCACCGAGGTTGGACACGCTGAAGTTGCCGCCGTTCATGTCGTCGGGCGCCAGCTTGCGGTCGCGGGCCTTCGTGGCCAAGGTGTCGAGCTCGGTGGCGATCTCGAGCACGTTCTTGCGATCGGCGTCCCGGATGACCGGTACCAACAGACCGTGCTCGGTGTCGACCGCCACGCCGATGTGCACGTAGCGCTTGTAGACGATCTCCTGGGCCGCCACGTCGAGGCTGGCGTTGAAGTCCGGGAAGCGCCGCAGCGCCGAGGCCACGACCTTGACCAGCATGGCCGTCGGCGTGAGCTTGACGCCCGCGGCTTCGGCCATCGGCTTGTAGCGCTGACGCAACGCTTCGAACTCGGTCGCGTCCGCCTCGTCGAAGTGCGTGACCATGGGCACGCCCGTCCAAGCGGCCGTCATGGACCGCACGGTGGCCTTGCGGATGCCCGACATGGGGACCCGCTCGACGTCGCCCCACTTCGAGAAGTCGGGCAGCGGCGTGGGCGCCGGGCGCGCCTCGACGTCGCCTCCGGTCGCCACGGCGGCGCCTTCGGCGAACCGCACCACGTCCTGCGCCGAGACGCGTCCGAGGATGCCGCTCCCCTGGACCTCGTGCAGGTCCACGCCGCGTTCGCGCGCCAAGCGCCGCACGGAGGGCGCCGCCGGGATCAGCGAGCGGTCGCCCTCGGCCGGCCGCGACGCGGGCTTGCTCCCCACCCGCGAAGCATCGGCGGCCACCCGGTTGGCCGGCGCCTCGGTCTCGGCCGCCGACGACGGGGCCTTCGCCGCGCCGCGGGCCTCCGCCGCGCCGCGGTCCTCGGCCGCCCGCGCTGCGGGACGTTCGGTCTCGGCGCCGGACGCTTCCGCTTCGGCGCCGCTCGGCGCGGTCTCGGTGTCGCCCGAGGCGTTCGCGCCGGCCTCGGCCGAGTCGTCCACGGTCATGATCGTCTGGCCGACGCTCGCTTCCTCGTTCGCCTTCACGTGCAGCCGCGTGACGACGCCGGCCACGTCGGAGGGCACCTCGACGACGGCTTTGTCGGTCTCGAACTCGATGACGGGCTGGTCGACCTCGACGCGGTCGCCCTCCTTCACGAGCACGGCCACGACGGTGCCCGAATCGATACCTTCGCCGATCTCGGGGATCTTGAAATCTTGGGGCACGGGGGTCCTCTCTCGCCGTCAGGCGGTGCGCGGGTTGCGCTTGTCGGGATCGATGCCGAGATCGGCGATGGCCTTGGCGACGTCGGCGGCCTCGAGGCTGCCGTCGTCGGCGAGCGCCTTGAGCGCCGTGACGACGATGTGCTTCGCGTCGACCTCGAAGTGATCGCGCAGCTCGGCGCGCGCTTCGGAGCGACCGAAGCCGTCGGTACCGAGCGCCACGATCGGGCGCGGCGCATGACGCCCGAGCGCGTCGACCAGGATCTTGACGTAGTCGGTGGCGGCCACGAGCGGTCCTTTGGCGCCGTCGAGGGTCTCGCGCAGGTAGGGCACGCGCGGCGTCTCGGTGGGGTGCAGCCGGTTCCAACGTTCGACGTCCAGCGCGTCGGTGTGCAGCGCCTTGAGGCTGGTCACGCTCCAGACGCTGGCGGCGACGCCGAAGTCGTCCTCGAGGGTGGCGGCAGCGGCGAGCGCCTCGTGCATCATCGCGCCGGCGGCGATCAGCTGCACGTGCTTGCGCGCGCGCTTCTTGGGGCTGGGGCGGAACAGGTAGAGGCCCTTCAAGATCCCCGCCTCGAGCGCTTCGCGATCCAGGTGCTCGGGCGCCGCCGGCTGCGGCTTGTTCTCGTTGCCGACGGTCAGGTAGTAGTAGACGCTCTCTTGCGCCTCGTACATCCGGCGCATGCCCTCGCGCACGATGATGGCGAGTTCGAAGGCGAAGCTCGGGTCGTAGGCCAGCAGGTTGGGGATGGCATAGGCCAGCAGGTGCGAGTGGCCGTCCTGGTGCTGCAGGCCCTCACCGGCCAAGGTCGTGCGGCCGGCGGTGGCGCCGACCAGGAACCCCTTGGCACGGATGTCGCCCGCGAGCCAGGCCAGGTCGCCCACGCGCTGGAAACCGAACATCGAGTAGTAGATGTAGAACGGCACCGTGTTGATGCCGTGGGTGGCGTACGCGGTGCCCGCCGCGATGAACGAGCTCATCGAGCCCGCCTCGGTGATGCCCTCTTCGAGCATCTGACCGGTCTTGGTCTCGCGGTAGTACAGCAGGTTGTCCTTGTCGACGGGCTCGTAGAGCTGACCGTAGCTCGAGTAGATGCCGATCTGGCGGAAGAGCGCCTCCATGCCAAAGGTGCGCGCCTCGTCGGGGATGATCGGCACGATCAGCTCGCCCCAGACCGGGTGCCGCAACAACTTGCGCAACACCGACACGAACACCATGGTGGTCGACACCTGTCGCTCGTCGGTGCCCTTCAGGAACTCGTCGACGAGGTCGGCGCCGGGCGCCTCCATCGGCTCCACTTGGACCTGCCGCCGCGGCATGACACCGCCCAACGCCCGCCGTCGGTCGAGCAGGTACTTCGTCTCCGGCGAGTCGGGATCGGGTCGGTAGAACGGGTACTTGGCGATCTGGTCGTCGTCGATGGGGATCTTCAGCCGGTCGCGGTACGCGCGCATCTCGTCGACGTCGAGCTTCTTCTGCTGGTGCGTCGGGTTGCGACCTTCGGCGGTCTCACCGAGCGCGTAGCCCTTGACGGTCCGCGCGAGGATGACGGTCGGCGATCCCTCGTGGCGCACGGCCGCGTGGTAGGCCGCGTAGACCTTGAGCGGGTCGTGCCCGCCCCGGTTGAGCTGGTTGAGGTCGTCGTCGCTCCAGCCCTCGATGAGCTTCTTCAGTTCCGGGGAGTCGAAGAAGTTCTCGCGCAGTTCCGGCGCCCCGAAGGCGGCGTAGCGCTGCGACTCGCCGTCGATGAGGCGGTTGAAGCGCCGCACGAGCACGCCGTCCGGGTCCCTCTCGAGCAGTTCGTCCCACTTGCTGCCCCAGGCGACCTTGATGACGTTCCAGCCGGCGCCGCGGAAGATGCCCTCGAGCTCTTGGATGATCGAGCCGTTGCCGAACACGGGACCGTCGAGCCGCTGCAGGTTGCAGTTGACGACCCAGATCAGGTTGTTGAGCCGTTCGCGGGCGGCGAACTTGATGGCGCCAAGCGTCTCTGGCTCGTCGGTCTCGCCGTCGCCCAGGAAGGCCCAGACCTTGGCCGTGCTCTGCGGCTTGAGGCCGCGCGCCACCAGGTAGCGGTTGAAGCGCGCCTGGTAGATCGACAGGATCGGCGCCAGACCCATCGACACGGTCGGGAACTGCCAGAAGTCGGGCATCAGCCAGGGGTGCGGGTACGAGGTGAGGCCGGGCTCGTCCTGCAGCTCGCGGCGGAAGTTGCGCAGGCGTTCGACGTCGAAACGGCGTTCGAGGTAGGCACGCGCGTAGATGCCCGGGCTGGCATGCCCCTGGAAGTAGACGTGATCGGCGTCGGGACCGGCGTCGGGACCACGGAAGAAGTGCTGGAAGCCGACCTCGTAGAGCGTGGCGGCCGAGGCGTACGTGCTGATGTGGCCGCCGATGCCGTCGGACTCCTTGTTCGCCCGCGCCACCATGGCCATGGCGTTCCAGCGCATGAGCGCCCGCAGGCGCTTCTCCATCTCGAGATCGCCCGGGTAGGCGGGCTGCTGCGACGCCTCGATCGTGTTGGTGTACGGCGTGGTCGACGAGAACGGCACCACCACGCCGTGCCGCTGGGCGTGCTGCTCGAGGCGCTCGAGGATGTGGGTGACGCGCTCGGCGCCGCCGGAGGCCAACACGTAGTCGAGCGATTCGAGCCACTCGCGCATCTCGACGCGTTGCAGCTCCTCGCGTTCGGTGGGGGTCAACTGCGCACGCTCTTCGATCAGGTCGTCGCTCAAGTCCAAGTGGTCGGCCACCGTGGGCTCCTCTCCGGGCGGCGTGCGGGTCGCCCCCGCATGACGCGGCGCCGGCCCGCCGGTCGCATGCCGGGGCTCGGGGGAAGCGTGGCGTCAGCCACGCGCTGCCGCATGCTACCGCGCGCTTCGCCGTTCGCCCGCCCACCACGCCACCGCGACGAGGACGCGGCGCGGCGGGCGGGGACGGGAGACGCGCGTCGATGTCGAGACGGCCGTGGTCCGCAAGCGGTTTCGAGTGTCGCGTCTGGCAGTCGGCTCACCAAAAGCACGTTCTGGACGCGGTTCACCCAGTGTCGCTTGACGCTCGAGACGACAGCCCTTAGGCTGTCGGTAACAATCTCGTAAACGGTTACGACCCGACTGGAGGCGAACGTGGCTCGTACCTCACCCCGGACCGATGCCGGCGCTGCCGCGCCGCGCGAGCGCTCCGACGACCGTGCCGGACCACCGACGATCCGCGACGTCGCGCGCGTGGCGCAGGTCTCGGTCGGCACCGTGAGCCGCGCGCTGAACGAGCGGGCGGGCGTGCATCCCGATACGCGGCAGCGTGTGCGCGAGGCGGTCGCACGACTCGGTTACGCCCCGGATCGCGCCGCCCGCGAGCTCTCCGTCCGCCGTCCCATCACCGTGGGTCTCAGTGTGGCGTACGGTCACCGACGCCTGATCCCCTTCTTCGTGCTGTTCCTGGAGCACCTGCACGATGGGCTGGCCAACAGCGGCCTGACGATCCGCGACGTCCCCACCGGCCCGGACGGGCTGCCGCTCGAGACGACCGACGCCCTCGTGCTCCTCGGCGCCCACCCCGACGATCCGCGCATCGCCCACCTCCACGCGAAGCGACGACCCTTCGTGCTCGTCGGTCACCGCCAAGGCGTGCGCAGCGTGGCGGCCGACGACGTCGGCGGCGGCAGGTTGGCCGCCGAGCACCTGCTCCGGCTGGGGCACCGGGAGCTGCTCCACGTCACCGGCCATCCCCACAGCCAGGCGTTCGCCGATCGCCTCCGCGGCTTCCGGGAAGCCGCCGACGCGGCCGCCGCCAGCGCGTCCGTGCTCGTGTGCGACGACCTCACCCCGCTCGACGGGTACCGCGCGCTGATGCGTCATCTGGACGCCCACCCGGCTCCGACCGCCCTCTTCGCCGCCACCGACGAGCTCGCGGTGGGCTGCCTGGCCGCCGCCGCCGATCGCGGCTTGCGGGTGCCCCACGACCTCTCCGTGGTCGGTTTCGACGACATGCCCGAGATCGGCGACGGGCTCACGACGGTTCGGCAGGACATCGGCGAGCTGGCGCGGGTGACCGTCGAACTGCTGCACGAAGGTCTGCGCGGCGAACCGGTGCGCTCGGTCCGCCTCCCCGTCCACCTGCTCGCCCGTCGCACCACGGCCGAGAGGGGGTGATCACCAGGCCCTCGCGCGTTCCACCCCACCTCGAACCCGACGCACCCGCGTCACGCACACCGCGTCCCGGAGGACCCCGCATGCGAAGAACCCTCGTGATCATCCTCGCCGCCCTGCTCGCCACCAGCGTGAGCGCGCAGTCGATCCGCATCATGGGCTACGGCGGCCAAGACCCCGCCATCCTGGTCCAGCTGCTCGACGAGGTCATCGGCGACGAGCTGGCGGCCGAAGGCATCACGGTCTCCTACGAGCCCCTCGAAGGCGACTACAACGCCGCCCTGTTCAACGCCCTGTCGGCGGGCACGGCGGCCGACGTCTTCTACATCCCCGTCGAGACGGCGCCCGGCATCATCGCCACCGGCAAGGTGCTGCCCCTGGACGACGTCGTCGACCTCAGCCCCTTCATCGACAGCCTGATCGAGGCCTACACGGTCGACGGCCAGGTCTACGGCATCGCCAAGGACTTCAACACCCTGGCGATCCACTACAACATCGACCTCTTCGAAGAGGCCGGCGTCGAGGTGCCCGACGAGAACGACACCTGGGAGACCTTCGCCGACAAGCTGCGCGGCGTGTCCGCCCTCGGTGACGACGTCTACGGCGCCTGCTTCCCCGCTTCCTTCGACCGCTTCGGCGCCTTCGCGTTCGCGGCCGGTTGGGAACCCTTCGACGCTGAGGGCACCACCGACCTGCTCGATCCTGCCTTCGTCGAGGCCGCCACCTGGTACGCGGGCCTGGTCGAGGAGGGCGTGGCCGTGCAGCCTGCCGACATCGGGCAGGGCTGGACGGGCGGCTGCTTCGCCACGGACCAGGTCGGCGTCGCCATGGAGGGCGCCTGGATCCTGGGCTTCCTGCGCAACGAGGCGCCGAACCTGCAGTACGGCACCACCTACATGCCGATCGGACCCTCGGGCGAACGCGGCAACTTCCTCTACACGGTGGCCTACGGCGTGAACACCGACTCGCCGAACCGTGACGCAGCCATCCGCGTCCTCGAGGCGCTCACCAGCCCCGAAGCCCAGCAGTGGGTGCTCGAGCAGGGCCTGGCGATCCCCAGCCGCGAAGCGCTCGCCAACAACGACTTCTTCCTGCAAGACGACCCCGAAGCGGTCGCCAACCGGATCGTGTTCGAAGGCGCCACCGAGGGCCACGTCTACGGCTTCCAGTTCGGCGACGTCGGCACGGACTGGATGGCGCCCATCAACGCTGCCATGGTCGAGGTCCTGACCGGTCAAGCCGAGGTCGAGGAAGCGCTCACCACGGCCCAGGCCGATCTCGACGCCGTGATCGAGCGCGCGCGCTGAGGACGTGGACGACGCCACCCCATGGGTGGCGACGCATCCAAGTGGCGCCACCCCTCGGGTGGCGCCACGCCCCGGCCCGCCGCCCCCGCCCGAGGAGGTCCGTGTGAACGCCAGACGCTCCGACACCGTCGCCGCCTACTCGTTCCTCACGCCGTTCCTGCTCCTGCTCCTCATCTTCTTCGGCTACGCCACGGTGCGCGCCGTCTATTTCAGCTTCACCGACTACGACCTGTTCACCACCCCGAACTGGGTCGGCTTCGACAACTACCTCGACCTGTTCCAGGACGCGCTGTTCCTGAGCGCCCTGCGCAACTCGATCCTGTTCGCGCTCATCGTGACGGTGGCGCAGACGTTCTTGGCCCTGGTGATGGCGGCGGTGCTGAACCAGAAGGTGCGCGGCATCGGCTTCTTCCGGGCCGCCTTCTACATGCCGTCGATCACCTCCTCGGTGGTCATCACGCTGATCTTCTTGTGGATGTTCCAACGCCGTGGGCTGATCAACTACCTGACCGAGGGGTTCCAACGGGCGCTGCCGTACGTCGCCACGTTCCTCGCCGCCGCGCTGATCTTGCAGGTGGGTCAGGTACTGCTCGAGCGGCGCCGGCAACTGCCCGCCCGCTGGACCGACCCGGCCCTCCTCGTGGTGTCGCTGCTCGTCGCCGGCGTCGCCACCGTCGCGCTCGCCTTCACCGGCGTGATCGGACCGCGCGAGGTCGGCTCCGTCGACACGATCTGGCTGCAGACCCGCGCCACCGTGCCCCCCGACGCCCCCTTCTGGCTGGCCCTGCCGATGCCGCTCGTGGCGATCATGATCCAGAACGTCTTCACGACCGTGCCCACCTTCATGCTCATGTACCTGGCGGCGCTGCAGGACGTGCCCAAGAGCCACTACGAGGCGGCCTCGCTCGACGGCGCCGGGCCCGCGCAGCAGTTCTTCTGGATCACCATCCCCTCGGTGCGACCCGTGACCTTCCTCGTGGTCACGCTGTCGATGATCGGCACGCTGCAGATGTTCGACCAGGTGGCGATCTTCGGGGACGCGGCGCCGCTCCGGTCGGTGGTCACCCTGGCCTACTTCGTGTACAACCGGATGTTCCCCGGGGCCCAGACGCCCGAGGTCGGATTCGCCGCAGCGGGCGCCATGTTCCTGGCGTTGCTCACCCTCGCCGTCGTCTCGCTGCAACGCGTGCTGGTGCGCCCCGAGGGCTCCCGGTGAACGTCGCCGCGACCGCTCGGGTGGTCCCGGCCGAGCCATCGCGACGCGCGATCGAGCGCTGGCAGGCGCGTCGGCGCTGGGCGCGCGCGGGCCTCGTGTACACCCTCATGCTCGCTTTCGCCATCGTGTTCGTCGGACCGCTGCTGTTCGCGGCCGTGTCGAGCCTGAAGACCGATCCGCTCGAGTACCCGCCCAGCCTCGACGTGCCCCAGCTCCAGCCGAAGAACTGGGCCGCCGCCGCGCGGTTGGGCGTCGCCGGCGCCGGCGACCGCTGGTTCGGCGGGTTCGCCCCCGGCGGCGAGGTCCCCTTCGAGGTCACCTACTTCGTCCCCGAGGGCGAGACCGCCGTCACGCCCGAGTTCCTCGTGCCGCGGCGTCGGCCCGGCGCCGGCCTGGGTGCGGTGCTGGCGATCGATTACGCCGCCGACTACGCCACCGTCAGCGAGGTCGCCCGTGTCGACCTCGGCCCGGTGGTGCGGGCGGGCCCCGACGGCGAGGTCGCCGGACGGCTCGTGACCTACGGCGTCACCATCCGCTACGAGGGCGAGGGACCCGAGCTCGACCGGCTGCCCCTCGACGTCACCGCCGACGCCGCCATGACGTACGTCGAGTCGACCCTGACGGCCAACCGGCTCGAGCGCCGCGGCCGCACGGCGTCGTTCGACCACGTCGCGCCCGGCGTGCTCGGCTACGCCCTGCGCAACTACGTGCGGACCTTCGCGGAGGTCCGCAGCCCACGCACCGGCCAGAGCCTGTTCCTGGCCTGGACCCTCAACAGCTTCGTGTTCGCCTTCTACCGCATCGTCGTGACGCTGTTCATCGCCTCTATGGCCGGCTACGCGCTCGCGCGCTTGCGCTTCCGCGGCCGTGAGGCGATCTTCCTGCTGGTCCTCTTCGCCCAGATGGTGCCGCTGCAGGTCCTGTTCATCTCGAACTACCTGGTGCTCCGCGACGGCATCTTCTCGCTCGGCGGCTTCACGCTCTCGGCCTTGTGGGGGCAGCCGAACGGGATGCTCAACACGATGACGGGTCTCGTGTTCGTCACCGCCCTCAACGCCGGCGCGGTGTTCATCATGAAGCAGTTCTTCGAGTCGATCCCGCGCGAGGTCGAGGAGGCCGCCATGATCGACGGCGCCAGCCACTGGCGCCGCTACTGGAGCGTGGTGTTGCCGATGGCGCGACCCGCGCTGGGCGCCTTGACGATCCTCACGTTCCAAGGAGCCTGGAACGACTTCTTCTGGCCCTTCATCGTGCTCACCAGCCCCGAGACGGTCAAGACGCTGCCGATCGGCTTGCTGTCCTTCCGCAACACCTACGGCGCGGTCGGCGACTGGGGGCTGATCCTGGCCGGCGCGGTGATGAGCGCCGTCCCGGTGATCGTGTTGTTCGTCGTGTTCCAGCGCTACTTCTTGGAGGGGGTCTCCTTCGGGGGCGGGAAGGAGTGAGCGTGCCCTTCGGACGCGTCCGAAGGGCCCCTTCTGCTAGATTCGGGGCCGCCCGACCGGCCGCCGTCGGTGGCGCGGCCAGGGAGTCGACATGGATTTTCGCTTCAACACGGTCCTCAAGGAGCACTACGCGTTCTTCGTCGGTGATCGCGACGCCGCCGTCTCCACGGGCGAGCAGGGTCTGTACGTGCGCGACACGCGCGTGCTCTCGCGGTACGCCTGGCGCTGGTTGCCGGCCGACGGCCCCGAACCGCAGACGCTCGTGGTCGCGACGCCGCGTCCGGACGCGCTCCACGCGCATCACGCCCAGATCGACGGACCCTCGCAGACGGTGGCGCTGCGGCGCACGTTGACGCTGCGCGCCCACGGCCTGCGCGACGAGGTCGAGGTCGAGAACACCTCCCGCGAGCGGCGCGCGCTGAGCCTCGAGCTCGACGTCGCCGGCGATTTCGTCGACCTCTTCGAGGCCCGTGGCTGGCACCGGCTCGAGCACGCGCCGACCGTCGCCGAGGTCTCGGGGTCGTCGCTGACGCTGCGGCACACCGCGGGCGACGGTGTGCCGACCACCGTGCGCGTCGACTTCGGCGACCTCGCCGCCGCCCGGCCCGACGGGGCGGACTGGGAGCTGTCGCTGGCCCCGGGCGAGACGGTCCGCCTCCTCGTGGAGGTCGAGGTCGAGCACCGGCTCGACGACGGGCCGCACGCACCGATGGCGTACGACGCTTGGCGGCAAGGGTTCTCCGAGCTGCCGCCCGCCCCGGTGCCCGCCGTGCTCGAGCGCGCGCTCGACGACCTGCGCGGCCTGCTGCTGTTCACCCCGGAGGGGCCGGTCCCGGCTGCCGGGATCCCGTGGTTCGTCGCCACGTTCGGACGCGACGCGCTGCTCACCGCCCACCTGCTCCTCCCGCATCATCCGGACGTGGCCGCCGGCACGCTGCGGCACCTCGCCCGCCACCAGGGCACGCACGTCGACGCCTACCGCGCCGAGGAGCCGGGCAAGATCGTCCACGAGATCCGCTTCGGTGAGCTCTCGCGCACCGGACGCGTTCCGCACCGCGCGTACTACGGCACCGTCGACGCCACGCCGCTGTTCGTCACCCTGCTCGAAGCCCACCGGGTCGCCACCGACGACCTGGCGCTCGTGCGCGAGCTCCGACCCGCTTGGCAGGCCGCCCTGCATTGGCTCGTCACCTACGGCGATTCGGACGGGGACGGTTTCATCGAGTTCGCACCGGCCGCCGCCGGCCAGGGCCTGGCGGTCCAGAGCTGGAAGGACTCGGGCGATTCGATGAGCCACGCGGACGGTCGCTTGGCCCAGGGCAGCCTGGCGGTCTCGGAGGTCCAGGGCTACGCCTACGCCGCGTACCGCGCGGCCGCCGCCTGGTACGGGCTGCTGGACGAACCGCACCAGAGGACGGCGTGGCTGGAGCGGGCGGACGCCCTCCGCCGGCGGTTTCACGAAGCGTTCTGGCAAGACGACCTGAACACGTACGCGATGGCGCTGGACGGGGACAAGCGACCGCTGCGCGTGCGCAACTCCGACGCCGGTCAACTGCTGTGGACGGGCATCGTGCCCGAGACGCACGCCGCGCGCCTCGTCGCCGAGCTCATGGGCCCCGAGCTATGGACGGGTTGGGGGCTGCGGACGTTGGGCCGCGGCGAGGCCCGCTACAACCCGGTGAGCTACCACAACGGGTCGGTCTGGCCGCACGACACCGCGCTCAGCGCCGCCGGGTTCGCCCGCTACGGCTTCCTGGACGAGGCTCGTCGGATCCGCGACGCGCTGTACGACCTGGCGGCCGCCCAACCCGACGGGCGCTTGCCGGAGCTCGTCGGCGGCTACCCACGTGACGAGCGGCCGCCCGTGCCGTACCCGGTCGCGTGTCGTCCGCAAGCGTGGGACGCGGCCGCGCTGGTGCACGTCCTGACCCTCGGCGCCGACGGCGGACCCGGCCGCGACGACTAGCCCTCTGGCGCCGCGCCTTCGTCGAGCGCCGGGTCGTCGCTCGCTCCCACGCCCGGCGCACCCTCGGGCAGCGCCCAGCGCGCCAGCGCCCCGCGCACCACCGCGACGGCGCGCTCGGCCGCCACCCGGGTGAAGGCTCGGAAGTCGACGTTCGCGGTGTGGTCGGCGGTGTCCGACACGCTGCGAACGATCGCCCACGGCACGCCCCAGGCGCTGCACACCTGGGCCACCGCCGCCCCCTCCATCTCGGCGCAGGCCGCGCCGAAATCGGCCCGCAGACGGGCCACCTCGCGGGCATCGGCGACGAAACGATCGCCCGAGGCGACACGCCCGACCACCACCCGCACCCCGGCCGACACCGCGACGCGCTCGGCCGCCGCCCGCACCGCGTCACGCAGGGAGACGTCGGCCGGCCACGCGACCGGGTGTCCAGGGACCTGACCGCGGTCGTAACCGAGGGCGGTGACGTCGACGTCGTGCTGCACCGCGTCCGAGGCCACCACCAGGTCGCCCACGCGCAGGTCCGGGTCGACGCCGCCCGCCACGCCCGTGAACACCACGCCGGCGACGCCCTGCATCAACAGCGCCTGGGTGAGCGCCGCCGCCTGCACCTTGCCGATCCCGCACACGGCCACGCACACCGGCACGCCGTCGAGCCACGCCCGCTGGAAGGCGTAGGGGCCGGCGTGCTCCTCGCGTACCGCCTGCGCGGCGGCCAACAAGGGCGCCACCTCCTCGGCCATGGCGCCGATGAGCGCCAGCGGTCGCTCCTCGGTGAAGCGCGCCCCCGACGGCGACGGGTTCCAACCGCTCACCCCGGCGTGTTCGTGTACACCAGCCGACCGAGGTAGGCGCCGCCCACCAGGCCCGGCAACACCAGCGCCAGCATGAGCGGATCGGTGGGCACCTCGGGTTGGAACAGCTTGGCGACCTCCACGCCGGCGGTGAGCATGAACCCCGAGATCAGGGTCATGAGCAAGGGCCGCGGCGTGTTCCGACGCATGAGCCACAGGATCGCGAAGTAGCCGAACAGCAGGTAGAAGCCGGCGCCCGTGACGCTGCGCAGCACCGCGTTGCCGGTGTCATCGGGCGGGACCGATGCCTGCAGCACGATGAAGAAGACCGTGGCCCCCATGAGCACGCCCGAGAAGCGGCCGGGGTTGCGGCCGCCCGTCGCCTTCGTCTTCGAGGCCTGGACCTTCGACGACTTCGCGCCGTCGCCCTTGCCGCTCGCGGCGTTGGCCTTGATCTGCGTGCGCTTCTCGGTCCGTCGCGCGCGCAGCGTGTCGACCTTGCGACGGCGCGCGGCACGACGTTCTTCCTTGTCGCGCTCGGCCTTCTTGTCCTGCTTGGCCTGGGCGCGGCGGATCTCCCGGTTCATCATGGCGCCAGTCTACGGCGGTGGCACGCGCGGGGCTGCTAGGCTCGGCGACGGCATGAGTCCCTCCTCGCACCCCCGCGCCCCGCACGCCGCCGACATCGACGCCCCCAGCCGGCCCAGCGAACCGCAGCCGTCGGACGCTGTCCTCGGCGCGCTGGCCGACCGCTTCGGCACCCCGTTGTACGTCTACGACCTCGACGGCGTGGCGGCCGCCGTCGGCCGCTTCCGCGCGGCCTTCCCCGACGCCGACCTGCGTTTCGCCGTCAAGGCGAACCCGAACGCGGCGGTGCTCGCCGTCCTCGCCGACCTGGGCGTCGGGGTCGAGGCGATCACGGTGGGCGAACTGGCGCGCGCGGGGCGGGCGGGCGTGCCGGCCGCGCGCACGCTCGTCGGTGGCCCGGCACAGGACGCTCCGTTGCGTCGCCTGGCGGTCGCGGTCGGCCCCGACCTGGTGAGCCTGGACGGCGAGGGGACGTGGGCGGCCTGGCTCGCGGATCGGTTGCCCGACACCACCCGCTTCCTGGTCCGAGTGAACCCGCTGCTCGACCCGCGGACGCACCCGCACATGGCCACAGGCGCTGCCGAGAGCAAGTTCGGCTTGGCATCCGAGGCCGCCATCGCCCTGGCGCTGGACGTGGCCGCCGAGGGACGGTTGGCCGGCTTCCACGTGCACGCGGGCTCGCAGATCCGCGACCTGGCGGTCCACGAAGCCGTGCTCGCGGCGCTCGCGCCGCTGTACGACAGGTTCCCCGCCGCCGACGTGCTCGACCTCGGCGGCGGACTCGCGGTCCCCGGCTACGACCTCGCCAGCCTCGCGGCGATGGTGCAGCCGTGGGTGGCCACCCGCGGTCTGAGGCTCGTGCTGGAACCCGGACGGGCGCTCGTCGCGACCGCCGGGACGCTCGTCACACGCGTGCTGCACGTGAAGGTGGGTGCCCGGCGCCACGTGATCGCCGACGCCGGCATGGCCGACCTGTTGCGACCCGCCCTCTACGACGCACATCACCCGGTGCGACGCCTGGGAGCGGACCGTCCCGGCGACGCTGCGGGCGGACGCGGCCGCCACCGACCTCGACGGTCCGCTGTGCGAGAACGGCGACCGGTTGGGGCAGGACGTCGACCTGGGCGACGTCGCTCCCGGCGACCTGATCGCGGTCGGCGAGGCGGGCGCCTATGGCTGGACGATGGGGTCGTGGTACGCATCGCACGTCCGGAGCGCAGAGGTGGTGCTCACCGGCGGGGTCGCACGGCTGGCGCGAGGCCCCGAACCGCTGGCCGAGCTCTGGCGCGGCGAGACCGCGCCACGTCCGCAGGCGGAGGCCGACGAGCGCGCCGCGGCGATCGCCGAGGTCGGTCCCGACCGCGGTTGGGGACACCGGGGCACCTGGCAGGCGAGCGGGCCCGGGGGCCGGGCGCTGCTCGCCGCCCTCGCAGCCGAGCTCGCCGAGGAGCCGGGGAGCTGGTCGCTGGCCGCCGAGTTCGCCGACGGCAGCGGCGTGACGCTGGACGCCGAGATGAGGAAGCCGGCCGCGAGCCTGATCAAGCTGCTGCTGCTCGCGACCGCGCTCGACCCGGCGACGGGCGCACCGGCGCCCGACGAACGCATCACCCTCGGCACGGACGTCGTGGCCGGCGGCAGCGGCATCTTGCAGGCGTTCGATCGCGGTCTCGCGCCGACCTGGGCCGACCTGCTCCACGTGATGCTGGCCTACAGCGACAACCGCGCCACCAACGTGGTGCTCGAGAGGCTGGGCGTCGAACGCGTGAACGCGTGGGGGGCGGCGCACGGCCTCACCGCGACCCGCGCCGTGGGACCGCTGCAGGTCGACGCGTCGCGCTGGACACCGGCGCAGCAGCGCGGCGAGCGCGCCACCACGAGCGCGCGCGAGGTCGTGGCCCTGGCGGGCGGCCTGGTGCGCCCCGACGTCGGTTGGCTCCCGCTGCCCGCCATCGAGCGGGCGACCGCCGCCCTGCGCGGCAACGCCTTCCACGACGGGCTGTTGCGGCGGCTGGGCAGCGCTGATGGCACCTTGCGCTTCGGCGCCAAAGGCGGCTGGATCACCGGCGTGCGCCACGAGGTCGCCGTCGCCTGGGACGAGCACGGACGGTGGCTGGGAACGGTCGCCGCCCTGTGCAGCGAGCATCCAGACCCGCGCGCCCTCGTCGACCACGCTGCGCTCCAGGCGCTCGGCCGGATCGGTTCGGCGTTCGCCGACACCGCCCGCGCCATCGCCGGCAGCACGACTCCGTAGGCCTCCCCTACCTCGTCCCATCGACGCGCGGGTACGCTCGCGTCGTGAAACCTCAGCGGATCGTCGTCATCGGTTCCGGCTTCGGCGGCCTCGCCGCCGCGTCCCGCTTGGCCGCGAGCGGGCATCGGGTGGCGCTCGTCGAGGGCCTCGACAAGCTCGGCGGGCGGGCGTACGTCTTCGAGCAGGACGGCTTCCGCTTCGACGCCGGTCCGACGATCATCACCGCGCCCTGGCTCTTCGACGACATCTGGGCCAAGGCCGGCAAGGTGCGCTCGGACGACGTGGCCTTCGTCAAATGCGACCCGTTCTACCGGATCTTCGACGCCGACCACGTGCCGTTCGACTACAACGACGACGAGATGTTCATCCTGAAGGAGATCGACAAGCGCAACCCGGGCGACAAGCGCGGCTACCTCAACTTCGTCCATCAGGCCAAGAAGATCTTCGACAAGGGCTTCGTCGAGCTCGCCGACAAGCCCTTCCTGACGGTGGCCGACATGTTGCGCGTCGCCCCCGACCTGATCCGCCTGCAGTCGTACAAGAGCGTCCACCGCCTCGTCTCGGACTACGTGTCCGACGACTTCCTGCGCCAGGTGTTCAGCTTCCACCCGCTCCTGGTGGGCGGCAACCCGTTCGACACGACCTCGATCTACGCGATGATCCACTACCTCGAGCGCGAATGGGGCGTTTGGTACGCCATGGGCGGCACGGGCGCCTTGGTGGACGCCTTCCGCCGTCTGCTCGAGGGACAGGGCGTGGAGATCCACCTCGGGACGCCGGTCGAGCGGATCCTGGTGGCCGACGGGCCCGACGGCAAGCCGCGCGCCACCGGCGTCGCCCTGGCGGACGGACGCACGATCGACGCCGACGCGGTCGTCTCGAACGCGGACGTGGCGCACACGTACAAGGACCTCGTCGAGCCGCGCTACCGCAAGCGCATGACCGACAGGCGACTCGACCGCACGCGCTACGCCATGAGCCTGGTGGTCATCTACTTCGGGACGAAGAAGCGCTACGCCCAAGAGGGCCTCCTGGCGCACCACAACATCCTCTTGGGACCACGCTACAAGGGCCTGCTGGACGACATCTTCCACAACAAGGGGCGGCTGGCCGACGACTTCAGCCTCTACTTGCACATGCCGACGATCACCGATCCTTCGATCGCCCCCGAGGGGCACGAGTCGTTCTACGTCCTCTCCCCCGTGCCCAACCTCAAGAGCGGGATCTCGTGGGAGGAGCACGCGCGCTCGTACCGCGACACGATCATGCAGCACCTCGAGGACCATTACCTGCCCGACCTGCAGGCGAACCTCGTCACCGAGCGTTTCGTGGACCCGCGCTACTTCGCCCACACGCTCCACGCGGCACAAGGCTCGGCGTTCTCGGTCGAGCCGGTGCTCACCCAATCGGCCTGGTTCCGGCCGCACAACCGCTCGGAGGACATCGCCAACCTCTACCTGGTCGGCGCCGGCACCCATCCGGGCGCCGGGCTGCCGGGTGTGTTGTCGTCGGCGAAGATCGCCGACGACCTCATCGGCGCGGGGTGAAGCCAACGACGTCGCGGTGCACCCGCCATGCGTCGTGCGACCCGGGGACCCCACGTACACTGAGCCATGATTGAGCACCTGGAAGGGCGTTACCTCACCGAGGGCTGGCGCTCGTCGTCGGCCACGTTCGACATCATCGAGCCCGGCCGCGGCGTCCCCTTCGGCCGCTCGGCCGACACCGACGCCGACGTCGCGGCCGCCGCGATCGACGTCGCCTGGGGGGCGTTCGAGACCTGGCGCAGCACGAGCGCGTTCGAGCGTTCGGCGCTGTTGCGCCGCTGGCATGGGCTGATGGTGGACCACGCCGACGAGCTGGCCGAGATCATGGCGCGGGAGATGGGCAAGCCGCTGCGCGAGGCACGCGGCGAAGCCATGTACGCCGCCGGCTTCGTGGAGTGGTACGCCGAGGAGGCGAAGCGCGTCTACGGCGAGTGGATCCCCGGCCACCTCACCACCAAGCGGCTGCTCGCCATCCGCCAACCCGTCGGCCCCACGTACGCCGTCACGCCCTGGAACTTCCCGGCCGCGATGATCACCCGCAAGGCCGCGCCGGCGCTCGCCGCCGGCTGCACCATGATCGTCAAGCCGGCCGAGCAGACGCCGTTCACGGCGCTCCGGCTGGCGGAGCTGTGGCTCGAGGCCGGCGGCCCGGCCGGGACGCTGCAGGTGCTCCCGACCTCGGACCCGGTGCCCGTCACGCGCACGATGATGGCGGACGCGCGCATCCGCAAGGTGACCTTCACGGGCTCCACCGAGGTCGGTCGGCTGCTCTACGCGCAGTCGGCGCAGACGATCAAGAAGCTCTCACTGGAGCTGGGCGGGCACGCGCCCTACCTCGTCTTCGACGATGCCGACCTGGACCGCGCCGTGGCCGAGGTGTTGGCGTGCAAGTTCAGGAACGCCGGCCAGACGTGTGTGTGTACGAACCGGATCTACGTTCAGGACGGCATCTACGCCGATTTCGTGGCGGCGTTCGGCGAGGCGGTGCGGGGCTTGACGCTCGGCGATCCGCTGGTCGACGGCACCGACGTCGGCCCGCTGGTCGACGCCCAGGGTCTCGCCAAGGTCGAGGCGCACGTCGCCGACGCCGTGGCCCAGGGGGCACGGGTGGTCGTGGGCGGCGCGCGCCGCGACGGCCTCTACTTCGAACCGACCCTGCTCGTCGACGTGGCGCCCGGCATGAAGCTGATGGACGAGGAGACGTTCGGTCCGGTCGCGCCCGTGCTGCGCTTCTCGACCGAGGCCGAGGCCATCGAGCGCGCGAACGCGACCCCGTACGGCCTCGCCGCCTACCTCTACACGCGCGACCTGGCGCGCGCCATCCGGGTGGCGGAAGCGCTCGAGTACGGCATCGTCGGCGTCAACGACGGCGTGCCGTCGGTGCCGTACGCACCCTTCGGCGGCGTCAAGCAGTCGGGCGTCGGCCGCGAGGGCGGCCCATGGGGCATCGACGAGTACCTCGAGATCAAGTACGTGTCGATGGGGATCGGTTGAGCGAGGGGGCGCCGGCCCCGGCCGACGGCGTTGCCGGCGACGGCGTTGCCGGCGACGGAGCTGCCCTCGGCGGTGCCGACCTCGATCGGCTGCTCGACACGGTGCTGACGAGCCTGCGACGGGACCGGACGAGCGGAGCTGCTGCGCTCTGGGCCTCGTTCGACGCCTCAGCGCGCGGCTCGATCGGCGACGTCGAGGCGCTCGCACGGGCGCTGGGCAACCCGCTCCTGGCGCCCCTCGTCGGCCACGCACAGGCGCGACGGGAGCCGTGGCAGCGACGCGGCGCGGCGGCGCGGACGACGCTCGCCGTCACCGGCGAGGGGGGCGACGCTCGCTACCTGGTCTCGGCCCGCCGTCGCCCTGAGCACGGCTGGCGCCTGACGGGGCTGCGCCGCGACGACCTGCCGCTCACGTAGCGGCCCGCGGCGTCGCCGCTCGGCTCAGCCGCCCGAGACCACCTGGACGACGAGCGACACGGGCTGGCTCTCGCCGGTCCGGGCCCGGAGGCGGGCCCGTAGCTCGCGTCCGCCCAGAGCGGCGTCGCGCGGCACGTCGAGCCGCAGGGTCACGGCAAGCGTCTCCGACCGGCCCGACCGGCGCACCGCGTCGACCCGCTCCACGCGCCAGACCCAACCCTCGGGGGCGATCACGTCGACGAGTTCGAACCGGGGCGTGACGACCAGACACGTCGCCTCGGCGCCGCACGGCACGTACAAGCCCTCGAAGGCCCCCCTCGAGGGAAAGCCGAACTCGGTCGTCCGGTACGTCGCACGAGCGTGCACGGACGCACCGGGGCTCACGCGCGCCGTCTCGCCGCTGTTCAGGTCGTAGGGGGTGGCGAACGAACCGACGGTGGCGGGGGCGCACGCGGCCAGTACCCAGACCAGGAGGAACACGATCGACAGGCTTCGTTTCATGCGCTCAGCCTACCCGCCGAAGGTGGCGGTCGCGCGGGCACGTCGGCGTGAGCGTGCTCGCTGGGCGGCGCCGGCGACGACCACCAGGGCCACCCCCGCCAAGACGGCGGCGACGCCCGCCCACTGCCACGACGACGGGCGCTCGGTGAACAGCACCGCGCCCCAGACCATGGTCAGCGCGGGTTGCACGAGCAGGATGACGGACGTGTCGAGCGCGGGCAGGCGCGGCAGCACCACCAGGATGGCGCCCCATGCCAGCGTCTGCGAACCGATCGCGAGCGCCAGCAACCAGCCGTGGGCGGGCCAGGTCGGCCGCAGATCGAGCGCCGGGTCGGTGAGGATGCCGAGCACCAGCGTCACGATCGCCGCACCGACCGAGGCGTCCAGCAACGGACCCCATGGCCGCGTCGTCGAGCGCGTCGTGCGCCGGAACACGAGGAGGAAAGCGGCGTACGCCATGGCGTTGCCGATCCCGTAGACGACGCCCATCAGCGGGTCGGCGCCGTACGCGTCGCTGCGACCCACGCCGGTCGCCAACACCACGCCGCCCAAGACGAGGGGCACGGCGAACAGGGTGGCGCCCGGTGGCCGCTCGCGGAACAGCCACCACGCGAAGAGGCCGACGAACAGCACCTGGACGTTCCCCAACACGGTGGCCAGCCCGGCGCCGACGTAGGCGATCGAGTAGTTCCACAGGGTGAACGCCACCCCCATGAGACCCCCCGCCCAAGCGGTGGCCCACCGCTCGCCGGCCGAGCGGGGGTCGTGACCCCGACTCAGGGCGTACAGCAGGGCGATGGCGGGCAGGGCGTAGAACGGTCGGAAGAAGGCTGCGGTCGACACGGAGACGTCGGCGAGGCGGATGAAGATGGCGGAGAAGGAGATGGCGGCGGCTCCGGCGACCGCGAGGAGATGAAGCATCGCCCGCGAGCGTACACCCGCGTCCATCGCCCGGCGGGTGCGACCGGACGGGCGCTCGTCGATCTCCCGGTCGGCGACGCGGGGGACGCCGACTCGTCGAACACGGGCGCGTCGCACACCTGGCCGTCGGACGCCGACGCGTCGAACACCGGCGCGTCGGACGTGACACAGCGAGGCGCGACCGGACGGTCATCGGCCCCAGATGCCGGCCGCCAGGCGCCCTACGATGCGGACGGACGGACGAGGGCGGGTGCGCCTCGACGTCCGGGAGGAGGTCGCGATGGCGGCAGGCCACGACCACGGCGCCGGCGAAGCCAGCGACCGGCGGATCCTGTGGACGGTGGCGCTCAACGTCGCGCTCACGGTCGCCCAGATCGTCGGCGGCGCGTTGGCGGGTTCGGTGGCGTTGGCAGCGGACGCGCTCCACAACCTCAACGACGCCTTGGCGCTGGTCATCGTCTACGTCGCGCGTCGCGTGAGCCGCCGGCGCGCCGATCGGCGTCGGACCTTCGGCTACGAACGTGCGCAGACCGTCGGCGCCACGATCAACCTGGTCGCGTTGGCGGTGGTCGGTCTGTTCTTGGCGTACGAATCGATCACCCGCTTCTTCGATCCGCGCGAGGTCGACGGCTGGACCGTCGTGGTGCTCGGCGGGATCGCGCTGGCGGTGGACGTGCTGACCGTGGTGCTGCTCGTCTCCATGCGGAAGGGCAGCTCGAACGTGCGGGCGGCGTTCGTGCACAACCTGAGCGACGCGCTGGCGAGCCTGGCCGTCGTCGTGGGCGGGATCTTCATCCTCACGCTCGGTTGGGTCTGGGTCGACCCGCTGCTGTCGCTTCTCATCGTCGCCTACGTGGCCTGGCAAGTGGTCCGCATGCTGCCCGAGAACGTGCGGATCCTCATGGAGAGCGTTCCGCCCGGGCTCGACCTGGATGACGTGGTGGCGCAGATCGTCGCCGTCGACGGCGTGGTGGACGCCCACCACCTCCACGTGTGGATGCTCGACGAGGAGCGTCGGGCGCTCGAAGCCCACGTCGTCATCGAGCGACCGCGGGTGCACGACCTCGAGCGCATCAAGCACGACGTGAAACGCCGCCTGCGCGACGAACTGGGAGTGCACCACAGCACGCTCGAGATCGAGGTGGACGACGGGCCCGAGGGCGCCGGCCACGAGCGCTCCATGATCGTCCAGGACGCGCCATGATTCCATTCGGGTGCAACACCCGAGCCGTCACGCCCGCCGCCGCCACGCCATTGAGGATAAGTGGAGGACGACGCCATCCCGTTCGATCGTGGCACGGCCAGAGAGGACGAGGACATGCCGGAACTCTTGGTGGACTTCATCATCTCGTTGGATGGGTACGGTGAGGCGGAGGGCTGGCCCGGCTGGTGGGGCCTGGAGGGACCGGAGTACCTCGCCTGGCTCAGCGACCAACCGGAAGGTGACTCCACGATCCTGATGGGCGCGAACACCTACCGACTCATGTCCGGCATGTCGGCCGAGGCGGCGGCGACGGCAGAGGACGACTCGACCGAAGAGACGAAGAGCCTCTCGGGACTCGAAGCGGTGCCGAAGCTCGTGTTCTCATCGACCTTGCAGGGCCCCTTGTCGTGGCCCAACTCCCGGCTCGTGAGCGGGGACGCGGTCGACGCGGTCGCTGAGCTGAAGCGGAACGGTGACCGCCCCATGCGCACGCTCGGAAGCGTCCACCTGTGTCGGTCGCTCCTGGCGGCGGGTCTCGTGGACCGGCTCCGTCTCGTCGTCTTCCCCGTGATCACCGGTTCCACCGGACGGAACCGGATCTTCGACGACTACCCGGACGTGGCCCTCGAGATGACCTCGAGTCGTACGTTCGACGGTCGGCTCCAGCTCCTCGAGTACGTTCCGACCGTGCTCCACGGGCCGCCGGGCGCCGGAACCGGTTCTTGACGTCCTCGTACGACCACGGCCGGCACGACTCACCCGATGCGACGGCCGACGGCGAAGACGCGGCGGAACGGCAGGACGGTGCCGTCGGGGCCGGGGGGATACGCCGCTCGGAGTCGGTGCCGGTACGCCGCCTCGAACGCAGCCCGTAGTTTGGGCGGTAGGGCCTCCAGGACGGGTCGCGCGGCGGTCGCGGACACCCAGGTGAACACCGCGTCCTCGCCCGCCAGGACGTGCAGGTAGGTCGTCTCCCAGGCGTCGACGGTGAACCCCAGCGACTGCAGCGCGGAGAGGTACGTCGCGGCGTCGTGGGCACTGGGATGCACGAGGCCCTCGAGCGACGGCGCGTAGCGCGCGTCGGCGGCCAGGTCGTGCAAGATCGTGTGGCTGGGCGCCCCGAAGTTGCCGGGGACCTGCAGCGCGAGCCAGCCGCCGGGTGCGACCTGGGCCGCCAGGGCGGGCAACAGGTCGAGGTGGCCGGGCACCCACTGCAGCGTCGCGTTCGTGACGAGCACGTCGACGGGGACGCCGGACCGCCACGTCCGCAGGTCGGCCACCTCGAAGCGTACGCCGGCGACCGCGTCGGCCCGCGCTCGCTCGATCATGGCCGGCGACGCGTCGACGCCGACGACCTCAGCGCGCGGCCAGCGGTCACGCAGCGACCGCGTCAGGTGCCCGGGGCCGCAGCCCAGGTCCACGACCCGAACGGCGTCGTCGACGTCGACGCGCGCCATCAGCTCGACGAACGGCCGGGCCCGCTCGTCGGCGTAGGTGAGGTAGCGGTCGGGGTTCCAACCCGCGGCGCTCACCACCGGTAGTGGCGGATGTGCTCGCCCCGCTCGGCGATCTGGCTCATCGCCTCGACGCCGATCTCGATGTGCAGGTCGGTGTACTGGCGGAACACCGCCCGCGCGCTCTCGCGCGTCTTGACCCCGCCCTCGCGTAGCGGCAGGTCGGACACGAGCAGCAGCGCCCCGATCGGCACCTTGCTGGCGAACCCGACCGAGAACAGCGTGGCGCTCTCCATGTCGATCGCCAGGGCGCGTTCCTCGTAGAGCTGGGTCTTGAAGCGCTCGTTGAACTCCCAGAAGCGGTAGTCGGTGGTGTGCACGACACCGGTGCGGTAGTCGAGTCCGCGCTCGACCACGATCTGGGAGACGAACTTCTGGATCTTGAAGGTCGGCAGCGCCGGCACCTGCGGCGGCATGAAGTGCTTCGACGAGCCCTCGTCGCGGATGGCGGCGGTCGGCAGCACGAAATCGCCCACCTGCAAGGAGCGGTGGAGCCCACCGCAGATCCCCAAGAAGAGCGTCGCTTTCGGGTCGGCGGTCGCCAGCACCTCGATGATGAGCGCCGCCACCGGCGAGCCGATCGAGAAGTCGATGATCGACACCCCCAGCCGCTCCGAGTGGGCGGCCGTCATCGCCGAGCCGCGCGTGATGGTCGTGTCGCCCGCGATCGCCTGGAAGCGTTCGAGGTAGTGGTGGAAGTTCGTCAGGACGATCTGCTTCTGGAACGCCTCGGGCTCGGTGCCCGTGTAGCGCGACAGGAACTCGCGTCCGATGCGCCACTTCTCGGGGTTGGCGTAGATGTGGTCCGACGGGCCCGACGGATGCGCGCCGTCGGGCAGCTCACCGAGCGGCGTGTCGTCACCGAGGGTCTCGGCTGCCGTGGGAGCGCGGCGGTCGTGAGGGTCGTGTTCGTCCATGCGGCATCGTAGCCCGCGTCCCGAACGTGCCGGTTGCAGGGAAGGGCGCCGGTGCCGCGAGGGTCAGTCCTCGACGGTGGTCACGATGTCGCTGCCAGGGGCGAGCAGGCGATGCACGGGGCAGCGCTCGGTGATGCGCGCGAGCTCGGCGCGCATGCCCTCGTCGAGCGGACCGCGCAGCTTGACGCCCACGTCGAAGCGTTGCCGCGGCCGCTGGCCTTCGACCGGCACCGAGCTGCGCACCACGTCGACGTCGACGGCCTCGAGCGGCCAGCCCTTGCGGTCGGCCACCATGCGCAGCGTGATGGCGATGCACCCGCCGAGCGCCGTCGCCACCATCTCGCCCGGGGTGGGACCGGTGTCGGTGCCGCCCACGGCGACCGGCTCGTCGAGCACCACCCGGTGCGCGCCGACCTGAACGACCGCCCGGTAACCGCCCCCCAAGTGCACGCGCGCGTCGCGTCCGCTGCTGCCCGACGGGCGGCCGGCGGTCGGAGCCTCGCCGCTCATCGCCCCACCATCGCGCCGATGCGCTCGACGGCCGTCCGCACCTGATCCATCGAGCAGGCGTACGACAGCCGGGCGAAGCCGGGCGCCATGAAGTCGGTGCCGGGGACCACCGCCACGCGCGCCTCCTCGAGCAGCTTGGTGGCCGCGACGGTCTCGTCGGGATCGATGCTGCGCAGGTCGGCCATGACGTAGAACGCCCCGTGGGGCAAGGGGGTCGGCAGGCCGAGCGCGTTCAGACCGTCGACCAGCACGTCGCGCCGCTCGCGGTAGGCGGCGCGCGTCATGGCCTGGAAGGCGGCCGTCTCCTCCACCGCGTTCAGGACGACCTGGGTCGCGTACTGGGCGACCGCGTTGGCGTTGCTGGTCACCTGGCCCTGGAGCTTGTTCATGGCCTTGATCACCTCGACGGGACCACAGCCCCAGCCGATGCGCCAACCGGTGAGCGCGTACCCCTTGCTGGCCCCATGGACGAGGATCGTGCGCTGCGGGTACCACTGCGCCACCGACACGAACTGGCCGTCGTAGACGAGGTGCTCGTAGAGTTCGTCGCTGATCAGCCACAGGTCGTGGCGTTCGGCGATGTCGGCGATCGCGTGCAACACGTCTTCGGGCACCACCGCACCCGTCGGGTTCGACGGGGAGTTGACGATGATGGCCTTCGTCCGCGGCGTGATGGCGGCCTCGAGGGCGGCCGGGTCGGGGATGAAGCCGTCCTCGGCCCGTCCGGGCACGGCCACGCTCACGCCGCCGGCGAGTTGCACCTGCGCCGGGTAGCTGACCCAGTAGGGGGCGGGTATCACGACCTCGTCGCCGGGGTCGAGGATGGCCATGAAGGCGTTGTAGAGCACCTGCTTGCCCCCGGTGGAGACGATCGCCGCCTCGGGGGCGTAGTCCAGCCCGTTCTCACGGGCGTGCTTGGCCACGATCGCCTCGCGCAGCTCGCGCGTCCCCTCCGACGCCGTGTACTTGGTCAGCCCGCGGTCGATGGCCTCATGGGCCGCGGCGAGCGCGTGCGCGGGCGGCTGGAAGTCGGGCTCGCCGGCGGTCATGGGGATCACGTCGACGCCCGCCCGGCGCAGCTCGAGCGCCTTGGCGTTGAACGCGACCGTGGACGAGGCCTTCAGGGCGCGGATGCTGCCGGAGAGTTCGGGCATGGTTCACCTCGGGGATCGTCGACCAGGCGCTCGGATCGTGCTCGGGGACCACGCGGGTCCGGCGACGGTCGCCCCCGGACCCCACGTGCTGGTGAAGGGTCGAACCGGTCTTCAGTCGAGGAGTTCGCCGGCCTCGAAGAAGATGCCGATCTCGCGCTCGGCGGTCGCCGGAGCGTCCGAACCGTGGGCGACGTTGTGATCGATGGTGGTGGCCAGGTCGCCACGGATCGTGCCCGGCGTCGCGTCCTTGGGGTTGGTGGCCCCCATCATCTTGCGCCACTCGGCGATGACGTTCTCGCCCTCGAGCACCATCGCCACGACCGGACCGCTCGTGATGAACGAGACCAAGCCGTCGAAGAAGGGTTTGCCGGCGTGCTCGCCGTAGTGGCGCTCGGCCGTGGACCGGGGGATCTGCATGAGCTTGAGGCCCACGATGCGGAAGCCCTTCGCCTCGATGCGCCGCACCAGCTCGCCGACCAGACCACGTTGCACACCATCGGGTTTCACCATCGCGTACGTACGTTCGATCGCCATAGGTTCGAACGCTACCACGCCCCCAACGGGGTCGCCCACGGTTGAGCGGCCCGCGATCAGGCCCCGGCGATGAGGTCGAGATGGTCGAGGTGGTGGAGGTCGTGCGCCGCCATGTGGCGGACCACGACGTCGACGCACGACTCGCCCGTCTCCGGGTGGATCACGGGCGCCAGCCAATCGTCGAGGTCGAAGGTCGCGAACAGGGCCAGGTTCCACGCCCGCAGCGCGCGGAAGGTCTCGACGGCCAGGGCCGGGTCGAGCCGGGCGTAGCGACCCGCCCAGGCGGCCGGGTCGAAGTCCTGCGCCTCACGAGCGCCCGCGACCGCCTGCCGCAAGCGGAAGCCCAGGCCCAGCTCGGTGTCGGCGAGATGGGCGACGAGCTCGGCGGCCGTCCACTTGCCCGCCGCGTACGAGCGGCGCCAATCGCTTTCGGTGAAGCGTTCGGCCAGTTCGACGAGGCGCGCCGGCGTCGCCGTGAGCACGAGGATCGGGTCGGCGTCGCCGAGCCGACGGGCGAGTCTGTCCAGGTACGGGTCCACGCCGCACGCTAACCCTCGTAACCTGGGCCGATGACGCACCCAGCCGACCCCACCCCCGAGATCGACGTTCACGAAGCGAGCCGCCGCGTCGCCGCCGGCGCCCGCCTGATCGACTGCCGCGAAGCCGACGAGTTCGCCCAGGCACGCATCCCCGGCGCGGTGCTGGTGCCGCTCAGCGACTTCGCCGCCCGGGTGGAGGCCGCGCTCGAACCCGGTGCCGACGTCCTGGTCCAGTGCCGCAGCGGCGTGCGCAGCGCCCGTGCCACCGACTACCTGCGAGCCCGCGGGGTGAACGCCTTCAACGTCGCCGGCGGCATCCTGGCCTGGGCCGCGGCGGGGCTGCCGGTCGAAGAGGGCGACGGCTGACGCGAGAGCCTCGCGGGGCAAACGCCACCCCGCCAGCGGGACGCTCGCGGGGTGGTGGTCGAACGGTCGATCGGTCGAGCGGTCGATCGTGAGCGGGCGCGGTTCAGGCGCCACCCAAGAGCATCGGCGCACGGGCCAGCAGGTCGAGCCACCAACCCGGGAACAACCCCAGCAGGACGACGCCCGCCGCGGCGATCGCCAACGCGACCCCAGCGGAGGCCGGCACGGGTCGACGCACGAGCGGGTGGTCGTTGTCGCGCAGGTACAGGGCGATCACGACGCGGCCGTAGAAGACGACGGCCACGACGCTGGTGGCGATCCCGAGGACGGCCAGCGGGACGTAGCCGGCGGCGATCACGGCCTGGAACACGGCCACCTTGCCGATGAAGCCCGCGAAGGGTGGGAAGCCCGAGAGACCCAACATCGCCAGGCTCAGCAGCGCGGCCAGCCAGGGGCGGCTGTACCCCATGCCCGCCAGACGCTCGAGTCGGTCGCCACGGTCGTCGTCGTCCATGACGGCGAGCAGCACCCCGAACGCGACGACGTTCGTCACCGTGTAGGCGAGCAGGTAGACGGCGGCCGCGCGCGCTCCACCGGGCCCACCGGCCAGCACCGCCAGGCCGACGTAGCCCGCGTGGGCCACCGCCGAGTAGGCGAGCATCCGTTTGACGCCGCTCTGGAGCAGGGCGCCGGTGTTGCCCACGACGAGCGTGGTCCCGACGAGCACGGCCACCAGCGTCGTGAAGCTCTCGCCGAAGGGACCCGGCGCGAGGGCGTCGCTGAGCACGCTCACGACGCGCAGGAGCGCCCCGAAGGCGGCGGTCTTGACCACCACGCTCATGAAGGTGGTGACGGGCGTCGGCGAGCCGGTGTAGACGTCGGGCGTCCACTGGTGGAACGGGGCGAAGGCGACCTTGAACGCGAGCCCCGCCAACAGGAAGACACCCCCGAGCAGGGCGATGCCGAACGCATCGAACCCGGGCGCGGCGATGGCGGCGCCGATGCCGATCAGGTCGAAGCGCCCGGTGGCGCCGTACGTCAGCGCGATGCCGTACACCAAGAAGGCCGAGGCGAAGGCGCCGAGCAGGAAGTACTTCAGCCCCGCCTCCTCGCCCTGACGGGAGCCCTCGCGCCACGCCGCCAGGGCGTACACGGCCAGCGACAGGATCTCGAGCCCGAGCAGCAAGACGATCAGGTTCCCGGCCGAGAGCAGCACCAGGCCGCCCATGGTCGAGAGCAGGATGAGCGGGAAGAACTCCGGTTGCTCGAGCCGCAACCGGTGGACGTGCCCGGCGGCGTTCAGGATCGACAACCCGGCACCCAGCAGCACGACGATGGCGAACGCCGAGGCGAGACCATCGGTCAAGAAGGCGCCACCCATCGTCACCGGTACGACGACCGCGTCGAGGCCGACGGCGAAGTTGTAGATCGCGAACCCGAGCGCGACGACGACGCCCAGCAACGCCGGGACCGCCAGACCCGCCCGGGCGCGGCCGAACACGCCCACGAGGAGCGTGAAGGCGGCGAACACCAGCAAGACGATCGGAGGCATGAGCGGCAGGACGTCACCGACCGCGAAGAGCTCGTTCATCGCACACCTCCGTCGGCCAGGGTCGGTGTCACGGGCGCCGGCGCGGCAGCGGGTGGCGGCGCCACCAGCTCAGCTGCGGCGACCACGTGCCGTTCGAACGTCGCCAGCTGGGCGGCCGGGGCCACACCCAGCCACAGGATGACCGCAAGGACGGGTGCCAGCACCGCGACCTCGAGCGGCTTGAGGTCGACCGTCGCGGCGCCGCGGGCCTCGCCCTGGAACACGCGCTGGTAGAGGTTCACGCCGAAGGCCGCGGCGGCGATGACCGCCAACACCGCCACGACGGCGGCGACGGGGCTGGCCGCGTAGGCGCCCAACAGCGACAAGAACTCGCCCGGGAAGTTGGCCAGACCCGGCACGCCGATGCTGGCGAACATCACCAGGAGCATGACCGAGGCCAGCGCCGGTGCGGCCTTGGCCAGGCCGCCGAAAGCGTCGATGTCGAAGGTGCCGCGGCGGTCGAAGAGCATGCCGCTGAGCAGGAACATGCCGCCGGTCGTGGCCATCTGCGCGGCGAGGAGCGCCATCGCGCCGCTCTGACCTGCCAAGTGCAGCGAGAACAGCCCGACGGCGACGATGCCCATGTGCGACAGCGAGGCGTAGGCCAGAGCGCGTTTGAGGTGGACGTGGCGGGTGGCGATCACGGCGCCGTACACGGCGGTGAACGCCCCGAGCGCCAGACCCAGCGGCGCCAGCGCCGTCGCGCCCTCGGGCAGCAGCGGGAGAGCCCAGGCGAACAGACCGAAGCCGCCCACCTTGTAGAGCGTGCCGGCGACGTCGGCCGCCCCCGACGGGTGGTTCTGCTCGTGCACGTCGATCAACCAGGCGTGGACGGGGAACATCGGGAGCTTGACGGCGAAGGCGAAGGCGAACGCGCCGAACAGCCAGGCCTGCGTGACCGGATCGAGCTGCGGCACGCTGGCGAGCAGTTGGTCGAAGCGGTAGCCCGCGGCGTCGGCCAGCGGACGCAGCGAGAGGATCGCGATCAACATGGCGAACGAACCGGCGATGGCGTAGAGCAGGTACTTCACCACCGCGGCCCGCCGGTGCGCCAGACCCCAGCCCCCCAGCAGGATCAGGCTCGGCACCAGGGTGAGGTCCCAGAACACGTAGAAGAGGAGCAGGTCGCGCGCCAGGAAGATGCCGGCGAGGCCGGCGATCGTGGCGAGCAGACCGGCGAGGAAGCGGTGCGGTGCGCGCTCGACGCGCGCGCCGGCCCACAACACGGTGGGCAACATGACGAGGGTGGCCACGCGGATCAAGACGCCGCCGGCGCCGGTGGCGTCGAGGGCGATCCAGGCGCCGAGCGAGGGGATCCAGGGCACCGCCATCGCCCCCGCGTCGCCGCGAGCGAAGAGCGACAGGACGAAGGTCGCCAGGACGCCGAACACGGCCAACGGCACGTGCACGGAGCGCCGCGGCGCCACGAGCAGCGCGACCGCCACGACGAGCGGGGTGAGGACCATCCAGGCGGCGATCACAGGCCACCTCCGGCGGCCGAGACGGTGGCGACCACCGTCACGGCGAGGGCCACCAGCCCGACGAGCATCGCCAGGGCGTAGAGCCGGACGTGACCCGACTGCCAGACGGCGACCAGGCGACCGAGCCAGGTGGCGGTGGTGACGCCCGCGGCGATGCCCTTGTCGAGCAGGTCGCGGTCGCCGATCGCGAGACCGGCGGCCACGCCTTCGACGGGCTGCACGATCGCGTTGGCGTAGAGCGTGTCGAAGCCGAGACCGGCGCGCGAGGCGCGCCCCCAGGCCGTCGCCCCCCAGCGGGCGGCGGCGGCACCCTTGCCGCGCTCGAACACCCACCACCCTGCACCCAGGCCGAGCGCCGCGACGACCACGGAGGCCAGCAACAGGAGCCACTCGGCCCACAGGACCGGATGGTGGAACGGCACCGCGGCGACGGCGGACTCCAGGAACGGCTCGATGGCGTTCGGGAAGGCGAACGCCGGCAGGCCGACGTACCCGCCGACGGCGGCGGCGACCGCCAGCACGATGAGCGGCAGCGTCATCGACGAGGGGCTCTCGTGGACGTGGGCGTGGGCCTCGCGCGAACCGCGCGCCTCACCCGCGAACACCGTGTGGTACCAGCGGAACATGTAGAACGCCGTCAGGGCCGCGGTCAGGAGCAGCACCGCGTACAGCGCCTTGCCACCCAGGTCCTCGAGCAGGGTCGTGTTCCAGGCGGCCGCCAGGATGGCGTCCTTGCTGAAGAAGCCCGACAGCAGCGGGACGCCGGAGATGGCGAGCACCCCGACGAGCGCCGTGGTGCCTGTCACCTTCATCCGTCGGCCCAAGCCCCCCATGCGGCGCACGTCCTGCTCGCCGCCCAGCGCATGGATCACCGAGCCGGCCGTCAGGAACAGCAGCGCCTTGAAGAAGGCGTGGGTCACGACGTGGAACACGGCGACCCCGTACGCGCCGACGCCGACGGCGACGAACATGAAGCCGAGCTGGCTCACCGTCGAGTAGGCCAGCACGCGCTTCACGTCGGTCTGACCGATGGCGGCGAAAGCGGCGATGAGCGCGGTGAACGCCCCCACCCAGGCGACGACGGCCGACGCGTCGGGCGACATCGCGAAGACCGGGCTGAGGCGCGCGATCAGGTACACGCCGGCGGTCACCATCGTCGCAGCGTGGATGAGCGCCGAGACCGGGGTCGGACCCGCCATGGCGTCCGGCAGCCAGACGTGGAGCGGGAACTGGGCGCTCTTGCCGGTCGCGGCGACGAAGTACAAGATCGCGATCGACGTCAAGACGCCGGAGCCGAACACGAAGGTGGCCGCCTGCGCGTTCACCTCGGCGATCGTGAGCGTGCCGAAGGTGGCGGCGACCAAGAACGTCGCGAGCAAGAAGCCGGCGTCGCCGATCCGGTTGACGATGAACGCCTTGCGACCCGCGCTGCCGTTGGCCCGGTCGCGGTACCAGAAGCCGATGAGCAGGTACGAGCAGACGCCCACGCCCTCCCAGCCGATGAACAACACCACCAGCGAGTCCGCCAGGACGAGCACGAGCATCGACGCGACGAACAGGTTGAGGAGCGCGAAGTAGCGCGAGAAGCCGTCGTCGCCGTGCATGTAGCCGACCGAGTAGATCGTGATGAGGGCGCCCACGCCGGTGATGACGAGCAGGAAGGTCACCGACAGGGCGTCGAGCACGAAGCCGACCGAGAGGTCGAGACCGGCCACGGGCATGAAGGGCCACAGCGTGACCGCCACGCCCTCCTCGCGGCCGAGGAGGCCGAAGAAGGCGATCAGACCCAGGCCGAAGGCGATCACCACGGCCGCGCTCGCCAACACGCCCGGCCAGGGCTCCTTCAGGCGGCGCCCGAACGAACCGTTGATGAGCGCGCCCAGCAGGGCCACGGCCGGTGCCAACACGGCCCAGGTGACGGGATCGGACCAATCGGCGCTCACAAGCGCACCTCCGAGAGCGCATCGACGTCGGTGCTGTTCCGATCGCGGAAGATCGTGACCAAGATCCCCAGGCCGACCGCCACCTCGGCCGCAGCGACCGCCAGGATCACGAAGACGGCCGTCTGACCGCTCATGCCCACACCGATGCCTGCCACGGACCAGTCACGGGCGTAGGCGACGAGCGCCAGGTTGCCGGCGTTGAGCATCAGTTCGACGCAGAGGAAGACGAGGATCGCGCTGCGGCGCGTCAGCACGCCGACGGCGCCGATGGTGAACAGCACGGCCGAGAGGCCGACGTAGGCTTCGGTGGGAACGTTCACGTGTGGCCTCCCCCCAGCATCGCGGTGCTCTCGCCCGAGGGAGGCTCAGGCAGCGGACGCTTGGGGACGATGGCGGCCGCACCGTGCACCGACTGGGCCCGCCGCTGCACCAACGCCACGGCCGCGACCACGCCGGTCAGCAGGAGGACGCCGACGAGGTGGAAGGCGAGCAGGAAGTCACCGAACAGGACGTCGGCGATGGCGCCCGCGCCGCCGCTCGGCAGCGCCAAGCCCAGCGCGTCGGGTTCGACCGGGGGGCGCGGGTCCAGCAGCACGGTGGCGGCGATGGCGACGACGGCGACGACGCCGGCGGCGTACGCGGCCCAGCGCAAGCCGGGCAGGCTGCGCGCCCGCGCCTCCTCGCCGACGTTGAGCAGCATGAGCACGAACAAGAAGAGCACCATGATGGCGCCCGCGTAGACGATGACCTGCACCGCCGCCAAGAACGGCGCCTGCAGCGTCACGTACGTCACCGCCAGCGCCAGCAGGGTCCCCACGAGCGCGAGCGCCGCGTGGATCGGTTGGCGCAAGGTGATCACGCCGACCGCGCCGACGACCATCAGGATGGCCAACAGGCTGAAGGTGACCATCAGGGTTCGTCCACCCCCTCGAGCTCGGGCCGCGACGGCGCGGTGAAACCCAGGCGGACGTCCTTGTCCTTCGCCGCCGCTTCGCGCCGCTGCCACTTGCCGCCGACGGTGCCCACGAGCATGTCCTCCTTGCCGTACACGAAGTCCTGGAAGCGGAAGTCGGCCAGCTCGAACTCGTGCCCCAGGACCACGGCGCCGGTCGGGCAGGCCTCCTCGCACATCCCGCAGAAGATGCAGCGCAGCATGTTGATCTCGTAGATCGAGGCGTAGCGCTCGCCCGGGGAGGTGGGGTGTTCGGGGTCGTTCTCGGCCGCCTCGACGTAGATCGCGTAGGCGGGACACGCGGCGGCGCAGAGGCTGCAGCCGATGCACTTCTCGAGCCCGGTGTCGGGGTGCCGCAACAGGTGGTGGCGGCCGCGGAAGCGCGCCTTGATCTGGGCGGGCTCCTCGGGGTACTGGACGGTCACCGGCTTCTTGAACAGATGCCCCAGGGTGACCCCCATTCCCTTGGCGATCTCGAGCACGCTCATGGGTGACCTCCTAGGATGGTGGGGACGGTGCGCGTTGCAGCGACGAAGTCGATGCCACGCCGAGGGCGGACGCAGGGGTCAGAGCACAAACGCGATCACCGCCCCGGTCAGGAGCGCCGCGCCGAGCGCGATCTCGAACAGGTAGATCCAGCCGAACCGCATGAGCTGGTCGTACCGGAAGCGCGGCAGGGTGGCGCGCAGCCAGATGAACAGGAACATGAAGATCGCCATCTTCAAGACGAGCCACACGATCGGCCACGACGAGATGCCGGGGATCCACGGCTCGAGGAAGACCGGTCCGCGGTAGCCGCCCAAGAAGAGGGTGCTGATGAAGGCGGAGGCCGTCATCATGTTCACGTACTCCGCCATCTGGTACAGCGCCCACTTGATGCTGGAGTACTCGGTCAGGTAGCCGGCCACGATCTCCTGCTCCGCCTCGGGCAGGTCGAAGGGCGTCCGGTTCACCTCGGCGATGCCGCTGATGAGGAAGGTGACGAAGGCGACGAGGAGCGGGATCCAGAGCCAAGGGCTCACCGACCAGACGTTCAGCTCGACGATGGCGCGCAGGTTGAGCGTGCCCGAGATCATGATGATCGTCAGCACCGACAGGCCCAGACCGAGCTCGTAGGAGATGATCTGCGCCGCCGAGCGGAGCGAACCGAGCAGCGCGTACTTGCTGTTCGCCGCCCAGCCCCCCAGGAAGATGCCGTAGACGCCCATCGACGTGGCGGCCAAGACGTAGAGCAGCCCGACGTCGAGGTCGACCACCCAAGGGTCGAAGCCGAACAGGCTGCCGGCGGGACCGGCCGGGATCGCTCCGAAGGCCGCCAGCGCGAAGGTGATCGAGATCGCGGGCGCCAAGGTGTACACGAACCGGTCGGCGACGGTGGGCGTGATGTCCTGCTTGAAGATCGACTTGAGCGCGTCGGCGATCGGCTGCAACAGCCCGAACGGACCGGTCCGGTTGGGCCCGTACCGGTGCTGCATGCGACCCAGGATCCGGCGCTCGATGAGGGTCATGTAGGCGAAGACGCCTAGCAGAACCACGCACAACACCAGCGCCTTGAGGAAGACGACCAGCAGCGATTCCATCAGGCCACCTCGAGCGCCCGGCGCTCGACCGCGATCTTGCCGAGGTCGACGTTGGCGCGACCGACCGGTTCGTCGCTCGTCGCCGGGACCGTCGCCAGTCCGGCGGGCACCGCGTCGGACACCTGGACGACGAGCAGCCAGGGCACCCCGTCGACGAGCACCTTGACGTGATCGCCGTCGCGGACACCCGCCGGCGCCGCGTCCGCGGGGTTCAGCCGCAGCTTGAGACCGCCCGTGGCGGCGAGCAGGTGCGGGTTCCGACCCAGCACCTCGGGCCGCACCATCGTCGGGACGCGCAAGGCGTTGGCGATGCGGGGTGCGACCGCGACGGGGGTCGGCGCGGCGCCGCGAGCGGCCGCGCGCTTGACCGGCGCCATCTCGCCCAGGTCGGGCAGGTCGGCCAGGTCCATGCCCACCGATTTCTTCAGCCACCGACGCGCGCTGCGGACGCTGCGTCCGTCGAGGCGCTTGCCGACCGCCTCACCGAAGGCCTTGACGACGCCGGTGAGGTCGGCGGACTCGCCCGCGTCGACCGTGGAGGCCCGCACGGGAAGCATGCGGCCCTCGAGGTTCACCACCGTGCCGTCCTTCTCGTAGCCGGTGCTGGCCGGCAGCACGACGTCGGCGAGCTGCGCGGTGGCGGTCAGGAACGACGTGTGCACCACCAGGAGCGACAGCGCCTGCAAGCGCTGCGCGACGGCCGGGTCGGCGGCCGGATCGAGGTTCGAGAGGATGAGGGCCTTGGCGCCGCCGCTCAACATGCCGGTGTAGCCGTAGCGTGCGTGGCTCGGGAGGACGCCGATCATCTCGAGCCCGTAGCTGTCGGCCATCGGTCCGAGCGGCATCGGTTTGGCGCCCACCGTGCGGCAGAAGGCGAAGGCGGCCTCGGTGGCGACGGCGTCGGCCAGCGTCCAACCGCCCAGCACCACGACGGCGCGCGGCGACTTGGTGAGCCGCTCGACGGTCGCTCGCGCGTCGTCGAGCGATTGGCCCAACGCGGCCGGGTCGGCGTCGCCGCCCTCGGCCAGCACGCTCAGCGCCCGGAACAGCGCGGCCTCGCCACCCGCCGGGTACACGGCGGTGCGCGCGGCGCTCTCCATCAGGTCGACGCGGTAGGGGGCGGCCACGGCGAGGATCTCGCGGTGGCGCGGCATCCGCTCCTTGAGCCGCAGGTCGGCGATCGCGGCACCGTGGTCGAACTGCGCGACCGGCGGGACGCCCTTGAGCGCGTCCTTGATGCGCAGGTCGACGATCGGCACCTCTTCGGTGACGTCACCGACCACGAAGATCGCGTCGGCGGTGGCGAGGTCCTCGAGCCGGGCGTTGCCTTGCGGGGCGATGACCCCACCCGCCGGACGCGGCGCGTGATCGAGCTGGCCGGTGCCGAGGTGATCGGCCAGCGCCCGCGCCGCCACCCCTTCCTCGAGGGTGGCGTCGGCTCGGATCGCGACGCCGACTTCCTTGCCGCCCAGGCCCACCAGCTTCGACTGCACGACGGCCATGGCGTCGGCCCAGGTCGCCTCGACCAGCGCCCCGTCGCGTCGGACGAGCGGGCGCTTCACCCGGTCCGGCGCGTCGACGTACTCGTGTCCGAAGCGGGTGCCGTCGTCGATCCAGGTCTTGTTGATCTGGGGATGGTGGCCCGCGCGGATCCGCTCGATCCGCCCCGTCCGGGCGTCGACCACGATGGCGCTGCCGGACGCGTCGTCGAGGCTGGTGGTGGCGGTGTGGTCGTACTCCCAGTTGCGCCCGCGGAAGCGGCTGGTGCTGTCGAGCAGCGCTCCGACCGGGCAGATGTCGGTGATGTTGCCGGTGAAGTTCGAGGGCAGCCCGTCTTCGGCGGTGCCGATGTAGGTGTGGCCGCCGCGCTCGATGAAGTCGAGCACCTCGTCGCCGGGGACCTCCTCGAAGTAACGCACGCAGCGCTTGCAGTGGATGCAGCGTTCGCGATCGAGGGTGATGAGGTCCGAGAGCGCGGCGTGCTTCTCCTGGTGGCGCTTGTCGAACACGAAGCGCGACACCCCGGTGCCGTACTCGTAGGCCCGGTCCTGCAGCTCGCAGGCGCCGCCCTTGTCACACGTGGGGCAATCGAGCGGGTGGTTGATGAGCGTGAACTCGACCATCGCCGCCTGGGCCGCGTCGACCTTCTCGGAACGGGTGTCGACCTGCATGCCCTCCATCACCGACGTGGTGCAGGTGGCCATCAGGTTCGGGAACCAGAAGGTCTTCGGCTCGCCGGTCTCCTCGTCGAGGATCCAGCCGCCGTCGCGGTCCTTGCGGGGTGCACCGATGCGGGCCAGACACATGCGGCAGGCGCCGATGGGCGACATGTAGGGCTGCGAGCAGAAGTAGGGCACGTCGCTGCCGGCGGCGAACACCGCGTCGATGACGCTGGTGCCGGCGGGCAGGTCGAGCGTGACGCCGTCGACGGTGACCTTCACGAGGCCCACCGGGACGCGCGCGGGTAACGGGGCGCCTTGTGGTCGACCAGGTGCTCGTACTCCGAACGGAAGTGCTGGAACGAGGCGGCGACCGGCATGGCGCAGGCGTCGGCGAGCGGACAGAACGCGGTTCCGCGCAGGTTGCGCACCATCTCCTCCATCAAGAGCAGGTCCTCACGGGTGCCGAGGCCCGCGAGCAGCTTCTGGAACATCTTCGGCAGCCAGGTCGCCACGCCCTCACGGCAGGGCGTGCACTTGCCGCACGACTCGTGGGCGTAGAAGCGGACGACGTTGTACATGGCGTCGACCATGCACTTCGACTCGGGCAGCACGATGACGCCGCCGGTGCCCAACATCGTGCCCGCCTTCGCCATCGAGCCGTAATCCATCGGCAGATCGAGGTTGGCGTCGGTCCAGGGCAGCATGGGTGTGCTCGACCCGCCCGGGATGAAGGCCTTGGCCGGCTCCGTCGGTCCGCCGGCGAGATCGAAGATGAGTTCCCGGAAGGTGGCCCCCATCGGCATCTCGTACACGCCGGGCCGCTTCACCGGACCGCTGACCTGGTAGAGCTTGGTGCCCTTGCTGTCGTCGGTGCCCATCGCGGCGTACCAGGCAGCCCCCTTGGCGACGATGTGGACGACGCTGCAGAGGGTCTCGACGTTGTTGATCGTGGTCGGCAGGCCGTAGACGCCCGCCTGGGCCGGGAAGGGCGGCTTCAGGCGCGGGTTCGCCCGTTGGCCCTCGAACGAGTTCATGAGGGCCGTCTCCTCGCCGCAGATGTACGCGCCGGCGCCACGGTGCAAGATCAGGTCGAAGTCGAACGTGCTGTCGAGGACGCCCTTGCCGAGCAGACCCGCCGCCCGCGCCTCGTCGATGGCCGTCCGCAGGCGCTCGTAGGCGTGGTGGTACTCGCCGCGCACGTACAGCACCCCGAGGGTGGCCTGGATCGCGTACCCCGCGATGAGCATCCCCTCGATGACCTGGTGCGGATCGTCCTCGAGCAGGTACCGGTCCTTGAAGCTGCCCGGTTCCGATTCGTCGGCGTTGCACACCAAGAAGCGCTGCCGCCCATCGGCGGGCGGCATGAACGACATCTTGAGGCCGGTCGGGAAGCCGGCCCCGCCGCGTCCGCGGAGGCCGGAGGCCTTGACCTCGTCGACCACCCCGGTGGGCGTCATCTCGTGGAGCGCCTTGCGCGCGGCTTCGTAGCCGCCGTGCGCGCGGTAGCTCGCCAGCGTGTGTGCGCCCTCCACCCCGACGTGCGCGTACAGGGTCACCTCGAAGCGGGGGTCGAAACGGCTGGTGATCTGTTCCGGGCGGTCGCTGACGGTGCTCACGCCGCACCTCCTGGCTCGGTCTGACGGGTCGCCTTGGCGGCCCCTTCGTTGTCGCCGCCCCGTTCGCGCGCGGGCGCTGGCAACTCGTCGCGCCGCATCGCCTCGAGCAGGTGCTGACAGCCCGATCGCGTCACGCGCTCGAAGAAGGTGTCGTTGACCTGGAGGACGGGCGCCGAACCGCACGAACCGAGGCACTCGACGCTCTGCAGCGAGAAGCGCCCCTCGGCGTCCGTCTCGCCGCCGACCAAGCCGGTCTGTTCGGCCACGTACGCGAAGAGCTCGTCGGCGCCGGCGAGCGCGCACGAGAGCGTACGGCAGACCTGGAGGTGGTACCGGCCCACCGCGTGCTCGTGGTAGGTGCTGTAGAAGCTCATGACGCCCTTGGCTTCGGTGGAGGTCACGCCCACGATCTCGGCGATCTCCTCGAGCCGGGCTTCGGAGACGTGGCGCTCGGCCCGCTGCACTTCCCACAGCAGCGGCATCAGCGCGCTGCGGCGGCCGTACTCCGGGTAACGGCCGAGGATCTCGGCGAGGAGCTCGGGCTTGTCCTCGAAGAAGGGACGCAGGGTGGGTAGGTCGACGGCGCTGCTCACTTGTCGACGTCCCCGAGGACGGGATCGAGGCTGGCGATGTTGACGACCATGTCGGCGAAGAGGCCGCCCACGCACGCCGGTTCCAGCGATTGCAGGTTCACGAGGCTCGGGACCCGGACCTTGACGCGGTAGGGCATCGAGCCGCCGTCGCTCACGAGGTGGTAACCGAGCTCCCCGCGGGCCGATTCCGTCGCCACGTACGCCTCGCCGCGCGGTGGGTGGAAGCCTTCGGTCACGAGCTTGAAGTGGAAGATGACAGCCTCCATCGAGGTCTCGAGTTCCTGCCGGGGCGGTAGGCTGATGCGCCGGTCGGGGTCCTTGACGAGCCCGGGCTCGAGCGCGTCGAGCGCCTGCTGCACGATCTTCAGGCTCTGCGCCATCTCCAACAGCCGCATCTCGAAGCGGGCGTGCGCGTCGCCAACGTCGCTGGTCGGGACGTCGAAGGTGTAGTCGTCGTAGCCGGAGTAGGGGGCCGCCTTGCGCTGGTCCAGCGCCACGCCGCTCGCGCGCAGCGACGGGCCCGTGAGCCCGTTGGCGATCGCGACGTCGGCGCCGATCACGCCGACCCCTTGGGTCCGGTCGAGGTAGATCGGGTTCTTCGCGAACAGCGTCGCGTACTGGTCCATCATCTTGGGGAAACCGTCGACGAAGGCTCGGGCGCTCGCCTCGAAGCCCTCGGGGACGTCTTGGTAGAGACCGCCCACGCGGTAGTAGCCGTAGTTCATGCGGACGCCGGTGACCATCTCGAAGAGGTCGAGGATCGCCTCGCGTTCGCGCATCGTGTAGAAGAACAGCGTCAGCGCGCCCATGTCGAGGATGCCGGTGCCGAGGAACAGCAGGTGGCTGGCGATGCGGTTGAGCTCGGTCAGGATGACCCGCACCCGCTGCGCCCGGACGGGTACCTGTGCGTCGACCAGCTGCTCGGCCGCCAGCACGTAGGCGAGCTCGTGCCCGAAACCGTGGGCGTAGTCCATGCGGTTCGTGTACGTGACCGCCTGCTGGTAGGTGCGGTTCTCCATCGTCTTCTCGAAGCCCGTGTGCAGGTACCCGACCTGGGGCGTCAAGCGGACGATGCGTTCGCCGTCGAGGTCGACGACCAGGCGCAACACCCCGTGCGTGCTCGGGTGCTGCGGGCCGACGTTGATGCGCATGAGCTTGGTCTTGAACTCGCCGGTGGTCTCGCGACCGATCTCCTCCACCGCGTACCCGGTGCGCTCGAGCTTCACGACTTCCCTCCGTCGACGCCATCCACGGTCGGCTTCACGACCGCGTCGTGGGCGACGAGCTCGGCTTCGGACGTGAAGCCGCGCCGCGCACCACCCTTCCAACCGGTGAGGCCCTCGCTGCGGCCCATGATCGCGGCCCGAAACGTGGGCGGGTCGATGAAACGCCCGTCTTGGAAGAGCGTCGGCGTCTCGCCGAGCGGGAAGTCCTTGCGCAGGGGATGGCCCTCGAGGTCTTCGGGGGTGTGGATCTTGCGCAGGTCGGGGTGGCCCTCGAACGCCACCCCGAACATGTCGTAGACCTCACGCTCCAGGAACGCCGCGCCCGGCCAGATGTCGGTCACCGTGGGCAGCGTCACGCCCTCGTCGATGTTCACGCGCAGCATGCAGCGTTCGTTGGCGGTGACCGTGTGGACGTGGTAGCTGATCGAGAAACGCGGCCCCTGATGCTGCGGGAACGCGATCCAGTCGATCGCGAACACGTCGAGCACCAAGTCGAAGCCGTGCTCCCGCGCCATGCGGGCCGCGTCGTGGATCGCCGCTCGGGGCACCACGAGGATCGCGCCGGCCAACTGGTCGGCGCGTTCGGCACCCAACGGCGCCAACGCTTCGGTCAGGCCCTGGACGAGGTCCCCGGCTCGCACCAGCACCCGGTTCCGGCGTACGTGTTCGCTCGCAGCGCTCATCGCGACCACGCCTCGACCATGGGCAGCTCGATGCCGGTCTCGTCGAACGTCTCGCCGCGCACCTTCTTCTGGAGCTGCATGACGGCGTAGATCAGCGCCTCCGGGCGCGGTGGGCAACCGGGCACGAAGATGTCGACCGGCACGACCGAGTCGACGTTCTGCACGATGGCGTAGTTGTTGAACATGCCGCCCGAGGAGGCGCAGGCGCCCATGGAGATCACCCACTTCGGGTCCGGCATCTGCTCGTAGACGCGTCGCATGACGGGCGCCATCTTCTTGCTGAGGCGCCCGGCGACGATCATGACGTCGGCTTGACGGGGGCTGGCCCGGAACACCTCCGAGCCGAAGCGGGCCATGTCGTTGCGGGCGTTGGTCGACTGCATCATCTCGATGGCACAGCAGGCCAGGCCGAAGGTGGCGGGCCAGAGGCTGTTCGAGCGCCCCCAGGCGACGAGCTTGCCCAGGGTGCTGAAGAGGAAGCCCTCCTTCTCCAGCTCCATGACGTCCTTCTCGAAGAGGTCGGTGAGGGCCACGTCAGCTCACTTCCACCGCAAGACACCCTTGCGCAGCACGTAGACGTAGGCGACGCCGAGGATGGCCACGAAGACGATCGCCTGGACGAACAGGAACTCGGGCGCGACGCCGAAGCGCACGGCCAACGGGAAGAAGAACGCCGTCTCGATGTCGAACACGATGAACAACATCGCCACCAGGTAGAAGTGAACCGGGAACCGCTCGCGGGCGGTCCCCGACGCCGGGATACCCGATTCGTAGGCCGCTAGGGTGACCGAACTCGCCTTCCGTGGACCCAAGAGCGCTCCGACCAGAAGCGCGGCCACCGCGATGAAGCCGGCCGCCAGGAACATCATGAGCAGGTTGTCGTACAAGGAACGCCTCTCTCCCCCCGTCGGGACCGTGCGCCACAACGCCGGGACCGACGGCCGACCGAACGAACGGAAGGGATCATGAGAGCACCGTCTGCTCGTGCGGCGTTTCACGACCCAGTACGCCCACGAGTCTAGCAAGCGTGGCAGGGACCCACAAGGATGGTCCGTAACGCTGCTCGGGGCCTACCGGACTCGCCACCCCACGACGAGGCGATCGCCCCGTCGGGCCCACGCGCGTGGGTGTCCGTCGGGGCGATCGCGGGGACGGTCGGACGGGCGGATGGGCACCGCGCCGGACCGTCGCACCGAAGGGATCGGCGGGCGGCGTGGAGGCGCCGCCCGCCGCAGGCGGTCAGGTCAGCTGCGTCTCACGGCCTTGACGATCCAGAGGAGCACGACGGCGCCGACGATGGCGACGAGGAGGCTCCAGATGTTGAAGCCGGTGACGCCGGTGCCGCCGAAGGTCTCGAACAGGAAGCCGCCCAGGAAGGCGCCGACGATGCCGACGACGATGTCGATGAGGCAGCCCTGCTGGGAGTTGGTCTTCATGATCATGCTCGCGATCCAGCCCGCGAGCGCGCCCATGACGATCCACAAGAGGATGTTCATCGTCTGTCCCTTCCATCGCGTGCTTCGCTCGAACGATCCGCCGGTCGAAGCTGGCGCCACGATAGGCCGATGGCCGGTCGCTGTCGCCGGCAGCCGTACATCGCGGCGGGGGATCGAGGCGTGGTCGGACGCCCACGTCGCCTCCGATGTTGACGCGCCGCGTGCGGCCCGCGTATGCTCACCGCCGCTGTTGGGTCGTTAGCTCAGTTGGCAGAGCAGCTGACTTTTAATCAGCGGGTCGTAGGTTCGAGCCCTACACGACCCACCAACGAGGCCCCTTCGACTAGCGGTCAGGTCACGACCCTTTCAAGGTCGCGGCACGGGTTCGAATCCCGTAGGGGTCACCACGCGCGGCGGAGCTTCGGCTCCGCCGTTCGTCTATCCTGAACTCGACCCGCCGCCGCGCGACGGCGGGACGTCGAGGGCGATTAGCTCAGTTGGCAGAGCGGCCGCTTTACACGCGGTAGGTCGGGGGTTCGAGCCCCTCATCGCCCACCAGGTCAGGACCCGACCTCCCGAACCGCTCGCCGGCCACGGGCCGCTTCTTCGAGCCCGTCACCGATAGCGGCTGAAGTCCACCTCGAAGCTCCGCGCCTCTCCGGCCGGCGTCGTGAACGAGAAGGTTCCTTGGGCGGCAGACACGTCGCCCTCGACACCGCTGAGGTCGAAGCGGAGGCTCAGGGACCCGAGGTAGCGGAACTCCGCCGCCTTCCCCGCCACCGTGTAGAAGTCCTGCGAGGGACCGAACGTGTCGATCTCCGCGGGCGTCAACGTCGGCCCGCCCTCGATCTCGAGGGTCACGTCGGAGAACTGCTGCAAGAAGTCCCGGTCCTCCTGCGTCGCGCCCTGAGAATGAGCGAACACGACGAAGGTCACCGTGTTCTCCAGACCCTGGGCAGCCTGACGCGCGTCCTGAGGACCGAACGGTTTGCCTTGGTAGTTCTGAAGGTAGCTCCGGTAGCGCAGCCGCTCGAATGGGGTTCCGACCAGGACCGCTTCGACCTGTCCTTCGCCCGGCTCGATCGTGAGCGGGTCGTCGTCGTCCCAGAGCACGTACGCCCCGGCCCGGTAGCCGTGTTGACGGCTGACTTCCGCCGCGCCCGCGTCCGCAGCTTCTTGGATCGCCTCCGGACCGAGCTGCAGATCGATGGCGAGAGCGCTCGCGGCGTTCAGCAGGAGCACGGTCGCGAGGAGCACGCTTGGTCGTGTTCTCATGATCCTCCCTCGTGACTGGGGCGGGGAGATCTCCCCGCCCCAGAAGACGCTGCTGGGGGCGTCACTCCCCCAGAGCGAAGATGAAGATCGTGGCCGAGGCGCCTGTGTCCGGGTTCCAAGTCCGCGACGTGTTCCCCGAAGGGACGAGCACGTACTGGCGACCGCCCATCTCGTACGTGGAGATGCCGGCCGCGATGGGGCCACCGGTCTGGAAGCGGTAGAGGTCCTCACCCGTCTGAGCGTCGAGCGCGACGAAGTCGCCGGTGAGCTCGCCCGCGAACACCAGCCCGCCGGCGGTGGGCGTGAGGGCAGCCACGACCGGCCGATCCGAGCGGTACTGCCAGAGTTCGCGGCCGGTGTCGGCATCGAAGGCCTGGATCCAGCCTTGTGCCTTGCTGATCGGTTCGAACGAGAAGGCACCACCGAAGAAGAACTGGCCACGGTCGTAGCGCACCTGGCTGAGCGTGAAGGTCGAGCACCAGTCCACCGACGGCACGTAGAGGCTGTGGTTCTCGGGATCGAACGTGGGGCCGAACCACTCGACGCCACCGTTCACACCCGGGCACACGTACACGCCTTCCTCCGTGGGGCGCGCGTCGACGTTCGTTCGGGTCGTGACCGGCACGACGTACGCGAGGGCGTCGCCCACGCTCTGCCAGGGCTCGTTCTGCTGCGGGGGCAGGTCGCGCTGACCGACCCGATCCTGCGCCTCCTGGAACGCGTCGGCGATCGCGGGCTGTTGCGCGTCGCCGTCCTGAGCGTCTCCTTCTCCGTCCGCCTGTCGTCGCGCGGCCTGCATGGTCGCCTCGTCGTCGTAGACGTACATCAAGCCGTTCTTGGAGCCGACCGCCAGGTAGCGCTGGCCGTCGCGCGTCCGGTACAGGACCGGTGGCGCTGCGGTGTCACGATCGAGGCAATCGTGGGGGATCTGCTGGTACCAGTACTTGAGCTCCCCCGAGGTGGCGTCCAGCGCGACCACCGAGTTGGTGTAGAGGTTGGCGCCGGGACGGAACTCGCACGCGAAGTCCGGAGCGGGGTTGCCGACCGGCACGTACAGCGTGTTCGTGGCCGGATCGATCGTGTAGCCGGTCCAGTTGGAGCCGCCACCGACCGCGGCCGCTTCGGCCGAGCCGAAGGTGTCGGGGACGATCTCGTCGAACCACCACACCAGGTCGCCGGTGGCCGCGTCGAAGGCGAACACGCGACCGTTCGCTCCCCAGTCGGCGCCCGCCGTCCCCGTGATCACGAGGCCGTTCCAGACGATGGGGCTCGAGGAGAGGAAGTACCCGAGCCCGGAGTCCACGGGCGCGATCTCCCACAACAGCTCCCCCGTCTTCGCGTCGAGGGCGAGGAAGTGCGCGTCCGAGGTCCCCCGGTAGACGCGGCCGTAGCCGATGGCGACACCCCGGTTCGTGGTGAAGGGTTCCGGTCCTTCGGGAACGTAGGTGTGCTTCCAGCGGAGCTCACATGTGCGGGCGTCGATGGCGTAGGTGTTGTACGACGTGGTGAAGTAGGCGACGCCCTCCCAGACGATCGGGCTGGCCTCGAAGGTGATGCCGGCCTCGCCGGTCTGGAAGGCGCAGACGGCCTCGAGGTCGCTGACGTTCTCGGTGTCGATCTGGTCGAGGCCCGAGTAGCGCTGCCCCCAGTAGCCCTTGTTGTACATGAGCCAGGCGTCGTCGAGTTCGCCGGCGCGGTCCAACACGTCTTGCGTGGGCCCCTCGGAGATCGGTCGCTCGGTGGCCGCCTGGATCTGCTCCACCTGGACCGCGGCCCCCGCGATGTCGCCGCCGACGAGCTCGGCGGGCGGTTGCACCTCTGAGCCATCGCCTTGTGAGGCGTCTTGGGTCTGCTGCGAGGCGTCTTGGGTCTGCTGCGGGGCGTCCGTTTGGGTCTGCTGCGAGGCATCCTTGAGCCTGCTGCGAGGCATCCTGAGCCTGCTGCGAGGCATCCTGAGCCTGCTGCGGGGCGTCCGTCTGGGTCTCCTGCGAGCCATCTTGGGTCTGCTGTGGGGCGTCTTGGGCCTGCTGCCCGGAGGCCCCTTGCCCGTCACCTGCCGGCTGCTCCCCAGCCTGCCCCCCATCGGCCGGCGGTCCGGCGATGTCCTGCACCTGGGCGACCGTCACCTCACCGAAGCTGTTGCCGAAGCTGGTGCGCACGTGGGTGGCGACCGCCGCGATCTCCTCGTTCGACAACTGGTCCCCGAAGGCGGGCATGCCGTTGCCACCGTGCAGGATCTGGTTCACCACCAATTCGACATCGCCGAGGTTGGCGTCGCCGCGGAAGGACGGCCCGATGCCCCCTCCGCCCTCGGCGCCATGACAGGACACACAGTTGTCCTGGTACACCGACTCGCCGCTCGCGCCGTCGGTCGCCTGGTCCTGGGCGAACGCGACGACACCGAGGACCAGGACGAGCACCGCGACGAGTCGAACGATCGCGCGCTTGCCCTCGCCCGCGCCTGCCGAGCGGCCCTCTTGCGGGGCCGTCCTGGGTTCACCACCTACGTTGCTGAGGGGTTTCATGGTTCGCTCCCTTCACCTTGCGCTCTCACCTCTACGAGCGCGACGCCGGCGCCCTCATCGCTCGCGCGGATCGCCGCGATGCCGGTTCTCGCTGCACGTGCGCTGCATCCCGTCGGGTGTCGTCCCCGTGCACGCGGTCGCCGGTCCTCGTCTGGCCAGGCCACGTCGGTCATGCCGCGGACCTTCCACGTCGTGGGGCCCCGGTGCGACGCCAACTCCGCCGAGAGGCGCTGCCGCTCGAAGACGAGAGCGGCGAACGTCTCCTTGTCGGTCCCCCCTCCCTCACCCCTCGGCGAGCCGCCTGCGCCGTTCGGGCGCCTCGCGGGCAGGATAGGGGGCCGTTCTCGCGCTGCGCGTCCAACCGTCACGCGCGGGCGCCAGGGTGCGCCGCGGGCACCCGCCCAGCGTCCCTCGGCTTCCGCCGAGGGCGGCGACGAGCAGGGCACGACAGGCAGGTACGCTCGAGACGTGGAACCCGATGCCGCCCGCTCCCTCGCCGCCACGCTGATGCAACGCCACGGCCTCGATGGCTGGCGTTTCCGCTTCGACCACGCCAAACGGCGGCTCGGCTGCTGCCACTACGGCTCGCGCACCATCTCGCTCTCCAAACCGCTGGTGCTGCTCAACGACGAGGCGGTCGTCGTCGACACGTTGCTGCACGAGATCGCCCACGCGCTCACGCCGGGTGCGGGCCACGGCGCGGCCTGGCGGCGGCAAGCGGTCGCGCTCGGCGCCACCCCCCGACGCTGCGCGGACGCGGCGGACGTGAAGCTGCCACCCGCCCCTTACGCCCTCGTGTGCGACGGCTGCGGCGCGCACCTGCCACGGTACCGGCGGCCGCGGCGCCGGTTCGTGTGTCGACCGTGCTGGCAACGGCACGTCGCCGGGTTGGGGCCGCGGCCGGCACCGCTGCGCGTCATCGGTCAGAGCGAGCGGGCGGGCGCGCCCACCGTCGCCGCAGCGAGACGGCGGGTCTCGGGGACCCCGTAGGCGAAGGTCAGCGCGGCGCCAACGCCCACCGTCGCGATGGCGAAGGTGGCCATCGGCAGCGTGAGCAGGTCGGCCAGCGCTCCCACGACCACCGGGCCCCCCATGGAGCCGCCGTCGCCCACCAGCCGCCACACACCCAGGAACTCCCCCACCGCGTCGTCGGGCGCCAGGTCGGCGCCCACCGTCATCATGGTGCCCGCGCTGAGGCCGTTGGCGAGGCCGATGAGGGACGTGGCGGCCGCCAGCCCGACCAGCCCGCCCGAGAGCGGCACCAACGCCATCCCCACCGCCTGCAGCACGAAGCTGGGAACGATCGCGTGCTTGCGTCCGTATCGGTCCATCACCCAGCCGGCGACCGGGAACAGCGCGACGTCGAAGGCCGCACCGATCGACAGGACCCAGCCGACCTGTTCGACGTCGAGGCCCAGGACCGTGGCGGCGTACAACGGGATCACGATGCGACGACCCGAACGGATCGCCTGCGCCATGACCTGGCCCGCTCCGGCGATCGCCAAGACGCGGCCGTGGTCGCGCAGGACGCCGGCGAGCACGCTCACCTGGCCCGCCACCCGACGAGGCACGGGCCCCGGCGCTGCCGGCGTCAGGAAGACCGCGCAGACCGCGAACGCCACCATCGCCACGGCGCCGTAAACGACGAAGGCGGCGTCGAAACCCCCCACCGAGGCGATCAGACCGCCCAGCGCCGGTCCGACGAGGAGGCCGATGCGTTGCGCGCCGCCGAACGCGGCGAGCGCCCGTCCACGCTGGCGCGGCGGCACCGACGTGGTGAGGAACGCGTGGCGCGAGATGCTCCACAGAGCGGTGCCGGCACCGGCCGCGAGGCGCAGCAGCAAGACCGCCCACACCCCGTCGACGAACGCCATCGCGGTGACCGCCACCCCGACCGTGGCGATCCCGACGAGCATGATGAGCTTGCGATCGACGCGCCGCAACAGCGCGCCGGCCGGCACGTCGCCCACCAACATGCCCAACGACTCGGCTGCCAACACGAGACCGACCAACCAGAACGGTGCACCGAGGGCGGCGACGTACAGCGGCAGCACGGGGACCAGCATCCCCTCGCCGATGGCCAGCACGACGGTGGGGACGTAGACCGAGCGCCACATGCGGGCGAGCTTACGCCGCTCGACGACGGTCGAAACGCCGGTCGTGAGAGCGCGCGGTACCATCGGACGTGCCCGCTCGCCGTCCCTCGCCCCTGCTCCGAGACACGATCGCAGGCGTCAGCGTCGCGCTGGTGCTGATCCCTCAAGCGCTCGCCTACGCAGAGTTGGCGGGGCTGCCCGCCCACCATGGCCTGTTCGCGGCCGCCGTGGCCCCGATCGCGGCGGCCGCCTTCTCGTCGAGTCCCGCGCTGCAGACGGGCCCGACCGCCATGTCGGCGGTCCTGGTGTTCGCCGTCCTGGCACCCGCGTTCGCGGTCGGCACGCCGGCGTACGTCTCGGCCGCCGCCCTGCTCGCTCTGCTGGTGGGTGGCATCCGCGTGGCCCTGGGCCTGGCGCGCGCCGGCAGCCTGGCCTACGCCCTGTCGGGGCCCGTGCTGCGGGGCTTCACGTGGGGCGCCGGCATCCTGATCATGGCGTCCCAGTTGCCGCCGGCGCTCGGTCGGCAGCTGGGCGGCGAACGCCTGCTGGTGCGGGCGGTGACCGCGCTCCTCGAACCCGCCGCCTGGCATCCGGGCGCCATGGCGACCGCGGCGGTGTCGATCGCCCTCATCTGGTCCGGGCGCCGCTTCGCGCCCCGTGTGCCCATGGTCCTGTTCGTGACCTTGCTGGGTGCGGCGCTCTCGGCCTGGCGTCCCGGCGCGCTCGGACCCATGGTCGGCACCGTCCCGTCCGGCCTGCCGAGCCTCGACCTGGCGCTGCCCTGGTCGATGACGCCCGACCTGCTCGTCGGGGCCCTGGTGATCGCCCTGGTGGGTTTCGCCGAACCGACCGCCATCGCGCGTCGTTACGCCCGACCCGGTCGGCGTTGGGACCCCAGCCGCGAGCTGATCGGGCAGGGCCTGGCCAACATCGCCTCCGGCCTGGTGCGCGGGTTGCCCGTCGGCGCCTCCTTCTCACGCTCGGCGCTCCACCACGAGCTGGGCGCCACCACCCGCTACGGCGCGCTCGTGACCGGTGTCGCGGTGCTGGCGCTGACGCCGGCCGCCCCGCTGCTCGCCACGCTGCCCAAGGCGGTGCTCGCCGCCGTCGTCCTCGTCGCCGTGGCCGACCTCGTCCGCTGGGGTCCGGTGACGGACCTGTGGCGCTTCGGCAAGCTGCAGGCGACGAACGCGCTCGCGACCACGGCGCTCGTCGTGGCCCTCGAGCCGCGCATCGACATCGCCATCGTGATCGGCGTGGCGATCTCGGTGGCCGTCCACCTCGGCCGCGAGGGGCGCCTGAACGTCGACGTGATACCCGCCGGCTCCGACGGACGCATCGAGGTCAGCGGGGTGCTGTGGTACGTGAACGTCGCCTACCTGCGCGACGAGGTGCGGGGCGCCTGGCACGCTCATCGCGACGTCGAACGCTGGGTGGTCGAGCTGTCGCGCGTCGGTCGGATCGACGTCGACGCGGCGCTGGTGCTGGCCGCCTTGCGCGACGAGGCCGGTACCGTGGGCGTCACGCTCGAGTACCACGGCCTCGACGGTCGCACCCGCGAGCGCCTGGCACGTTACGCCCAGCGCGCGCTGCGCTGAGGACGCGCGACCGGAGCAGCGCGAACGGGAGGATCGCGATCGGGGCGGCGCCATCGGGGCGGCGCCATCGGGGCGGCACGATCGGGGCGGCGCGATCGGGGCGGTCGCGAACGGGCCGGTCGCGAACACGACTCCGACCGACGGCGGCCGCCCGCTCCGCGCCCTCAGGGGCGCACGGCGACCTGTTGGACCAGACCCGGCAGGGTCCGCATCCAGCGGGCGCTGCGGGGGCGCAGGCCCGCCGCGAGCTGCCAGGCCCGCATCTCGGGGATCGTGTACGTGCCCCCATCGCTCGTCGCGCCGAAGTAGAGGTCGAGCAGCGCACCGAGCCGCGCGCGCTGAGCCTCGCGCGGGTCGCGCGGTCGCGCCAGGTCCTGCACGACGTACAGTCCACCCGGGCGCAACGCCTCGGCGACGCGGGCCGCGAGGCGTCGGTTGTCGTCCTCGCTCAGGTGGTGGTTGAGCTGCGACGCGAACACGACGTCCACGTCGCCGTCGCCCAGTGGTTCGCGGACCACGTCGGCCACGCGGTGCACCAAGCGATCGCCGAGACCCTCGGCGGCCAGGTCGGCGCTCGAGGCGGCCACCGCCGGCGCCAGGTCCACCACCGTGGCCCGTAGCCCGGGGTGCCGGCGGACGAGCGCCGCCGAGAAACGTCCATGGCCCCCGCCGAGATCGAGCAGCACCCGCGAACCGGGTGGCACCGGCGTGCGCCGCGCCACCTCGTCGACGGAGACCGCGGCCAGCGCCCGGAGCCCCCGCTGGTACCGCGTCCACGCCTCAGCGTCGACGTCGTCGGTCGCGGCTGGGTCCGCGGCGCTCGGATCGTGCGCGGCTGGGTCGTGCGCGGCCGGGTCGTGCGCGGCCGGGTCGTGCTCGACCGGGTCGGGCGCGCCTGGGTCGGGCGCGCCTGGGTCGGGCGCGCCGAACCGAACCGACGGGTCCGTCGTCGCCGGGGACGCGGCCGCGCCGGCCGAGGCCCCGTGCAGGCCGACCGCTCCCCGGCCCCGCACGTAGTTCTCGTACCCCTCCACCAGGCGCCACTCGTCGAACGAGAAGAGCACCTTGTCGATGACGTCGTGAGGCGACCCGCGTACGAGCCAACGGCGCGCCGGCCGGCTCAGCCCCACCGTCTCGTGCGGCCGGCCCGGCTCCAGGTACCCGATGCCGACCAGCGCGTACAGGAGCCGTCGGCATGGGACCTCGGCCAGGCCGCACGCGGCCGCCACCGCCTCGGGCCGCAAGGGTGCGTCGACCAGGGCCTCGAACACGCCCAGCCGGACGGCGACCATGATCGTGCGGGCTTGGGCGAACGCCAGGTGCGTGTCGATGAGCGGCGTCGGCACCCGGTCCAAGCGCAGACCGAGCCACTCGAGCGGGCTCTCGGCGATCGCCCCCAGCCGCACGCCGGTCCCGACCGCCCGGCCCTAGTACCGGGCCAGGACGCGGTCGAGCGCCTCGGGCGGTGGCCGCAGCGCCTCGTCCGGCAGCGACGACAGCGGCGCCTCACCGAAACCGGACGTCTCGGCCAACGAGGGGCGGCTGGGGTCGTAGTACAGGAGACCGGTCAGGAACTCCCCGGTGGCCTCGGCCCGCAAGAGCCGGTCGACGGCCATGCGCTTGTCGGTCGGGTCGAAGTCCTCGTCGAGGTGACGCAGCGTCAGCTTCGAGCCGTCGTGGAGCGCTACCACCCGCGCTTCACCGGGCTCGGTGGGCTCGATCTGGATCTCCTCCTGGGCAGGCACCCAGCCGAGCTCGTTGATGGCGTGCTCGTGGTCGCGACCGAAGGCGTAGCTCTTGCGGCTGTGGTCGTCGTTGTTGAAGGCGACGCACGGGCTGATGATGTCGAGAACGGCGGTCCCGCGATGGGCCAAGGCCGCCTTCAGGAGCTCGCGCACCTGCTTGGCGTTGCCCGCGAAGGAGCGCGCCACGAAGCCGCAGCCCGCCGAGATCGCCTCGAGGCACAGGTCGACCGCCGGGAAGTCGTTGTGGCCGGCGTACTTGAGCTCTTGACCCTCCTCGGCCGTGGCCGAGAACTGCCCCTTGGTGAGACCGTAGACGCCGTTGTTCTCGATCAGGTAGACCATGCGGACGTTGCGACGGACGAAGTGCTTGAACTGCCCCAGGCCGATCGAGCCCGTGTCACCGTCGCCGGAGACCCCCACCCCGTGCAGCGTGTGGTTGGCCAGGAGCGCGCCGGTGCCCACGGAGGGCATGCGGCCATGGAGCGCGTTGAAACCGTGCGACATCCCCAGGAAGTAAGCGGGCGACTTGCTCGAGCAACCGATGCCACTGAGCTTGAGGACCTCGTGCGGTCGCAACGACAGCTCGAAGGCCACCTGCACGATCTGGTTCGCGATGGAGTTGTGACCGCAGCCCTTGCACAGGGTGCTGCTGGTCCCGAGGTAATCGGCCTTGGCCAGGCCGGCGGCGTTGGCTCTGAGGGTCTGCGCGCGATCCACGTCACGCCTCCAGTCGGTCGAGGAAGGGGCGGAGCCGCTCGACGACGAAGTCGGCGGTGAACGGCAGCCCGTCGAGGTACGCCACGCTGCGCAACCGCGGCGCGAGGTCGGGGTGGTCGCCGGCGAGGATGCGGTAGGCCTGGGCGTCGTGGTTCATCTCGAGCACCACCACGGTGTCGTGCGCCTCCATGAAGGCGCGCACGTCGGCGCCGGTCGGGAAGGCCTTCACGCGCAGCGTCGAGAAACGCTGCCCCGCGGCGGCGAGCCGGTCACGCGCCTCCTGCAGCGCGTAGCGCGTGGTTCCGAAGTGGATCACGCCGACGGACGCCCCCTCGACCTGGTCGACCTCGGGGGCGGGCACGCGACCGCGGGCGGTCTCATACTTGCGCGCCAAGCGGGCCATGTTCTCGGCCCAATCCTCGGCGCGCTCACTGTAGGTGGCGCGCGCGTCGTGACCGGTGCCCCGTGCGAAGTAGGCGGCGGCCGGGTGGGCGTTGCCGGGCAAGGTGCGCCACGGAATGCCGTCGCCGTCGATGTCGGCGTAGCGGGCGAAGCCCTTGGCCTCGATCTCGCCGGCGGTCAGGACCTTGCCGCGCTGCAGCGGGCCTTCCGGGTACACGAAGCGCTGCCCCATCCAGGTGTTCATCCCCAGATCGAGGTCGGTCAACACGAACACCGGGGTCTGCATCTGGTCGGCGAGGTCCAGGGCACGCCAGCCGAACTCGAAGCACTCCTCGAGGGACGACGGCAGCAGCACGATGTGTTTCGTGTCGCCGTGCCCGATGGCGTAAGCGAAGGCGAGGTCGGCCTGGCTGGTCCGCGTCGGCAGACCCGTGCTCGGTCCCACGCGCTGGACGTCCCACACGACGGCGGGGACCTCGGCGTAGTAGGCCAGACCGGCGAACTCGGCCATGAGGGAGAGACCCGGCCCGCTCGTCGCCGTGAGCGCCCGGGCGCCCGCGAAACCGGCGCCGACGACCATGCCGATCGCCGCCAGCTCGTCCTCGGCCTGGATCACCGAGTACGTCGGGCGACCGTCGGGATCACGACGGAGCTCGGGTAGGAACTCCCGCAGCGCGTCGATGAAGGAGGTCGAGGGCGTGATCGGGTACCACGCCGCGACGCTCACGCCGCCGAACACGCTGCCCAGAGCCCCGGCTTCGTTGCCGGTCATGAGCAGGAGCTCGGAGGTCGCCTGCATGGCGACCGCGCGGAAGCGATCGCGCTTGTCGAGGTTCTCGGCCGCCCACTCGAAGGCAGCGCGGACGACCTCGAGGTTCGAGTCGACCAGCTTGCGGCGCCCACTGAACTGAACGTCCAGGGCGGCTTCGAGCACGTCGAGCGGCACGCCCAACACCCAGCCGAGCGCACCGACGTAGGTCATGTTGGCCAGGTACTCGCGCACCTTCCCCTTGGCTTGGCTCACCTCGAGGATCTTCTTGACGGGCAGCGGGTACACGGTGATGTCGTCACGGCCGACCGAGGGCGCCAGGTCGTCGCGTAGCACCGCGACGCCCCCCACCGGCAAGGCACGGAGATCGGCGTCGACCGTCGCGGCGTTGAAGGCGACGAGCAGCTCGCTCTCCTTGCGGGCGACGTACCCGTCCCGGCTCAGTCGCACGTGGTACCAGGTGGGCAGACCCTGGATGTTGCTCGGGAAGACGTTCTTGGCGTTGACTGGGATGCCCATCTGGAAGAACGCCCGCAGCAGCGTCAGGTTGGCCGTCTGAGAGCCGGTGCCGTTCGCGGTCGCCACGACCAGCGAGAAGTCGTTCACGACCGCCGTTCGCTCGACGCTCGCCGGCTCGGGTGCGGTGAGGGGCGTCACGGGGCGCTCAGCCGGTGGGGGTCGTCAAGATCGACGGCGGTCGGCGACGGATGCTTGCACGCGACGGTCAGCGAGCGACAGGGTTCATCCATGTAGCTCAGATTGTGGCATGCGGACGGCGGCATCGGGAGGGTGCATCCGTCCCCCCTCGGGGTGGGTGCGTCGTCGCCTCAGCCCCGGGGTGGCGCCGGGGGCGGGACCGGGCCGTCCACGGGCGGGTTCGACCAACCGGCCTGGTCGATGCGCAGGCCACATCGTTCGACGATCGCCTCGAACCCCGCCAGCGTGGCCGCGTCCACCGGAGGCGCCGGCGCCCGTACGGTCTCGGTGGCGAAGACGCCGCGCCGGCGGAAGACGTGCTTGCGCAACGCGACGCCGATGCCCGGCTGGAACTCGTAGCGGATGAGCGGGAGCACGCGGTCGAACACCTTCGCCGCGCCGACCCGGTCGCCGGCGGCGAAACGCGCGACGATCTCGACGAGGACCTCGGGGAACGCCAAGCCGGTCATCACGCCGGCGGCGCCGGCCTCGAGTTCCTCGTACACCCACATGCCGCCCAACCCGCCGAAGATCCCCACTTGGCCGTCGGTGGCAGCCAGCACGGCGCGTTGCTTCCCGAGCACGGGCGGGTCCTCGGCCTTGACGTAAGGGGCGACGCCATCGCGCGCCAGGCGGGCGATCAGGTCGACGCTGAGCTTGAGGCCGAACGATTCGGGGTAGTCGTGCAACGCCATCGGCAAGCTCGTCGCGGCTGCCACCGTGCGGTAGTGGCGTTCCAACGCCGCGTCCGATTGGGGCGGGATCGGGGCGACGAACACGGCGCTGGCGCCGCAGTGCTCCGCCTCCTGGACCTGCTCGACGCACCCGGCGGTGCCCAGGGCGCGCACGCCCACCCAGATGGGGAGGCGGCCCGCCGACTGCTCGACCGCGGCCGTCAGGATGGCGCGCCGCTCCGGCCCCATGAGCTTGTGGGACTCGCCCATGAAGCCGAGCACGGCGATGCCCTGGACGTTCGTGGCCACCATGGTGTCCACGAGGCGTCGCACGGAGTCGAGGTCGACGGTGCCGTCGTCGAGGAACGGCGTCGGAACGATGGGGTGAACCCCCCAGAAGGCATCGTGATGAGACATGCGCCAGGCTACCGTGCGCGCCTCGGGCGGGGGAACGCGTGGGCGCGCGCAGGGGACACCGAGCGACGGTCTCAGGCCGCCAACGCGTCGTCGTCGACGCCGTCGACCTCCTCGTCGAGGGTTTCGGCGGCGGCCGCAGCGGCCTTCTGGCCACCACCGATCGCAGCCAACACCCGCTCACGCAACTCCGCTGCCAACGCCGGATGCGCCCCCACGAACTCCGCCGCCTTCTCCTTCCCCTGACCCAACCGCGTCTCCCCATACGCGAACCACGAACCACTCTTCTGCACCACCTCCAGATCCGCCGCGATCCCCACCAGATCCCCCATCCGATCGATCCCCCGACCGAACACGATCTCGATCTCCGCCTCCCGAAACGGCGGCGCCACCTTGTTCTTCGTCACCTTCACCCGCACCCGATTCCCCACCTTCTCACCCCCCACCTTCACATCCCCCTTCCGCCGCACCTCCACCCGCACACTCGCGTAGAACTTCAAAGCCCGCCCCCCCGGCGTCGTCTCCGGGTTCCCATACATCACCCCGATCTTCTCCCGGATCTGATTGATGAACAACACCGACGTCCGCGACTTGCTCATCACCCCCGTCAACTTCCGCAAAGCCTGACTCATGAGCCGCGCCTGCAACCCCACATGCGCATCCCCCATCTCCCCCTCGATCTCCGCCCGCGGCGTCAACGCCGCCACACTGTCCACCACCACCACATCCACCGCCCCCGACCGCACCAACAACTCCACGATCTCCAGAGCCTGCTCCCCCGTATCCGGCTGACTCACCAACAACTCCCCCACATCCACCCCCAACGCCCGCGCGTACCCCGGATCCAGCGCATGCTCGGCGTCCACGAACGCCGCCACCCCACCCGCACGCTGCGCTTCGGCCACCACATGCAACGCCAACGTCGTCTTCCCCCCCGACTCCGGCCCATAGATCTCCACCACCCGCCCCCGCGGAAACCCCCCCACCCCCAACGCCACATCCACCGACAACGACCCCGACGAGATCACCCCAAACGACAACCCCCCCGGATCATCCCCCAACCGCATGATCGCCCCCTTACCGAACTGCTTCTCGATGCTGTGCAGAGCCCCCTTGAGGGCGCGCTGACGGTCGACGTCGATGGTCATGCCGATCTCCTCCCGGCCCGATGGGCCCCGGCGCACCCGCGCGGGTGGCGACGTCGGCGAGCATACCGTATCTATTACGGTATCGGTGGCGCCGGAGGTCCACTCTCGTCCATCGTCGCCCGCGCGTGCGATCGAACCCGGCCGTGGCCGAGAGCGTCTAGGCGCCGGTCGGGAGGAGCAACAGACCGAGCGAGAGCCCGAGGCCCGCGACGGTCACGAACCGCATCGTGGTGCGGAAGCCGCCGCGCACGTCGCTCTCGTCGAAGCGTGCGGCCCAGACGAGTTGAGCGACGCCGAGGGCGGCCAGGAATGCGGCGAACCCGGCGCCCCAGGCCCAACCGGCCCGGCCCGTCACCAGCGCCACGAGGAGCACGCCGCCCAGGCCGCTCGCCCCCGCCGCCGCCAGCAGCGCTCGACGCGCCCCCCACAACACGGGCAGCGTGGCGTCCCCGCGGCGTCGGTCCTCGGCCGTCTGGTAGACCTGGCTCACGACGTACAGCCCGGCCACCAGCAGGGCCGCAGCGGCCAGGAAGGGGGCCGTCGCCGGCGCCGCCAGGTCCGCGAGCGGGCGCCACCCGCGGGGTGCGGTCGCCCACGCGCCGGCCAGGGCACCGAGCGCCCCCTGACCGAGCGCCACCGCGGTCAACGCGGCCCAGGGACGGGCCTTCCACCGGGTCAGCGGATGGGAGTACGCGGTGGCGATCGCGAGGAGGGCCATCCAGGCGAGCAGGAACGGTCCACCCAGCCAGACCGCCAGCGGCAGTCCGCTGAGCTGGACCCACCAGGCCCAGCCGAGCAGACCGCGGTCGACGGGCGGCGGTGCCCAGAGACCACCGATCGGTCCCTCGTCGCGGTCGTAGAAGGAGTTGAGCGCGTTCGTGCCGCCGTACAGGAAGACGTGCAGGGCGACCCAGGCGACGATCGCGCGCAGAGGATCGGCGAAGCCGCCCGCCCACCACGCCCCCCACAAGAAGATCGGCGTGAGAAGCAGGTTGAACGGGAGCCGCAGGTGCCGCACCCACGGGTGCTGCCACGGCGTGCGCCAGGCGGTCCCGGTCGCCGCGCCTCTCACGCCAGACCCGCCATGACGAAACGTCGGCGGGTGGCCGCCGCGAACGGCGGCCGCAGCGCGATGCGCAGCGCTGCGTCGCGGACGGCGGCGTTCAGCGGTGAACGGGCGCGCCCCAACGACGTGTTGAGGGCCGCGCGCGCGATCGCCCGTCGCGCCGCCGCTCGCCGCGCCGCGGCGACGGTGGCCAGGGTCGCCGCCGGGTCCGGCGGACCGGGCGCCTCGCCGAGCGCGGCGACGAGCGCCCCGCCATCGAGCCAACCGAGGTTCATCCCCTGCCCGCCGATGGGGCTCAGCACGTGGGCGGCGTCGCCGACCAACAGCACCCGCCCGACCGCGAAGCGGTCGGCCAACCACCGCTCGATGCCGAACGTCGAAGCGCTCGCGGCACCCGTGGGATCGAGCGGAACCCCGAGCCGAGCGCCCGCCGCGTCCGCCACCCGGATGGCGATGTCGGCGACCGCGCCGTCCGCGTCTACGCCCGCGGTGCCCGGGCGCGCGACCACCCAGCGCCGTAGGCCGCCGGGGAGGGGGAAGCCCTCGACCACCCCGTCAGGATGCAACACCACCCAGGCCTCGTCCGGTCGGAAGCGGCTGGCGTCGTCGTGGAGGTCGGCCATGGCGTAACGGTCCGGGTAGGGACCGCCGCGCCGCGCCACCCCGAGCGCCTGGCGCACGAACCCGTCGCGGCCGTCGGCGCCGATCATCAGGTGGGCCTGCCACTCGTCCTCGGCGCCCGCCTCCGTGCGCGTCCGCAAGCGCACCGACGTGGCGTCCTGCGTGAGGCCCACGACCCGTTCGCCCCACCGGAGCGCGCCCGGCGCCGCGGCTTCGAGCGCAGCCCGCAGGGTGCGCTCGGTGGTGGCCTGGGGCACGGTGAGGACGTACGGGAAGCGAGCGTCGGCGCCGTCGAGACGGACCTCGCCGATGGGCCCGTGGGCGCCTTGGGCGCGACCGACCCGGACGCGTCGACCGGCCGCGACGAGCGCGTCGGCGACACCGAGGTCGGCGAGGACCGCCAAGCCAGGCGGGTGCACGCCGATCGCGCGGCTACCCCGGGAGGGCTCGCTGCGCGCCTCGAACACCACCACGTCGTAGCCGCGGTGCACCAGGCCGAGCGCCAGGGCCAGGCCGACGGGGCCGGCGCCGACGACGGCCACGTCCGCGGCGGCGTGGCCCGCCACTTCAGTCGACGGGCAGGGCCCGGAACAGGGCGCCGTCGACGGTCAGGCCCGGACCGAACGCCAGCGCGGCCACCGCTTCACCCGGCGCCGGGCCGGGCAGCGTCGGGTCCATCAGACGCTCCAGCACGAACAGCACGGTCGCGCTGCTCATGTTGCCGGCGCGGCGCAGCACCTCACGGGAGGCGGCGACCGCCGCTTCGGGCAACGACAGCGCCGCCACGATCTTGTCCACGATGGCGCGCCCACCCGGATGCACGGCCCACCACGGCACGTCGGCCACCTCCACGCCCGCGCGGCTCAGGAGCGGCGCCAGCGCCACGGCGGCCTCCGCCTCCAAGACGCGCGGGACGTACGCGGTGAGCGTCATGTCGAAACCGTGGTCGCCGATCGTCCAGGCCATCTCGTCGGCGCCCGTCCGCGTCACCGCCGTGGAGGTGGCGTCCAGGCGCAGTGGGCGCGCGTCGCCCGTCGCCGCTCGGGCGCTGAGCAGCGCGGCCGCGGCACCGTCGGCGAAGACCGAACCCGACAGGATCCCGTCGACGTCGGCGCTCGGCTGGAGGTGCAACGTGCACAGCTCCACGCACACCACCAGCACGACCGCGTCCGGATCCTGGGCGCAGAAGGCTCGCGCCAGGCGCAGGGCCGGGAAGGCGGCGAAACAGCCCATGAAGCCGAGGTGGTAGCGCTCGACGTCTGGCGCCAGCCCGAGCTCTCGCACCAGCTCGAGGTCGGCTCCCGGCGTCGCGAAGCCCGTACAGGAGACCGTCACCAGGTGGGTGACGTCCGCGGGACGGAGCGCGTCGACGCGCCGGAACGCGTCGCGGGCGGCTCGGATCGCCAACGGACCCACCTCCCGCGCGTAGCGCGCGTTGCGCTCACCGGTGCTCGCCGACCTGAAGCTGCCCGTGGCTGGGTCGAGGAACAGGGGGACGCGCGTCGACGGCGTGTCCGCGCGTGTCGGCATGAAGTCGTCCAGCACGCTGTGGCGAGCGTCGATGGCGCTGGCGCCGTAGACGCGATCGAGCAGCTTCGTGGTGCGACGGTCGCCGTCCAGCCAGCGACCCATCACCTCACGGATGTAGCCCTGCTCGTACCGGTGGGCGGGCACCGCGGTGCCGACGGCATGCAAGACGGTGGCCATGGCCCACGATACGCACGGGGACGGCCGGCAGACCGTACCCGCGCACCGTGACCGGTGACCGCGATGCGTTCGCCGGTTAGGATGTCGGGCCGTGATCGAGCGCGATGCCCCCCGAGACGAGGCCCTCGACCGCGCCGTGCGCGGCGGGTTCGACCTCGACGTGGGCGCGCTCCTGCGGCAGGCGCGGGGCGCGTTGCCGGGCAGCAAACGCGTCGTCTGGGTGGGCGTCCTCGCCTGGCTGGGCAGCACCTGGTTGGTGGGCCTCGTGACGCTGGCGCTGGGGCTGGGCCAACTGCTGGCGGCGTCACTGGGCGTGCTGGCGACCACGCCCTTCACCGTCGGCCTGGTGATGGTGGGTCTACGCCGCGCCCGCGGCGACGCCGTCACCGTGGGCGACCTCGTCAGCTACGGCGCCGCCACGCCGCGCGCCGCCATCGTGCTGTTGACCAACGTGATCGTGCTCAACGTCGCCGAGAGCCTGCTCGGCCCGGTGGCGTCGTTGCCCGTGACGCTCGCGTACGCGCTGTTCACCGGGTTCTCGCTGTTCCTGGTGGCCGACCGTGGTTTGGGAGGTTTCGCGGCGATCGCCGCGAGCTTCCGTCTGGTCGGCCACCGCTGGGCGAAGCTGTTGCTCCTCCAGCTCCTGTTGGCGGCCCTGCTGCTCGTGGCCGCGCTGCCGTTCGGTCTCGGCCTGATCTGGGCCGTTCCCTACGCGGTCGTCGCCATGGGCGCCGCGTTCGAGGCGGCCGTACCGGCGACCTTGAGCACCGCGTCGAGGAACACCCGGTCGGGCTGACCGCCCAAGACCCGCTCCTGTCCGGAGGCGCCGTCGACGATGGTGTCGGGCACCCCCGAGATGCGGTAGCGCTGCGCCAAGGCGGGGAACTCGCTGGCTTCGATGCCCTCGGCGCGGACGTTCGGGTTCGCCAGGGCCAAGCGGTAGGCGGCCAGCACGGCGCGCGGGCAGTACGGGCACGTCGGCGTGACGAACGCCTGCAGGTGCACGGGCGTGGTGACCTCACCGAGGCGCTCCTCGGACGCCGGGCCGAGCCCGCTGTCGCCGGTGCTCACCATCCGCAGCCCCTCGACCAGCGTCTGGAACTCGTAGCCGCTGGGCAGCCCGACGAAGCGCACGTTGTCACGCTCGCTGCCCGCCTGCCGCAGGACGATCGTCGGTGTGCGCACGATGCCGGCCGCACGGGCGTCGCCGTCGATCGTGCGTTCGATCACCGTCAGGCGCGGCGACGTCTCGGCCACTTCACGCAGCAGGGCCAGCGTCGACGCCTCGTCGCCGGCGGCCTCTTGGTTGGGGACGACGAGGCGGCTGGCCACGTAGACCACCATCTCCACGTCGTGCTCGAGGGGCTCGAAGGCTTCGGTCAGTTGGGCGGTCAGGGTGTCGTCGAGGAACTTGTCCATGCCGCTCAATATACCCCGTGGGGGTACCTAGGATGTCGTCCCGGCGTCGCGATCAGAACGTCGTGTTCACGATGCCGCCGTCGACCACCCACGTCTGCCCCGTCACGTACGCGGCTGGCACCGAGCACAGGAAGGCGGCCGCGGCGGCGATCTCGGCGGGATCGCCGAAGCGCTTGGCCGGAATCGTGGCGAGCAGCCGCGCCCGGGCGTAGTCGTCGGCGAACAGGTCGTCGAGCCGCTCGGTGTGCGTGTAGCCCGGCGCCACCGCGTTGACCGTCACGCCGTCCTCGGCCACCTCCGTCGCCAACGTCCGCGCGTAGGCGGTCACCCCCGCTCGGAGCGCGTTCGACAGCGTCAGGTTGGCGACGGGCATCTTGACCGACAGGCTGGTGATGAACACGATGCGCCCCCACGCGCCGGCCCGCATGGCCGGCAACACGCCCCGCGCCATGCGCACGGCCGACATGAGCGTCAACTCGTAACCCTTGGACCAGGCCGGGTCCTCGAGCGTCGCGGCCGCACCGGTGGGCGGACCACCGGCGTTGGCCACGAGGATGTCGGGATCGCCCACGCGCTCCCTCACCTGGGCCAGCAGCGCCTTGACCCCCTTGGCTTGACCGACGTCGGCGACGACCGTCGAGACCGTGGCGCCGCCCTCGCGCAAGCGCGCCGCGGCCGCTTCGAGCGTGCTCTCGTGGCGGCCGTTGATGATGACGTGCGCGCCCTCGGCCGCGAGCGCCGCCGCGACCGCGTAGCCGATCCCCTTCGATGCGCCCGTCACGAGCGCCGTCTTGCCGTTGATCTCGAGATCCATGGGCGTCAGCCTACACGAGCCCGCAAGCGCGTCGACGCGAGCGCCGTCAAGCCCGTGCAACCGCTGAGATGCAACGCCAGCCGGAGCTCGTCGATGACGGTCGCCAGCGCCGCCTCGACGGCCTCCGCCGACACCAGCGCCGGCGCCAACAACGGCCGCGCGATCGCCGCCACCTGCGCGCCCAGGGCGATCGCCTTGGCCACGTCCAGGCCCGTGCGCACCCCACCGGACGCCACCAACGGCACCCCGGGCAGCGCGGCCCGGACCTCGCACAAGGCCTCGGCGGTCGGGATCCCCCACTCGACCAGGTCGGGGTGCCGGATCTCGCCGTAGCGCACGAGGTCTTCCACCCGTGCCCACGACGTGCCACCGGCGCCCGCCACGTCGAGCGCCGCGAAGCCGACCCCGGCGACCGAGCGTGCCGTCGCCGCCGACAGGCCGTGGCCGACCTCCTTGAGGAGGACGGGAACGCCGACCTCCGGGACCACCTCCGCGAGGCGTCCCCGCACACCTCGCCAGTCGACGTCGCCGCCCGCCTGCAGCGCCTCTTGGAGCGGGTTGACGTGGAACGCCAGGGCGTCGGCGCCGACCTCGCGCACGGCGCGCTGGGCCTCGCGGACCCCGTAGCCGCCGACCAGCTGGGCGGCGCCGAGGTTGCCGACGAGCAGCACGTCGGGCGCCACGTCACGAACCTCGAAGCTGGTGCGTTCAGCTGGGTGCTCCAGCATGACGCGCTGGGAGCCGAGCATCATGCCGATGCCCAGTCGCTGGGCGGCCAGGGCCAGGTTGCGGTTGATCGTCGACGCCTGGGCGGCGCCCCCCGTCATCGCGCCCACCAGCAGTGGCGCCTGCAAGCGCTTGCCCAGGAACACCGTGCGCAGGTCGACGGCCGCGAGGTCGCTCTCGGGCACCGCGTCGTAGGGCAGGTCGTAGCGCTCGAACCCGGTCGTGCGGGTCTCGTAGCCGACCGGCCCGTGCAGGCAGACCTCGAGGTGGCGGCGCTTGCGGGTGGGCAACGCTTCGGCGGGCATGGCCGAGTGTACGGAACGGAGCCCGGGTACCGGCCAGGTCACGTTCGGCGACCGCCGCACGCGGGTACGATGCGTCGTGCAGCGAACCGTGTTCGGCGTCGCCCTCGCGTTGTCCCTCCTCGTCGTCGGTTGTGGCACGCTCCTACCACCGCGCCTGTCCGTGACGCCGACGTCGCGGACCGTCGACGTCGCCCAGAGTGACGCGACCACGTTCGCCGTCACGAACACCGGGAGCGCCGGGTCCATCCTGTCGTGGCGCTTCGAGAGCGACGACCTGCAGGCCGCGCCGGTGGCCGGTGAGCTGACCGCCGGGACCACCGACTTCGTGACCGTCGTGGTGCCGTCAGGATCTGTCGGACGGCGGCTGACCGGTCGCTTCGTCGGGGCGCGCGTGTCGGTCGAGATCACGATCGACGTCGTGATGGGCTCGTCCAGCTTCCAGTGCGACCCAGCGACCGCCTTCGGCTCTGCCGCGAGCCCGAACGCCGCGAGGCTGCTGGTGGGGTACCGCGCCCCGCTGACGGCGAGCTCACGGGGTCGCGGCGAGGCCGCTGCGCGTACCTTCGCCCAGGTGACGGCGGCCGGCGGTCGCGTCCTCCGCCGCGGGACGCAGCGCGAACACGACCTGCTCGAGGTCCCGGTGGCGGCCGTCGACGGACTGTTGCGGTCGCTGCGCGCGCGCGGCTCGGTGGCGTACGCGATCCTCGACCGTCCCATCCGCCGCTCGTCCACCCCCGACGACCTGCTGTTCGCGTCGCAGTGGAACCTCTCGCGCTTCGGTGCCGAGGCCGCTTGGGACGAGATCGACGCGCTCAGTGGCGGGCAGGTGCCGGCGCCGGCGGCGCCGATCGTCATCGCCATCGTCGACGACGGCATGGCCGTCGATCACCTCGATCTGGCGACGAGCGTCCTGCCCGGCTGGGACGTCCACGGCAACGACGGCGACGTCCGCAACTGCACCGACCACGGCACCCACGTCGCCGGCATCGCGGCGGCCGTGCGCGACGACGCCTTCGGCGTCGCCGGGGTGGCCTCGGTCGCGTGGGTCCGGCTGCTGCCCGTGAAGGTGTGGCCCGACTCCTCCGACGCGCTCGCCACCACGTCGGTCGACGCCATCGTCCGTGGCATGCGCTGGGCGGCGGGTCTGCCGGTGACGGGGATGCCCGTCAACCCCCATCCGGCCGACGTCGTGAACCTGAGCCTCGGGACGTCCGACGACAGCGTCGCGCCCGCGTTCGAAGCGGTGATCGACGACCTCCACGAGGTAGGCGTCGTGGTGGTCGCGGCGTCCGGGAACGGCGGCACCTCGACAGGCGTCGACTACCCGGCCGCCGCCGGCGCGATCGCGGTCGGCTCGGTGGACGACGACTACGGTCGCTCGTCGTTCAGCACGTACGGTGCGGGTCTCGACCTGGTCGCCCCCGGCGGGTACGGCGCGAGCGGCTGTGGCTACGTCCTCAGCACCGGCCTGACGTACGCGCTCGGCCACGCCGAAGAGACCTGGACGTGCAAGGCCGGCACCTCGATGGCGACCCCGTACGTCGCCGGCGCGGCCGCGCTGCTGTTGGGCACCGACGCCGACCTGCGGGCGGCGGCGCCCGACACCCGCGCGGCCCTCGTCGCCGAGCGGCTGCGGGCGGCGGCGAGCCTGCGGCCGGGCGCGAACACCGACGAGTACGGCGCCGGGGTGCTGTGCCTCGACGCGCTGCTCACCAGCGGCCACGTGTGCGGTGACGCCCGCTGAGGCGCGGGCCCGCGCTGGAGCGCGCGCCCGCGCTGGAGCGCGGCCGCGCTCCAGCGCGGGCCTACATCTGCGCCAGCACGGTCACGACCCGCCCGACGTTCCAGAGGACGACCAGGAGCACCGCCCCGGCCGCCACGCCGGCGATGGCGTCGAAGCGCCGTCCGACGGGGACGCCCTGACGCACGAACCCCCACAACAGGCCGCCCACGACCCCTCCGACGTGGCCCCAGAGGGAGACGTTGGGGATGGCCACCGACAACAGCACGATCAGCGCCATCCACTGGAGCAAGCTGCGAAGCAGCACACGGTCACCGGCCGTCCGGCGGCGGCTGGCGTCGGCCAGGAGCGCGCCCGCCACCCCGAGCACCCCTCCGGACGCTCCGACGAGCAGGACCGCGCTGCCAGCCTGGGCGACGGCGGTGAGGTACGCGCCCATCGCGGTGCCCACCACGAACGCCACGATCAGGTAGCCCGGACCGCGACGCACCTCGACCAAGCGGCCGATGTCGAAGAGCACCCACAGGTTGAAGCCGACGTGCACCAGGTTCCCGTGCACGAAGGCGTAGCTGAGGAACCGCCACCACGCGCCCGCGTTCGGGAAGCCGGGGAACCCGAGCGCGAAGGCGGCGGCGAGCGAGCTCGCCTCGACGCGCGAGCCCGCCAAGACGAAGGTGCCGAGCACGCGGTCGAGCACGAGCTGTCCGACGAACGCGAGCGCGATGACGGCGACCAAGCCGACGGTGGCCGGGATCCGCCCGCGGGCGGGTCGGAGCGGGGTGGGGGCCGCTTCGCCCCAGGCGTCGAGCGCGCGCACGTGCGGCCCGCGACGCCCGGGCGGCGCCAGGCGCGCCGCCTCGGAGCGCAAGCGCTTGGCGGTACCGACGTCGCCGGCGACCTCCGCGGAGCGCGCCAGGATGCCCAACAACACGTCCGGCGCGGCACCGGCAGGGGCGCTGCGGACGGCCTCCTGGACGTGGCGCACGTCGCCGCGCTCGGCGTCCAGGCGGGCCCGCCCCAAGATCCAAGCGCGGTAGGCGACCGGGTCGGGTCGGCCGCCCTCGGCCCGCGCCTGCAGGGCGTCGACCCGGATGCGCGCCTCGTCGAAGCGTCCCACCGCCAGCAGCGCCTCGATCTGCGCCAGCTGGGCGCTCGGCGCGGCATCGTCGCCGATGTCGAGCGCCAGCACGGCCGCCCAGTCCTCGCGCAGCGCGTACGCCTGCGCCGCGAAGGCCTCCGGTTCGCGGCGGGGCAGGCGGGCCAGGGCCGCCTCGGCCTCACCCTGTTGCAGCGCCGCCTGCACCAGCAGGCGACGGGCCGCGTCGACGCCGGCCTCGGTCCAATAGGCGATGGCGACGACGGCGTCCGCGATCCGCCAAGCACCGGCCCGCGCCAGCGCCGGGAGCGTCAGGGGCGCGAGGATCCACGCCACGCTGGCGACCGTCGCCACGATCCGCCACAGCGGATCGGGGGTGGAACCCAACACGGCCGCCGCCACCACCGCAGCCGCCAGCGTCGTCGCGATCGAGGTCTTGAGCGGTAGTTCGCTCAACATGGGGGCCAATCGGCGCGTCCAGGGGATCGCGTAGGCGCCGAGGACCGCCATCGCCAACAGGAAGAAGACGTCTTGGCTCATCGCTGGGAGCGTACCGCCGCAGCGATGCCGCGACCGTGCCGTGCCCGCCGTCGGCGCCCGCCTTTGGCGGCGCCCTTGGCGGCGCCCCGGCCGCCCGCCCCTGACCCGGAGAACCGGCCGACCCCGGGGTGAGGTCGCGCTGGGCCGGTACGATGCAGCGATGCCAGCCGTCGTCCGTACCCGCTCCGTGACCGCATGAACGACGTCGTCCTGGGCGTTTCGGTCGTGGTCGCCGCCTACCTGATGGGCGCCGTCCCGACGGGTCTGCTCATCGCCCGGTGGCGTGGCATCGACATCCGCGCCGCGGGTTCGGGCAACATCGGAGCGACCAACGTCCTGCGGGCGGTCGGACCGCTCGCCGCCCTGATCGTCGTGCTCGTCGACCCGCTCAAGGGCGTCTTGGCGGTCGCCCTGCCGTCCTGGTTGAACCTGGGTCCGTGGTGGGTCTCGGCGGCCGCACTGGCGGCCGTCCTGGGCAACGTCTTCAACGTGTTCCTGCGGTTCCGCGGCGGCAAGGGCGTCGCCACCAGTCTCGGGGTCTTCGCCATCATCGATCCGTGGATCACGCTGGCCGCGGTGTCGGTCTTCGCCTTCACGTTGGCGTTCGGTCGCATGGTGTCGCTGGCCTCGCTGGTGGCGGTGTGCAGCGCACCGATCATGCTGCTGCTGCTGGGCGAGGCGGCGAGTTGGAAGGTGATCTTGTCGTTCGTCCTGGCGTTGGTGTCGGTGTGGCGCCACCGCGACAACCTGGCCCGTCTGGCGAGCGGCACCGAGCGCCGTCTCGGCGGCACACGCCGCGGCTGATGTGACGCGTCAGACGGCGGTCGCCAGCGGCTGCCGACGCCGCTTCGAGCGCTGGATGAGCGTGAGGCCGAGCACGACGACCGTGCCACCCACGAGCGTCAGCGACGAGGGCACCTCACCCAACCACCACCACGACAGCAGCAGCGCGACCACCGGTACGAGGTACAAGAACGACGTCACGAGCGGCGCCGGCGCGCGCGACAGCGCGATCGCGAAGAGGGTGTAGGCGATCGCCGAGGGCACGATGCCCAGGTGGATCACGGCGATCAGGGCCGACGGGGGGGCTGCGGCGATCGCGGCCGGCAAGCCCCAGCCGAAGGCGAGCAGCGGGAGGGTGCCACCCCAGGTGACGAAGGCGGTGACCTCCAGCGGCCGGTACCGCCGCAGGAACGGGCGCTGCAAGACCGCGAAGAAGGCGGTCGCCAGCGCCGACACGAGCACCAGGCCGGCGGCTGGGTGGATGCGGCCCACCGCTCCGTCCCCCAGCACGATCAGCGCCACGCCACCGAAGGCCACCGCCGACCCGAGCCAACCGAGCGGTGGCAACCGATCGCCCTCCAGGAACCAGGCGACGAGCGCGGTGAGGGCCGGCGCGCTGGCGATGATCAGGCTGGTGGCGCCCGCCGAGACGTGGACCTCGCCGAAGTTCAGCGCCAGATGGTAGGTGGCCATCCCGACGACGCCGAGACCCACGAAGGCGGGCACGTCACGTCGGTCGGGCGTCAGTCGCCGCCGGAAGAGCAGCAGGAACGGCACGAACGCCGCCGACGCGACCAGGTGCCGCAAGAGCGTGAGGTGCTGGGGCGCGAAGCCCTCCAGGCCCACCTTGATGGCCGGGAACGCCGACGCCCAGAGGACGACCAGGAAGCCCAGCGCGACGAGGGTGCCGGGGCTCACGCGACGCCCTCTCCCCGTCGTGCCGGACCGCGCCTCATGCGGGGAGCTTCACCTTCGCCCCGCACGCGCACGTCTCGTCGTCGCGCACCATGGTCGTGACGCCCGCCCGGTACCAGAGCGCGTCGCAGTCGGGACACCGCACCTCGTCGACGTCAAGGGTGGCGATGGCCGCGGCGTCGACGAAACGGGCGACACCGCACCAGTGGCAGACCACCTGCGCGCCACCCTCCTCCTCGATCATGGCCGCGCGCTCGTCGGGCTTGAAGTAGGCGATCGCCGCCAGCGCCTTCTCGTCGCTACAGCGGCACCGGAAGGCGAGCGGCAGCGGCTGGCGCGTGAGCAACTCGAAGCCGAGCCCCCACGTGATCTCCTCCATCGCCTCGACCAGCGGCCGCTCCGCCAGCACGTCGGTCAGCTGCCCGAACGCCTTGACGTTGGCCTCCAACAGCGCCAGGGCGGCGTCCTCGGCCCCGGGCAGGGCCTGGACGATGAGGCCGCCCGCGCGCTTCACACGGCGCGCCATCGGCGTCCCCGGTCGGGCCTCGCCGAAGCTGACCCCGAGGAGGACGGCCGAGGCGATCTGCTCGGACCGCGCCAGGTACGTCGCGACGTCCTCGGCGACCTCACCCGACGCCAGCCGCACGCTGGAAGCGTACGGGTCGCCATACGGGGCATGGGCCCGGATGACCTCGATCTCACCGTCGCGGCCGACCGCACCGCCCACGTCGAGCTTGCCATCGGCGCGCCGCGGCAGCTCGGTCTCGGGGCGCTGGGCGTAGCCGCGGACGGTGCCGTCCAGGCCGGCGTCGGCGATGACGACGCCCAACGGCCCGCCCCCCGACAGCTTGACGCTCACGCGGTCGCGCGGGTCCTTGAGCAGCACGTGCGCCAGCAGCAGCGACGCGGTGAGCGTGCGGCCGAGCGCGGCCCCCGCCGTCGCGGCGGTCTCGTGGCGGCCGAGCGCGTCGGCGACCAGGTCGGTGGTATCGGCGGCGACGACGCGGAGGGTGCCCTCCGCCGCCACGCCGCGGTGCAGATGCGCCATGGTGGTTCCTTCCGCCGTCCGGTCGAAGGTTCGAGCGACCCGACCGCGACGGCCCGCGAGTCTACACCCCGGTCGGACACCGGACGGACGCGCACCTGACGGCACCGCGTCGCCCTAGGGCCGCACCTCGCCTACGGCAACGCGTCGGAGCGTTCGCGCGCCTCCTTGGCGGCCCCGAAGCGCGCGTCCAAGCGCTCGAGCGACCCCTTCGGAACGAGCTTGCTGACGTCCGCGCCCAACTGCGCGATCTCGCGCACGCGGGTGCTGGAGACGTACGACCAGCGCGTCGCGGTCATGACGAAACAGGTCTCGACGCCCGGGCGCATCTGCCGGTTGAGGTGCGCTTGTTGCAGCTCGGTCTCGAAGTCGGAGATCGCCCGCAGACCCTTGACGATGGCCTGGGCGTCGACCTCGCGACAGAAGTCGACGAGCAACCCCTCGAACGAAGCCGCCTGCACCTTCGGCATCCCGGCCGTCGCCTCGCGCACGATCTCGACGCGTTCGTGCACGTCGAAGAGGCTGTTCGGCTTGTGGACGTTGTGCAGCACCGCCACGGTCAGTCGATCGAAGAGCCGGCTGGCGCGCCGGATCACGTCGAGATGGCCGTTGTGGAGCGGATCGAAGCTGCCCGGATAGACCGCGTGGACCATGACCGGAGCCTACCAGTCGCCGTCCTCGGCGGCGGCCCGCAGCAGCGCCGACGTCTCGACCTCGACGTCGCGCTCCCCGCTGGCCAGACCCGCGAGCACGTCGGCGGGCGCCGCCGCCAGCGCCCGCCGAACGCGCCGCTCGGCCCGGGCCTGCAGGGCCTGCCGCGATCGCCCCGCCCGTCGCTGCCGATCGCCACCGCTGGCGACCTGGTGGACGGCGTGCGCGTCGATCGCCTCGAGGAGGGCGAGGACCCCACCGTCGGGTCCGACCGTCGGCGTCGCGCCGCGTGGTGCGCCCACCGCCACCGGCACCACCCGCGGTCGCCAGGCCCCCGGCTCGGTCTCGTGCAGCGCCAGCGCGTCGGCGATCTCGCGGGCGAGGCGCGGCGCGTCGGCCCGGTCGGCCTTGGTGAGGGCGAAGACGTCGGCGATCTCCATCAAGCCCGCCTTGGCGGCCTGCACGTCGTCGCCCTGACCCGGGGCGACCGCGAGCACCACCGTGTCGGCAACGGCGACGACGTCGACCTCGGCCTGCCCGACACCGACGGTCTCGAGCAGCACGACGTCGAAACCGAAGCCGTCCAGCAGCGCCAGCGCCTCCAGCGCCATCGGCGCCAACCCGCCCGTGCGACCGCGGTTGGCCATCGACCGCACGAACACACCGGCGTCGGCGGCGCTACGCTCCATGCGCACCCGATCGCCGAGCAGCGCGCCGCCCGAGTAGGGGCTCGACGGGTCGACGGCCAGCACCGCCACGCGCGCCCCACGTGCCCGCCAAGCGACCGCCAGGCCGTCCACCAGCGTGCTCTTGCCGACGCCGGGCGAACCGGTCACCCCCACGACCTGGGCCCGCCCACGCACGCCGCGCCGCGCCAGCTCCGCCACCACCGCGAGACCGTCGTCGGACCCCGCCTCCACCCACGTGAGCGCCCGCGCCAGGGCGCGCGGGTCACCGCCGAGAAACCGTGCCACGAGGGCGTCGACACGCGCCATGCCGGCGAGCCTACCCGGCGCCGCGGGGCCCGTCCACGCGCCGGACGTGGCGAGCCGGTTCGGTCCACGCGTCGGGCACCGCCACGATGGCATCCATGGCCAAGGCGATGCCCCCCATCGGCACGACGTCGGGACCGAGGGGCGACACGAGCACGGCACAGGCCGGCCGGTGACGCGCGAGCCCGGGGGCGCGCAGCGCCGCCTCCACGTACCCGGACAGGAACGGCACGACGTGCGTCAGGGCGCCGGCCAGCACGATCCGCTCGGGATCGAGCAGGTCGACCAGGTCGGCCAGTACGCCCCCGAGGAGCGCTCCGACGTCGGCCAGCAGACCGAGCGCACCCGTGTCGCCGGCGGCCGCCAGCGCCGCCACGTCGTCGTAGCCGCGCACGTGGGCGGGTCCCCCCCGCTCGTGGAGCTGGCCCACGAGCGCTCGTTCGGACAAGTAGGCCTCGAGGCAGCCGCGGTCGCCACAACCGCACGGTCGGCCACCCGGAACGACGGTGACGTGGCCGAGTTCCCCCGCGAAACCGCTCGCGCCGCGCACCAGTCGGCCGTCGAGGAAGAGCGCGCCGCCCACCCCGGAGTGACCGGCCACGACCACGAAGTCGCGTACGTCCTGGCCGGCGCCGAACAGGCGCTCGGCGATCGCCGCCGCCTTGGTGTCGTTGTCGACGACGACGGGCACCGACCAGCCGTGGCCCAGCAGCGTCTGCAGCGGCACGTCCTGCCAGGCGAGGTTGGGACCGAACGCCAGGTGCCCGTCGCGGGTGACGAGCGCCGGCACACCCACCCCGACCGCGCGAACCGTCTCGCGCCGCGCCCCGAGGTCGCGCAGCAGGACGTCGATGCCGGCGTCGAGCGCCGCGACCGCACCGGCCGGGTCGTCGGGCGCCTCGCCCTGCCAGGCGCCGCGCGGCTCGCCCGCGAGCGTGGTGGCCACGACGCGCACCGCACCCGGCTCCAAGCGCGCGCCGACGAGCAGACCCGCGGCCGGATCGATCGCGAGCCGGATGGGGGGACGACCCGAGCGTGTCGGTGGCGACTCGACCGCGTCGTCGACGGCGTGCACCCAGCCACGGTCGCGCAGTTGCCGCAGCACGGCGGTGACCGTGGCCGGGTCGAGCCCGGTCGCCACGACCAGGTCGCCGTGGCTGGCCGTACCGACATGGCGCAACGCGTGGAAGACCCGCATGACGTTCCAGCGGCGCACCATCGCCGGGTTGACCTTCGGCGCCGAACGCGGCATCCGCCCTCCGTGTCGCGGCCGGGGAACCGCCTCTTGACGAACCGCCCGCGCACCGTTAGCGTAGCACTTAATTAGACTGTCGTTCTAACACCGAGAGCCGTGCAGGTCGGGGCGCGCGGTGCTCATGGACCCGGTCGGATGAGGGAGGCGAACGGTGCCGGATGCGATCCTCGAAGGCAGAGGCCTGAGCATGGCCTTCGGCCCCGTGGAGGTCCTCCACACCGTCGACGTCGACGTCCGAGCCGGTGAGGTTCATGCCCTCCTGGGCGAGAACGGGGCCGGCAAGTCGACCCTGATGAAGCTGCTCTCCGGGTACCACGCCCCCACCGAGGGCGACGTCGTGCTCGACGGCCAACCGCGGCACTTCCGCGACTCGAACGCTGCCGAGGACGTCGGCATCGTCCTCATCCACCAGGAGCTGAACCTGGTGCCGGACCTGACCGTCGAGGAGAACGTCGTCCTCGGCCACGAACCCCACCGCTTCGGCTTCGTGGATCGCCGGGCCGCCCGCGAGACCGCGCGGCGCCAGCTCGAGATCCTGCGCACCGCCGTTCCCGTCACGCGCCGGGTGCGCGACCTGTCGGTGTCGCAGATGCAGATGGTGGAGATCGCCAAGGCGGTCTCGCGTGAGGTCCGCGTGCTGTGCATGGACGAGCCGACCGACGTGCTCACCGGCCGCGAGACCGAGGTCCTGTTCGCCCTGGTCCGCCGCTTGGTGGCCGACGGCGTCGCGGTGCTCTACGTCTCGCACAAGCTCGACGAGATCAAGACCATCGCCGACCGGGTCACGATCCTGCGTGACGGCGCCAAGGTGGGGACCTTCGCGGTGGCCGACCTGACCCCGGCCCAGATGGCGCAGCGGATGGTGGGTCGCGACCTGGCCGACATGTATCCGCCGCGCCGGACGCCGGCGCCCGACGCGCCGGTCGCCCTGCAGCTGGCGCACGTCGACGTGCCCCACCATGCCCGGGACGTGTCGCTCAGCGTGCGGCGCGGCGAGGTGCTGGGGATCGCCGGCCTGGTCGGCGCCGGGCGCACGGAGCTGTTCGAAGGGATCCTCGGCTTGCGACCCGCCACGGGCACGGTCGCCAAGGACGGTCGCACCGTCCACTGGCGCCATCCCGAGGACGCCAAGCGCGACCGGGTGGCCTACCTGACCGAGGACCGCAAGGCGAAGGGACTGCTCCTGTCGGCGTCGCTGCAGGAGAACGTCACCCTGCAGGCGCTCGAACGGTTCGCCCACCCCTTCGTCGACCGGAGCGCGGAGCGCGCGGCGCTCGAGACCGCCATCGCCGAGTTCGACGTGCGGGTGGCGCGCCACGACGTCGACGCCGGCACCCTCTCCGGTGGCAACCAGCAGAAGCTGGTGCTCGCCAAGCTCATGCTCACCGAGCCCGACGTCGTCATCCTGGACGAGCCGACCCGGGGCATCGACGTCGGCACCAAACGACAGATCTACTTCTACGTCGACGAACTGCTGGCACGTGACGTGGCGGTCGTGCTGATCTCCAGCGAGCTCCCGGAGCTGCTGGGCTTGGCGCACCGTGTGGTCGTGATGCAAGACGGCGTCGTGACGGGCACGCTCGAGGGCCAGGACCTCGACGAGGAGACGATCATGGCCTTCGCGACCGGCGTACGACGCGATCCCCCCGAACGACTCGGGCCGGCGGCCTCCGCTGAGGCGGGTCATGTCGGCGGTTGAGACCGGCGCGTCCACCCGCCGCACCGGCTTGCGTCGCGTGCCTTGGCAACAGCTGACGCCACTCCTCGGCCTGCTCTTCCTGCTCGTCGTGGGGGCACTGCTCCACCCGTCGTTCCTCACCAGCACCAACCTGTTCAACGTCCTCACGCGCTCGGCCTTCATCGGCATCATCGCCGTCGGCGCCACGTTCGTGATCATCGCCGGCGGCATCGACCTGTCCGTGGGGTCCATGGCGGCGTTCCTGGCCGGGGCCATGATCCTGACGATGAACGCGCTGCTGGACACCGATCTGGCACCCCTGTCGGTCGTGTTGCTGGGGATCGCGCTGGTGTTGCTCGGCGGTCTGGTGGCGGGCGCGCTGAACGGTCTGGCCATCACCCGCGGTCGGATCGAACCCTTCATCGTCACCCTCGGCACGCTCGGGATCTTCCGGTCGCTCGTGACGTATCTGGCCAACGGCGGCACGATCTCGCTCGACTTCGGCGTCCGCAGCGTCTACCGACCGGTGTTCTTCGGTTCCCTGCTCGGCATCCCGATCCCGGTGTGGGTCTTCGCGCTCGTGGCCGTGATCGGCGCCGTGCTGCTGCACCGCACCCGGTTCGGCCGGTACGTGCGCGCCATCGGCTCCAACGCCGAGGTGGCGCGGTACGCGGCCATCCGGGTCGATCGGGTGCGCACGCTCACCTACGTGATCCAGGGCGTGTGCGTCGCCATCGCCGTCGTCCTGTACGTCCCACGCCTCGGCTCCGCTTCCGGTTCGACCGGCATCCTGTGGGAGCTCGAGGCGATCGCCGCGGTCATCATCGGCGGCACCGCCCTCAAGGGCGGCTCGGGCCACGTGTGGGGCACGGTCGTCGGCGCGATCATGCTCTCGCTCATCGGGAACGTCCTGAACCTCACCAGCGTGATCAGCGAGTACCTGAACGGCGCCGTCCAAGGGCTGATCATCATCGGCGCCGTGTTCTTGCAGCGCGGCCGTCAGGGCCGCGGTTGAGGAGGTGCCGCCCAGCGTCCGTCCACCGTCCACCGGTCCGTCCCCCCACCCTCTCACACGTTCTCGAGGAGTTTCCATGTCCCGAACCCTCCGCACCCTGGCGATCGTCGCGGCCCTGATCACCGGCCTCGCCGTCGCACAGACCACCGTCATCGGCGTCTCGATCCCCGCCGCCACCCACGGCTGGACCGGGGGCGTCAACTACTGGGCCGCCGAGACCGAGGCGCGCCTCGAGGCCGCCTACCCCGACCTCGACATCGTCGTCGTCACCGCCGGCAGCGCCGCGGAACAAGCCGACGACCTCGAAGACCTCATGGCGATCAACCAGATCGACGCGCTCGTCATCCTGCCCTTCGAGTCCGATCCGCTCACCGAGCCCGTCGCCAGCGTCAAGGACCGTGGCGTGTTCGTCACCGTCGTCGACCGTGGTCTCTCCCGACCGGGCATCGAAGACGTCTACGTGGCCGGCAACAACGCCGCCATGGGGCGCGTCTCGGCCGAGTACATCGTCGAGCGCCTCGGCGGCGAGGGCAAGATCGTCGTCCTGCGCGGGATCCCGACCGTGATCGACAACGAACGCTTCGACGCCTTCATGGAAGTCGTCGACGAGACGAACATCGAAGTCCTCGACAGCCAGTACGCCAACTGGAACCGCGACGACGGCTTCGAGGTCATGCAGGACTTCCTGACCCGCTTCCCCGAGATCGACGCGGTCTGGGCGCAAGACGACGACATCACCGTCGGCGTCATCGAGGCACTCAACCAAGCCGGTCGGACCGACGAGATGTTCATCGTGGGCGGCGCCGGCATGAAAGAGATGATCAAGCGCGTGATGGACGGCGACGAGCTCGTCCCCGTGGACGTCCTCTACCCGCCGGCGATGATCGCCACGGCCATGGAGGTCACCGCGCTCCGATTCGTCTCCGACGTCCCCACGCTCGGCCGCTACATCCTCGACAGCCCGCTCATCACCCAAGAGAACGCCGCCGACTACTACTTCCCCGACAGCCCCTTCTGACGACCAGCGGCAACCCCTGAAGGCCGGGCGGCCGGTCCTCGACCGGCCGCCCGGTTCGTCGCCCCCACCCCGGAGGTCCCATGCCCCGTCCCGTCACCCTCTTCACCGGCCAATGGGCCGACCTGCCGCTCGCCGAACTCGCCCCCCTCGCCCGCGAGATGGGCTACGACGGCCTCGAGCTCGCCTGTTGGGGCGATCACCTCGACGTGCGCCGCGTGCTCGACGAACCCGGCTACGCCGAGGCGCAGCGCGAGCTGCTGCAGAAGCACGACCTCGAGCTGTTCGCGATCTCCAACCACCTCGTGGGCCAAGCGGTGTGCGACCCGATCGACGAGCGCCACCGCGCCATCCTCCCCGATCGCGTGTGGGGGGACGGCGACCCCGAGGGCGTCCGCCAACGCGCCGCGGACGAGATGATCGCCACCGGCCGCGCCGCGGCCAAGCTCGGCCTGAAGATCGTCAACGGCTTCACCGGCTCCTCGATCTGGCACGCGCTGTACGCCTTCCCGCCCACCTCGCAGGCCTACTGGCAAGCCGGCTTCGACGACTTCGGCCGGCGCTGGACCCCCATCCTCGACGCTTTCCGCGAGGCCGGCGTGCGTTTCGGCCTCGAGGTGCACCCGACCGAGATCGCCTTCGACACGGCCTCCGCGGAGCGCGCCGTCGCCGCCGTGAACGGCCACGAGGCGTTCGGCTTCAACTACGACCCGTCGCACCTGGGGTACCAGGGCGTCGACTACGTCGGGTTCCTCCGGACCTTCCCCGACCGCATCGTGCACGTCCACATGAAGGACGCCTGGTGGGGTCGCGGCGACGGACGTGCCGGCGTGTTCGGCGGCCACACCACGTTCGGCGACCCGGCCCGCTACTGGGACTTCCGCAGCGTCGGTCGCGGCGACGTCGACTTCGAGGAGATCATCGTCGCGCTGAACGACATCGGCTACGACGGCCCGCTGTCGGTCGAGTGGGAGGACGCGCGCATGGACCGCGTGCACGGCGGGCGGGAATCCGCGGCCTTCTGCAAGGAGATCGACTTCGCACCGTCGGGCGTGGCGTTCGATGCCGCATTTGGTGACAAAGGATGATGCGCCGGCTGCGCTACGGCATGGTGGGCGGCGGCGAGGGCGCCTTCATCGGCGGCGTCCACCGTCACGCCATGGCGCTCGACCACCGCTACACGTTCACGGCCGGTGCGTTGTCGTCGACGCCCGCGAAGGCCCGGCGGTCGGGCACCGCGCTCGGCCTGCCCGACGACCGCAACTACCCCACGTGGGAGGCCATGCTCGAGGGCGAGTCGGCGCGTCCGGCCGACGAGCGCATCGACCTGGTCGTGATCGTCACGCCCAACCACGTCCACTTCCCGGTCGCGCGCGCGTTCGTCGAGGCCGGTTTCCACGTGGTCTCGGACAAACCGCTGGTGCACGAGCTGGCGCAGGCCGACGAGCTCGTCGCCCTGGTCGAGCGCACGGGCGTGGTGTTCGCGGTGACTTACAACTACGGCGGCTACCCGATGGTCAAGGAGGCCCGACGCTACGTGCAGGAGGGGCGCCTGGGCCGCCTGCGCAAGGTCGTCGTCGCGTACCGCCAGGGCTGGCTGGCGACGAAGCTCGAAGCCACCGGCGCCAAGCAGGCCGAGTGGCGCACCGACCCGGCCCGCAGCGGCGCGGCCGGCGCCATCGGCGACATCGGGTCCCACGCCGAGAACCTGGCGGCGACCGTCACCGGGCTCGAGCTCGAGGCGATCTGCGCCGACCTCACCACCTTCGTGGAGGGCCGCCGCCTCGACGACGACGGCAACCTGCTGCTGCGCTTCGGCGGCGGCGCCAAGGGCGTGCTCATGGCGTCCCAGGTCGAGATCGGCCACGAGAACGACCTCACCCTCGAGGTCACCGGCGAATCGGGCGCGCTGACGTGGCGTCAAGAGGACCCGAACGCGCTCTGGTTCGCGCCGCTCGAGGGTCCCGTGGAGCTGCTGCGTCGCGGGAACCCGTACCTCGGCGAGGCTGCCCAGCGCGCCAGCCGCTTGCCGGCCGGTCACCCCGAGGCCTTCTTCGAAGCCTTCGCCAACGTCTATCGCGAGGTCGCCGACGCCATCGCCCGCCACGCCGCCGGTGAGGACCCCGCCGGCGACTACCCCACCGTCCAGGATGGCGCTCGCGGCGTGCGGTTCATCGAACGCACCGTCGCCAGCGCGGCGAGCGACGCCAAGTGGACGCCCTTCCACCCGTGACCAGGAGCCCCATGGACGTCACCCCGCCCACCCCCGCCGACCGCTTCACGTTCGGGCTCTGGACCGTCTCCAACGTCGGCCGCGACCCGTTCGGGGAGCCCACCCGCCCCCCGCTCGACCCGACCTACGTCGTCGCCAAGCTCGCCGAGCTCGGCGCCTACGGCGTCAACTTCCACGACCACGACCTGGTCCCCGACGGGACCCCGGCGCACGAGCGCGACCTCATCGTGGCGCGCTTCCGCCGCGCCCTCGACGAGCACGGCCTGGTCGTGCCGATGGCGACGACCAACCTGTTCACCGACCCCGTCTTCAAGGACGGTGCCTTCACCAGCGCCGACGCGCGGGTGCGCCACTACGCGCTGCAGAAGACGATGCGCGCGATCGACCTGGGCGTGGAGCTGGGTGCCCGGACCTACGTCTTCTGGGGCGGCCGCGAAGGCGCCGAGGTCGACGCCGGCGGCAAGCTGCTCGACGCGCTGGCGTGGTACCGCGACGCGCTCGACTACCTGGGCGCGTACGTCGTCGATCAGGGCTACGACCTCCGTTTCGCGCTCGAGCCCAAGCCCAACGAACCGCGCGGGCACGCCTTCCTCCCCACCGTGGGCAGCGCCCTCGGCTTCATCGCCACCCTGGCGCGGCCCGAGATGGTGGGCGTCAACCCCGAGTTGGCACACGAGACGATGGCGGGCCTGTCGTTCCCGCACGCCCTCGCCGCCGCACTCGACGCCGGCAAGCTGTTCCACGTCGACCTGAACGACCAGATCATGGCGCGCTTCGACCAGGACCTGCGCTTCGGCGCCGAGAACCTCAAGACCGCGTTCTTCACCGTGATGATGCTCGAAGAAGGCGGCTACGACGGCCCGCGTCACTTCGACGCCCACGCGCTGCGCACCGAGGACGAGGCGGGCGTCTGGGCCTTCGCCGCCGGCTGCATGCGCACGTACAAGCTGCTCGAGGCGAAGGTGGAGCGCTTCCTGAAGGACCCCGACGTGTTGGCCGCGCGCGCCGCCTACCGCGTCGAGGACCCCGACGCCGACTGGCCGCCCACCTACTCGCCCGGTCACGCCAGCGAGCTCCGTCAGCGGCGGTTCGATCTCGAGACGCTGCGCGCCCGCGGGCCCGGGCTCGAGGCGCTCGACCAATGGACGGTCGAGATCCTGCTGGGCGCCCGATGAGGCCCGGGGCCGGCGCCGCCGACCTGGTCGCGGGCATCGACGTCGGCACCTCGGCCGTGGGCGTGGTGGTGCTGGACCGGGACGGCGGCGAAGTCGCGCGCGCCGACCACCCCGTCCCGCTCGCGACGCCGCGACCGGGCTGGACCGAGCAGGACCCGGAGGCGTGGGTCCGAGCGGCCGAAGCCGGCCTGGGCGAGGTGGCGACGGCGGTCGGCGGTGACCGGATCGGTGCGATCGGGCTCTCCGGCCAGATGCACGGGCTGGTGCCCCTCGACGCGGCCGACCGGGTGGTCCGCCCCGCCCTGCTGTGGAACGACCAACGAACGGGCGACGCCGTGGCGGAGATCGAGGCCGCCATCGACCGCGCCCGCCTCATCGAACGCACCGGCAACCCCGCGATCACCGGCTTCCAACTGCCCAAGCTCGTCTGGTTGCGGCGCGCCGAACCGGACGCCTTCGCCCGCACCACCCGCGTGTTGCTCCCCAAGGACCACGTCGGTTTCCGGCTCACGGGCGCGGCGGTCGCCGAGCCGACCGACGCCTCGGGGACCGGCGCTTACCACTTGGCGGAGGGACGCTGGGACGACGAGGTGCTGGCGGCGCTCGACCTCGATCCCTCGCTGTGGCCGCGCCTCGTCGCGTCCGACGCGCGCGTGGGCGGCCTGCTCGACGCCGTCGCGGAGCGGACCGGCTTGCCCGCGGGCCTGCCCGTCATCGCCGGCGCGGGCGACAACGCTGCGGCCGCCTACGGTCTGGCGCTCGGGCGCGCGCAGCCCAGCGTCGGCAGCGTGAGCCTCGGCACCAGCGGCGTCCTCTTCGCCGCGGTCGACGACCCCGTCCCGGACCCGGACGGACGGGTCCACCTGTTCGCCCACGCCGACGGCGGCTTCTTCCTCCTCGGCGTCATCCTCTCCGCCGCCGGCAGCCTGCGCTGGTACCGCGACACCTTCGCACCGGGGCAGGGCTACGACGCGCTGGTCGCCGAGGCCGCCCGCGCCCCGGTGGGCGCCGGCGGCGTCGTGTTCAAGCCGTACCTGACGGGGGAACGGACCCCCCACCTGCGCCCCGACCTGCGCGGCTCCTTCCACGGGCTCTCGCTCGCGACCACCCATGGGCACGTCGTACGGGCCCTGCTCGAGGGCGTGGCGTTCGCGCTGCGCGACGCCTACGAGGTCATGGCGCCGCTCGCGCGACCCGAGCGGTGGCTCGCCACGGGCGGGGGCGCGACGTCGGACGTCTGGCTGAGCATCGTCGCCGACGCGCTGGGGGCGCCCGTCGGGCGACCGGCCGACGCCGCCGGCGAACCGGTCGAGACCGGCGCGGCCGAAGGTGCCGCCTGGCTGGCGTGGCGCGGTCTCGGCCACGACCCGGTGCGCGAACCCCGCGTCGCGCGCTGGACCGAACCCGACCCCGACCGGGCCGAGGCCACCGCCGCCGCGTACGAACGCTACCGGCCGCTCGGCCTCTGACCCCCGCCGCGGTTCGGCGCCCGCCTGCGAGCGCCGAACCGCGCGACCAGCGTCAGCACGCAGTGCTCGAGCGCCCACGCCGGGTCGCGCCCCGTCTTCATCGCCACGTCGGCGCGCACGGTGGCTTCGGCGATCGCCGCCAGCGTCGGCTCGTCGAGCCCACGGGCCACCTCCAGCGCCCGCCCCGTCGGGTAGGGCGAGGTCTTCAACGTGCGCACGGCCTCGTCCTTGGCCACCAGCGGGTCCCGCAGCGCCAGGGCCGCACACCGCGTCACCAGGTCGACGTGCCAGGCGAGCGCGGCGTGAACCCGAACCGGTGGTTCGCCGCCCTCGAGGAGCTGGCGCACCAGCGCCAGGGCGGCGGCCGCGTCGCCAGCCGCGAGCGCGTCGACCAGGTCGAAAGCGCTGCGCTGGGCAGGGCGGTGGGCGACGTCGAGCGCACGTTCGGGCGTGATCGGTCCGGCCAGCACCGCGAGCTTGGCGACTTCACCCGCCAGACCCGGAAGGTCGTCGCCGAAGGCGTCCGAGAGCGCTCCGGCGACGTCGCCGCGGACGTCCACGCCGGCGGTCTTCAGCTCGTTCGCGAGCCAACGGCTGCGTTGCCCGAAGCGTGGCGTCGGTTGCTCGACGACCCGGCCGAGGGCGCCCCAGCGTTTGCGGCGAGCGGGCGTGGCGGCGGCGTCGAGCACCACCACGTCGGCGTCGCCCGCCCCCTCGAGAACGTCGATCAGGGCGTTGCGGGCGGCCGTGTGGCCGGCCCCCACGAACGCCTCGTCGAGGTCGACGAAGGCGACCACGCGACCGAACAGGCCTCCCTGACCGAGGGCGTCACCGAGACCGGCGGCCGTGGCGTCCTCGCCGAACCGCCGCACGGCAGCCACCTCGACGCCGGCGGCGCGGGCGAGCTCGCCCAGCGCCGCCCGCGCAGAACGTCGTGACAGGAACGGATCGCCGACGAAGACCTGGAGCACGGGGCCTCTCAGGCGTGCGCCGCTGGTACCGCGGCCGCCCGCAGCGCCCTCAGCATCGTGCTGGCGTCGGGGAAGCGCGCCTCGGGGGCGCGCGCGAGCGCCCTGAGGACCACGTCCTCGTACGCGGCTGCCGCCGACGGCAGGGGCGCGAGCGGCACCCGGTCGTCACCCACCAGCCAACGCACCACTTGCGAGCCGTACGGAGGCTCCCCGGTGAGCGCGTGGTAGAGCACGGCGCCGACGCCGTAGAGGTCGGACCGCTGGTCGGTGCGCACGCCGCGGAACTGTTCGGGCGCCATGTAGTTCGGCGTCCCGAGCATCTCCTGGTCGCCGGTGATGGCGGTGAGGGCCAAGTCCTTGGCGAAGCCGAAGTCGGTGAGCAGCGCCCGTTCGCCCTTGAGCAGCACGTTGGCGGGTTTCACGTCGCAGTGGACGACGCCCAGCACGTGTGCGTGTTCGAGGGCCTGCAGCACGTCGGCGGCCACCTTCACCGCCCGCGCGACCGGCAGCGGACCGCCATCGAGCACGTTGGCGAGGTCGGCACCCGGCACGTACGCGTAGACGACGTTGCCGTCGAACGCGGCCAAGAGCGGCACGATGTTCGGGTGGTCGAGCTTGCGGACCACGTCCGCCTCGCGCTCGAGCCTCCGCCCGACGTCGGCGGACACGCCGACGAGGCGCTTGACGACGACGAGCCGCTCGTCCCAACGTGCCAACTCGACGCGCAACATGCCGCGTTGAGAGAGGACCCGGATCGTTTCCAACATCAGCCAAGGCTAGCACGGTCGCCGACGTCCGCCGACAGGGTCTCAAGGCACCGGGTAGGGCACCCGGAGCGCACCCTCGCGCCGCGTCATGCGCACCTGGACGCCCGCCGCCTCCAAGCGCGCGAGCACCGCGGGCGCCGGATGACCGAAGCGGTTGACACCCACCGACACCAGCGCCCAGCGTGGCTGCGCCGCGCGCAGCAGGCCTTCGGACGTGCTGGACGCCGAGCCGTGGTGCGGCACGAGCAGCACCGGGGTCGGCGGCACCGCCAGCGTGCCTTCGACCGTCGCCGGCAGGTCGCCCAACAGCAGGGCCCACGGATCGGCGCCCCAGCGCAGCAGCAGCGCCACCGAGTCGTCGTTCGTCTCACCGTGACGCTCGTGGGTCGGGTTCAGCACCTCGAAGGTGGCGCCGCCGACCCGGTAGCGTTCACCACGGCGCGCTTCGAGCACGGGTACGCCCCGCGCGGCGGCCGCCGCCATCAGATCGGCGTGCACGGGCCGCTCAGGCGCCGGGTGCCCGATCACGAGCGCACCCACGGGGAAGGCGGCGAGGACCGCGACGAGCCCCTCGACGTGGTCGAGGTCGGGGTGCGTGGCGATGACGAGCGGCAGCGCGCCCACCCCCAGGGCGCGCAACGCCGGCACCACGATGCCGGCGCCCACGTCGTAGTCGCCGAAGGGGGTCCCGCCGCCGTCGACGAGGACGCCCTGCCCGCGGGTCACGCGGATCAGGGTGGCGTCGCCCTGCCCCACGTCGAGCACGTGAAGGTCGGGCGGCACCGTCCGGGGCGGTACGATCAGCGTGACCAGCGCGGCCGCGAGGACGACCACCGCCGCCCGCCAGGGTCGCCAGCCACCGCGCAGCCCGGCCAGGAGCGCCAGCACCGCCAGCGTGTAGGCCGCGTAGCCCACCGGCGCCACCTCACCCCACGGCAGCGCCGGGGCGCGGGCCGTGACGCGGGCGAGCCCGAGCAGCGCTGCGGCGACGACGGCGGTCACTCGGTTCACGAGCGTCGCCAGGCCCTCGCCGACCAGACCGGCCAGCCCTGCCGCGAAACCGAGGGGCACGAGCAGGCTGGCCAGCGGCACCGCCAGGAGGTTGGCGATCGGCGCCAGGAGCGGCACGGCGCCGAAGGTCGACGCGATCAACGGCAGCGTCGCCGCTTGCGCCGCCACACTCACCGCCAGCGCCGCCGCCAGCCACCGCTGCGCCCGCCAGCGGCGCCGGCGTCGACCCTTCGCCGGGGGCAGCCGCGACGGCCCCCACCGCGCGGCCAGGGGTCGCGCCGCGACGCCCATGCCCACGACCGACAGGTACGAGAGCTGGAAACCGAGGTCGCCGAGCCACGCCGGTCGGGCCAGGAGCGAAGCGCCACCCGCGAGCGCCAGGTGCGTCGCCCACCCGTGGCCACCACGACCGAACGCCCGACCGAGCAGGGCCACCGACACCATCGCCGTGGCCCGTACGACCGAGGGCGTGGCGCCGACGATCGCGACGTAGGCGACGAGCACGGCCACGACGACAAGGCTGCGACGGCGACCGACACCCCGCACCAGCGCGACCAGCGTGCCGGCCAGGACCCCGACGTGGAGGCCCGACAACGCCAACACGTGGGCCAGACCGGACGCGGCGAAGGCCGCCCGGATCGGACCCAGGTCGTCGCGCAGGCCCAGCGTGAGGGCCTGCATGAGCGCCGCCGCCGACCCCTCCAGGCCGGCCACCACGCCCGCCCGCAGGGCGGCGCGGGCGCGCGCGGTGGCGCCGGGCGGGGCGCGCGTCTCGAACGAGGCCACCACCAGCGCGGACGTGACGCCGAAGCGGGCGTAGTGGGCGCGCGCGTCGAAACCGCCGGGATTGCGGCGGCCGGCCAGGGGCTCGAGGCGCCCCTCCAGGACCACGCGACCGTCGCCGACCTCGAGGCCGCGCAGCAGCAGACCGACCCGCGGCCCGGTGACCGGCCAGCCGACGCCGTCGGTGACGTGCGCCTCGACTTCGACGGTGTCGCCCGCCCGGTCCGACCAGGGATCGGGGGCGGACGCGGCCAGCAGCCCACGCCCCAGCCCGAGCGCCAGGCCCAGGAGCAGCCACGCGCCCAGCCGGCTCGCGCGGGCGGCGCGCGCGCCGCACCGACGCACGACGACGAACGCGCCGAGCCCCGCCAGCAGCCCGACGAGCGCTCGCCCCGCGCCCCCGGGACCGCTCGCCCCGAGCCCGAGCGCGACGCCGAGCACGACGCCGACCGCCCACGGCCACGCCCAGGGCACGTGTCCGGGCCCGTCGCTCACCCGCCACCGACCGTCACCCAGTCGCGCAGCGCGGCGAGACGCACGGGTCCGATGCCCGGCACCCGCAGGAGGTCGTCGACCGACCGGAACGGACGCGCCTGGGCGATCCTCGCAGCGGTGACGGGACCGACGCCGGGCAACGTCGCCAAGAGCCGTTCGCTCGCGACGTTGACGTCGACCCGGTCACCGCCGGCGGGGTCGCCGGCACGAGGCACCACCCAGGTGCCACCGTCGGAGAGCTGGGCGGCGGCGGGCACCAGCTCCAGCGCGGCCGCCTCCGTGGCGCCCCCGGCCGCGACCAGCAGGTCGCCGACGCGGCTGCCCCAGGCGAGCGTGTAGCGACCGGGATGGACCACCTCGCCGACGACCTCCACCACCACGTCGGGGCGCTCGACCACCACCTCGAGCGGCGTCGCCCGCCACCGGCCCCAACCCGCCCCGAGCGCCAGCACGCCGCAGCCGACGAGCGCCAGGACGAAGGTGACACGCTCGGCCCGGGGACCCATCGCCCCACCGTACGGACCGAGGCGGGACCCGTCGGGTCCCGCCTCGGTCGCAGCCTAGGTGGGCTGGGCGATGGTGGTCAGTCGATCACGCGCGCGCGGCGGCGTACGACTTGGCCACTTGGGACCAATCGACGACCCGCCAGAACGCCTCGACGTAATCGGGGCGCCGGTTCTGGTAGTGGAGGTAGTAGGCGTGCTCCCACACGTCCAGGCCCAGGATCGGCGTGTGACCGGACATGAACGGCGAGTCCTGGTTGGCGGTCGAGTAGACGTGCAGCGCGCCCTCCCCGTCGACGACCAACCACGCCCAGCCCGAACCGAAGCGGTTGAGCGCGGCGTCGCTGAAGGAGCTCTTGAACGCGTCGAACGAACCGAACGCGTCGTCGATGGCCGTCGCGAGCTCGCCGCTCGGCTGACCGCCGCCCTGCGGCGACATGATCTGCCAGAACAGGTTGTGGTTGGCGTAGCCGCCGCCGTTGTTGCGGACGGCCGTCTGGAGCTCGGACGGCAACGTGTCGATGCCCCGCAACAGCTCCTCGATCGGCTTCGACTGCAGGGCCGGATGCGCTTCCAGAGCGCCGTTCAGCTTCGTCGTGTAGGTCGCGTGGTGCTTGTCGTGGTGGATCTCCATCGTGCGGGCGTCGATGTGGGGTTCGAGGGCGCTCGTCGGGTACGGCAGATCGGGCAGTTCGAAGGACATGGTCTCCCCTTTCGGTACGGTCGTTCGTGACGGTCGGTCGCTGCGGTCGGTCGGTACGCTCGGTGGGCGAAGCGGACGCACGGGATCGCGCGGCGCTCGCCGACGGACTGCGAGGTCGACGACCGCACTCTAGCAACGGCGCGGCCGGGGTGCACGGCGCGAGCGCACGCGCACCCACCATGCGCGCACGCCTGGGCTCCGCCGGTTCACCGCGTACCCTGCCAGTCCACGCCCCACGTGCCGGCCAGCTCGGTGAACCACCGCGTCAGCCGGCGGCGGTTCACACCCAGGTCGCCGCCGCCCACCCGCGAGGCCGAGCGCGCGTGCAGGAGGCGTTCGGCGGGGTCGACCCGGGCATGGACGTCGTCGACGAAGCGGAAGATGCGGCTGTGGTCGATGGCGTGGAGCGCCAGCGGTTCGCGCGTCAGCACCTCGGTGCGCCGCTCGCGTCGCACGACCGCCTCGAACGCGTCGAGCGCGGCCTCGGGATCGAGCTCAGCCGGGAGCGGCAACGGCGGCAGGGCGTGGACCGTGTCGGAGGCCGGAGCCTCGGTGCTGACGCAGTTGGGGGTCCTGGGGCAGGGAGCGAGGACGGGCTCGGCCAGACCTCCCCCTTGCGCGAAGGCGAGCGAGAGCAGCGCGGTGCCCCACGGGCCCACGAAACGCGACGTATGGCGTGACATGTCGCCAACCTACGCAACCCCGCCGCGGGAGATTGTAGGTTGAAGCGATCATGGCCAAGAAGAAGCGCACGCGTACCGCCCCCCCGGCCCGGACCCCCTCGACGCCGAACGGGGCTGCGAAGGCGTCCGACACGCGCACGCCGGCGCCGGCGGCCGCCCGGAACGACACCACGCCCGCACCGCCCCGACGCACGTCGGGCTCGCGCCCCGGCCGCCGCCAGGCGCTCTCGCTACCGTGGATCCTGGGCCTCGGCGGCATCGCCGTGCTCGTCCTCGTCCAGGTCGGCATCAACGTGGCGCGCGAACGCAACGCGCCGGGCGACCGCTTCGCCAGCCAGGGCAACGTCCACGTGGCGCTGGGGACCGCGACGCCCGCGTACAACTCGAACCCGCCGACCTCGGGTTGGCACACGCCCGACCTCGCGCCTTGGGGCAGCTACGTGGAACCCGTCGAGGAGCAGCGGGTGATCCACAACATGGAGGACGGCGGCGTGGTGCTCTGGTACCGGGCCGGGTCCCCGGTGGAGAACGAGGCCCACGTCGAGGCGCTCGAGGGGGTGGTCGGCGGACGCTACCCGCGCGTGGTGATCGTGCCGCGGGACGACATGCCGACCACGTACGCGCTCACGGCGTGGCAGCGCCTGGCACGCTTCGACGAGATCGACGTCGAGGGCATGCAGTCGTTCCTCGCCGCCTACCACGGCATCGACCACCACTGATGGCTGGGCGGCCGACCTCGTCGACCCGCCTGGCGTCGTAGCATCGGCCGCATGACCCCGCAACGCCTGACCCTCGTGACCGTCGTCGTCGCCGTGCTGGTCGTGGCCGGCATCCTGATCGTGCCTCGACTCGGCACCCCGGCTGCCGCCGAACTCGACCCCACCGGGCAACCGACCTTGGGCGATCCGGCCGCACCGGTCACGCTCACGGTCTTCGAGGACTTCCGCTGCCCCGGCTGCCAGGCGTTCGAGCTGAACGTCATGCCTGGCGTGCGTCGCGACCTCGTCGACGAAGGCTTGGTGCGGGTCGTGTTCGTCAACCTGCCGGTGCTCGGTCCGGCCTCCGAGCACGTCGCGCGGATCGGCGAGTGCGTCTACCGGCAGGACAACGCCCTGTTCTGGGAGATGAAGACGCCGCTCTTCCGCGCCCAGACGGAGCTCGCCGACGCCCGCCGGGCGGTCGAGTTGGCGCGCACCTACGCCCCGGGCCTCGACCCGGAGCTGCTCGATCAGTGCCTCGAGGACCCGAGCAGCCTCGAGGCGGTGCAGGCGGACGCGGCGCTGGCGACGAGCCTCGACCTGCGCAGCACGCCCTCGGTCCTGGTCGACGGCGTCCAGGTGTCGAGCCCCAGCGAGGCCGTCGTCCGGGCCGCTCTCGAAGACGCGTTGCAGGACTGAGCGCGCCGCCATGAACCGCGTCGCCTGGATCTACCTGGCGTGGCTGGTCGCGATCGTCGCCACCGCCGGCTCGCTCTACTTCTCCGAGGTCCGCTCCTTCGTGCCCTGTGCCTTGTGCTGGTGGCAGCGCATCCTGATGTACCCGCTCGTCGTCGTGCTGGGCGTGGCCACGTTCCGTCAGGACGCGGCGGTCTGGCGGACGGCGCTGCCGCTGTCGGTCCTCGGGCTCGGCACCTCCACCTACCACTACCTGGTCCAGAAGGTGCCCGGCTTCGCGCCGCCGGCGTCCTGCGCCAGCGGGGTACCGTGCACCGCTCAGTACATCAATTGGTTCGGTTTCGTCTCGATCTCGTTCCTAGCGGGTGTGGCGTTCCTGCTGATCACGGTGTTCCTGACGCGGCTCGCCCTGCAGGAGCGAACCGCGACGACGCCACCAGGCTGAGCGCCCAGGCGATGGCAGCCACCCCGAACGCCGCCGCCACCGCCCCCCGCAAGGACCCGTTCGAGGCCGTCACGAACGCGAACGCCGCGCCGCCCACGCCCGTGGTCAGCGCGGCGCCGACGTTGTCGCTCAACTGGAGCGCCGACGAGATGGCGCCCGCGCCCAGCCCCTCACGCTCGGCGGTCGCGAACGCCAGCACCGAACTCGTCGCATGCGCGTACCCCATGCCGAAGCCGGCCAGCGCCCACCCGCCGATGGCGGTCACCACCGCCCACTCGCCGCCCGCGAGCCCGCCGACCACCAGCGCCGCCACCTGAGCGGCCAACCCCGAGCCGACGACGAGGACGCCGATGCGGACGCGGACGCCGCGTGCGTCGTCGGCTTCGCGACGGTCGAGACCAGCGCGGCTGTCGCGACGCGCTTGCGCCCACGCGCCGACCGTCCACGAGATCGCACCGGTGGCGATCACCAGGCCCGTGCGCGCCGGGGCCAGACCGTGCAGGTCGGTGAGCGCCAGCGCGAGGAACGCTTCGACCCCGACGAAGGCGGCGAACACCGCCCCGCGCGCGATCACCACGGCGCCCGCGCCACGCGCCAAACGCAGCGCCCTGGGTGGCAGGAGCGGGGCCAGCCCGCGCAGCATCGCCGCCACGCCGACGGCGGCGAGCCCCAACCAGACGACCGTGGTGAGGGCGTGGGCGGCTTCCGTGGCCGCCGCGAGCGCCGCCAGGCCGACACCCGCGCCCACGGCGACCACGCCGGCGGGCGCGAGCCGCTCGCGCCAGGCCAGCGAACGCCCCGTGACGGCCCCCAACGCACCGAAGCGCGGCAGCGTCAAGGCTGCGACCAGACCGAGCGGCGGCAGCAGCGCCAGGAACACCCACCGCCAACCGAGCGCCTGCGCCACCAGGCCCGCGGCCGCCGGCCCGATCAGCGCCGGGACCACCCAGGCGGTCGACAGGTACGCCATGAGCGTCGAGCGCATCGCGTCCGGGTAGGCGCGCGTGATCGCCACGTAGACGCACGTGGTGAAGGCCGCGGCGCCGAAGCCCTGGGCCACGCGCGCCGCCACGAGCACCGCCATCGTCGGCGCCGCACCCGCCAACGCCAGACCGACACCGAAGGCCACCACCCCGACCCCGAAGGCGTGCGCGACCCCCCGGCGATCGGCTTCGAGACCGCCCCACACCGTCCCCACCAGCGACGCCAGCAGGTAGCTCGAGAAGATCCAACCGTAGTAGCGCAAGCCGCCCACGTCGGCGGGGATCAGCGGCGCCACGGTCACGACCGCGAGCGCCGCCAAGGCATTGAGGGTCACCGCGAGCAGCAGACCGCCCGTGAGCGCCCGTCGCGCCGCGTCGAACGGATGTCCGACGGCCTCAACCACGAAGCGGGTCGACCGGCGCCTCGGGGTCCTCGCCGTCGCGGTGCACCCAACCCGCCGCCCACGTCGCCCACAGCCACCAGCCCTTGACCGGACGGTACACGACCAGCACCGTGACGAGCGCGGTCAGGGCCAAGACGACCTCCAGGCCCCGGTAGAGACCGTGACCGGGGATCGTGACGAGCGCCACCACCACCATCGCCACGACGGCGAGCGCGTAGGCGAGCACCGACGCGCCCAACCACGTGCCGCCGTCGCGTTCGAACACGACCCCACACGCCTGACAGCGGGCTCGCAGGCGGTAGACGCCGACGAAGGCTCCGGGGGCACCACAGGCGGGGCAATGACCGCGCACGGCGGCCAGCATCCGGCCGGGCGTCTGCCAGCGGGACCGAGGGGCGCTCACGGCTCGACCGACTCGGTGCGATCGGGCCAGGGCGACACGGGTCGGAAGCGCTCGGGGCGCACCGCGACGAAACGCGCGAACGACGTCTCGTCCATCGTCTCGCCCGCCGTCTGGGCCCACATCTGGAAGGGCACCAGGTAGGAGCGGGCGTCGCGGACCTCGTCGTAGAAGAGGCGCGCGAGCAGGCCGCCCGCGGCCAGGTAACCGGTGTCCTCGAAGGCCCGTAGGCTCTCCGTCTGGTCGTAGGCGACGCGCCTGAACTCGGGACGCCAGGTGCCGTGGCGGAGCGTCAACCAGAGGTACTGGGCGCGGCCGTCGCCGTTGAAGGGGCAGCCGACCGCGCCGCTGTTGAGCACCAGCGTGCGCCCCCAGCGGCGATGCAGCGGTTGGTGCGTGTGCGAGCCGACCAGGACGTCGGTCGGATGCATCTCGAGGATCTCGGAGAGCACCGCGTCGGTCGACCGCGGTCCCAGCCCTTCACGGTAGTGGCGCGGGCTGCCGTGGGCGATGAGCACGCCGGGGCCCTCGGGCGGCTGGATCCGCACGGTGAGCGGCAACGCGCGCAGCGCGTCGAGCCGCCCCGAGGCGGCGAGCTCCGCGGCGCACCAACGGTTGGCATGCCAGAACGCGCCTCGGTGGAAGTCGTCGGGGAGCGCCGGATCGACGTCGGTGATCATCCGCATGAGGTCGTCGTGGTTGCCCAAGGTGAGGCGCGCGCCACTGTCGGCCAGCCGCGCCAGCACGGCCGATCCCTGGGGCGCCCGGTTGACCAGGTCGCCGTTCACGACCAGGTCGTCGACGTCGTGGGCGCGTGCGTCGGCGAGCACGGCTTCGAGGGCGGGGAGGTTGCCGTGGACGTCGGCGAGGACGGCGATGCGCACGGCGGCAGTCTACCTTCGGCCGCCGCCGCCGCCCGGGCGCGACGGCGACACGGGCGGCGTCGGGTAGGCTCGCTCGTGCCCACGACCGCCCCCTCCGCGCTCGTCATCGCCACCTTCCAGCAACGGCTCGCCGTGCTGGTCGCCGCCGTCGAGTCCGCCGGATGGCACGTCGATGGCTTCGCCGACGCCCGCGCCGCGCTCGACGCGCTCCGCAGCGGAACCTACGGGTTGGTCGTGTGCGACGGCTACCTCCGCGGCGCCTCGCCCTCCGGGTTCCTGGCCTGGTCCCGGAGGCTCGATCCGGAGCGCCCGTACTACGTGGTCCAGGTCGCGGAGGCGACGCCGAGGACCCGGACCACCGAGGGACCGGACGGGGTGCTCGCCTTCCCGCCGGCCCGGGGCAGCCTGCCACGACCGGCCACGGCCACGGACCCCGAGCACCTCGGCGAGGCGCCGCATCCGGCCACCTCCGAGCTACCGCTCGAAGGCTCGACCTCGCTGGTGCCGCTGGCCGACCTCGTCGAGATGCTGGCGCTGGCCAGCGACGGCGCCCTCGTCACCCTGCACGCCGGCGCGCGCGGTCGCCTCTGGCTCGATGGGCCGACGCTCGTGCACGTCGAGGCCGACGACGAGGGCCGCACGCACACCGGTGTGCGCGCGCTGGCGCACCTGCTCGCCAGCGGCCCCGCCGAGTTCGAGGTGGCGCCGTTCTCGGCCCCGCCCCGACGCACCGTCCACGTGCCGACGCCGGCGGCGCTCACCGAGGCCGCGCGCCTGGTGGACGAGACCCAGCGCGAAGCGACGCTGCTGCGCACGGTGATGGCAGCGGTGCCCGACGTCTTGGGACTGGCGGTCGGTTACCCGCTCAACGACGCGCCGACGACGACGCTCCTCGACGGCGCCACCGCGTTCGGCGTCGCCAAGGAGCTGCTCGAAGGGGCGCGCAGCCGGGTGGGTAACGCCAGCCACCTGGCGATCGAGGGCGATCGCCACGCCTTCGCGGCCCTGCGCTTCGGCGAGGGCAGCGTCGTGGCCGCCTTCGCACCGCGCGGACGCTCGCTCCTGCTGCTCTCCGCCCTCACGAAGGCGGTGCGCTCGAGGGCGCGCTGAGACCCGTCCAGCCCCGACCGGGACCACCGAGCGCGCGCTCGGCGGCTTCGCCCATGGCGGCCACCGCGGCCGCCCGGCCCGTCCACGCCTCGAACGACGCCGCCCCCTGGTAGACCAGCATCGGCAAGCCGTTGCGCACCTCCAGCCCGGCCGCTGCGGCCGCCGCCAGGAGCGGCGTCACGGGTGGCCGGTAGACCAGGTCGACCACCGCGCCGGAGCGCGGCAGCACGCCCGCGGGGAGTGGCGAGCCCGGTGGTCCCCCGGTCATGCCGACGCTGGTCGTCTGGACCAACACGTGCGCGGCGCGGACGGCCGGCGCCAGGTCGGCGTCGGCGAGCACACGGCCGGCTGGCGCCAGGTCGGCGACGAGCGCCCGCGCCCGCTCGCCCGTGCGGTTGTGCACCGCCACGGCCGCGCCGGCGTCGACGAGGGCGGCGACGACCGCCCTCGCGGCGCCGCCGGCCCCCAGCACCACCACCTCGGCGCCCCGCACGGGCACGTCCAGATCGGCGAGCGAGCGGGCGAAACCTCGGAGGTCGGTGTTGTCGCCGTACAACCGCTCGCCGCGGCGCACGATGGTGTTCACCGCACCCAGGCGGCGCGCCGTCGGGCTGAGCTCGTCCAGCCAGCGCGTGACCGTGGTCTTGTACGGGACGCTGACGTTGGCCCCCAGCCACGGTTCGGTGCGCAGGGCGGCGACGGCCTGCGCCAGTCGGTCGGGCGTTACGTCGAGCAGCTCGTAGCCCGCGTCGATGCCCGCCGCCGCGAAGGCCGCCTCCTGGAGCGCGGGGCTCACGGAGTGACCGGCCGGGTGGGCCAGCAGCGCCAGACGGTGGCGGGTCACGCGTTCACGCCGCCAGAGCGGTGGCGGCCTCGCGGATGACGCCGGCGGCGTACGCCACGTCGTCGTCGTCCAGGTCGGCGTGCGTCACGAGACGCACGGCGGCCCCCATGGCGTTCGAACGCACGCCGCGCGCCTCGAGCAGGTCGACGAAACCGCGCGCGTCGGCCACCTGCAGGAACACCATGTTGGTCTGCACGAGCGCCAGGTCGACGGACACCCCCGGTACGTCGCGCAGCGCCTCGGCCAGGTCGCGCGCCCGCCGGTGGTCGTCGGCCAGGCGCTCGAAGCCGGAGTCGACCGCGACGAGGCCCGCCGCGGCGAGGACGCCCGCTTGACGCATCCCGCCGCCGTACATCTTGCGGTAGCGATGGGCCGCCGCGACGAGGGCGCGGGTACCCACCAGCACGCTGCCGACCGGCGCGGCCAAGCCCTTCGAGAGGCACACCGAGACGCTGTCGAAGGGCGCGCAGACGTCGGCGAGCGGAACGCCCAGGGCCACGGCGGCGTTCCAGGCCCGGGCGCCGTCGAGGTGATACGGCACGCCGATCTCGCGCGCCACCTCGCCGATCGCCGCGGCCACGGCGAGCGGCACCACCGTGCCGCCGGCCCGGTTGTGGGTGTTCTCCAGCACGATGAGGCCGGTGGGCGCCTGGTGGCGGCCGGGGCTCACGGCGGCGCGCACGTCGGCCGGGTCCGGCACCCCGGCGGGGGCCGCCACCAACCGCGGCATCAGACCCGCCAGGGCCGCCATCGACCCGAGCTCGTACTCGTAGATGTGCGCGCCGACGGGGGCGATGACCTCGACGCCGCGGGTCGTGTGAGCCGCCAACGCCACCTGGTTGCCCATCGTGCCGCTGGGCACGAAGAGGCCGGCCTCCTTGCCCGCCAGCTCGGCCACCCGCCGCTCCAGCCGCGTGACGGTGGGGTCCTCGCCGTACACGTCGTCGCCCACCTCCGCCTCGGCCATCGCCCGGCGCATCGCGGGGGTCGGGCGCGTGACGGTGTCGGAACGGAGGTCGACGTGGCGCAAGGATGTGGAGGGAAGCGCTGACATGTCCTCGTCGTACCATCCGCCGCGACCCGCACGCCCGCCGCCGCCGACCGGGCGGACGAACGTCACGACGGCTTCGGACGGCGAGGGTCAGACAGCGACGGGGGCGGCGCTCCGCAACGCTTCGATCCAAGCCCCGAGCGCGTCGAGACCGGCGCGGTAAGCCTGCTCACGGCGCTCACGTTTGCCCGGCGCGCCACGCCCTTTGGGCGCGACGGGCACCAGCCCCCAGTTGGCGTTCATCGGTTGGAACCCCTCCGGGTTGGCCGTCGCGAGGTAACGCACGAGCCCGCCCAGCATCGTCGTCTCCGGCGGCACCACGGTGTCCAGACCGAGCGCACGACGTGCGGCGTTGGTGCCCGCCAACCAGCCCGTCGCGGACGATTCGAGGTACCCCTCGGTCCCCGCCAGCACGCCGGCGACGAACACGTCGGGACGTGGCCGCAAGGCCAGGTCGGCGTCGAGCAGGCGCGGCGCGCACAGGTAAGTGTTGCGATGCATGACGCCGTAGCGCACGATCTCGGCCCGCTCCAGGCCGGGGATCGTTTGCACCACCGTCTTCTGGTCGCCCCACTTGAGCCCGGTCTGGAACCCCACCAGACTCCACATGCGGCCCGCGGCGTCCTCCTGGCGCAACTGCGCGACGGCGAAGAAGCGCTCGCCGGTGACCGGGTGCTCCAGGCCGACGGGCTTGAGCGGACCGAAGCGCGGCGTGTCGAAGCCGCGCCGCGCGAGTTCCTCGATCGGCATGCAGCCCTCGAAGAACTCGAGCTTCTCCCAGTCGTGGGGGACGTGCGAGCGGGCTTCGGCGACGGCCGCGTACCAGCGCTCGTACGCGGCGCGCGAGAACGGCAGGTTCAGGTAGTCGGCCGCCTGGGCGTAGCGCCCCTTGCGGAAGGCGATGTCGTGATCGATCGAATCGTCGGAGATCACCGGCGCCGCGGCGTCGTAGAAGCCCAAGAAGTCCTCACCGACGAGCCGCTGGACGGACGCCGCGAGCGCGTCGCTGGTCAGCGGACCGGTCGCCAGCACGACCACGCCGTCGGGGACCTCGGTCATCTCGCCGCTGTGCACCGTGATCGACGGATGGTTGCGGACGACGTCCGTGACGCGCGCGGAGAAGGCGTCGCGGTCGACGGCGAGAGCGCCGCCCGCCGGCAGCCGGGTGGCATGGGCGCTGGTGACGACCACCCCGCCCAGGGCCAGCATCTCGGCCTGGAGCAAACCCTTGGCGTTGCTCTCGCCCTCGCCGCCCAAGCTGTTGCTGCAGACCAGCTCGGCGAAACGATCGGTGCGGTGGGCGGGCGTCGTGCGCACCGGTCGCTGTTCCCACAGGTCGACGGCGACGCCCAGGCGCGCGGCGGCCAGCGCGGCGTCGCTGCCCGCCATGCCGGCGCCCACGACGGTGACGCGCGGAAGGCCTCGGGATGCGGGTCGCGATGGGTTCATGGCGTGGAGCATAGCAGCGGCGTCGGCGACGCCCGGTCGCGCCGTGGCATCCGCCCCGCCCGCGACCCCGTGCCCAGGTTCGTCAGAAGCGCCCGCGTCGACGCGGGCGGACCCAGCCGACCACGGCGGCCAGCAGCGCGCCCCCCACCAGCGCGACGCCGATCGCGCTCACGATCAGGGGCACGCGGACCACCGCCTCGCCGACCACCCCGCCAACGCTGGCCGAGAGCCACCCGGCCCACGACCGCAGCGCCACCAGCGCGCCGGCGGCCGAGACGTCGGGCGGCACGCTGCTGGCCGCGACACGATCGAACGCCTCGCGGGCCAGCCACCAGACGGGGGCCGCCGCCAGGAGGACCGCCAGGCCCGGGACCCAGACACGGGCGACGCCGGTCGCCGCCAGCGCGGCGATCAGGAGCAGCAGGACCGCGACCACGCCAGCACCCCAGGCCCAGAACCGGTAGCGCGCGTGGGCGCGGGCGGACGCGGCGTCGAAGGCCCATCCGGCGCCCGCCACCCGCGCACGCGCGACCGGATCCGAGAGCGCGGCGGCGAGCGCGTTGGTGCCGCCCGCGTAACCGCGCGCCGCCAACAGCTCGAGCGTGCGGGCGCGCGCCTCCTCGGGGGTGGCGCCGGCGAGGTCGGCCGAACCCGTGACGGCCGCGAACGGGTCGACGCTGGCCGGGGCCTCCACCAACGCCTCGCGGGCAGCGTCGAGCCTGGCCGCCAGGGCCGCGTCGCGCGAGCGCAAGGCGGCGTCGAGCGCGTCCCGCCAGGTCTGCGGCAGCGGGCCTTCGAGCGTGGCCCGCATGGCGGCCGAGAGGTTGACGTTGGCCAGCGCGGCCTCGGCGGCCGGGCGTCCCTGGGACAACAGGATGTCGGCCAGTCCCGCCACCACCCGTTCGCCCACGACGAGCGGTCCGGCTCCCTGGACCTGCTCGACCGGCAGACGGACGAACACCCCCACGATCGGTTGCACCGGCTGACCCGGGTTCTGGCGCGCCTGCGTGGCCCAGTCGGCGGCGCGGCTGCCGTTGTCCAGGCCCAGCGGGAACAGGGCCCGACGCAGCTCCGACTCGGTCAGGGGCCGCAGGACGGCGTCGTCGAGGGCCCGCAGTTCGGCCTGGAGGGCGGCGTCGTCGATCCCCTCGAGCCAGGCGTCGCCCAACGTCATCCGCCGTTCGACGAGCGCCGCCGCGACCTGCGCGCGCGCGCCTTCGACCGTCAGGTCGGGCAACGTCGCGATGGGCACGGTCACGCCCGTTCCACGCATCACCTCGAACGGGTCGGTGAGTTCGACGACCGGGGCGCCGGCTTCGAGGGCGGGCGCTTCGGACATGTCGATGAAGGCGGCCTCGAGCAGCGTCGCCTGAACCATCGGTCCGAGCGCCGGTGTGGTGGCCTGGGTCGCCGCCCCCGCCACCACCGCGACGACGGCAGCGGCCCACGCCAGCACTGCCGCCGTCCACGTCACGTCCACTTGCCAAGCCGAGCGTCCGGGATTCCGCATGGGCGCATGGTACCCAACCCTCCGACGCCGACGGGTTGACAAAACGTACGATGGGGTCGTGACCGCGCCCCTGACGCTCGTGCCCCTGACCGGCCCCTGGCATCTGCGCCATCCGCGCTGGAACGTGGTCACGGTGCGCGACGCGCTCGAGGCGCTGGACCCCGACGTCGTCGTGACGAGCGCGCTGGCGCCCGGGTACGACGCCGACGCCGGCTGGCAGGGGACCGACGAGATCGCCTTGCCGTGGACGCTGGTGGGTTGGGCCCGGCGACGGGGAACGCCGGTCCTGGGCGTCGGCGCACCGCCGCCGGTGCCCGACGCCGAGGCCGACCTGCGCCGATACCTCGAAGGGTTCCCGGCCGCCCGCGCCGAGCTCGATGCCGCCCGGCGGACGCTGGCGCCGCTCGAGACCCTGCTGCCGCTGCCGCTCGATCTGACCCGTCTGCTGGGCGAGGTCGTGCCGCCGCTGGTCGACGACCTGCGTCAGCGGCTCGACGCCTTCGGGGACGGACCGGCCACGTCGTGGCGCTTCGAGCGGGCGCGCCTGGCGCGTGACCGGACGCTGATCGCCGGCGGGCAGCGGCCCGCCTGGCTCGTCGCGCTCGACCTGTGGCCGGCGGTCGTGGCGGCGCTCGAGGAGGCCGGCGTGGCCTGGTCACCCATCGCGTCACCGCCCGTGTCGGTCGAGGCCCGGCGGCGTGCCTTGCTCGACGTCGCCTGGCGGGCCGACACGCCCGATCCTGCCGGACTCCTGCGGCAGCTGCGCGAAGGCCAGGAGGCCGAGGCCGGCTTCCTGGAGGCCCAGGTGCTGCTGACCCACGGCCATCCGGCCGAGGCCCTCGAGGTCTTGGAGCGGGTGTCGCACGGGGACTTCCGCGAGCCGTACCTGTTGCCGGGGCTGCTCCTGGCTCGGCTGGGCCAACTGCGCGACCTCGCCGACCGGCGCGACCGCGCCCTGCAGGCGTACCGGGGCGTGTTGGCGCTCGCATGGGCGCCGGCCGAGGCCCGCGAGGCGGCGCTGGCGGGGCTCGAGCGTCCCTTCGAGGTCCCGTCGGGGCCGACGTGAGCGCCCCAGCCACCCCGTCCCTGCCCCTGCGCGTCAAGGCCGCCTACGGCGCGTCCGACCTCGGCGCCTCGCTCACGTTCGTCGCGGTCAACACCTGGCTGCTGTACGCGCTCGTGAACGTCGCCGGCGTACCGCCGCTGTGGGCGGGAGCGGTCTTCGTGGCCGGCCGCCTCGTCGACGCGGTCACGGACCCGATCATGGGCGTGCTGGCCGATCGGTGGCGCACGTCCGTCGGACGGCTGCCGTTCTTGCGCTGGGGGGCGGTCCCCCTCGGCGCCACCTTCGCGGCCGTGTGGTGGTCGCCCGACCTCGGCGCGGCGGCCGCCATCGCCTACGCCGCCGTGGCCTTCATCTTGTTCGGCATCGCCTACACGGTCGTGCAGGTGCCGACGATGGCGCTCACGCCAGAACTCGCCCCCGGCTACGACGAGCGCACGGCGCTGACGGGCTGGCGCGTCGGGTTCGGCGTCATCGCCTCGATGCTGGCCGTCGCCGTGCCGCCGCTCGTGGTCTTGACGGTGGCGGGCGGCGGCGACCTGGCCGCCGCCGGTCCGGCCGGTTGGCGCGCGATGGGCGTCATCTTCGGCCTCGTGGCGATCGCCGCCTACCTGACGACGGCCGCGGTGGTGCCGGAACCGCCGCGGCGGCATGCAGCGCCTGCGACCGGACCCTCGCGCGGCGGTTGGGCCAGCGCTTTCCGAGCGCCCGGCTACACGTCGGTCTGGACGCTGTTCCTCGTCGTGACGCTGGGGATCATGCTGCTCAACTCGATGCTGCCCTTCTACCTCGAGTCGGCGCTCGCCCTGCCCGGCGAAGCGCAGACGCTCGTGTTGGGGCTCCTGTTCGGCACCGCCGTCCTCGCCTTCCCGGCCTGGGGCCGCGTGAGCGCCACCTGGGGCAAGCGCACCGCGCTCACCGCCGGGCTGCTGCTCCTGGCGGCGGCCGTCGCGACGCTCGTGGCGGTGACCCCCGCCGGCGGGGTGACGCCCACGCTGCTCGCGCTGACGGCCCTGGCGGGCGTCGGCCTGGCCGCCGTCATGATGCTGCCGTGGGCGATGCTCCCCGACGTGGTCGAGTTCGACGCGTGGACCCATGGCGAGCGCCGGGAGGGTCTGTTGTACGCGCTGTTCACGTTCGGCCAGAAGGTGGCCGGGTCGGTGGGGGTGTTCGCCAACGCCATCGCGGCCGCGGTCTTCGGGTACGTCCAGGGCTCGGCGGTCCAGTCCGAGGCGACCGTGGCCGGCCTGCGGCTCATGACGGGACCGGTCGCAGCGCTGGTGTTCGTCGCCGCGGCCGGCCTGGTGTGGACCTTCCCCATCACGCGCGCCCGCCATGCGGCGGTCGTGGCGGCGCTGGAGGCCCGTTCCGCGCACGAAGGGCGGGTCCGGGGCGCACCCGGCGGGTCCAGCGCCGTGCGGTAGCATCGGACCATGCGAGAACTCCTGTACGAGGCCGCCAAGCACTTCCGCCGCGGGCGCGCGCTCGACGAGCGTGGCGACGCCCGGGCGGCGGCGATCGCGTACGAGGAGGCCCTCAGCGACCTCCACGCCGTCCGACCCCAGCGGATGCGCGACGTGTTGCTCGCGCAGGTCTACCTGTCGCGCCACCTGCTGGCCGGCGATCCCGCACAGCGCGCCAGCGACCTGCGGATGGGGTACGCCTACGCCCGTACGACCGCGGAACCGAGCGTGCGGGCGCTGGCCGAACGCCTGTGGGGCGAGGCCGTCGCGCGCGGCGACCACCTGGCCCCGGCGGGGCGCCCGCAGGGCGGCGGACGGCGCGCCTCCGACGCGGTCGCCGGCGCGAGCGGGCCCGACGCGGACGGCCCACCGCGCGAGGGTGGGCGGCGTCGCGGACGTCGCCGCCAGACCTCGCGCACGCGCGACCCGGCCTAGACTGTCGTCATGCCGCCTCGCGACCTCCTTTCGTCGGCGCAAGACGTTCGCGCCGCAGCGCACGACCTCCGCGCCGCAGCGCGCGACCTCCGCGCCCCGTACCTCGAACTGCTCCAGGCTTTCGTCGAGACCGAGTCCCCGACGCACGACAAGTCGGCCTGCGACGCGATGGCCGACCTCGTCGCCGCGACCCTCACGCGCGACGGGTGGCAGGTCGAACGCGAACCACGCGCCGACGTCGGTGACGTCTTGTGCGCGACCCTGGACGGCGACGGTCGCGACCGCGGCACGTTGCTGCTGGCGCACCTCGACACGGTGTGGCCGGTGGGCACCTTGGCCTCCATGCCGTGGCGGGTGGACGCCGAGCGCGACGAGGCGGCCGGACCCGGCGTCCTCGACATGAAGGCCGGCATCGTGGCGGCGGTGCTGGCCGCGCGCCTCGTGCGCGCGGCCGACGCCCTGCCGGCCGGCCGGCTGACGCTGCTGGTGACCTCGGACGAGGAGACGGGCTCGGCTCGGAGCCGCGAACGCATCGAGGCCGAGGCGCACGCGCACGATCGCGTGTTCGTCGTCGAGCCCGCCCGCGACGACGGTGCCCTCAAGGTGGGGCGCAAGGGCGTGGCCGACTTCCATCTCGACTTCCACGGGGTCCCCGCCCACGCCGGCAACCATCCCGAGGCGGGCGCGAGCGCGCTCGTCGAACTCGCGCACGCGGTGCTGTTCGCGCGCTCGTTGGACGACCTCGAGGCCGGTACCACCGTGCATCCGACCGTCGCCCACGCGGCAGGGCCCGTGAACGTCATCACCGAGCGGGCCACGCTCGACGTCGACGCCCGGGTGCTGCGGCTCGACGAGGCCGAGCGGATCGACGACGCCATCCGGGCCTGGGAGCCGCGCGACGAACGCGTGCAGGTCACGGTCTCGGGCGGGCTCAACCGGCCCCCCATGGAACCGACGGACGCCAACCGGGCGCTCTTCGAGCGGGCGCGCGCCCATGCGGCGGCGTGGGACGAGACGCTCGCGAGCGCGGTGGTCGGCGGCGGCTCGGACGGCAACTTCACGTCCGCGTTGGGGGTCCCCACCCTCGACGGTCTCGGCGCCTGCGGTGGCGGGCCTCACGCCCGTACCGAGCACATCCGGATCGGTGCCTCGCTCGATCGTGTGGCGTTGTTGGCGGCGCTCGTCGCGACCGCGTGATCCCCGCCCTCGTCGCCGCTGCGGCCGGCGTCGTCCTGGCGCTGGCCCTGCCTCCGAACGGCGTGTGGCCACTGGTGCTGGTGCTGGCGGTCCCGTTCGCGCTGACGGCCCGCGCCGCCGACGTGCGCGCGGCCTTCGTGGTCGGAGCCTCGTTCGGGCTCGGCTTCTTCGCGGTGTACGTGGCCTGGCTACCGCTCAGCTTCGCCGAGCCCGGGCTGCTCGGGCCTTGGTACTGGGCCCTGCATCCGTTCATGTTGGCCATCCTGGCGGCCATGTGGGGCGCCGTCACCGCCATCGCGCGCGCCGTCGGCGGTCGTGGCGCCGCCACGCTCCTGGTGCTGCCCCTCTACTGGCTGGTCGCCGAGGTCCTGCGGGCGACCGGCTACTTCGCCTTCCCCTGGGGCACCCTCGGGTACGCCTGGCTGGGGACCCCGGTGGTGCAGGTCGCCGACAGCATCGGCGTCACCGGGCTCAGCCTCGTGGTCGCCGTCGCGGCCGCCCTGCTGGCGCTGCCGTTCGCCCCGAACGTTCGCGGGCGGTCTTCGCGCGGGCGCTGGGCGGCTCCGGTCGGCGCCGCCGCGCTCCTGGCGCTGATGTGGGCATGGGGCGCGACCGCCATCGGTCAACACGAGGTGCCCGCCGATCGCACGGCGCTGTTGGTCCAGGGCAACGTCGATCCGTTCGGCCGCGCCACCACCGCCGCGCAGGAGCTGAGCGTGCACGTGGGCCTCACGCGCGCCGCGGTCGACGCCATGGCGGCGGCGCCGGACCTGGTGGTATGGCCCGAGGGCGCCGTGCTCGGTACGGAGCTCGAAGGGGCCCGCGGCGAAGGCGGTCGCAGCGCCATCCAGGCGGCCGCGCCGACGTCTTCGTTCGTGGTCGGCGGGCGCGCCCGGGTCGAGGGCGGCGGCGCCAACGCCGCCTACGCCCTGAGCGGGGGCCAGCTCGATGGCCGCTACGACAAGCACGTGCTGGTGCCCTTCGGTGAGCGCTGGCCGCTGCTCGAGCAGGTGCCCGGCCTCTACCGGGCGGTGTTCGGGCTGCTGGGGATGCCGTTGCTCGCCAACACGGTGCCCGGCCCGGGTCCCGCTACCCTCGTCACCGGCGTCGGGCCGGTGGGGGTGGGGATCTGCTACGAGAGCGTCTTCCCGACGGTCAGCGCGGCGATGGCGCGGCTCGGCGCCGGCGTGCTGGTGGTGATCACGAACGACGCCTGGTTCGCACGGGGCGACGGCGCCCGTCAGCACCTCGACATGGGTCGGCTGCGGGCGATCGAGAACCGACGCTGGCTCTTGCGCGCCGGCAACGACGGTGTGACGGCGGCGATCGATCCCTACGGTCGCATCGCCGCCGAGCTGCCGCGGGGGGTCCCCGACACGCTCGCGGTGCGCTTCGGCACGACCGACAGCGTTACCTTCTACGCGCGTCACGCCAGCCAGGTCCCGTGGCTGGTGCTCATGGCGGGGTTGGCGCTGACCCCGGTCGCCTGGTTCGCGAGGCGGCGGTGAACGCCGCCGGTGGGTGGCCGGGCCCGAACCTGCCGACCGGCGCTGCCGACGCGTCCACGATGCGCGTGGCCTCGCCCGCGTGGACACGGTCGCGTGGCGGGGCTATCATGCGCAGCCGATGAACGTCGTCCTCGTCGGAGGAGGCGAGATCGGCGTGCAGATCGCCGACGCCCTCTTCCGCTCCCACAACGTGACCGTCCTGGAGATCGACGAGTCCCGCGCCGACGCCTTCGAATCGATGGACGTCCGCTTCATCCGTGGCAACGGCGCCGACCCCGACGACCTGCGCGCCGCGAGCGTCGAGCGGGCGGACGCCTTCATCGCCTGCACGCTCAACGACGACATCAACGTGCTCGCCTGCCTGGCCGCGAAGGGCCTGGGGGCCAAGGAGACGATGGCGTTCGTGACGCGGCAACGCTACGTCGATGCCTTCCGACAGCGCGGCGCCATGCAATCGATCGGCCTGTCGATCGATCGGGTGTTGTGGCCCCAACGCACCCTGGCGCAGCAGATCATCGAGATCGTCCGGGTCCCGCGCGCGCTCGACACCGCCTCGTTCGCGGGCGGGCGCATCAAGATGGTGGAGTACCGCCTCGCCCAGGGCGACCCGTTCCTGGACGAACCGCTGAGCGGCGTCCGGCTGCCCGAAGACGTCCTCGTGGTCGGGTCCATCCAGGAGGAGAGCTTCGTGGTCCCGTCGGGCGCCACGACGCTCCGGCCGGGCGACAAGGTCGTGTTCATGGGCACGAGCGAGGCCGTGCGTCGCCTCGAGGCCCGCTTCGCCCCCGCCAAGCGCCGCCAACGGGTCGCCATCGTCGGTGGCGGCAACGTCGGTTTCATGGTGGCCGAACAGCTGCAGGATTCCGGCTTCGATCTCACCATCATCGAACCGGGCGACGAGCGCGCCGAGAAGCTGGCGGCGCTCCTGCCCAAAGCGCTCGTGTTGCGCGGCGACGGGACCGACCTCGAGCTGCTCGAGCAAGAGCGGGTCGAGGACGCCGACGTGATGGTGGCCGTCACCAGCGACGACGCCACCAACCTGCTCGTGTCCCTGCTCGCCAAGCAGCTCGGCATCCCGAAGGTGATCACCCGTGTGGGCCGCTCGCGCAACCGACGGCTGTTCGAGCGCGTCGGCATCGACGCGCCGCTGACGCCGCGGATCGCCGCCGTGCAAGAGGTGCTGAACTGGCTCAAGGTGGACGACGTCGACCACCTCGCCACCATCGAGGACCGGGCCGAGGTCATGGAGGTCACCTTCCCGTACGACGCCGTCCCGGGTGCGGTCAGCACCTTGGGCGCTCCGCCTCACAGCCTCATCGGCGCGGTGGTGCGCAAGAACCGGGCGATGATCCCGCGCGGCGAGACGATCATCCAGCCCGGCGACCACCTCTACCTCATCACGACACCCGACAACATCACCGCGGTCGAGGTCTGGTTGCAGCGGCACGAGCGCGGTGGCGAAGCTTGACCTCGGTGGCGCTCGACGACGTGCGAGCGTCGGGGTGAAGGCGCGCCCACCCAGCGGTCGTGGTCGCACCGCGCCGTTCGTCCTCGGCACCGTGCTGGCCATGTCGGGCTTGGTCCTGTTCGGCTTCGCCGCGGCCGCCGCCCTCGTGGGCGAGTCGTGGGCGGGCTTCGTCGAGGCCGGTGCGGTCGGGCTGCTGTTGGGAGCCGCCCTGCTGACCGTGGGCCGTGCCGGCGCACCCGGTCGTCGCCGAGGCGATCCGAGCCGTCGCGAGGCGCTCGTCGCGCTGCTCTCGGCCTGGGCGCTGGTGCCGTTGGTGGGCGCCGTGCCGTACGTGGGCGCGGGCGTGCTTGGTCCGCTGGACGCGTACTTCGAGTCGATGTCGGGCTTCACCACCACCGGCGCGACGATGCTGGTCGACTTCGACGCGGTCGGACGGGTGCTGTTCTGGTACCGCGGCTTCACCCAGTGGGTGGGCGGCGTCGGCATCATCGTCTTGTTCATCGGCCTGTTCCCCCAGCTCGCCATCGGCGGCCGCCAGCTCTTCTTCGCGGAGGCCCCGGGCCCCACCGAAGACCGGCTCACGCCGCGCCTCCGTCACACCGCCATCGCCATCCTGGGTGTCTACACGACGTTGACGGTGTTGGTGGCGGCCGCTTACGCGGTGGCGGGCATGAGTGCCTACGACGCCATCGTCCACGCCTTCACGACGCTGGCGGCGGGCGGCTTCTCGCCCGAACCCCGCAGCTTCGAGGTGTTCGCGGCGCCCGTCGTCTGGGTCGGCGTGGTCGGCATGCTCTTCGCCGGCGCGAACTTCGCGCTGCTCTACCGCGGCGCCACCGGTCGCTTCGCGGCGCTGTGGCGCGATCCCGAGCTGCGCGCGTACGTGAGCATCGCGCTGATCGGCAGCGTGGCGTTGGCGCTCCTCCTGACCGACCGCTACGGCCCGGGCGAGGCCTGGCGTCACGGCGCCTTCCAGGCGCTGTCGATCCTGACGTCCACGGGCTACGCATCGGTCGACTTCGCCGAATGGTCCGAACGCAGCCAAGCGATCTTGCTCGTCCTGGCCTTCATCGGTGGCAGCGCCGGGTCGGCGGCCGGCGGCATCAAGGTGGCGCGTTGGGTGATCCTGGTCCAGCACACGTCGCGCGAGGTGCGCCGCACCCTGCACCCACGGGCGGTGCTGCCGGTCCGCATGGGCAACCGGGTCGTGCCGGAGGACGTGCTGCGGTCGGTGGCCGCGTTCGTCACGCTCTACGTGGGGCTGTTCGCGGTCACCACCGTGGTCCTCGTGCTGGTGGGCAGCGAGTTCACGACCGCCTTCTCGGCGGCGATCGCCTGCCTGGGCAACATCGGTCCGGGCTTGGCCCAGGTGGGCCCCATGGCGAACTTCGCCGAGCTGCACCCGCTGGCCAAGGCCATGCTCACGTTCTGCATGTACGCCGGCCGCCTCGAGGTGGTGACGGTGTTCGCGCTCATGACCAACCGCTGGTGGCGGCTGCCGCGTGCCGGTCGCGGCTTCGCCTGAACGACAACGGCCTCGGGCGCGCGCCCACCCGGTAGACTCGCGCCACCCTGCCGCTCGGCGCCCGTCCCCTCGGGCGACCGCGACGACCACCCACCGCGCACCGGAGGACCCCCATGCCCGACGACGCCACCAGCCCTCGCTCACACCTGACCACGGTCCTGGCCGAGGACCGCCGCTTCCCTCCCGCTCAGGGCTTCCGCGAGCGCGCGCGGATCCAGTCGCTCGAGGACTACGAACGGCAGTACCGGCGCTCGCTCGACGAACCCGAGGCCTTCTGGGCCGAGGTCGCCGACGAGCTGCACTGGTTCGACCGCTGGGACACGGTGCAAACGTGGGAGGCGCCACACACCCGCTGGTTCGAGGGCGGGACCACCAACCTCGCCTACAACGCGCTCGACCTGCAGGTCGCGCGCGGCCTGGCCAACAAGGTGGCGCTGTTCTGGGAAGGCGAGCCGGGCGACCGGCGCGTCATCACCTACGCCGACCTGCTGCGCGACGTCTGCCGCTTCGCCAACGCGCTCAAGAGCCATGGGGTGACCAAGGGCGACCGGGTGGCCATCTACCTGCCGCTCGTGCCCGAAGCGATCGTGGCCATGCTGGCGTGCGCCCGGATCGGGGCGCCGCACTCGGTGGTCTTCGGCGGCTTCTCGGCCCACGCGCTGGCCGACCGCATCGAGGACGCGGGGGCCAAGGTGGTCGTCACCGCCGACGGCGGCTTCCGCCGCGGCCAGGTCCTACCGCTCAAACCGGCGGTCGACGAGGCGCTGCGACGCTGTCCCACGGTCGAGACGGTGTTCGTGGTGCGCCGCGCCAAGAACGACGTCGACATGGAGCCGGGCCGCGACATCTGGTACCACGACGCCGTGCGCTACGCCGCGCCCACGTGCCCCGCCGAACCGCTGCCCTCGGAGCACCCGTCGTTCATCCTCTACACCTCCGGCTCCACGGGCACGCCCAAAGGCGTGCTCCACACCACGGGCGGCTACCAGACGGCCGCGTACCTCACCACCCGCACCGTCTTCGACCTGCGCGACAACGACGTCTTCTGGTGCACCGCCGACGTCGGCTGGGTGACCGGCCACACCTACGTCGCCTACGGACCCCTGCTCAACGGCGCCACCCAGGTCATCTACGAGGGCGCGCCGACGTCGCCCACGCCCGCCCGCTTCTGGGAGATCGTCGAGCGCTACCGCGTGAGCGTCTTCTACACCGCCCCCACCGCGATCCGGGCGTTCATGCGGTTGGGTGAGGAGCACCCCGCCAAACACGACCTGTCGAGCCTGCGGCTCTTGGGCACGGTCGGTGAGCCGATCAACCCCGAGGCCTGGATGTGGTACCGGCGGGTGATCGGCGGCGACCGCTGCCCGATCGTGGACACCTGGTGGCAAACCGAGACCGGCGCGATCATGATCACGACGCTCCCCGGCGTCCACGACGCCAAGCCGGGCTCCGCGGGCGTGCCGTTCTTCGGGGTCGAAGCGTCGATCGTCAACGCGTCCGGTGAGAGCGTGGAGGCGGGTCAGGGCGGCTACCTGGTGCTCGAACGCCCTTGGCCCAGCATGCTGCGCACCGTGTACGGCGACGACGAACGCTACCAGCGCACCTACTGGTCGGAGTTCCCGGGTCGCTACTTCGCCGGCGACGGCGCGCGTGTCGACGCCGATGGCTACCACTGGATCATGGGGCGCGTCGACGACGTGCTCAACGTGTCGGGGCACCGGCTCGGCACGATGGAGATCGAGTCCGCGCTCGTGTCGCACCCCACGGTCGCCGAGGCCGCCGTGGTCGGTCGTCCGGACGAGGTCAAGGGCACCGGCATCGTCGCCTTCGTGACCCTCGAAGGGGGCCGCAGCGGCAACGAGAAGCTGCGCCAGGAGCTGCGCGCGCACGTCGCCAAGGAGATCGGCGCCATCGCCCGCCCCGACGACCTGCGCTTCGCCGACGCGCTGCCCAAGACCCGCTCGGGCAAGATCATGCGTCGCCTGCTGCGGCAGGTGGCCGTCGGCGAAGACGTCACCGGCGACGTCAGCACGCTCGAGGACCGCGCGGTGGTGGAGTCGCTGCTCAAGGGCGACTGAACGCCCGCGGGGTCGGTGGGTGGGGCGACGTCAGCGTCCGTCGGGGCGGTGGCGCTCGTCCGGGCTGCGTCCCGGACTGGCCTCGCGCCCTCCGGGGGGGTGTCGCCCTCCGGGCGAGCGCCGCCTGGCCGGCAGCAGGCGCCTGGCGGCCGGGCGGTGCCTGGCGGGCAGGCGGCGCACCTCGCTCACGAGCATCGCCGCCACCACCAAGGCGCCGCCGAGCCAACCGAGTGCGCCCAAGCGCTCCCCCAGCCACCAGACGGCGAACACGGACGCGAACACGGGCTCGAGCACGAACACCAACGCGGTCAAAGCGGCCGGCACCACCCGCTGGGCGTAGGTCTGCAGCACGGAGACGACCGCGGTGGACAGGATCGCCAGGTAGGCGATGGCGCCGTAGGTGGCGAGCGGGACCGTCGGCAGCAGGGCGCGTTCGGGCCACGCCCACACCCACGCCATGAGCGCCATCGGGAGCAGCTGCAGCCCCGCCAGGACGAAGGCTCCGGTGCGGCCGGCCACCTCACCCAGGTAGACGATGTAGACGGCGTAGGCGAGCGCCGTGAGCAACAGCCAGGCGTCGCCGACGTTCACGCCGGCCCAACCGGCGTCGCCCAGGGTGAGCAGCGCCAACCCGACCACGGCGATGACCGCCGCCACGTACGCGCGCGTCCGCACGGGCCGCCGGAACCAGAGCGCGGCCACGAGCGGCGTCAGGATGACCGACAGACCGGTGATGAACGCCGCCTTCGAGGCCGTCGACAGGTCGATGCCGATCGTCTGGGTGGCGAAGCCGACGAAGCCGAGCGAACCCAAGATCAGGGCCGGGACGACGGCCCGGCGGTCGAAGCGCACCCACACGAAACACGCAGCCGCCAAGGAGAACCGCAACGCCAGCAGCAGCGACACCGGGATCGTGTCGAGCGCGTTCTTCACGACCACGAACGACGTGCCCCAGACGAGGGTGATCGCCACGAGCGTGAGCAGGCCGGCGGTGGGGGTCACGAGCCTCCATCGTCGCACGTGGGCTCGTGGCGGGCCGGGAGGCGCGGCACGACCCGCGTCGAGCCCGTGGGATGATGGGCCCATGGACGACCTGCGGATCGGCTACGGCGAGGACGCCCACCGTCTGGCGCCCGGCCTCGGCCTGGTGGTCGGTGGGGTTCCCATCGGGGGCGCCGCCCGGGGCGCCGTCGCTCACTCCGACGGCGACGCCCTGCTACACGCCATCGCCGACGCCCTGCTGTCGGCCTGGGCGCTGGGCGACATCGGTCAGCACTTCGCCGACACCGACCCGGCCCACGCCGGCCTCGACTCACGCACGATCGTGACCCACGCTCTCCACCTCGTGGCCGCCCAAGCGCCGACCGCGCGCCTGGCCCAGGTGTCGGCGGTCGTCACGCTCGACGCGCCCAAGCTGGGCCCCTCACGGTCGGCGATCGCCGGTTCGGTGGCGGCGCTGCTGGGTCTACCCGGCGACCGTGTCGGGCTCACCTTCAAGACGAGCGAGGGGTTGGCGCCCGACCACGTGCAGGCGCGCGCCACCGTCTGGTGGCGCGCGCCTGGTTCCTGAAACGTGCGAAGCCGGGAGAACGCGCTCAGGTCAGCGACACCCACACCTCGCCGCCCTCGACCTCGATCGGGTAGCACGAGAGCGGTCGCAACGCCGGCATGGTCGGCTTGCCGTTGGCGCGGAGGTCGAAGGTGGCGCCGTGATAGATGCAGGTGACCACGCCGTCCGCGTAGTCACCGTCGGAGAGCGGTCGCTTGGCGTGGGTACAGCGGTCGGGGAACGCGTACCAGGTGTCGCCGTCGTTCAGGACGACGATCTCCGCGTTCCCCACCGTGACCGGGGTCAGGACGCCAGCGGCGAACTCGCCCACCGAGCCCGCGCGCACCCGGCTCAGAGCTTCTCCTTGACGCCCGGCACGCCCAGCTTGGCTTGGACCACGCGTTCGACGTACTCGGCCACCTTCGGCAGGGTCACGCGGCTCGTCACCTCGTAGAGGAAGCCGGTCACCAGCACGTGCTCGGCCACCTCGGGGCGCAGACCACGCGACATGAGGTAGAAGCGCTGGTCCTCGGGCACCGGGCCGGTGGTCGAACCGTGCGAGCACTTCACGTCGTTGGCCTTGATCTCGAGCTGCGGGATGGAGACGGCCTCGGACTCCGTGTCGAGCAGCAGGTTGCGGTTCGTCTGGTACGCGTCGGTCTTCTGCGCGCCGGGGTCGACGACGATGACGCCGGAGTAGACCGCGGTGCTGGCGTCGCGCAGCGCACCCTTGAACAACAGGTCCGAGAGCGCATGATCGGTGGCGTGGTGCTGCAGCGTGTACTGGTTGAAGTGCTGGCCCTCGTCGGCGAAGTAGAGGCCCAGCATCTCGCTCTCGGCGCCCGGACCCTCGAGGTCGACCTCGACCTCCGCCCGCGCCGCGTCGGCGCCGAGCGACACCGTGAGCGACTCGAGCCGCGCGGCCCGGCCGAGCCGGGCGCGGATCTTGTTCTGCTGGGCCACGTCGCGGCTCCAGTTCTGGAGCGACACGTAGCGCAGCTTGGCGCCGTCGGCCAGCACGATCTCGGTGGCGGCGTGATGCGCCAGGCGTTCGCCGATCGGCTCGCTGGTGTACTCGTCGAGGAACGTCACCTTGGCGTTGACGTCGACGACCAGCAGCGTGCGGCCGGCCGACAGGCCGCCGCGATCGCTGGTCGTGAAGGCGCCGAGCGGCAGCGCCACCTCGACGTTCTTGGGGACGTACAGGAACGTGCCGTTGGTCCAGAGCGCCGCGTCGAGCGCCGCCGCCTTGCTCATCGTGGCGTTCACGACCGAGTAGAGATGGGGGCGCACGAGTGCCTCGTGCTCGCGCACCGCGGTGCGCAGGTCGGTGAAGACGACGCCCGCCTCGGCCACCTGCCCGGCGCGGTGCACCACCTCGCCGTTCTTGAGCACGATCGCCGCTTCGGCGTCCGAGTCACCGATCCGCATGGTGATGCGGTCCTCGACATCGGGCGTCCGGGGGCCGTCGATCAGCTCGAGCCCGTCGATCGCGAAGCGGCGCAGCTGGGTGTACCGCCAGACCTCGTCGCGGTTGGTCGGATGCGGGGTGGCGGCGTACGTCCGCAGCGCCGCCCGCCGCTCCTCCGCCAGCCAAGCGGGCTCGCCGTAGCGGGCGACGATCGCCTCGACCGCCGCCTCGGTCACCGCGGCGTTGTCCTTCAGCGTCGCCACGTCAGCCGACGCTCCCTTCCATCTCGAGCTCGATGAGGCGGTTGAGTTCGACCGCGTACTCGAGCGGCAACTCCTTGGCGACGGGCTCCAGGAACCCGCGCACGATGAGCGCCATGGCGGCGTCCTCGGGCAGACCGCGCGACATGAGGTAGAAGATCTGCTCGTCGTTGAGCTTCGAGACCGTGGCCTCGTGGCCCACGTGGGCGGTCTTCTCGTTGATCTCGATGTAGGGGTAGGTGTCGGTCTTGGCGTGTTCGTCGAGCAACAGTGCGTCGCACTCGACGTTGCTGCGCGCGTTCGTGGCGCCCTCGTGGATCTGCACCAGACCGCGGTAGGAGCTGCGGCCCGTGCCCTTCGAGATCGACTTGGACACCACGCTGGAGGTCGTGTTCGGCGCCGCATGGATGACCTTGGCGCCGGCGTCCTGATGCTGACCGTCGGTGGCGAAGGCGATCGAGAGGACCTCGCCGTGGGCGCCCTCCCCCACCAGGTACGTGCTGGGGTACTTCATCGTCACCTTGGAGCCGAGGTTGCCGTCGAGCCAGCCCATCGAGCCGCGGCGGTGCACCATCGCGCGTTGCGTCACCAGGTTGTAGACGTTGTGCGACCAGTTCTGGATGGTCGAGTACCGCACGTTGGCCTCGTCCTTGACGATGATCTCGATGACGCCCGAGTGGAACGAGTCGCTGTTGTACGTCGGCGCCGTGCAACCCTCGATGTAGTGGAACTTGCTGCCGGGCTCGCCGATGATGAGGGTGCGCTCGAACTGACCCATCGACTGGGCGTTGATGAGGAAGTAGGCCTGGAGCGGCACGTTGATCTCGACGCCGGCGGGCACGTAGACGAACGAGCCGCCCGACCACACGGCCGAGTTCACCGCGGCGAAGTAGTTGTCCTCGGGCGGCACCACCGTCGCGAAGTGCTCCCTGAAGAGCTCCGGGTGCTCCTGCAGACCGGTGTCGGAGTCGAGGAAGATGACCCCCTGCTTCTCCCACTCGGCCTTGAGGTTGTGGTACACCATCTCGCTCTCGTACTGGGCGCCCACGCCGGCGAGCATCTTCTGCTCCGCCTCGGGGATGCCGAGCCGCCGGTACGTCTCGCGGACCTCCTCGGGGACGTCGTCCCACGAGTTGGTGCCCTTCTTGTCCTGTGGCCGGATGTAGAAGTAGATCTCGTCGAAGTTCAGATGCGAGAGGTCGGGGCCCCACTTGGGACGCCCCTTCTTCTCGGCGATCTCGAGCGCGCGCAGGCGGAACTTCAGCATCCACTCGGGTTCGTTCTTGTGATAGCTGATCTGTTCGACGACGCGCTTGTTCAGGCCCTTCTCGGACCGGAAGGCGTAGCTCTCGGCCAGACGGAAGTCGTACTGCTCGTCATGGCGCATGCCTTCGAGCTTGGGCGCGTCCGGATGGGCGTTCTGAGGCCGCAGGTCAGCCATGGCGGGTCTCCTCTCGAGGAGCGGCGGTGGCGGCGCTCATGCGCTCGCCTGCGCCACGTGCTCGGCGTCGCCCACCGGCGCCAGGCCGGCCTCGACGCGCACCCAGTCGTAGCCGCGGGTGTCGAGCTCCATGGCGAGCTCCTTGTCGCCCTCCTTGACCACGCGGCCCTCGACCATGACGTGCACGCGGTCGGGGACGATGTGGTTGAGCAGGCGCTGATAGTGGGTGATGACGAGCGCGCCGAAGTCGGGGCCACGAGCGGCGTTCACGCCCTTGGAGACGACCTTGAGCGCGTCGACGTCGAGGCCCGAGTCGGTCTCGTCGAGGATCGCGTAGCGCGGTTCCAGGACGAGCAGCTGCAGGATCTCGGAGCGCTTCTTCTCGCCGCCCGAGAAGCCCTCGTGCAGGTTGCGTTCGATGATCGATTCGTCCCAGTCGAGAGCGGCCACGGCGCGCTGCAGCTTGCCGTAGAACTCCATCACGCCGATCTCCTCGCCCTCCTCGCGACGCGCGTTGAGCGCGAGACGCAGGAAGTTGGCGATCGACACGCCGGGCACCTCGACGGGGTACTGGAACGCCAGGTAGAGGCCGGCGCGCGCCCGCTCGTCGGGCTCCATGTCGAGCACGCTGACGCCATCGACCAGAACGTCGCCCTGCGTGACCTCGTACTGCGGGTCGCCCGCCATCACCTTGGCGAGCGTCGACTTGCCGGAACCGTTCGGACCCATGAGGGCGTGGACACGACCGCTCGGGACGACGAGGTCGACGCCCTTGAGGATCGCATCACCCCCGACGATGCGGGCGTGTAGGTCACGGATCTCCAGACGGTGTTCGCTCATCGGTGTTCCTCTCGTCGCCGGCGGCACCGGCGTCATCTCGGTCTCGACGTGGACCCCGGCAGCCGCCGCGCGACCGGCAACCAAACTCGGAGTCGTTCCGATTCCGAGTGTACACGTCCGCGCCCACCGATGGTGGAGTGCGCGACTCAGGATTAACGCGGTCGGCGACGGAACGGCCACCAGCCGCGCCGCGACGCCGCCTCGCCCTCCGCCTCCGGCCCGGGTGCTCCGCCATCCGGCGCCGGCGTCGACGCGCCGCTGGCCCGCTCGCCACCGTCATCGCCGCGCCGGGGCCCGCCACGACCGGTGGTCGCGGACGGCTCCCGCCGCGGCCCGTCACGGCCGGTGCTGGTCGGGTCCGACGACGGACCGGTCTCGATACCGGCCGCCTCGCGGAACGCGGCCAAGAAGGCGTCGAGGTCGCCGAAGCGCCGGGCCGGGTCGCGTGAGAGCGCCTGGGCCACCACCCGCCCGACCGTCTTGGGCAGCTCCGGTCGCACCGACCTCAGGTCGCGTGGCAGGCCGTGGAGGTGGGCGAACATGAGCGCGTCGTACGTATCGCCGACGAACGGTCGCTGACCGGCGAGCACCTCGTACGCCAACACGCCGAGCGAGTAGACGTCGCTGCGCACGCTGGTGGACGTGCCCTCGAACACCTCGGGGGCCATGTAGAAGGCGGTGCCCACGCGCTCGGTGACGTCCTCTTGGTCGAACGTTCCGGTCCCGAAGTCGCCGAGCTTGGCTTCGCCCTCCGCCCCGAGGAACACGTTCGCCGGCTTGACGTCCCGGTGCAGCACGTGCGCGCCGTGGGTGTGCGCGAGGCCCATCGAGACCTGGTGCACGAGCTCGAGCCCGCGCTCCACGGCCAGCCGGCCCCGCTCGAGCAGGAGCTGGTCCAGCGTGCCGCCGGGGCAGTACTCGAGCGCCAGGAAGGCCTGCTCCCCCGTCGGTCGGCCGTCGAACGCCCGCACCACGTTGGGGTGGTCGAGCTTGAGGGTGATGTGGACCTCGTTCTCGAACATGCGTCGGAGCACCGGGTCGGTGTGCACGGCCGGCTTGGGCAGCTTGAGCGCCACCCGACGTCCGCCCCGCGCCTCGGCCGCCAGCCACACGACCGACGTCTGGCCGGCACCCAAGCGCTGCACGAGCGTGTAGCCGGCCGGCACGAAGGCCGGCGCGTCGCTCATCGCTTCACCGAGCGTGGCGCCCCTGCGACGGACCGGTTCAGAGGTCGATCGCCTCGCCCGGCTCGAGCGGATGGACGATCGCGTCGGTGGCCGCCTGGACCGCGTCCCGGAAGGCGCGGGCGTCTTGCTGGATGGGGCCGAAGGTGCCGTGGTGGATGGGGACCACGTGCCGTGGGCGCAACAACCGGACCGCCTCGAGCGCGTCGTCGGGTCCCATCGTGAAGTGGTCGCCGATGGGCAGCAGCGCCACGTCCAGCCCATGCCGACCGATGAGCGCCATGTCGCCGAAGAGCGCCGTGTCCCCCGCGTGGTAGACGCGCAAGCCACCGATCTCGAGGATCGCCCCCAGCGCCAAGCCGCCGTACGACCCGTCGCCGAAGCTCGACGAGTGCCAGGCCGGGGTGAACGTCACGGCGCCCCAGGCCTGGGCCACCCGACCTCCGACGTTGGCTCCGATGGTCGTGACACCGTCCCCGTCGAGCGCACGAGCGACCTCGACGCAGGCGATGACGGTGGCGCCCGTGCGCTTGGCGATCGCGACCGTGTCGCCGACGTGGTCCGAGTGCGCGTGGGTCACCACGATGGTGTTCGCCTCGACGGCCTCGGCTTCGAGCGCAGCCTTCGGGTTGTGGCTCAAGAACGGGTCGACCACCACGTGCTGGCCGTCGTGCTCGAGCGTCACCGCCGAATGTCCCAGGAACGTGAGCTTCATGTCGCCTCCGTCGTCGCAGCGTGGACCGTCGTGACCGTCGTCGACCGCCGTCAGCGCGCCCGTCGAACGACGGCGCGACGGCGCTCGGGTCTCACACGGGTCGCAGGTAGATGAGCGCCAGGTAGTAGCCGACCGCGGCTGCCAAGGGCAGCGAGAACACGCCCACGGCCTCCCGATCGCGGTCCAGCGCGACGAGGACCCCCCCGACGACGACGGCTGCGATGAACACGAACGGATACGCCCAGTAGACCGACCGCCAGGCTCCGGCCAGGTCGAGCTGGTTGATCGTGCCGCCGGTGAGCGTCACCAGACCGATGGCGCCGAGGATCCAGAAGAACAACAGGCCGGCGCCGCCGAGCAGGCCTGCGGCCGCACCGAGCAGGGTGCCCGAACGATCGCCGGGGAAGTCGTGAACGTCGCCGGTGGAGGCGAGGGTGGGCGTGGGTAGGTCGGGTGTCACGGTCATGGCGCCAGGGCTCCTCGGGTGTCGGTGGCTCGCGGTGCAGCCGACCCATCGTCCTCCAGGGGGCTGCGCGACGCGATGCTCGGTCCGGATCGAGTGTACCAGAACCCCTTCAGGCCGACCGGCCTTGGTACACTCGTCCGTTAGCGCCGCGGAGGGCGGCCCTTCGGCACCACGATCGGTGCGGGAGGCGCCTCGGCGGCGGCAGCCCAGGGAGGCCCCGATGCAGGACCTCGTCATCCGCGGCGCGCGGGAGCACAACCTCAAGGGGATCGACCTCACGATCCCGCGCAACGCGTTCATCGTGTTCACCGGCGTGTCGGGATCGGGCAAGTCGACGCTCGCGTTCGACACGATCTACGCCGAAGGTCAACGCCGCTACGTCGAGAGCCTGTCGGCGTACGCCCGTCAGTTCCTCGGCGTCATGGACAAGCCCGACGTCGACGCCATCGAGGGGCTGTCGCCCGCGATCTCGATCGACCAGAAGACGACCAGCCACAACCCCCGCTCCACCGTGGGCACCGTCACCGAGATCCACGACTACCTGCGGCTGCTGTTCGCGCGCGCAGGAACCCCCCACTGCCCGATCTGCGACCGCCCCATCGAACGGCAGTCGGCGTCCGAGATCGTCGATCGGCTGGTCGAGCGCTACCCGGGCGCCCGCGCCCTGCTGCTGGCGCCCGTCGTCCGCGGCCGCAAGGGCGAGTACCGCAAGCTGTTCGCCGACCTCAAGAAGGAAGGCTTCGCGCGCGTGCGGCTCGACGGCGTGGTCCAGACCCTCGACGAGGCGGCCGCCTCGTCGCTCGAACGCCACGAGAAGCACGACATCGAGGTCGTCGTCGACCGCGTGAAGATCGACGCCGACGACCGAGCGCGGTTGGCCGAGTCGACCGAGACCGCCCTGCTGAAGGGCGACGGGCTCATGCGGGCGTTCCTGCCCGACGACGACGTCGACGAGCTCTACTCCGAACGGTTCGCCTGCCCGGAGCACGGCACCTTCCTGGAGGAGCTCGAACCGCGGGTGTTCTCCTTCAACAGCCCGTACGGCGCCTGCCCCCACTGCAGCGGCCTCGGCCACCTGCAGCAGTTCGACGTCGAGCTGCTGGTCCCCGATCCGTCGCGTTCGATCGCCAACGGCGCCATCGCGCCCTGGACCGGATCGCGCGCCGAGGGGAGCAAGGTCTTCTACTGGGACCGCCTGCGCGCGATCGCCGAGCATCACGAGGTCGACCTCGCCACGCCCTGGCGCGACTTGCCGGCCGCGTTCCAACAGGTGGTGCTGCACGGCACCGAGGATGCCGTGGAGATCGTCTACACGCGCGGCGGGCGCGAGACGATGCGCTTCAAGGCGGATTTCGAGGGCGTCATCCCCAACCTCGAGCGGCGCCTCAAGGAGGCGCAGACCGAGTACGCGCGCGAGAAGCTCGAGAGCTTCATGTCGCTCGGTGGCGTGCCCGCACTGCCACGGCACCCGCTACAAGCCGGAGGTGTTGGCGGTGCGCGTCGCCGACCACAACATCGCCCAGGTGTCGAACCTGACGGTCGTCGACGCCCGCGCCTTCTTCGGCGACCTGACGCTGCCGGGCGCGGCGGGCGAGGTGGCGCGGCCGATCCTGCGCGAGGTCAACGCGCGCCTGGGCTTCCTCGAGGACGTCGGCCTCGACTACCTGTCGCTCGACCGCACCGCCAACACGCTCTCGGGCGGCGAGGCCCAGCGGATCCGCCTCGCCACCCAGGTCGGATCGGGTCTCACCGGCGTGCTCTACGTGCTCGACGAACCCTCGATCGGACTCCACCCGCGCGACAACGCGCGCCTGCTCAAGACGCTGCTGAGCCTGCGCGACCTGGGCAACACGCTCATCGTCGTGGAGCACGACGAGGAGACGATGCGGGCGGCCGATTACATCGTCGACCTGGGACCGGGGGCCGGCATCCACGGTGGCGAGGTCGTCGCCGCGGACGTGCCCGAACGTCTCCTCGAACACCCCACCTCGCTCACCGCCCGCTACCTGCGGGGCGAGCTCAAGATCGACGTGCCCTCGCAGCGGCGCGGCGGCAACGGCAAGTCCCTCAAGGTCGTCGGCGCCCGCGAGCACAACCTGCGCGACGTCACCGTCGAGATCCCGCTCGGAACGCTCACCTGCGTGACCGGCGCGTCCGGATCGGGGAAATCGACGCTCGTCCACGGCATCTTGCACGCCGCCTTGGCCAAGGAGCTCTACCGCGCCAAGGCGACCCCCGGCGCGCACGCCCGCATCGTCGGGACGGAGCACGTCGACAAGGTCATCGAGATCGACCAGACCCCCATTGGCCGCACCCCGCGCTCGAACCCCGCGACGTACACCGGCATCTTCACCGACGTGCGCGACCTGTTCACGCGCGCGCCCGAATCGCGCAAGCGCGGCTACAAGCCCGGGCGCTTCTCGTTCAACGTCAAGGGCGGCCGCTGCGAGGCTTGCAAGGGGGACGGAACCGTCAAGGTCGAGATGTACTTCCTGCCCGACGTCTACGTGCCGTGCGAGGTCTGCAAGGGCGCGCGCTACAACCGTGAGACGCTCGAGGTGAAGATCCGCGGCAAGTCGATCGCCGACGTGCTGGCGATGACGGTCGACGAGGGCCTCGACTTCTTCGAGAACATCCCCACGGTGGCACGCAAGCTGCAGCTCATGAAGGACGTCGGCCTCGGCTACGTGAAGATCGGCCAGCCCTCGCCCACCCTCTCGGGGGGCGAGGCGCAACGGGTGAAGCTGGCGGGCGAGCTCGGCAAACGCTCCACGGGGCGCACCCTCTACATCCTGGACGAGCCCACCACCGGCCTCCACTTCGAGGACACCCGCAAGCTGCTCGGTGTGCTGCACCGCTTGGTCGACGCCGGCAACACGCTGCTCGTGATCGAGCACAACCTCGACGTCATCAAGACCGCGGACTGGGTCATCGACCTGGGCCCGGATGGCGGCGCCCGAGGCGGGACGGTCGTCGCGACCGGCACGCCCGAGGAGGTCGCCCGGCACCCCGGCAGCTCGACCGGCGCGTACCTTCGCGCCATGCCCGCCATCGCGGCGCGGATCGAGGCCGAGACCCGCCACGAGGACCAGGCGGTCGCGTGAGCGTGACCGCAGGATGAGCCGGATGAGGACGGTCGTCGCTGCGGGACGGGTAGCATGACCGCGTGATCCGGACCGCGCCCGAGCCACAACGCACCATCGTCGGCATCTTCGTGGTCCTGGCGGCCGTCGTGGTCGCCGTGACGCCCCTGCCGGTGTCGCTCAGGTCGGCGGCCATCGGGCTCCTGGCCTACCTCGCCTTCGCCGTCGGCGGCATGCCGTTCGCGTACCTCACCGCCCTCCTGGGACCCGCCCTGGGTCTCGTCGCCGGGGACGCCGCCTGGCTGGTCATGCTGCCGATCGTGCTGTCGGGCAACCTGCTGGCGATGCTCGGGCTCGAGTACGCCTGGCGCTGGGCGGCCATCGTCGTGTCGCCGCTCCTCCTGGTGACGCCCGCGCTCTTCGTCCAGGCGATGGCGCGCCGCGAGCTGTTCCGCGTCGAGCTCCCCTGGGACGACGGTCGCGGCGCCTGGGTGGGTCTCCACCTGCTCGTGGGCGTGTTCGGGGTGCTCGTCGCGATCCTGATCGAGCGCCGGCGCCGTCGCGACGACCTGCCGTCCGTCGCCGTCGTCACCCACCGTCGCGTGCCGGCCGACGCCGCCCAACGGGTGCCGGCGCCGGAGCGAGCGGCGGCCTCCAAACGCGGGACCGCCCCCAGCCCGCCGACCGTTCGCGGCCCCCGTCACGGGTAACGGTGCGCGCCCGCCTGCAGGCGTGGGGGCAGGGTCCGTGGGTGGGGTTCGTGCGTGGCCTGGCGCGACGCTACGGGCGCGCGCGCGTGCCGATGTTGGCCGCCGCCTTGGCCTACTACGCCGCGTTCGCGATCGGACCGCTGTTGCTCCTGCTAGGGGGCTGGTTGGCGGTGGCGTTGCGCGAGAACACCGGGCTCGCGGCGCCGTACCAGGACGCCCTGGTGGCGCTCACCGCCGACCTGTTGCCGCTCGAGGGCGATCCGGCCGCGCTGGTCGACACGAGCTTCGACCTCATCGTCACGCAGTTGCGCGAAGGCGCGTTGGTGCGTTCGATCCTCTCGGTGATCGTGCTGCTGTGGGCCTCGTCGAGCTTCTTCTCGTCGCTCCAGGTCGCCTTGGAGCTCATCTTCGACGTGCGGCGACCGCGCGGCTTCCTGCGCAAGCGCTTGGTCGCCGTCCTGATCGTCTTCGCGGCCGCGGCCTTCGTGGCCTTCGAGGTCGTGGGCGGCCTGGTGGGCGGCGCGACCACCCGCGCCCTCGCCGAACTCCGCTCGTTCGCGGCGCAGTACGACCTGGCGCTCCCCGTGCCCGACGTGCCGGTCGCCTTCGACCTGATCCGCTTCGCGCTGTCGACGACCGTGTTCGCGGTGGCGTTCCGCTACCTGCCGCGGCGCGGGAGCGACGCGTTCGGGGCCTGGATCGGCGCCATCACCTTCACCGTCGGGCTGCTCGCGATGCGCCAGGTGCTCACCAGCACCTTCTCGGTGGAGCGCGTGAACCTCGTCTACGGCGTCGTCACGAGCGTGGTGGTCCTGCTCCTGTGGCTGTTCGCGGCGTTGTGGCTGTTCCTCGTGGCGGCGGTGCTCGCGGCCGAGGTCTCGCGGTGGCGACGACGGCACGACCGCGTCCGGCGCGTCGCGCGGGCGCGCGAGCGTCAGCGGCGTGGATCGAGAGGCCTGACGGCGCCCGGACACCCCGACGTAGACTGACGGGCGATGTCGACGCTCAACCCGCCCGGACGGTTCCCGCCCCCCTTCTACTCGGTCATCGCCACGCTGGTGCGCTACTTCGTGACGCTCTTCTACGGCCTGCGCGTCACCGGCCGTGAACACGTGCCACGTCACGGCGGCTGCGTGGTCGCGTCGAACCACGTGTCGTCGTGGGACCCACCCGTGGTCGGCGTCTCCACGCCGCGCGAGATCCACTTCATGGCCAAACGCGAGTTGTTCCGCGCCTGGCTGAGTCGGCGGGTCGTGCGCGGTCTGCGGGCGTTCCCGGTCGACCGGGGCGGTCAAGACGTCGGCGCCATCAAGGAGGCGCTGCGGCGGCTGCAGCGCGGTTACGCCATCGGCATCTTCTTCGAGGGCACCCGCTCGGCGCACGGTGGCGGTCAGGCACGACAGGGAGCAGCGTTCCTGGCGCAACGCGCGGGCGTTCCGCTCGTCCCGGCCGCCATCTGGCGCGAGGGACGTCGGTTCCGGGTGGCGTTCGGCCCCCCCCTCACGCCCACCGGTCGGGGTCGCGACGAGGCCGCTCGGCTCACCGAAGACCTGCGCCTGGCGGTCGAGGCGTTGATGCCGTCCAGGACGTGACAGAGGCGCCCGAGCAGGCACGTGCGCGAAGGCCGAACGCAAGAACGACGTCCTGGTCGGCCTTCCCGTGTGACGAATCCGATAAACGCCGTCACACACTTGCCTACGGGCATACCCCGTGCTACAGTGCCGCCAAGCCGCAACCTAGAAGGAGGCACAGCATGGCGAAGCAGAAGACCGTGTCCAAGGCGGACCTCGTCGATTTCGTCGCCGAATCCACGTCCATGAAGAAGAAGGACGTGAAAGAGGTGATGGACAACATGCTCACCAAGATCAGTGAGCATCTCGACAAGGGCAACAAGGTGCAGTTGACGGGCTTCGGTACCTTCGAGGTGCGCAGGCGCAAAGCGCGGACCGGTGTCAAGCCCGGTACGACCGAGAAGATCAAGATCCCGGCCAGCAAGTACCCGGCCTTCAAGCCCGGCAAGAGCCTGAAAGAGCAAGTCAAGAAGTAAGCGGTCGCTTTCGCCTGATCGACGCGGGGCGGCTTCGGCCGCCCCGCGTCCGCGTCATGGCCCACGTCGCCTCGACGCGGTCGGCGCTCGCTGCGACCCGTACAGTGGGCCATGGGTCTCCTCGACGTGATCGGTCCGGTGATGATCGGTCCCTCTTCCAGCCACACCGCGGGCGCCTGTCGCCTCGCCCTGCTCGCGCGCCACACGCTGCTCGGCACGCCCACGCAGGTGCGGTTCACGCTGCACGGCTCGTTCGCCAAGACCGCGAAGGGGCACGGCACCGACCTCGCGCTCCTGGCCGGCACGCTGGGCGCCACCCCCGACGACCCCGTCATCGCCCGCGCCTTCGACGCTGCGGCCGAGGCCGGTCTCGCCTACGAGTTCACGACCTCCGACCTCGGCGACGTCCACCCGAACACGGTCCGGATCGAGCTCGGTGCCGGCGAAGAGCACGTGCGGGTGACCGGGTCGAGCCTCGGCGGCGGTTTCGTCCGGGTGTTCGACGTCGACGGCTTCCGCATCGACTTCTCGGGCGCGCACCACACCCTGCTCGTGCGCCACGTCGACGTGACCGGCGTCATCGCCCGCGTCGCGCGCGTCATCGCCGACGACGAGGTGAACATCGCCGCCCTGGTCAGTGCTCGCCGCAAGCGTGGCGGCGACGCGATGATGTCGATCGAGATCGACCGGGCCATGACCGGTCCGGCGCTCGATTACCTGGGACACCTGCGTTACGTGAACTGGTTGCGGTTGCTGCCCGAGGTCATGCACGCCGAAGAGGCCGCGTCGTGACGCTCGCCGAGCTCGCCGCGCACGCCGGCCGCGCTTCCGACGCCATCCTGGCGGACGAGACGACCAGCCCGGAGGCCCAGGCCGCCCTCCTCGAGGGCCTGCGTGGGCGTCTGCACGAGATGCGCGCGTCGATCGAGCGTGGCCTCGCCAGCGACGCCCCGAGCCGGACCGGCATGGTGGGTTGGAACGCCAAGACGCTCTGGACCGCCGAGGACGCGCTGCAGGCGCCGCTGCTCAAGCGCGTCCAGGCGTACGCCATGGCCGTGAACGAGGAGAACGCGCGGATGGGTCGCATCGTCGCGGCGCCCACCGCCGGCTCGGCCGGGACCGTGCCGGGCGCGCTCCTGGGCGTCGGCGACCACCTCGGGCGGTCGGACGACGCGCTCCTGGCGCCGCTGGCGTTGGCCGCCGGCATCGGCCAGATCATCTCGCAGTCGATGTTCATCGCCGGTTCCAGCGGGGGGTGTCAGGCCGAGATCGGCTCGTCGGCCGCCATGGCCGCCGCAGCCGTCACCGAGCTCATGGGGGGCGACGCGCACGCCTGCGTCCATGCAGCCGCGATGGCGCTCATGAACACCATCGGCCTGGTGTGCGATCCCGTCGGCGGGTACGTCGAGGTGCCCTGCGTGTCGCGCAACGCCTTCTACGCGGTGCACGCGGTCGCCTCCGCACAGCTGGCCGTGGCGGGCGTCACCTCGCCCATCCCGCCGGACGAGGTCGTCCAGGCGATGGCGTCGGTCGGCCGCCTGCTGCCACCGGAGCTGCGCGAGACCGGCGAAGGCGGTGTCGCCGACACGCCCACGGGTCGGCGCATCGCGCTGGAGATGGCGCGCTGAGAAGCCCGAACCGTCGTCGGGAGCCCCGACCGCTCGTGAAATCTGTCGCATACTGAGGCCGTGGGGACGAATGTCCCGGGCGCCCGACCGCGCCCGCGACCCCACGGGAAGGCCTCCATGGCTGTCGCTCCAGTGCACCCCCACGTCGTGGTCGTCGGTGCCGGTTTCGCGGGACTGAACGTGGTCGCGTCCTTGCGCGGCGCCGCCGGCCCCGACGGCGCCCCCGTCGACGTCACGCTCGTCGACCAGCGCAACTACCACACCTTCCAGCCGCTGCTCTACCAGGTGGCCACCGCCGGTCTCGACGCCGGCGACGTCGCGCACCAGGTCCGCGACGTCTTGCGGCGCCACCCCCACGCGCGCTTCCGCCTCGGGCGCGTCACCGACCTCGACGTCGCGGGGCGCGAAGTGGTCCTCGCCGACGGTGAGCGTCTCCCCTACGATCATCTGGTCCTCGCGCCGGGCGCGGTCTATCACGACTTCGGCATCCCCGGCGTCCGCGACCACGCCTTCGTCCTGAAGGGTGTCGCGGAAGCCGAGGCGCTGCGCGCGCACCTGCTCACGACCTTCGAGGCCGCCGCGCGCGAGCCGGGCCGGATCGCCGACGGACGGCTCGACGTCGTGATCGTCGGTGCGGGTCCCACGGGCGTCGAGATGGCGGGCGCGCTCACCGAGTTGTTCTCGCGCGTCCTGCCCTCCGACTACCCGGACCTCGACGTGGACGCGGTGCGCGTCGTGTTGCTCGAGGCGCTCGACGCGGTGCTGCCGCCCTACCAGCCCCAGACCCGCGCGTACGTCGAACGCGTGCTGCGCGATCGCGGCGTCGAGGTGCGGCTCGGCTCGATCGTGCGCGAGGTGACCGCCGATCGCGTCCGGCTCGACGACGGCAGCGAGCTGCCGTACGGCACGCTGGTGTGGGCGGCCGGTGTGCGCGCACACCCGTTGGCCGAGGCGCTCGGCGTGCCCCTGGGCCGCGGCGCACGGGTGCCGGTGGACGACGACCTGTCGCTTCCCGGTCATCCGGGGGTGTGGCTGGCGGGCGACCTGGTGGGAGGGGTGGGCGCCGCGGCGCCCGACGGCCCGGCCCCCCAGTACCCGCAGGTGGCCCAGGTGGCGATCCAGCAGGGCAAGCACGTGGCCGCCGGGATCCGCGCGCGTCTGGCCGGTCGGCCGACCCGACCGTTCCGGTACCACGACCGGGGTCAGATGGCCATCGTCGGCCGCGCGGCCGGGGTGGCCGAGCTCAGCCCCGGACTCGGCGGTTTCCGGCTCACCGGCCTGCTTGGCTGGCTCGGTTGGCTGTTCATCCATCTGATCTACCTGCCCGGTCATCAGAACCGGGTGCGCGCGATCCTGGGGTGGGCGTGGGAGTGGTTCACCTACGACCGTCACGCACGGCTCATCCTCGACCCCATCGACCGGCGCCTCGACCGCGCCGGGCCACCACCGCCCGCGCGGTAACCTCGCCCATGACCGACTCCGCCTTGCTCTCCGAAGCGTTCGAGGTCGCCCACCGGGCGGCCGACGCGGCCGCGCGCATCCACCGCGGCCACCTGGGCACGCCGATCGACGTCACGACCAAGTCGACGCTCACCGACCTGGTCACGATCGTCGACCGCCTCTCCGAGGAAGCCATCCGCCGCGAGATCGCCGCCGTCTTCCCCGATCACGTCGTGTGGGGTGAAGAGGCGGGAACGTCCGCCGGCGACGCGCGCCACCGCTGGATCGTCGATCCGCTCGACGGCACCGTGAACTACGCTCACGGCGTCCCCTGCTATGCGGTCTCGATCGGCCTCGAGGTCGACGGCACGATGGAGGTGGGCGTCGTACTCGACACCGCCCGGGGCGAACGCTTCTCGGCCCGACGTGGCCAAGGCGCCACGCGCGACGGCGCGCCGATCCGGGTGAGCCGGACCGCCACCATCGGCGAGGCGATGCTCGGCACCGGCTTCGCCTACGGGGGACCGGCCGTGGCTCGCAACCTCGCCGCCTTCGGGAGGGTGGTCCCCGCGGCCCGCGCGGTCCGCCGTCCGGGCGCCGCCGCGCTCGACCTGTGCAGCGTCGCGTGCGGTCGCTTCGACGGTTTCTGGGAACTCGAGCTCAAGCCGTGGGACGTCGCCGCCGGCATGCTCATCGTGCAGGAGGCCGGCGGCACCGCCACCCGCCTGGACGGTGCTCCGTACCACTGGGGCGACGACGGCATGGTGCTGACCAACGGGCACCTGCACGCACGTTTGGTCGATCTGATCGGGTTGGGTGGCGCGCTGGCCTGACCCGCGCGCGGCCCCGCCCGGCGCGCGGGCTCAGGACGCGGCGGTGGGGGCCCCGTGGGCCGGCCGCTCCTGCCACGACGCACGCCGACGGTCTCGGAAGAAGACCAACTCGTCTTCGGTCACGCCGGCGCGCGCCACCGACTCGTCCCACAGACGCTCGCCGACGGTCTCGTCGCGCGCGGCCGCGGCGAGCGCACGAGGCCGGCGGTCGGTCCAGAAGACCCCCGTCGACCGCAACGCGGCCTCGTCGGTGGCGAGGAACGTCATCGTGTCGGCGCCCGCCTCGGGCGTGCGGCCGAACCAGCGTTGCAGGGTGGCGACGAGTCGCGCCCAGCGGCCCCCGGTCGAACCGAACGCGGTGGCGACGAAGCCGGGGTGGAACACGTGGACCGAGACGCCGGTGCCCTCCAGACGACGGGCCAGTTCCCGAGCGAACACCATGTTGGCGAGCTTCGATTGGGCGTAGGCGGGCCAGCCCTGGTACCGCTCCCGCAGCTCCAGGTCGCGCCATCGGATGCGGCCCATGAAGGCGGCGCTCGAGGAGGTGACCACGACCCGCGCCGGCGCGCTCGCGACGAGCAGATCGGCCAGCAGCACCGCCGGTACGAACACGCCCAGGTGGTTGAGGGCCCAGGTCCGCTCGATGCCGTCGACGGTCTCTTCGCGTTCTCCCATGAACAAGCCGGCGTTCAGGACGAGCACGTCGAGCCGCGACCAGCGTTCGCGGAAGGCGGCGACGAAGGCGCGTTGGTCGGCCAGGACCGCGAGGTCGGCGGGCAGGAAGTGAACCTCGCCGCCGGTCTCGGTGCGGATCTCGTCGGCCACCTCGGCGCCGCGACCCGAGCCGCGGGAGGTCATGACGACGGTGTCGCCGCGGGCGGCCAGGTCGCGCGCGGTGACCCGTCCGATCCCTGAGCTGGCGCCGGTGACGATCACGACGCGACCGGTGGGGGTGGGAGCCTGAGGCGTAGCCATGGGTCTCAACCTAGCCCTTCGAGCCCGAGACGTTCGTTCGTCGGCACCCCGTTCGGCCGCCGGAGCGCGAACGGCGGCACCGCGGGTGCGCGCTCAGAACTCGTCGGGGAACTCCAGCTTCCGGCGCCCGCGAGCGGGCGGGGCGGTCTTCGACGAGGACGCGTCGGGCACCCGCGGCACGACCGGCGTCACCACGGACGAGGACCGCGGCGACGCGTCCGGCGCCCCCGCGTCGTCGTCGTCACCCAACAGGAGTCCGGGCTCGAACACCGGGTCGGGCTCGAACGCCGGTCGGGAGGCGACGTCGTGGCCAGCGCGACCACCGAGCGCCGGTTCGTCCGCCGCCGGCGCGCGTCGCCCAGGCCGACCGACCGATCCGGACGCGACGGCTGACGTCTCCGGGTCGCGCTGCGGACCCCCCCGCGGACGACCAGCCCGGCCGACCCCCGCGACCTCTCCACGCGCGAAGCCGCCGGTGTTCGACCAATCGGTCCGGTCCCAGCGCTCGAACGCCGCCGGCCGTGCGTCGGGTTCCACGTCGGGCACCCGCGGTGTCGGCGCCACGCCGGGGTCCGTACGCCAGGGCAACCCATCGACGCCCTGGACGGTGCCGTCGTCCTCGGCAGCGGGCGCAGGTGTGGGGGCGCGGTCGCGTTCGGCCGCGGCCGCCGACGACCGCCCCGCGACGGGCGGCGGCGGTCCGGGCTCGGCGTTGGGCCGGCGATCCGGCGTGGCAGCCGCCCTGGGCGCCGCCCTGGGCGCCGCCGTGGGCGCCGCCCTGGGCGGGCGTTGGGCGTCGTGCTCAGGAGCTCGCCCTCCTGTCGGTTCGGCGCCGGCTGACGGCGGTGTCGCGGTCGCTGCTCGCGGTGTCGTGGCCGGTGGCGCGGGGCGCGGCCGGGCGGCTCGTGCTTCGGGCAGCCGCGCGTCCCGGAGGTAGACGTCGGCGCCTCGGACGTCCGACGGCCGCTTCGCGGCGGGGCGAGCATCAGCAGGGCGGCCTTCACGCGAACGGCCGTCTCCAGGGCGGGCGCCGCGAGCCTCTGCCGCGGACGGTCGACCGTCGCCGGTGCGCGCCGCCGGCCCCCGAGGCGCCGCCGGAGGGGCCGATGGCACCGGACGGGGCTGCCCCGAACGAGACGACCGGCCTTCGGCGGGCGCTGGCGACGCCTCGGGGGTGCGCGCCGACGACGCCGGTGTCTCGACCGACTGTGGAGCCGACGGCCGCGGCACCGCGCGCTCGGCGGGTACCGGCGTCTCGACCGAGCGAGCTGCCGACGGCCGGGGTGGCGCGGTGCGCTCGGCAGGCGGCGGCGTATCGACCGCGTGCGACGACACCGGTCTGCTCGGCTGGCGAGCCGGCGGCGAGGGGGGCGGCGCTGCGACCGGCTCGACCGAGCGCGGTGTCGACGGCCGGCTGGCCGGTGGCCGTCGGTCGGTGGCGGCGGGCGCGCCAGATGCGGGGACCTCGACGGCTCGCGGCGTCGCCGCGTGCCGCGCGGGTGCGTCCTCGACGACGGCGTCGGCGGGTGCCGCACGAACCGCCGATGCCCGCGTGGACGCCGGCGCGGGAGCCACCACCGCGTCGAGGAAGCGCGCGTTCGGCTCGTCACCGGCCAAGCGCCGGGTCGGCGTGACCGCCTGGTCGAGGGGCGCCACCTTGAACCGCGCCGCCCACGGCTCCCACACCAGCTCGACGCGGTGCCGGTGGGTCTTCGTCCGCGGGACGGTCGCATAGCTGTAGACGTCGAGCCAACCGTCCCCCCGGAGCGACAGCGGCACGACCGCTTCGACCGACACCGAGCCCATGGCGGGCACGATCGCGTTCACGTCCGCGACATCGGGGGCACCGCGGCGGTTCTCACGGAGCGCGACCTCGAGCAGTTGCACCGGGTAGCGGCTCAAGTTGCTGACGGTCATGACGAGCGAACCCGTCACCGCCAGGCTCGACGGTTCCACGGGCCGCCGGCGGCCTCGCGGCGTCGGTTCGGGCGAGCCGTGCGGGACGACCTCACCGTTGGTGACGAGGAGTTGCGGTGGGCGCACGTCGAGCGGCGTCGGCCGGCGTCGACGCGCCAGCCACCACAGCAGCAGGAGTGCGGCACCGATCAGGACCCAGGTGAGGACGGGCCAGTTCTGCGGGCGCGCACCGTCCGTGCCGAGCCACGCCACGAACGCGTCGGCGAAGGACTCGACCATGGCGGCCATGCGTCGCAAAGCGGTCTCCACGCGGTTCCCTCCCGTCTCCCGAGACGTGGGAGACGCCTCAGGATACGGCGAGCGGGTGAGAACGTGCGTCAGCGCGCACTTGGTACGCTCGTCGCGTGCCTCACGAGCCTCCGAACGCGCCTCCGTCGACCCCGCCGCTCTGGGGCGACGTCGTGCGGACCGACGACGGCAGCCTCACGTTGCACAGTCCCCGTTTCGGACAGACCTTCCGCTCGCGCCACGGTGCCCATCGCGAGGCGCTCCACGTCTTCGTGGAGGGCGCGGGCGTGGGCACACGTCTGCGCGAGGGCCGGCCCACCCGCGTCCTGGAGGTCGGCCTGGGGGCCGCCACCAACCTCGGCCTGACGGTCGCGCTGGCGTGGGACACCGGAACCCGCGTCACGTACGTCGCGCTCGAACGCGAACCGCTCCCGCCGGCCGCCTGGCAGCGCCTCGAGCTGGCCACCTGGGCGCCCCGGCCGTTCGTCGACGCCTGGTTGGCGGCGATGGCGACGTGGTCGTCGTGGCCGGCGTCGGCGTCGCGGCATCTCACCGTCGGACCGGTGGCCATCGAGGTCTGGTTCGGCGACGCGGCCGACCTGGTGGCGCGACCCGCGTTCGTCGCGCTCGAACCCGTGGACGCGGTCTACCTCGACCCGTTCTCGCCCGAGGTCGACCCGCGGGCGTGGACGCCCGCGGTGCTCGGAGCGCTGGCCGGCCGACTGGCCGACGGCGGGACGCTCGCCACCTACAGCGTCCGGGGTGCGGTGCGCCGCGCCCTGGAGGCGGCCGGGCTGACGGTGGAGAAGCGACCGGGACCGGAGGGCGGCAAGCGCGAGGTCTTGCGCGCCTCGCGCTCTCCGACGCTGGCGGAGGACGGGCGCGGGCGGTGACCTCGGAGCCGCGCCTGGTGCGCCCGCCGGTCGACGCGTCGCGCGTGGTCATCGTCGGCGCGGGCGTGGTCGGTGCCTCGCTCGCATGGGCTTTCGCGCGGGCGGGCGTGGCGGCGGAGGTCGTCGACGCCCGACGACCAGCCGCCTCCGACGTGCCCGTCGCCCTGCTCAACCCCTTCCGCGGTCGCACCGGACGTGCGCACCCGGACGATCTCCTGGCCTTGCAGACGACCTGGCGCTGGGCCGCCGAGTTGCGGGCGCTCGGTGAGACGACGGGCGCCCACCGGTCGGGCGCCCTGCGGGTGGCCGACAGCGCGAAACAGGCACGCACCTTCGCGACCGCCGGTCTTCGGCCCGTCGACCCGGTCGCGGCCGGCGTCCGCGCCCCGCATGGCGCCTTCCTCGCGGTCGACGGCGGCTGGCTCGAACCGTCGGTGTGGCGCGCGGCGTTGCGCGGCGCCGCCATCCAACGCGGGGCGCACTACGCCGACGGCGCGGCCGTCGTCGCGGTCGAACGCGGCCACCCGCCGTCGACCTGGCGCGTTCACCTCGAGCCGGTGCACGGCGAGGGCCCTGCGACCACGCATTGGAGCCCACCTGCTCGTGCTCGCCACGGGCGCAGCGCCCTGGCCGGACGCGCTGAGCGCGGCGCTCGGTCCACGCCCCGACTTCGACGCCATCGCCGGCGACGTGGTGATCACCACGCTGCCAGCACCGCATCGTCCCGTGGCGGGCTCCACCTACGTGGGCGCCGTCCGGATCGCCGCGCCGCCGTTCGTGGAGGGCGCAACGCGCCTCGTGGCCGCCATCGGCGGTCATCACCGTGCGCCCGGTCCTCCCGCCAGCGACGCCGCCGCTCGCCTGCGCGCGGCGATCGCCTGGGCCCTGCCCGACCTCGCTGGCAGCGACGCCGACGACAGGGTCTGGTCCGGCGTCCGCGCGCACCCCCCGGAACGACGGCCCGTCGTGCGGACGCTGGCCCCGCGGGCGATCTGGGTCGGTGGGTTCGCAGGTCGCGGCTTCCTGGCGGCGGCCCACGTCGCCGAGGCGGTGGTGGCGAGCGTTCTGGGTGATGACCCGCGCGCGCGCGGGTGAGTGACGACGGGCGCCGGTCGGTCGGCTTCAGCCGAGAACTGGCACCGCCACACCGAACAGCCCGTCGGCGAGCGCGCGCAGGCGCGCGGCGTCGAAGGGCCGGCTCCCCTCCACCAGCGCGCTGCCGTCGTCGGCCAGCGTCAGCTTGCGGTAGACGTGGGACTCGTACGGGTGCACCACGACCTCTTTGAACACCGTGTGGCGCGGGCTGGCGTAGAGCAGCAGCACGGGCTGGCCGTCGGGGCGCGACAACGACGCGTTCATGACGATGGTGGGCAGGTCGTAGGGTCGCGCCATCCGGTAGATGTAGTCCGGGAAGTCCGACTCCTTGACGAAGATCACGTCGGCGCGCTCGTCGGCGTACGCCTGCATGGCGACGAGCAGGTCCGCCCAGGCACGGTAGAAGGCCATGTCGCGATCGGTCATGCGCTCAGTCTAGCGCTCCTGGCGCCGGGCGACGAGGGCCCGATCGGCGCCGCGCCCGTCGGCCACCGGCGCAGCCGGCACGGCGACCGCCGGGCGTCGGGCCCCGGCGCGGGCACGGGGTAGGCTGCTCAGTCGTGACGTCCGACCCGCTCCTCGCCCCCCTGAACGAGGCCCAGCGCCTCGCCGTGGTCCATGCCCGTGGTCCCGCCCTCGTCGTGGCCGGGGCGGGCTCCGGCAAGACCCGCACCGTCGTGCACCGCATCGCCTACCTGCTGCGCGAGCACGCCGTCCGGCCCCAGCAGGTGCTGGCGGTCACCTTCACCAACAAGGCCGCCGGTGAGCTCCGCGAACGGGTCGAAGGGCTCATCGGTCCACCCGCCCGCGAACTCTGGGTCGCCACGTTCCACGCCGCCTGTCTGCGGGTGCTGCGGACCTACGGTTCGGTCATCGGACTGGAACGCGGCTTCGGCATCTACGACGACGGCGACCAACTCGACCTCCTCAAGGACGTGCTCGGCACCGTGCGCGGGCTCGAGGACGCCAACCCACGTGCGCTGCGCGCCGCCATCGACCGCGCCAAGTCGAACCTGTGGACGCCCGAGACCTTCGAGGCCGCCGCCGAGCCGGCCTGGGGGCGCGAGGTGGGCGGTTTGCCGCTCGAACTGATCGCCGAGGTCTTCGCGCGCTACCAGGCTCGCCTGCGCGGCGCCAACGCGGTGGACTTCAACGACATCCTCGGTCGGACCGTCGACCTGTTCGAAGGCTTCCCCGACGTCCTCGATCGGGTCCAGGAGCGCGCCGTCCACGTGCACGTCGACGAGTACCAGGACACGAACGCGGCCCAGTACAAGCTCACGCGCTTGCTCGCCGACAAGCACCGCAACCTGGTGGCCGTGGGCGACCCGGACCAGTCGATCTACGCCTTCCGCGGCGCCGACCTGCGCAACATCCTCGATTTCCAGCGCGACTACGAGGACGCCGCCGTGTACCGCCTCGAGACCAACTACCGGTCGGTGGCCAGTGTCCTCAAGCTGGCGAACGTGCTCATCGAGCAGAACCAGGGCCGTCTCGAGAAGGTGCTGCGCGCCGCCAAGGGCGAGGGCGATCCGGTGGCGCTGTTCCGCGCCAACGACCACCGCGCCGAGGCCGACTTCGTGGCGCGCCAGGTCGATGCCTGGGTGGCGCAGGGGGGCAGCTACGACGACGTCGCGGTGCTCTACCGGACCAACGCCCAGTCGCGGGTGCTCGAAGAGGCGCTGCGCAAGGCCGGCGTGCCCGCCAAGATCGTGGGCGGTGTCGGCTTCTACGACCGGCGTGAGGTGAAAGACGTGCTCAGCTATGCCCGCGCCGCGCTGAACCCTGCCGACGACGTCAGTTGGCGACGGGTGCTGGCGCGACCGAAGCGGGGGATCGGCAAGACCACCGAGGACGCGCTCGCCGGGTGGGCGGCCCGGCATGGCGCGGTCTTCTCGGAGGCCGTGCGACGCGCTCCGGAGGTCGTGTCGGGCACCGCCGCCGTCACGCGGCTGCAGGACTTCTCCGCGCTCATGGACGATCTCGCCGAGGCAGCCGAAACGCTCGCCGCCAGCAGCTTCCTCAAGGCGGTGCTCGATCAGAGCGGCTACCTGCCCGCGCTCAAGGCCGAAGGCAGCTTCGAGGCGCGCGGCCGCATGGAGAACCTCGAGGAGCTCGTCTCGGCGGTCGCCGAGTGGGAAGGCGAGACGGGCGGCGGCATCGCCGAGTTCCTCGACGAGGCCGCGTTGCTCGGCAGCGTCGATGACCGCGCGGTCGAAGCCGTCAACGACGAGGTCCCCGAGTCGGCCGTGACCCTCATGACGCTCCACAACGCCAAGGGTCTGGAGTTCCCCATGGTGCTCCTCGTGGGCCTCGAAGAGGGTCTCATCCCCCACCGCTCGGCCACCGGCAGCCTGGGCGAGCTCGAGGAGGAACGTCGCTTGCTCTACGTCGGCATCACCCGCGCCGAGGAGCGCCTGGTGCTCGTGCACTGCGCCTCGCGGATGTCGTTCGGGCGCACCGAGTTCGCCCGTCCGAGCCGCTTCCTGGAGGACGTCCCCACCGACTTGTGGCGCGAGATCGACGCGTTGGGCCAACCGTTGACGGGTGCGGCCGGCGGCCGCCGGCCGACGCGCAGCACATGGACGGCGCCGGTCGTGACGGCGACGCCGGTCATGAAGGCGGCGCCGTCCGCGAGCGCATCGCCTGCGGGCGCGCTCGCGGGCGCGGCCGCGGTCGCGTTCCGTGGTGGCGAGCGCGTCGCACATCCGAAGTTCGGCGCCGGCATGGTGGTGGGTCTCTCGGGCGAGGGCGCCAAAGCGGAGGTCACCGTGGTGTTCGAGACGGCCGGCGCCAAGCGTCTGCTGGTCAAGTTCGCCAACCTCCAGCGGGTCTGACCTGGGCCGAGGGCGGGCCGCGGACGAGGTGGTATCGTCCGCGGAAGCGAGCGACGGCCGGGCGCCCTATGGCGCCCCGACCTGGGGGCCGGTGTCGGTCCAGAGGAGGGCAACCATCCCGTGAACGCGAAAGCCATCGTCGTGACGTCGGGCAAGGGTGGCGTGGGCAAGACCACCACCACGGCGAACGTGGGGGCCGCGCTGGCCAAGCAGGGCGAGAAGGTGTGCGTGATCGACACGGACGTCGGTCTGCGCAACCTCGATGTCGTGATGGGTCTCGAAGGCCGCGTGGTCTACGACCTGATCGACGTCTTCGAAGGACGCTGCAAGCTGCGCCAGTCGCTCATCCGCGACAAGCGCGTCGATACCCTGTACCTTCTCGCCGCCTCCCAGACCAAGGACAAGAGCGCGCTCTCCGAATCGCGCATGCAGGAGACGGTGCGGTTGCTGATCGAGGACGAGGGCTTCGACCGGGTCGTCATCGACAGTCCCGCCGGCATCGAGACCGGCTTCCAGACGGCCGCCAGCGGCGCGCACGGCGCGCTCGTGGTGGTCAACCCCGAGGTGTCGAGCGTCCGTGACGCCGACCGCATCATCGGCCTGCTCGAGGCGCGCGAGATCACCGAGGTGCGGCTGATCATCAACCGGCTGCGGCCCGCGATGGTCAAGCGCGGCGACATGCTCGAGGTCGACGACGTGCTCGAGATCCTCGGGGTGAAGCTCATCGGGATCGTGCCCGAGGACGAGCGCATCCTCGTGTCGACCAACGTCGGCAACCCGGCGTCGCTGGAAGAGGGCAGTGCCAAGTCCTCGGCAGGGGGCGCCTTCCGCGACATCGCACGGCGCATCCGTGGCGAAGACGTCGCCTACCCGGACCTGGACGCGCCCACGGGGATGTTCGCGGGGTTCCGCCGCCTGTTCGGGGGTCGCTAGCGTGTTCGGTCTGTTCCGCCGCAAGCGCAGCAAGGACGCGCTCAAGGAGCGCCTGAAACTGGTGCTCTCGTACGACCGGGCGAAGATGACGCCCGGCATGATGGAGGACCTCAAGTCCGAGCTGCTGGCCGTCATCGAGAAGTACTTCCCTGCCGACGACACGGACTACGACGTCCGTTTCGAGCAGCAGGGCAACCGCATGGTGTTGGTCGCCAACCTGCCCATGAAGGATGCATCATGAAAGTTGCGTCAGTACCTGACCGGGTGTAGGGCGCGTGCTAACGTAGCCCGACCATGAGCCGCCGAACGCTCTTGATCGCCGAGCCGGACGCACTCCAGCGCCAGATGATCGACATGATCCTGGCGGTGGACGCCTTCGATCTCACCCTCGTCGAGAGCGGCGAAGCGGCGCTCGCGTTCCTGCGCGAGAACACGCCGGACGCCATGCTCCTCGCCACCGACCTCGCCGACGTCGACGGCTTCACGTTGTGCCAACGGGCGAAGGGCGTGAGCCGGCTGTCGGGCGTGAAGGTCGTGTTGGTGGCGGACGCTCCTCACCAAGGTGGCTTGGACGAACGCGTCCGCGCGCGGGCGCGGGCGGCCGGCGCCGACCTGCTGCTGCAGCGGCCCCTGGGTGACAAGAACCTGCGCGAACGCCTGGAGCGCCTGCTGACCGAAGGGCCCATCGACGACGGCATGGCGCCGCCAGCGGTGTACACCACCAGCATCCTCGAGCCGGCCCCGCCCGCCTTCGGCGTCCGCTCGGGCGCCAGCCTCGCGGGAGGCGGCACGGCGGCTTCCGAACTCGGTGCGTTGCGCGCCGAGGTGGCGAAACTCCGCGAGGAGAACGACGCGTTGCGGGTGCGGCTGACCAAGTACAAGAAGCTGGCGAAGGACTTGCAGGACCAGCTGGAGGACGAACGCAAGAAGCCGCGCGGCCTGTTCGGACGCCGCGGCTGAGGGCTGGTGCTCGATGGTCGCGGCCGCCGCGCTAGGCGGTGGTCGAACCGTTCAAATGGATCCCCGCCCACGTCCGGATCGCGCCGATGACGTCGTCGAGCTCGTTGCCCGCCGGCGTGAGGCGGTAGCACGCCCGACAGGTGCCGTCGCCCTCGGTCTTCTCGATGAGGCCGAGCGCCTCGAGGCGCGACAGCCGTTGGGTCAACGTGGTCGGGTTGCAGCCTCCCACCTCGCGGCCGATGGCGTTGAAGCCCTTGGGGCCCTGCAGGAGAGCGTGCACGATGTGCAGCACCCACTTCTCCTGGAGGACCTCGATACCGGCGGTGGCGGGACAACGCGCGGGAGCTGAGGTGACGTCCATCACGACCACGCTAGCACGTCGTTTCACCCGTCCCCGACGCGTGCCCGACGTCGGCGGACGGGAACGACCGGAGCCTTCGCGGGGATGGCCGAGCTTCCCTTCGGGGCGCCAATCGCGCCCTGCTAGACTCGAGGTGCCGAACGAACGATCGTGGCCACAGGCGGCCGTGGCCACAGGCGGCCAGGAGGAGGCTGGGATGAACATCTACCAAGTCGTCGGACGCAACGTCGAGGTCACCGACGCCATGCGGTCGTACGCGGAAGAGAAGCTCGCCAAGCTCGACCGGTTCTCGGATCAGATCGTCGACGCGCGCGTGACGATGTCGTACGACGAGCGCGTGGGCGGCGAGGAGGCCCGCGTCGAGGTGCAGGTCAACGTCCCCAACGGCGTGGTCCGGGCCGAGGAGCGCGGTCCCGACACGTACGCGGCCATCGACCTGGTCGTCGACAAGCTCGAGCGCCAGCTCAAGCGGTTCAAGGGGCGCCTCATCGCCAAGCGCACCGAGGGTGCGCCCGAACCGGAACCGGAGGCCGAAGACGAGCGCGAACCGACGCTGGTCCGGACGAAGCGCTACGTGTTGCGGCCGATGTCGCCCGAGGACGCGTCGCTCGAGATGGAAGCGCTCGGCCACACGTTCTTCGTGTTCCGCAACGTCGACACCGATCTCGTGAGCGTCCTGTACCTGCGCCACGATGGCGACTACGGGCTCATCGAACCGGCGCGCTGAAGTCCCGCCGCGCGAACAGCGGCGCCAGGAGCAGTCCGAAAGTGAAACCGCCGACGTGGGCCCACCAAGCCACACCGCCGGTCGGCACCGCCACGCCCGCCGGCGCGAGCGTGGCGGCCGCCTCGAAGGTCTGCACCGCAGCCCAGTACCCGAGGTAGACCCAGGCCGGCAACGACCACAGGAAGAACGCCGGGAACGGGGTGAACACGCGCACCAGGAGCCAGGGCACCACCAGCGGCACCACGATCGTCTGCACGCGGCGCCGTGGGAAGTAACGCACGTAGGCGCCGAGAACGGCGCTGATGGCCCCTGAGGCGCCCACCAGGGGCAATACCGAGCCCGCGTCGGCCAGCGCGTGGACGAGGCCCGCGACCACCGCGGCGAGCGCGTAGAAGGCCGCGAACCGCAGGTGACCGAAGCGGTCCTCGACGTTGTCGCCGAACACCGCCAGGAACACGAGGTTGCCCCCCAGGTGCGTCCACCCGCCGTGCAGGAACGCGTGGCTGACGAGCCGCGGTAGGTTCTCGAGCGGTCGCGCCCACCAGGCCGCCGGGATCAGCCCACCGCCCCAGGCGGCGCGCCCCACCCCCTCCCAGCCTCCCAGCGCGATGGGCACGACGAACCCGAGGACACTGGCGACCACGAGCGCCCATACGACCCACACGCGGTCTCGGGTCGGGTTGTGGTCACGGAGCGGGATCAACGTGCCACGTCGATCGCGGGCGTGGTCTCAGCCGTGGCGCGTGGTCGTCTCGAGCGTCGGACGCACCTTCACGACGCTGTGGGCGGGCACCACGCCGCGCAGCATGGCGCCGTGGTACACGACGGTCCCGGCTCCGATCACGGTGCCGGGGGCCAGCACCGCGTTGCAGCCGATCGAGGCCCCGTCCCCGACGAGCGCCCCCAACTTGCGCAGACCGGTGGGCGTCGCCCCCATCGAGATCGAGCCACCGAACGCCTTGAGGTTCGCCACCTTCACGCCAGCGCCGAGGTTCACGTCGTGCCCGAGGACGCTGTCGCCGACGTAGTTGAAGTGCGGCGCCTTGGCGCCCTCGAGGAACACCGAACGCTTGACCTCGGTGGCGTGACCGACCTTCGCCCCTGGCGCCAACAGCACCCCGCCGCGGACGTACGCGCCATGGCCCACCGACGCACCCGCCATGATCCAGGCGGGACCCTGGACGTAGGCGTGGGGGGCGATGTGAGCCCCGGCCTCGAGCCGAACCGGGCCCTCGAGGACCGCGGTGGGGTGCACGTCGCCGGCGAGGTCTCCCTCGAGCGTCCGCAGGAAGTCGTCGAGCCGCGCCAAGACGGCCCACGGCAAGGCGTCCTCGAAGAGCTCCCGCCAGACGGCGGGGACCCGGTCGAGATCGAACGTCACGGGGAACGCGTCCATCGTGTCAGTCTACCCGCGTTGCGGTAGCATCCGCCCACGTGCACCATCTGATCGTCAACCCGCACGCGGGTCATGGCCGCGGCCTCCCCCACCTCGAGGCCATCGTGGGGCAACTCGAGGCCGCTGGGATCGTCGTCCGCGTCCACACCACGCCGTCGCACGAAGCGGCGGCGCAGCTCGTCAGCGAGCTGCCGGCCGGCAGCACCGCGGTGGCGGTCGGTGGCGACGGCACGGTCCACGCCGTCCTGCGTGGCTGCCTGTCCGGGGGACATCGCCTGGGCGTGGTGCCGTTCGGTTCTGGGGACGACTTCGCCCATGCCCTCGGCCTCGGTCGGGTCGACCCCGACGGGGCCGTGCGTGCCCTGATCGCCGGCCACGAACGCTGCATCGACGTCGGCGAGGTCAACGGCGAGCCGTTCGTCAACGCTTTCGGGACCGGTTTCGACGCCGACGTCGCGCGCCGCATCGTGGCGGCCCCGGCTGCCTTCCGAGGGCTCGCGCGCTACCTCTACGGCGTCGTGTCCGCGCTGCGCGACTTCCGCTTGGCCGACGTGGAGGTGACGATGTGCGACCCGACCGGCCGGACGCTTCGCTTCAGCGGTCCGGCGCTCCTGGTGGCCGTGCAGAACGGTCCGCGCACGGGCGGCAGCTTCCGCTTCGCGCCCGACGCCGAGCCCGACGACGGGACCCTCGACGTCGTCATCGCCGGTCGCTTCGGCCGCGCCGGCACCCTGGCGATCCTGCCCCGGGTGATGCGGGGCCGCCACCTGGGACATCCGCAGGTCCACCGCTTCGCGGCCACCTCGCTCGACGTCCACTGGTCGTCGCCGACGCCCGGTCACGCCGAAGGAGAAGCGATCCCCACCGCCAGCGATTACCGCGTGCGTCTGCGACCAGGTGTCCTCCGGGTCGTCGCCCAGGGCCCCCCGCTCCACGCCCGACCGCTCCGCTCCGCATCATGAAAGGGCGCGCGCCCCGTCCGAAGACGGGGCGCGCGCTCTTTCCGTAGGTCCTGAGCGTTAGCTCAGAAGTCGACGGTGTACTTGATCGAGAAGGCCTGAGCCGAAGCGGTGGTGCCGTTACGATCGGAGGTGTAGGACCCGTAGGCCATGACCAGATCGTAGTAGTCCCACACGACTTCGTAGCCGAAGACGTTCTCGTCGAAGCCGGGCGCATCCGCGCTGCGGCCGTCGGAGATGTCCGTCGCCTCGTCGCCAGCACCGATGGTGTTGGTCGCGGCGTTGGTGTTCGTGCCGGTCCAGGAGCCCACGCGCGCCGACAGCGAGCTGTTGGCCAGGAGGAACTCCTCGAGGTTGAGGCCGACGCTCCACTGGAGTTCAGTGGCGGTGAAGTCGGTCGCGTCGCTCCAGGTGGTGCTGCGGTAGTTGGCCGCGGCCTGGAGGCTCGGGCGGAGGATGATGTCGAGGGCCTGCGTGCGAACGCCGATGCCCGCGACGATCTCGCTGAAGTCGTTCGAGCCCGCGTCCGAATCCACTTCGCTGCGGTAGCCGACGTAGGGGGTGAGCGAGACGATCGAGATGTCGAGCGCGTAGTCGGCCTCAGCGTAGATCACGGTCTGGCTGTAGTCCTCCGTGTGGCGCTCGTAGCCGGCGGCGATGTTCAGGCCGGAGATCAGAGCGTTGGCGGCGGAGCCGTCGTGCTCGATCCCAACACCGAACATGGTCTCGTACTCGCCGTCGAGCAGGTCGTAGCCCGCGTCGACTTCGGCGACGTTGACGGTCTCGTCCACGACGGTGCCGTTGACGCTGGCCGACTCGTAGAAGCCCGTGAGGGAGAAGCCGGCGAACAGATCGGCGGCCACTTCGACGCCGAACCCGACGTTCTCGTCACCGGACGCTTCTTGCGTGTAGCTGTCGAAGAAGCCGGTCACGTCGAGGATGAACAGGCCGAGGCTCGCTTCGACGCCGAAGCCCGTCTGGCCCAGCTCGAAGGGCGAATCGCCCTGCGTCGCGCCGTCCGCGTCCAGACCGATGCCGTCGAAGCCAAGGTCCATGGCGCGGTAGTTGGCGCCGAGGCCGTTGAGGATCGGCAGGTTTTCGCCGTCGACTTCGGCCAGGACGTAGAGGATGCTGCCGTTGGCCGTGCCGTCGGTGGAGCTGTTGGCGTATTCGAACTCGAGGCCGACGATGCCGAGCAGGTCGACCATACCGTCGGCGCCCCAGACGGTCGTCACGGTGTTGTCCACCAGGACGTCGTCCTTATCGGCAGTCGCGAGGGCGTACTGCGCGAAGGACACGCCGCCCGAGAGACCGATCGCGTCGCCGAACTCAGGCGCCATCGTGCCGCGGATACCGCGCATGACGCCGTCCGTCGTGTCGCTGAAGTACGCGGCCGTGAGGCCGGGGTTCAGGAACGACAGGAAGTCGGGCGAGCTGACGGTCGCCACGAAGCCGATCTGGTCTTCGATGTCGAACACGTAGTTCGTGAACTGCACGCCGACCTCTTCGCCGAAGGCGAAGGTGAGCGGCTCGGCGCCGATCAGGTCGAACGTGGTCGTGAAGTCCGTGATGGTGAACAGCCACGCGTCGAAGCCATCGGTGAAGGTCGAGTCCTCGGCGATGAAGCCTTGTTCGATCTCCACGGTCACGACGGAGGTGAAGCCGTTCAGGGCGCGCGGCGAGCCGGCGCCGTCGAACATGTTGCCCGAGCCCACGTTGAGGTTGAGGGTCGTGCTCAGGTCGCCGGACTCTTGCGTGATGTCCTGGCGGTCCTGGGCGACCTCGCCCACGTCGGTCTCGTCGTCGTCGTCGTTCAGCTCGTCGGAGCCGGTCGAGAAGTACGAGTTGCCCATCGAGCGGGGGGCGTTCGCACCGTAGACGCGGTCGACGTCGAACGCGAAGGCGCCGAGCGTACGGGCCACGTAGTACTCGAGTTCGATGCTGCCGGAGAAGCCGAGCGGGTTCGTCTCGAGCGCCGTCACGCGGGCTTCGAGGTCGGACACCGAGGCGGCGAGCTCCTCGTCAGCGGCTTCGAGCGCCGAGACGCGGTCGCGCAGGGCGACCTGATCGCGACGCAGGAGGATGACGAACTCGCGGATGTTGGCGATGTCGCCAGCGTTGCGCGCGATGCCGGAGAGGTCAACGGGCGCGGCTTCGGGAACGGGGGTGGGCATCGGAGCAGCCGCACCCATCGCGTCGACCCGGGCACTGAGCAGACCGAAGGCCTGGTTCAGCGCGGCGATGTCGCTCGCGTTCGCGTCGGCGGCAGCCAGCGCCTGGAGGGCCAGGTCGTAGGCGCCGTTGGCGCGCGCTTCGGCCGCTTCGGCCTGGGCCTGAGCGGTATCGATGGCGACGCGCTGCGAAGCGATCTGGTTCTGGAGGTCGCGCAAGACGGCCTCGTCCATGCCCTCGGGCATGTCGGCCATGGCGGCCTCGAGCGCGTCGAGACGCGCCGCGTTGGCGGCGATGCCTTGGGCGTTCGCGGCCACACCAGCGGTGTTGGCAGCGACGTCGTCGGCGTTCGCCATGTTGCCGGACTCCAGCGCATCGAGACGATCGCCGAAGGCGGCCATGTCGGCTGCACCGGCAGCGACGTCGTCGGAGATCCCGGCGATCGCGCTCTCGGCGGCCGCGAGGCGGACACCTTGGGCGGCGACGTCACCGGCGAGCTCCTGGAGGGCGCCGCGCAGCGAGCCGAGTTCTGCCTCCATGTTGGCGTCGATGACGTCCAACAGGCGGCTCACGACCAGGGCGGCCTGGTAACGGGTGAAGGCTTCGTTCCCACGGAAGGTTCCGTCGGGGAAGCCGATGACGATACCGAGGTCGGCGATCTCTTCGACCGCGTCGCCCGCCCAGTGACCGCCCGGGATGTCGGGGAAGCTCTGGGCCGAGACGATGCCGCCGGCGAGTAGCGCCGCCAGGATCGTGATGAGGAATTTCTTCATGTGATTACCCCTTGACGTGCGTTGAATGACGTTCGGCGCGGTGTTCGGCCTGAACGGATCCGGGGGAGTGACCGTGTTTCCTCGTCCCAGACGTTCGAGCCTCGCGTTTGCACCGGGATCCTTGTCGTTCCGAAGCCGTTTCAAGGGGTTGCACCTCCTTCCAGTGCGGCTTCGAACCACACGGGTCCGCTGCACAGCATGGCACGGCACGACCTGGCATGTCAACCGAGATGAACCTCCTATGAGACCCCCTCGGCACCGTCCCCGACGGCTTTTAGCCCGCTCGTGAAACACCTCACTCACGCTCGCCTCACGAGATCGTGAGAACGCGTCCACCACGCTCCCACGTCTCTCATGAAGCGTGTGGGACGGACTTCAATCGCCCCGGTGGTACGGATGACCGGCTCGAACCGCTTCGATGCGGTAGAGGCCCTCCAACAGGACGGCCAGCGCCAGCTCATGGGCCAAGGTCAGGTCGGACAGGCGCCAGGTCTCGGCGGCCTCGGCGCGGAGGGCGGCGTCGAGACCATCGGCGCCCCCCACGAGCAGCGTCATGCGGCTCTCGCCGCGCAGGTCGAGCGCGGCCACGTGCTCGGCGAGGGCGAGCGTGGTGAAGGAGCGGCCGCGCTCGTCGAGCGCCACGCTGCGCCCCACGACCACGGCCCGCAGCCGCTCCGCCTCGCGTTGGCGGCGGACGTCGGCGTCCCGCCCCTTGCCGCTCTTGACCACCGTCAACTCGGCCGCCGTCAGGGCACTGAGACGCGCCAGCGTCTGCGCGACGGCGACGCCATAGGGCCCGGTGTCCGGCCGCCCCACGCAGGCGATGCGGTAGCGCACTAGCGGGTGTCGGGGGTCGCCGCGGACGCCGACGGCGTCGCGCCCGACCCCACGTCGCCCGCCTCGTCGCCTTCGACCCCGAGCTTCTCGAGCAGCTCGCGGCGGCGGGTGGGCCGGAGCGCGGTGGCTTCGAGCGCCGCCGCCAGACGCGCCGGGTCGATGGCCGCGCGCACGACCGCGAGCTCCGAAGCCGACAACCGGCGGCCGTGCAACACGTGCTCTTCGAACGCCGCGTAGGCCAACGGGGCCACGGCCCGGGCGCAGCGGCCGATGGCGTCACCGTACGCGCGGATCTCGTACTGCGCGTGCCAATCCATCCGCAGGCGCAGGAAGTGGAACAGGTTGTGCAGGTCGATCTGCCAGTACATCTCGGTGTACAGCGCCAGCGGCAGGTTGATGCGCGCCAGCTCGCGGGCCACGCCGTCCTCGAGGAGCGACTCGTAGGCCGTGTAGGTCTCGGCCTGCCCGCCCGTGAGGGCCGCCACGACACGCTCCCGCAGGGCCTCGGGCACCTCGTCGGCCGCCGAGCCCTGCTTGTTGGTGACCGATTGGTACCGGACCTCGTCGGGCCGCGGCACGTAGAACTCGTCACGCAACACGCTGTAGCGCCCCGAGAGCTCGTTCACCCGCGCGGTGCGGTGGCGGATCCACTGCCGCGCCACGAAGATGGGCATCTTGACGTGGAAGGTGAGGACCACCTGCTCGAACGGGCTGGTGTGACCGTGCCGGAGCAGGTAGTCGATGAGGGCGGCGTCTTCGCGCACGCCCTTGGTCCCCTCGCCGTAGCTGACGCGCGCGGCCTGGACGATGCGGGCGTCGCCGCCCAGGTAGTCGACGAGCCGGACGAAGCCGTGGTCGAGGACGTCGAGCGGCTGGTCGACGAGCGCGTCGGCCGCGGGGACGTGGGAGCGAGGCATGCGACATCCTACCCACGGTCGCAGCGTCCGCCGCCCCGTCGTGCGGGCGCGGTGCTCAGCCCAGGTCGAGGAAGTCGGCCTCGTCGATGACCACGTTGGTGGGCACGGCCAGCAGCGTCGAGAGCGTCAGGAGATCGGCGGCGAAGCCGAGCAGGTCGGCCGGATCCCCGTCTTCGGCGACGTCGACCTGGCCGATCAGGTGCCGCTCGCCCACCGTCACGGCGGCGCCGGGGCCGATCGCCACGAGCCGGGCGAGCACCGCCGTGATGGCGGGCGTGACCGCCGCGCGCACGGCCAGCGGATCCCGCGCCAGGATCGCCAGCGCGGCGTCGACCTCCGGGTGGGCGCTCAGGTCGACCCGGCTGGCCCCGGTCCGGCTCGCCTCGAGCGATTCGAGGACCGGCTCACGACGCGGTGCCGCGCGGAAGGCCACCGGCGACAGCGGTCGTTCGCCGCGCACGAGACCCCACGTCGACCATCGCACCACCTGTCCCGTCGGACCGCTGCGGCGGCGCACGACGTCGAACAGGTACAGGCTCGGCTGACCCGCGCGGCGCAGCACGTAGGGGTGGAGCAACTCCGCGTCCTGGAGGTCGAGGAAGCGCCGGATCCGCTCCGCCGCCGCGTCCGCGTCGGCCGCCTCGAGCTGGCGCGCGAAGGCCGACCAGCGGTCGGCGCGCGTCGGGGGCGTGGTGGGCGGGCGTCGGAACCACATGGCCGCCCCAAGAGGTACCACGTCGGGCCCGCCGGGGGTCGCACCGTCGGCGCCCTATCAGACGTGGAAGCCGAACATGCGCATCTGTTTCTTGCCGTCGTCGGTCATCTTGTCGGTGGACCAGGGCGGCGACCAGACGAACTCGACGGTCACCTTGCGGACCCCCTCCACCTTCATGCAGGCGAGCTCCACGTCGGCCTGGATCATGTCTTGAACGGGGCACCCCATGCTGGTGAGGGTCATGTCGACGTCGACGGAACCGTCCGCGTCGACGTCGAGGCGGTAGACGAGACCGAGGTCGACCACGTTCACGGGGATCTCGGGGTCGCGCACCACCTTCAGCGCCTCCAAGCACTCGGCCCGGAGTCGATCGGCGTCGAGGCTGGGGGACGCGCTCGCCACGGTTTCGGTCGCAGAATCCTGACTCATGCGCTCAGGCTAGCAGAGGCCGGCCTTGGCAGGCGTCAGCCACGCTCGGCGGGCAGCGCCGGCTTGACGGCTTCGACGGTCCGGTCGTCGCTCGGCAGGGCCCGCAGGATCGCGTCCTCGGCCTCGGCCACGTCGGCCGCCAGCTCGTCACGCACGCGCGTGACGCGCTCGCGCAGTTCGGCGAGCCGGTTCTCCAACCCCTGGTCACGGGTCTCCCGCCGGCCGTCGAACTCGGCCAGACGCTCGCCCAGCCTCGACTCGACGCCCGACGCGACCCCCTCGAGCTTCGACTCGAGCACCCCGAGCTCGGTCTTCAGCTGCGCCACCGCGTCGTCCAGGGCAGCCTCGCGGCCACGGTCCACGGTCGCCCGCGCGTCCGCCAGTTGGCGTTCGAGGGCGGCGGTCTGGCGCAGCTGGCGCGAGCGATCCAACATCCCGCCCAGCAGGAACACGACCGCGAGCAGCACCGGCACCCCCACCACGATCGGCCACAACGGGAGCCGCACGGTGGCCAACAACAGGTCGACGTCGACCGGCGTGACCAGGGCGGAGACGTTCAGGGCCGCCACGGCGATCACGAGGACCAGCACCAGAAGGGTGAACCAGAACCGGAACTTCATGCCTCCACCCTACTACCAGCCGGCGAAACGATCCCGATGGATGACGAACGCCAGCGCCAGCGCCACCAGCGTCGACACGAGCGACGTCCCGCCGTAGCTGACGAGCGGCAAGGTGATCCCCGTGACCGGCGCCAGGCCCAGCGTCACCCCGACGTTGACGAGGACCTGGAAGCCCACGAACACGAGCACGCCGACGATGATGAGCTGATCGCGCGCCGCCGCGCACTCCCCCGCCATCGCCACCAGGCGCCAGAAGAGCAGCGCGTAGAGGCCGAGCACGAGCACCGCGGCGACGAAACCACCCTCCTCGGCCAACACCGGGAAGATGAAGTCGGTCTGCCGGAACGGGATGAAGCCGAGCTGCGACTGGGTGCCCTCGCCGTAGCCCTTGCCCCACAAACCCCCGGACCCGACCGCGATCGTCGACTGGATGACCTGGTAGCCGGCCCCCTGGGGATCGGCACCCGGGTTCAGGAAGGCGACGATCCGGGCCTTCTGGTGGGGCAACAAGTTGGGCACGACGACGGTGGGGACCACGACCGCCAAGACGACGGCGACCGCCAGCAGGTGGCGCCAGGGCACCCCGCGAACGAGCACCATGCCGGCCCCGATGGCGACCAGCACCAGCGCACCCCCCAGGTCGGGTTCGGCGAGGACCAGCGCCACGGGCAAGCCGACCAGCACCGCCGGCACGACGTAGTCGAGCCAGCGCCGGATCGGTCGGTCGTGCAACGCGGTCGCCAGCGCCAGGATGAGCGCGAGCTTGGCGACCTCGGACGGCTGGAAGCCCGGCAGGGGTCCCAGGTACAGCCACGATTTGGCGCCGTTCACCTCGGTGCCGAAGACCTGCACGGCCACGAGCAGCGCGATCGTCACGACGTACGCGTGGGGTGCGTAGCGCATGAGCCGTTCGCGACCCACCCACAACAGCAGACCGACCGCGGCGGCGGCCGGCAACAGGAACACGAGCTGGCGACCGAACTCGTCGCCGGGCGCGGCGGTCGACAGGGTCACCAACCCGGCCAAGAGCAGCAGGGCCACGACGAGGGGGAGGGTGAGGTCGACGCGGGTCATGGATGGGGGCGTCCGCACGAGCGGGCGCCGCAGTCAGTCTAGGCCACGCACGATGAGCGACCGGTGTGGCGCGCGGGCGACGTCGCCCTCCGACGTCGTCGCCCATGCTGCGACCATGCGGCGCGTCGTCATCCTGCTGGCGGCCCTCGTCCTCGCCCCGTCGGGCTGGGGTCAGGGCACGGCCTGGCAGGTCGAAGGCGAGGTCGCCTACGAAGCGCAGGACGGGTTGTCGACGTGGTCGGCGACCGCCCCGCTGGCGGCGGTCGAGCTCGTGTTCGCGCCCGCCGAGCCGACGGGCATGCGCCTCCTGGCGACCGTCCACCCTGCCGATTTCGACTCCGGGGTGGCGCTGCGCGATCTCAACGCTCGCCGCACCGTGTTCGACGTCGCGCGCCATCCGGACGCCAGCGCCGTGGCGATCGTCGACCCGGGCCGCCCCGTCCCCGACTGGCGTGGCGACCGCTTGGCACTGCCGGCCGTCGTCGACCTGACGTTGCACGGGGTCACCCGGCGGTACCCGCTCACGGTCGACCTCCGCCGTGACGCCGAGGGGTTCGCGGCCGAGGCCCGCTTCGAGGTCTCGCTCGAGGCGCACGGGATGCCACGTCCGCGGCTGCTCGCTTGGCTCACCGAGGACGCGGTGCAGGTGTCGGTGACGCTGCGCGCGCACCCGCTCCCCGCGCCCACGCCCACCACTCGATGAGCAACGCCAGGAGCGCGACGACCACCAGTGCGAGCGCCATGGGTGTGGCGCGCTCGACCCGCACCGGCGACGCCGGTTCCACCACCCGGTCGTCGTCGGCCGGGCCCGGCAGCCGGGTCTGGTCCTCGTTCAGCAAGTTGACCGTCACCTCGCGTCCACCCAGGCGCGCCATCCCCGGGCTGGTCACGCGCATGCCGGCGTCGTCGACGACGCCCAAGGGGGCCCGCTCGGCCCCTCGGAAGGCGTCGAGCGCGTTCGCGATCAGGGTCGGGAAGGCCGGTCGGAACACCAGGTCGGTCTGGCTCGGGTGCACGCCCAGGACCAGCACGCGCACGCCCGCACGCTCCCGGTACGCGAGGACGGGGCGCAGGTCGCCCGTCCACGCCAACACCTGCCAGCCGGCCGCCTCGGCCTGACCCACCGTCGCCGCCCACGGCGGGGGTGCGGCGGGCGTGGCCTGCGGGCCAGCGGCCGCCTCGGCGGCGGCGCCTTCGGGAACGGCCAGCGGACCGAGCCCCACGGCCACCTCGCGCAGGTCGACGAAGCGCAGCAGCGGATCGGCGCGGTCCCAGCCGGCGACGAGGCGCCCCTGGGGGTCGTCGACGCGCGGCGCCACCACCAGGTGATCGCCGGGCAGCAGCGCGTCGGGGTCGGCGCCGGTGAGCACGCGCAGGTCGGCCGTCAAGCGCTCGGCTGCGCCGGTGACGGTGACGGTGACGCCGGGCACGGCCGTGAGCGCGCGCCGCAGGCGCTCCTCGTCGGCGTCGATCACCACGTCGAGGGCGCGCCGGCCGGCGTAGGCCACGTCGTCGAGGTCGAGTGCGTCGGCCGCCCCCACCCCTTCCAAGCGCGCCCGCACCACGTCGCCGACGACGTCGAGCGGGAAGGTCGTGGTCGCGCGACCGCCGGCCGGGACGAGCAGGTCGGTGCGTGCCAGCAACGCCCCCGCCTCGGTCTCCAGGACGACGCCCACCGAGACCGGTCGGGGGTGGTCGGACGCGACGGCCACGAAGGCTTGCTGGATCCCCAGGTCGAACGCCACGATGCCGACGTTGCGCCCTGTGCCCGCCACGTTCACCCGCACCACCCCGGGCAGCGGCGGTCCCGGATCGTCGCTCACCCAGGCGATGGTGCCGGGCGTGAGCGCCCGCGCCAGGTCAAGCGCGCTCTCGACGTCGACCCGCGCGTCCCCGGCCTCGAAGGCGTCGAGGGCCTCACGCAAGGCCGCGGGATCGCGCGTGAACGGCAGGACGACCTCGCTCTCGAGACCCGCGCGCACGAGCGCGACCGCGCCGGCGTCCTCGGCCAGCTCCAGCACGGCCGCGCGGGCGCGATCGATGCGAACGCCCTCGGGATCGGCCGCCCGCATGCGGGCCCCGGCGTCCAGCACGACGACCAGGTCCGGTGGCCCGTCCCGGTCGAGGCTCGGCTGCGCCAGCGCGAGCGCGGCGGCCGTCACGGCGAGCAGTTGGAGCAGCAACGACCACGTGGGCCGCCAGCGTCGACGACTCGAGGCGACCCGCAACGCTTCGTCCCACAGGAACAGGGCGGCGACCGCACGGGGCCGGTGGCGCAGACGACGCACGTGCCACCACACCACGAGCGGCAGCGCCGCCAGCAGCGCCAAGAAGGCCGGAGCGGCGAAGGTCAGCCCCATGCGTCGACGACGGGCTCAGGCCGCGCGCGTGGCGAGCACCACCAGCAGCCCACCGCCGGCGTTCTCGAGGACGTGCGCCGTGTCGGCGGGGACGCTCAGCAGCCGCCCCTTGCCCAAGCGCAGCATCTGGTCGTCCTGGCGCACGAGCGCTTCGCCCTCGAGGACCTGGTAGAGCCACGACTGGGAACGGACGGCGACCTCGTCGCGCTGACCCGCCTCGAAGCAGACGAGCTCCACGTGCAGGTCGGGTCCTTCCACGAGCGGTCGGCGCTCGACGTGGGCGAGCGAGAAACGGCGGGCGTCGGCGATCGCGATGATGTCCATGCATCCTCCCAGACGTGGCGCACACCGGCGATGTGCGTGTACCAGCCATCCTACGCCCTGCGGTCGATGTGGATAACCGACCGGTTCTGTGGATAAGTGGCGGGCGCTTGACAAGCACCGATCGATTCTGGTAGGCGCGGCCCCGACCACACTAGTGCGAGAAACGCCGTCCACCACGCGCGTGCGCTCGAAACGCGGTCTGTGAGCCCGCTTCTCCGCCTTGGCGTCGGGTTGTCCACAAGCCTGTGGATAACCGACGGAGGCTGTGGACATCGCCGGAGGGCCGACCGGGTCGCGTTCGGACGCTCCGACGGGGCGTCACCGGGCTGCCGAGGCGCCGGCCACCGCCGCCATGAACGCGTCGATCTTGCCGTGGTCCTTGACGCCGGGCGCGGATTCGACCCCCGACGCCACGTCGACCACCGACGGCCGGAGCCGGTCGATGGCGGCCGCGACGTTCTCCGGCGTCAAGCCGCCGGCGAGCCACCACGGCCGCGTCCCCCCCAGGTCGGCGGCCGCGGTCCAGTCGAAGGCCTGCCCGCTCCCGGGCTCCGGGCCGTCGACGAGGACGGCCGCCACCGGCCCCAGGTCGAGCGCCGCGAGCGTCAGTCCCGGCGTCCACCGCACGGCTCGGATCACGGGCACCCGTGGGGCCACACGCGCCACGTAGGCGGCGTCCTCGTGCCCGTTGAGCTGCACCGCCGTGAGGCCGACCTCGGCCACCGTGTCGAGCACCTCGGCGACCGGCGCGTCGACGAAGACGCCGATGCGGGTCACGAGCGGGCCGGCGGCTGCGAGCACGCGGCGCGCCTGGGCGACGCTCAGGCGCCGGCGCGAGCTGGGGGCGAAGATCACCCCGAGCGCGTCGGCGCCGGCCGCGTCGGCGGCCGCCGCGTCCTCGGGACGGGTGAGCCCGCAGATCTTGACGCGCACCCGCTCGACGGCGCGCCCGGGGTTTGGGGCGCGCCCGGGGTCCGGGGCGCGCCCGCCGGCGGCGTTCGGCCCGCCCGTCACCCGAGCACCTCCACGTCGTCCTGGGCGACCACACGGAGGCGTCGTCCCAACGCCCCGGCCAGCAGGTCACGCCGTGTCCCGGCCGCCTCGACCTCGACGTGCACGTCGCCTTCCGCCCGCACGACGAGGGTCACCTCGTCGGCGGCGACCTGGGCGTCCACACCGGTCACGCGCTGCGCCTTGCCGCGTTCGAGGTACTCGGCGAGCCGTAGCAGACCGGCCAGCACGGTCAGACGCTGGACGTCGCCGGGCTCGAGCAGCCGCTCGAAGCCCTGCGCATCGGGCGTGCCCTTGCGATGGAAGCGCACCAGCAAGGCCAGCAGCACCTGTTCGCGATGATCGAAGCCCGGCAGTGCCCGCCCGAGCGTGAGCATCAGGCCGTGATGATCGTGGCGGTAGTAGTCGACGGCCATGCCGATGTCGTGGACCCAGGCGGCGTGACCGAGCCGTTCGCGGTCGGCGTCACCGAGCCCGTGCACCGAACGCAACTGGTCGAACAGGGAGAGCGCCAGACGGCGCACATGGGCGTTGTGTGCCACGTCGTCGTGGTACTGGCGCATCAGGTTGAGAACCGAGAAGGTGCGCACGTCGTCGAGCAGGTGCGCGGGATGGTCGGGCAGGAGGAACGGGTAGAAGAGGCCCTCGCGCAGACCCTGACCCGAGACGAGCACCTCTCCGACGCCCGCCGCCCGGACCACCTCGGCGATCACGATCGCGCCCGCCACGATGATGTCGGCGCGGTCGCGGTTCAACCCGGCCACCTCGGCCCGCTGGGCGGCCGTCATCGCGGCCAGGTCGTGGGCGAGCGTCGCCAGTGCGGCCGCGGGCAGCCGGTAGCCGTGCAGCAGGTCGAGCGGGTAGCCCACCTGCTTCTGGTGCACGTTGGCGAGGTTGCGGAGCGTGCCGCCGAGGCCGACGAAGGTGGTCACCCGGGGCCCAGCGGCGAGCCAGGGTTCGGCCGCGGCGCGCGCGGCCGCGGCGAGGGCGCGCACCCCCTTGGCCTTGGGCGGATCGCCACGCAGGTAGCGCTCGCTCGCGCGGACGGCGCCGAGCGGCCAGCTCGCCCCGCGCTGCCAACGTCGACCTCGCAGCTCGGCCAGCTGGAAGCTCCCGCCCCCCACGTCGAGCGACACCGCGTCCTGGACGGCGAGGCCGTTGGCGACCGCGAGCGCGCCCACGCGCGCCTCCTCCTCGCCATCGAGGACGCGCAACTCGATACCGAGCGCTCGCGCCGCGGCCACGAACTCGCCGCCGTTGGCGGCGTCGCGCACGGCGCTGGTGGTCGTGGCGACCACGTCGTCCATGCCGCTGGCGCGGGCGTAGCTGGCGAAGGTCCGCAGCGCGGCCAACCCGCGCTCGAACGGCTTGCGCTGCAGCTCTCCTCCGTTGGCCATGCCCGCCGACAACCGCACCACCGAGCGCAGCTCGTCGAGCTGTCGCCAACTCCGGCCGGGCTCGTACGCCAGCGCGATCAGCTTGGCGGTGTTCGAGCCGACGTCGATGATGGCGATCCGTTTCACGGCGACCTCCCCTCAGAACGCGTCGCGCACCAGCCGCACGCGCGGCGCGGCGGGATCGCCGTCGACCAGGACGGCGTCGAATCGGACCGCGTCTTCATGGCGCCCGTGGCGGGCGAGCCAGACCTGGGCCGCACGGCGCACCCTGGCCTGCTTGCGCCCGTCGAGGCTGGCGGCCGCCCCGCCGAAGGCCTGCGAGCGCCGCTGGCGCACCTCCACGAACACGACGGCCTCGCCGTCGGCCATGATCAGGTCGAGCTCACCACCCCGCACCGACACGTTGGCGCCGAGCGTGGTCCAGCCACGCTCCTCGAGCATCTGCCGCGCCAGCGTCTCGGCCCAGTGGGGGGTCAGCTCGGGACCACCGCGACCCGGGGCGCGTCGGCCCAGAGGCCTTCGAGGTCGTAGAACTCACGGGCCTCGGGGCTCATCAGGTGGGCCACGACCCCGCCGTAGTCCATCAGCAACCAGCGCGTCGACGGGCCTTCGACGCCCTTCAGGCGCGCCCCCAGGCCCTTGAGTCGTTCACGGATCTCGGTCTCCATGGCCTGGAGCTGCAGCGACGACTCCCCCGTCGCGACGACGAACCAGTCCAGCGACGGCGAGACCTCTTCGAGCTGCAGCACGGCGATGTCGATGGCGCGCTTGTCGTCGAGGGCGTCGACGATCGCTTGAACCTCGGCCGGCACGTCCGTGCCGCCCGAGGGCGGCGTCGCGGCGCGTTCGTTCACGCCTTCGCCGTTCGACCGCTCGGTCTCGGGCGGTTCGATGACTCGGTCAGGGGCGCTCTGTGGATCGGCGTTGGGGGTCTTGGGCACGCGGGCTCCTTCGGTGCGGCGCTCAGGGCGCGGGATCGGGGGGTACGGTGGCGAGACCGCCGGCAGCGGTCCAGCGGGTGGGGTCGGCGACGGGGTGACGAGCGTCCTCACCGAGGACGAGTTGGATGCCGACACCCTGACCGCCGGCCGGTGGCAGCCGATCGATCTGCTGCTTGCCGACGCCGAGCAGGCCGGCGTAGTAGTCGGCCTCCTGCCAGTGGTCGGCGGTCACGACGAGCCGGCTCGGCGCAGGATCGAAGGTGGCTTCGGTGAGCAGCAGCCGGTCCTCGGGCACGCCCATGGCCACCAGCCGTTCGACGTAGGCCGCGCCTAGGCCCTCGCGACCGGAACGGTCGACGACCTGGACGCGAGCCTCGGGGGCGTCGATCCAGGCCCGCGGGGTCCCGCCGAAGGTGGCGGCGAGGAAGGCTTCGATCTCACGGCGATCCGCGAAGACGGCCGTCGACCCCTCGTGCTCCTCGGTGGGCAGTGTGGCGGAACGGAGCTCCAAGCGCGACAGGCGGGGCAGCAGCTCGCGGGCCAGGGCGGGGCTGGCGTTCGTCTCCACGTCGGCGAAGAGGACGTCGACGAGTTCGGGCAACACCGCGACCGCACGGACGTTCAGGTCGCGCACACGCCGCAACATGGCGTAGGCGAGCGTCTTCACCCGGTCGAGACGGTCGATGTCGCCCCGGATGGTCTCGCGGTAGCGCACGAAGCCGGCCGCGTCGCTGCCGTCGAGGACCTGCGGACCGGGCTGCAGGTCGATGCGGAGCCCGGCCGCGTTGTCGGTGTAATACATGCGATAGGGCACGTTCACCTCGACGCCTCCGAGCGCGTCGATGACGTTCTCGAACAGGTCGAGGTTGATGACCGCGTAGTAGTCCACGGGCAACCCCAGGATCTCCTCGACGGTGCGGCGCAACCCCTCGGCGCCCTGATAGTGGTACATCGCGTTGATGCGCGTCTGCCACGGCTCCAGGTAGAGGTCGCGGGGGATGGCCACCAGCGTCACCTCGTCCTCGACGATCGACACGTAGAGGATCGTGTCCGTTCGCGAGCCGTCGAGCCCGCGCGGGCCGGCGTAGTTCCAGGCGACGATGTTGCCGGACGCGTCGTAGACCGGCGTGCTCTGCTCGGCGTAGTACTCGCGGTCGCGGCCGGCGACCACCAGGCTGATCACCGAGGCGTCGGCCTCGACGCCCAGGAGCGCCCGCTGCGCCTCGGTGAGCTCGGTGCGCGCGACGTCCCGGTCGAGCCAGAACCCGCTCAGCCCGACGCTCGCCACCAACAGCCCGAGGAACTGCAGGAGGCGGCCGCGTCGACGGCGCGCACGTCCGGGGTCAGGGGGTGTGGGTGAGCTCGGCATGGACCTGCAGCGTACGCGGGTGGACGGCCTTGCCGCGGCTGCGCAAGTAACGGACCTTCGAGTCGACGGCGCGCCAGTAGGCACGCTCGAGGTGGCCCACGGCCAGTTCGCGCACGTCGGCGTTCACACCACGTCCCGGTTCGGAGACGTCGGCCACGTAAACGGCCATCGAGATCCGATCGCCCGGTCGGGCCCCGAACACGTGCGCGTCGATGGCGTCCAACACCCGTTCGTCGCCGACCCCCCAAGAGCGTGCGATGGCGCGACCCGCGCGCCCGTGCAGCGCGAGGGGATGACACCGCTCGAGGTCGTTCTCAGGGGGTGCCAGCTCGAACAGGCGCTCCACGCTCTCCTCGCGCGCGACGTCGTGCAACACCGCTGCCAGGCACGTCGCCCGCAACTCGCCCGCGTCGAAGCCGTTCCCGCGCGCGATCGTCTCGGCCAGGTCGGTCACGCGCAAGACGTGGGCGAAGCGCGCGGGCGTCAACCGCACGCGGACCCGATCGCAGAACGGCGCCAGGCTCGCCCGCCGGCAGGGTCCGGCCGAGGGGAACGGCGTCTGGGATCGGAGGGCATCTGTCGTCGTCATGGTGGCGTGCGGTGGATCGACGCGGCGCCGGCGCACCGGCGAGACAGCGATCATGGTCGCCTCGACGGGTCCCGACGGCTCGATCCGCCGTCGTGATCACGGTAGCACGTGTCCAGCGCGACGTTCGACGTCAGGTGCGGCCGTCCTCGGTGGTGGCAGCGTCGGCGTCGGTCGGCTCGAGGTCGTCGTCCTCGCCGTCGTCGTCGCCGTCGTAGGCCTCGTCGTCGCCCGCATCGCCGGCCAGGTAGCGCCGCTCCGCGGCCTCCGACTCGGCCTTCTCGGCCAGGTCCTCGGCTCGGGCCGCGGCCTCGGCCGCGGCCTCGTCGAAGTAATCGAACGAGGCGCCGCCGATGCGGACCTCGTCGCCCGTCTGGGCGCCCGCCCGCGCCAGGTGCTTGTTGACGCCGAGCTTCAGGAAGTGTCGCTGCAGGTAGGCGACCGCGTCACGGTTCTCGGGATCGAACCTGGCCACCAGGGCCTCCAACGCGCGCCCGTGCACGATCCAACCGAGACCGCTCTCGTCGCGCGTCACGCGGACGGGATCGTCGGGCAGGACGCGCACGTCGGCGGGGGTGGGCATCGGCCGCGGCGCGGCGGGGAGCAGTTCGAACAGGGCCTCCACCAGGGCGGGCACGCCCTCCCCCGACAGCGCCGAGACCGGCAGCACCGGCAGGCCGAAATCGGCCAGCAGTTCCGCGCCGGCCTCCACCACGTCGGCGTCCACCAGGTCGACCTTGTTGAGCACCACGAGCGCCGGTCGCTCGAGCAGGCTCGGATCGTAGGCCTCGAGTTCGGTCCGCAACGACGCCATGTGGCCCAGTGGGTCATGGGCGACGTCCAGCACGAAGGCGAGCAGGCGCGTGCGGGAGATGTGACGCAGGAACTCGAGACCGAGGCCCTTGCCCAGGTGAGCGTCCTCGACGATGCCCGGGACGTCGGCCACGGTGAAGCGCACGTGATCGCGGGTCACCACGCCGAGGTTGGGGCTGAGGGTGGTGAACGGGTACTCGGCCACCTTGGGCCGCGCGTTCGACACCGCCACGAGCAGGCTCGACTTGCCGGCGTTGGGGTAACCGACCAGGCCGACGTCGGCGATCGTGCGGAGCTCGAGCCGCAGCCGTCGTCGTTCACCCGGCGTGCCCTTCTCCGAGAAGCGCGGCGCGCGCCGGTACGAGTTGGCGAAGGCCGAGTTGCCACGGCCGCCCACGCCGCCGGCTGCCACGAGTGCACGTTGGCCCACCTCGACCAGGTCGGCGATCACCTCGCCGGTGTCGGCGTCGGTCGCCAGGGTGCCGACGGCCACGGGGATGGTGACGTCTTCCCCGCTATGGCCGGCACGCTGCCGGCCCTCGCCCTGCAGACCCGTGCCGCCCTGATAGAGCTGGCGCGTGACGAGCCGATCGAGCGACGTGATGTCGTCGATCGCCTCGAGCCACACGCTGCCGCCGTCGCCGCCGTGACCGCCGTCCGGGCCACCCTTGGGGATGTACTTCAGGCGCATGAACGACATGGCACCGTCGCCCCCCTTGCCCCCCTGGACGCGGATCTCGATGACATCGCGGAACGGCATGCTGGCTTCCTCTCGTGGTGACGCCGCCTGGCGTCGAAGTCGAAGGGTGTCGCCTGGGGCCGCACGACGTGCACGGATCGACCCATCAGCGACGAAACGCGCGCGACCGACGGCCGCGCGCGCGTGGGTGGAGGGTTCGGCCGCGCCCCCGGTGGGGCGAGGACGGGGCGGGCGTCAGTCGGCGGCGAGCGCCTCGGTGGGCGTCTCCTCGATGCTGATGAAGCGCCCCTTGGCGCCCTTGTCGGCGAAGCGCACGATGCCGTCCCGGAGCGCGAAGATGGTGAAGTCCTTGCCGAGACCGGCGTTGCGGCCGGGCTTGAACTTGGTGCCACGCTGACGGACGAGGATGTGGCCGGCGGTGACGACCTCACCGTCGAAACGCTTCACGCCGAGGCGCTTCGACTGGCTGTCGCGACCGTTCTTCGAGCTGCCGACGCCTTTCTTGTGGGCCATGGTGGTCTCCTCGCTGGGTTCAGCGACCGACGATGTCGGTGACGCGGACTTCGGTGTAGGGCTGACGGTGGCCGGTGTGGCGGCGGTAGTTGGTCTTGGCCTTGAACTTGTAGATGTGGATCTTCTCGCCGCGCCCGTGCGCGACGACCTCGGCCTTGACGCTCGCCCCTTCGACGCGCGGGGCGCCGATGGTGACGGTGTCGCCGCCGAGCATGAGCACGGGCAGGTCGACGGTGGTGCCGGCCTCCGCCTCGAGCTTCTCCAGGCGCACGACGTCGCCCTTCTGGACGCGGTACTGCTTGCCGCCGGTCTCGATGATCGCGAACATGGTGGTCTTCCCTCCGGTGCCCGCTGCCGGCCTCATCGCCGAGATCGGGTCGACATGCGTTCGATCACGCTCCGCTTGGGCTCTGGGCCTCGCAGGCGTGGTGGGGCTCGAGTGCGGGTTGCGGGGGCCGAGGCCCGACGCGTCCCAAGACGAGGAGTCTAGCAGAACCGACCACCGGTGTGCAATCGCAGGCACCGGCGACGGGGCGGCCCCTAGGCTCCGTGCCGAAGGTTCGGAGGCGTCGATGACGCCGAGGAGGCGTGCCGTGCCCCTTCACCGCTCGACGTCCGCCTGCAGGTAGCGCAGCGTCGCCCCCTCGTGCAACCGGAGCTCGCGCGTCCGGTGACGGCGCGCGGCCTCGACGGCAGCCGCGTAACGCGCCTCGAAACCGCCGTCGAGGTAGTCCTCGATGACCCGCGGATGCACGTACGACCGCCGGGTCACGGCTGGGGTGTTGCCGAGCTCGGCCGCAGCGGTGCGGACCGCCGCGACCAGGGCTCGCTTGCGGCGGGTGGCACTCTCGACCTTCGGCGTCGCGTGCAGCTCGCGGGCGGTCACGACCGTGCCCCCCCACGTGCGGAAGTCCTTGGCGGTGACCTCGCGGTGCGAGGCCTCGCGCAGGTAGTCGTTCACGTCGCTGGAGTCGACGGTGCGTGTCTCGCCCTCGGCGTCGAGGTAACGGAACAGCTCGTACCCTTCGATCTCCTGACACTCACGCACGACCTGGGCCAGGGTCTCGTCGCGCACGCTGAGCTCGAAGCGGGTGCCCCCCTTGCCCTCGAAGGCCAGGTCGAGCGCCTCACCGTTCGCTCGGGCATGCTCCTGACGCAACGTGGTCAGCCCGTAGGAGCCGTTCGCGCGCGCGTACGCGGCGTTGCCCACCCGCACCAGGGTCGTGTCCATGAGCTTGACGATGGCGGCGGTCACCCGCCGGCGGCTCAGGGGGTCGTCACGCAGGTCGCGCCGCAGCCGCCGGCGGATGGCCGGCAAAGCCTCCGCGAAGGTCACCAGGTGGTCGAACTTGACGCGGTCGCGGACCTCACGCCAGCGCGGGTGGTAGAGGTACTGCTTGCGGCCGGCCTCGTCCCGACCCGTCGCCTGCAGATGCCCACGGGCGTCGCGGCAGATCCACACGTCGCGCCACGCCGGTGGGATCACCAGGGCCTCGATGCGCTCACGCACCGCTGGGTCGGTGATGGTGGTCCCGTCCTCGTCGTGGTAGCTGAACCCACGCCCGCGACGGCGGCGTCCGAAACCCTTCTCGGTGTCGGACACGTACCGCAGGCGAGCGTCGCGAGCGTGCTCGCGGGCATCGTCGCCGTCGCTGCGTTCGGTCTGGGGGGACGTGGCCATGACGCGCCTCGTCATAGCACCGTCGTCGACGCGCGGTCCGGTCAGGTGACCGAGCCGTGGGGCACGTCGGCGGGACCCGCGGCCCGGCCCTCCTCTGCTACCGTCCCAGGGAGGCGCCCCGAACATGATCACGTCGACGCACGAACCTCGCGCAGCCCTGCAGAGCATCGTGGCCGCGGTCGAAGCGCGCGATCCTCACCAACCCGCCTTCCTGCAAGCCGTCCACGAGGTCTTCGGCTCGCTCGGGCCGGTCCTCGAACGCGAACCCGGCTTCATGGACCTCGGGCTGCTCGAACGCCTGGTCGAACCCGAGCGCCAGATCGTTTTCCGCGTGCCATGGCAGGACGACCGCGGGCGGGTGCACGTCCAGCGCGGCTTCCGGGTGGAGTTCAACGGGGCGCTGGGACCCTACAAGGGGGGCCTGCGCTTCCACCCGAGCGTGAACCTCGACGTGGTCAAGTTCCTCGCCTTCGAGCAGACCTTCAAGAACGCCCTCACGGGCCTGGCGATGGGGGGCGGCAAGGGGGGCGCCGATTTCGACCCGAAGGGACGCAGCGACGACGAGGTCATGCGCTTCTGCCAGAGCTTCATGACCGAGCTCCATCGGCATCTGGGGGAGCACACCGACGTGCCGGCCGGCGACATCGGCGTCGGGGCCCGCGAGATCGGCTACCTGTTCGGTCAGTACCGGCGCCTCACCAACCGCCACGCCTCCGGTGTGATGACCGGCAAGGGGCTCGGCTGGGGCGGCTCGCCGGTCCGCAAGGAGGCCACCGGCTACGGCGTGGTCTACCTGGCCGAACGGGTCCTGCACGCGCACGGGGCCACCCTGACGGGCGCCACCTGCGTCGTGTCGGGCAGCGGCAACGTGGCGCTGTACGCGATCGAGAAGCTGCAGGCGCTGGGCGCCCGTGTGGTCGCCTGCTCGGATTCCGGCGGCGCCCTGGTCGATCCGGACGGGCTCGACCTGCCGTTGTTGATCGAGCTCAAGGAGCGGCGGCGCGAGCGTCTGTCGGCGTACGTGGCCGTGCGGCCGGGCGCCAGTTACCGGACGGGGGCCCGCGTCTGGGGGGTGGCGTGCGACGCCGCCTTCCCCTGTGCCACGCAGAACGAACTGGGCGCCGACGATGCGCGCACCCTGGTGGCCCACGGTTGCCATGCGGTCTTCGAAGGGGCCAACATGCCGTGCACCCCCGCGGCGATCGTCGTGTTCCGCGACGCGCAGGTGACCTTCGTACCGGGTAAAGCCGCCAACGCGGGCGGTGTGGGCGTCTCGGGCTTCGAGATGCAACAGAACGCGCGCCGCGAGACCTGGACCTTCGAACGCGTCGACGAACGCTTGCAGGAGCTCATGCACGACGTCACCGATCGCTGCCGCGAGGCGGCCGAAACGTTCGGTGCGCCCGGGGACTACGTGCTCGGGGCCAACGCCGCCGGCTTCCGCCGCGTCGCGACCGCGATGCTCGACCAGGGCGTCACGTAGTCCCCGTCGACCTGCTCGCGCCTACTCGGTCCGACGGAAGGTGTAGGCGACGACACCCTCGCCGATCTCGATGGTCGGTTCGCCGTCGTCGTCCTCGGCCAGCTCGAGGCTGACGCCCGCCAGCGGACCGGACAGCATCACGTACCCGTCGATCTCGCCGTCGTCGTCGGTCACCGGGCGGAGCTCCGAGGCGAACTCGCCGGCATCGAAGCTCAAGCGGTCGCCGTCGAACGCCAGCGTGACGTCGCCCAAGGCCTCGTTCGTGAAGCGTCCCAGGTACGGAGCGACCGTTTCACGGTCGACGGGTCCGCTCATGCGGTCTTGCAGGTCGGCCAACGCCGCGTCGATCTGCGTGAGCGTGAACGCGACGGCCTGCTCACCGCGGGCCGGCCTGTCGTACACGAGCTCCAGCAGGCGCTCGCGCACGAACTCGTTGAACGTGTTGGTCCCCTGGGCGTTGGTGAGGACGACGATGCCGAGGTCCTGGAGCGGCAGGAAGGCGAAGTCCGACGTGAAGCCGAGCGTGTTGCCGCCGTGGCTGAGGACGGGCACGCCCTCGTACTCGCCGACGATCCAACCGAGCCCGTAGCTGGCCGTCGCCGTGATCGGCACCTGGGGCTCCCAGGTCGTCCGCAGCGCCGCCTCGGACACCACCCGGGTGCCGTCGGGAGCGACGCCACCCTGGATCTGCGTGATCAGGTAGCGGGCCATGTCCGAGGCCGTCGACCAGTGGGCGCCGGCGGGGGCGATCGGCAGCAACAGCCGTTCGAGTTCGAGCGGGATCGGCACGTAGCGGCCCGTCTCGAGGTCGAGGCGATGCGGCGCGCCGTGGTCGCCGCGGTCCACGACCTCCTCGGGGGACAAGGTCGTGTGGGTCATGCCGATCGGATCGAGGACGCGGTCCCGTAACAACGCCCGGTAGCCCTCGAACAGCTCCCCGGCGTCGTACCCGGCGGCGGCCGCGGCGGCGTACCCGGCCGTGCCGACGAGCTGGTTGCTGTACTGGAAGGCTTCGCCGAAATCGGTGAAGAACTCGAACGTCGCCAGCGACGCCACGACGTCCTCGGCCGACATCTCAGCGGCGTTGAAGAACAGCTCGAGGTCGCGCCGAGGCACGCCCGAGCAGGCGCAGACCAGGTTGCGCATGCTCATGCTGGTCGTCAGGTCCGGATCGGCGACCTCGAAGCCGGGCAGCACCTGGGCCACCGGCGTGTCCCAGTCGAAGACCCCGTCGTCGACGAGGGTCCCCATGAGCATCGTCGTCATCGTCTTGCCGGTGGAACCGATCATCATCTGCGTCGCCGCCGTCATCGGGGCGTCGCCCCCGGCCTCGCGCACACCGAACCCTTCGGCGAACACGACCTCGTCGCCTTGGACGATCGCCACGGCCGCGCCCGGGATGCCGAACCGCACCAGGGCGTCGTCGATGTCGGCGGCGAGCCGGTCGACGATCTCGCTCACGGGGCGCGGCGTGACGTCGCTCAGGTCGACCGCTTCGAGCGCCAGGATCTCGTAGCCCGAGGCGATCACGTTGACCTGCGCGCTGCGCCGCTGAACGGCCTCGAGCGCCGCGTCGAACAGCAGCACGTGGGCCACGCCCTCGTGCAGGCGCGCGAAGGCTTGCTGCGCCTCACCCTCGGGGCTGTCGTAGTTGACCACGACCGTGCGCTCGACGCCCGCTTCGGACGGCGGTTCGAGCACCTCGTCGACCTCGACGTCGAAGCTCGCGTCGACCCGTTGCCACGCCTCGGCCACCGCGGCCTCCAGGTCCTCCGCCTCGAGCGTGAGCACGTGCACGCGGATGGCCTCGTCGGGGTCGGTGAGGGTGGCGTAGCCCTGGTGTTGCGCCACCCGCCATGCCGGCGGGATCGGCACCGTGAAGGCGCCGGCCGGATCGACGTACACCTCCTGCGGACTCTGGCTCGGGGCCGGGGTGGCGGCCGCCGGTCCGGGTGCAGCGGGCACCGCGGCGGGGGTTCCCGCCGCGCCGCCATCGTCCGCGCGGCGCAGCTCGAAGGGGAACGACTGGCCCGATTGGGTGAAGGTACCCGAGAGCACGTCCCCGTCGAGGGTGCCGTCGAAGGTGGGGTCGCCGGGCGTGTCGGCGATACGGAACCCGACCGCCTCGCCGTCGACCTCGACGTCCGCCAGCGGCAGGCCCACGGCGCCCTGGGCGGGGATGTCGATCGCCCCTCGCCAGGCGTCGTCGACGCTTTCGAGGCGGACGTCGACCTGCAGGCCCTGGCCGACGTCGATCGACCCGCGCCAGTTGCCGGCGACGTCGGCCTCGGTCTGGGCGACGGCCACGGCTGGCAGCAGGCAGGCGAGGACGGCGATGACGAGAACGTGGGTTCGGGTGAAGAGGTTCCGGTGAGGCCTCATGGGGGGCTCCTCTCGTCGGGCGGCGCGCGCTTCGGCCGGCCGGACGGCTCGCGGCCACGCCCCTGAGCGTAGCAACGGCTCGGTCGTGGGGGGCGTGCACCCGCCCGAGGGACGATCGCACGCTCCGGTCGGCCAGCGCCTGTGAAGCCCGCGCCTCACCCGACGGTCGCGCTCGCTATGGTCGAGGCATGACGGTGGTGCTCAAGTACGCGCTCTTGACGTACGCCGTCATCGCCTATGGCGTGCTCCTGGGCGACAACTGGCATTGGTACGCGATGGCGCTGATGCTCGCCGCCATCCGGTCCCACTACGTCCGGACGGTGCTGTCCGATCGGCGCCACGTGGCGCGCTCACCGCGTGGTCGCCGGCGGCACGAGCGGTGGGGCTGAGGCGGCGGGGGTTCGCACGCGGCCCTCGTCGGTGGATCCGTTCGGTGGCCTTACCGCGTTCACGCCGCGCACCAGCAACCACAGCATCAGCACCAGCTCGCCGACGAAGGTGAACTCGCTGACGACCACGCCGGCCCGGGGCACGAGGAGGGCCGTCGCCACATCGGCGAGATAGCCCACGCCGGCGAGCCCGACGAGCCCGCCGACCAGGCGCGGAACGAAGCCCGACGCCCAGATCAGGCCGGCCAACGGCAGCAGCCAGGCTCCGAAGAAGACCTGCGCGACGACGCCGTACCCGACCCGATGGAGGTCGAGGAAGAACATCGAGAGGCCCGCCCGCTGCCCGGCGTCGAAGACGCTCGACCAGGCGCCGCCCTCCAGCACCTGCAGGGCCGCGGCTTGGGCGACCAGGTTGACGCAGGTGATGGTGACCGCGATGAGGGCGAGCACGACCATCGTCGTGGCGCGCCGGCGGTGGACGACCTTCAGGAGGTCGTAGAGCGCGAAAGCGAGCAGGACGAACACGACCTGCCCGATCAACTCGGCGCCGATGCCGAGACGGAACAGCCGCGCCGACGACAGCAGGTTCTCGGCGGTGGCGGCGGCGTCGCCCGGGACCAACAGGCGCTGGCGGACGCCGAACTCGGCGAAGCCGCCGCAGATGGCGAGGATCAGGTACCAGACGCCGGCGAGTCGGGCGGTCGCGACTGTGGAGGGGTCTCTACGGGTATGGGTCATCGGGGTCTCCTTCCGAACGATCGGAAGATAGAGGCCGATGTGGGGACCGCGCATCCCCAAGTCCGGTGAGGGTCAGCCGAGGTCGAGGTCGTCGGCGCGCGCGACGGCCTCGCGCCGACCGTGCACCCCGAGCTTGGCGTAGATCGCCTTGGTGTGCGAGCGCAGCGTGTGGACCGACATGCCGAGCTCGCGGGCGACCTGAGGACCCGTCATGTCGCCCCGCAGGAGCCGCAGGACGTCGCGCTCGCGATCGCTGAGGGGCTCGACCAGGTCGGGCAAGACGCGCGGACGGTCGGTCGAAGCCCGCAGGTCGGCCAGCAGGCGGCGTACCTGGCGTCGCGCGGCGCCGGCCCGGAGCGCCGAACGGAGCAGGCCCGCCAGCGCCGGACCTTCGCCCACGAACACGCCGTGGTGGCCTTCGGCTTCCGCCGGACGCAGGGCGGCCAGCAGCGCCGCCGTCGCCCCCACGTCGTCATCGGCGGCCTGGCGCGCGAACGCCTGCAGGACCCGGGCCTCGATGACCGTACCCAGCCGACCGTGGGCTTCGGCGGCCTCGAGGAGGCGATCGAGGAGGGCGTGGGCGACGTCGAGCGGCGCGACGGAGCCTTGGCTGCGGAAGTGCGCCAGCTGCACCCGCACGAGCGTGAGGAGCAGGTCGTCGTGGACGTAGACGGGCTCGAGCCCGCCCGCCGCGAGCCGTTCCTCGGCCCAGGCGCGGGCTTCGGCGAGCCGCCCCTGCGCCAACCACACCCGCGCGCGCGTGGCCGCGACCGGGTGGGTCTCGGGCACCGGGGTGGCCACCCACCGCCTCTCCGCTTCGTCGAGTCGCAGGTGGGCGGCGTCCGCGCGGCCGAGGACCAGCTCGACGCGGCCCATCGCGGCGGCGAGTCGCCCCCCGTCACCCGGCAGCACCGCCTGCGGTCCCAGCGTCTCCGCCAGCCGCAGGTGGGTCTCGGCCGCCTGCAGGTCGCCGCGTTCGGCGACGATCTCCGCGAGGCCGACGTGCAGTTCGGCGATCCCCGGCAGGACCGGGTTCGGCTGGTCGGCCGCATCACGCAGCGCGTCCTCATACGTTCGCTGCGCGTCGCGCAATCGACCGCGCGCCAAGTGGATGTCGGCGATGCCGAAGGTGAAGCTGAGCGCCGCGGCGATGTCACCCAGCGCTCGGAAGCTGGTGGCCGCGACCTGCAGCGCGTCCAGTGCCTCGTCCAGCTCGCCACGCGCCCAGTGGGCGAGCCCCACCAACCCGGCGGGGAGCGCCCGCGCGCCAGGATCGTCGGAAGGCGCCAACGCCAGCGCTTGCCGCGCGAACGCTTCGCCGGCCCGCACGTCTCCCAGGGCTTGGCACCGGTAGGCACGGGCGGCCGCGATCCGCGCCGGCAAAGCACGAAAAGCGAGTTCGTCGCCGACGTCTCGGGCGTGGGCCCCGGCGGCCCCTTCGGCGTCCTCGTGGGTACGAGCTTCCAGCCAGGCCTCGGCGGCCTCCAGCCACTCGTCGGCGCCGTCGAGATCGCCGGCCTCGAGCCGCACCCACGCGACGGCGTTCGCCAACACCGGTCGTCGGCGCAACGCCCCCTCCGGTAGCTCGCGCCCCCAGCGGTACCAGGTGGGGATCATGAGCGCGCGGTCCATGGGCCGCCAGGCCCGTTCCAACAGGAGCGCCGCCCGGTCGACGTCGCCCGCCGCCCGAGCGTGGTGGATGGCCGTGCCGACCGAGCCGTCGGTCTCCAGCCAGCGGCTCGCGCGTCGATGCCACGCCGGCAGGTCTTCGGCGCGCTCGCGCTCGGCCACGGCCCGCATCGCTTCGACGAAGAGCGCATGGTAGCGGTACCAGCGGCGCTCGTCGTCGAGCGGCACCAGGAACAGGTTCGCGCGTTCGAGGTCGACGAGCGTGGCGGCGCCGTCGTCGCGCTCCGTGACGGCGTCGCACAGCGCCCCGCACATCCGGTCGAGCACCGACGTCGCCAGCAAGAACTCGCGGACACGCCCGCTCTGGCCGCGCAGCACCTCCTCGACCAGGAAGTCGAGGACGTGCCGGTGCTCCCCGGCGAACGAGCGCACGAACGACGTGACGTCGTCGCGACCTCGCAGCGAGAGCGCGGCCAGTTGCAGGCCGGCGATCCAACCTTCGGTGCGACGCTCGAGCGTCTCGGCGTCGTCGCCCGAGACGGTCAAGCCCATGGTGTCGTTCAGGAACGCGCCCGCCTCCGCCTGCGTGAACCGCAGGTCGGCAGCCCCGAGTTCGTTCACCGTACCCTTGACGCGCCACCGCGCGATGGGCAAGGTCGGTTCGTCGCGACTGGTCACGACGATGTGCAGACGCGCGGGCGCATGGTCGACGAGGAACGCGACGACCTCTTCGACCGCTGCCGAGGCGGCCGCTTGGAAGTCGTCGAGCACGACCGCCATGCGACCCGTTCCGGCCGCGAGGTCGTTCAGCAGGTCGGTGGCGACCGCGCTGGGGAGAGGCGCCGGCGGCCCCTGCAGGGAACGGAGCGCGCGCTCCCCGACGCCCGCTTCGATCGTCCGCAAGGCCGCGATCAGGTAGGCGAGGAACCGCAGCGGGTCACGCTCCGCGCTCTCGAGCGAGAGCCACGCCACGCGGGTGTTCGTCCGCGTCGCCCAAGCGCTCGCCAGGGTCGACTTGCCGAACCCTGCCGGTGCCGAGACCACCGTGAGCGGGTGCTGCAGGCCCGCTTCGAGTCGTGCCACCAGACGGTGTCGCTGGACGGCACCGGGCCGGCCGGGTGGTGCGAAGAGCTTGGTCGCGAGCAGGGTGGCGGGCGGCATACGGATCGCCCAACCCTACGTCACGCGCGGACCGAGCGGCCAGCGCCCCGGGCGCTACCAGCGGATCTGGGCGGCCAGCTGATCCTCGAGCCTCACGTCGAGCCCGTCGATTCGCGCCGTGAGCGCCAGCGGCGGTGCGTTCGTCGGCGCCACGACCTCGGCCGCCCACCATGCCTCCGGCAGCCCGAACGCCGCGGTGAGGTCGAGCGCGTCCGCCACACCGGTGGCCGGGTTCGTGATCGTGATCGTGCCAGCCTCGACGCCGACCGCGAACCAGGGCGCACCGAAGGCGTCGTGGAGCAGCCAACCGTGCTCCTCGGCGGCGCCCTCGGGGGGATGACGTGCGGGTCTGCTGGGGGCGTCGCGGCAGGCTAGCACCTGCGATCGGACGGCGCGAACACGACCGGGAAGGGCCTCGCGCCAGCGTATCCTGGGCCCGGATGACCTTCGGACCGCAGCTCGTCTACGTCGTGGAAGACGATCCGAAGATCGCCGCCATCGTGAGCGCTCACCTGCGCAAGTACGGGTACGAGGTCGCGGTCGCGCAGGACTTCGGTGCCGTCCGCCACGAGTTCTTGGCGCTGCGTCCGCAGCTCGTGCTGCTCGACGTCAACCTGCCCCAGTTCGACGGGTACCACTGGTGCCGCCAGATCCGTGCGGTCTCCACGGTGCCGATCATCTTCCTGACCGCGCGCTCGGGCGAGATGGACCAGGTGATGGCCATCGAGCACGGCGGCGACGACCACCTGTCGAAACCGTTCAGCCTCGACGTGCTGCTCTCGAAGGTGAAGAGCGTGCTGCGTCGCACGTACGGCGAGTACGCCGGCACGGTCGCCCACGACGACGTGGTCCGGGTCGGCTCGCTCGGCTGGGACCGGGCGCGGCTGCAGCTCACGTCGCATGAGCGACGGACGACGCTCAGCCGCAACGAGGGCCTCCTGCTCGACGCGCTGGTCCGGGCCGATGGCCGTGTCGTCCGCCGGGAAGCGCTGCTCGAGGCCCTCTGGAGCGACGTCGACTTCGTCGACGACAACACGTTGACCGTGAACGTCACCCGGCTGCGCCGGCGGCTGGGCGCGCTCGGTCTCCCGGACGCGATCGACACCGTGCGCGGTCAGGGCTATCGGCTGACGCTGCCGGGCGGGTGACGACCGCCCGGTGAGGCCGATCGACTACCTGCTCGACCGGGCGGCGTTGCTGCTCGCGTTCGCGGGCGGCACGCTCCTCGTGCTGCTCGTCGTGGGCCTGGGCGACGTCGCGCTCCGGCCCGGCGACGCGCTGTACGGCCTGCTCCTCGCAGCCACGCTCGTGGCCGTCGTCCTGGTCGTCGACCATCGGCGACAGCGCGCGTACCGCCGCGACGTCACCCGGCAGCTCGCGCGTCCCGCCGCCGCGGCCCAGGACCTGGCCACCCTGGTCGGGGCGAAGACGCGCGAGCAGCGGTCCCTGAACCGCCTGTTGGAGCATCGTCATCAGCGCACTGCGGACGAGCTGCGGGCGTACCGCGAGCGTTCGGCCACCCACCGCACCTTCGTCGACCAGTGGGTGCACCACATGAAGACGCCGCTGTCGGTGTTGGAACTGACGGTGCAGGAGGCCCTGCGTCGGGGCGAGACCCCGTCGCACGACCTGTGGGAGAGCGTCGCCGAGGAGTTGGACGCGATCTCCGAGGGGATGGAGCTGATGCTCGGCCTGTCGCGGCTCGAAGGCTTCGAGGTCGACCTGCGACCTGCCCGCGTCGACCTTGCCAGCGTCGCCCGCGACGCGGTGAACGGGCTGAAGCGGTCGTGGATCCGGAACGGCGTCTTCCCACGCGTCGAGGCGCCGCACGCGCCGGTCGTCGTGGAGAGCGACGCCAAGTGGCTCGGCGTGGTGCTCAGGCAACTCCTGACGAACGCGCTCAAGTACAGCGCGGTGGACGCCGGCGGCGATCCGACCGACGACGGGACGGAGGGCCCCCGTCCGACCGTCGTCGTGCGCGTCGTGGCCGTCGCCGACGGCGCGCGACTCACGGTGACCGACAGCGGCATCGGCATCCCCGAAGAGGACGTCCCCAGGGTGTTCGAACGGTTCTTCACGGGGCGCAACGGTCGCATCGGTCGGGCGTCCACGGGCATGGGTCTGTTCGTGGCCGCCGAGATCGCCGGGCGTCTCGGGCACGAGATCGCCTTGACGTCCGTCCCCGGACGAGGAACCAGCGTGTCGCTGCGGTTCGCCAGCCGTGGCGTCCATCGCCTGGGGTCGGGGCCGACCGACGACCGCGACGACCGCGGCGACGACCGTGGCGACGCCGAGACGGTCGAGGTGACGAGATCGTCACCTTCGACCGTTCGCCCGTAAGGTTCGTCGATGGCGACCCGGTCACCGCGGCCCCTATCTTGGGCGGTCGAAGGAGCTGAACCCATGACCGCGACCGCACCCCACACCGTGACCGGCGAGCGCACCGAGGCCGTCCTGGCCGCCACCGACCTCACCAAGACCTATGGATCCCCCGCCGGCGGCGTGACCCACACCGCGCTCGACGGCTTCGACCTCACCGTGGCGGAGGGCGAGTTCCTCGGCATCATGGGGCCGTCGGGCAGCGGCAAGACCACGCTGCTGAACCTCCTCTCCACCATCGACACGCCCACGTCCGGCCACCTCCGCATCAACGGGCAGGACCCCGCGCTGTTGGCCCACGACGCGCTGGCGCTCTTCCGCCGGCGCCAGCTCGGCTTCGTGTTCCAGGATTTCAACCTCCTGCACACGCTCTCCGTCCGCGAGAACGTGCTGCTGCCGCTCGTCCTAGACCGCTGGCCACAGCGCGAGATGCGCGCGCGGCTGGCCGAGGTCAGCGCCGCCCTCGGCATCGTCGACGCGCTCGACCGGCGTCCGTACCAGGTCTCGGGCGGTCAGCAGCAGCGCGCCGCGATCGCGCGGGCGATCATCGGCAAGCCGGCGCTGGTCCTCGCCGACGAGCCCACCGGCAACCTCGACTCGGCGAGCGCGAGCGACGTCATGGGCGCCTTCCGGCACCTCAACGAGGTCCATGGCACCACCCTGCTCATGGTGACGCACGACGCCTACGCCGCCTCGCACTGCCAGCGGGTGCTCTTCATACGAGACGGCCGGCCGTTCACGGAGTTGCGGCGTGGATCGAACCGCCAAGCGTTCTTCCAGCAACTCCTCGACACCCTCAGCGTCCTGGGGGGCTCGTTCACATGACCTTCCGTCAGCTCGCGCTCAGCAACATCCGTGGCAGCGCCCAGCGGTACGCGGCCTTCTTCATGAGCAGCGTCTTCTCCGTGCTCCTCTTCTTCCTCTACGCGCAGTTCATCTTCCACCCCGACGTCACCGGCGGCTACGTCTACGGCGGCTCGGGGGTGCGCAACGGGATGATCGCCTGCGAGGTGCTGATCATCGTCTTCTCGTTCGTCTTCGTGCTGTACTCCACGAGCTCGTTCCTGCGGGCACGGCATCAGGAGTTCGGCCTGCTCACGCTCCTCGGCACCAGCCGCGCCCAGCTGCGCAAGCTCATCTGGCTCGAGAGCACCCTGCTCACGACCGCGGCGATCGGCGTCGGCATCGCCTTGGGCCTGCTCTTCTCGAAGCTGTTCCTCATGGCGATGTCGCGACTGCTCATGGTCGCATCCCCCATCCGCTTCGCGGTCCTGCCCGAGGCGCTCCTGCTGACCGCCGCCGGCTTCTTCGTCCTCTTCCAGGCGATCACGGTCCTGGCCGTCGTCGGCGTCGGTCGCCAACGGGTGATCGACCTGCTGAGCGCCGCCCGGCGACCGCAGGAGCCACCGCGGGCGTCGCTGGTGCTGGCCGTCCTGGCGGCGCTCCTGGTCGGGGGCGGCTACGCCATGGCGCTCACCCTGCCGGTCCCGCTGGCGTTCTTCCCGGTCATCGCACTGGTCACGGTCGGCACCTACCTGCTGTTCGGGCAGGCCAGCGTGTTCCTGCTGGGCGCCTTGCAGAAGACCCCCGCGCTGGTCCTGCGCGGCTCGCGGCTCGTGGTCGTCGCCCAGCTCGTCTTCCGGCTCCGCGACAACGCCCGTCTGCTTGCCACGATCGCGATCCTGAGCGCCATCGTCCTGACTTCGGCGGGCACCTTCTACGTCATGGCTCGTCAGTTCGCGGTGGCCCACGCGGCCGCGCATCCGCAGGCGCTCGCGGCGGTCGAACCAGGTGAGGCGGGGCAACAGGCCCCCGACCTGGCCGACCTCGACGCCCTGCTCGCGGCGGCAGGCGTCGAGCCGACCGTGCGCGTGGACGTCGCGGCGGTCGTGCTCCCGTACCGCTTCGCCGGCGACGCCGACGGGGTCGTCCGACGCGCGGCGCTGATCGCCGAGCGCGATTACCTCGACATCATCGAGCAGACGAAGACGGAACTCCCCACGAGCCCGCTGGCAGCCGGCGCGCTGCGGTTCGTCTACCCGATGTCGCCGCAGGCGCTCATCAACGCGCGGAGCGCAGAGCCCGTGGCGGTGCCAGACCCCACCCTGCTGGCGAACGGCTGGTTCGCGCCGGCCGGGCTGGAGGTCACGACCGCCGTCGACGGCGTCCTGCTCACCCCCGTCTCGTCCTCGGGTCCGTGGCTCGTCGCGAACGACGAGGACTTCGCCGCGATCGAAGCGGCCGCCCCGGTCGCCGACCGGGTCCGGCTCTACGCGCTCGACTGGCCGGACGGGCCGCGCACCCGTGCGCTGAACGAAGGCGTCGGCGCGCTCGTGTCCGACGCGCGCGCGCCCGTTCACGGCCGATCGCTACGGCGCGTGGTCCCAGATCCGCCAAACGCTCGGCCTGACGATGTTCATCGGCCTGTTCATCTCGCTGCTCTTCTTCATCGCCGCCGGCAGCCTGATCTACTTCAAGCTGTTCACCGAGCTCCAAGACGACCGCCAGCTCTTCGTGTCGCTCGAGCGCATCGGCCTCACCAGCGGTGAGATGACCGGCATCGTGTCCGCCCAGATGGGGCTGATCTTCTTCCTGCCGTTCTCGGTGGGAGCCGCGCACACCGTGTTCGCGCTCCGCGCGCTCGGCAGCCTCGTCGCCGTGGACGTGATCGGCTACGCGCTGCTGGTCGTGGGCCTGTTCGCGCTCGTTCAGGGCGCCTTCTTCCTGCTGACCCGCTGGACCTACCTGAGGGCGCTGCGGCCCGCCAGCCGTCCGTTCCGGGACATCGGCACGCTGGAGGTCGCGGAGCGGGTGGCGATGCCGGCCAGACCCTAGCGCCCCGGCCCTGCCCGGGCGGAGGGGTGGCTGCGGCCTCATCCGGCGCGTCGCGCCCCCGCGTATCGTCCTCCGACCCTCGTCGACGTGGTCGCCGGGGACGAAGACGCGAGCACGGGAGAGGGCGTCGAGTGCCTCAGGATCGGTCGCAGGGCAGCCACGCGGGCGCGCGCAAGGTCACCGAGGGTGGCGCCGGTGCGCGGTGGGTGGACGCGCTCCAAGCCCTCCCGATCGTCGTCCGATGGGCGATCGCCCTGGTGCTCGTGACGCTCGTGAGCCTCCTCGACGGTGTGACGGGGAGCGAGATCAGTTTCTCCATCTTCTACTTGACGCCGGTCTCGTTCGCCGCGGCCCTCGTGTCACGGCGGGCCGGTTGGGTCCTCGCGATCGTGAGCGCCGCCAGCTGGGGCCTGCTCGAAGTCACGGGCGCCCGGCCGTACTCGGCCGCTTGGATCATCGTCTGGAACGGCGCCGTCCGGCTCGGCTTCTTCGGACTGGTGACCGAACTCATCGACCGGCTGCATCGCGCGCACGTCGAGCAGCGGCTGATGGCGCGTCAGGATCCGCTCACCGGCCTCGCCAACGCGCGGGTCTTCGCGGAACGCTCGCAGCAGGCGATCGCCGCCAGTCGTCGCACCGGTCGTCCGTTCACCCTCGCCTACGTCGACCTCGACCGCTTCAAACGCGTCAACGACCGGTGGGGCCACGCCGAAGGCGATCGACTCCTGAAGGTGGCCGCCGATCTCATGGGCGCCGGCGTCCGGTCGGGCGATCTGGTGGCGCGACTGGGTGGCGACGAGTTCGCCATCTTGTTGCCCGACGCCGACGTCGACAGGGCGCGCGTGTCCCTCGAACGGCTAAGGGCCTCGCTGGCCCGCACCTTGAGCGTCCCTTGGGACGTCGGCGCGACGATCGGCGCCGTCGCCTTCCTCGAGCCGCCGGCCGACGTGGACACCGCCGTGCGCGCGGCCGACGACCTCATGTACCGCGGCAAGGAGGCGGGACGCGGCCGTCTCGCGATCGAGCCTTGGCCACGGCCCACCGATGCCGACGGTGCGACGCCGTCGACGACCGCTTCGGTGCGATAGAACGCGTCGACGACCGGGACGCTACGCGCTCGGCCGACCGCCGGTCGACGCGACGCCGGTCGCCGTGGCCGACCGCGTCCGCCCGCCCGCGCGCGTCCTCACCACCGCGCCGAACACCACCAGGCTGACGACCGCTCCGATCGGTCCGGACACCACCGGCACCAGCCCGAGAGCGGCCCAGCCCAAGCCGACCAGGAAGCCTCCCAGCGCGGCGCGCGCGCCCCGGCTGTCGCCTTCACGCCAGACGGTCTCGCCCACCCAGTCCGCCAGCGCCGTCAACCCGTAGAGGACGGCCAACCAGGCGACCAAGCCGATCAACAGGGCCACCGGGATCCCGATGAGCGTGACCGCCGCGACGACGGCGGCCACCATCGCGACGACCATGGCCACCAGCCCGGCGGCGCCGGCGCCGACCGGCGACCGGACGAGGTCGTCGGCGATGCGCGTGAGCCGGTCGGGCGCCACGCTCGCGGCCGCGAACGTCAGCAGCGCCATCAAGCCGGCCTGGAGGGCCACGGAGAGACCGAAGCCGACGCCGCCGAAACGACCCGTCGTCGCCGACCAGCGCCGCACGAGATCGGCACGCATGGGGGTGAAGCGGTCCCCGTGGAGCGTTCCGTGCACGACGGCAGTCGGCGCGCGTTCGACGTCGGACGCGACCGATTCGAGGGATCCGTCCACGACCGCCGTTTCGCGTAGCCGCAGGCTCGAGCCGTAGGCATGCACCGTGCCGCCGACCGAGCCCGCCAGATCGAGGTCGGCGCCGACCACGGTGAGGCTGCCGTCGACGTGGGCACCGGGGGCGATCGTCATCGTGCCGCCCACCAAGACGACCGAGCCGTCGTGACGCTCGCCGGTCTCCAACCGGTGGTCCCCGCCCAGCGCGAACGGCTCCAGGGCGGCGAACGCCGGTCCCAAGAGGAGCAGCGCGAGCAGGACGAGCGGAGCGTGGGCGGCCGGGCGGGCGGAAGGGCGATGGGCAACGGGTGCGATGGCAACCATGTGAGCCTCCCAGATCAGGTACGACGGTAGGGGCCGATCGCGCCCGAGGACAGGAATAGACGTCCCTGGCCGCCCCTGTGGGAGCGGAACGCTCGGAACGACGACCGGGGACGACGACCGGTCGCTAGGATGGGCGCATGACGGAGAGCGCCCTGACCGAACCGTGCGACGTCGACGTCGACCAGCTCGTCGCATCCCTGCCCGACGACGTGGTGCTGGACGAGGCCGTGGTGCTGCTCAAGGGGTTCGCCGACCCGACCCGACTGAAGATCCTCTCGCTCCTCCGGGCGGGCGAGGTGTGCGTCCACCAGCTCGTCGAGGTCCTGGAGATGACCCAGTCGGCCGTGAGCCACCAACTCCGCGCCCTGCGCGCGGCCCGTCTGGTCGCATTCGAGAAGCGTGGCCGGCACGTGTACTACCGGCTCATGGACGTCCACGTGCACGAGACGCTGGACAACGTGCTGTCGCACAGCCGCGAGGTCAGCTCGTCCGACCGATCCTCGGGTGGCTCCCTCGCCGTTGACACATGAGCATTTGCTCATATATTGTGCGGGTCAGGAGGAGCCGTCCACGTGACCACCACCCGACTCGCCCTGCACGACCTGCTGCCCGGGCACCCCGCGACGAACGACGTCTGCATCGAGAGGCTCATGGCGTTGCTCGGGGCGGAGCGCGGCGTGGAGCGCGCCCACCTGGACACGTCGAACGGGCGGCCGGAGGTCTGCGTCCACTACGACGCCGGGCACCTGCCCCTGCCGCGGGTGCAGGAGGCGGCCCGCACGGCGGGTGCGGACGTCCGCACGCGGTACCGGCACGAACGCTTCGACCTGGCCGGCCTTCACTGCGCCGATTGCGCAACCTCGATCGAGACCGTCACCGGCCGGCTCGACGGCGTCCGGGCTGCCAGCGCCACCTACGCCACCGAGACCCTGAACGTCACGTACGACACGCACCTCGTGGACCGCGTCCGCATCGTTCGAGCGGTCGAAGGGCTCGGCTACCGGGTCCGCGACGAGGCGTCCGCACGGCCTGAGGTCGTCAGGGTGGCGGAGGACGGTCGGCCGCGCCGTGGACCGTGGCTGGGTGGCCGGCGCGAGCTCACCCTCAGCCTCCTCGCCGGGGCGGCACTGGCCCTGGCGTGGCTCGGCGAGACCTTCCTCGGCCTGCCGGCGCCCGTCGCGCTGGCGCTCTACGTGGTCGCGTACGTTTCTGGCGGTGGGGACGCCACCCGGCATGCCATCCGCGCCGGCCTGAAGGGTCGATTCGACATCGACGTGCTCATGGTCGTCGCGGCGCTCGGTGCTGCCGCGCTGGGTGAGTTCGCCGAGGGGGCGCTGCTGCTCTTCCTCTTCAGCCTCGGGCACGCCCTCGAGCACCACGCCATGGACCGCGCCCGCGGCGCCATCCGGGCGCTCGCCGACCTCGCGCCGAAGACCGCGCGGGTGCGTCGCGAGGGCCGCGAGCGGGAGATCCCGGTGGGCGAGCTCCTCGTCGGCGACACCGTCGTCGTGCGCGCCGGCGAGCGCCTGCCGGCCGACGGCCGGGTGGTGGCCGGTGCCAGCGCCGTGGACCAGGCCCCCATCACCGGCGAGAGCCTGCCGATCGCGAAGGAGGCGGGCGACGACGTCTTCGCCGGCACCATCAACGGCGACGGCGCGCTCGAGATCGAGACCACCAAGGGACCCGAGGACACCACCCTCGCGCGTGTCATCGCAGCGGTCGAGAACGCGCAGAGCGCGAAGGCCCCCAGCCACCGCTTCACCGATCGCTTCCAGCGCACCTTCACCCCGGTCATCCTGATCGTGACCGTACTCGTGATCGCCGTGCCGCCCCTGTTCGGGGCGCCGTTCGGCGAGAGCTTCATCCGGGCCATGATCCTCCTCGTCGCCGCCAGTCCCTGCGCCCTGGCGCTCGCCACCCCCTCCGCGGTCCTGGCCGGCATCGCCCGCGCCGCGCGGAGCGGCGTGCTCATCAAGGGCGGGGCGCACCTCGAGAACGCGGGCTCGGCCGACGTCGTCGTCTTCGACAAGACCGGCACGCTCACCCGCGGCGAGCCGACGGTCACGGACGTGTGGAGTGGCGCGGGTGTGAGCGAGGGCGAGCTCCTGCGATCCGCCGCCGCGATCGAGACGCGCAGCGGCCACCCGCTCGCCAAAGCCGTCGTGGCGGCGGCCGAGGCTCGCGACCAGCGCCTGCCGGAGGTGGAGGCGTTCGAGGCGGTCAAGGGCAAGGGGGTGCGCGCGCGAATCGATGGTGCCGCCTGGCTGGTGGGCAACGTCAAGCTCATGCACGACGCGGGCCTGACCCTCCCCACCGACCTCGAGGTGCGCCACGCGGCGCTCGAACGCGACGGCAAGACCAGCATGCTGGTCGCCCGCGACGCCCAGGTCCTCGGCCTCATCGCCGTCCGCGATGAGCCGCGCGCGAACGCCGCGGCCACCATCGCCGCCCTGAAGGGACAGGGCGTGAAGCGGATCGTGATGCTCACCGGCGACAACCGCCGCGTCGCCGAGGCGCTCGGCCGCGAGCTCGGCCTCGACGAGGTCGGCGCCGAACTGCTGCCCGAGGACAAGGCAGCACGCGTCGAGGCGCTCCGGAAGCGCTACGGCAAGGTCATCATGGTGGGCGATGGCGTGAACGATGCGCCCGCCATGGCGGCCGCCGACGTCGCCGTCGCCATGGGTGGGGCCGGCACCGACGTCGCGCTCGAGACCGCCGACATCGCCCTCATGGCCGACGATCTCGCCAAGCTGCCCTACGCCATCGCGCTCTCGCGCGCCAGTCGTCGCATGATCGTTCAGAACCTGATCATCAGCCTCGGCGTCATCGGGCTGTTGGTGCCCAGCGCCCTGCTCGGCTTGGCCTCGATCGGCGTCGCCATCGTGCTGCACGAGTCCAGCACCCTGGTCGTCGTCGCCAACGCGCTGCGCTTGCTGGGCTACCGGACGCGCGGCGCGACCGCCTGAGCCCCACACCCGACGGCGTGAGGCGGAGCTCGACGCCTCCGCGGGGCGGGTCACGAACGAACGCGCGGCCCCGCTCATGCGGGGCCGCGCGCCGTCCTACCGTTCTCGACGTCCTGTTCGTGGTGGAGCTGAGGGGATTCGAACCCCTGACCTTCTGAATGCCATTCAGACGCGCTCCCAACTGCGCCACAGCCCCACGATCGCCACGCCAGCGCGTGAGCGGTCCTGAGTGTATCGGTGCCGCCCGAGCCTGTCAACGTCGTGTATCGGTTCGGGTCGGGTGGCTCGTTCGCACGGTGTGGGCCCACGGCTTGACGGCCGCACAGCACCGGGGCAGACTCGAACCCGAGGAACGGCGCCGGCCGCCGGACCGATGGAGGTGAAGGGGTGAGACGGCGTGCGTTGTGGACCATCGGGGCGCTGGCGGCCGTCATCGTGCTCGCCGGTCTGCTCCTGCCCGGCGTCGCCAGCGCGCCGCTGCGCCGTGACGGGGCCCGCACCTGCCTGGGCTGCGTCGAGACGCACTGGAACGCGCGCTCCTCGATCCGCGCCAACCGCCTCACCGCCACGTACGTCTTCGAGGCCGCGGTGCGCTACCGGCTCTCCTTCCGTGACGGGGAGGTGCTCCTGGGCGACGTCGCGCTCGTGCCGGGCTGTCATGAAGGTGTGGCCGCGGTCGGCGAGACGCTCCGGCTCATCGACGCCCGCGCCGTGCGGCTCCTCGCGCCGGCCGAAGCGGGAACGTGCCCCTAGGCTTCGAGTCCCGAGCCACGGAACGGCGCCGGCCCCGCTCGCGATGAGCGGGGCCGGCACCCTGACGGTCTGCGGCGGTCGGACTCAGCCGTTCTTGCCGGCCTCGCGCGCGGTCCGGGCCGCGGCGCGATCGGCCTCTTGACGACCGACGTCGGTCTTGAGGCGCGCAGCCTTGCCACGGAGTTCGCGCAGGTAGTAGAGCTTGGCACGACGGGTCCGGCCACGCTTCATGACGACGACCTTGTCGATGAGCGGGGAGTGGACGGGGAACACGCGTTCGACGCCCTCACCGGCCGACACCTTGCGGACGGTGATCGTCGAGCGCGCGCCGTAGCCGTTCTTGCGCGCGATCACGACGCCTTCGAACGCCTGGATGCGGGTGCGGTTGCCTTCGACGACCTTGTAGTCGACACGAATCGTGTCGCCGGTGTCGAACTCCGGATGGTCGTCACGCATGGCGGGCTGCTCGATCGAGCGCAGGATGGCGCCTTTGTTGTACTTCATGTCATCTCCAGGTGCCTCGGGGCACGTGCCGCGGGGGCGTTCGGCCGGCGCCGAAGCGCACGGCGTCGCCGCGGGGACATCGCCCCACGGCACAACTCACAGAGCGTAGCCCACATCGAGGTCCCAGTGCAACAGATCGCTTGGCCGAAGCCGGCGGCCCGCGCTCAGCCGGACTCGTGCGAGCGCGCCCAGATGTTCAGCCCGCTATCGGTGGCATGCCGGTCGATGGCGGCGAGTTCGTCGTCGCCGAACGACAGCCCGTCGAGCGCGGCCACGTTCTCGGCGATCTGCTCGGGGCGGCTGGCGCCGATGAGCACCGACGTCACCCGCGGGTCGCGCAGGCACCACGCCAGCGCCATCTGCGCGAGCGACTGGCCGCGGTCCACCGCGATGTCGCGCAGCGCCCGCACCTTCTCGAGCACCTCCGGCCGCAGGAACTCGGGCCGGAAACTGCCCGACTTGTTCGCGCGCGCGTCCTCGGGGACGTCGCCCAGGTACTTGTCGGTCAGGAGGCCCTGCGCCAGGGGCGAGAACACGATCGCGCCCACGCCCTCGTCCTCGAGGACGTCGAGCAGATCGGGCTCGATCCAGCGGTTGAGCAGCGAGTACGACGGCTGGTGGATGAGGAGCGGGACGCCCATCTCGCGCAGGAGGCGCACGGCCTCGCGCGTCTTCGCGGCCGAGTACGACGACACACCCGCGTACAGCGCCTTGCCCGCCTGCACCGCCGACGCCAAGGCGCCCATCGTCTCCTCGAGCGGCGTGTCCGGGTCGAAGCGGTGCGAGTAGAAGATGTCGACGTAATCGAGCCCCATCCGGTCGAGGCTCTGGTCGAGGCTGGCGAGCAAATACTTGCGCGAGCCCCACTCACCGTACGGGCCGTCCCACATCCGGTAGCCGGCCTTGGTGCTGATGACCAACTCGTCGCGGTAAGGGGCCAGGTCGCGCGCCATGACCTCGCCGAACTGCGTCTCGGCCGAGCCCGGCGGCGGGCCGTAGTTGTTGGCCAGGTCGAAGTGGGTGATGCCGAGGTCGAAGGCGGTGCGCAGCATGGCGCGGACGTCGTCGAAGGCGGTGTCGTAACCGAAGTTCTGCCACAGGCCGAGCGAGACGGCGGGCAGCACCAAGCCGCTGCGGCCGCAGCGGCGGTAGGTCATGGCGTCATACCGATCGGGTTCGGGCCACGGTTCGCTCATGCACCCATCCTAGTCCCGGCGGTGCGGGCGCCGAGCGGGCACCGGCGGTAGGCTGACCGCATGGAGATCGATCCGTCCACCCTGCCGCCCCGCGACCGTCACCAGTTGCTCACCGGTCTGGTGGTGCCGCGGCCCATCGCCTGGGTGAGCACGCTGAGCGCCGAGGGTCTGCCCAACCTGGCGCCGTACTCGTTCTTCGCGCTCGTCTCCTCGGCCCCGCCCACGATCATCGTGTCAGTGGGCCGACGCCAAGGGCGCGAGAAGGACACGCTGGCGAACGCGCGCGCGACCGGCGAGTTGGTCGTCAACGTGGTCAGCCGCGACCAGGTCGCCGCGATGAACGCGACCTCCATCGAGTCGGACCCGGAGCACGACGAGTTCGCGTACGCCGAGGTGGCCATGGCGCCGAGCGTCCTCGTGCGCCCGCCACGGGTCGAGGCCGCGCGTGCCCATCTCGAGGCGCGGGTGAGCCAGATCGTCCCGGTGGCCGGCGACGACGGGACCGCCGCCAACCACGTCATCTTCGCGCGCGTGGTGCACGTGCACGTGGACGACGACCTCGTCGCGCCGCCCCTTCGGGTCGACGCCCTGGGTCTCGACCCAGTCGCCCGCTTGGCCGGCCTGTGGTACGTCGCCCTTGGCGAGACCTTCGAGATCGCTCGTCCGCCCGTGGGCGACGCCGTCGAACGCGAGGAGTCGTCCGATCGGGAGCGCCGCCGAGCGTGAACCAATTCGCGTTCCCACTGGACCTACGCGCGTAGTGTCGCTGGCACACGCACACGAGGAGGATCCATGAACGCGAGCACCCAACGATTCGTCCAGACCGTCGCCCTCGGCATCGTGATCTCGCTCGTCGTGGCTGCTTGCGCCACCGCAACGCCCCCGACGCTGTACACCCTGTCCGTCACGGTCGACGGTAGCGGCGAGGGCGACGTCACGAGTTCGCCTGCCGGCATCGACACGTCGAGCGTCGACGGGTCCGAGGCAGCGTTCGAGAGCGGCACGACCGTCACGCTCACCGCGACGCCAGATGCGGGCTCGAGCTTCGCGGGCTGGGGTGGCGCTTGCGCCGCGGCCGTCGGTACGACGTGCCAAGTCGAGGTCGACGCCGCGAGGAGCGCGATCGCGACGTTCGATCTCGCGACCGGAACGCTGGATCTGACGATCACGGGTCTTCCCCTCGGCATCGACGGCGATGTCCGCGTGACCGGTCCGGATGGGTACGACCAGACGTTCACACAGGACGCCAACTCGACGCTGGTGCCCGGCACCTACACGGTGACGCCGAACCCCGTGAGCGACGATCCCGCGATCTACCGGGCCCGGTCGACCGACGTCACCGTCGCCGCGGGCGGCTCGGAGAGCGTGGACGTCGCGTACGAGCGCCCGGTGGCCCTGGCCTACACCGACGGGCTCTGGACGACCGACCCCTACATCGAAACGTCCCTCGTCGACGCCGGTTACGAGGTCACGTACACGATGGACGCCACCGCTTTCAACGACCTTCTCGCCGGCGGCACGGTCGATGTCGCGATCGTGCTCGATCAGAGCAGCGGTTCGATCAACGTGGACACGACGGGGCTGCAGAGCTTCGTCGACGCCGGCGGTGCGCTCATCGGCTTCTCATGGGCCCAGCAGGCAGCTTTCGAGTCGCTCTTCGATGCCACGTTCACGGGTGCGACGAGCTCGAACACGACGCTGGTGACCGCCACGCTCGAGGAGCCGTCTCTGGCGTCCGGCATCTCGAACCCGATCGACTTGGTCAACCCGGCCGGAGCCAACACCGCCTACGTGTACACGACGGGGTTGGCGCCCGCTGGTGCCGAGGCCACGTCGGCCTGCACCTTCGAGAACACGGAGTCGTGCATGGTCGTGAGCCACGGTGGCTCCACGGTTCTTCTCGGCTTCGCCGGCGACGCCCTCCCTCTCGCCGACGGCCCCACGTTCTGGCAGAACGTGACGCTGTTCGCTCTCGGCTACTGATCGGTCGGACCACTGAGACGACGGGCACGACGCTCGAAGAACAGGCGAGTCGCCGGTGCGCATCGGCGGCTCGCTCTCTTGGGTGACCGCACCGGTCAACTCCCCAACTCGACCCCCCACCCCTCGGCCACGTAGGCGAGGCGCGTGAGCGCGTTGGCTTGCGAACCGTAGACGCTCCGTTCGAGCCGTCCGCGCTCGTCCCACACCAGCCAGTGTGGCGTGCCTTGCGCCCCCACGCCTTCGGCCCATGATCCGTCGAGATCGAGCGCCACCGGGAACGGCAGCGCAGCGAAGTCCTTCGCGTAGTGCTGCAAGCGCGGCACGACCTCTTCGCGCGGCAGCACGCGGTGGGCGTACGCGGTGTGCACCGCCGCCACGACGGCCACGCCGTTCGCTGCCGGGGCGAGACGCTTGAGCCAGGGCACGGCCCTCGTGACGCAGCCGGCGCACTCGAGATTGAAGATCAAGGCCAGACCTGGTCTGCCCCACACGGCCGGTTCGGGCAGCGGGTCGCCGTGGATCCATTCGTCGGGCCAGCGGAAGGAGTCAGGAACGGCCGCAGCGTCGTCCATGCGTCCAGGGTAGCCGTTCGTCGGTCCGTAGCGCCTCCGCTTGACCGTCGGTCGCCGTTCGCGCTAACGTCTTGACATCGAATGGTTCGACATCGAGACGTTCGATGCGAGCCCCGAACGTCGAGGAGTCACCATGCCCAACCGCCACCGCGGCACCGACGACGAACGTCGAACGCTCGACGCGTACGTCAAGCTGTCGCGGGCGCTCGCCACGATCGACGCCGACATCCACCGGCCGCTCGCCGCTGCCGGCCTCACGGCCAGCCGCTTCGGCGTGCTCGAAGCGCTCTGGCACCTCGGACCGCTCAACCAGCGCGACCTGGGGCACAAGATCTTGAAGTCCAGCGGCAACGTGACGATGGTCGTCGACCATCTCGAGCGCGACGGTCTCGTGGCCCGCGAACGACATCCCGGCGATCGGCGCCAGACGGTCGTATCGCTGACGCCGGCCGGTGAGCGCTGCATCGAGGCCGTCTACCCTGCCCACGTGCGGCGCATCGTCGCCGCGTTCGAACCGCTCGGACCCGCCGAGATCGTTTCCCTGGCCGCCCTCGCCAAGACCCTCGGTCGCGCCCGCTCCCAGGAGGAGACCCCATGACCCCGAACCCACCCCGCGGCCTCCACCACGTGACCGCCATCGCCGGCGACCCCGTGGAGAACCTGCGCTTCTACCGCGACGTGATGGGCCTCCGGCTCGTCAAGAAGAGCGTCAACCAGGACGACCCGTCGACCTACCACCTCTTCTACGCCGACGCCGACGGTCATCCCGGCACCGACATCACCTTCTTCCCGTGGCCGCACGCCAACCCCGGCAACCCCGGCGTCGGCGTGGTGCAGGAGACGTACCTGAGCGTGCCGCACGACACGCTCGAGGCGTGGTCGGCGCGTCTCGCGGGCGCCGGCGCCCGGGTCGATGGGATCGTCCAGCGCTTCGGTGAACGCGTCCTGCCCTTCAGTGACCCCCATGGCCTGCGCCTCGCCCTCGTCGAGAGCGCGGCGCCGTTCGCCTTCCAGGCCTGGGACGACGGTCCCGTCCCGGCGGCCGAGCAGGTGCAGGGCCTGCACGGCGCCCGCGCCCCACTGCGCGAGCTGGCGCCCACCGAGCGCTTCCTGACCCAGACCCTCGGCTTCGAACGCCATGGCGAAGAGGACGACTGGGTCCGCTTCGTGCTCCCGGCGAGCGCGGGGGCGTCGGCTGACGACGGCGCCGGTCGGGTGCTCGACCTGCGCGAGGACCCAGCCGGGCGGCGGGGCGCATGGGGCGTCGGCAGTGTGCACCACCTGGCATGGACGGCCGACGACGACGCCCATCAGGTCGCCCTGCGCGACGCCGTCGCGCGCGCCGGCAGGCGCCCGTCTGAGGTCATCGACCGGTTCTGGTTCCGTTCGGTCTACTTCATGGAGCCGGGCGGCGTGCTGTTCGAGCTCGCCACCGCGGGGCCCGGGTTCGCGGTGGACGAAGACCCGGCGGCGCTGGGCGAGCGGCTGATCCTGCCGCCGTGGCTCGAACCGCACCGCCCCCAGATCGAGAACGTGCTGCCCCACCTGGGGTCGACCGAACGTCCCACCGTGGACACGGGGACGCCGTCGTGAACGGCGTCGACCTGCGCCCGAGCGGACCGGGGCCCGATCCGCACGCCCACGTCGCTGCGGTCCAGCGGGGCCCGGCACCGGGTCAGGCGCCCGTCGGTCTCGTCCTCATCCACGGCCGCGGCGACTCGGCCGGCGGCATCCTGGGGCTCGTGGACGCCCTCGAGGACCGGGGAGCACGGGCCGTGACCACCATCGCGCCCGAGGCCCACGGACGCGTCTGGTACCCGGAGTCGTTCCTGGCGCCCACTGAACGCAACGAACCGTGGCTGTCGTCGGCGCTCGACAGCGTCGACCGCGCCGTCGGCGTCCTCGAAGCCGGCGGACTGGCGCGCCGCCGCATCGTCGTGGCCGGTTTCAGCCAGGGCGCGTGTCTCGCCTCCGAGTACGTCGCCCGTGCCGGTGGACGGTGGGGGGGCGCGGTCGTGCTCTCGGGCGGCTTGATCGGCGCCGACGTCGACCCCGCGCGCTACCCGCGCCGGCTGGACGACACGCCCGTGTTCTTCGGATGCTCCGACGTCGACCCGCACATCCCGGTCGGCCGCGTCCACGCCAGTGCGAAGAGGCTCGACGCCATGGGGGCGGACGTGGTCACCCGCATCTACCCGGGCATGGCCCACACCGTCAACGTCGACGAGATCGACTGGTTCGCCCAGCGCCTGGTCGACCTGGCGAAAGAGGCCCTGGGCGACATCGATCCGACAGGCAACGCGTAGCGTGAGGTCATGAGCGACGAGGCGAACACCCCCGACATCCGAGCCGACGAGGCCCTCCCCCGCGACGACGCCGGCTGGCGCGAACGCCTGACACCGGAGCAGTACCAGGTCTTGCGGCGCGAGGCCACCGAGCGTGCGGGCGCGAGCCCGCTCAACGCCGAGAAGCGATCGGGCACGTTCGTGTGCGCCGGCTGCGGCCAACCCCTCTTCCGATCGGACACCAAGTACGAGAGCGGCTCGGGCTGGCCCTCGTTCTACGCCCCGCTGCCGAACGCGCTGGGCACCAAGCGCGACTTCAAGACGGTCTGGCCGCGCACCGAGTACCACTGCGCCAACTGTGGCGGGCATCAGGGGCACCTGTTCGACGACGGGCCCGATCCGACGGGTCAGCGCTACTGCAACAACGGGATCGCGCTGGAGTTCGTCCCCGACGAGGGCTGACCAGGGTTCGACCTGAACACGGCCGACTGCGTGGCCTCCCCCGCATACGCGTGCACCGCCGATCCGTTCGGCGTGCACGCGTTCTCATGACACCTAAGAACACGAGGACAGCTGTCACAGACGCCACGGGTGCTCGTTCGTCCGGCGCTCGAGCCGACGTGCAATTGAGCGTGAGCGAGCGCGAAGCCTGCGCTAGCTTGATGGGTGGATGCCGACGGCATCTGGACCCATGGCGCTCGGCGCACGAGGTGCGCCGCGAGCGCTGGAAGGGGGGCCACAACGACGCTTCCTACGCATGAACCGCTTCTCGACCACCTGGAGAACACCATGACAACCTCCCCACATCGGTTCCGTCTCGCACTCCTGGCCATCCTCGCCGGTTTCACCCTAGTCGCGTCCAGCGCCTTGGCCGTCCACAACATCGCCGTCCTCGACGACATGGCTCCGTACGGCGACGAAGACGACTTCGGTGTCGACCTGGCCCTGGACGAAAACGACATGCTCCAACTCGTCCTCACGGGCGCAGGCGAAGGCACCCTGGGCAACATCGCCTGGCCCGACCAGATCGACGCCGGCGACCTGCCCGAGGACGCGGTCGGCAACACGATCGCCTCCGAAGCACGCACACGCCTCGGCATCGTCGAAGACCTCTCCAGCGGCATCAGCTTCGTCCTCGACGACGTCACCCGCCCGAACGCCATGCACGCGACGATGGAACGGCTCCAGCAGATCGGTTGCGACATCGGCGACCTCTACCCTGCCCGCTTCGAGTTCCAGTGCAACGGCGGCATGATGCGCGCCACCTTCGGCACCACCTCGACCGGTGTCCGGGTGTACCTCGGGGAATGACCTACCTGGTCGACCTCGCCTGAACCGGGCGAGCGGACCACGACGGTGGCGGGCCGCGTCCTCAGGACAGCGGTCCGCCACCGTTCGTCGATCGAAGGGAGCCCGCCGCGCACCGTGTTCGTCGCGTTGCGACGAACGCCCTCACCCCTTCCGCCACGGCATCGCCCGACCCTCCACCCACTGCAGCAGCGCGGTGAGGCCGACGCCCAAGACCATCACCACGAACAGCCCGGCGTACATCTTGGGTGTCACCAGCACCTGCCAGTAGTAGAAGATCAGGAAGCCGACGCCGCGGTCGGCGCGCACGAACTCGACCGCCACGATCACGATGAGCGCGGTCCCGAGCGCCAGTCGTAGCCCGCTGAAGACGATCGGCAGCGCCCCCGGCAGGATCACGTGCCGGAACATCTGCCAACGGTCGGCGCCGAAGTTGCGGCCCGCCTGCAGGTAGACGGGGTCGATGCCCTGGACGCCCGCCATGGTGCTGATCGCGACCAGGAAGAAGGCCGAGATCGCCACGACGGCCACCTTGGGTCCTTCGCCGAACGGGTCGGGGAACACCAGCATGAGGATCGGGAAGATGGCGATCTTCGGCAGCACGTAGATCGCCGACATCGTGCCGTCGAGCATGGTGCGCACGGTGCGGTTGAGCCCCATCGCGATGCCCACGAGGATGCCCGGAGCCGCGCCGAGCGCGAACCCACCCAGGACCCGGGCCAGCGTGGCGGCGAGGTGGCTCTCGGCCACCAGCGCCCGCACCCCGTCCCAACCCTCGCTCGCCAGTCGCTCGGGGATCAGCCAAGGCCGACCGATGAGGCTCGTCTCGTTGAAGCGATCGTACGAGACGATCAGGTCCCACAAGGCCGCCGCCACCTGCGTGGGCGGCGGGAACCAGCGGGCGTTGAGGACGCCCGTGGTCGCGAGCACTTCCCACACGACCAGGAGCGAGAGCGGGAAGCCGATCGCCAGCACGCGCTGGTAGCCGAGATGGCGCGACACGGGTAGGCGACGCTCGACCGCTTCGGCCAGCACCACCACGCACACGAAAGCCACGCCGAGCAGCGCCCACCAAGCGCGCTCCCACAGGCCGAAGGCGAAGCCGACCGCCACCGTGGCGATCAGCACGCCCAGCGGCACGACCACCGCGCTCGCACGCGGCGATGCGCTCACGCGCCCACCTCGGCCACGTCGAGCGCCATGGCGGCGCGCACCTCGTCGCGCAGCACGTCCCACACGGCGCCCGTCAGCGCGGCATACTGCGGCGTGCTCGTGGTGGTGAGATCACGCGGGCGTGGCAGGTCGACGCGGAACTCGGTCTTGATCCGACCCGGGTGGGCGGTCATGACGACCACGCGGTCGCCCAACAACACCGCCTCCTCGATCGAGTGGGTCACGTACAGGACCGTCTTGCGGCTCTCCTCCCACAGGCGCAGCAGCTCCTCTTGCAAGACGGCGCGCGTCTGGGCGTCGAGCGCCCCGAGCGGCTCGTCCATGAGGAGCACCTGCGGGTCGTGGGCCAACGCGCGGGCGATCGAGACGCGCTGCTTCATGCCGCCCGACAGTTGCGCCGGGTAGTAGTCCTCGAACCGGTCGAGACCGACCTTGACGAGCCACCGCCGCGCGACGGCCTCGCGCTCGGCCCGTGGCACCTTGCGCATCTCGAGACCGAACGCCACGTTGTGCAGCACCGTCTTCCACGGGAAGACGGCGTACTCCTGGAACACGACCGCGTTCAGCGGCTGGCGCGGGTCGGGGCCGGGCACGATGCGCGCCTCGCCGGCGGTGACCGCGTCCAGCCCCGCGAGGATGCGCAGGAACGTCGACTTGCCACAGCCCGAGGGGCCGACGACGCAGACGAACTCGCCCTCGGCCACCTCCAGGTCGACCCGCTCGATGGCGGTGACCCAGCCGCGCCGTGTCGCGAACCGCTTCTGGGCCGCACGCGCGACGATCTTGGCGGGCACGCCGGGTTCAGCGCCTCGCGCGGACGGTCACTCGCCGGCGGCGCCCAGGGTCTCGCGCGCCCAATCGACGAACGAGGTGTCGACGACGTCGGCCAGGTCGATGGGCGTCTCGTAGTCGGTGCGCCCGTTCTCACGGTGCGTGCGCTCCACGTCGGCGAGGCCGTCGACGGGGATCGACTGATCCGGGTCGTAGACGACCGGCGCGCCGGCCCGCAGCGCCTCCTCGGTGGCGTTGACGTAGGCCAGGTAGGCGGCCACGTTCTCGTCGGACAGGTAGTCGTCGCCCTGCATCAGGCGCGCCGCCTGCATGAGCGCCAGCACGAAGCGCCGCGCCGCCTCGGGGCGCTCGGTCACGAACTCGCCCGAACCCACGAAGGCCACGGTCATGAGGCCTGGCGTGAGGTCGGTGGCGAAGGGCACGCCGCTCCCGTCCGCCTCGATCGCGTCGGCGTACGGGCTGCCCAGGATGCCGGCGTCGATCGAACCGCCCGCCAGGCCGGCCGGGATGTCGGCGTTGCCGAGGTTCACCAGTTCGACGTCGCGGATGGTTAGGCCCCCCCGTTCGAGCGCCTTGGCGGCCAGGTACTCGCCGCCCGAACCCGGCCCGCCGGCGACCGCCACGGTCCGACCGCGCAGGTCGGCGATCTCGGTCACCTCGTCGGCCAGGTCGGCGCGGAGCATCAGCTTGGTGGGGCTGTTCTCGAACGGTTCGAGGCCCCCGGGCGCGATCACGCGCAGGTCGAGGCCCTGGGACCAGCCGTTCCACAACGAGACGACGATGGCGATCCCGCCGACGTCGATCTGCCCCTGCTCGAGGAAGGCGATGGCCTCGGTGCCGGAGGCCACGCGGTCGATCGTCACGTCGAGGCCGAGCGCGTCGAACAGGCCGCGTTCGGCGGCGACGTAGAGGGGTGCGAACTTCATGATCGGCACGTAGGCGACGCGCACGGTCTCGCGCGGCGACAGCGGTTCGACGCCGCTCTGTGCGAGAGCGCCGCTCGGCGCGAGAGCGCCGCTCTGTGCGAGAGCGCCGCCGACGAGCGCGAGCGCCAGGACCAACGGGGCGAACGAACGAAGGGTACGCATGTAGTCTCCTCCTCGAGTGAGCGCGCTCGGCGAGCGGGTGCGCGGATGCTACCCCGCTCCGACCGACGCCGCCACCACGGCCGATGCCTGCGACGACACGCCTGTCGGTGCCGCACCCCACCAGGTGTGGGACAAGCCGCCTACACGGCGTACGACCGCCACCGGTACGATGGGCACCCGGATGCCCACCTTCCCCATCGCCTTCCTTGCAGGTGTCCTGTCCTTCCTGTCCCCGTGCGTGCTCCCGCTCGTACCCACCTACCTGGCCTACGTCGGCGGCAGCGCCGGCGCCCGGCGCGACCTCGTCGTCCGCAACGCGGCGCTCTTCGTGGCGGGCTTCTCGCTGGTGTTCATCGCCATGGGCGCCTCGGCGAGCGCGCTCGGCAGCTTGCTGCGCGAGTACCAGACGGTGCTCACCACCGTCGGGGGCTTCCTGGTGATCGGCTTCGGCCTGGTCATGCTGGGCGTCATCCGGCTCCCCTTCCTCTACCGCGACACCCGCCTGCAGGTCGGCCGGACGACCGACACGCAGCGCCCCTGGGGGGCCACCCTGTTGGGCATGGCGTTCGCGTTCGGTTGGACCCCCTGCATCGGCCCGGTCCTGGGCACGATCTTGGCGACGGCGGGCGCCGCCGGCACGCTCGCGTCGGGCGTCGGGCTCCTGGCCGCCTACGCGGCCGGCTTGGCGGTGCCCTTCATGGTGGCGGCCCTGGCGCTCGAACCGTTCCTCCGCGTCTCGAAGCGCCTCGGCCCGTGGCTGCCCTGGATCGAGCGCGCCGCCGGGGCGCTGCTCTTGGTGGTGGGCGTGTTGATGGTCACCGGTATCTTCACCCGCCTCAACGGCGTGCTCATCCGCTGGACCCCCGATTGGCTGTGGTCGCGGCTGTGACGGTCGAACCCGCGACGTCGACGACGGAGCCCGCCATCCGCTTGCGGGGGCTCGTGCAGGGGTACGGGGGCGCGCCCGTGCTGGCGGGGCTCGACCTCGACGTCGCGCCCGGTCGCGTGGTCGCGCTCCACGGACCCAACGGTGCGGGCAAGACGACGCTCCTGCGGCTCCTGGCGACGCGTTTGCGGCCCGCCCTGGGCGAAGCCCGCGTGCTCGGCTTCGACGTGGTGCGCGACGCCCACGAGGTGCGCTCCCGGATCGTGGCGCTGCCCGTGTTCGGCGGCGCCTACGGCGCGCTGAGCGGGCTCGAGAACCTGAAGCTGGCGGCCGCCCTGCGCGGCCTCGACGCCACCGCGTCGCACCTCGACGCGCTGCTCGAACGGGTCGGCCTCGTCCAAGCCGCGCAGTTCCTGGTCCGCGCCTACTCGAGCGGCATGCGCAAGCGGTTGGCCCTCGCGCGCCTCTTGTTGGCGGACGCGCCGATCTGGTTGCTCGACGAACCGTACGCTGCGCTCGACGAGGACGGTCAAGCCTTGGTGGACCGCTTGGTGGCCGACGCCCGCCGCGAGGGGCGCACCGTGCTCCTGGCCTCGCACGACCTGGCCCGCAGCCTGGCGACCACCGACGCCGTCGTCGAGCTCGCCGGTGGCCGCCTGCGCGTGCTCGCCCACACCGGTGCGGGACCGTGAACGACCTGCGCGCGGTGCTCTGGATCGCCCGCAAGGACCTCCTGCAGGAGTCCCGCTCCAAGGCCGTGACCGTGGCCACCGTCTTCTTCTCGGCGGTCACGTTGGGGGTGCTGGCGTTCGCGTTCGGCGAGAACGCCGCCCTCATGCGGGCGGGTGCGATGGGCGCGCTATGGGTGGCCCTCGCCTTCGCCGGCGTGATCTCGGCCGCCCAGAGCTGGCAGGCCGACCTCGAGGACGGTGCGCTCGAGGCGCTGCTCGGCTGGCCGGTGCCACGCGCCGCCGTCTACATCGGCAAGCTGCTGGCCAACTGGGCGCTCATGGCCACCCTCGGCATCCTCCTGCTGCCGATCGCCGGCGGGCTGTACGGCGCCGACCTGGGCGCCCACGGCTGGGCACTGATGGGCGTCGTGATCGCGGGAACGCTCGGGTTCGCGCTCATCGCCGTGTTCTACGCCGGCCTGACCGCCAACCTGCGCGCGCGGGAGTCGCTGCTGCCGGTGCTCATGTTCCCGGTGGTGGTGCCGATCCTGCTGGCCGCCGTCCGCGCCAGCAACGCCATCGTGGGCTTGGACGACCTGGAGCTTGCGGCCGCTTGGCTAAGATTGCTCGTGGGGTTCGACCTGGTGTACGCCGTGACCTGTACGGGCCTGTTCCGGTTCGTCGTGGAGGCGTGAGGATGCCCGGTCGCGCGAGGACCCCGGGTGCCGACGTGGGGGCACGGGCCGATGCCCGCCCCGGAGGAGTGGACAGATGACCGACGTGGCCGCACGACTCCGCCGACCGACATGGCTCACCGCCTACTTGATCGTGACGGGTCTCCTGTTCGTCACCGCCGCCGTGCTGGGGCTGATCGTCAGCCCGCGCGACGTCAACCAGGGCGACCTGATCCGCATCATGTACGCCCACGTCTCGGTGGCGTGGATCGGCTTCGTGGCCGTCGGCTTGACGGCCGTCTTCGGCGCCATCTACCTCTGGCGCAGCCGCCGGATCGACGACGTGCGCGCGGTGGCGTCCGCCGAGATGGGGCTGTTCTTCTCGGCGCTGACGATCGTCGGTGGCATGACCTACTCGCGGCCGACGCTCAACACGTTCTGGACGTGGGACGCCAAGCTCACGCTCACCGCCATCATGGTGGCGTTGATGGTGGGCTACTTCGTGGTGCGCGGACTCATCGACGACCCCGTCCGGCGCGGGCGGGTGTCGGCGGTCGTGGCGATCGTGGCGGCCGCCAGCCTGCCGTTCAACTACCTGGCCGCCGAGTGGTTCCGCACCCTGCATCCCGCCAAGAGCGTGGCGCTCGACGGCTCGGGCGTGACCATGGAGCCGGCGATGCTGGGGGTCTTGCTGTTCATGACCGTCGTGGCCGGGATGGTGTACGTCGGCTTCACGCTCGACCGCATCCGGCTCGGCCGCGTCGAAGCGGAGCTCGAAGACGAACACACGCGCGCGGCCGTGGGCGCGCCGGCGCCGGAGGGGGTCGTCCGTGTTTGATTCCTGGACGCAATGGACCTGGGTGGGCGTGGCCTGGCTCGAGGTCGTGCTGGCCTACACCGGATACCTGACCTACTTGAACTGGCGCCGGCGCCGGCTCGAGCGCGACGAGCGCGCTCAGCGGCTGCTGAGCCGTGACCCCGGGAGGCGGACGTGAAACGCAAGATCGCGTATGCGACGGTGGGCGTGGCCGTGTTGGTGATCGCCAGCGCCATGATCTACCAGGCCCTGGCGACGTCGCTCGTCTACTTCATCCTGCCCAACGAGTACGCGGCCGACCCCGGCCGCTACGACGATCGGCGTCTGCGGCTCGGTGGCATCGTCGCGCCCACGACGGTGGCCTTCGACGAGGCCGACCTGCGGCTGACGTTCTTGGTCACCGACGGCCTGGCGTCGTACCCCGTGAGCCACGCCGGCGCACCCCCCGACCTGTTCCGCGAGAACGCCGGCGTCGTGATCGAAGGGCACTTCGACGGCGAGGTGTTCATGTCGGACAACGTGCTCGTGCGCCACACCGAGGTGTACGAGGCCGATCACGGCGCGATCGACGTCGACGAGCTGCGCGAGTCGCTGAAGTGACCTCATGGACGCGCTGAGTCTCGGCACCCTCGGATCGGCGGCCGCCGCCATCGCGCTGGCGTTGGCCGTCTACGCCGCCGTCGCCGGTGTGCTGGGGGCGCTGCGCCGCGACGCCCGCCTGCAGACGTCGGCCCGGCTGACGGCGCTCGCCGTCTTCCTGGCCACGACCACGGCCATCGTCGTCATGCTGGCCGCGCTCCTCACCGACGACTTCAGCGTGAAGTACGTGGCCGAGCACTCACGCATCGCCTCGCCGCTGTGGGTGAAGGTCGTGACGCTGTGGGCAGCGCTCGAAGGCTCGATCCTGTTGTGGGCTTGGTTGCTGACCGGCTACACGGCGGTGCTGGCGATGACCACCCCCAACACGGTCTTGCGCCCCTGGGCGCTGGCGATCATGCAGATGGTGGCGGTCTTCTTCCTCGGCGTCGTCACGCTCGTCGCCAACCCGTTCATCGTCCTCGCCAACCCTCCGCTCGATGGTCCGGGCGCCAACCCGCTGCTGCAGAACCACTGGATGATGGCCGTCCACCCCGTCCTCATGTACCTCGGCTTCGTGGGCCTCACGGTGCCGTTCGCGTTCGCGATGGCGGCCCTGATCACGCGTCGCCCGGGCACCGAGTGGATGGCGCTCACGCGCCGCTGGACGCTGACGGGCTGGGGCTTCTTGAGCGCCGCCATCGTGGCCGGCGGCTGGTGGAGCTACGAGGTGCTCGGTTGGGGCGGCTACTGGGCGTGGGACCCGGTCGAGAACGTGAGCTTCCTGCCGTGGCTGACGGCCACCGCCTTCCTGCACAGCGTGCAGGTGCAGGAACGGCGCCGCATGCTCAAATCGTGGAACGTGCTGCTGATCGTGTTGACCTTCTCGCTGACGATCCTGGGCACGTTCCTGACCCGGTCGGGCGTCGTGTCCAGCGTCCACGCCTTCGGCGACGGCCCGGTGGGCCCCGTCTTCCTCGGGTTCTTCCTGCTCGTCCTGCTCGCCAGCTTCGTCCTCGTGGCGACGCGCTGGGACCAAGTGCGCGACCGCGCCGAGCTCGACGCCGCCGTCAGCCGTGAGGGCGCCTTCCTGGCCGTGAACGTGCTGTTCCTGGCGATGACGTTCGCCGTCCTGATCGGCACCCTGTTCCCGCTGATCGTCGAGGCCATCAACGGCTCGCGGGTCACGGTCGGGGCGCCCTTCTTCGATCAGATCTCGCTGCCGGTGTGGATGCTGGTGCTGCTGCTCATGGGCATCGGGCCGCTGCTGCCTTGGCGCCGCGCCGAGACGCAGTCGCTGCAGCGCAACCTGGCCTCCATGGCGGCCGGCTTCGTGGTCGCGGTGGCGCTCTCGTTGGCGTTCGGCCTGCGCGAGTTCTACCCGATCCTCACCCTCGGTCTGGTGGGCTGGAACCTGGTGAGCGTGGCGCTGCTGTTGGCGGGCGCCATCGTGCCCCGAACCCGCCTGAGCGGACGTGGCTTGGGGGCGACGACGGTGCGCTACGCCCTCGAACAGCGGCGCAAGGTGGGCAGCATGGTGGTCCACCTGGGCGTGCTCGTCATCGCGGTGGGCATCGTGGGCTCGTCGGGGTACCGCACCGACGTGCAGCTGCGGCTGCCCTACGGCGAACGGGTCGCCTTCGTCGACTACGAGCTCGAGGCCGTCGCGCCGTTCGCCGAGCGCGAGCTGGCGCGGACCTCGGTCGGCGTCGACGTGGCCGTCTACCAGAACGGACGCGAGGTGGACACCCTGCGGCCCCGCATCAACACCTTCGGGGGCAACTCGATGGCGGTGCCGACGCCAGCGGTGCACTACACCGCCTGGCACGACCTGTACCTGAGCGTGGCCGGCGCCATCGACCCCGGCGCCGAAGCCGTCATCGTCCGGGTGGTGCGTAGTCCGCTGATCATGTGGATCTGGTTCGGCGGGGGCGTGATCGCCCTGGGCACCTTCTGGGCGCTGTCGCCCATGGCCAGTCGGCGCCGCGCCGTGGCCGAGGCCCCGTTGGGTGACCGGGCTCCGGCGTGACCCGGCGGATCACGCTGGTCTTCGGCGTCGTGGCCGCCCTGGCGGCCCTGTTCCTGTTCGGCCTGCTCCGCGGCGCCCCCGATCGCGACATCCCGTCGAACCTGTTGGGACGCCCCTTCCCTGCCTTCGAACTGCCCGTCTACGAGCGCTACGCGGCCGAGTACGGCCCGACGCTGGCCGTGACGCCCGCGGCGGGCCAGCCCATGGTCATCAACTTCTGGGCGTCGTGGTGCGGCCCGTGCTACGCCGAGGCGCCCCACCTGGAGGCGGCGTGGCAGCGCTACCGCGGCGACGTCGCCTTCGTGGGCGTGCAGACGCAGGACCGCAACGCCCGTGCGGCCGGCCGCGCCTTCGTCGAGCAGTTCGGTCTCACCTTCCCGAACGTGATCGACGACGATTCACGGACGTCGATCGCGTTCGGCCTGTTCGGTGTCCCCGAGACCTTCTTCGTCCACGCCGACGGCACGGTCGCCTACAAGCACGCCGGGCCGGTCTCGACCGCGTTGCTCGACGAGAAGATCGCGGAGTTGCGCCGATGACGGGTCGTCGCCACCGCTGGACGCTCGCGATCGGCTTGCTCCTGGCGTTCGCCGTCGGCTCGGCCCAAGAGCGGGCGCTCGCGCCGGAGGTCTTCGAGATCGGGGCGGGGTTGCGCTGCCCCACGTGCGTGTCGGAGTCGGTGGCCGAGTCGAGCTCGGCGATCGCCCGCGAGATGCGGGTGCTGATCCAGGACCAGCTCGACGAGGGCCGCAGCCGCGCCGAGATCCACGCCTTCTTCCAGGAACGCTACGGCGATTGGATCCTCCTCGACCCGCCGCGCCGCGGCGTGCTGCTGGTGGTCTGGCTGCTGCCCGTCGCGGCGCTGGTCGTCGGCATCGTCGCCCTGTTGTTCCTCATGCGGCGCTGGCGGGCGGCCGCCGCCGAGGTGCCGCCCGCGCTCGACCCCGCCGACCAGGCGCGCGTTCGCGCCGCTCTGGCCGCCGCGGCCGGCACCGAAGACGACGGCCCACCGCTCGCCTCCCGTCCCCGCGCCTGATCGCGCCCGAGGTCCCCCGTGCTCACGTCCGTCCTCATCGTCCTGCTCGTCCTCGTCACCGTCGCCTACGCCGCCGTCCCGCTCCTCGCACGGCGCGCCGTGGACCCGGTGCCGGACGAACGTGACCCGCTCGTCGTCGACCTCGAGGAGGAGCGCGACGCTCTCCTACGGGCGATCCGTGAACTCGACGCCCGCACCGACCTCGCGGTCGCACGACGCGAGTCGCTTCGCGCGCGCTACGAAGCCAAGGCCGCGCAGGTGCTCCGCGCGCTCGAGGAGCAACGCGGCGCTTCCGTCGTGCGACCGCAGCCGAGCCGGCCCGCGGCGGGTCGACGCACGCCCTGGGGCGTGCTCGGCCTGCTCGGCCTCGTCGCGGTCACGGCCGCCTCGCTCGGCACGTTCGTGCTGCCGCGCGTCGGCCAAGGCACCGTCACCACGTCCTTCGACGCCGACCTGCAGGCGGCCACCGAGCTGCGCGACCTCCAGCGCGAAGCGGAGCGCGACCCCTCGGTGCGCAACCTGATGGCGTTGGGCGCCGGCTACTGGTCGCTCCAGGACGCCGCGGGGGCGGAAGAGACGTACCGCCGGGTGCTCACGGTGGCCGAGGCCGACGCGACCGGGGGCCCGCCGGCCCTGGCGTACAAGCGCTTGGCACTGCTGGCGGTCCAGACCGACCTGCCCGCCGCGCGCGACCTCCTGGCCGAGGCGCGCCGCGTCGACCCGACCGATCCGGAGACGCTCTTCGCGCTCGGCGAGCTCAGCTTCGCGCTCGACGACCTCGACGTGGCCGCCGAAGCGTTCGGCGCGTACCTGGCGACGCCCGAGGGCGCCGACGACCCGGACGCCAGCGCACGGCTCGACCTGATCACGTCGATCGGTCCCGCCAGCGAGGCGGTGGCCGAGGACCGGTCGATCGACAACCTCATGGCTCTGGCCGACGTCTACTGGACCGCCGGCGCGCAGGATCCCGCGGTCGAGCTCTACTTCGAGGTGCTGACCGACTTCGACCCGCGCGAACCGACCGCGCTGGCGCGAACCGGTCAACTGCTGTTCGTCCGCGGCCGCACCGACGACGCGATCGCCGTCTTGGAGCGCGCCGCGGAGGCGGCCGGCGCGCTCGACCGGCTCGAACCGCAGGCCACCCTCTTCCTGGGCAACGCCTACGCGGTCGCCGGCAACGACGAGGCGGCCGTCCGCGCCTGGCAGGCGCACGTGGCCACCGTCGGGGTCGAAGCCGCCGGACGCGTCACGGGTCTGATCGAGGCGGCGCAGGCACGGCTGGCGGGCGGCGGCCCGGCCGGCGGCGTCGCGGTCGCGGCCGGCGCGCCGGCGGCCGGCGGGGCCCCGGCGGCCCTCGACGCCGCTGCCGCCCTCGAAGACCCGGCGCTGCTGACGCAGGTGGGCGCAACCCTGTTCGCGGCCAACTGTGCCGTGTGCCACGGCTCGGCCGGCCAGGGCGGCACCGGTCCGCGTCTCACCGGCAACCCGCGGGCCGCGAACGCCGCCAACGTGCGGAGCCTGGTCACGTTCGGCCGGGGCATCATGCCCGGCTTCGGCGCGAGGCTGGGCGACGCCGAGATCGAGGTGCTCGTCCGCTGGGTCGGGCAGGAGCTGGCGGCGCCGCGGTGACGAGACCGTGAACGACGACCCGCGTGACCCTCATGCGGTCGACGCCGAGATACCCACCGGCGCCGACGACGCCAGCGAGGCGCCGCCCGCCGACGGCACGGGCGACGTCGACCTCGACCGCCGGCGTGTGAACGCGTGGCTGTGGCGGGTGCCGGTGCTGCTGGCGGCCGGTGCGGTCGGTGTCGGCGGCATCGCCGCGTACGAGGTCCACTTCTCCAAGCGAGCGCCGGCCGCCCAGCCCACGTTCGAAGCGGTGCCGCCGACGACCGTGGCACCACTGGCGCGGTTCGCGGCACCGTGGGACGCGGTCGACGTCGTGGTGGGACCCGTGCCCAGCGTGATCCTCAGGGTGCCCGAGCCGGTGCCGGGCGGCTGGAGCGCCGACACCCCCGACGGGCCCGTGCACCTGATCGGCTTCTCGCGCGTGTGCACGCACCACAGCTGCATCCTCGAGCTCAACACCGACCTGGAGCTGATCGCCTTCGCCTTCAACCACCGCACCGAGCGGCCGGCGCTGACGTGCAACTGCCACTACAGCGTGTTCGACCCCAGCCGCGCCGGCCTCGTCGTCAGCGGTCCCGCGGTGCGGCCGCTGCCGCGCATCCGCTTGCGGGTCGAGGGTGAGGGCGTGGCTGCGATCGTCGTGGCCGACGGCGTCGAAACGACGTCGTGAGCGCAGCGGTGGGCGCGGTATCCTCGACCCCATGAACCCGTTGCAGCGTCTCTCCGAACTCGGCCAATCCGTGTACCTCGACGAGATCAGCCGCGGCATGGTGGCCGACGGCGACCTGCGCCGTCTGATCGACGACGACGGCGTCGACGGTGTCACGTCCAACCCCGCCATCTTCGAGAAGGCGATGGTGCACAGCCACGACTACGACGAGGCCCTCGCCGATCTCGCCGGTCGCGACCTGAACGTCACCCAGGTCTACGAGACCCTCGCCATCGAGGACGTGCAAGCGGCTGCCGACCTGTTCGCCGAACGCCACCGGGCCTCGCTGGGTCAGCACGGTTACGTGTCGCTCGAGGTCATCCCGTCGCTGGCCCACGACGTCCGCGGCACCATCGAGGAAGCCCGCCGGCTCTGGACGCGGCTCGACCGACCGAACGTGTTCGTCAAGGTGCCCGGCACCCGCGCCGGCCTGACGGCCTTCGAGCAACTCACCCGCGAGGGCATCAACGTGAACGTGACGCTGCTGTTCGGCCTGGAACGCTACGCCGAGGTGGCCGAGGCCTACGTGCGCGCGTTGGCGTGGCGCGCCGAGCACGGCGAACCGCTGCACGCGATCCAGTCGGTGGCGTCGTTCTTCCTCTCGCGCATCGACGTCGCCGTCGACGCTCGCCTCGGCGCCGTGGCGCAGGGCGGCGGCACCAAGGCCGCCGCGGCCGAACGCCTGCGCGGCAAGGCGGCGATCGCCAGCGCCAAGGGGGCGTGGGAGCGCTACGAGGCCATCTTCGGCAGCGAACGTTTCGCCCGGCTGGCGATGCTCGGCGCGCGACCCCAGCGCTTGCTGTGGGCCTCGACCGGGACCAAGGACCCCGCCTACCCGGACACCATGTACGTCGAGGCGCTCATCGGCGCCCACACGATCACCACGCTGCCGCGGGACACGCTCGATGCGTACCGCGATCACGGTGACCCCGCGCTGCGCCTGACCGACGGCCTGGACGAGGCGCGCGATCAGCTCCGGGCCCTCGCCGACGTCGGCGTCGACCTCGACGAGGTCACGGCCGAGCTCGAACGCGAGGGGGTCGAGAAGTTCGTCAAACCGTTCGACGCCTTGCTGGCCGCGCTCGGCCGAACGCTCTCGAAGGCCCGCGCCTAGCGCGAGGTGTCCCCGGCGCCCTCGGCGGTGTCGTCGGTCGCGGGGGTGTCCCCCGCCCGCTCGCGTTGGACGCGCAACAGCAACGCCGGGTAGCCGATCGCGGTGATGAGCGTGAACGCGAACCACTGGATGGCGTAGCCGAGGTGGGATCCCGCGCTCACCTCGGGCGCCAGGGGTGGCAACGGCAAGGCGTCGGCCGGCCCCGCGGGGTCGGCGAGGACCAGCACCGCGGGCACGGTCGGTCCCGCCACCTGCGCCGCCAAGCGCTCGACGTCGACGTACGCCACCGTCGCCAGCCGACCGGTGGCCGGGTCGCGCGGTGCCAGCCGCGCCACCCAGCCCGTGGGTGGCACGTCGGGCGCGCGCAGCCATCCTTCGATCGTCACCTCGCCCGCGGGCGGCGGCGCCTCCTCCACCGGCACCTGGTCGAGCGCCTGCGGCACCCACCCGCGCTCGACCCACAGCCTGCGGCCGTCGGGGTCGGCGGCCAGGGCGAGCGGCGTCACCACGTGGAAACCCGGGCGGCCGTCGCGGCTGACGGGTCGGCGCAGCACCTCGTCCTCGGGCTCGAAGGCGCCGGTCACCGTGACCCTGCGGGCCCGGTACGCGTCCTGGGGCCGGGCACCTTCCGCCAGCTCCCGCTCCGCCGCCTGCAAGGCCACGTCGAGGTCGACGGGCGCCGCGGCGAGTCGCTCCACGAGCACCGCGTTCCGCGCGGAACGCTGGTCGTGGCGGCGGAGCTGCCACAGACCGAACTGCGAGAAGGAGATGACCACGGTCAGCGCCAAGACGTGGCCGAGGATCCACTTGGGCGTCAAGAGCGGGTGGCGGGCCAGAGCGACGACCTCAGGCCGGTACGAAGAAGAAGGCGCGGTCGAGCGCCATCGCGAGGAACAGCAGCGCCAGGTAGAGCATCGAGTAGGTGTAGACGGGCAACGCCGTGGCCTTGTCGATGGCGACGCCCCGCCGGGCGACGAGGAACAGCCGCAGCATCCGCACCGCCAACACCACGTTCAGGGCCACCGCCGCCAGCAGGTACACGACCGAGAACTCGTGCAGCGCGAACGGGATCACCGTCAACACGATCGTCAGCAGCGCGTACATCGCCATCTGCATGACCGTGGCGCGCTCGCCGATGACGCTGGGCGCCATGGGGACGCCGACGGTCTCGTAATCGCGCTGGATCATCAGCGCCAGCGCCCAGAAGTGCACCGGCGTCCACACGAAGATGAGCGTGAACAGCAGCCAGGCCAGCAGCGATAGGTCGCCGGTGACCGCCGCCCAGCCGACGAGCGGCGGGATCGCCCCGGCCGCGCCACCGATGACGATGTTCTGCCACGTGGCGCGCTTGAGCCACATCGTGTAGACGATCACGTAGAACGCGATGCCCGCCCACGACAGCAGCGCCGCCAGCAGGTTGCCCGCCGACCAGATCAGCACGAAGCTCGTGAGCGTCAGCGCGATCGCGAACGCCAGCGCGTTGGGCGTGGGCACGACGTTGGTGACCGTGGGACGGAGCGCCGTGCGGCGCATGCGGCCGTCGATGTCGCGGTCGTAGACCATGTTGTAGACCCCGGCGGCGCCGGCCGACATGTAGCCGCCCAACAGCAAGCCGACGAGCGGCCACGTCCCCGGGTACCCCGAAGCGGCGATGAACATGGCGCCGATCGTGGTGAGCAGCAACAGGCTGATGACCTTCGGCTTGGTGAGGGTGACGTAATCGCGCCATGTGGCACGCTGCAAGACGGCGGGGGTCGCGTTCACGTCAGGCTCGCTCCAAAAGGGGATCGGACGACCGCGCCAGCGGCGCGGCCCGAGGGACGGGGGAAGCCAGCAGCACCACCGCGAGCGCGGTCAGCAGGCCGAACGCCAGGACGGCCAGCCCGAGGTGGAGCAGCTGCAGCACGATCGGCCCGAGGAGGGCCAGGTTCAAGGTGCCCACCGCGAGCTGGACCAGGTACGTGCCCAGCAGGGCCTGCATCAGGCCCCGGCCGGCCTCGGCGGGCTTGAGCCACCAGGCGGTGCCCAGCGACAAGAACAGGTAGATGCCCACCGACACGGCGATGAGCGGGTGCAACACGCGCAGGCGGATCAACGGGTGCGAGCTCGGGTCGAGGTCGGCGGCGAACCCTTCGGCCAGCGTCGTGGAAGGGAACATGGTGTTGCCCATCGCGGCGATGCCGCCGGTGAACATCAAGAACAGCATGCCCACGAGGCCGATCCCGAGCACCACCCCGAGCGCCCCCTGCCGACGCAGACGCAACGGCCACGCGGGCGGTTGCGGCCGTGCGTACACCCAGACCGCCGCCAACGACCCGACGAGCAACAACGAGTTCACCAGGTGTGTGGCCACCATGAGCCCGCGCGCGACCGTGGTGTTGTCGGCCGTCAGGCCCCACAGCACCGTCAAGGCGCCCAGCAGCGCCTCGATGAACAGGAAGACGGTCGCCGCGACGGTGGCGGCGAACAGACCCGGGCGCTCGCGGCGTTCACGCCAGACCCGCGCGAACAGCCACACGCCCAAGATCAGCACGGCGAGCGACAGCAGGCGATGACTGAACTCGGTGAGGGTGTGCACGCTCGGGTTCAGCGGCACGATCTCGCCGTTGCACAGCGGCCAGTGGCGGCCGCAACCGGCGCCGGAACCGGTCGCCCGGACGAAGGCGCCCTGCAAGATCACGAGCGCGTTGACGGCGACCGTCACGACGGCCAAGCGCAACGTCAGGCGGTCGCGACGGCTGGTTCGGGCGGCTGGGTTCGGGTTCGTGGTCACGTCGGTTCCTCGGCTCCCCTGGCGATCGACAGCGTAGCGCCGCGATCGCGGCGAAGCGACGCTGCATCCTACCCGTCTCGCGGTGGGGTGGACGTGGCCCGCGACGCCATTCCCAAAGCGCGTCGCACACGCCGCTCTCACCTCTCGGCGCCATCATGCCGGGAGAACCCGGGCGCGCCTGGGCGGACCCGGAGCGGCGCGACCTGCGGCGCTCGGGACTCCGAGGGGCCGTCCGACGCCCGACCGCGAGGCCGCGGCGGGGTACGAACGCCGAACGGAGCGATGGTACGCTCATGTCGACCGAACTCTCGGAGGACACGTTGAACACGACCTTCCCACGCCCGAACGCCTCGCGCCGTCGCGCCGCGACCGACCTGCGTGCCGGACCGCGTCGCGTCGTGGCCCTCCTCGTCGCCGTCGCGCTCGCGGGAGCCGTCTTCGCGCAGGACGCCGCCACGCCCGCTGCGACACCCGGCGTGGACGAACTCATCCGCGACGGCCGCTTCTACTACGCGCAAGGCGACTGCGCCTTGGCCCAGTACTTCTTCCAGGAGGCGCTCAAGCGCGACGGCAGCCAGGCCGAGGCGCTGATCGGCAAGGGCCGCTCGCTGGCGTGCCAGGGAGCCTACGGCAGCGCCGTCGAGGCCTTCCGTCAGGCCATCGACGCCGCCCCGAGCTCCGTGCCGGCCCATGTCCAGCTCGCTCTGGCGTACCAGAACCAGTACTTGGCGGATCCGACCACGTTCTCGGGTCGCCTCACCGAAGCGCTCGACGTGCTGGCGCGCGCCGAGGCCCTCGACGCGGATGACCCCACGGTGCAGAACACGAAGGGCATCCTCTATTACGAGGCCGGCAACCTCGACCAGGCACGCTCGACGCTCGAACGTGCCGCGGAGCTCGCCGCTACCGCAGGGCTCCCGGAGCGCGAGCGCTCGGTGATCCAGGTCAACCTCGGCAAGGCGTACCGCGACCTCGGCCTGCTCGAGCAAGCGCGCACGGCCTTCCGCCGCTCGGTCGTGCTCGACCCCGCCAGCGCCACCGCACACAACAACCTCGGCAACGTCTCGTACCGTCTTGGCGACTGCGACACGGCGGAGTACGAGTTGTCGCAAGCCGTGAGCCTGGCGCCGACCTCGCTGTCGGCGGTGTCGCAGCTCGCGATCGTGCAGTTCGAGTGCGGCGAGTCGGCCGCGTCGATCCCGCGTTTCGAGCAGGCGCTCACGCTCGACGGTGCGGTCTTCACCCCACCGCTCTACACGTACCTGTCGCGGGCGTACCTGGCCGAGGGCCGCGTCGACGACGCCGTCCGGCGTGCCCAGCAGGGCGCACTGCTGCCGCCCGAGTCCGCCGACGCGCACTACTACCTGGGTCGCGCCTACGTCGCTCGTAACGGCGATGGCGATACCGAGGCCGCGCGGCGTGCGTTCGAGCGGGCGCTCGAGCTCGAACCGGGTTACACCGCCGCCCAGGAGGCGCTGCAAGCGCTGCGCTAGGCCCCGAACGACCACCCGCCCAGCACCGAACGTCGAACCCGCCGGCCGCGCGCCGGCGGGTTCGCTGTGGTCTACCGCTGCGGCTCGCTTCGTGCTAACGTCGAGAGGTTTGCCGGACGGCAGCGGAACGTCCGCCGGCATCTGGGTGACCCGAGCGCGTGTGCGCAGCGGGTTCGACACGAGGCGCGGTCGATCCACCGCACCTGATCCCACCTCAACGTCCCGCCATGGAGGAACGAATGTCTTACCTGGGCATGAAACAACTGCTCGAAGCCGGCGTGCACTTCGGCCACGAGACCAAGCGCTGGAACCCCAAGATGAAGCGCTACATCTTCGCCGAGCGCAACGGCATCTTCATCATCGACCTGCAGAAGACGCTGGTCGAGTCGGAGAAGGCGCTGGGCTACCTGCGCGACCTGGCCGGGCGCGGCGGCACCATCCTGTTCGTCGGCACCAAGAAGCAGGCACAGGAGATCCTGGCGGCCGAGGCCAAGCGCTGCGGCATGCCGTTCATCAACGAACGTTGGCTCGGCGGTCTGCTCACCAACTTCAAGACCATCCGCACCCGCGTCGATCGGCTCAAGGAACTCGAGTCGATGTTCGAGGACGAGTCGATCCTGCGTTACACCAAGAAGGAACAGATCGACATGGGCAAGGAGCTGCAGCGGCTGCAGCGGTACCTCGGCGGCATCCGCGACATGACGCGCCTCCCCGACGCGCTGTTCATCATCGACCCGACGAAGGAAGCCATCGCGGTCAAGGAGGCGAACAAGCTCGAGATCAACGCCGTCGCCTTGGCCGACACCGACAGCGACCCCGACGTCCTCGATTTCATCATCCCCGGCAACGACGACGCCATCCGCTCCATCCAGCTGGTCACGGCGACGCTGGCCGACGTCATCATCGAGGTGCGTGGCGGGGCCGACGAGGCGCCCGCACAGCCGAGCGAGCCGGTCGTCGCGGAAGCGAGCCGCACCATGAAGCCGCTGCCGACCACCGCCTCCGAGCAGGCGATCCATGCGGCCGTGGCGGAGGCTGCCGAGGTCCACGGCGCGACCCCCACCAAGGTCGCCCCGGCGCCCGCCGCCGTCCCGGTGCCGGGAGCGGCCCATGGTGGAGCGGCCCGGGACGCGGTCGAGGAAGCCGCCGTGGCCGAGGGTGTGGTCCAACCGGCCGTCTCCACCGGCGTGGCTGGTGCCATGAGCGCGGACGGCGGCGGCGAGACCGACGTCGAGGCCGCCCGCAGCGCCGCGGAGGCGCGCAGCGAGACGGCGTCCGGCGGCACCGAGACGCCCGGCGACACCGAAGAAGCCGGCGACACCGCCAAGAGCGGCGACGCCGCCTGACCCGCGGAGGGGAACATGACCGTCACCACCGACCTGATCAAGAAGCTGCGTGCCATGACGGGCGCCGGCATGCTCGACGTCAAGAAGACGCTCGAGGAGACCGGCGGCGACCTGGACAAGGCGGCCGCGCTCCTGCGTGAGCGGGGCATCGCCAAGGCCGGCCGGAAGGCCGACCGCGAAGCCAGCGAAGGCTTCATCGGCTCCTACATCCACCACAACGGCATGATCGGCGTGCTGGTGGAGCTGAACTGCGAGACCGACTTCGTCGCGCGCACCGCCGCGTTCCAGGAGCTGGCCCGCAACCTGGCCATCCACGTGGCCATGGCCAACCCGAGCTACGTCCGGCGCGAGGACGTGCCGACGGCCGTCGTCGACGCCGAACGCGAGGCGCTCCGGGCCCAGGCGCGCGAAGAGGGCAAACCCGAAGCCATCATCGAGAAGATGACCGAAGGGCGACTCGGCAAGTTCTACGCCGAGCTGTGCCTGCTCGAGCAGCCCTACATCAAGGACGACAAGAAGACCGTCGAGGGGCTCATCAAGGAGTCGATCGCCACGATCGGCGAGAACATCCAGGTCGGACGCTTCTCGCGGATCGCCATCGGCGAGTGAGGTGAAGCGCGTCCTGCTGAAGCTCTCCGGCGAGTTCCTCGCCGGAGAGAGCGGGTTGGGCGTCGCACCCGATGCCACCCGGGCCCTGGCCCAGGAGATCGCAGCCGCCCTCGGTCACGGCGTGCAGTTGGCGCTCGTGGTCGGGGGCGGCAACTTCTGGCGCGGCTCCCAACACGGCGGCGACATGGACCCGGCGACCGCCGACTACGTCGGCATGCTCGGCACGGTCATGAACGCCATGGCGCTGCAAGACGCGCTGGAGAAGCAGGGCATCGACACCCGCGTGCAGACCGCCATCGCGATGCAGGCGATCGCCGAGCCCTACATCCGCCGGCGGGCTTTGCGGCACCTCGAGAAGGGCCGCGTCGTCATCTTCGGCGGCGGCACGGGCAACCCCTTCTTCACCACGGACACCACCGCTGCGCTGCGCGCCCTGGAGATCGACGCCGACCTGGTCCTCATGGCGAAGAACCAGGTGGACGGCGTCTACGACGCGGACCCGCGCACCGAACCGACGGCGCGCCGCTTCGCCACGATGTCCTACATGGACGTGCTCCAGCTCGGGCTCAAGGTCATGGACGCCACCGCCATCAGCCTGTGCATGGGCCGGAACCTGCCCATCGTCGTGTTCGACATCTTCACGGCCGGCAACCTCGACGCGCTGCTCGCCGGTGGCGACGTCGGCACGCGGATCGCCACCGACGCCGAGACCCGCTTCACCGATGGGAGCGAGCTTCGCGCGCGGTAGGATGAGGGGGTCAGCCACGCGTCCAGGAGGACCTCCATGAACACGATCACCAAGGAGACGCGCGAGCGCATGCACAAGTCGCTCGAAGCGTACGAGGCCAACGTTGCCGTGATCCGAACCGGCCGGGCGAACCCCGCCATGCTGCAGCGGGTGATGGTCGACTACTACGGGGCGCTCACACCCCTCAACCAGATCGCCAGCGTGTCGAGCCCCGACCCGCGCACGCTGGTCATCGCACCGTTCGACAAGAGCGCCGTCAAGAACATCGAGAAGGCGATCCTGGAGAGCGACCTCGGCTTCAACCCGAACAACCAGGGCGACACCATCTTCATCTCGGTGCCACCGCTCAACGACGAGCGCCGGCGCGATCTGGTGAAGACCGTCAAGCACATGGCCGAGGAGGCCCGGGTGGCCGTCCGCAACATCCGCCGCGACGCCAACGAGGAGCTCCGCGAGATGCACAAGGAGCACCTGTTGTCCGAGGACGAGATGCGGTCGGGCGAGGCCGAGGTCCAGAAGGTGACCGACGACTTCATCGCGCAGATCGACGAGCGAACCCGAGCGAAGGAAGCCGACATCCTGGCCGTCTGAGGCCGGGAGCCCACCTTTGTCCCTCGTCCGGGTCTCGTCGGCTTTCGTCGCCTTCCTCGCGACCCTCCTCATCCTCTGGGTGGGGCTCCCGCTGCTTGGTCCCGCGTACCTCGTGCTGACCGGCATCGCCGTCCAGGAGTACGCCTCGATGCTGGCGTTGCGCGGCATCCCGGTGCGCCGGCGCAGCCTCTGGGCGGCCAGCGCGCTCACCCTGCCGGCCTCGCTGCCCGCCGGGCACCCCTGGATGGCCAATGGTCTGGGCGAACTGCCGTGGCGTGAACTGCTGCTCATCACGTTCGTGCTCTACCTGCTCGTGGCCGAGGTGATCACCTCCAACCGGAGCTCCCTGCAATCGCTCGCCTTCACGCTGCTCGGCTACGTGTGGATCGCCTGGGGCTTCGGCTTGGTGATCACGCTGCGCTACATGCCCGACGGCATCACCGGCCTGTGGTACCTGGCCTTCCCCGTGCTCGCCATCATCGCCACCGACGTCGGCGGGTACGTCTTTGGGTCGCTCTGGGGGCGCCGGCCGCTGGCACCGCGGATCAGCCCGAAGAAGACGCTCGAGGGTGCCATCGGCGGTCAGGTCCTGGCGATGGTGGTCGTCGGCGGCACCATGGCGCTCCTGCCGCTCTGGAGCAGCTTCCGCCTCGACGCCGTGCATCTGCTCGTCTTCGCGGTGGTGGTCCCGCTGGCGGCGTTGGCCGGCGACCTCTTCGAGTCGCTGGTGAAGCGGTGGGTGGGCGTCAAGGACGCCGGCGTGTTCCTGCCCGGCCACGGCGGCGTCCTCGACCGGCTCGACAGCCACCTGATCGCGGTGCCGGTGACGTACGTGTTGGTGACCCTGCTGTTGCGATGACGGGCTCGGAGCGCGCGCCCGGCGGTCGAGATGCTAGCCTCGACGTCGCTAGGAGCCCTGCGTGAGCGACACCTCCGAACGCCCCACCCCCGCGACCGCCCGCATCCCCGACGATGCGGAGCGGACCGTCGCGCCCAACTTCATCACCAACGTCATCGACGCCGACCTGCGCGCAGGCCGTGTGAACGAGGTGGTGACCCGCTTCCCGCCCGAACCGAACGGCTTCTTGCACGTCGGCCACGCCAAGGCCATCTGCCTGAACTTCGGCTTGGCCCACGATTACGGCGGTCGCGTGCACCTGCGCATGGACGACACCAACCCCACCACCGAAGACCCGTCGTTCGTCGAGTCCATCCAGAACGACATCCGCTGGCTCGGCTTCCAATGGGACGAGCTGCGCTACGCCAGCGATTACTTCGAGGACCTCTACGGCCTCGCGCTGCGGCTCATCGACGCGGGCGACGCCTACGTCGACCTGCGCGACGAGGCGACGGTGCGCGCGACGCGTGGCACCGTCACCGAACCGGGCGTGGCCAGCGCCGACCGCGACCGGCCGGCGGCCGAGAACCGCGCGCTGTTCGCCCGCATGCGGGCGGGCGAGTTCCCCGACGGCGCGGCGGTGCTGCGCGCGAGGATCGACCTCGCCAACCCCAACATGGTGTTGCGCGATCCGGTCTTGTACCGGATCAAGCACGCCCACCACTACCGCACCGGCGACGCCTGGTGCGTCTACCCGCTCTACGACTTCGCGCACCCCCTGTCGGACGCGATCGAGGGCATCACCCACTCGCTGTGCACGCTGGAGTTCGAGAACAACCGCGCCATCTACGACTGGTTGGTCGAGCGCCTCTTCCCAGCCCCGCGACCGCACCAGTACGAGTTCGCGCGCCTCTCGCTCGAACAGACGATCATGTCGAAGCGGCACCTGCTGGCGCTGGTGCGCGAGAGGTACGTGGGGGGCTGGGACGATCCGCGCATGCCGACGATCGCGGGCCTGCGCCGCCGCGGTCTGCCCGCGCGCGCGGTGCGCGACCTCGTCGGCCGCGTGGGCGTGACGCGCGCCGCGAGCCGCACCGACGCGGCCCTGCTCGAGACGACCGTGCGCGACGCCCTGAACCCGGTCGCACCGCGGGTCATGGCGGTCACCGACCCGGTCGAACTCCTGCTCGACGACCCGCACGGCGAGCTCCACGGCATCGACGGGGTCGACGCCGCCTCCTTCCCCGACGACGTCGCCGGCCCGACCGACGACGCCGTCCCGGCCTCGCGCCTGGTGCCGTTGGGCCATCGGCTGTGGCTCGAGCGTGACGACGTGGCCGTCGATCCACCGCCCGGCTTCAAGCGGCTGGCGCCCGGTCGCGCGGTCCGGCTGCGTCACGCCGTCGTCGTGCACTGCGACGCGGTCGAGACCGACGCGGACGGCGCGGTCACGCGGGTGCGCGCGACCGTCATCGGCGACTCGTTGGGCCGCAACCCGGAGGACGTCAAGGTGTGGGCGGCCGTGCACTGGGTCGACGCCGCCACCGCCCTGCCGGCCGAGTTCCGGCTCTACGACCGGTTGTTCAGCGCCCGCGAGCCGGGGGCCGACGACGGCGATTTCCGCGACGACCTCGACCCGCGGTCGCTCGAGGTGCGCCACGGCTACGTCGAGCCCTCGGTGGCCGACGGCGCGGTCGACACGCGCTACCAGTTCGAGCGGCTCGGGTACTTCTGGCGTGATCCGCTGGAGGGTCGCGGCGAGCGGTCGGTCTGGAACCGCATCGTCACCCTCAAGGAGGGGTGGCGTCCGGTCGAGCGACCGTCGGTCTCCCGTCCCGCGCCAGCCGACGAGCGCGCCTCACCTGCGGAGGGCGACGCTGGCGATCCGGGCGAGCCCGATCCGCTGGCCCACCTCGACCCGCAGGCACGCGCGCACGCCGAGCGCTGGTTGGCGGCCGGTGTGGCCCGCGCCGACGCCGGCCTCATCGCGTCCGAGCTGGCGTTGACCCGCGTGTTCGACGAAGCGTTGGCCCACGGCGCCGCGGCGCCCGCCGCCGCACCGTGGGTGGCCCAGGAGGTCCGCACCGTGTGGCGCGACCGGGGCGAACTCCCGGCCGGCCTCGACGGGGTGGCGTTGGCCGAGCTGCTGGACCTGCTGGCCGACGAGACGCTCCACACCGGCAGCGCCCGCGAGGTGCTGGCGGCCGTGGGCCGGGGCGAGGGCACGCCGCGCGAGGTCGTCGCCCGCAAGGGGCTGGCGCGCGTCGACGACGACGGCCTCCTCGATGCGGCGGTGCAGCGTGTGCTGGCGGCCCACCCCGACGAGGTCGCCACCTTCCGCGGCGGCAAACAGGGTCTGGTCGGCTTCTTCGTGGGACAGGTCATGCGCGCCAGCGGCGGTCGCTTGGACCCGAAGCGGGTCCAAGCGACGGTGCGGCGCCACCTCGAGCGCTGAGCCGCGCGAGGCCGCTCAGCGGGGTTCGGTGACGGGCCCGGTGGCGCTCAGCGCGGCGTGCCGGGGGCGACGCTCAGCGCAGCGCTGCGGCCATCAGCGCGGCGCGGCGGGGGCGACGCTCAGCCCAGCGGCGGGCCCTCAGCGCGGCGCGCCGGGGGCGGAGCGACCGGGTGCCGAGGCGGCTTCGATGAACGCCGCCATGTCGGCCTTCATCGCGGCCAAGATGGCGACGTCGACGTACATCATGTGCCCGCCCGGGTAGCGCCGCTTGGTGACGTTGTCGCGCAGGTGCGGCGGCAGTCCCAGATGGTCGAGCGTGTACTGCGTCGCGAAGTGGGGGGTGGCCAGGTCGTAGGTGCCGCTCGCCACGAACACGCGCAGGAACGGATGCACCGCGATCGTCTTGCGGAGCGTCTCGGCGACGTTGACGTAGCGGTTCTGGAAGCGCCCGTAGTCCCACGTCTGGTACAGGCCCTTGATGACCTCGTAGGGCAGGTCGCTCTCGAAACCGAGCTCGCGGCGCACGTAGTCGTTGATCGCCGCACCGTAGGCGCCGGTGGTGGCCCCCATCGACGGATCGAACTCCGGCGTGGCGCCGGCGTCGTCGCGATCGACGCCCGTGTAGCGTGCGTCGATGCGGCCCACCGTGCGCCCCTGCTGACGCAGGAGCTCCTTGCAGAAACGGTGGATCTCGATGCGCAGGCGGCTGCGACGGACGTAGGCCGGGTCGAGACCGGTGTAGGCGGCCAGCCTCGCGGCGATCTCGTCGAACCGCTCGGCGGGCAAGGCGTCGCCCTGGAGCAGCGCCGGACCGTACGTCCCGAGCGTCCAGGCCTCGACCTCGTCGAGCAGGTCGTCGAGCGCGCGCGCCTGCAGCTCGGGCGCCAGAGCGCCGTGGTAGTGAGCGGTGGCGGCGTAGGACGGCACGTAAAGCAGCGGCGGCAGGTCGTTGCCGGGCTCGAACCGCAGCGTCGAGAAGTCGAGCACGCTCGAGATCAGCAGCAGGCCGTTGAGGTAGAGCGCATGCCGGTCTTGCAAGTAGCCGGCCAAGGCCGCCGCGCGGGTGGTCCCGTAGCTCTCGCCGATCAGGAACTTGGGCGACGACCAGCGTCCGTAGCGCGTGACCCAGAGCCGGATGAAGTCGCCGACGCTCTCGACGTCGCCGTCGAAGCCGTGGAACTCCTTGGGCTTCTCGCCCACCGCCGCGCGGCTGAAACCGGTCGACACGGGGTCGATGAACACGAGGTCGGTCTCGTCGAGCAAGGCGTACGGGTTGTCGACCAGCGCGTACGGGGGCGCCACCGCCATACCGTCGTCCTCCAGCTGGACACGGCGCGGCCCGAGCAGGCCGAGGTGCATCCACACCGATGAGGAGCCGGGCCCGCCGTTGAACGAGAAGGTCACCGGTCGGTCGCCTGGCGAGCGGACCCCGTCGCGGGTGTAGGCCACGAAGAAGACCTCGGCGCGCGCCTTGGCGCCCTCCCACGTCCCCGCCGCGTCGGCGGACGTCGCCTCGCGTTCGCGCTCGAGGACCAGACGACCGGTGGTCGACGTGTAGCGGATCGTGACACCGTCGATCTCGATCTGGTGATGGCGGACCTGCAGCTGGTCGACGGCGGGGGCGGGTTTCGGGGCGGACGCTCTCTCGGCGGCATCATGGACCATCGGGTCACCTCGGTTCGGATGGGCCGAGCCTACCGCGCCCGTCGTCGGGCACGACGCCCCGCACGGCGCTGCGGCGGTGGCCGCGCACGACCCCGGCGCCTCACACCACCCCCTGGAGCTGGCCGCGCACCTCGATGAGCAGGGCGCCGTGGGCGGCGTCGTACCAACAACTCCCGGCTTCGAGACGGTAGGGGGTGCCGTCGACATCGCACGGCAACGACCCGAACGACAGCACGGTACGGAGGATGCGAGCCAAGCCCGGGCCGTCCACCGCGCCCTCCCACACGAGCGTCGCGCGCGTGTCGACGCTCTCCGACGGGGCGCCGGAGGGCCCCTCGCGGAACCGGCCGTGGTGACCGAGGATGCGAACCGAACGAGGACGCTCCATGCACCGAGCTTGCGACGGGACGCCATGACGGATGCCCGTGTCCTGGGCCTGCGCCTAGGACCCCTGGGCCCCCGCCGGGTCGCGCGAGGGTACGCTCGCGCCGTGGGCATCGGTGCGCTCAACGAGTCGGGGCTCCACGCGGCGCTCAAGCTCGCGGTGGCGCCCGCCGGGAGTCGTTTCGAGGTGCCCGTCGCCGGTTACGTGATCGATGCGATCCACGACGGCGTCCTCATCGAGGTCCAGACCCGCCACGTCGGCGCCATGCGCATCAAGCTCGAACGCCTGCTGCCCCACCATCGGGTGCGGCTGGTGCTCCCGGTGGCCACGGAGCGCTGGATCGTCCGGCTCGGCGATCCCCCCAAACGCCGGCGTTCGCCCAAGCGGGGTCACCCTGCCGACGTGGCGCGCGAACTGGTGGCGATCCCCCACCTGCTCGACCACCCCAACCTCGAGTTGGAGCTGGTGCTGCTCCATGACGAGGAGTCCCGCGAACACCGGCCCGGCCAGGCCTGGCGCCGGCGCGGCTGGGTGACCGTCGATCGACGTCTGCTGCAGGTGGTCGAACGCCGGGTGATGGCCGGCGCGGCCGCGCTGCTCGGGTTCGTGCCAGCGGAGATCGAGGACCCCTTCGACACCGGCGAGTTGGCGCTCGGGACCGGCATGGCGCGAGCCACCGCTCAGAAGCTCGTCTACTGCCTGCGCGAGAGCGGCGTGGTGCACGCCGTCGGCAAGTCGGGCAACGCCCGCCTGTACGCGCGCCGCTAGGCGCGCGCGGAGACGGCGGTGGCGCGCCAGACGGCCGCCAGCTCGCCGTCGTCGAGCGCCAGCACGGTGCGTCGGCGCAGGTCGACGAGCCGAGCGCGCGGACGGTGGCCTCGCACGCGGGCCACCGCCTCGACGTAGGTCGCCATGGCCACGTGGTAGCGCTCCGGGCGGAGGTGCCGGTCGGTCTTGTAGTCGTCGAGCCACCACTGCTCGCCGACCCGCACCAGCCGGTCGATCAACCCGTGCCAGACGCTGCCGCCGTCCTCGAACGCGAACGGCAGTTCGGCGTGGTCCTCGTCGCGCCCCGCGTGCGGGGGCAGGACGGCCTCGTCGACCAACGACCAGTACCCTTCGAGCAGCTCGACGACCTCGGCGAGCAGGTCGCCGCGCACGGAGGGCGGGAACGGGAAGACGACCTCCTGGGCTGCGAGCCTCGCCATCGCAGCTCCGTCGTCGGGTCGCCATCCCCGCGCGATCGCGTCGTGCACGAGCGTCCCGATGGCCGTCGCCTGACCCGCCAGGCGCTCGCCCTGAGCCCCCTCGGCCCCCGCGCGCTCGTCCGGATCGGCGTCGGGCTCGCCGCCGGCGAGCTCGGCGTCGGGCGACGAGAGCGGAGCGGGCCACGGCGCACGGACGGCCCGCTCGGCCGCCCGGCCCGATCCCTCGAGCACGATCCAGGAGGGGCTGACGACCGCGGGGTAGCGCGACGGGCGCGGCACCCGGTCGAGCCAGGGCGCCGCCGGCCGCGGCGTCGGTGCGGGCGGCGGTGGCGGCGTGGGGCGCCGGACGGGACCGGCGACAGGGTGCTGCACGACCGTCACCCCGAGGGCGCGGGCCACCGGCCAGCCGCCGGCGTCCCCGGCCCCACGTGGCCCCAGACCCGCCCGGTGGAACGCCTGCAGCCACGGACCCGGTCCGCTCGCACCCTGCACACCGCTCACGATGAGCACGTCGCGAGGCCGGCTCAGGGCGACGTAGAGGGTCCGCAGCGCCTCACCCTCGCCGCGTCGTCGCCGGTCGCGCTCGAGCTCCTCGAAGCGACCCGTGCCGGGAACGGCGACGACGCCGTCGGCTGCGTCGACAGCCACCGGCGCCCCCCGATCCGAAGCCCCGCCGCCGACGTCGACGAGCGCCACGACCGGCCACTCGAGCCCCTTGGCGGCGTGGACGGTCAACAGCGTCACGCCGTCGCCGCCCTGGGGAACGTCGCCGGATTCGCTCTCGCGCGCCAAACGGTCGAGCCGGTCGAGGAGCCGCTCCAGGTCCTCGGCGGGGCGCTCGGCCAGCGCGACCACCAGCGCGTCGACGTTGTCGCGCGCACGCGCTTCCAGGCGGGCGACGAACGGTGCCCCGTCGATGAGCGGGGCGTAGGCGAGCGTCGCCACGGCGGCCACGGGGTCGGCAGCGACGGCTTGGCGCAAGGCGGCCAGCCGGGCGGCCAGCGCGGGCCGCTGGGCGTGCAGGTACGCGACCGGGTCGGCGGCGCGCACGGCGTCGGCGGCGAACGCCGCGCCGACCTCCCCGAAGGGGCCGCGCAGCCACGCCGCGAGCGAGGCCCCGCTCGGGTCGACGGCGACGCGCACCGCGTGCACCAGGTCGCGCACCTCGGGCCGCTCGAAGTAGCCCCGCCCCTGCCGTAAGACGGTCGGCACGCCGGCCACCCGCAGCGCCGTCGCGGCGCGCTCCAGGCCCGCGTGCGATCGGGCGAGCACCGCCATCTCACGCCAGGCGCGGCCCGCCCCGTGCCAGCGCTGCAACGTGGCCGCCAAGCCGGCCTCTTCGGCGGGGCGGAGCGCGTCCAGCGGCACGTCGTCGTGGCGCCACCAGTGCACCTCGACCGCGCCCTCCACGTCGGCTTGCGGTCCGGCGGGCACCACGTCGGGCGCCTCGTCGCGGGTGAAGCCCAGGCCGGCGTCGCCGAGGGTGCCGGTCAGGTGGTTCAAGAAGGCAGCGACGCCGCGCGCGTGGCGCCGGGTGCGATCGAGCGCGGGTTCGAGCGTGCCCGCGGCCGCCGCCGCCGCAGCCGCCCGACGGAACACGGTGACGTCCGCCTGCCGGAACCCGTAGATCGACTGCTTCGGGTCACCGACGACCTCGACACGGGCGCCGGCCGCCTCGAGCGCCTCGAACAGCCGGCCCTGCAACGGGTTGACGTCCTGGAACTCGTCGACGAGCAGCACCGGGTAGCGCGCGACCACGCGCGCGGCCAGCGCCGGCACGGCGATGAGGCGGCTGGCCGCCCGCTCGATCTCGGACGGCGCCAAGCGGGCCGACCCGGCCCGCCCCAGCGTCCGTTCGTAGGCGGCGGCGTGCAGCACGAGCAGGTCGGCGGCCGCCTCGTCGGCTGGGCGCAGGTCGACGGCCAGCGAGCGCCGTGCGAACAGCGCCAGCGCCTGCGGCAGGGCGCCGGAACCGAGCCGCGCGACCGTCGGCGCCAGCGGATGGGCGCGGTCCTCGGCCAAGAACAGCAGGCTCCGCAGCTCCTCTTCGTGGACGCCGGCCGCTTCGGCCTCGCCGTAGAGCTCGAAGGCGGGGTCGAGGCCCAGCGCCGGCGCGACCAGGCGGAGCGCCGCGATCAGGAAGCCGTGGATGGTGCTGAGCTTGGCGCCCCCGAGCTCCCGTTCGGCCTCCTCGAAACGGGGCCGATGGGCGGCGTCGGGCGTCACCCAGCCGTCCAGGAAGGTCCCCTCGCGCAGCACCGCGGCCACGCCCTCCCCCACCCGCTGGCGCAGTTCGGCGGCCGCGGTGCGGGTGTAGGTCACACCGGCGATACGCCGGAGCGGGACCCCCTCGTCGATCAGACCGAGCACCCGAGCCACGAGCGCGGTCGTCTTGCCCGTGCCGGCGGACGCCACGCGCACCCTCATGGCGCCCACCCGTCCTCGGACGACGTCTGGCTGGGCCGACAGACGTCGATCACCGGACACGAACCGCACCGGAAGCCAGGGCTGGGGCGCGGCGGTTGCGCCCGCCAACGACGACCAGCGACGTCGACCGCATCGCGCACGCGGCGGCGTTTGGTCGCCAGGTCGCGGGTGTCGACCCCGTCCGGGGTGAGGGGGAGCGCGTCGCCGCCGAGCGGCCACGCCACGATCTCGACGCGCGCCGCCTGGCGGGGGTAGCGACGCCTGAGCACGTCGGCGGCCCAGAGCTCGCTCCAGCGACGGTCGGGGCGCAGCAGATCGCGCGGGTCCTCGTCGGGCAAGAGGAACCGCACGATGCGCACGACGCCGTCCTCACGCGCCACCGCGTCGAGTCGCGTGGTCGCGCCCTCCCGTCCGTCCTCGAGACGGACGCCGAACCGGAGCCGGCCGAGCGCGTCGCCGTGGCGCTCGAACCACGGCGCCAGCAGCGGGCTGGCCGCCTCGAGCGCCCGTCGACGTTCCGACGAGAGGGTCTCCGTGGCCGTGAGCGCCCGACGGGCTCGGACCGGCCAGGGCGCGCGCGGGTCGTCCTCGGCGAGCGGCGTCGCCCATACCTGGAAGGCACACTGATGGGCCCGACGCAGACCCTCGACGCCCACCCGCCCCCCGTCCACGACGTCGTCGACGGCGACGAACGGCACGCTCGGGCGCGCTTCGAGGGGACTCGAGGTGGCGACCGCGGGGGGTGGCTGCCCCGCCGTGCACCCCAACAGCGCCTCGTCGGGTCGCAAGGGGCCGGCCCGGTCGCCGTCGGCGTGGCTGAGGATCACCTCGTCGGCCCGGGCGCGCAGCTCGGCGCGTACCCACGGGTCGAGACCGCGGTACCGGCGCGGCAGCTCGGTGCCCAGCGACGCCTCGGCGTGCGGCCGGACCAAGGCGGCGACCGGGACGCGGCCGTCCTCGGGCACGAAGTAGTCCTCGCTCTCGCCGGCGTCGTACGCGCCGGCCACCGCGCCGAGCACGTAGGCGCGTCGGAAGCGGCGGCCGGCGACCTCCGTCGGCGACAGCAACGCGACGCCGGGACGCGGCCGCTCACGGAGCGAAGAGGCCCGCAGCAGCGCCAACCACCAGGCGCGGAAACCGCCGTCCTGCACCGGCTCGGTCCCATCCGTGACGGCGGTCTCGACCGCCGCCCGCGCCAATCGGGCCGCTTCCTGGGCGCGCCGCAAGGCGGCCTCCTGGGCCCGGGCGATCGCCCCCGGGTCGCCGGCCGACGGCCGCGCCGCCGCCTCCGACGAAGCGTCCGCCGCGCCCGACGCCGGGTCCGGCGCGCCCGTCTCGGCCTCGCGCACCAGGTCGCCGGCCAGCGCCACGACCCGGCGGGCCCAGGCGAGCGGATCGGCGCCGGGCGTGAGGGCCGTCTGCCAGTCGCGCCACACCGCGTCCAGGCCCTCCTCGACGGCGAGTCGCCCGACCGCGTCGACCCCCGCCATGCCCTCGCGAAGCGCGCGACGGCCGATCGGCGCGAGCGCCGGGACCGCCAGCAACCGCCCGGCGGTCGGGTGCACGGGGAGGTCGAGCAGGTCGGCCAGACGACGACCGAGCGGCAGGTCGACGAGCGCGCGCGGGGTCTCCTCCGACAGGGCGACGCCGAACTCGCCCGCCAGCGCTCGCAGCGCCCGCAGCGACCCGGACGGCGCCACGACGGCCAGGTCGCGAGGATCGGCGCCTTGGGCCAGGTCGCGCGCGAGCGCGCGCAGGACGCCCCGCACCTCGGCCACCGTGTTGTCGAAGCGCCAGACCTGGACGTCGTTCGGCCGCGCCTGGAGGACGCGCACGTTGGCGGCCTCGGCCAGGACGGCGGGCGGTGGCGGCAGCGACGCGCTCAGCCAGACCTCGACGCCGTCCGACAAACGCTGCAGCCACGCCAGGTCGTCGGGCGCCAGCTCCCGCACGCCGTCGACGAGGACCACGTCGGCCCCGACGAGCGTCGCCAGCCGATCCATCGGCGCCGCCGCCGTGCGCTGCCATGCCTCGCGGCGCACGTCGTCGTAATCGAGGTCGTCGCCCTTGAGCCGTTCGTAGGCGGCGAACACGTCGGCGAGGCGGTCGATCTCACCGGCCACACCCGCCACGCCGCGCGCCCCGCCCGCCGCTGTCCGCGCCAGCGCCGCCGGACCGAGCCCGTACCTTTTCGCCTCGGCGATGCCGGCCGCGAACAGCGACGCCTCACCGGGCGTGGGCAACATCCCGTCGCGCGCGAGCAGCGCCTCGGCGACGAGCGCCAGACGCGCGGTGCCGACGAGCTGGTGCCGCGCGGCACCGTCCGCGGCCAGCACCGCGTACGCCAGCTGCTGGAGGGTGATCACCTCGACCCCGAGCAACGGCCCGGCCTCGACCAGCCGGCGCAGCACATGGGCGCGTTGGGTCGGCAGCCCCAGCCAGCGGACGCGACGTCCCGCGGTGGCCGCCGCGCGCGCCGCCAGGATCAGGGCGTGCGTCTTGCCGGAGCCCGGTGGCCCGAGGACCCAGTTCAGCGCCACCCGCGCACCCCTGACGATCGAGGGGCCGGTCGAGGGGCCGGTCCAGCGGGCCGCTCGAGCGGGGCGGCTTCGGCCTCGACGCGGCTGGCTCCGGTCGCGGGCGTCACGGCGGGGACGTCACCGCTCGTCGCCCGCCCCCAGCGCGGCCAGCTCGGCGACGAGCGCGTCCGGCTCGGTGACGGGGAGCCGACACACCCCGTCGGCGCAGGCGTAGGCGGTCGGTCGGTCGCCCTGCGTCACGCGGCCCGCCAGCCAGGGCAGGCGCTCGACGAGCGGGTCGTCGGGGCCCGAGCTGAGCACCACGCAGGCGTCCGGCGCCGTCTGGCGGGCGGCCGCCAGCAGCCCCTGGGCGCGCGCGTCCTCGGCGTCGCCGACGACGGCGACCTCGATCGCGGGGCCGCGCAGGACCCGGGCAGCGAGCAACGCGCTGATCACGGCCGTCGGCGACAGGCCGGCGACGGCCAGCGCGGTCTCGAGCGCGGCCTCGGCGGCGGCGCGCAGGTCGTCACGCCCGGTCGCCACCGCAGCGCGCGCGAGCAGCTCGACCGCGACGCCCTCGGCGGCCGGCACGGCGCCGTCCAGGGTGTCGCGCGCCCGGACGAGCGGGGCCGGACGGTCGAGCGGCACGGTAGCGAAGCCGCCCTCAGGGAGCGCGAAGTCACGCGCCACGGCGTCGGCCAGGTCCAGGGCGCGCAGCAGCTGACGTCGCTCCCCCGTCGCCCGGTGGAGCGCCCAGAGACCGAGCCCGAGACGCGCCTGATCGTCGAGCAGCGCCACGTCGGCGTCGAGGCTGGCGCTGCGGGCGTCGGCCAGTCGCCGTACCCGGCGCCCGTCCCAGGCGCGCTCCCAGACCGCGTCGGCGGCGCGTGTCGCCAGGCCGAGCGCGCGGTCGGCGAGCGGCGGTTCGAACCAGCGCGCAGCCGTCGCCAAGCCCTCGATCGTCATGCCCACGTACGCCGTGACCGCCGGCTCGTCGCGACGTGGCGCCGGTCGCGCCGTCCTCGCCTCGAGCAACCGCGAGCGGACCTGCGCCACCCGGGCGTCCTCGGCCTCGCCCCGCCAGGCGAGCACCGACCGCCCATCGAGGTTGCCGGGTTGCCGCACGGCGAAGGTCGCGAGCGCCAGCTCGACGAGCTCGGGCTCCTGCACCACCGCGGCGACCTCGGTCGGCGTCCAGGTGTGGAAGGCGCCCTCGATGCCCGCCGCCTCGGCGTCGAGCCCGGTGGCGAACAGCCCGTCGGGTCGAGCGAGATCACGCTCCAACGCCTCGAGCATGGCCCGAGCACCCCAGGCCAGGCGCGCGTCGCCGGTCTCGGCTGCCGCGCGCGCCAGGCGGGGGAGCATCTGCGCCTGGTCGACGAGCATGACCTCGAAGTGCGGCACCGCCCAGGCCGCGTCCACCGCGTACCGGTGCAACGCGCCACCGAGCTGATCGGTGACGCCGCCGTCGACCAGCGCCCGCAGCGTGCGTTGGCGCAGCCGCGCGGCGCGCTCGCCCGGGATCGCCTCCAGCCACCGCAACGAGGCGTGCGGCGGGAACTTCGGGGCGCCGCCGAAACCGCCGTGCTCGGCGTCGAACGTCGCCTCGAGTCCCTCCAGGACGCGCCCTTCGAAGGCCGCCAGGCGGCCGCTGGGCCGCCGGTCGGGCTCGGTCGCGGGAACCTCGATCCCCCCTCGGGCGCGCGCCGTGGGCGAGCGGGGGCGCTGGGCCGTCGCCGCGCCCCGCTCGAGCGAGCCAAGCGCGGCGCGCACCTCGGCCGCGGCCCGGGCGACCTCGTCGCGGCGGTCGCGCCACGCCACGATCAGCGCGTCCAGGACGCGTCGGAACGACGGCATGCCGGGGCGGTCGGTGGGTGGGTAGTAGGTGCCGGCGAACCAGGGTTCGCCCGCGGGCGTGAGCGCGAGCGTCATCGGCCACCCCCCGCCCCCGGCGAGCGCCTGCAACGCCGCCATGTAGACGGCGTCGACGTCGGGTCGCGCCTCGCGGTCGACCTTGACGGGCACGAAGTTCTCGTTCACGAGGGTGGCGATGGCGGGGTCGTCGAACGATTCGCGCGCCATCACATGGCACCAGTGGCAGGTGGCGTAGCCGACCGACAGCAAGACGGGCACGTCGCGCTCGCGGGCGGCGTCGAAGGCGGCCTCGCCCCAGGGCCACCACGCGACCGGCTGGTGGGCGTGCAAGCGCAGGTACACGCTGTCGGCCTCGGCGAGCCGATATGCGGCGGGGCGATGGTGGGTCTCGTCCATGAGCCACGCTACCCGCAGGCGGTAGGTTGGGGTATGAACCTGGCCGACCTCCGCTTGCAGTACCGCGACGCGCCGCTCACCCTGGCCGACCTCGACCCGGACCCCGTGCAGCAGTTCCAGGCTTGGCTCACGGCCGCCGTCGACGCCCGCTTGCCCGAACCGAACGCGATGGCGCTCGGCACCGTGGACGCCGACGGCACACCGTCGGTGCGCATGGTGCTGCTGAAGGGTCTCGACGACGGGCGCTTCACCTTCTTCACCAACTTCGAGAGCCGCAAGGCGAACGCCCTCGCCGGCGAGGCGCGCTGCGGGCTCTGCTTCTGGTGGGGGGGTCTCGAACGGCAGGTGCGCGTCGAGGGGCGCGCTGCGCGCCTCGCGGACGCGGCCGCCGACGCCTACTTCACCACCCGGCCGCGGGGCAGCCAGCTCGGCGCTTGGGCGTCGCCTCAGGGCCGACCGCTCGACGACCGCGCGCTCCTGGAGACGCGCCTGGCGGAAGCCGAAGCGCGCTTCCCCGATCGGGTCCCGAGGCCGGCGCATTGGGGCGGGTACGCCGTCGAACCCTTCGCCATCGAGTTCTGGCAGGGGCGCGCCTCGCGGCTCCACGACCGCTTCCGCTACGAACGGACGCCGGCCGGCACCTGGACGAGGACGCGCCTGGCTCCCTGAGCCACGACCGTCAGGCCAGCGGGCGCGACCCAGAGGTCGCGCCCGCTCGTTCTGTCTGAAAGGGTCGGCGTTCAGTCGCTCGGCGCGGCGTCCTCGGTCGCCTCGAGCGGCGGGATCCGCTCGGGGTACGTGCGCACCCCGGCCACCCGCTGGTACGCCGCGACGGTGGCCTGCACGCGCTCGCCGCGCAGCTGCTGCTCGAGCGGCTCGCGCACCTCCTCGAGGTCGGCCACCTGGGCGGGGACGCGCTCGTAGACGAGCAGGACGTGGTACCCGAACTGCGACTCGACCGGATCCGTCGCCACCCCGATCTCGGCCGCGAAGGCGGCCTCCTCGAACGGCGCCACCATCGTGCCGCGGCCGAAACAGCCGAGGTCGCCGCCGCGTTCGGCCGAGCCGCGATCGGTGGACGCGGTCTGCGCCATCGAGGCGAAGTCGGCGCCGGCCCGAGCGCTGCGCGCCAACACACCCGCCGCCACCTCGCTGTCGACCAGGATGTGGCGCGCGCAGACCTGCTCGGGTCGCACGAGCTGCGGCTTCAGCGCCTCGTACGCCACGCGCACCTCGAGCTCGGTCAGTTCGACCTCGCTCTCGAGCTCGGCGAGGAGGGCCTGGATGCGTTCGGACTCGCGCACCAGCTCCCGCAGCTGCTCGACGTCGCGGAAGCCGGCGCGCGCCAGCACGTCGTCGAACGCCGCCTGTTCGGGGAAGCGCTCGCGGGCTTGGTCGACCACGGCCTCCACCGCGGCCTCGTCGACGCTCACGCCGCGGCGGCGGGCCTCCTCGAGGAGCACCAACTCACCGGCGCGCTGTTCGAGGAACTGCGGCAGGAAGGCGTAGAGCTCGGCGAGGAGCTCGGGCCCATAGGCCTGACCCTCGCTCGCCGCCAGACCGCGCACCGCGATCTCGAAGCGCTCGAGGACGAAGCTGGCGCGTTCGCGCGTGCTGCCGAGCTCGATGAGGACAGGATCGTCGGCTTGCGCCCAGGCTGGCGCGCCCGTGAGCGCGATCAGCGAGACGACGAGGACGATGGCTCGTTGGATAGGGTTTCGCCACATGCGCAGCAGCCTACCATCGCGTCCCGTACACGCCGCAGGCGGCCTCCGGGCTTGGGGGGCGGTCGGGAGAGGCGGGGGCCGTCGACGTCAGCGGTCGTCGGCGACTCAGGACGCCAGGTCGCGCAGACGCTCGTAGAGATCGCGTTGGGCGTCGGTGGGATGCTCGGGCACGACCAAGCGGACCTCGGCGACCGCGTCGCCCCGCTCGCCGTCGGTCTTCGGCCAGCCGCGGCCGCGCAGCCGCAGTCGCCTGCCGGCGTTGGTGGCGGGTGGGACCGTGACGTCCACGTCGCCGTCGAGCGTCGGAACCCGCACCGTGCCGCCGAGCACGGCCACGTGGTCGGGCACGTCGGCGCGTCCGTACAAGGTGTCGCCCTCCAGGCGCCACCGCCCATGCGGGCCGTGTCGCACGATCAGCACCAGGTCGTCGCCGCCGGGCGCCTGTCCTCGCAGGCGGAGCTTGGCGCCGTCGCGCACGCCCTTGGGCAGCGTGACTTCGAGCGAGCGACCGTCGATGCTCACCGTCACCGGACCACCGTGGAAGGCCTGGACGAGGTCGACGGTCAGCGTGGCCTCGACGACGCGCGGCCGACGAGCGGCGGAGGGGCGCGGCGGGGCGCCGTAGGTCGCCTGGCGTCGCCGAACGACGTCCCGAACGATCCCTCGCGCACCCCGGCGCCACCGAACAGCGAACGGAAGAAGTCGCTGAAGCCGGCCGCGTCCTCGGGATCGACGTTGGTGTAGAAGCGTCCGCCGGACGGGAAGCCGCCCGGGAAACCGCCCGGACCCGGACCGTACGCTCCGGCCGGTGGCGGTCCCTCGGACCCGTAGCGGTCGTACACGGCACGCTTCTCGCTGTCGGAGAGCACGGTGTAGGCCTCGTTGACCTCCTTGAAGCGCTCCTCGGCACCGGGATCGCCCGGGTTCCGGTCCGGGTGGTGCTTCGCCGCGAGCTTCCGGTAGGCGCGCCGCACGTCCTTCTCGGTGGCGTCGCGGTCGACGCCGAGCACGTTGTAGTAGTCCTTGAAGGCAGCCATGCGGGACTCCTCGGGTCAGCTCGGGCGGTGACGGCGGCGAGGTCGCCGCCGTCACCGCCCGAGCTCAGGCCTCTTGGTAGACGACCACCCGGGCGGGACGCACGAGGCGGTCTCCTTGGACGAAACCGGCCTGGAACACCGCCTGGATGGTGCCGACCTGCTCGGGGGTGGGCGCCGGCACCGCCGTGAGCGCCTCGTGGCGGTTGGCGTCGAACGGCTCACCCACGGTGCCCGTCTTGGTCAACCCCAAACCCTCGAGCTGCCGCTCGAGGCCGGCCAGGACCGACGCGACCCCGGGCACGATGGCGCTCGGGTCGCCGCCCTCCTCCGCCGCCGCGAGCGCGCGTTCGAGGTCGTCGTGGACGGTGAGGACGGGACCGATGGCGGCATCGAGGCCGGCACCGTGCGCCCGCTCCAGGTCGGCGTAAGTCCGTCGCCGGAGGTTCTCGAGATCGGCGCGGGCGCGCAGCGCGCGGTCTTGGGCCTCGGCGGCCTCGTTGCGGGCCGCCTCCAAGGCCTCGGACATCCGGGCCAGCTCGCGTCGTAGCACGTCGATCTCCTCGAGGTCGTCGCCCGCGGCCGCCTCCGCGGCGACCTCGTCACGGGCGTCGTCGGGTGCGTCATCGTTGGCGTCGCGGACGGGACGCGGATCTTCACCAGCCGACGATGCCAGGTCGGCATCGTCGGGCGTGGTTTCGAGCGGAACGTCGCGGTCGTCGCGCATGGCGCTCACGGGGCCGGCTTGAAGTCGGCGTCGATCACGTCTTCGTCTGCCGCGTCGGCGCCGGGCTCCTGCGGCTGCGCCGCGGAGCCGTCGGCGCCTGCGGCAGCTGCGGCAGCCGACGCCACCGACTGCTGGAACGCCTGCAGCGCGCTGGCCAGCGTCTGACCCGCGGCGTCGAGCTCCGCCTTCGAGCCCTGCGCGTCGAGCGCCTTCTGGGCGTCGTCGATGGCGCTCTGGAGCGGCTGCTTCTGCTCGTCGGTCGCGCCCTCGGCCTCGTCGAGCGCCTTCTGGGCCTGCAGCCGCATGCCGTCGAGCTGGTTGAGGGCCTCGGCGCGCTCGCGGCGGACCTTGTCCTCTTCGCCGTGCTTGGCGGCGTCCTGCACCATGCGCTCGACCTCGTCCTCGGCCAACGTGGTGGTGTTCTGGATCGTGATCGAGGCCGCCTTGCCGGTCGACTTCTCCTTGGCCGACACGTTGAGCACGCCGTTGGCGTCGATGTCGTAGGTGATCTCGATCTGCGGCATGCCGGCGGGCATGGGCGGGATGCCGTCGAGCTTGAAGCGGCCCAGCGACTTGTTGTCGCTCGCCATCGCCCGTTCGCCCTGGAGGACGTGCACCTCGACGCCGGTCTGGTTGTGGTCGGCGGTCGAGAAGGTCTCGCTCTTGCGCACCGGGACCGTGGTGTTGCGGTCGATCAGCTTGGTGAACACGCCGCCCTTGGTCTCGACCCCGAGGCTGAGCGGGGTGACGTCGAGCAGGACGATGTCGTCGACCTCGCCGGTGAGCACGCCGGCCTGGATGGCGGCGCCGAGGGCCACGACCTCGTCGGGGTTCACCGACTGGTTGGGCTCCTTGCCGAGCAGTTCCTTGACCAGCTTCTTGACGGCCGGCACACGCGTCGAGCCGCCCACCAGGATGATCTCGTCGATCTGGTCGCGGGTGAGCTTGGCGTCCTTGAGCGCCTGCTCGACAGGGCCACGCACGCGCGCAAGAAGCGGCGCGATGAGCTCGTCGAGCTTCGCCCGGGTCAGCTTCTTCTCGAGGTACAGCGGCGCGTTCGAGCCGGGGTCCATGGCGATGAACGGCAGGCTGATGGTGGTCTCGGGCAGGCCGGAGAGCTCGATCTTGGCCTTCTCGGCCGCCTCGATCAGACGCTGCAGGGCCTGCTTGTCCTTGCGGAGGTCGACGCCGTACTCCTTCTGGAACTCGTCGGCCAACCAGCCGACGATGGCGTAGTCGAAGTCCGAGCCGCCCAGGTGCGTGTCACCGGCGGTCGAACGGACCTCGAACACGCCGTCGCCCACCTCGAGCACCGACACGTCGAACGTGCCGCCACCGAGGTCGAACACGAGGACGGTCTCGTTGCCCTTCTTGTCCAAGCCGTAGGCGAGCGCCGCCGCGGTCGGCTCGTTGACGATCCGCAGCACCTCGAGACCGGCGATCTTGCCGGCGTTCTGGGTCGCTTCGCGCTGGGCGTTGTTGAAGTAGGCGGGGACGGTGATGACGGCCTTGGTGATCTTCTCGCCGAGCTGCTCGCTGGCGTCCGCCACCAGCTTGCGGAGGATCATCGCCGAGACCTCTTCGGGCGTGTAGGGCTTGCCGTTGACCATGAAGCGCACGCCGCCGTCGTCGCCGCGCACGACCTCGTAGGGCGCGCGCTCGACCTCGGTGTGCACCTCGTCCCAGGTGCGGCCCATGTACCGTTTGACCTCGAACAGGGTGCCCTTGGGGTTGAGCACGGCCTGCCGCTTGGCGACCTGACCCACGAGCCGCACGTCGTCCTTGAAGCCGACGACCGAGGGTGTGGTGCGGTTGCCTTCGCTGTTGACCAGGACGACGGCCTCGCCGCCTTCCATGACCGAGATCACGCTGTTGGTGGTGCCAAGATCGATGCCTACGGCTTTCGCCATGGTGGTTCTCCTTCGGGGCCGGCGCTCGGCGCCAGGTCGGATGTTCGGTCACGCGCAACGGACCTGACAAGGTCCGGCGCAGGTCGACCGCTGTCGCAGAGCATAGCAGCGCCGGTGAACGATGTCAACGGATGTGAGTGTCCTACACTCAACCTTGCTCGACACGCTCCGCAGAGGTGTCGGCCGCGCCGACGGATCGACGTCGTGAGCGGCGCCGCAGGACCTCCGCCAGGCCCCACGCCACCGCGAACGCCGCGGCGGCGCCGGCGAGCAACCCCGGGTCCAGCCGGAGACCCGCGACGCCGAACGCACCCCCGCGCGGCAGCGACGCGCCCGCCAGCACGCCGACGGCCAAGCCGGGCGCGCCGCCGAGCGCCGTCGCAGCGAGGAACGTGGCCCAGGGCACCCGTAAGGCTCCCGCAGCAGCGCTCACGAAGTCGCCGGGCAGCATCATCAAGCGCGCCAGCAACACGGCCCGGAACGGCTCGCGGGTGAGCGCGCCGCGCCAACCGACGGGCGCCGCCGCCGACGCGCCCGCCGCCGGTGCTCCGCGGGCGAAACGGGCGATCGCGTAGGGCACGAGCGCCGTCGCCGACACGGCCGCCAGCGCCATCGCGTAGCCCGCCAGCGGACCCAACCACCAGCCACAGAACGCCGTCAGGACCGTGACCGGCAGGAGCAACAGCGGCCGCACGGCGAACGCGAGCAGCAGCGTGGGGACGCCCACGCCCGGCTTCGTCACCTGGGCCAGGGCCGCGGCGATCCCGGCGCCGACGCCACCCTCCGTCCGCCCCAACCACCACCAGGCCCCGCCCACCATCGCCAGCCAGGCGACGAGGGCGACCACGAGCGGGATGCGGCGACGGTTCGGCACGTGGGGAGCCTACCCCTGAGGACACCGTGTACGCTTCGCCCATGGGCGGCATGACGTCGAGCTGCGGTCGAGGCGGTGCGCGGTCGGGACGGTCTCCGTGAGCCCGCGGCCGGACGACGGCGGCACCTACCGGGACCAGAACTTCGTGCGGCTGCAGCTGACGGGGACGCTCGTGGGTGCCACGTTCCACGACTGCGTGTTCGAAGGCTGCGACCTGCACGAGGTGCGGCTGAACGGCTGCCGCTTCGTCGACACGGACTTCCTGACCTGCGACCTCGGACTGGTCGTGGTGGCCGACAGCGCGTTCCAGGGCGTCACCATCGAGAACACCCAAGCCGTCGGGGTGAACTGGTCGAGCGCCCGGGTCGACCTCAACCATCCGCTCGAGATCGACTTCAAGGACTCCATCTTGAACTTCGCCACCTTCGACGGCCTGCACCTGCGGCGCCGGCGGTTCGAGGGATGCACCGTGCACGAAGCGCTGTTCGCCCGCTGCGACCTGACCGACGCCAGCTTCCGGGGTAGCGACCTGAGCGGGACCGAGTTCCGCACCTGCGACCTCAGCGGCGCCGACCTCCGCAAGGCGCGCGGCTACCAGATCGACGTGCGCCACAACGCGGTGCGGGGCCTGCACGTGTGGATGCCGGAGGCCAGCGGCCTGCTCCACGGGCTCGGCGTCGACCTCGACACCGACGGGGTCGACGAGGGCGCGGGCGCGGCGCGCTAGGAGCGGCGCGCTAGGAGCGGAGCGCTAGCGCGGGTCGGCCGGCGCCAGGTCGACGGCGTCGCCGACGTGGACGCCGTCGAAGGCGGCCGACGCCGAGCCGCCCCGCGCGAACACCTCCACCCAACGCACCGCCGCGCCCGAGCGGAGGGCGTAGCCGGACGAGCCCGGCGCGACGGCCAGCGTCCCTTCCGGGACGGCGAAGGCGCCCCCCGCGACGCGGCCTTCGCGCGGCCGACCACCGATCGTGACCCGCACGTCGTCGCCCGCCGCGAGGCCCGCCGGTAGCTCGCCCCAGCGCCACGTGGTCTTCAGGTTGCCGAAGCCGTCGACGTACGCGATACGTCCCGTCGGGACGGCCGGCAGGGCCTCGCGCGCGACGCGGTCTCCGAACACGTCCGGGTCACCGGCGGCGACGCGCGCCACGGCGTCCGGGAAGAGGTCGCGCGAGCGGAACTGGGACCCGCGCGTGGCGCAGTCGAGGACCCGCACCTCGTCGACCAACTCAGCCAGGAACGCGAAGGTGGCACCGGCATCGACGCCCACGACGTCGACCCCGCTGGGTGACCGGGTCCAGAGCAGGCGCTCGCCGTCGTTGTCGATGCGCGCCGCACGGTCGTCGCGGCGCGGGGCGACGTTCACGAACACGAGGGTGCCGTGGGGGGCACGCGCGGCCGCGAGCTGCGCCGCGACGAAACCGGCGGCCAACGTGGCGAAGGGGGGCACGGGCGTGCAGACGATCTGGGCGGAAGGCAGGTGCGTCAGCAGACGCTGGCCGACCTCGGCGAACGCCAGGTCCTGGGCGCCGAAGTCGGCGATGACGTGGAGGAGCACGGCGCCTACCCTACCAGGCCGACGCGGGCGCCTCCCAGACCGGGTTCCCCGCCACCCACGTGGTCTCGACGGTGTCCTCGCGCGCCAGCGTCATCAGCGTCCCCAGGGCCGAGAGGTCGTCGGCAGCGTGCTCCAGCGCCCGCGCCAGGGTGGATCCCGGCCGCGGCCGCAAGGCGACCAGGTCCGCCTCGCGGCCGGGCCGGAGATCGCCCACGCGGTCGCCGAGACCGAGGGCGGCGGCGCCCGCGGCCGTGGTCCACCACAGCAGGTGGGCGGCCGTCAGCGGCGTGCCGTCGGCGCCCAGCAGCATCTGCCCGGCGTAGGCGGCGAGCGCCTCGGCCGGCAGCGACAGCGACGTGCCGGCGCCCACGTCGGTGCCCAACGCGACGCGCACCCCGTGCCGCAGGTGACGCGCGAGCGGGAAGAGCCCGGCGCCCAGCACCTGGTTGCTGGAGGGGCAGTGGGCCACCGCGGCACCCGCGGCCGCCAGCCGCGCCAGCGCATCGTCGGACACGTGCACGTCGTGGGCGAACACGCTCCGAGCGCCAACCAGACCGACGTCCTCGTACGTGGCGAGGTAGTCGCGCGCCCACGGGAAGCGGGCACCGACCGCCGCGATCTCCTCGGGCGTCTCGTTCAGGTGGGTGGTCGTCCAGAGACCCGGCTGGCTGGCGAGGAGCGCACCGCACGCTTCGAGCAGGCCGGGGCTGCTGCTGAGGGAGAACCTGGGCGTCACGGCGTACCTGAGGCGGCCGCGCCCGTGCCAGCGTCGGGCCAGGAACGACCCCTCCTCGAAGGCCAGCTCGGGCGTGGTCTCGAGCGCGCCGCCCAGCTCACGGTCGGCGACCACCAGCCCGGACGTGATGCGCAGACCGCTGAGGGCGGCCGCCCCGAAGAAGGCCTCCATCGCCACCGCGAAGTGCGCGCCGAAGACGAGCGCGGTCGTGGTGCCGTTGCGCGCCAGGAGCGCCAGGAACCTCTCGGCTTCGGTGCGCGCGAAACCGGCGTCGGCGAAGCGCGCCTCGTGGGGCAGGGTGCGCTCCTCCAGCCACGTGAGCAGGCGCTGACCGAGCCCTCCCACCACGCCCACCTGCGGGTAGTGGACGTGGGCGTCGACGAACCCAGGGACCAGCCAGGCGCCGCGGCGGTCGTCGACCACCCCAGCCGGGTGACGTGCCCGCACCTCCGTCCAGTCGCCCACGTCGTGGACGCGCCCGTCGTCGCCCACGGCCACGGCGCCGTCGGCCCACACCTCGAGCGCCGCGCTGCCCACGACGAACGGGTCACGTGGGACGTGCGCCACCGTCCCCCGCACGAGCCGCACCGCCACGTCGCCGCTCATGTGAGGAACGGCACCAGGCGAGCGTCCGCCACGTCGACGAGGCCGTGATCGGTGAGGCGCAGCGCGGGGATCACGGCCAGGCCGAGGAACGACAGGGTCATGAAGGCATCGGCGCCGGAGCCGCCCAGACTGCGCACGGCGTCGGCCGCCGCGTCGAGCCCGCTCACCACGTCCGCGACGGCGGCGTCGCTCACCAGCCCCCCGATCGGCAGGGGCACCTCGGCCACGATCCGGCTGCCGTCGTCGACGACGAGCCCGCCACCGAGCGCGGCGGTCCGCAGGGCGACGCGGTAGAGCGCAGCGTCGTCGGCACCCACGAGCATGAGGTTGTGATGGTCGTGGCCGACGCTGCTCGCCAACGCGCCCCGGCGGAGGCCGAAGCCCGTCACCAGGCCGACGCCCACGCCGTCGCCGCGGCCGTGGCGATGGACGCAGACGAGCTTCAGGAGGTCGCGCGAGGGGTCGGCGACGCTCTCGTCGCCGACGACGGTGGGCTCCAGTTCGAGCGCCTCCGTCACCACCTGGCCGGGGATCGGCCGCACCACCCGGACGCGTCCGCCGGGTGCCGGTGCGGGCAAGCGCAGTCGCTCGGGCGACCAGTGGGGCAGTCGCACGGTATGGCGCAGCCGTTCGGCGCCCGGCAGCCCGCTCAGCACGTGCGTCGCGGCCGCCAGCCGGTTGGCGGCGTCCTCGGTCAGACGGCCACCGCCAGCCACCCAGTGGCCGTGGCGCAGGACGCGGTCGACGGTGAAGCTCGAGAGGTCGGCGACGACGGCCAGGTCGGCGAGGTACCCGGGAGCGATGGCGCCGCGGCGCCGCAGGCCGAAGTGGCGCGCGACGTTCCAGCTCGCGCACCGCACCGCGTACACCGGGTCGACGCCCGCCGCGATGGATCGGCGCACGAGGACGTCCACGCCGCCCTCGTGCAGCAGGTCGTGGGGCAGCCGATCGTCGGTGACGAAGCCGATGCGATCAGCGTGACGCGGATCGACGAGCGGGAGCAGGGCGTCCAGGTCGCGCGTCACCGAGCCCTCACGGATCATGAGGAAGACGCCGGCCGCCAGCTTCTCGCGCCCCTCCTCGAGCGACGTGCTCTCGTGATCGGAGGCGACGCCGGCCGCGAAGTAGGCCTGCAGGTCCGCCCCGGTGACGCCCGGGGCGTGCCCCTCGGCGGAGCGACGGGCGCCAGCGGCGAGCATGACCTTGGCGAGCTGCTCGTCTTCGCCCGCGATCATCTCGTGGAAGCTCATCAGCTCGGCCACGCCGACCACGCGCGGGTCGCCGAGCAGCGCCGCGATCTCGGCGAGCCCGAGCTCGGCACCCGCGGTCTCGAGCGTCGTGGACGGTACGCACGAGGGGACGGTGGACCACACGTCGAACGGCACGTGCTCCGCGAACGCCGACCACCACCGCACACCCGCAGCACCGGCGACGTTGGCGATCTCGTGAGGATCGGTCACCACCCCGACCACGCCGCGCGGCAAGACCACGCCGGCGTACGCGGCCGGCGTCACGAGCGACGACTCGACGTGGACGTGGCCGTCGATCAGGCCCGGCGCCAACCAGGCGCCGGTGACGTCCACCACCTCGGCCGCCTCGGGCCGCGGCGTTCGGTCCGGCGCGGCGACCGCGGCGACGAGGGGACCGGCGATCCACACGTCGGCCGGCCGGACGGTGCCGGTGAAGACGTCGAGCAGGCGCCCGCCGCGCACGTGGAGGTCGGCGGGTCGGCGACCCGCCGCGACGTCCACGGCCGCACGCACCTGCTCCAGGGTCGGATCGACCTGCGAGGCGAGGTCCATGGACCCAGCCTACCCGTCAGCGTTCCGAGAGCCCCGGCCACCTAGGCTGTCGTCCATGAGCGAGCCGAAGACCGTCCTCGTCGTCGACGATCACGAAGCCCACCTCCGGATGCTGGAGCTGGTGTTGAGCGCGCATCGCTACGACGTCGTCGTGGCCCACGACGGGTTCGAGGCCCTCGCGTACCTGCGCGCCCACACGCCGGCGGCCATGATCCTCGACGTGCACATGCCGAGCATGTCCGGGTACGAGGTCGGCCGCCGCGTCAGGCGCCTCGCGCGCCTGCGCGACCTGCCCATCCTGATCATGACCGCGGACGCCGACGCGACCACGGCGGCGTCCGCGGCCGCCATCGGCGCCAGCGGCGTGCTCCACAAGCCTATCGCCGGCACCGATCTGCGCGGCGCGCTCGGCGCCCTGCTCGGCTAGAGCAGGCTCTGCTCGGCTAGAGCAGGCTCTGCTCGGCCAGAGCAGGCTCTGCTCGGCCAGAGCAGGCCCTGCTCGGTCGGCGCCTGCCCCCCCACGGCACGCGGACCCCGCCGCTCGGCGAGGTCCGCGTGGATCGTCTCAGCCTCGAGGCTCAGGCCAGCGGCGTCTCGGCCTCGCCCGGCGCCGCGTCGGAGGCGTAGTACGGGTTCTTGCCCGCTGCGTGGTCGGTGGCGTCTTGCACCGCGTGGATCTGGGGGACCGCGGCCTTGATCATCTTCTCGATGCCCTGCTTCAGCGTGAGATCGGCGGCCCCGCAGCCCTGGCAGCCACCGTGGAGCTGGATGACGGCGACGTCGCCGTCGACCTCGACGAGCGTGACGCTGCCCCCGTGACCAGCCACGCCCGGGTTCACCTGTTCGTCGAGCACGGTCTGCACCTCCTGCGCCAGCGGGTCGTCCCACACGGGCGACGGGAAGAAGACGCGGAAGCCCGACTGCATGACGCCGTCGACGAAATCGACCGTGGCGCCGTCGAGGTGGCGCACCGTCATGGGATCGACGTACACGTCGAACCCACCGCCGTCGAGGACGCGATCCCCCTCTTGCCGGTCGGTGGGTTTGACGAGCCACAGCTTGTGTTCTTTGCGCGTCCCCGCCACGCGCAAGGCGCTGACGCCCTGGGCCTGCTGCTTGTCGAGGAAAGCGCGCACGCGGTTGGAGGCGTTGTCGGTGAAGGTGAGCATGCGACTAGGCTACCGGTTGCGTCGCTCGACTACAGGACCTGCATGACGTAACCGTCGGTGGCGCGCTCCAGCCCGGCGGGATCGGCCAGGTACACGCCGCGCGTCCCCTGCAGCGCGCCTTCGCCGCGAAGTTCGCCCAGGATGCGCGTGATCGTGACCCGCGAGCTGCCGGTGAGATCCGCAAGGTCCTCGTGCGTCAGCGCCAGCGGCAGCTTGACCATGCCCTCGGTCTCGTCCGACGGGTGACCGAACTGGGTGGCCAGGCGCAGGAAGGCGCGGGTGACGCGGGCGCCGACGGGCATCTCGGCCTCGTCGATCATCTGCCGCGAACGGCGCAGCTGGCGCGCCATGGCGCGCACCACGTAGTCGCGCAGCTTGCGGTCGTTCATCGCCTGCTGCGGGTCGATGGGCGTGAGCGAGGCGTCGTGGACGGCCACGACGGTCTCGGCGTGACGGCCGCCGTCGAGCGCCGCCAGCCCCAGGACGTCGCCGGGACCGTACAGGTCGGCGATGCGGTCGCGGCCGAGGCTCGTCGGCACGACGGCCTTCAACACGCCGTGGTCGACGACGTACAGGCTGGACGCGTCGCGGTCGGTCTCGTAGAGCACGCCGCCGGCGTCGAGGGTTCGGACGGGCAGGGCCAACCCTGCCGGGACCACGTCGGACGTGGCGCCGTGGGTGGGAGTACCAAGGTTCTCGAACGTGTCAAGCATCGTCGCGTCCTCTCGTGGACGAAGGGTGGTGGGTGCTGCGATCGGGGGTCCGTGGGCGGTGCCGCGGCGGATCCGCCAGAACGCTACAGGAAATATAGCATGTCGGCCGGCCCCCGTCTACCCCTCGATCGGGCGAATGCGCGTCTGCGACGGCGTTTCTCACCTCGCTCACATCCAGGTCGCCGCACTATCGAGGAGAAGCCCGAGTGGCACGCTCAGGATGCCCGATCCACCGCGGCTTGACCGTGGCCGGCGCCACGCCTTAGGATTTACGGTACCGATGGTGCCCCTGTCCCCCCAGCAGTCGAAAGTGTTCGAGCGCTTGCGCGAGCACGTGCGCCGGCACGACGCCACACCCGAGCTGTCGGCCTTCGCGCGCGGCCTGGGGATCACCTACGTGACGCTCAAGCAGCACCTCGAGGCGCTCGACCGCAAGGGCTACGTCCACTTCGAAGGGCGCGGCCGCGGACGGTCGCCCCTGCTCACGCTGCCGACGGCGGCCACGGGTGTCCCGGTGCTCGGTTCGATCCCGGCGGGACCCCTGTCCGACGCCGTCGTCGACGCCGAGGGGTACCTCCCGCTCGCGGGCCTGGGCGAGCGGTGGTTCGCGCTGCGCGTCCACGGCGACTCGATGGCGGACCTGATCCAGCCCGACGACGTGGTGCTGTTCGAGCGCGCCGTCCCCGGCCGCGACGGGTTGGTGTGCGCGGTTCGCGTCGACGAGGACGAGGTGACGCTCAAGTACCTCGACCGCGATGGGCCCGGAACGTACGTCTTGCGCGCCCACAACGACGCCTACCCGCCCCGCCGGGTGGCAGCGCGCGACGTCCAGGTCGACGGCGTCTACCGCGGCCTGCTCCGCGGTGACGTGCTCGACGCGCTCCTCGACGGCGGCCGCTGAACCCGGCGGCCGCTGAACCCGGCGCCCGGTGAACCCGGCGGTCGCGGAAGCCGGCGCCCGAGCCCGACACCCTAGCGAACCCGCACCGGCGATTCCGGCACGACGATGAAGACGACGTCCGTTGACACCCGCGGCGGCGGTCGCTAGGCTACTAACACGCGTTAGTCGACCCGTTGGCCCTCGCTCGGCGCCGAACGAGGACCGTCACGGAGCCGAAGTGTAGGCCCGCGCGCACATCTGCGCATCCTTGGCCCACGCATTGCTCGACGACGCCGTTCCAGGAGGTCCCATGGTTCGGATCCTGCTCGCCACCCTCGCCGCGGCCGCGCTCACCACCGCCGCCGCCCAAACCCTCACCGTCTGGGTGTGGGACATCAACAAGCCTGCCCTCGAAGCCACCATCGACAGCTTCCACGAGATGCACCCGGGCGTCGAGGTCGTCGTCGAGGACCTGGGCAACCAGAACGTCTACGACCGCGGCCTCGCCGGTTGCGCCGCCGGCGGCTTCGACCTGCCCGACGTCTATCTGGTCGAGAACAACGAAGCGCAGGTCTTCTGGGCCACGTTCCCCGACTGCTTCACGGACTTGCGTGAACTCGGGGCGAGCGAGCTCGTCGACCTCTTCCCCGGCTTCAAGTGGGCCGAGCTGACCGTCGGCGACGCCATCTACGCCGTCCCGTTCGACTCCGGCCCGACCGCGGTGTTCTACCGCCGCGACCTCTACGAGATGGCGGGCATCGACGTCGACGCCATCGAGACCTGGGACGACTTCATCGCCGCCGGCCAGCAGCTGAACGAGGCCACCGACGGCGAGGTCAAGATGGGCACCGTCGCCAAGGGCGCCGATGACGAGTGGTTCCGCATGTTGGCCAACCAGGCCGGCTGCTTCTACTTCGACAACGAGGCGACCGAAGTCACGGTCAACCAGCCCGGTTGCGTCACCGCGCTCGACACGCTCAACCGCCTGTTCCAAGCGGACGTGCTGGCCGTCGGCGGCTGGGTCGAGCAGATCCAGCTCATCCAGAACGACGCCGTCGCCAGCTCGCTGTTCGGTTCCTGGTACAGCGGCACGATCGCGGCCGAAGCGCCCGATCAGGCCGGCCAGTGGGGCGTCTACCTGACCCCCGCGCTCGAAGACGGCGGCGTACGCGCCTCCAACCTCGGCGGCTCGGCCCTGGCGATCCCCGCCAGCAGCGACAACAAGGAGTTGGCGTACGACTTCGTCGTCAACGCCCTCGCCGACATCGACAACCAGATCATGATCCTGCGCGACTACGGCCTCACGCCTTCCCTGCTGCCGGTCCTCGAAGACCCGTTCCTCGAGGAGGGCGTGGACTTCTTCGGCGGCCAGCCGGTCTGGGGCGAGATCCTCGGCACGCTGGGCAGTGTCCCCGCCGTCGCCGGGAGCCAGTACTTCCAGGAAGCCCGCGAGGTCATGATCGGGACCGTGAACGAGTACCTCGACGGCAACTACGACAGCGCGCAAGCGGCGCTGGACGCAGCAGCGCAGCAGATCTCGCAGGCCACCGGCCTGCCGATCGCGGACTGACGCGACCTGCGGTCGGGCCGAGGCCCGGCCGCATGCTCACCACCCGGACGGTCGGCGCCGACCGTCCGGGTGGTGACCCCCGAGGAGCGCTCGCGTGACCACCGCCCCCGAAGCCCGCGCCGCCACCGCTCAGCTCCCCGCCACCCCGACCCCGCGCCGCCGTCGCCGCGTCCGGTGGGCGCCCTATCTGTTCCTGGCCCCGTTCCTCGCCGCGTTCGCGGTCTTCTGGACCTGGCCGATCGCCTATTCGCTGTTCCTATCGTTCGTCAACACCCGTCAACGCCCGTGGACCTTCGACCCCGGCTTCAACTGGGGCCGGCTGCTGAACGATGGCGCCTTCTGGGAAGCTTTCGGACACACCGCGCTGATCCTCGTCGCGCAGGTGCCGCTCATGCTGGCGCTGGCCGTGGCGCTCGCCATGGCCTTCGACAGCGACCTGCTCCGGCTGAAGGGCTTCTACCGCTTCGCCTTCTTCGCGCCGCTGGTGTTGGGCGCCGTGCCCTACTCGGCGGTCTTCCGGCTGATCTTCAACGCCGACTTCGGCATCCTCAACTACGGCCTGGCCACCCTCGGCCTCCCGTCGGTGCGCTGGCTGTTCGAGTCCACGCCCGCGCTGGTCACGATCATGATCGCGCTCACCTGGCGCTGGACCGGCTACAACGCCATCATCTTGCTCTCCGGCCTGCAGTCCATCCCGCGGGCGCTGTACGAAGCGGCCCGGATCGACGGCGCCAGCGCCTGGCAGCAGTTCTGGGGCATCACCTTGCCGCTCTTGCGGCCGGTGCTCCTGTTCACGTTCGTCCTCTCGACGATCGGCACCTTGCAGCTGTTCACCGAACCGTGGCTCATCACCAACACCGGTCCCGGCGGCGCCACCGAGACGCTGGTCACGTACCTCTACAAGCAGGGCTTCCGCAACTTCAACTTCGGTTACGCCTCGGCCATCGCCTACACGGTGGCGCTCTTCGCGGCGTTCTTCTCGCTGCTCCAGATCCGGCTCGTGGGCGGGAGGTCGAACCGGTGAGACGCACCCGACTCATCCAGTCCATCGCGCTGCACATCGTCATGACCGCGTTGGCGCTGCTGTTCCTGATGCCCATCGCGTGGATGGTGCTGTCGGCGACGAAGGCCAACAACGCCATCCTGGCCGTGCCCCCGACCTTCACCTTCGGCGACGCGCTGGCCGCCAACTGGGCCGACCTCACCAGCGACCTGCCGTTCATCCGGATCGTGCTCAACAGCGTCGGGATCGCGGTGAGCTACACGCTCGTCGCGACGCTCGTGAGCGCCATGGGCGGGTACGCCCTCGCCAAGTTCCGCTTCGCCGGCCAGGCGGCCGTCTTCGGCGTGGTGCTGGTGGCGCTCACGATCCCGTTCGAGGTCCGCATCATCCCGCAGTACATCCTCATCGCCCGCGAGCTGTCGCTCACCAACACCTGGTGGGCGGTCATCCTGCCGGGCCTCGCCAACGCGCTCGGGGTCTTCTTCATGCGCCAGAACATGCTCTCGGTGCCGAGCGAGCTGCTCGAGGCCGCGCGCATCGACGGTGCCAGCGAATGGCGCATCTTCCGGTCGGTGGTGCTGCCGATCATGCAGCCCGCACTCGCTGCGGTCGGGATCGTGCTGTTCCTGTTCCAGTGGAACGACTTCCTGTGGCCGCTGCTGGTGCTCACCAGCCGCGAGGCGTACACCATCCCGGTGGCGCTCGGCACGCTGGTGGGTCTCACCCGGGTCTCGTGGGGCGGCATCATGGTGGGCACCGCGATCGCCACCGTGCCGTTCCTGATCATGTTCCTGTTCCTGCAACGCTACTTCGTCGCCGGCATCACGGCCGGCGCGGTGAAGGACTGACGCGATGACCGATACGCCCCAACCGTCCGAACCGGCCCCAGCGCCCACGCTGGGCGTCTGCTACTACCCCGAGCACTGGCCCGAGAGCACCTGGGCCGAGGACGCTACCCGCATGCGCGACTTGGGTCTGACCTGGGTGCGCGTGGGCGAGTTCGCCTGGAGCGTGCTCGAGCCCGAACCCGGTCGTTTCGACTGGGATTGGCTCGACCGCGCCATCGACGGCCTCGGGGCCGCGGGCCTGCGCGTGGTCCTCGGCACCCCCACCGCCACGCCGCCCAAGTGGCTGGTCGACCGTTTGCCCGATGTCTACCCCGTCGGTGCCGACGGACGCGTCCGCGGCTTCGGCTCGCGCCGTCACTACGACTTCAGCCACGAGGGCTACCGCGACGAATCCGCGCGCATCGCCGCCGCCCTGGCCGAGCGCTACGGACGTCACGACGCCGTGGGCGCCTGGCAGATCGACAACGAGTTCGGCTGCCACGACACCGTCCGCACCTACGGTCCCGCCGCACGGAGCGGCTTCCGCGCCTGGCTCGCCCGCCGCTACGGCGACGTGGAAGCGCTCAACGAGGCGTGGTGGACGCGCTTCTGGTCGATGACCTACCGCTCGTTCGACGAGGTCGAGCTGCCGATCGGCGCGGTCACCGAGGCCGCGCCCGGTGCGCGGCTCGATTTCGCGCGCTTCGCCTCCGATGCCGTCATCGCCTACCACCGGCGTCAGGTCGACGAGATCCGCCCCCGCTCGCCGGGTCGCCCGATCACCCACAACGGCATGGGCTTCTTCCCCGACCTCGACGCACACGCGCTGGGTGATCACCTCGACGCCATCACCTGGGACAACTACCCGCTCGGCATGCTCGAGCAATCGCCGCTGCCCGACGAGATCAAGAACCGCTACGCCCGCACGGGACACCCCGACCTGGTCGCCTTCAACCACGACGTGTTCCGAGGGGCGCTGGCGCCGCGCGAGGGCCAGCCGTTCACACCCTTCTGGGTGATGGAGCAGCAGCCGGGCCAGGTGAACTGGGCGACGACGAACCCGCTCCCCGCGCCGGGCGCGGTGCGCCTGTGGACGCACCAAGCCATCGCACACGGCGCCGAGGTCGTCAGCTACTTCCGCTGGCGCGCGGCGGTCGGCGCGCAGGAGCACATGCACGCGGGGCTACGGCGTCACGACGGCAGCCCCGACCGAGCCTCGGCGGAAGCCGCCTCGGTCGCCCAGGAGCTCGCCCCGGTCACGGCGTCCGTCCGACGGCGCGCGCCGGTGGCGCTGCTGTTCCGCTACGAGGACCTGTGGCTGGGCCAGATCCAACCGCACGCCGCCGGGTGGCGCGATTGGGCGCCATGGGTCGAACCGTACCTGGCGCTCCGTTCGCTCGGGCTCGACGTCGACGTGATCCCTCCCGACCGCGACCTCAGCGGCTACCGCTTGCTGGTCGCCCCCTCGCTGACGATCGCCGACGAAGCCCTCACCGCGTCCCTGAAACGCGCCGTCGACGCCGGCGCCACGCTCGTGGTCGGTCCTCGGAGCGGCGCCTACCGCCCCGACGCGCGCGTGCAGGTCCCGGCACCGGGTCCGCTCAGCGCGCTCACGGGGGTGCGCGTCGGCCGTGTCGACACGCTCCGCCCCGGCCTGCGCGCCGGACTCTCGCCGCGCGAGCCGATGCTGGGCCGCCTCGAACCCGCCGGGTACCACACGTGGGCCGACCTGCTCGAAGCCGAGGCCAGCACCGAGGTCTGGGCGACCTACGCGGAGAGCGCCTACGGTGGCGAGGCGGCGCTGACCATGAAACGTCACGGCCGCGGCCGCTGCGTCACGTCGGGCGCCTGGTTGGACGCCCCCACCTGGGGCCGCTTGCTCGGCACCCTGGCCCTCGAGGCCGACCTGCCGGTGGTGCCGCTGCCGGAGGGCGTGCGGTTGAGCCGTCACGCCGGCCGACCGCTCGTGCAGAACTTCGGGACCGAACCGGTCGAGGTCGACTTGCGCTCGATCGGCGGTCCGGTCGTCGAGCTCCAGGGCGTCGATGTCGCTTGGGTCGACCTGCCCGAGGTCGCTGCCGACGTGCGGGGTTGAAGGCGTGAGCCGACCGCGGCGGCCGAAAGTGACCAGCCACACCGTGGCCGAGCGGGCGGGCGTCTCACGCACGACCGTCTCGTTCGTGCTGAACGACCGCGAGGCCGGGATCCCGGCCGAGACCCGGGCCCGCGTCCTGCGGGCGGCCGCCGAGCTCGGCTACATGCCCTCGGCGGCCGCGCGCACGCTCGCCAGCGGCCAGACGCGCACACTGGGTCTGGTGGTGTGCCACGCCCGGCACCTCCTCACCGACGCCTTCTTGCCCCAGGCCGTGTTCGGCCTCACCCAGGTCGCCAAGGGACGCGGTTACCGCGTGCTGGTCGAGGCGCTCGAGGACGTGCGCGCCGAGCACGCGTACCAGGAACTGGTGCAGGCCAAGCAGATCGACGGGCTGCTGGTGCTGAACCCGCGCGCCGACGACCGGCGGCTGCCCGAGCTCATCGACGAGGGGTTCCCGGTCGTGACGATCGGGCGACCGCCCGGGGGGCACGGCCACAGCCTGGACGTGGACAACGTCGCGGCCGCCCACCTGGCCACGTCGCACCTGCTGGCGCTCGGGCATCGGCGCATCGCCCACGTGGGCTACGGCTCGCCACGGTTCACCACCGTGGCCGAGCGCCTGTCGGGGTACCGCGCCGCGCTCGAGGAAGCGGGCGCCCCGGCCGACGACGCGCTGATCGTCTTCGCCGACTACTCGGCCGACAGCGGGGCCGCGCTGGTCCGATCGCTGCTGGACCGCCACGAGGGCACGCCACCGTTCACGGCGCTCTTCTGCGGGAACGACACGGTCGCCATCGGCGCCATGAGCGCGCTCCGCCAGCGTGGCCTGCGGGTGCCCGAGGACGTGGCGGTGGTCGGCTTCGACGACGTGCCCATGGCGGCCCACGCTGAGCCGCCGCTCACCACCGTGCGCTCGCCCCTGCTGGCGATGGCCGAAGACGCGGCCCACCGGCTGGTCGACCTGGTCGAGGGTCAGACGTTGCCCGAGATCGCCACGCTGTTGCCCGTCGAGCTGGTCGTGCGCGCCTCGTGCGGCGCGACCGCACGCGCGGCCGCGCCGAGCGCGGCGGCCCCCGCCACCGACGCGAGCCGGGTTCGCGCATGAACGCGCCCCGCATCGTCTTCATCGGGGCCGGCTCGACGGTGTTCACCCGGCACCTGGTGGGCGACCTGCTCCTCACCCCCGAGCTCGCCGACGCCTCGCTCGTCCTCCACGACATCGACGCCCGGCGCCTGGCGCTCTCCGAGCGGGTGGTGCGGCGGCTGGTGGAGCAGCTCGGCGCCCCGGCCACCGTGACGGCCACGCTCGATCGCGAGCGCGCGCTGGACGGCGCCACGGTCGTCTTCGACACGATCCAAGTGGGGGGCTTCCGCCCCGCCACCGTCACCGACTTCGAGGTGGCCAAGCGGTTCGGGCTCGAGCAGACGATCGGTGACACGCTCGGCATCGGCGGCATCTTCCGGGCGGTGCGGACGGTGCCCGTGATGCTCGACATCGTGCGCGACATGGAACGCTTGTGCCCGGACGCGCTGCACCTGAACTACGTCAACCCGATGGCGATGGTGTGCTGGGCCCTCTCGGAGCTGTCACCGGTGCGGACGGTGGGTCTGTGCCACAGCGTGCAGGGCACGGCCCGCGAGCTCGCCCGGGACCTCGGCCTACCGCCCGACGAGATCGACTACGTGGCCGCCGGCATCAACCACATGTCCTTCTACCTGACGCTCGAGCACGAGGGCGAGGACCTGTACCCGCGGCTCCAGGAGATCGCGCGCGCTGGGCGCGCGCCCGCCTGGAACCAGGTGCGCTACGACGCGCTGCGGCGCCTCGGCTACTTCGTGACCGAGTCGAGCGAGCACTTCGCGGAGTACGTCCCCTGGTACCTCAAGCGTTCGCGTCCCGACGTGCGCGAGGCGCTCGCCATCCCGCTCGACGAGTACCCGGGACGATGCCGCGTGTACGAGGTCGCCTGGGACTTCGTGGAGCGCGAGCTCGACGCGCCCGGCAGCGTCGCCCCCGCCGACCTCCGGGCGGCGCTCGACGCGGCCGCCATCCCCGTCATGGCGGGTACGATCGACCACGCCGTGCGCGACTTCGAGGGTCTCGGCCGGGTCGAGCGCTCGCTCGAGTACGGCGCCACCATCGTGCGTTCGCTCGTGACCGGCGAACCGAGCGTCGTCTACGGCAACGTTCCCAACGATCACCTGCTCGACGACCTGCCCCAGGGATGCTCGGTGGAGGTCGCCTGCCTCGTCGACGGCCACGGCGTACAACCCACCCGGGTGGGCGCCTTGCCGCCGCAGCTCGCCGCCCTCATGCGCACCAACGTCAACGTCCAGGGTCTGGTCGTCGCGGCGCTCGTCGAGGGCCGCCGCGACCACCTGGTCCACGCGGCGCTCCTCGATCCACGCACCGCCATGGAGCTCGTTCCCGACGAGATCGAGGCGCTGGTCGAGGCGCTCATCGAGGCCCACGGCGACCTGATCCCCGCGTCGCTGCGCGGGTAACCGCACCGGGACGAAGCGCCAGGACCCCACACGGGGTGGGGGGATACCATGGGTCCGACACGCGCGGACCGGTTCGCGAGCCCCGCTCCGACCGGTCCGCGCATCGACGACCCGCTGGAGGTCTTGCATGGGCCCATCCGTCGCGGCGGTGACCGCCGAGCGACTCGCGACATTCGATCGACCCGGTCCCCGCTACACGTCGTACCCGACCGCCGTCGAGTTCCACGAGGGCTTCACCGCCCAGCGCTACCTCGAGAAGCTGGCCGAAGCGGCCCAGCGACCCGATGAACCCCTCTCGCTGTACGTCCACCTGCCGTTCTGCGCCGAGCGGTGCAGCTTCTGCGGCTGCAACGTGATCATCACCCGCAAGCGGGGCGTGGCCACCGATTACCTCGACCAGCTCGAGCGCGAGATCGACCTGGTGGCCGGCCACCTGGGTGATCGCCGCCGCGTCGTGCAGTTGCACTGGGGTGGCGGAACCCCCACCTACCTGAACGAAGACGAGATGGCGCGCCTCTTCCAGGTGCTCGCGGAGCGCTTCCGGATCGAACCCGACGCCGAGATCGCCATCGAGGTCGACCCGCGCGTCACCAGCGCTCCGCAGGTGGAGCTCATGCGCCGGCTCGGCTTCAACCGTGTCTCGATGGGCGTGCAGGATTTCGAACCACGGGTGCAGACCGCCATCAACCGTTTCCAGACCCTCGAACAGACCCGCGACCTCCACGGGCACCTGCGCCGCGTCGGCGTCGAATCGATCAACTTCGACTTCGTCTACGGCCTGCCGCATCAGACGCCCACGTCGTTCCGCCGGACGATCGAGAGGGCGATCGAGCTGCGCCCCGACCGGGTGGCCGTCTACTCGTACGCCTTCGTGCCGTGGATCAAGGCCCACCAGAACCGGATCCTGCCCGAGGACTTGCCCCCCCGCGAGGTCAAGCTCGAGCTGTTCGGCATCGCCTTCGAACTGTTCGTGGCCGCCGGCTACGTCCAGATCGGCATGGACCACTTCGCCCTGCCCAGCGACGCGCTCGCCCGAGCGGCGCGCGATCGCACGCTGTTCCGGAACTTCATGGGGTACACGACCCATCCCGCTCAGGATTCGATCGGTTTCGGGGTGTCGGCGATCGGCGAGCTGGGCGGCGCCTTCGCCCAGAACACCAAGAAGCTCACCCGGTACGGAGCGGCCCTGGAACAGGGTCTCCCGCCCGTGGAGCGCGGCTTCGAGCGCTCGCGCGACGACGTCATCCGCCGCGACGTGATCCAGAGCCTCATGTGCAACTTCCACCTCGACGTGCGGGCGCTCGAGCAGAAGCACACCATCGACTTCGCGAGCTACTTCGCCGATGCCCTCGCCGACCTCGACGCCGGACCCGGCGCGCACGGCTTCGTGCGTCGCGATGCCGACGCGATCGAGGTCACCGACGAGGGCCGCCTGTTCGTCCGCAACGTGTGCATGACCTTCGATGCCTACCTCGCTCGGCACGAAGGCGACACGAAACGCTTCTCGCGCACGGTGTGAAGCGCGTCGCCCCGTGACCAGCGCGTCCAGGAGGACCGCCATGACCACCCCCACCGAGCCCTCGCGCGCCGCCCGCCCCGGCTCGGGCGGCGCCGTCGCCGTCGCCGTCGTGGGCGCCGGCATCGCCGGCTTGACGGCCGCTCACGCCATCCGACGCCAGGCCGCCGCTGCGGGCCTGTCGCTCGAGCTGGACGTGCTCGAAGCGAGCGACCGGCCCGGCGGCCAGCTCCGCACCCGTCGCGAGGACGGCTTCGTGGTCGAGTGGGGGGCCAACGCCTTCCGAACGGGGGTGGGCCCGACGGCCGACCTCGTCGAGCGGCTCGGCCTGCACGACGAGGTCGTCGTCGCCAGCCCAGCCGCCAACCGACGCTTCGTGTTCCACGGTGGACGGCTGCACCAGCTTCCGAGCGGACCCGCCTCCCTCCTGTCCTTCACGCCGCTGTCGTGGCCGGGTCGGCTGCGGATCGCTGCCGAACCCCTGCTGGCCCGCCGCGTGGCGCACGAGGAGACGGTCCACGACTACGCCGCGCGCCACATCGGGTCCGAAGCCGCCGAGGTGCTGTTGGGCACCATGGTGCGCGGCGTGTACGGCGGCGACGCGCGGGCGCTGTCGGTCGACGCGGCGTTCCCGGTCATGCGCGAGATGGAACGCGATCACCGCTCGCTGGTGGTCGCCGGCGTCGCCGGCGCACGCAAGCGCAAGCGCGAGCGGAAGTCGACGTGGAGCTTCCGCGGCGGCATGGTGACGCTCATGGACCGGCTCGCCGACGACCTGGGCGACGCGGTGCGGACCGGTAGGACGGTCCGCACCCTGACACGCGCCCCGGTCGGCGGCGGCTACCGTCTCGGGTTCGGCGACGGTCCGACCCGCTCCTACGACGCGGTCGTCCTCGCGGTGGCGCCGGGCGTGGCCGCGCCGTGGCTGCGCGACCTCGACCCCGAGCTGGCCCGCGAACTGGCGGCGGGGTCGACGGCCGACGTGGCGGTGGCCACCCTCGCCTTCCCGCGGGCGGCCTTCCGCACACCGCCCGAGGGCTACGGTTTCCTGGTGGCGCCGGGCGAGACGCTCGACATCCTGGGCGCCCTGTTCGAGTCCAACATCTTCCCCGGTCGCGCCCCCGACGACACCGTTCTGGTGCGCGTCATCATGGGCGGCGCCGGTCGGGCCGACTTGCTCGAGCGGAGCGACGACGAGCTCGCCGGTGTCGCGCTCGACGCCATCGACCGCGCCGTGGGGCTCGTCGCTGGCGCCCCTCGCACGTGGGTGCACCGTCAACCGTCCGCCATCCCGCAGTACCTCATGGGGCACCAGGCGCGGATCGCCCGTATCGCCGACCGCCTGAGCGACCTCCCGGGCCTGCACGTCGCAGGCAACGCCTACCGTGGGATCGCGGTGGGCGCCATCGTGGCGGACGCCGAAGGGGTGGCGGGCCAGGTGCTGGCAGGGCGGGTCGCCAGCGGAAGCGGGCGAGCGGCGGCCTGAACGCCGGAAGGCGGGCGCGCCCGGCGGTATGGCGCGCCGGAGGGCCGGGCGCGCTCAGTGCGCGCTCGGATCCACCATGGGGGGCGGTTGCGGAGACGAGCTCGGCCCGGCGTCGTCGAGCACGACCGGCCAACCGTCCCGCCACGTGATCGGATCGATGAGCAGCGGCCGCCGCGTCGCCCCCGACCTCAACGTCGGCCGGGTCGGGTCGATGGCGTGGTACACGAGCCAGTCGTCGCCCGCGTCGTCGACGGCGACGGCGACGTGGCCCGGCCCGACCCAGGCGTCGTTGCGATACAGCACCACGCGTCCACCGCCGTAGCGCAGGTCCCGACCTAGGTCGTCGCGGTACGGACCCCACAGGTCGTCCGAGCGGCCGACCCAGGTGACGTACGTGCTCGCGGCGCCGTCGCAACACGAGCCCGAGGACAAGAACAGATGGTAGGCACCGTCGCGGTGGATCACGTACGGCGCCTCGAAGCGCTCGTCGGCCAGGCGGACCGGTTCACCGACGGGCGCCGTCCCCGCCTCGTCGAGGGCGATGGCGTAGATGCCGTGGAAGCTGCCCCACACGAGCGTCCGTGTCCCGTCATCGGCCACCCAGAGGAACGGATCGATCGAGTTGCGCACGCCGACGTCGTCGCTGCAGAAGACGGCCTGGCCGAGGTCGTCCCACGGGCCGACCGGGTGGGGGGCGGTAGCCCGGCCGATGCACGGGTTCGGGTCGCCCCAGGTGCTGTAGGCGTAGTACATCTCGTAGCCGTCGTCGACGCGGTGGACCGAGGGTGCCCACAAGAAGCCCTGCGGTTTCCAGCGGGGCGGGAAGGCGAAGGCGTCGCCCACGAACGTCCAATCGACGAGGTCGTGGCTCCGGAAGATCGGCACGTAGTGCTCGATCCCGTCGTCCCAACGGTCCTGCGTCGCGAAGAGGTACCAGGCACCGTCGTCGTGGCGCACGAGGCTCGGGTCGGCGGCCACCGGCTCGATGACCGGGTTCGTGTACGTGTCCTGGCCCATGGCACCCCCTGCCGGCGCGAGCACGAAAGCGATCGACGCGGCCATGAACGCGAACGCGCGCGCGGCGCCGCGTCTCACGACCGCGTCCCCCGGGAAGCCCCGTTCGCCGCCTCGCGGAACGCGGCGACCGCGTCCGTGGGCGCCCGGTCGGTGACCGACGGTCGCAGGTGATACAGACCGGCGGGGCACACGCTGCCGACCCGTCGCGTCAACAGCGAATCCCAGTCGACGTGGTCGAAGAGCGGCCACCAGGTGTAGCCGACCAGGGGGATCCCCTCGTCATGCGCGGCCCGCAGCTCGCGCAGGTTCCAGTCGATCCAGGCCCGGCGCGTGGCGTCGTCGCCCGAGGCGGAGGACTCCGCGACGAACAGCGGCCGGCCGTAGCGATCGAAGAAGGCGCGGCACGCCGCGTGGAGACCGGCGCGGCGCTCCGGTGGCGCCGGCCGCTGGCCGACGCCCCCGGCTCCGTCGCGTTCGAGCAGGTGTTCGGTCTCCGGGTAGTAGTCGAGACCGATGACGTCGACCCGAACCGGCTCGGCGACGAGGTCCTGGACGGGGAAACCTGCCGCTTCCAGCCAGGCGTGGCTCTCCCCCGCCGCCGGCCCGCCCAACAGCAGGTCGAACGCGGCGTAGCGCTCGAGCGTCCGCGCGGCGGCCTCGGCCCGCAGGTCGTCGGCGTCCGCGTGGAAGGTGTCGGCGCCGTCGTTGAGCCAGATCTCGGTGTCCGGCGCGGCGGAGCCGATCGCGGCGATGGCCCCGCGCAAGCCGACCACGACCTTGTGCAACAGCCGCGCGAAGCCCTCGCGCCCCGCCAGGTACGGCGGCCAGATCGCCTTGCCGGCCCGGAAGTAGGTGGTGATGTAGGGCTCGTTGAGCGGCGTGATCTTGCGCACCCGGCCGCGGTAGCGCGCGGCGAAGGCGCCGGCGTACTCGGCGAAGCGGGCGGGGAACGCAGGGTCCAAGAAGCCGCCGGCGAGATGCGCGGGCACGCCGAAGTGCACGAGGTCCCAGATCGGCTCGAGCCCCAGGCGCTCGAACTCGTCGATGACGGCGTCCACGGCGCGCCAGTCGTAGCGACCGGGCGCCGTCTCGACCTCCGGCCAGGTCAGCCCGTAGCGCACGGCGTCGGCGCCGACGTCCTTCGCCAGGGCCAGGTCGGCCCGCCAACGCTCGCGATGGCCCGTCCAGGTGAGCTCGTCGACGCCCATGTCGGGGATGAAGGCGTTCTCGATGCCGACGATCCAGCGGAAGGGTGGGTCGGGGCGGCGCATGCGATCACTCGTCCTTGAGCCCGGTCAGCGACATGCCCCGGATGAAGAAGCGTTGGGTCAACAAGAAGGCCACCAGGATGGGGAGCGAGGCGATGGCGGTGCCCGCCATGAGCTTGCCGTACGCCGTCCAGTACCGGGAGCTGAAGGAGGTGATCGCCACCGGCAGCGTCTGCATCTCGCCATGGACCACGAACAGCGGCCACACGTAGTTGTTCCACGAGGCCATGAACGTGAACAACCCGAGCGTCGCCATGGGCGCGATCAAGAACGGCAAGAGGACGTAGATGAGGATCTGGAAGCTGTGCGCGCCGTCGAGGCGGGCCGCCTCCTCGATCTCGCGCGGGATGGACACGAAGAACTGCCGCATGAGGAAGACGCCGAAGGCGGCCGGCAGACCGGGCCAGATGAGCGCGTGGTAGGTGTCGATCCAGTTGAAGCGGATCATCATCAGGTAGTGCGGGATCAGGAAGATGACGCCCGGGATCATCATCGACGAGAGCACCACCCAGAACCACGTGTCGCGTCCACGGAAGCGCATGCGCGACAACGGATAGGCGGTGAGGACGGCCAGCACCACGCTGCCCACCGCGAAGGCGGAGGACGTGAACAGCGAGTTCAGGGTCCAGCGTAGGAACGGCGCGTTGGGCGACTGCAAGATGGTGCGGTAGTTCTCGAGCGTCGGCTCGTGCGGCCACCACTGGACGGGTTGTGCGACGGCCGCCGCCTCGGTCTTGAGCGACGTGGCCACCATCCAGTAGATCGGCACCAGGAACGCCACCGCGAGCACGCACAACACCACGAACCGCGCGACGTCGCCGATGCGGCGCCAGCGACGCCGTCGCCGTGGCGACCGCACGGGCGGCGACGTCGTCCGCGGACGGTCGCTCGCGGCGCTGACCCGCGGCGCGCCGGTGCCGATCACGACACCCCTCGGCCGAGGTCACGCAGCGTGAGCCGGAACTGGAACGCCGTCACGGTGAGCAGCAGCAACCCGAAGAACACCGACATGGCCGCAGCGGACGAGAACTGGAAGTTCGAGAACGCCTCCTCGGTGATGTACATCATCACGCTCTGCGTGGTGCGCAGCGGACCGCCGTTGGTGATGACGTACGACTGGCCGAAGAGCTGGAACGAGGCGATCGTGGTGGTGACGAGTGCGAACAGCGTGACCGGGTTGAGCTGCGGCCAGGTGATGTGCCGGAAGCGGGCCCAAGGACCGGCGCCGTCGATCATCGCCGCCTCGTGGTAGACACGCGGGATGGCGGCGAGCGCGGCCCCGTAGAGGATCATGTTGAAGCCGACCGTCCACCAGATCGTGCCGATGACGATCGGCACCCAGGCCCACCCGGCGTTCGTCAGGAACGGCATCGACGACGTGAACGGGAACATGTCGAGCAGCACGTTGACCAGACCCGTCCGGTTCTCGAACATCCAGCGCCACAACAGGCCCATCACCGACACGGCCAGGATCGTGGGCAGGAAGAAGACGGCCCTGAAGAAGGCGCGGCCGGGGATCGGCCGTTCGAGCAGGAGCGCCAACCCGAGCGCGCTCAGGATCAGCAGGGGCACGCTCATGACGGTGAACAGTGCGGTGTTGCCCATCGTCTTCCAGAAGAAGGTGAACTGGGGCGTGCCGGGGGTCAGCAGCCGCGCGTAGAAGTCGAGCCCGACGAAGCGCTGCGTGTCGGACAGGATGTTCCAGCGATGGACGCTGACGTAGACCCCGAACGCGACGGGATACACGATGAAGATCACGAAGAGGACGGCGTGCGGGAGCAGATACAGGTACGGCACCCAACCGGGACCGCCGGGCGGGCGCCGGCGGCCGCGGCGGGCGAGCGCGGTGGGTCGAGCCATGGAGATCCTCCTCGTGGGGCGGGGCGGTGCCGTGGCGCCCGACGGTCGTCGGGCGCCACGGTCGGGACCTCAGGGCAGGCTCTGCAGGCCGTCCTGGATCCGGGCTTCGGCTTCGGCCACGCCGTCCGACAGCGCCTGCTCGACGCTCTTGTCGCCCAGCAGGGCGGCTTCGAAGGCCGCGTCCCAGGCGCCGCGGAACTGCGCCAGGAAGGGGAAGCCGGTCAGCACGTACGTGTCGTCGAGCGCGTCGGCCACCGCCGTCATCGGGTTCGACGCGTACCCCTCGGACGAGGCGACCGCCGGTTGCGTCGGCAGGCCGCCGGCGCCGGTCCAGAAGAGGTTCTGTTCGGGCTGCGTCATCCAGCCGATGAAGGTGGCCGCCGCCGCCTGCTTCTCGGGGTCGGCATTGCGCTGGACGGGCATCGCCAGGTGCGACGACCCGCCCCAGGTGGCGGCACGTTGGGTGCCGAGCTGCGGGAACGGCGCGACGCCGAACTCGAGGCCGGGCTGGTCGGCGTACTGCGAGAGCATCCAGACACCGTTGAAGTTCATCGCCGCGTTGCCCTGCCGGAAGGCGTCGATCTCGCTGCCTTCGGTGGCGTTCGCGGGCGAGACGTGATGCTCGTTCACCAGGTCGACGAGGAACTGGACGGCCTCTTGCGCCTCGGGCGAGTCGAAGTTGGGCGCGTAGTCGTCCTCGGCGCCCTCGACGAACGTCACGCCGTTCTGGGCCGCGACCGCGTACGCGATCGTGCCCCCCATCCACGGGCTGGGGATGCCGGCGGCCCAGGTGGCCAGGTTGGCGGGGTCGAACCCTTCGTCGCCCGGGTGGCGACCGGCGGTGTCGGTGGTCAGGGCACGGGCGGCCTCGAGGTATTCCTCGCGGGTCGCAGGCGGCGCTTCGGGATCGAGCCCGGCGGCCTCGAAGGCGGCCTTGTTGTAGTACATGACGAGCATGACCGAGTGCACGGGCACGGCGTACGCGACGCCGTCGACGGTGCCGGTCTCCCACAGCGGCTCGTAGAAGCGGTCGGGCTCGATGCCGCCGGCCGCGAGCAGTTCGGGCGTGAGCGGCGCCAGCGCGCCACGCAGGATGAAGCCCGTGACGACGTCCTCGTTCACGGCCACGACGTCGGGTGCGCGTCCGGCCGCGACGGAGGGCTCGAGCTGCTGCCACAGGTTGCCCCACGGGATCGGTTCGGCGGTGACGTGGATGTCGGGATGGGTGCTGTTGAAGTCGGCGACGAGCTCCTCCATGAGGGGCAGGTCGGGACCGGTGAAGCCGTGCCAGTACGTCAGTTCGACCTGGGCCATGGCACCGGTGATCGACAGGGCCAGGGCGAGGGTCGTGAGACGACGGAGGGTCGATCGGATCGGGTTCATACGGACCTGCTTTCGGAGAGGCGAAGGATCGGGTCGAGGCGCGGTCGGTGCGAGGTCACGCCAAGGGCTCCCCCTCCCCGCGCGTGGCCCGCGCGAGCGCGACGAGATCCGCCTTGGGGCGTCGGTCCATGGTCAGGAGCCCGTTCTGCTCCTGGAAGGTGTCGGTGAGTTGGGTGTAGCAGAAGCCGGCCAGGGCCGACGGGGTGATGGCGGCGACCAGGGCGGTGTAGCGCTCGAGGAAGGCGCCCTCGCCCTCGACCTCGGCGTACCCCCACCCGCCTTCGCCGGCGCTCGCACGCACACCGCCGAACTCGCTCAGCACGACGGGTCGCGAGGCGTGGGACGCCACGCCCTCGAGGTCCTGGGGCAGTCGGATCCGCCGTCGCGCGGGACGCACGTCGTCCAGCGTCCGCGCCAGGTCCGCGCGGGTGCCGTAACGCGCCGCGAGCAGCGCGGGGTCGGCAGCGTAGTCGTGAACGGTCCACAGGTCGCCGACCACCGCTTCCCAACCGTCGTTGCCGATGACGGGCCGTGATGGGTCGAGCGCCTTCGCGAGGTGGTAGAGCGCGCGCACGGCGTGGCGCTGATCGGCGCGTTCGAGCAGGTCGGGCACGCCCCATGACTCGTTGAAGGCCACCCACGCGACCACGCACGGGTAGCCCCGGTCGCGTTCGATCTGCCGCGACCACCGCTCGCTCAGCGCCGCCACCGTGGTCGCGGAGAAGCGGTAGGCGCTGGGCAGTTCGCTCCACACCAGCAGACCCAAGCGATCGGCCCAGGCGTAGTAGCGCGGGTCTTCGAGCGTCTGGTGCTTGCGCACACCGTTGAAACCGAGCGCCTTGGTCAGTTCGACGTCACGACGCAGCGCGTCGGGGGCGGGCGCCGTCCGGTGGCTCTCGGGCCAATAGCCCTGATCGAGCACGAGCCGCAGCCGGTACGGCCGACCGTTGAGCAGGAACGCGTCGGCGTCGACCCCGACGGTTCGGAACGCGGTGTAACTGGCGACCTCGTCGATCACCTCGCCGTCGCGCTCGAGCCGGACCTTCAGGTCGATCAGGTTCGGATGCTCCGGTGACCACAGGAGGCGCTCGCGGGCGTCGTCGATGCCGGGATCCTCCAACTGGACACGCCGGCGGACGCTGGGTCCGGCCACGCTCCAGCGCTCGTCGGCCAGCACCTGGTCGTGGGCGTGGAGCGACACCGCCAAGCGCCAGCCCGCATCGACCGGGGTGCCGTTGGGAAGACCGTCGAGGTCCACGTGCACGTCGAGCGCGAAGGCGGCGAGGTCGGCGGTCGCCTCGATCGCCCGCACGTGCTGCGCCGGCACCGCCTCCCACCAGACGGTGCGGGTGAGACCGCTGCTGCGCGGGTACCAGATCGAGTGGGCCTCGGGTTGCCAATCCTGTTTGCCACGCACCGCGCCGAGGTCGAGCGGATCGCGCTCGATCCGCAGGTCCAGCAGCGCGCCTCCCGGTCCGAGGAGGTCGGTGAGGTCGAGGGTGGTCGGTGCGAAGGCCTGCGCGAGCGACGCGACGCGGAGCCCGTCGAGCCAGACGGTCAGCGAGCCCTCGACGCCCGCGAGGTGCAGCAGCAGGCGCCGACCGATCCAGGCCGCGGGGACGTCGAGTCGGCGGCGATACCACAGGACCGGGTGGTAGCCGAGGTCGCCGATCCCCGACGCGCGGCTCTCGGGGGCGAAAGGAACGGTGATCGTGTCGGGGTGGTGGCGCGGTGGCGAGGCCTCGGTGTCGTCGCCTCTCCGGAACGCCCAAGGACCGTCGAGCGTGCGCCACGCGGGGCGTCGGACGAGCGGCCGAGGATGGTCGCCGGCCGCGACCGTCGACTCGGCCAGGTCCTCGGGCACGCCGAAGGTCGGGCGGGATGTCGCCACGTCGTCACGCTCCTGTCACACGAGTTCATAAAAAGCTGTTTCGTTACGCCTTTGACTCTAGACCCCGACCATCGACCTGTCAACAATGCCCGAGCGATCTCTCGTGAACGCCCTCCACGACACGTTTCTTGTTCTACGTCGGAACTGGCACCCTGGCCACGAACGTGTTATGTTTTTCTGCATCGAACGGCTGGACGACCCGGAGGACCTCATGGTCGATGCCCCGACACCCCGCCATCTCGTCCTCGCGCTGGAGCCCGGGGAGTCCGACGAGCGTCTGGACGCGGTGCTCAAGGCACTGGCGTCGCGCCCGCGGCGCCGCATCCTGGCGCTGCTCGGGGATTCGCTCCACAACGTCTCCGAGATCGCCGAGGCGCTCGCGCTGCCGGTGTCGACGGCGAACCTGCACGTGAGCGTCTTGGAGAAGGCGGGGCTGCTCATCACCGACCACCGGCCGGCGGCGCGCGGCTCCCAGAAGGTCTGCACCCGCGCCTTCGACAGCGTGGCGCTGCAACTGCCCGCCGTCCCACCCGACCTGGCGACCACCATCGAGCTCTCGGTGCCGGTCGGTTCGTACGTCGACGCCCAGGTGGCGCCGTCGTGCGGGCTCGCCGCCGCGGAAGGCGTCATCGGCCTCTTCGACGACCCGGCCTCGTTCTTCGACCCGCGCCGCACCGAAGCGCAGCTGCTCTGGTTCCACCACGGCCACGTCGAGTACCGCGTCGCTCATCGCCTGCCCCGCAGCGCGCACCTGGAGAGCGTGCAGGTGAGCGCCGAGATGTGTTCGGAGGCGCCGCTGCACCACGCCGACTGGCCCTCGGACGTCACCCTCTGGCTCAACGACGTCGAGGTCGGTACCTGGACGTCGCCCGGCGACTTCGGCGGCCAACGCGGCACCCTGACCCCAGGGTGGTGGGACGACCACAACACGCAGTACGGGCTGCTCAAGCTGTGGCAAGTGAACGAGCGCGGGGGGTGGGTGGACGGCATCCGGATCTCGGACGTGAACCTGGCCGACCTCCGCCTCCACGACCGCCCCTACCTGAGCGTGCGCCTGGGGGTCTCCCCGCAGGCACGCCACGTGGGCGGTCTCAACCTCTTCGGACGCGGCTTCGGCAACTACCCCCAGGACCTGATCGTCCGGCTCCGCTACGCTTGAGCCGTGCCCGCCCGCCAGGAAAGCCAGGTGACCGCCATCCCCGACACCCCGTTCGACACCCGGTTCGACCCCACCGAACACCCCCATCGCCGCTTCGACCCGCTCCGCGACCAGTGGGTGCTCGTCTCGCCCCACCGCACCAAGCGTCCCTGGCAGGGCCAGACCGAGACGCGGGCGGCGGAGGTCAAGCCGACCTACGACCCGGCCTGCTACCTGTGCCCCGGGAACACGCGCGCCGGCGGTCACGTCAACCCCGACTACACGACCACCTTCGTGTTCACCAACGACTTCGCCGCGTTGATGCCCGACGTCCCGCCCGCCGCGCCCGACGCCGACCCGCTGTTCCGATCGGCCTCGGTGCCCGGCGAGTGCCGGGTCATCTGCTTCTCGCCGCGCCACGACCTCACCTTCGCCGAGCTCCCGGGCGACGACGTGCGCCGGGTGGTCGACCTGTGGGCCGACCAGACCGCCGACCTCGGTGCGCGCTACCGCTGGGTGCAGGTCTTCGAGAACAAGGGGTCGCTCATGGGTGCGTCGAACCCGCACCCGCACGGCCAGGTGTGGGCGCTCGACGCGCTGCCCACCGAGATCGCCCGCGAGGACCGGACGCAGCGCCGCTACCTCGGCGAGCACGGCCGGCCGCTGCTGCTCGACTACGCGCGCGCCGAGCTCGAGCGCGACGAGCGCGTGATCGTCGCCAACGACCACTGGCTGGCCGTGGTGCCGTACTGGGCGACCTGGCCGTTCGAGCTGATGCTGCTGCCCCATGCCCGCCACGTCGCACGCTTGCCCGACCTGACCGGTCCGGAGCGCGACGCGCTGGCCGACGTCGCCCAGCGCGCCTTCGTCCGCCTCGACAACCTGTTCGCCACCTCCTTCGCCTACTCCTTCGGCTGGCATGGAGCGCCGTTCGCGCCGGGCGGCGGGCGCGCCGGTGACCCGCACGAGGTCGACACCGACGCCTGGCAGCTCCATGGGCACGTCTACCCGCCGCTGCTGCGCTCGGCCACCGTGCGCAAGTTCATGGTGGGTTTCGAGATGCTGGCCGAGCCGCAGCGCGACCTGACGCCGGAGGGGGCCGCCGACCGGCTGCGGGCGCTGTCGGACGTCCACTACAAGGCGGCCGCGCGATGAGCGGACCCGACGATCCGAGGTCGCGCGCGCTGGCGGCCTTCGAACGCACCTACGGCACGCCGGCCACCAGGCTCGTCCGAGCGCCCGGACGGGTGAACCTCATCGGCGAACACACCGACTACAACGACGGGTTCGTGCTCCCGCTGGCGCTCGAGCGGGCGGCGTGGATCGCGCTCACGCCGCGCGACGACGGGGTCGTCCGGCTGGTGGCCAGCGACCTCGACCAGCAGGGCGTGTTCGACGTCGCGGCCGCGCGCAGCCGCGACGCGCGCGGCGACCCGCACGACCGAGAGGGCGGCTGGCTGGAGTACCCGCGCGGCGTGGCCTGGGCGCTCCAGGCCGACGGGCACGTGCTCCGCGGCTTCGACGGGGCGTTGGCGTCGGACGTCCCGCGCGGCGCCGGCTTGTCGTCCTCGGCGGCCGTCGAGCTGGTCGTGGCCGCCGCGTTCGCCGCGGCCGCCGGCGAGGCCTGGACGCCGGCCTGGGACCCGGAGGCGATCGCACGGGCGATGCAACGCGTCGAGAACCTGTGGGTGGGCGTGCAGAGCGGCATCATGGATCAACTCATCGGCGCCGCCGGCCAGCCGGGCCACGCCCTGCTCATCGACTGCCGCGACCTCAGCCGTCGGCCCGTCCCGCTGCCCGCCGACGTGGCCGTCGTGGTCCTCGACACGTCCACCCGCCGGTCGCTCGTCGGCAGCGCCTACGACGACCGGCGCGCCGCCTGCGAACGCGTCGCCAAGGCGCTCGGGGTGCGCGCGTTGCGCGACGTCGACGCCCCCACCCTCGACGCGGCCGCAGCGCGCCTCGACCCGGTCGACCTGCGTCGGGCGCGACACGTGGTGAGCGAGAACGCCCGCACCCTGGAGGCCGCCGACGCGATGGCGCACGGCGACCTGGAGCGGGTGGGCACCCTCCTCGACGCCAGCCACGCCAGCCTGCGCGACGACTACGAGGTCTCCTCGGCCGCCCTGGACGCGCTCCAGGTCGCGGCCCGGGCGGCCCCCGGCTGCCTCGGCGCGCGGATGACGGGGGCCGGTTTCGGTGGCTGCGCGGTCGCGTTGGTCCGCGTCGAGCACCTCGACGCCTTCGTAGCGGCCACCGTCGCCGCCTTCCACGCGGCGACGGGGCTGCGCGCGACGGCGTACCCGAGCCGTGCCGCCGCCGGCGCCGGTCCGATGCCCTTGAACGGGCACGGATCGGACCCGGCCAGCGGCTGACCGCCCGGTGACGGTGGGAACGTGACCTCGCACCCGCCCAGGGTCCCGGTCCGGACCGCTATCCTGAGACATCTCGGCCCCAGGCCACGACGCCCGCTCCCGTCCGGGCGAACCCACGGAGGCATCCCCATGCGACGCACCCTCACGCTGCTCCTCGTTCTCGTGTTCTCCCTGGCGCTCGCCCAACCGAGCGGCACGTTGCGGCTCTACACCTCCCAGCCCGACGCCGACGCGGCGATCACCCGGGCAGCCTTCGAGGCCGCCCACCCCGGCGTGCGCGTCGAGGTCTTCCGTTCCGGCACCGAACAGGTGATCGCCCGCTTCCTGCTCGAGGCCGAGGCCGGCGCCCCGCAGGCCGACGTCCTCCTCGTCGCCGACGCGCCGACGTTCGAGCTCCTCAAGGCGCGCGACCTGCTCGAGCCCTACCGGTCGATCTCCGCGGCCGCGATCGCTCCCGCGTACGCCGACCCCGACGGCTACTACTACGGCACCAAGATCCTGGCGACCGTCATCGCCTACAACACCGATCAGGTCACCACGCCGATCACCAGCTGGGCCGAGCTGGCCGCCCTGCCCGAGGGCCAGGTGGTCATGCCCAGCCCGTCGTACTCCGGCGCGGCCGCCTACAACCTGGGGGTGCTCACCCGCGACCCCCGTCTCGGCTGGCCCTGGTACGAGACGCTGGCGGAGAGCGACGTCTTCCTGACCCAAGGCAACGGCGCCGTCCTCCGCACCGTGGCGAACGGCGAGCGCCCGTACGGCATGGTGGTCGACTTCCTGCCCATCCGCGCCGCGCTCGAGGGTTCGCCGGTCGCCGTGCTCTACCCGAGCGAAGGCGTCCCGGTGATCACCGAGCCCGTGGGCATCGTCAAAGGCACCCCCAACCTCGAAGCCGCGCGTGCCTTCGTCGACTTCCTGCTGTCGGTGGAAGGCCAGCGCGTCGCGGTCGGGATGGGCTACATGCCGCTGCGACCCGACGTGGCGCCGCCCGCCGGCTTCCCTGCGCTGACCGACCTGACCCTCCTGCGAGCCGCCCCCGCCGACCTCGCCGCCGATCGCGACGCCGACAAGGAGCGTTTCGCCACCCTGTTCGGCGAGTGATCCCCGCCGCCCGACGCGCTCTCCGGAGCCTGTGCAGCCCCGCCGGCCTCGCGCTGGCGGGGCTGCTCGTGCTGCTCGCCTTCACCAGCCTGCTGCCGCTCGTGCGTCTGATCGAACGCGCCCTCGAACCGACCGCCCTGACGTGGCTGCTCGAGAACCCACAGGCACGCCGTGCCGTGACCCACTCGCTGCGCGTGTCGGCCTGGGTGTCGCTCCTCGCCACCGTCGGTGGCGCGCTGCTCGTGTTCGTGCTGGAGCGCTTGGCGGTGCCCGGCCGCCGCGCGCTGCGGCTGTTGCTGCTCGTGCCCCTCATCGTCCCACCGCAGATCCTGGCCATCGCCTGGCTCGGGTGGGCCGGTCCCGCCGGTCTGCTCACCCGCCTGGTGCGCACCGGTCTCGACCTGGCGGCGCCACCATGGACCCTCTACGGCGAGGGCGGCATCGTGCTGCTGCTCACCGTGTTCGCGTTGCCGGTGACGTACCTGACGCTCGGGGCCGGCCTCACGCGGGTGCCCAAGAGCCTGGAGGAGGCCGCGCGGCTCGACGGTGCCGGGCTCGGCACGATCGGGCTGCGCATCCTGGCGCCGCTGTTGCGCCCGTACCTGGCGGCGGCCGCGATGTTGGCCTTCCTGGCCGCGCTGGGAAACTTCGGCATCCCCGCCTTGCTCGGCATCCCGGCGCGCTTCTTGATGCTGACCACGCTCGTGTACCAGCGGGTGACCAGCTTCGCGTCCGACGGCTTCGCGCAGGCAGCCGCCCTGTCGCTGGTCATGGCCGTGCCCGCGCTGCTGGCGCTGTTCGCCCAGCAACGTCTGAACCGTCGTGCGACCGCCCTCGACAGCCAGCTCGAAACCCCCTACCGGTACCCCCTGGGCCGCTGGCACTGGCCCGTCGGAGCGGCCGTCTGGACGTTGGTCGGCGGCGCCATGACGCTCGGACCGTTCGGCGCGATGGTGCTCACCAGCCTGGTACGGGCGGTCGGCGTCGCGCCCACCCTGGCGAACCTCGACGGGCGCCACTACGCCTTCGTGCTGACGCAGCTCGAGGCGTTCCCACGCGCCCTCACCCACAGTCTGCTGTTGGCGGGCGGGGCGGCCGCGGTGGCGGCCGTGATCGCGCTCGGGCTGGGCTACGCGCTGCTGCGGCTGCGGGGCCGCGGTTGGCCGCTGCAACTGCTCGTCGATCTCCCCTACGCGCTGCCGGGCATCGTGTTCGCCCTGGCGCTGGTGCTCTCGTGGCTGCCCTCACCCATCCCCGGGCTGCGGCTCTACGGCACGGTCTGGCTGTTGGGCTTGGCGTACGTGGGCCACTACCTGGCGTTCGCGCTCCAGCCCATCGGCGCCGCCTGGCGGCAGCTCGACCCCGGCCTCGAGGAGGCCGCGCGGATCGACGGGGCCGGCACGCTCCTGGCGCTGCGCTTCGTGCTCGTGCCGGTGATGGCGCCCACCGTCCTGGTGGCCGCGCTCCTCGTCTTCCTGAACGCGTTCTCCGAGATCTCGCTGTCGGCGCTCTTGGCGGGCTCGCGCTCGGAGACGCTCGGGTGGCTCGTGTTCGGCCTCGAGCAGGGCGGCGACACGAACCGCGCCGCCGCGCTGTCGGTGGTCCTGGTCGCCGTGCTGGCCGTGCTCGGTCTGCTCGTCGCCGGCGTCCGCCGGTGGGCGCGCCGTGACGCACCGGGCGGTCCCGACCTGATCGGGCCCGGCGACCGGGTCGCCTGAGGGCTCAAGGCGCCGCGAACGCCTCGAGACCCGGCACCAGCCAGCGGTCTTCGACCGCCTCGGCGGCGGTCACGGCCTCGGCGCCTCCTTCGATCGCCGCCACCACCACCTCGCGGATCAGCGCGTGGGCGCGCCGCGCCGGGATCGGCCCGGTGCTGTGGCCGAAACGGTCGGCGATGGGGCTCAGCAGCGACGTGTCGTTCAGGTCGTGGTGGCCCGAACCGCGCAACACGAGGTCGGCGACGGGCGCCTCGGCGCCGTCGACGAGGGTCTCGAAGCGGGCTCGGTTCGACGGGGCGAAGTAGCCGACGGCCGGGTCGGAGGCGATCGAGACCAGCGGCCGATCCAGACCCTGCCGCGCCCGCTCGGTGGGCAACGGTTGCCACCAGCCGTCGAGGGCGATCGCCAAGCGGCAGGTCGCGAGAGCGTGGCAGACCTCCACCGCCACGGCGCCGCCGGTGGAGTGGCCGACGCTCACCACCTCACCCAAGTCGAGCGCGCCCTGGAACGGCGCCAGCTCGCTCCCCTCGGACGCGTCGGCCAGCGCCGCCAGCGCCGCCAGGGTCTCCGCCGTCCAACGCTCGGCCAAGGCCTCGACCGACGTGGGGTAGCCGGCGTCGTAGCGCGGCGGAAGGGGCACGAACGGACGTTCGGTGCCGTCGGGCAGGACGGTGAGCACGGAGCCGCCGGGATGCTCGACCGCCACCACGACCTGGCCGTGGCTCGCCAACTCCTCCGCCAGGAAGGTGTTCTGGCTGCGGAAGCCGCCGAAGCCGTGGTCGAAGGTGACCACCGGCCAACCGCTCGGCTCGGGCGCGAGCGCCAGCGGCGCGCGCCACGCCGTGTGCGTCCGGACGAAGCGCAGGTGCTCGAACGTCCACGCCGGCAGACCGCCGGAGTCCGCCAGGGCGGTCGTCATCCGATCGTCGCGCTCGAGCCACGGGGCGTCCGCAGCGGCGCCGAGCTCGGGGTCGACCGGGTACCACATGCGGACGACGGTGGCGCCGCCGGCCCCCACCGGCGCGCCCTCGGCGTCGACGAGATCGAGCACGAAGGAGGTTCCCCCCACCGCCCACGCGCCCGTGGGCGCCGGCAAGCGGGGCACCGGCAACACGACCGACGCGGCCACCGCCACCGCCCACACCAGGGCGCCCACCGTGAACCGGCCCCACGGCAGCGGATCGCGGCGGCGCCGGTTGCGCCCGAGCCGCAACCGGGGCGCCTCCGGATGGGGGCGCTCGTTCACCATGAGCACCACGAACACGACGGCCAGGACGTAGGCGGGCAGCAGCGTCCAGCGCGGACCCTCGAGCGCCAGGTGCGCCACGAAGGCGCCCCCGACCGCCAGGGCGCTGACGCTCCGGGCGGTGGCGCCGCGCGCACCCCGTCCCAAGATCGCCACGAGCCGCAGCGCCAGCGCGACCAGGAGCACGACCTCGATCACCCTCACGGGGTCCCCACGCCGGGCGCCACCGCGACCACGCCCGTGCTCACCAACGCCGCGATCGCGGCGTCGTCGAGCCCGAGCGCGGCCCGGAGCACGGCCACGGTGTCGCCCCCGAGCCGCGGCGCCGGGCCAGGCGGCCGGGCGGCCGCACCGAACGGGCTGGCCAGCGCGGGCACCGGGCCCGCCACCGGATCGTCGACCGTGCGCACCATCGCGCGCGCCGCCACCTGGGGATCGGCGAGCGCCTCGGGCAACGTCAGGACCGGCGTGGCCGGCACGCCGGCCGCCACCAACCGATCCACCCACACGGCGCGTGGCGCCGACGCCAAGCGCGCGGCCAGGTCGCGCACGAGTTCGGACCGATGGGTCACGCGCGCGGCGTTCGTAGCGAAGCGGACGTCGGTCGCCCACTCTGGCGCGCCGACGACCTGCGCGAGCCGTGCGAACTGCGCGTCGTTGCCACACGCCACCATCACGGGGGCGTCTTGGGCATCGAACGCCTGATACGGCACGATGCTCGGATGCGCGCTGCCGAGGCGCACGGGCGCCGCGCCGGTGAGCAGGGCGCCTTGGGCCTGGTTCACCAGGCTGGCGAGCGCGACGTCGAAGAGCGCCACGTCCAGATGCCGCCCGACGCCGGTGGCGTCGCGCGCGCGAAGCGCCGCCAACACCCCCACGGCGGCGTGCAGGCCGGTCAGGACGTCGATCCAGGCGACGCCCACCTTGACGGGGGGGCCGCCTTCGGGACCGGTGAGCGCCATCACCCCGGAGAGGGCCTGGATGGCGGCGTCGTAACCGGGCTCGGTGGCGCGCGGACCGTCGGCACCGAAGCCGGTGATCGAGCAGGTCACGAGGCGCGGGTTCGCCTGTCGCAGCGTGGCCGCGTCGAGCCCGTAGCGTGCCAGGTCGCCCACCTTGTGGTTGTCGATCACCACGTCCGCGCGCGCGGCGAGGCGACGCACCAGTTCGGCGCCCCCGGCCGCCTTGAGGTCGATGACGACGCTCCGTTTGTGGCGGTTCACGCTCAGGAAGTAGGCGCTGCGAGGCTCGGCCGCGACGGGCGCCAGGCCCTCGCGCGGCGCTGCGAAGGGGGGACCCCATCCCCGCGTGTCGTCGCCGCGCGGCGGCTCCACCTTCCACACCGTGGCGCCGAGGTCGGCGAGGACCTGGGTCGCGTAGGGTCCGGCGAGCACGCGCGAGAGGTCGAGGACGACGAGTCCCTGCAGGTCCATACGGCGACTGTACCGCGCGTCCGGGACGGCTCCGCGCCACGTCCCACCCGGCCTCGCAGCGTTCCCCGACCGCGCCGGCCACCCGCTTCAGGCGCCCTTCGCCGCCGCCGAAGCTGTGGGCGCGACCGGCGGATCGCGTGCTACGGTGTCGGCGTCAAACCAACGAAGGAGGTAAGACCATGCGTACACGCATGACGATGGTGCTCCTCGCGCTCCTCACCGTGGGCCTGGCATCGGCCCAGACCTCGCTGTCGATCGCGACCGGCGGCACCGGCGGCGTCTACTACCCGGTGGGCGGCGGCTACGCCCAGGTGATCGACCAGTTCGTCGACGGCTACACCGCCTCGGTGGAGGCCACGAACGCTTCGGTCGACAACGTCGCGTTCATCTCGCGCGGCGACTCCGACATCGCGCTGGCGCTCGCCGACACGGTGCTGGCGGCCTACGCGGGCACCGGCAACTTCGGCGCCGGCGGCAACCTCCCGCAGCTCGACAACCTGCGTGCCATCACGGTGGCCTACACGAACGCGGTCCACATCCTGACGGTCGAAGGCTCCGGCGTCGAGAGCCTCCAGGACTTGGTCGGCAAGCGCGTGTCGGTCGGCGCGCCCGGCTCGGGCACCGAGGTGTCGGCGCAGACGATCCTCGAGGCCGTCGGCATCACCTACGACGACTTCCAGGTCGAACGGCTGTCGGCCAACGAGACCGCCGACGCCCTGCGCGACGGCACGATCGACGCCGGCTTCTGGTCCGGTGGGGTGCCCACCGGCGCCGTGTTGTCCCTGGCCGAGACGCGCCAGATCAAGCTGGTGCCCGTCTCGGACGAGGAGTACGAGGCCATCCACGCCGCCTCCCCCACCCTCATCCGCTACGTCTTCCCGGAAGGCGCCTACCGCGGCATCGAGCAGACGCCGTCGATCGGCACCCCCAACCTGATCGTCGTCTCCAGCGCCATGGACGAAGAGTTGGCGTACCAGTTCACCAAGAACCTGTTCGAGCACATCGACGTGGTGCGCGCCATCCACCCGTCCGCCAACGAGACCGTGCCCGAGGCCGCGCTGGCTTCGCCGGTGCCGCTGCACCCAGGTGCCATCCGCTACCTCGAGGAGTCGGGCCTGACCGTGCCGGACGCGCTGAAGGTCGACTGAGCCCTGAAGGCTGAACCCGTCGGCCCCACCGCGGCCGGCCGCAGAGGCAGGCGTCCGCGCCTGCCTCTGCTCGTCGTCGCCATCTCGCTCCTGGTCCTGGCGATGGTGGGCTCGCTGCCGATGGCGTACGACGTGCTCTGGCGACCGGGTCCGCAACTCGTGGTCGTGACCGAGACCGGGGAGGAACTCGTGCGGGTGTCGCTCAAGACCGATCCGACGTGGGAGTACGTCTGGACGCACTCGGTGGCGCAGGTGCGGGTCCGCGACGTGTTCGCCTGGCGCGACGGTACGATGTGGCTCACGGATCAGTTCACGCCCTACCTGGACATCGCCGGGCTCGGCCACACGCCGGGTCGCGGGACGATGCGTGACGATGGCGAAGGCGGCTACTGGCTCGCCGACCTCGACGTCACCATCGCCGGCAACGTCCACCGCTTCATCATCGGCACCGAACGCGCGCCGAGCACGCTGGTCCACGGCGGGCGGTCGTTCGAGCTCTCCGCCACCCACCCGGGCGTCCACGCCCGCATCGAGGTGATCGAACCGTGAGCGACGCGAACCCGGCCGTGACCATCGCCGCCGAGGAGCGGCCCCGCTTCCCGGTGGCGGGCTGGGTGTTCGTCGTGATCACGCTGCTGGCGATCGCGTTGGGCGCGTTCCAGCTCTACACCGCCGGCTTCCGCCCGCTGAACCTCTTCTACCAGCGCGGCTTCCATCTGCTGATCGTCATGCTGATCGCCTTCCTCGCCTTCCCCATCGGCGGCCGCAAGCGCGGCCCCCTCGGCTGGCTCGTCGACGGCGTCTTCCTGGCCGGCACGCTCTACGGCAGCGGCTACCTGCTGCTCAACCTCGACGCCATCATCGCCCGCTCCGGCTTCTTCCAACCGCCCGACATCGTCGCCGGCGTGGTCATGGTGTTCGTCCTCCTCGAGGCCGCCAGGCGCGTCATCGGCGTGACCATCACGGTCGTGGCGGCGGTCTTCTTGCTCTACGCGATGGCGGGCCCGCGCGGGGCGCTGCCGTGGCTGGGGGAATGGCTGCCCGGCATCCTGGCCCATCGCGGCTACGACTTCGATCGCATCATCGGCCAGCTCTACCTCGGACAGGAAGGCATCTTCGGCCTACCGCTCGGGGTCGCGGCGACCGTCGTGTTCACCTTCATCCTGTTCGGCGCGTTCTTGGAGACCACCGGCGCCGGCCGCTTCTTCATCGACCTGGCCTACGCGGTGGCCGGTCGGCAACGCGGCGGTCCGGCCAAGGCGGCGGTGGTGGCGTCGGGCTTCATGGGCTCGATCTCCGGCAGCGCGATCGCCAACGTCGTCACCTCCGGGGCCTTCACGATCCCGCTGATGAAGAAGCTCGGCTACACCCGCGAGGAGGCCGGAGGGGTCGAAGCGGCGGCGTCGACGGGTGGCCAGATCATGCCCCCCATCATGGGCGCGGGCGCCTTCCTGATGGCCGAGTACACCGGCTTGCCGTACGCCGAGATCGTGCGCTTGTCGATCCTGCCCGCCTTCTTGTACTTCGCCACCGTCTACCTGTTCGTGGACATCATCGCCGCCAAGCGCGGCATGAAGGGGATCGCCCGCGCCGACCTGCCCAACCTCCGCGAGGTGTTCCGCGACGGTTGGTACTACCTGGTGCCGCTCGGGATCCTGATCTGGTTCCTGCTGCAGAGCGTGTCGCCGAGCCGGGTCGGCTTCATCGCCATCGTCGCGATCCTGGCGGTGTCGGTGCTGCGTTGGGGTCTGCGACGCTTCGTGCTGCACACCGACGAAGGCGCCGGCAGCGGCCCGGTCGGCACCGTCGTGAACGTGTTCCACCGGCTCGTGGCCGCCTTCGTCTCGGGTGCCCGCAACGCCGTCCCCGTCAGCATCGCGTGCGCCATCGCCGGCGTGGTGGTGGGGGTCATCACGCTCACGGGCCTGGGGCTCAAGTTCTCGGCGCTCATGTTGGCGTTCTCGGGCGGCAACCTGCTGCTGGCGCTGTTCCTGCTCGTCCTGGCCAGCCTGGTGCTGGGCCTGGGGCTCCCTGTGACGGCCAGCTACATCGTGCTGGCGGTGCTGGCGGCGCCCTTGCTGCAGTCCGAGTTCGGCATCCCGATCCTGATCGCGCACCTGGTCATCTTCTGGTACTCGCAGGATTCGAACGTGACGCCACCGGTGGCGCTGGCGGCGTTCGCGGGCGCCGGCATCGCCAGCGGCGACCCGATGAAGACCGCTTTCCAAGCCTGGAAGTTCGCCAAGGGGCTCTACCTGATCCCGCTGTTCATGGTCTACAACCCGGAGCTGATCGTCGGTGGCGACCCGCTGTACGTCGCCTGGACCGTGCTCATCGCGATCGTGTCGCTGTTCGGCTTCGCGGCCGCGCTCGAGGGCTTCATGTTCACGAAGATGTACTGGTTCTCGCGCCTGCTCGTGGCGGTCGGCCTGGTGCTGATCTTCTACCCGTCGTTCGGGATCGAGGTGATCGGCTTCGTGCTCATGATCGCCGTCCTGGCCATCAACCGCGCGAAACACCGGCGCGAACTCGCCGCCGACGCCCTGGCCACGACACCGGTGTGAGGGAGGCGCGGCGACGCGCCCTCGCCACCGCCGCAGGCGCAGGCGACGCCCTTCGGCGCCACCATGACGGGGCCCTCACCGGTCGAGCAGCGCCAGCGCCAGGTCGGGCCGATCGGTGATGATCCCGTCGACGCCGAGGTCGATCAAGCGGCGCATCTCCGCCTCCTCGTTGACGGTCCAGACGTCGAGCCGCACCCCGCGCTCGTGCAACCCGCGCACCATGCGCGGCGTCACCACCTCGATCGAACCCTGACGGACGGGCACCTGGAACGCGTCGGCTGCCGGCCGTGTCCAGCGACCGAGCCCGAGCAGGTTGAACACGTAGAACGAGGTGACCTCGTCGGGCCCCGCCGAGGTCGCCACCTCGGGGCAGATCTCGCGGAACCGGCGCAGGTTGGCATCGACGAACGACGCGACCACGACCGACGCTTCGCGCCCCGCCTCGCGAATGGTGGCGCACGTCGCCTCGGCCACGCCCGGCACCTCGGACTTCATGTCGAGGTTCACGCCGACGGTGGGGAACGCCGCCAAGACCTCGGCGAGGCTGGGGACGACGAGACCCTGGCCGCGGTACGGGTAGACGCCGTCGGCGCCATCGGGTGGGCGCCAGCGGTAGCCGGCATCGTGAGCGCGCAGGGCCTCGAAGGTGTAGGAGGCCACCGGCCCGCTGCCGTCGGTCGTGCGATCGATGGTGTCGTCGTGGATCACCACGACCGTGCCGTCGGCGGTGAGATGGGTGTCGAGTTCGAGCACGTCGGCCCCGAGCTCGACGGCGTAGGCGAACGCGGTCAAAGTGTTGCCGGGACGCAGGTGATCGCCGCCCTGGTGGGCGTGGACGTGCACCCGGTCGGCCAGGAAGGTCCCGTAGTAGGGGCGTTCGGCGCGGGGTTCGCCCAGCGCGACCCCGACCGCGAAGACGACCAGGGCGAGGACGCCGAGGACGAGGACCGCGCGCAGGAAGCGGCGGCGCCGGTTGCCGCGGCGCCGCGGCGGGACGTGGACGCGCGAGGGCGAGGTCATGGGGCATCGTACGTCGGCCACCAGACGAACGCGCCGCTCCCCTTCGGGGGAGCGGCGCGCTGACGAAGGACCTCGCGGCGGACGTCAGTCGAGGAAGTCGCGCAGCTTGCGGGTCCGGCTCTCGTGGTACTTGAGCTTGCGCAGCGCCTTGTTCTCGATCTGGCGGATGCGCTCGCGGGTGACGCCGAAGTGGCTGCCGACCTCCTCGAGCGTGTGCTCGCGGCCGTCGACCAGCCCCTTGCGCAGCTTGAGCACCATCGCCTCGCGCTCGCTGAGCTTGTCGAGCGCCTCGTCGAGCTCCTCGCTGAGGATGATCTTGCTGGCCTGCTCGACGGGCGACTCGATGTTCTCGTCGGGGATGAAGTCGCCGTAGAAGCTGTCCTCTTCGTCGCCGATGGGCGTCTCGAGGCTGAACGGCTCGCGCGTGAGCTTGAACGCCTCCTCGACCTTCTCGGCGTTCCAGTCGGGACCCATCGCGTCGGCGATCTCGGCGAAGGTCGGTTCGCGCGACAGCTCCTGCTGCAAGCGGCGGCTCGCGCGCGTCAGCTTGTTGATCGTCTCGACCATGTGCACCGGGATGCGGATCGTGCGCGACTGGTCGGCGATGGCGCGGTTGATCGCCTGCCGGATCCACCAGGTGGCGTAGGTGCTGAACTTGTACCGACGCCGGTACTCGAACTTCTCCACCGCGCGAATCAAGCCCTGGTTGCCCTCTTGGATGAGGTCGAGGAAGCTCATGCCGCGACCGTTGTATTTCTTGGCGATCGACACGACCAGGCGCAGGTTGGCCTCGATCAGGTGCTGCCGGGCCAAATCGCCGTCCTCGACGACGCGCTTGAGCCGGCGGCGTTCGCGGACCTCGGCGTCCTCGGGCATCTCGTCGAGCGTCTTGCGGGCGGCTTCGCCCTCCTCGATGCGGCGCGCGAGCGAGATCTCCTCCTCGAGGGTGAGGAGCTTGACGCGGCCGATCTCCTGCAGGTACTGGCGCACCGGGTCGTTGGTCTTGACCCGCGCGTCCGCCATCGCCTCGGCGCGCGCTTCCATCTCCTCGCGGTCGAGGTCGCTGCGCTCCTCGTCGGACATCTCGTCTTCTTCGGCGATGTCCTCGTCGTCGAAGCCGCCGATCTCTTCCTCGTCGATGGCCTCGTCGTCGGCCAGGTCGGAGATGGTGACGCCCTGCTGCTGGGCGAGCTCCATCAGGTCCTCGAAGGCGGCCGTGTCGGGGTCGGCCGAGCCCATGGCGACGGCCTGGTTGTAAGCGCCGGTCAGCTCGACCGTGTCGAGCGAACCGGTCTTCTTGCCGGCCTGGATGACGGCCACGATCGGGGCGGAGGCCAGCCAACCGGTGGTCGGCATGTCGGGGACCGGGGCGGACGGGTCCGCCTTGGCCGCCTTGGAGCCGGCCTTGGCCGGCGACTTGCCGGACCGCGACTTCGAGCCGGCCTTCGTGGCGGTCTTGGACTTGGTCGCCGTGGCCGACTTCGTCGCGGCCCCCTTGGGCGCCTTCGTGGCCTTGGTGTTCGATCCGTTCGCTGCCGCATCGGCGGTGGCGCCGCCAGACGCCACGGCACCCGCCTGCGCCTCGGACGGGGCCGTGACCGCGTCCGCGACGCCGGCGTCGGCCGCGGTCGCGGCCGCAGGCGCCGGCTTCTTGGCCTTCGCCTTCGCCGGCTTCTTGACCGGCGCGGCGTCGGTCGTCGCGTTCTCTTCGGTGTTCTGGGTGGTTCGGGCCTTGGCCACCGTACCTCCTGGTCGGACGGAACGCGCGCGGCGCTCAGGCGGCACGCGAGGAACGCCGGACCCACGTGTGGCCCGGCGGCTGGACGGCGAAGCGTACCACGTCGACCGGTGCTCGCCGTGGACCCAGGTCACGCGACCGCACGGACCAGGGACCCCAGGCCCGAAGTGTTGTACTCCTGAACTTCAAGGGACGGACGTCCCGGCTCAGGGCGTTAGTGCTAGGTTAGCGACCAGCCCACCTCAGAGGCCGCCTGCGCGCCTCCGCTAGGAGCCCGACGATGCCCAAGTTCCGCGTCCCTCTCGCCCTCGCGCTCGCCGCGATCTTGACCTTCGGTCACGCCCAGAACTTACCGCGCGTGGAAGCCGCCATGCAGGCCGTCGGCACCTTCTCGTGGATCGTCCATGGCATGGACACCTTCGGGATCGACGTCCTGAACGGCATCGACGTCGTTGGCACCACGTACGCCAGCAAGACGGCGGTCGAGATCGCGCTGCGCGGCGGCGAAGCCGACGTCGTGGTCGACGACTTCCTGGGTCCGGTCCTGCTCCGGGCCAACGGGGTCGAAGCCACCGCCATCTTCCCGTACGCCACCGCCATCGGCGGCCTGGTCGTCGGCGTCGACAGCGAGATCACCGGACCGCAGGACCTGCAGGGCGCCACCATCGCCGCCAGCAGCCTCGACGACAAGAGCCTCATCATCCTGCGCGCCTTGACCATCTCCGAGTACGGTTTCGACGTTCAGGACGCGTCCGAAGTGGTCGCCGCCTCGCCGCCGCTGATGTCGCAGCTCGTCGGCAGCGGCGAAGCCGACGCGGCGCTGCCGCTGTGGCACTGGGTGGCCCGCATGGAAGCCGCGGGCACGGCGCGCGAGCTGATGACGATCGCCGACATGCAGGACATGCTGGGCCTGCCGACCGGTCTGCCGAACCTGGTCGTCGTCGCGCGTGACGGGCTCGACGACGATCTCAAGACCAAGTTCATCGCCGCCCTCATCGAGACCGTCGAGACCATGAAGGCGCTGCCCAACGACGACCCGTTCTGGCAGTCGATCCTCGACGAGGAGCTCTACTCGCTCCCCGACCAGAGCCAGTTCCCCGCCGTGATCGACCGTTGGCGCCTCGGCACCATCACGACCTGGACCGACGCCCAGATCGAAGGCCTCTCCACGATGGTCGAACGCCTCGTCGAGATCGCCGGTGCGGACGTCGTCGGTGTCGACGCGGTTCCCGCCGACGCCTATTCCACCGAGTTCGTCCCCCGCTGAACATGCCATCATCGACGAGGTGAACGAGACCTCAGACGCCCGGCCGGTGCGCGACGCCCGGCCGGGCGATTCCACGGCGGCCGTCGCCGATCGCGCCGACCGCCGTCAACGGCTCGCACGCCGGGAGGGCGGTCTCTCGACCGCCCTCCGGCTCGCGTCGTACGGCTCGCTGCTGGTTCTGTGGGTGCTCGGCTCCCGCACCATGGGCGAGATCCTGCCCGGTCCGATCGAGGTGTTCACGTTCATCGGACGCGAGATCGAGAACGGTCGCCTGGCGTTCCACGTCGGCATCACCACCCGGCGGGTGCTCATCGCCTTCACGATCGCGCTCACGGCGGGGGTGGCCCTCGGGGCGCTCATGGGGCGCTCGAAGCGCGCCGACGACCTGCTCCAGGGCTGGCTGATCGTGACGCTCACCATCCCTCGCATCTTGCTGTTCGTGGTCGCGTACCTCCTCTCCGGCCTCAACGACCGGGCCCTCATCGTGGCGCTGGTCATCACGGTGCTGCCCACCATCGTGGTCACGATCCGCGAGGGCACCCGCGCCCTCGACGGCGGCCTCATCGAGATGGCGCGTGCGTTCCGACGGTCGCGTCTCCAGGTCTGGGGCCGGGTCATCCTGCCGCAGTTGATGCCGTTCGTCGTCGGCACCGCCCGCGGCGCCCTGGCGCTGTCTTGGAAGATGGTCGTGCTGGGCGAACTCCTCGGCCGGACCAGCGGAGTCGGTTACCAGATCTCCTTCTACTTCCAGTTCTTCAACATGCGCGGCATCCTCGCGTACGGCGTCACCATGATGGCGCTCCTGGCCTTCATCGACCTGGTCCTCATGGGTTGGGTGCAACGGCGCGCCTTCCGGTGGCGGGCACCCATCAAGGTGGGGGCGGTCGGCTGATGGCCCACGTCGCGGCGCGCGCCATCACCAAGGCCTACCCGCTCGAGACGGGCGGCGAGCGCATCGCCCTCGCCGACGTGTCGCTCGACGTGCCCGACGGCGAGTTCGTGTGCCTGCTCGGACCCTCCGGGTGCGGCAAGACGACGCTCCTGAACGTGCTGAGCGGCCTCGACACCGCCGATGCGGGCACCGTGCGCCTCACGCGCAGCGACGGCGCGCCGGCCAAGCTCGGGTACGTCTTCCAGGAGGCGCGCCTGCTCCCGTGGCTCTCGGTGGGCGACAACCTGCGCTTCGTGCTCGACGTCAAGGGCGCCGACGCGGACCGCGAGGTCGACTACTGGCTCGACCGGGTCGGCATCCCAGGACGCGGTCCCGACTACCCGCGCCAGCTGTCGATCGGTCAGCGTCAGCGCGTCGCCGTGGCCCGCGCGCTGATCATCCGACCCGACGTGCTCTTCATGGACGAACCGTTCTCGGCGCTCGACGAGCTGACCGCCGGACGCATGCGCGAAGAACTGCTGGACCTGTGGACCGAGATCGGTGCCACGGTCGTGTTCGTCACGCACAACCCGCTCGAGGCCACGTTCTTGGCCGACCGCATCGTGGTCATGACCCCAGGACCGGGGCGCATCGTGACCGACTACCGCGTGTCGGACCTGATCCCGCGACCCCGTGACGGCGACGATCCGAGGTTGTGGGAGGCGTCGCGGGTGGCGGTGCGGGCGTTGCGTCAGGGCGGCTGACGCCCTCCGCACGACCCTCCCGGCGCAGGCTCGGCGGGCGGCGACGGCTCCACCCGTTCTCCCGTCACGTGTGTACCAGAAGTACCCCAACGTGTACTCGGCCCAATTCGTGCTCGGCGTAGCGTGGTGCATAGGGCCATTCGTCCCGGACCTTCGGGCGACTCTCACGATCGCTCGATCGTCCGTCCCCCAACGTTTCCAGGAGGTCTCGATCACGATGTTCCGCTCCACCCTTGCCAAGCGGCTGCTCGTCGCGTCGCTGGGCGCCTTCGTCGCCCTCGCCGCGTTCGCCCAGAACGCCGACGTCCAGCTCGCGCTGCAGACCGATCCCGCGCTCGGCGACCACCTGGTCGACGGCGACGGGCGCACCCTCTACCTGTTCACCCCTGACGAGCAGGGCGCCAGCACCTGCGTCGACGCCTGCGCCGAGAACTGGCCGCCCGTCCTCGCCGGCGGCGAGGTCCCGGTCGCCGACGGCCTCGACGCCGCCCTCGTCGGCAGCGTCGAGCGCGCCGACGGCAGCTCCCAGGTCACCTACGGCGGCTGGCCGCTCTACACCTTCGTGCGCGACGCGGCCGCCGGCGATACGAACGGCCAAGGCGTCAACGACGTCTGGTACGTGGTCGGCGCGGACGGCAACGCCGCCACCCCGGCCGCGGCCGGCGACGCGTCGGACGCCGAGCTCTTCCAAGCGCTCATGGAAGAAGGCGCCGGCGTGTTCCACACCATCTGTGCGGCGTGCCACGGGGTCAACGGCAACCAGGAGCTCGTGAGCCACGCCGTGATCCTCGAGGGGAACAGCCGTCTCGAGAACGAGCGCCTCATCCTTCGCCGCGTGATCCATGGCGGCGGCTACATGCCCGGCTTCGGCGCCGGCCTCTCGGACCGAGAGGTGGCTGCGGTGGCAACGTACGTTCGCAATTCTTTCGGGAACGACTTCGGCATCGTCAGGGAGGAGGCTGCGACTGAGATGCGCTGACGCGACCGCGTGAAGGCGACGTGCGCCGCGAACGACCCCCCACTTCTCACACGTATCGAACCTCCAGAGGGAGACCGCTTGATGAACTCGATTCGACCCATCCGTGCGCTAGCGCTCGTGGCCGTGACCGCCCTGGTCGGGCTGGGATTCGCGCAGACCGACGAAGACATGCGCAACCCGCCCCCCGGCGAGTGGCCGCAGCTCGGTCGCGACAGCGTCCAGAGCCGCTACAGCCCCCTCGACCAGATCAACACCGACAACGTGACGAACCTGCAGTTGGCGTGGGCGCGCGACATGGGCTACCGCCAGAGCTTCCAGGGTTCGCCCTCGGTCTGGAACGGCGTCATGTACGTCGCGACGCAGACCGGCGTCACCGCCCTCGACGCCACGAGCGGCGCCACGATCTGGGAGTACAGCTCACCCAACGAAGGTACCGTCATCACCGACTCCGCCGTCCGCGGCGCCCCGGTGATCTACGACGGCAAGGTCTTCATCAACCAGCGCTACGGCGCCATGGTGGCGCTCGACGCCGCCACCGGCGAAGAGCTGTGGAAGACGCAGCTCACGAACGAGCCGCTGCAAGAGGGCTACACCACCAACCCGATCTGGGCAGACGGCAAGATCATCGCACCGCCGACCGGTGCTGACTCCGGCGGTTCGCCCGGTCGTGTCCTGGCGGTCGACGCCGAAGACGGCGAGCTGCTTTGGACCTTCAACATCATCCCGACCGGTCCCGACGATCCTGCATGGGCCAGCTGGAACAACCCGCCCGCATGGGAAGCCGGCATCGGTGGCGCCTCGGCGTGGAACGCGGGCGCCTACGACCCCGAATCGAACATCGTGCTCTACGGGACCGGCCAGCCGACCCCGTGGGACCGCATCGACCCCCGTCGCGCGGATCCCGAGGGCGAAGTGACCGACGACCTCTACACGGTCTCGTGGGTCGCCGTCGACGCCGACAGCGGCGAGCTCCAGTGGTACGTCCAGGCGCTGCCCGGTGACGAGTGGGACTCGGACCAGCACCAGGTGCCCCTCTTCGCGACGGTCGACTGGAACGGCACCGAGCGGCGCGTGGCCATCATGGGCTCGTCGGTCGGCTACATCTTCGTGGTGGACGCCAACACCGGCGAACGCCTCGCCAACCACCCCGCCTTCACCACCGCCGTCGAAGGCGCCGAGTACACGATCGTCACCGGCTACGACGAGAACAACCGCGCCATCGTGAGCGACGCCGCGCGTGAGGCGAACCAGAACTTCGAGGAGACCTTCGAGTACTACTCGATGTGCCCCGGCCTCCGCTGGGCCCACATCGCGCCGCCGGCCTACAGCCCCGACACCGGCCTCTACTACCGCCCGAACAACGCGCTCTGCATCGATTACGGCGCGCAGACGATGCCCGACGACTGGCAGCCCGGCGAACGCGCCTACTTCTTCGAGACCGGCCCCAACCGGCCCGAGATGTGGTTCGACCGCGTCGGCGCCCTGACGGCCTTCGATCCCGTCTCCGGCGAAGTCGTCTGGGAGTTCGCGTACGACTACGGCTACGATGCGGGCCCGGTCGTGACCGGGGGCAACCTCGTCTTCTCGGCCTTCACCGACCGCACCTTCCGCGCGTTCGACGCCACCACGGGCGACGTGCTCTGGAGCCAGGTGCTCACGACCGGCTCGAACGCCGGCACCATCACCTACGCCGTGGACGGCAAGCAGTACGTGGCGACGATGGTCGGCAAGAACAACTTCTCGGGTGCGCCGGTGATCCCGGACTACAACCCGAACGTCGAGGGCCTGTTCATCCCGCCCACGGGTGGCGTGACGGTCTTCGTGTACGCCCTCCCCAACTGATCCAGGGGACGCGGGGCGAACGCCCCGCTGCACCAGCACGGGCCCGGAACCATCGTTCCGGGCCCGTGCTCTGCTGGTTCCCCGGAACGCGCCACCAGCCGCCGGATAAGGCGTCTGGGAGCGGTACAGTCGCCCATGCCTCGCACCAGCTCACACGCTCGCGCGCGCGGCGGTCTGGCGACCCTCGTGCTTGCCCTGACGTCCGTCCTGCTCCCCATGGCGCACGCCGCCGCCTTCGAGCTGGCCTTCTGCGCGCCCGTCGCGGCCTGGCCCATGTCGTCTCGGGAGCGGCCCGGCTTCGACAACGAGATCGCACGGATCATCGCCGACGAGCTCGGCGCGGACGCGACCTTCGTGTGGACCAACTTCGACGACGTCGGCATCCGCGACACGCTCCACGCCGGCTTGTGCGACGTCGCCATCGGTGTCGGCGAAGGCGTCTCCCAGATGCTCACGACCGTGCCGTACCTGCAGACGCCCTACGTGTTCGTGACGCTCGCCGACCGCGAGCTGTCGATCGCGTCGCTCGACGACCCCCAGTTGACCGAGCTCACCATCGGCACCTACCAGGCGGGCGTGCCGTCGATCGCCCTCCGCAACCGCGACATCGAAGACAACGTGCGCGAGTACGCGGCCGTCGTGCGTCCCGCCGGCGTCGATCCCAACTCGCCCATCCTCGACGCCGTCGTGGCCGGCGAGGTCGACGTCGGCATCGTGTACGGCCCCGCCGCGGCCGCGCGTGCGATGACCGTCGAGGGACTGAAGCTCGAGCCGGTCACGCCCGAGATCGACTTCGGGGCCACCATCCTGCAGTTGTCGCGCACCTGGACGATCGGCGTCCGGACCCACGACGAGGCCCTCCGAGACCGCTTGAACCGCGTCCTCGCGGCACGTTGGGACGACGTCCAGGCCGTCCTCGACGCGTACGGCATCCCGCAACGCCCGCTGACGCGCCCGACCGACGTCGAGGCGGATCCGGACACGACACGCGTCGGCGTCATCTTCCCGGCCCGTACTCCGGCCTCCCTGGCGAACGCCCCCGTCGGCGAAGACGCTCGCCTGGGCGTCGGCGTCGCCGAGAACGCCATCGCCGTCGCATCGAACGGCGACACACCGATCGTCGTCCTGCGAGCGCACGCGGTCACACCCGACTCGGTCGAGCGGGCGGCGATGCGGCTGATCCTGGTCGAGGGCGTCGACGCGCTGATCGGCGGCTACGGCGCGGAGGAGGCGTACCTCCTCGCCCGACTCGCCGCGGAACACGACGTCGCCTTCTTCAACGTGGGCGTCGAGGACGAGGCCCTGCGCGACCGCTCGTGCTTCCCGACGACGCTGCACGTGGCGCCCAGCGGGCGCATGCTCGTCAACGGCATCGTCGCCACGCTCGGTGCCGAAGGACCGCTGCGCGTCTTCGGGGTCGCGCAGCGTGGCACGGGCGCCGAACCGCTGCTCGACGACCTCGACGCCGCGCTGGCCGGGGAGGGCTACAGCTCGGTCGGCGGCGCTCTCGTCGACCCCGGCCAGTTCATCTACTTCCCGGTCTTCGACGCGATTCGCGCCGCCGAACCCGACGTGGTCGTCTTGCTCATGGACGCGGACGCGCAGGAGACGTTCCTGGGGCAAGCGGCCTCCGCGGGCCTCGACCAGAGGATGCTGGGCATGAGCACCGTCGCCGGTCAGTCGCGCCCCTACCTCCAGCGCTACCTCCAGGTCGCACCCGAGGCGGCCGCGGCCCCGCGCGTGGTGGCCTGGGACCCCGCCCTCGACGTCGACGTCAACGCGGCCTTCACCGCGCGCACGGCGCAGCCCATGGAGCCGGCGGCCTGGACCACCTACGCCGCCATCCGCAGCGCCTTCGCGGCGAGCCGAGCAGGTGTGCTGCACGACACCGACGCGCTGCTGGCGTACCTGACCGCACCGACCACCGAGGTCGACGTCGGCAAGCTCGAGCCGGCGCGCTACCGGGCCGCAGATGGGCAACTCCTCCAGGAGCTCTACCTGATCGAAGCGGTCCCCGGGGCCACATGGGGTCGAAGCCCGGCGCAACGCACTGCCCTCGCTCGGGTGATCGACGTCCTGGAGGCCGATCTCACCGAGCCCATCCGCCCTGGGACACCCGCAGCCTGCGCCACCCGGTGAGGGCACGCTCGTGGCTCGCCGTCGGGCTGGTCGCCCTCGCCTGGGTGGCCGTCGCCGCGACGAACTTCACCACCGCGACGGCGGCCGGACGACTCGACGCCACCGCGCTGCTCGACCCACCGCCCGAGAGTTGGCCCCAACACGGCCGCGACCCGGCCGCCCGCCGCTACAGCCCACTCGCGCAGGTGAACCGGGACAACGTGGCCGACCTGCGGCTCGCCTGGGTGGCCGAGCTCGGCTTCGTCGGCCGGCTCCAGGGTGCGCCTTCGGTCTGGGGCGACGCCCTCTTCGTGTCGACGAGGGACGGTGTGCGCAGCTTCGACGCCGCCACCGGAGAGGCCCGCTGGACGTACGCCGAGGACCGGGCCGACCGGACCCGCAGCGGTCTGCCACGCCAGGCCCCGCGCGGCGGACCGGTCGTGGTCCCCGACGGCCCGGACGGCGCGGTCGTGATCGTGTCGCTGCCGAGCGCACCCGTCGTGGTCGCGCTCGACGCCGCGGACGGCGCCGTCCGCTGGCGCACCGACGTCGGCAACCCTGACTTCGCCGAAGCGCTGCGGACGAACCCGATCCTGGCGGGCGACGTCCTCGTCGTCGGCCCCACCGGTGCCGATCTCAGCCCCGTTCCCGGGCGCCTCGTCGGGCTCCGCCTCGACGATGGGGTCCCCATCTGGCAGTTCGACCTCGTCCCCGTGCGCGACGACGACCCTGCGCGCGCTTCCTGGACGCCCACGCCACCGGGACGTTCGGTCGGCGTCGGGGGCGGCAGCGGCTGGAACGCCGGTGCCTACGATGCGACCACCGGCACGGTCATCTACGGCACCGGGCAGCCGGTGCCGTCCGACCGTCTCGACCCGCGGCGCGACGACGGCGATGGGCCGGTGAGCCGCGACCTGTATACGGCCAGCTTCGTCGCGCTCGACGCCGCGACCGGGGCGTTGCGCTGGTTCCACCAGGTCGTCCCCGGCGACGAGTGGTCGTACGACCAGCACACCGTGCCCGTGATCGTCGACCTCGAGCTCGACGACGGGCCGCGACGCGTGGCCGTCTTGGCCACGACGACTGGTTTCGTGGTCCTCATCGACGTCGCCTCCGGAGCGTTCCTGACCGCCCACGGCATGGTCGACGGCGCCACCGTCCACCTCGGCTACAGCGAGGACGGCACGCCCATCATCGATCCGGCGATGCGGCGCACGAGCGACGCGCAGGTGATCCAGGTCTGCCCCGGCAGCCGCTGGGCCAACGTCGCTCCCGGAGCGTTCAGCCCGCGCACCGGCCTTCTCTACCGTCCCAACGACCTCGCCTGCGTTCAACAGGGGGCAGGCACGACGCCCGACGAGTGGCAGCCGGGCGCCCGCCCCACCTGGCTGCTCGCGGAGGCCCGTACGCAGGAGGACCACTTCGGCCGATGGGGGGCGCTCACGGCGATCGAGCCGGTGACGGGCCGCGTCGCTTGGTCGTTCGACGTGCCGTACCCGCACGATTCGGGCGTCCTCGTGACGGCCGGTGACGTCGTCTTCTCGGCGTTCGCCGACCGGCTGTTCCGCGCCTTCGATGCGACGACCGGCGAACTGCTCTGGAGCCAACTCCTGTCCGCGCACGCCGACGCGGCGCCGATCACCTACGCGATCGACGGCACCCAGTACGTCGCGGTGCTCGCGGGCCGCGACACGAGCGTGTCGAGCCTGCCCGCGTCCGGCTTGCCCCCGACCGTCACGGGGCCGGCGACGCTGTTCGTCTTCGCGCTGCCGCCGGCGCCCTGACCGCACCGAACAGAGCGCCCCAGGCGCCGTAGCGAGCCACCAGCGCCATCAGGAAGGCCAGCAGACCGATCACGAGCCACACCTCGGGTCGGTCGCGCCACCGCCACACCGAGCCGACACGCGGGAGACCGGCGGCGTCCGCCGACCACGACGTCCCGCCCGAGGCATCGACGAGCTGCGCCCGCGAGACGAGGTCGGCGCGCAGCGGCGGCGTCGGCGCCGGCGGCCACGACAGCCGCCGCTCGAGCGGGGCCTCGCTGCCGACCTCCGTGTCCGCGGGCCATCGCACCACGAGCTCACCTTCGAACGCGGCGGCGATCTCGAAGCGCGCGCGCGCCACGCCGTCCCCAGCGGTCTCGAGCGGCTGGGTCCCGAGCCGTCGCCCGTCACCCGTCCACACCTCGACGAGACCGGTCGCCGGATCGCTCCCTGCCGGCCACGCGAGGGCGACGTCCAAGGCGCCGTCGGCACCGGCCACGTCCAGCCGCCAACCGTCGGCCACCGACCGTTCGCCCGTCCAGCGGAGCACCTGGGTCCACAGCCGGCCGTAGGTGGGAGCGTCCCGCCACTGGCTCGACCACGGTCCATCCACTTCGGAGGCGAAAGCGACCACGCGGCCGAGACCGTAGCGCCACGAGGCCAAGATCGGATCGTCGTCCTGGACCTCACGCGCGTGGACCAGCGCGTCGTCCTTGGCCGTCGTCTGCACGTAGCCGCTCAGTCCGGGCAGCGGACGGTCCGATACCCCCTCGAGGAACCCGGCTTCCCGTCCCTCCGGCGTCCAGGCCGTCGGGGTCGGGCGTTCCTCGATGGGTGACGCGGAGAGCATGAGCGCCTCCTGCGCCAGCAGGCTGGGCAGGGCCCGGAAGTCCAGCGCCATGTGCAAGACGCCGCCGGCGAGGTTGGCCAGCGTGGTGAGCTGCCGCCGGTCGGCCGCATCGCCGACGCCCACGAAGCTCGTGCTCACGCCGAGCGCGCGCAGTTCCGCGAGCACCGTCTCGAAGTCGCCTTCTTGCGAGAGCCCGTCGGTCATGACGACCACGTGCCGTGTCGCCGCCTCGCTGGCTCGCATGAGATCGCGTGCTGCGACGAGCCCCGGGAGGATGGAGGTGCCACCGGCCGCGTTGACCCGCGACAAGGCGGTCTCGAACGCCGGCACGTCCTGGACCGATCGCAGCGGGAGCAGCACGCGGGCTTCGGTGTCGAACACGATCAGGGCAGCTTGACTCTGCTCGCCGAGGAGCGCGAGCGCCTCGAGCGTGGCCACCTTGGCCACGTCCATGCGCGTCGCCGTACCGACGGCGCCGTTCATGCTGCCAGATCGATCGAGCACGAACGCCATCGCCACCTCGGGAGCGTCCTCGGTGATCTGCGCCGACAGCGGCGACAGGTCCTCGAGCGGCGTGCGGAAGTAGCCGCCGGGGCCGAACGAGCGCGGCCCGCCGAAGATCACGATCCCACCGCCACGCTCGCGGACGTACGCCTCGAGCATCTCCTGGTACGCGGTGAACAACTCGCTGGCGGCGACGTCCGCGAGCGCGACCACGTCGTAGGCGGCGAGCGCGTCCAGCGTGGACGGCATGCGGAACGGGGTGACGGTCCGCACCTCGATGGCCTGGAGCGCGAGCGCTTCGAGCAGGTCGGGGACCTCGACGTTCTCGGGGACGATCACGAGGACCGACAAGGGCGCGCCCACGGGGACCGAGACGGTCGTGACGACGGGGTTCGAGGGGTCTTCGTCGGGCTGGAGCGTCAACCGGTAGCGGTACGTACCCTCGCCGCCGGCACGCAGGTCGAGTTCGGTCTGCCGTTCGCCGACGCCCGTCGTCTCCGCCCCTTCCGTGGGCGTGGGCTGCACCCCAGCGACGGGATCCGTGCCGGCGTCCGGAGCATCCGCCGAGATGACCTCGAGCAGATCGGCGCGCCACCGCCACGGAACCCCCTCGGGTGCGCGCACGGCCGCGCGCAGCGTGAAGCGTTCGCCGGCTCGCACGCGCTCGGGCAGCCACAGGTGCGTGAGCCCCAGGTCCTCCGCCGATGGCGGCGACGCAGCGTTCGACGCTGGCGACCCGCCGGCCGTGCGCTCGTCGATGGCGGCGCCCTGCCGGCGCGCACGTCCGATCAGGTCGACGGCGTCCGCGGCCGACGTGCTGGCCACCCCGCTGGCCGCGACGACGAGCCTCCGTGTGCGGCCGACGTCGGGCAGCGCCAAGGCGAGCTCGAGGGCCGTCGCCACGTCCTGGGCCACGGGGCCGGACGCCTCACCGGGTGGGCTGGCGTCGACCCCTTCGGCCCCGACAGGTCGTAGCCCGACCGTTTGCCAGGCCCAGCCGGGCGCGTCGAACCCCTCCGGACGCGGCCCGTCGCCGATCCACACGGCCGCGCCCCCATCCCCTGGAACCGGCAAGGGGACGCCGCTCGCGGCCAGCACCCAGGCCGTCACGGCGACCGCCGACCACGCCAGCGCCCGCCACGCCCAACGGGCCGTGCCCGGTACGCGACCGCGTCGTGCCCACAGAGCGTCCGCGAGCGCCAGCAGGACGGCCAACCCGGCCCACCACGGTGTGAGGTCGCGCTGCACGACGCCGCGCACGACCGGCAGCGTGTCGCCGGCGGCGGGCGGCTCCCCACCGATCGGGTCCGTGACGACCGGCAGACCCAACGCTCCCTCGGCTCGCACCAGTGCGTAGCGCCCAGCGCGGCGAGGTGCGTAGCCGGCCTCGAACCACGCCGCGTCCCACACCGCCGTGGCCAGCGGGTCGTCCTCGACGTCGACCGGGCCGTCGGGCTCGAGGACGGTCGAGCCGGCCGGGTCCTCGAGCGTCCAGCCGCCGGCGAAGGCGTCGCTCGGCCACGGACAGCGGCCGCCAACGGCGCAACCGCTCGGCACGTGAGACCACGCGCGGGGCGCGGCCCAGTCGACCAGCGCCGCGACGAACGCGGGGAAGCTCAGCTGCGCGGACCAGTCGGAGTCGTCGGGGCCGAAGCCGACGACCACCTGTCGACCCGTCGAAGCGGTCCGCGCCCACGCGAGCAAGGTCTCCCCGGACCTCAAGAGCGGTGTCGCACCGACCAACGGCCTCAGGGGTACGGCTCGATCGATCCGCACCGCCGTCGGGTCGACGTCGCGCATCAGCGGGTGGGCGCCCACGCTCAGCTCGAACGGCCCGTCGCCCGCTGCACCGGCGGCCGCACCCTCGGGCACCGCACCGAACCACAGCACCGACGTCGCCGGCACGCCGGGCACGTCGCCCACCACGATGACCAGGTCGAGCGCTGCGGCGGCCTCGGTGTCGGGCATGGCGTCGGCGACGAACACCTCGAGGTCGGCGATCGACCCCAACGCCCGCAGGAGCGCAGGCGGGCGACCCCCGACCACGGCCACGCGACGAGGCTCGGCCCGCAGCGGTACGACGACGCGGTCGTCGTCGGGCAACCGGTCGCCGGAGGGGCCTCGGAGCTCGAGCTCACCCGGTCCGGGCAGATCGAGGGGAAGCTCGAACGTCGCGGCCCCGCTCCCGTCGAGCGTCACGTCGACGCCCCCCCAGGGCAGGAAGGCGTCGCCGCCGAAGGGACGGTACGCGGCCACGACCCGCACGGTCTCGCCCCGGCCGACCCCCACGGTGGCGACCCGGCCCGTCACCGTCCACTGGTCCGCGCGGTCCCCCCGCAGGCTCGCCTCGACGTCGCCGATGCCCACGTTCACGAGCGCGTCGCCCATGAGGATCACGTCGATGGGCGCTCCCTCGTCGTCGAGGACACCTGCGAACGCGCTGCGCGCACCCGCCGCACCGAAACGGTCGGTCACGACCACCACGCGCGCGTCCTCGACCCCCTGGAGAGCGCGTGTCCGGGACACGGCCCCGGACCAGTCGGGGGCGCCGTTGCCGGGCTCGAAACGGGTCAAGGCGCGGTCGAGCGACGGACCTGCCGCCCACCGGGCCGCGACGACCTCGGCGGCTGAGCCGGCCTGCACGAGCGACACGGTGTCGCCGTTGGCCGACGCGCCCCAGCGATCGGCCACCAGCGCCAGGGCTGCTTGGAAACGGTCGGGTTCCACATCGACCGCGTTCATCGAGGTCGACGCGTCGACGACGACGATCCAGTGGAGCGGACGACCGTCCGACCCGAGCATGGGACGCGCGAGGGCGACCGCGACCACCAGCACGGCCAGCACCTGGAGCCACATGTGCGGGTCGCGCCATGGGATGCGGCGCCGTTGCGGCGCCGAGACGGTCGTCAGCTCGACCCGGCGCCACAACGCGAGGCGCGCCACGGCCAGGTCTTGGCGGCGACGGGCGTGCAGGAGGAGGACCAGCGGCACCAAGACCGGAACGAGCCAGAGCCACGTCGGTTGCGCCAGGCTCATGTGATCAGACCGTGACGTCGCAGCGACTGGACCGCCGACTCGTCGAGGGGTTCGTCGGCCACGCTGCGAAGCCAGCGCCCCTCGACGGACCAGACCGCGGCCCGAACGTCCTCGCTCCAGGCCTCGACCTCGCGCCGATACGACGACCAAGCACGGGCGTCGACACGTCGGTCGAGCGTTTCACCGGTCTCCGCGTCGATGAGGCGGACCCACCCCCCCAGCGCCGGCGTCCGACCCGCCTCGGCCGCGCCGAGGACCTGCACCGCCACGATCTCCTGACCCCGGACCCGCCAGATGCGCAGCGCCTCCTCGTACCCGTCGACCAGCCAGTCCCCGATCACCACGAGCACGCCCGCGTGCGTGAGCGGCTCGAGCGATCGCGCGGCGACGAGGGCCAGCGAGTCCGCGGCGCCCTCGGGCCGCACGGCGGCGAGCCGCGCCAACTCCCGCTGCAGCTGCGGGCCGCGCGTGACCACCTTGCCCCACGCGACGCCTCGCGGGAGCGCCACGCCGAAGCGGACCTGATCGCCCCCGTTGAGCGTGACCTCGCCGAACACGGCGGCGAGTTCGACCGCTCGCAGCCACGTGCCGGGCTCGAGGGCCATCGATCCGCTCGCATCGAGCAGCACCGAGACACGCAGACGCTGCTCGATGTTGAACTGGCGGATCACGACGCGACCGTGGCGGGCGTAGACATGCCGGTCGACGTATCGAAGGTCGTCGCCCGGTTCGTAGTCGCGGTACTGCGCGAACTCGATGCCCGCCCCCACCGCTTTGGAGCGACGTGCGCCGATCGCAGCGTTGGCGGGCGCCCGCACCGCGATGAGCTTGGAGCCACCGAGGAGCCGACGCACCTCGGCGGGCAGCGTCGTCGTCATCGGCTCCGTTCGGCGACCGCTCCGAGCACCTCGACGATCAGGTCGTCCACCGAGATGCCCGACGCCTCGCCCTCGAAGTTCAGCTGCACGCGGTGGCGCAGCGCCGGCAGGGCCACGGCGCGAAGGTCGTCATCGGCCACGTTGAAGCGGCCTTCCATGAGGGCGCGCGCCTTGGCTGCCAGGACCAGCGCCTGCGCGCCGCGGGGCGACACGCCGTAGCGCACGTAACGGCGCACCCGATCGGTGGCCTCGGGCAGGTCGGGCTGCGTGGCGCGGACGAAACGAGCGACGCGCGTCCTGAGGTCCGACGAGATCGGCACGTCGCGGGTCCAGGTTTGCAGGGCGAGCACGTCGTTGGGCGTCAAGGTGGCGGAGACCCCGGCCGCGGTCGCGCCCGTGGTGGCGTCGAGGATGCTCTCGAGCACGTCCTCAGACGGGAAGGGCAAGGTGACCTTGAAGAAGAAGCGGTCGATCTGCGCCTCGGGCAGGAGGTAGGTGCCCTCCATCTCGATCGGGTTCTGGGTGGCGAGCACGAAGAACGGGCGCGGCAGGTCGTACTCGACGCCCATCACGGTGACCGTCCCCTCCTGCATGGCCTCGAGCAACGAGGACTGCGTCTTGGGCGTTGCGCGGTTGATCTCGTCGGCCAGCACCATCTGCGCGAAGACCGGGCCAGGCTGGAACTTCGTCGTCATCGCCTGACCCGATTCGCCGGGGGTCAACGCGTAGGTCCCGGTGATGTCGGCAGGCATGAGGTCGGGCGTGAACTGGATGCGGTTGATCTTCATCCCGAACACGGTTCCGAGCGTGCGCACCAAGAGCGTCTTCCCGAGACCCGGCGAGCTCTCGATGAGGACGTGGCCGCCGGCCAGGAGGGCGGTGAGGACCTGATCGATGACCTCCGCCTGGCCGACGACGACGCCGGCGACGGCGTCGCGGCCGGACCTGAGGCGCGTGAGCGCGTCCTGGAGTCCGGTCATCTCGGCGTCGCGATCTTCCACGCGCCCACGGTTGCGGCGTTCATCCACGTCGTCCACCTCGTTGGTCGGCACTCATGGTGCCCTCTCGGCCGTCACGGATCCCGGCATGAAGTACCGACCCACGACGTCGCGATACGTCGGTCGGATCGAACGAACGGTCGTGGTGGCCTCGTCGGCCCGCTGGAACGCGGGGCCGGCTCCGGCGACGGGGTTGGCGTTCCGTGCCCGACCCAGCTCCTCGTCCGGCACCAGTTCGACGTCGACGAAACGGCCGTCGTCGCGCTGGTTGGCGGGTAACGCGGCCACGGCCTCGGAAGCCGCGTCCAGACCGAGGAACGCGTCCGCGCCGCCGGCGAGATCGGCGCCCCCGTCGCCGGCCGCGTCGCCGGCGCGTTCGCTCGACTGCTCGGCCGCCCCCACGACGTCGCCGCCACCCGCCGCGTCGGACCGCAACCCGGAGGGCGCCGGCGCGGGCGCGTTCGGGTCCGTCTCGGCGCGCATCACGCCACCGTAGAACGCGCCCTCTTCGTCGAGGTCCTGCGGCGACGGGCGCTGGGCCCGCAGACCGACACCGCCCGGGTTCCGGCCCACCTCGTTGGCGAAGTCCTCCAGCGCCATGTACATCGACGCGTCGGCCTCGATCGCGCTGAGGTCCGGGCTCGCCTCCGGGTTCGCCCCCGCCTCTGCGGCAGCCGCGTCCCCTTCGGCCGCGTCCTGACCCGCCGCGGCGGAGTCGGCGCTCGCCTCTGCTGCGGCCGGCGACAAGCTCGACCTCACGGCTTCGGCGAACGCGGGGCTGACCTCTTCGGCGGCCGCCCCGAGGTGCTCCACGAGCTCGTCCAGGCGGCGTGCGGCGCTGGCGGCGTCGATGGTGCCGGCCGCGATCTGGTCCGCCAGGTCGGCGAACGAGGCCGCCACCGCCTGCAGGTAGGCGCTCTCCTCCGTCTCGGCCACGCCCGCGAGGACCTCGGCGAAGCGTCGGACCGCGGCCGCGTCACGCTCCGGAAGGTCGCCGACCACGTTCGTCGGGCGCGCGGCCCGGAGGCGCACGGCGGCCGGGATCGGCACGACGGTCGCCAGCACCGCCGACACGACCAGGACGGCGAGCACGGCGGGGCTCCACGAGGGCCAGCGCGTACGCGGCACCGCTCGCCAATCCAGCGACGGCAGGCGGCGCTCGACGTCGTCGAGCAACGCCCACGTCAGCAGCGAACCGGGGGCACCGGAGGCCTGGACCTCGAGTGCCGTCGACAAGCGGCGCTCCTGACCCAACACACGGTCGGCGCGGCGCGCGAGCTCGGCCAGCGTCGGCGTACGCAGGCCGAGCACCAGGAGCGCCGCGAGGAGCGCGAGCCCGAAGGTGGCGCCGACCCAGGGCCCCACGGTCGGCAGCAGGTCGACGAGTCGCCCTTGGCGGCCGGCCGTCCACGTCCACACCCACGCGATCGGCAGGACCGCCAAGGCGACGGCGGCGGCCAGCAGCCCGGCCCGGAGCAACGACGCGCGCCACCACGCGTGCCGCACGCGGCGGAGCGCACCCGTGAGCGACGACGCGCTCGTGGTCGTCTGCGAGCGCAGCGGGTTGGAGGTCGACGTGGTCATGGCGAGGGGCACCTTCGGGGCGAATGTCCCGGAGAGTGTACGCCGCACGGCTGCAACCGGTGTACACCGCCGAACGCGGCGGACGACACACCCTTGGTGAACGTCAGGGCGTCTGCACCATCCGCCGCATCATCACGGCAGCGATCACGACCGCGATCGGCGGCAGCAAGAACGTGACGAGCAGGTCCGCCGTCATCGGCAGCTGCTGGAACCGCAGGAGCGCGAACCGCAGGAGATCGAGCTGGTAGCTGACCGGGTTGGCGTAGACGAGGACCTCGATCCACCACGGCAACTGGACGACCCAGCCGCCGCCGATGGCGTAGACGCCGACGCGCCGGAGCTCCTCGCGGAGCGCCTCGGGAATCTGCAGGAAGCCGATGCCGCCGATGATGCCCTTGAGCGGGAAGATCGAGCCCGAGAGGAAGTAGAGCGGCAGGATGACGCCGTTCGAGATCGCCCCGAAGCCCTCGAAGGTCCGGAGGCGCGACGCGATCACGATCCCGAGCGACGTGAGCAGCAGACCCATGAAGAACATGACCAGCCAGGCCAACAGCAGGTACGGCAGCGACGGCAGGCCGTCGATGAACGGCGCGATGAGGAGCGGGATGCTGCCCTGGATGACGGCGATCGAGGCGCCGCCGAGGACCTTGCCGAGCGCGACCGCCAGGATCGGCGCTGGCGAGACGATGACCTCGCGCAACAGCCCCACCTCCCGGTCGTAGACGAGCGCGATCGCGCTCTGGAGCGAGGCGAACAGCACGTTGAGCGTGATGACGCCCGGCAGGATGTACTGCGCGTACGTGTAACCCTCGATCTCGCGCAACGACGCGCCCAGACCGAAGCCCAAGATCACGAGCCACAACACCGTGCGCGAGACGCCACCGAAGAACTGCGAACGGTCGCGCGCGTAGCGCAGCATCTCGCGTTTCCACATCACGCCGGCGACCGCCAAGAACGACACGCGTCCGATCGGCTTCACCGGGTGAACTCCCCACCGCGTTTGGCGAAGCCCTTCATCAACGAGCGAGGCGTCGCCTCCTCGTCCCGCAGGTGGTGACCGGTCAGGGCGATGAACACGTCCTCGAGGTCGTTCGCCCCCGGCTGGGCCGCGACCAGGTCGGGCGGCGGTCCGAGCGCCACGACGCGTCCGTCGTCGATGATCGCGACCCGATCGCAGGCCTCGGCTTCGTGCAGGTAATGGGTGGTCATGAGCACCGTCATGCCTTCGCGCCGGAGGGCCTCGAGCCGCTCCCACAAGTGACGGCGACCTTGCGGATCGAGGCCGAGGGTCGGTTCGTCGAGGAACAGCACGCTGGGGTCGTGCATGAGCGCGCGCGCCAGCTCCAGGCGCCGCTTCATGCCGCCCGAGAAGGTGCGCACCCGTCGACCGGCGGCGTCCGTGAGCGTCGCCCACTCCAGCGCCCGCACCACGCGCTCGGCTCGCTCGCGCCGCGGCACGCCGTAGAGCACGGCGTGGATCTCGAGGTTCTCGCGGGCGGTGAGGCGGTCGTCGAGGGCCGGGTCCTGGAAGACCATGCCGAGGGAACGACGCACGTCGGCGGGCGCGTCGACGACGTCGTGCCCCATGACCGTCGCCCGGCCTGTCGATGGCGCCACCAGCGTGGTGAGCATGTGGACGGTGGTCGTCTTGCCGGCACCGTTGGGGCCCAGCAGCGCGAAGAACTCGCCACGGCTGACCGTGAACGAAACGTCCACGACCGCCGCGACGTCTCCGTAGCGGCGGCCGAGCGAGCGGGCTTCGATGGCCAACGCGGCCGTCATGGTGATGGTTCAGCCTCCGAGGGCGGTCCTCGCGTCCAGCAGGGCGTCGTGGAGCTCGCCGCACGCCGCGGCGAGATCGGCCGGGCGCTCGTCACCGACCTCGACGAGCTCGTCGAGGATACCCCCTGCGACGGCGTGTACTTCGGGCGCCACGAGATCGAGCAGGTCCGCGAGGTGGTTGCGGTAATGCGGCGCGATGGCGACGGTGACCTCGGTCGCCCGTTCCACCTCGCCCGCGGCGTAGAGCTCACATGCGGGCACGGTCAGCTCGGCCAGGTGCTCGGCGAGACGCCCGACGTCACGCCCGGTGTAGAGGCTCGCGTCGGTGACCGACTCGAACACCCCCACCAGGCTCTGTGCCGGACCCTCGGCCTCCTCCGGGTACACCGTCAACGTCGCCGGGACCCGCGCGGTCGGCAGCAACGCGTGCAGGATGTCGAGGTACTGCCGGCCGTAGGAGAGCTCGTCCTCGCTCGCGAGGGGCGTCAGCCTCTCCCAGATCCACGTCATGCGCTGCAGGGCGGCCCACCCGGTGGGATAGGCCCACACGTCGCCCTCCTCGACCGTCTCTTCGATCGCTTCGGCCACGCCGCCCTCGGCCAGCGCCAGGTCGGCCGCGATGGCGCCCCAGTAGGCGGGGGTGCGCGCATCGGCCGGGATCAGCACGTCGTACGCCGCCGCCTGCCAGGCGCGAGCGTAGGCCAGCGTCAGCAGACCGACCTCGCCCTCCTCGACACCCTCCTCGACCGCCGCGAGGGCCTCCTCGAGCCCCTCCGCCACGGCCGGATGGAGGTGCCGCAACGTTCCCATGAAGCGCGGCAGGTCGGCTTCGGAGAAGCCTTCGGACACCTCGTCGAGTCCGGCAGGAACAGGATCGAACGCCTCGATCGCGCTCAGGCGCACGCCCACCATCTCGAGGCCGAAACCCTGGCTCTGGCGGATCATGTCCTCGAAGAAGGGCTCTGCCTGAGCAGGCGCGATGGAGAGCAGCGCGGCGGCGCTCGCCAGCAAGATCGGCCGCCAGGGCTCAGGGCGCATCCGGCACCACCCCGATCTCGGCCGAGTGGGCGCCGCGACCGACCTGGATGTTGTCGACGACGCACAGGCACTCGGTATCGATGACGCTGGAGCTGTCGGACAGGCCGTTGGCCGTGTAGACGTAGCGTCCGTCGGGTGTCACCGCGATGCCCCAGGGCCGCCGCCCCATCTGCTCCTTGATCGTGGCGATGAGCTCGTTGGTGGTCGTGTCGATGACGTAGACGGCGCTGGTCCCGCCTCCGGCCACGTACAGCCGGTCGGTGTTGGCGTCGAACGCCATCTCGACCGGGCGCGAGTCGAGGCCGAGGTTGATCGTCTCGATGACGGTGTGCGTGGTCACGTCGATGACCGAGATGGTGCCGCCGATCTCGGCCGACACGTACGCGCGGGTGCCGTCGGCGGAGAAGTCGACTTCACGCGGACGGTTGCCGACCAACAGGTGCTTCAGGACCGTGAGCTCGGCGGTGTCGATGACGGTGACCGTGTGGGTCGCCTCCGCCGTGATGTAGGCCCAGCGGCCGTCGGGGCTCACGGCGACCCCCTCGGCTTCGACGCCGACCCGGAAGGTGCCGAGCTGTTCGCCGGTCGAGGCGTCGAAGCCGGCGCCCTGGGCCAGCGCCTCGAGAGCCGCCCAGATCTGCGTCCCGTCCGGGCTGATCGCCAACCGCTCCGGGTTGCCGCCGGCGCGGAACTCCGCGACGATGTCGTTGGTGCGCACGTCGATCGCCAGGATCTTGTCCTCTGGGGTCTCGAGGACGGGGTTGAAGTCGCTCACCGACACGTAGATGAGCGAGCCGTCGGGGCTGACCGCCATGCCCCGGGGACGGACCTCGCCCGGCCGCCCGGAGATCGAGATCGTGTCGATCACGGTGTTGGTGTTCACGTCGATCACCGAGATGTCGGCGCCGAACTCGTTGGCGATGTACGCGCGGTACTCCTGGGCAGACGCGAAGCCGATCAGGGCGACGAGCGTCGCCATCAGCACGGCGAGACGCGGGCGTACGAACGGGAACGGTCGTGGGTGGGACAAGGGATCGATCTCCTCTCGGGGAGCGCGCTCACAGCGCCTCCTGAACGCGGATGACGTCGGGACTCCGGACGAGCGTCGACGGGTCACGGTGCGCAGCGGCTCTCGGCCTCGAGGTCGCCGATCTGATCGAGCCGCTCGCGCACCTCGGTCCCCGGCAGGTAGATCGCGGGCAGTTCACCGACGAGGATCGCCATCGAGAACGGTTCGGTCTCGGTCTCGGAGATCTCGACCAGGTAGATCGATTGACGCAACTGACGGTCCCAGGGTCGGAACGAGGTGCCGATCCCCTTGTAGAGATCGAACACGGTGGTGGGCGCGCCCAGGTAGCTGCGAACGGCCTCGCCCTCGGTCGATCCCCCGATCGTGGCGGCCTCGAACAGCATCTTGACCGCTTGGTACGCCGCCCACGCCGGCGGTTCCATGGGACCGCCGAACGCGGCGCGATAGCGCGCGTTCAGCTCGCGCGCGCCGTACGCGTCCAGGGTGGCCTCGAAGGCGAGCGACCGGAACGCGGCGCCCAGCCGGGGCGAGGCGTCGCGCGCGGCCTCGAAGAACTCGCGCGTCTGCGCCTGCAGGTCCGGGAAGCCCGCGACTTCGGCCTCGAGGTCGGCCGCGTCGAGGGCCGCCAGCCACCGCAGCTGGTCCTGTGCCGGGAGGAGCAGCACGACGAGGTCGGCGTTGGCGCGCCGCGCCGCACGCGCGGTGTCGGCCACGTCGCCCCCGCCCGACGGGACGGCGCGCGTGCCGACGATGCGAGCGCCGAAATGCCGCTCGCGGAGCGACCAGGTCATGCGTTCCCGGAGCGCGTCGCCCTCGGCGTCCTCGCCGTAGACGAGGTACCAGCGGCGGAAGCCGGAGCGCACGTACCAACCCGCCAGCCCGTCGAGGTACATGGCGGCGCTGGGGACGACGTGGAAGGCGGTGGCCTCGCACGCTTCGTTGCGCAACGCGTCGCGCGAGGAGCCGATGTTCAGGAACGGCACGTTCCGGTCGGCCGACCAGGCGCTCAGCGCCTCGGCGACACCGGAACCGAAGCCACCGACGACCGCGAAGGCCTCGCGCTCGTCGACCAGCCGCTCGGCCGCGGCGACGGCGGCGTCGGCGTCGTTGGCCCGTTCGACGGCGACCTCGAAGTCGAGCGCGAAGATCTCGGCGTTGAACGCGAACTCACGCGCGACCATGGCGGTGCCCTCGTCGACGGACCGAGCAACCGCGCGCTCGAGCGCGGAGCCCGCCTCGAGCTCGGGCAGGACCATGCCGATCACGGTCCGTTGGGCCAGGCCACAGCCACCCAGGACGGCGCCGACGACGGCGACCATGAGGACCGCCCAGCGCCAACCCGCGTTCGCGGCGTACCTTCTGCTCCTGCGCATGGCTGCGCACCCCCTTCGTGATTCGCGGCTCTCCCCGCGCGGCCCCGTCTGGAGCCGCAGGCGTCGACCCGCTCTCGGGACGTTCGTCCCTGCCTGCGTGAACCCTTCACGGTTGTACCCGACGGAGGTAAGGGAGAGGTAAGTCGGGCCGACGGTCCGTGTCCCGCCGTCGCCAGGCGCACGGCGTCCGGCCGGTCGACACCCGTTAGCGTAGTCGCCGAGGTCCGCGTCCGACGGCGCGAGCCGCACCCCCCCGGGACACTCATGAACATCCTCTCGCTCGAAGACGAGACCGACATCGGCGAACCGGTCGTCGATAGCTTGCTCGACGACCGGTATGAGGTGGTGTGGGTGCGCGACGTCGTGGCCGCCCACGCCGCCGTCGCCGAGCGTGCCTTCGATCTGCTCCTGGTCGACGTGACCCTCCCGCGTGGTGAGGACGCTGGGTTCGACTTCGCGCGCGAGGCACGGGAGGCCGGCTACGCCGGAGTCGGCGGCGGCATGGGACTCGGGCCCGCGCTCGTCGCGTTCATCGCCCAGACGCTCGCAGGGGACCTGACCTTGCGCAACCTCGACCCAGGCTTCGAGGCCACGCTGCGGCTGCCCGTCGTCGTGTCGAACGCGTCCGCCGGCTGAGATCGGCGGCAGACCAAGACGTGGCATCGGCCCGGTTCGACCGCAGGGGTAGGCTTCGCCTCGGGACCTGGAGGTCAGGGAGGTACGGTCGTGCGCATCCTGCTGCTCGAGGACGAGCCCGACATCGCCGAAGCCGTGGTGGACACGTTGACCCGTGAGCACCATCACGTGACGTGGGCACGTGATCTGGCGGGAGCCCAGGCGGCGATCGGCGAGCACGCGTACGACCTGGCGATCTTGGACGTCATCGTGGACCACGACGAGGACGCGGGCTTCCGCTTCGCGACGACCCTGAGGCGCGCCGGTTTCCTCGGCCCGCTGCTGTTCACCACCGCGCGCGACGCGGTCGAGGACCGGGTGCGGGGCCTCGACCTCGGCGGCGACGACTACCTGGTCAAGCCGTACAGCCTGGTCGAGTTGCGGGCGCGGACGCGGGCGCTGCTGCGACGCGAGACCGCGGTCAAAGGGGTCGACGCCCAACACGGGCCGCTGCGCATGGACCTCGCGGCCCGGCGCGTCTGGTGGGCGCGTCGCGAGGTCGACCTGACGGCCCGTGAGTTCGCCATGCTGGAACTGCTCGTGTTGCACCCGGACCGCACCTTCGAGACGGCCGAGCTCCAGCAGCGCGTCTTCCCCGACGCCGAGTCCAAGGGCATCGTCGTCCGCGTCTACGTGCGACAACTGCGGCAGAAGCTGGGACCCGAGGTCGTCGCCACCGTGCCCGGCGGGTACCGGCTCGGGGTGGCGTGAGCGTCCGGCGCGCCGCGTTCTGGGGTGCGGCCGGCGCCGCAGCTGCCGGCGTCACGACCACAGCGGTGGCGCTCGCGCTGACCCACGAGCCGGCCGTGGACGGGACCGCCGCTTGGCTCCTGCCCGTCGGGCTCGGCCTGCTGGCGGGGATCGTCGTCGCCGCCCAGGCCGCCACACGCGTCGGTCGGCAGCTGAACCGTCGTCTGGCGCAGCTCGGGGACGCAGCCGACGCCCTCGCACGGCAACCGGCGGCGCGCGCCCCGCGCGTTCCCGAAGGGGACCCCGAGGTCGAACGGCTGCAGCGGGCGATCGACGACATGAGCCGATCGATGCTGGCGTTGCTCGAACGCGAGCGGTCGTTCGCGCGCTACGCCTCGCACGAGTTGCGGACGCCCGTGGGCGCGCTCAAGGTCCAGCTCGAGCGCGTCGAGTTGGGGACGGCCAGCCCCGCCGACGTGCTCCCGGCGGTCGCGCGTCAGACCCTCCGCATCGAGGAGCTGATCGACGCCCTGTTGGCCCTCACACGCGCACGCGACCAGGGGTCACGGACACGGCCGTTGCGACCCTTGCTGAACGAGTCGCTCGACGCGCTCCCCGAGACCGATCGCGCCCGCGTCTACGTGGTGGAGCCGGTACCCGACGTCCAGGTGCGCGAGTCGGTGCTGGTCCACCAAGCGCTGCGCAACCTCATCGACAACGCCGTCCGCCACGGGGCCGGTCCCGTGACGGTCCGAACCGAGGCCGACGGGGACCTGCTGACCTTCCGCATCCACGACACCGGGCCGGGCATCGGTGCCAGCGAGCTGCGCCGGCTCGCGCAGCCCGTCGAGCAGCGCTCGCCGCGCCCCGACGGCCACGGCCTGGGCCTCACCCTCGTGGGTCTCATCGCCCGCGCGCTCGAGGGCCGGCTCCACCTGCACAACACCGACGCCGGGCTCGAAGCGTCCGTCTCGCTGCGGGTCGCCTCCGCCGACCGGAGGCGAGCGAGCCCCTAGCGTCCCGCTCGGGCTCGCGGGGCGCTCACAGGCGCCGCCGAAGGCGTCGCGCGCGACCCAAGCTGCCCCCTTCCGCTACGCGTCGTACGTCCTGGACGTCACCCCGCCGCCGCTGCCGATCCAGTCGGTGTGGAAGAACTCGCCGCGCGGGCGGTCGACGCGTTCGTAGGTGTGGGCGCCGAAGTAGTCGCGCTGCGCCTGGAGCAGGTTGGCCGGCAGGCGGGCGCTGCGGTAACCGTCGTAGAACGCCAGCGCCGAGCTCATCGCGGGCGTCGGGATGCCGGCGGCCACCGCGGTGGCCACCACCCGCCGCCAGGCGGCGTCCGCCTGCGCCAGCGCCGCCGCGAAGAACGGCACCTGCATGAGGTTCTCGAGCGCCGGATCGGCCTCGTAAGCGGCCGTGATGTCGTTCAAGAAGCGCGAACGGATGATGCAGCCGCCGCGCCAGATCCGCGCCACGACACCCGGATCCGTCGACCAGCCACGCTCGTGTGCGGCGGAGCGCAGCAGCATGTAGCCCTGGGCGTAGGAGACGATCTTGCTGGCGTACAGGGCCTGCTCGAGGTCCTCGACGAGCGCGGCGCGGCGCTGGTCGTCCAGGTCCGCGGGTGGGGTCGGTCCCGGCAGGACTTTCGACGCCCGCTCGCGTTCGTCTTTCAACGCCGAGAGCGACCGCGCGAACACCGCTTCGGCCATGAGCGTGACCGGCTGCCCCTGCTCGAGGGCCGCCTCGACCGTCCAGCGACCGGTCCCCTTCTGCCCCGCTCGGTCGAGGATCACGTCGAGCACGAGCTGGCCCTCGTCGTCGTGGGTGGCGAGGATGTCGCGCGTGATCTCGATCAGGTACGAGTCGAGGACGCCCTCGTTCCAACGCGCGAAGGTCTCGTGCATCACCTTGGCGTCCAGGCCGAGCGTGGTGCTCATCAGGTGGTACGCCTCGGCGATGAGCTGCATGTCGCCGTACTCGATGCCGTTGTGCACCATCTTCACGAAGTGCCCGGCGCCGTCCTCGCCCATCCACTCGGCGCAAGGCGACCCGTCGACCTGGGCGGAGATCGCTTGGAACAACGGTTTGACGGCCTCCCACGCCTCCTTGGGTCCGCCCGGCATGATCGACGGCCCGGAGCGCGCGCCTTCCTCACCGCCCGATACGCCGGTACCGAGGTACAGCAGGCCGACCTCGCGGAGCTCGCGGGCGCGCCGCGCCGTGTCGTCGAAGTGCGAGTTGCCGCCGTCGATGACGACGTCGCCCTTCTCGAGCAGCGGCACCAGATCGCGCAACACCGCGTCCACGGCTGCCCCCGCCTTCACCATCAGCATCACCCGCCGCGGGCGCTCGAGCGCCGCAACGAGCTCGGGCAGCGTCGACGCCGAGATCAGGTCCCCGCGGGCGGCCGCCTCGGCGCCCGTGCTGGTCAAGAAGAGCTCGGTGACGCTGGTCGTGCGGTTGTAGACCGCCACGCGAGCGCCATGATCGATCAGGTTCAGGACCAGGTTCTGACCCATGACCGCCAGGCCCACCAGGCCCAGCTGTGCGGTTGGGGCGGTTTCGGTCGACATGATGGGACCTCCAGAGCGGCCACGCCACGGGCGCCGGCCTGCTCGACCAGTCTAGTCGGAGCGCGCTGGGACGCGCGTCAATCCGTGACCAGCACGACGCTGTCGCTCATCCCGCGGCCACCGTACGGGCGCATCGGAACGCTCGGCCGGTGTCCCACGGCCGGCACCCCGGGTGCGACCGACGTGACGGCCGCGCGAGGCGCCGAACGTGCCAGGAGACGCTCCGCTTGTGCGACCGCCATCGGCTTGGCGTAGAGGAAGCCCTGCGCCCGGTCGACCCCGATGCGCTTGAGGTACGAGGCCTGCGCCTCGGTCTCCACGCCCTCGGCCACCAGTCGCTTGCCGAGCTTGAGACCCAACGCGGTGATCGCGTCGACGATCGGCGCCACGTTGCCGGTCAGGCCGGTGGGTCCCAGCACCAGACCGCTCACGAAGCTGCGGTCGATCTTGAGCGAACCGATCGGCAGACGCTGCAGGTACGCCAGCGACGAGTAGCCGGTCCCGAAGTCGTCGAGCGCGGTGCGGACGCCCAGCTGCTCGAGCCGACGCAGCGTCGCCACGGCCAGCTCGAAGTCGGCGATCAACACGCTCTCGGTCATCTCGAGCTCGATGAGCGAAGGATCGACCCGGGCGTCCCGAACCGCCTCGTCGACCTGTCGCAGGAAGCCGGGCTGGCGGAACTGCAGCGTCGAGACGTTGATGGCGACCGAGAAGCCCGGGATGCCGTACGTCGACCAGGCCTGGGCTTGGCGGCAGACCTCGCGCATGAGCCAGTGGCCGATGGGCACGATCATGCCGGCCTCTTCCGCGATGGGGATGAACTCGCCCGGTGAGACCAGACCGAGGTCGCGGTTGTGCCAGCGCATGAGCGCCTCGAAGCCGATCAGGCGGCCGGTCGCCATCTCGATCTGCGGCTGGTAGACGACCTGGAGCTCCTGATCGTGCAGGGCGTTGCGGAGCTGCCGCTCCAGGCCCAAACGCCGTGCCTGACGATGCCGCTGATCGTGATCCGAGAAGTGATAGCTGTTCTTGCCCGACGTCTTGACCGCGTACATGGCGGCGTCGGCGCTCTTGGTCAGGGCTTGCACGTCGTCGCCGTCGTGGGGGTAGAGCGCCACGCCGACCGACGCCGACACGGTGAGCACCCGGCCGTCGGTCTCGAACGGGGTCCCCAACAAGCGCACCAGCTTGGCCGCGACCTGTCCGGCGGCGGCGGCGTCCTTCACGCCGTTCAAGGCGATGACGAACTCGTCGCCGCCCAGCCGCGCCACCAGGTCGCCGTCGCGCACGTTGTCCTGCAGGACCCGGGCGATGGCGACGAGCAGCTGATCGCCGATCGCGTGTCCGAAGGTGTCGTTGACGAACTTGAAGCGGTCGAGGTCGACGAACAGCACGGCGAACTCGCTCCCACGCGCGCCGCCGGTGCGCATCCAAGCGTGCAGCCGTCGCTCGAAGGTCGAACGGTTCAAGAGGCCGGTCAGGACGTCGTACTGGGCGCGATCGGAGGCCGCTCGATGGGTGCGCAGTTGCGACAGCAAGCGGCGCCAGGCACCGGTGGCCAAGCCGACGGCGAGCAGCGCGGCGGGTGGCAACAGCGCGCCGTCGCGAACGGCGCCGTGCAGCACCTCGCGCCCCCCACCCCAACCGACGTTCTCGATCACGAGCCCGGCACCGGCGCCGAGGGCAGCCAGGGCCCCGCCCCACAGACCGAGCGCCGCGCCGGTCACGCCGACCGCGACGGCGATGGGCACCAACGCGTACGCGCCCAGCACGTCCCACGCCTCGGTGGGCGCCAAGGCCACCGCGAGCCAGCTCGCGCCGGCGAAGAGGGATCGAACCCAAAGGGGCATGGGTGAAGGTAATCGGACCGCACTATCGGTTTCCTGACGCACGGTCTTGGAAGCACGCCTCGCGACGTCGACCACGCCGCCTTCACGGCGACGTGCGTGCGTACGATGGTGCCTCGGCATGCGGGTTCCACGGATCTACCGCGGTTGGTGGCTCGTCCTGGCGCTCTCGATCACCGAGACCGTCTCGTACGGCGTCTTGTACTACGCGTTCACCGTCTTCGTGGCCCCCGTGGCGGAGGACCTCGTCGTCTCGACCGCGGCGATCGCCGGCGCCTACGCCCTCGGCACGCTCGTCGCCGGGCTGTCGGCGGGCCGGGTCGGCGCGCTCCTCGATCGGCACGGCGCACGCGCGCTCATGACGGCGGGCTCGATCGGGGCCGGGGCGCTGCTGATGGCCTGGTCGTACGTCACGGACCTGGCCCAGCTCTACCTCGTGTGGTCCCTGATGGGCCTGGCGTTGGCCACCGTGCTGTACGAGCCGGCGTTCGCGGTCGTCGCCGTCTGGTTCGACCGCCGCCGCGGCGCGGCCCTGACGCTCCTCACGTTCGTAGCGGGTTTCGCCAGCGTCGTCTTCTTGCCCCTCGCCGGGGCGCTGGTCGAGGACCACGGCTGGCGCGCCGCGCTGCGCGTGCTGGCCTGGATCGTCTGGGGGGTGACCGTCCCGTTGCACGCGATCGTGCTCCGCCGCCGCCCCAGCGACGTCGGCGCGGAGGTCGACGGGGTCCGTCCCGAGGACGGGGTCCGTCCCGAGGACGGGGTCCGTCCCGCGGACGGGGTCCGTCCCGCGCCGGCACCGTCCTCGCACCCGCGACGGCGGTCGCGGCCGCGGCTCGTCGGCTCGCTCGAACCCGCGACTGCCTTCCGGAGCGGGGCGTTCCGGTGGCTCACGCTGGCGTTCACCGCCTCGACGATGGTCATCGTGGCGCTCGGCGTCCACCTGGTCCCGGCACTGCAGGACCGCGGCCTCGGCGGCGCCGAGGCCGCGGCGGTGGGAGGCGCCATCGGTCTCATGGCGCTACCCGGGCGACTGGTGTTCACGCCGCTGGGCTCGCTCTGGTCGCGCCACGTCGTGACCGCCGCGATCTTCGGTGCCCAGGCCCTCGGGATCGCGGCGCTGCTGGTGGTACCGGGTCCGGCGGGCCTCACCGCCTTCGTCGTCGCGTACGGGATCGGCTTCGGCGCCATCACGCCCGCCCGCGCAGCCCTGGTGGCCGAAGCGTTCGGTCCCGCCTGGTACGGCACCATCGCGGGCCGGATGGCGCTGATCGGTACGCTGGCGCGCGCGGGCGCGCCCGTCGGGCTCGGCCTGCTCGTCGCCGCCGCCGGTTCCTACCGCTCCGCCCTCGGCGCCCTCGTGGGGCTCGCCCTCCTGGCCGCTCTTGCGGTCGTGCTCGCGGGGCGGCCCGGGGAACCGGAGCCCGAGGCGGTCGCCGCCGCGACGGTCACCGAGCGCTGACCGAGCCCTGACCTGGGCCGCATACGGTCGCCCCCGGTCGGGGTCGGCCACTCGATCGGTCCGACACGTGACCCGCGCGACCTCTCGGTCCGCGTAGCCTGGAGCCACATGCCCCTGCACCATGAGCTTCGCACCCTGTTCGTCGGCGACGTCGTCGGCGCGAGTGGTGTCGCCTTCCTCGAACGGTGGCTCCCCGAGCTCGCGCGCTCGCACGCCGCCGACCTCGTCGTGGTCAACGGCGAGAACGCCGACGTGACCGGGCCGCGTCCGGCCACCGGCCTCGGCCTCACCCCCGCCAGCGCCGAACGCCTGTTCGCCGCCGGCGCCGACGTGATCACCGGCGGCAACCACTCCTGGGACGGCCCGGACGCCGCGCTCACGTTGGCGCGGCCGTTCGTGCTCCGACCCCACAACTACGGCCGCCTGACGCCGGGCACGGGAACCTGCCGGATCGTGAAGGCCGGCGTGCGGATCGGCGTCGTCAACCTGACGAGCCGCAGCGCGTTGCCGGCCGCCGACCATCCGTACGACGCGCTCGAGGACGTGCTCACCACCTGGCAGGACGACGTGGACGTCGTGCTGGTCGACTTCCACGGCGAAGCCGTCACCGAGAAGGTGGTGTTCGGGTACGCCTTCGACGGCCGCGTCGCCGCCGTGCTCGGCACCCACACGCACGTCCCGACGCTCGACGCCCAGGTCTTGCCGGGCGGGACCGCGTACGTCACCGACGTCGGGATGACGGGCCCTGCCATCGGCATGCAGGGGTACGATCCAGGCGTCTTCGTCGCCGCCTACCGTGAACGACGCCCGCTCGCCGCCCCGAGCACCGTCGCCACCTCGCCCGTCACCCTGGGCGCCGTGCTCGTCGTCACCCGAGGTCCCTCGGCGATCGCCATCGAGCGACTCGCCACCCCCGTGGAGGAACACCATGCGTAGACTCGCCTCGCTCCTCGTCCTCGTGCTGCTCGGTGCGGCGTCGGCCCAGTCGATCACCGTCGCCACCGCCGCCCAGCCCGACACCCTCGATCCACACGTCACGTCGGCCACGTCGGCGTTCCAGTCGTCGAAGTCGATCTACGACACGCTCGTCGAGGTGGGTCGCGACGGTCTCATCGTGCCGTCGCTGGCCGCGTCGTTCGCCACCTCGGAGGACGGGCTCACGTGGACCTTCACGCTGCGCGACGACGTCCGCTTCCACGACGGCACCGAGCTGGACGCGGCCGACGTGGCGGCGTCGCTCGCCCGTCTCCAGGCCGAGGGATCGCCCAAACGCGACGAGTTCGCCACCATCAGCGACGTCGCCACCCCCGACGACCGCACGGTCGTCCTGACCCTCGACACCCCGGCTCCCGCGCTGTTGGCGTCCCTCGCCTCCGGCTGGGGCGCCATCCTGCCGAGCGAGAAGATCGCCGAGGGCCACGACTTCGGCAACGCCCCCGTCGGCACGGGACCGTTCGTGTTCGAGCGCTGGGTGCGCGACGCCTTCCTGGAGCTGAGCACCAACCCCGACTACTTCCAGGGCGCGCCTGCCATCGATGGTGTCACGCTGCGCTTCGTCCCCGACGGAGCGGTCCAGCTGCAGGGCCTGCGGACGGGTGAGTTCGACCTGGCGACGGCGCTGTCGCCCGCCGACTTCGACGCCGTGCGCGCCGACGCCGACCTGGTCCTCGAACAGGGTCCGTCCGGCACCGTCCTGGTCGGTTCGATCAACAACCGTCGCCCCTACCTCGACGACGCCCGTGTGCGCCAGGCGCTCAACCTCGCCGTCGACGCGGAGACCGTGCTCGAGGTCGCGTACGGCGGCGGCGTCCCCGGTGCCACCTTCATCGAGGCCGGCAGCCCCTGGCTGCCCGAGGACCTCGAGCCGTACGGGTACGACCCCGAGCGGGCGCGCGCCCTCCTGGCCGAGGCCGGCGTGCCCTCCGACTGGACCATCGACCTGGCGTTGCCGCAACCCTACGAGACCCACGTCCTCGCGGGCCAGATGATCCAGGACATGCTCGGCGACGTGGGCGTGAACGTCGAGGTGCGCGTGGTCGAGTGGGGCGTCTGGCTCGGCGAGATCTACGGCGGTCCGCGCGACTTCGACATGACCGTCATCGGCCACACCGGCAAGCTCGATCCCACCGGCCGCCTCAACGGGTACGGCCATCCGGATCGCACCTACACCGGCTTCGACGACGCGGACGCAGCCGCCGCCATCGACCTCGCGGCCACCACCACGGACCTGTCCGCCCGCGCCGACCTCTACGCCGACGCCTTGACCCGCATGCACGACGCGGCGCCCTTCGTCTACCTGGGTACGGCCCTGGCCACTTACGCCCGCGCCGCCGACGTCGACGGCTTCTGGATCACACCCCTGCTCGACACCTACGATTTCCGCTCCGTGACGGTTCGCTGAGTCCCCAGGCGGCCCGGGCGGGGACCTCGTCCTCGCCCCCCGCCACGTAGGCTGAACCCCGTGCTGCGCGCCTTGGTCGTCCAGTTCCTCAGCCTCCTCGGCACCCTCGTGCTGGTGCTGTCGCTGGTGTTCGTGACGATGCGGGCGCTGCCCGGCGACGCCGCGGCGCTGTTGGGGGGCACCGAGGCCAGCGCGGCGCAGGTCGACCAGATCCGCCGACAGCTCGGGCTCGACCGACCCCTGATCGTCCAGTTCGGGGCCTGGTGGGGCGACCTCCTCGGAGGTGACCTCGGTGATTCGATCCGCGAGCGCCGCCCGGTGGTGCGGATCATCCTCGAACGCCTGCCGGTGACCCTCGGTCTGGCTGCGCTCGCGTTCTCGATCTCGCTCGTCGTCGGCCTCGGACTCGGTCTGCTGGCGGGCCGGCGGCCAGGCAGCGCCACCGACGGCGGCGTGCTCGCGTTCACGACCACCGGCCTGTCGTTGCCCGAGTTCTGGTTCGGGTTCCTCCTCATCCTCGCCTTCGGCGTCGGCTTGGGCTGGTTCCCGGTGATCGGGTTCCCCACCCACGGTGGCCTCGGCCTCCGGGTATGGCACCTGGTGTTGCCGGCGGTGACGCTCGCCATCCCACGCTCCGCGCAACTCGCGCGCTTGGCGCGTGCACGCTTGCTCGAGGAGTTGCACGCCGACTACGTCCGCACGGCCCGCTCCAAAGGCGTCGCGCCGACGGGCCTGACGCGCCACGTCGCCGCCAACGCCTGGCCCGGCCTCCTGCCCCTGCTGGCGCTCGAACTGGGCGGACTGCTCACCGGCACGATCGTCGTCGAACAGGTGTTCGGCCTCCCGGGCCTCGGCCTCACGCTGCTCGGCGCCATCTCGGCCCGCGACTACCCCGTGGTCCAAGGCGTCACGATCGTGGCCGTGCTCGTCTACGTGCTCGTCAACTGGGCCGCCGACCTGGCCCAGACGGCGGCCGACCCACGTTTGAGGTACGGGTGACGCGGCGACGCTGGACCCGGGGCACCGTCGGTGCCTGGTTGATGGCCCTGGTCGTGCTCTCGGCGCTCCTGGGGCCGGAACTCAGCCACTACGACCCGCTCGAGCCCGACTACCGCGATCGCTTCGCCACCCCGTCCGCCGAACACTGGCTCGGTACGGACGGCTTGGGTCGAGACGTGTTCGCACGCGCCCTCGCCGGGGGCCGCGTATCGCTCACGATCACCCTGAGCGCGACCGCGCTGGCGCTGGCCCTCGGTCTCGCGGCCGGCCTGATCGCCGCCGGTTTCCGCGGCGGCGTCGACCTGGTCCTCACCCGTGCGTTCGACGCGCTGCTCGCTTTTCCCGGCTTCTTGCTGGTGCTCCTGCTCGTCGCCGTCCTCGGCGGAGGCGTCTGGCAGACGGTGGCGGCACTGGGCGTGGCCGGCTCGCCGCTGTACTTCCGGCTCACCCGCGCCTACGCCAGGTTCGAGCTCGAAAGCGATTACGTGACGGCCGGCGTAGCTTTGGGGGCCAGCAAGACCCGCCTGCTGCTCCGCCACGCGCTCCCGAACTTCACCGGCCCGCTGGCCGTCCAGGCGGCCTCGACCGCGGCGACGTTCCTGCTGGTGGAGGCGTCGCTGAGCTACCTCGGCCTGGGCGTCCCCCTGCCCACGCCCTCGTGGGGCAACGTGTTGCAAGACGCGCGCGCCTTCCTGACGCGCCAACCCTGGGCAGCGCTAGGCCCTGGTCTCGTGTTGGCGACGGCGGCGCTGGCGTTCCAGTTCTTGGCGGACGCCGTGCGTGACCGCCTGGATCGCCGGACCCGGTAACCCGCTCAAGACGAACGCGAACGTGAGGGTCACGCCCACGTGACCGCCTGGATCGCCGGACCAGGTAACCCGATCAAGACGAAGCCGAACGTGAGGGTCACGCACGCTTGTTACCCTGCTGCATGGAGCTTCCTGCGTACGTTCCGGGCGACGCGTTGCCGGGGGCGCCGGCGCTGGCGCCACGGGGTCCGCACCCGGTGGGCGTGACGTCGCTGCGCCTCAGCAACCCTTACCAGGTCGACGTGTTGCGGTCCCTGGCGGAGGGGTCGGTCGTGCGCTCGACGCGCGAGATCGAGGGCGAGGTCTGGTACCCGGCCGAGTTCGGCGGCGGCGTGGCGTACGAGGATCATCTGGTCGCGACGGCGCACGACGCCGACGACACACCGATCCCCTTCCGCTTCCCGGGTCGCGCGGCGCGCGACGCCCCGCCCGATCGCACCACCGGGCCTCGTCCCCTCGTCATCGTCTCGCACGGCTTCCCGGGGTCGCGGCTGTTCCTTTCGTGGCTCGGCGAGAACCTCGCCAGCAAGGGTTACGCCGTGATGGCGTTGGGCCACACCGACAGCACCTTCACCGACCGCGCCGATCCGCTCTCGACGCTCCGTAACCGGGCGCTCGACGTCGCCTTGGCGGTGCGGCTGGCCGCCGACCTCGAACGCCACCACCCCCATCTGGCCCAGGTCTGGGACACCGCCAGCACCGCCCTGGTGGGCTTCTCGATGGGCGGCTACGGGGTGCTCACGGCGTTGGGCGCCGGCCTCGAAGAAGGCACCTTCGACGACCCGTTCTTCGACCAGCCGATGCGCCGCGAGCTCCTGGCCGACCTCCGCCTCGGCCACCCGTTCTTCGAGGACCTGGCGGACGGCGTCACATCACGTGTCAAGGCCGGCGTCCTGCTGGCGCCCTGGGGGGGCGATCGCGTGTGGACGGACGCGGCCCTGGCACGGGTGCACACACCGTTGTTCTTCGCCGCCGGCAGCGAGGACGACGTGTCGATGTACCCGGCGATCCGGCGCCTCTTCGCGGCGACGACGTCCGCCGAACGGTGGCTGCTCACCTTCCTCCACGCGCGCCACAACGTCGGCAACAACCCGCCGCCCGACGCGCTGGCCACGGCTGGCCACGACGAGTGGTGGCGCTACGCCGACCCGGTCTGGGACACCCGCCGGATCGTGAACGTCCTCGCCCACCACCTCACGGCGTTCCTGGGCGTCCACCTGCGCGGCCTGCCGCTCGAGAGCTACCTCAAGGGCGCGCTCACGGCCGCGCCGAACGCGGAGTGGCCCGGCTACCCGGCGCGGTCGACGGTCGGGCTGCGCCTGGAGCACCACGCGCCGGACCCGCACGATGCGGACGAGCGGGGCGAACCTCGGCGGCACGACGTCCCCAGCGACCCGGCGCACGGCGCCTCCGTCGGGACGCCGCAGCCCGACGGTCGCGGTCGGGTGTAGCATCGCTGCATGGCCACCTGGATGCTCACGGCGGATCAGCAGCTCCTCAACCTCGACGCCGTCGAGTTCCTCGACGTGCTCGACGTCTTCCCCGATGATGCCGACCCCGAGGCGATCGACTCCGGTCAAGCGACGCCCGCGTATGCGGAGCTCGTCGCCCACCTCGGCTCGGGCGAGGAACTCGTCATGTTCGACGACGAAGACCCGGAGACGGTTCTGCATGCGCTCGAGTTGCTCAAGGGCTTCGTGACCTCGAGCCCCGCCTTCGAGGCGATGCGAGGTGGTCAGGTCCTGTCCGTGCAGGACCTCATCGACCGCTCCAGCGCGCAGAAGAACTGAACGCCGCTCGCTCGGTGCGGCGCGCGTCGACGTCGGCCGGCGGAAGCTGGCGCACCAGCGAACGGACCGGCCCCGCACGCGTGGCGGACGGGGTGATCCCCGGGGTGGGAGACTGAGCGGCATGGACCCGATCGTCCTCCCCCGCCTGCGCGATCTCCTGCGCCCCGACCAGGTCGACGTCTCCACGAGCGCGCTCGACCTGCACGCCCGCGGAGAGTCCTCCGACGTCGTCCGCCGCCCGGACGTGGTCGTGTACCCCGAATCCACCGCCGACGTCCAGCACGTCATGGCGCTGGCGTACGAGACGCGCACCCCGGTCACGCCCGTCGCGATGAACTCGAGCCTCGAGGGCCACACGGTCCCCGTCGCCGGCGGGGTGTCGCTCGACCTGACCCGCCTCGACCGCATCCTCGAAGTCGTGGCCGAGGACTTCCTCGCCGTCGTCCAACCCGGTGTGACTTACCCGCGCCTCAACGAGTCGCTCCGCTCGACGGGGCTGTTCTTCCCCGTCGATCCCGGCGCCGAGGCGAGCCTGGGTGGCATGGCGTCGACGAACGCCTCGGGCACCATGGCCGTGCGCTACGGGGTGACGCGCGACCTGGTGTTGGGCTTGGAGATCGTGACCCCGACCGGACGGGTGATCCGCACCGGCGGCCGCGCGCCCAAGTCCTCCTCCGGGTACGCGCTCACGCAGCTGTTCTGCGGTGCCGAGGGGACGTTGGGGGTCATCACCGAGCTCACCGTGCGGCTGGTACCTCGGCCGGAGGCCGTCCTGGGAGCGCGGGTGGCGTTCGAGGACGTGCACGGTTGCGTCGCCTACGTCACCGAACTCGTCGCCGCGGGCATCCCCGTGGCGCGCTGCGAGCTGCTCGACGCGGCTGCGATCGGCGCCATCCGTCGTCACCTGGGGCTGGCGCTGCCGGAGATGCCCACCGTGTTCCTGGAGTTCCATGGCGACGGGGATGGCGTGCGCAGCGCGGGTGAGCTGGCGCTGGCATTGGCGCACGAGCACGGCGCCACAGCCGCCGAAGCGGCCGGGGACCCGGCCGAGTTGGCGGCGCTGTGGCGTGCTCGCCATCAGGCCTACTACGCCTTCCTGGCGGTCCAACCGGGCCTGGCGAACCTGATCACCGACCTGGCGGTGCCGGTCTCGCGCCTGGCCGAGGTCATCGACGCCTCCGTCGCCGCCGTGGCGCGGCTCGGCCTGCCGGCCTACGTCATCGGACACGTGGGCGACGGCAACTTCCATCTCACCCTGTTCTTCCCGCCCGACGACGAGACCGCCCGAGCACGGGTCGACGCGGCCTACGCCGAGCTGGTCCACCTGGCCCTGGCGGTCGGCGGCACCTGCACCGGCGAGCACGGCGTCGGGCTGCGCAAGCTGCCGTACGTGCGCGCCGAGCACGGGGACGCGGTCGACGTCATGTGGGCGATCAAGGACGCCCTCGATCCAGCCGGGATCATGAACCCTGGCAAGAAGCTGCCGGTCCGGTCCTGAGAGTCCGCCGGGACCCCTGCCCCTTGGCCGTTCGGGGACGCGTGCTAGGTTGGGCACTGCACAACAAGTGGATGTACGTGTCCAACACGCAGTTCTGGTACGAGGAGGTCCTACGATGGCACGCAGTCTCCGACTGATGGTCTTCGCCTTGGTGCTCATGGGGTTCGCAGCCGCGACCGCCCAGGAGTTCGACTGGCGACGCTTCGAGGGTAGCGAGATCCGCTTCCTGATGAACCGGCACCCCTTCACCAACTGGCTCGAGCCGCTCGTGCCCGAGTTCGAAGAACTGACCGGGATCACGGTCAACCTCGAGGTGTTCCCCGAGGACCAGTTCCGCCAGGTGCGGCTGCTCGAGGCCTCCTCCGGCGCCACCACGCTCGACGGCTACATGATCATGCCCGGCCAGGTGAGCGCGCAGTACCTGGGTGCCGAGTGGGTGCGGTTCATCGACGACTTCGTCGACGATCCCAGCCTCACGATGCCCGACCTCGACCTCGAGGACTTCTTCGGCGGCGCGATCAGCACGTTCGAGAGCGACGGCGAGCTGTTCGGCTTGCCGCTGCAGATCGAATCGAGCCTGCTGTTCTACCGCACGGACCTGCTCGAGGCCGCCGGCCTCGAGGGCCCGCCCGAGACGATGGACGAGCTGATGGCGTACGCCGCCGCGCTCGACAGCGACGAGGTCGCCGGCTTCGCCATGCGCGGCCGCGGCGCCGCCGCGACGAGCCAGACCGTCAACCTGCTCTACTCGTTCGGCGGCCAGTGGCTCGACGACGAAGGCAAGTCGGCGCTCGACTCCCCCGAGAGCATCGCAGCGCACGAGTTCTACGCCCAGATCATGCGCGAGTACGGCCCGCCCGGACCCACCAACCTGCACTGGGCCGAGGTCACCAGCCTCTACGCCCAGGGCCAAGCGGCCATGATCTTCGACGCCAACGTCTTCCGCCCGATCATGGAAGACCCGGCGCAGGCGATCGACGTCGTGCGTGAGAACACCGCCTACGCCCCGCTCCCCGCCGGCCCGGCCGGCAGCGTCCCCGGCGTGCTGGTGTGGGGCCTCTCGATCAACCACGCTTCCCAGAACCCCGAAGCGTCGTGGTACTTCATCCAATGGGCGCTCTCCAAGGAGAACCAGGAACGCTTGATCGAGTTCGGCGTCCCGGCCGCTCGCGCCTCGGCGTGGGAGAGCGAAGTGTTCCGGGCGACCGCCCCGGAGAGCTGGATCGAAGCGTCGCAGACGTCGTTCGACAACGGCCAGCCCTACTGGAACCCGCCGATCGTGCCGGTCGCCGAAGTGCGCGACGCGTACGGTCAAGCCATCGTCGCCGCCCTCGAGGGGCAGGACGTCGCCGCCGCGCTCGAGCGCGCCGCCGACGAGATGGACCGCATCATCGAGCGCTCCGAGCGCTGAGGTCCACGAACGCGACGAAGGGGCGAGGGCGACCTCGCCCCTTCCTCTGATGACGACGATGAGGGAGACCGTGGTGCACGCCCTGGTGGAGACGTCGTGAAGAACGCTGCCGCGTTCATCGACCGCAACGCTCGATACATCTTCCCCCTGCCGGCGCTGCTGGCGATCGCGATCCTGATCGTGGCGCCGGTGGTGACCAACTTCGTCCTGTCGCTCTACGACTTCTTCGTGGGCGGCCGAGCCGTGTTCGTGGGGGCCGAGAACTACACCCGCGCGCTCACCGATCCGCGGGTGTGGAACGGCCTGAAGAACACCTTCTATTTCACCTTCACAGCCGTGCCGCTGCAACTGCTCCTAGGCATCGGGATCGCCGTCCTGTTCAACCGCGACTTCCCGGGCAAGGGGCTCGTCCGCACGGTCATCTTGCTGCCGATGGTGGCGACGCCCGTGGCGATCGCGCTCATCTGGGCGCTCATGTTCAACCCGAGCCTCGGCGTGCTGAACTACTTCCTCGAGAGCGCGGGGTTGGAGCGCTCCCTGTGGGTGGCGCAGTCGAGCCTGGCGATCCCGTCCTTGGTCCTCGTCGACACCTGGCAGTGGTCGCCGATGATCGCCCTGATCCTGCTGGCCGCCATGCAGAGCGTGCCTTCGGAACACTACGAGGCCGCGCGCATCGACGGGGCCAGCGGCTGGCAGTCGTTCTGGCACATCACGCTGCCGGGCATCCGTTCGGCGATCGTGGTGGCGTTGATCCTGCGCACGGTCGACGCGCTCAAGACCTTCGACATCATCTACGTGATCACCGAGGGCGGCCCGGGGACGGCGTCCGAGACGCTCAACGTGCTCGCCTTCAAGACCGGCTTCCAGTTCTTCCACGCCGGTTACGCCGCGACGCTCCTCATCCTGCTGATGTTCACCGTCCTGGGTGTCGCCATCTTGCTCAATGCCGTGCGGAACCGCACGTGAACGCCTCTGCCGCCGCGGCCCAGGAGCACTACCACCAGATCGCCATGCGCGCCCGCCGCGGGCGCACGCTCAAGCGCATCGGCATCTTCGTGCTCATCGTCGTCGTGATCGCCATCTTGCTCTTCCCGTTCTACTGGATGGTGCTCACCAGCCTGCGCAGCCAGGTCGACAACGTCAGCCGCGTACCCGTGTGGTGGTTCACGCCGACGTTCGAGAACTACCGCAACGTGATCGCGCGCAACGACTTCCTCGAGTACACCTGGAACTCGTTCGTCATCGCCGCGCTCTCGACGGGCATCGGTCTCGTCCTCGGGTTGCCGGCCGCCTACTCGATCGCGAGGTTCAAACAAGAGGGCCTGGCCGTCGCCATCCTCATCGCGCGCCTGACGCCCTACATCACGTACCTGGTGCCCTGGTACCTGGCCTTCCGTGCGCTCGGGCTGATCGACACCTACCTGGCGCTCACCCTCACGCACCTGATCGTGGGCATGCCGCTCATCGTCTGGATCATGATCAGCTTCTTCGAGGGCGTGCCGCAGGACCTCGAAGAAGCGGCCTTCGTCGACGGCGCCACCCGCATCGGCGCCTTCTGGCGCGTGATCTTGCCGCTGTCCACGCCCGGCATCGTGGCTGCCAGCATCCTGGCGTTCATCTTCAGCTGGAACCAGTTCCTGTTCAGCCTGGTGCTCTCGGGTCCGAACACGCGACCGGTCCCGGTGGCGGTGTTCAACTTCATCTCCTACGGTCAGATCGACTTCGGTGGCCTGGGGGCGGCCGCCGTGCTGATCACCCTGCCCGTCGTCATCCTGACGCTCATCATCCAGCGGTGGATCGTCACTGGTCTGACGATGGGCGCCGTGAAAGGCTGAGGCCATGTTGGCGCTTCGCAAGCTCGCCCTGGGCGAGACCCGGCTCGTGTTGGAAGACGTACCCTCCCCCGAAGCCAGACCCGGCCACGTCGTCGTCGACGTGGCTGCGGCCGGCATCTGCGGCACCGACGTCCACATCCGCCACGACGAGTACCGTTCCCAACCGCCGGTCACGCTCGGTCACGAGGTCGCCGGCACCATCGCCGAACTGGGCGACGGCGTCCGCGGCTGGGAGATCGGACAACGTGTGGTCAGCGAGACCTACTTCTCGGTCTGTGGCCGTTGCGAGTTCTGCCGCACCGGTCGGCCCAACCTCTGCGCCACGCGGCGCTCGATCGGCTCGTTCGAGGACGGCGCCTTCGCGGCCCAGGTGCTGGTGCCCGCCACCAACCTGCACGCGCTCCCGGACACCCTGTCGTTCCCGGAAGCCGCGCTCGTCGAACCGCTGGCGTGCGTGGTGCGCGGCCTGCTCGAGCTGAACCGGCTCGACGCCGGCGACCGTGTGGTGATCGCAGGACCTGGTCCCATCGGCCTGCTGGCCCTGCAGGTCGCCAAGGCGGCCGGCACCCGCGTCGTGATGCTCGGCACCGAGCCGGACGCGGCGCGGCTCGAACTGGCCACACGCCTCGGCGCGGACGCGGTGTTGACGGTCGAGGACGCCGGCGCGCTGCCCGAGGCAGTGGCCGCGGCCCTCGGCGGTCCCCCCGAGGTCGTCATCGAGTGCTCCGGCGCCGGACCCGCGGCCGCGACCCTGCTGGGGCTGGTGAAGAAGACCGGACGGTTCATCCAGGTCGGCCTGTACGGTCGACCGATCGCGCTCGACATGGACCAGGTCTGCTACAAGGAGTTGACCGTCAGCGGCAGCTTCGCCACCACGCCCAGCTCCTGGTACCGAGCGCTGGCCCTGGCCGGCGCCGGCGAGGTGTCGCTGGCCGCGATCGTGGGCCAGACCTTCGCGCTGAAAGACTGGGAGCGGGCGTTCGAGGCCGTCGAAGCACGCACGCCGGGCAAGGTGCTGCTGGTGCCCTGATCGTCCTCGGGGACGTACCCCCACGGCCGCACTGGGGCGGGTCGCCTCATCGACGCCACGCCGCCCTGATAGCGGACTGATACCTCCCTGGCATCCTCAACCCACGTCCGTTCTCGCCACCGAACGGCTCGGAGGAGGAAGCCATGGCCATCCCGAAGGGGAACACCGCCCGCGCGCGCCGCGTCGTCCCGGCGCTCGCCCTGCTGCTCGCCCTCGTGCTCGCCGCTTGCGGGGGGCCGTCCGGCGGGCCGAACCCGAAACCGACGAACGACGAGGTCGCCGACGCCCTCGACGCGCTCGGTGTCGACACGACCGCCACGCCACGGAAAGCACCCGACGGCAGCGAACTCGGCGAGGACGACGCCCCGCTCGGACCATCGGCATCCCTCGGCGAGCCCGAGGCCTTCACCGACGAGAGCGCTGCCCACCCCCACATGGAACTCGTCCTCGCCAACCCGGACATCGCCGGCAGCACCCCGACGGGCACCACCTTCGAGGTCCGCAAGCTCGAGGAGGTGGCGGTCACGCCGGTCGGTGACATCGAGTTCGGGTCGGAATCGCTCCTGGCGGACCTGAGCAGCGGCAACGACTGGGCCCTGCCGGACGGCAACGAGGGCAACCAGTTCCAGACGCGGCGCGCCGTGGCCGCCGGCGACCTCGATGGCGACGGCTTCGACGAGATCGCCGCCATCTTCGTGGACACGACCGACGACGTCCTGAAGCTGCGCGTCTTCGAGGACGCGGCCGGCGGCTTCACCGCGCGGACCTCCTCCCTGGCGGCCGGCGCCATGGTCGAAGGTGTGTCGCTCTACGCCTACGACCCCGACGGCGACGGTGACGACGACCTGATCGCAGCGATCGCCTACGACGACCGCGTCGACCTCGTGCTCTTCACGGGCAGCGTCGCCACCTCCTTCGGCATCGACACCGGTGCGACGACGACGCTCGACCCGCAGGTCGCGGGCTCGACCCTGTACGTCCGCATGTCGGCCGGGCAGCTCGACTACGACCACGGTCTCGAGCTGGGCCTCGTCGTCAACGAAACGACCGGCTCCAGCAGCGGCATCAACGGCTTGGCGACGTACTACCTGTTCGACGACGCCGCAGCCGGTCGCACGCTGCTGCGCTCGGGCTCGGTCCAGGCGAACGTCGGCGGCGTCGTGGCCGCCGAGGCGGCCGACGTCAAGCTCGCCGACGTCGACGGCGACGGGCTGGACGAGGTCATCCTGGCGGGCGCCAGCAATCTGGCCTGGTCCTGCGACGACGACTTCGGGGCGCTCTTGATCGCGCTGGACGACAAGCCCAGCGGCTACACGCAACTGGGCGCTGCCGTGGAGGACCTCTTCTACCAGAACTGCCCCTCCTACGCGTCCTGGAGGCGCTACTTCGTGTTCTTGACCACCCCCGATCTCGACGGTGACGGGATTCACGAGATCGTGGCGAACCAGCTCGTGTTCGACAACTTCGCCAACGCTGCGCCGTTCACGCCGCTCGCGGGCGTCGCGCTGCCGTCCGTCCGCGTTCCTCACGAGCACGCCGGACAACGCCCAGTACCTGGGCGTCGCATCCATGGAGATGATCGCCGCTGACGTGACCGGCGACGGTCGCCAGAACGTGCTCCTCTACCACCAGAACCGCGACGCCATACCCGTGTGGGGCATCTCGGCGGTGTCGTCGATCGGCGTGAACGGCTGGGCCCAGCTCAGCGAGGTCGCGATGCCGGGCACGTCGAACTCGCAGGGGACGGCGCGACCCATCATCGTGCCCGCCAACGTCGACGAAGACGGCCCGGTCCTCAAGTACGGCGCCGGCTCCTACGAGCTCGTGTTCACCGAGCCGCTGATCATCGCCGCGATGGCGGCGCCGCCCTGCCAAGAGGGCATCGAGCAGAACGTGGGCGCCTGCGTCACCCGCTTCGGTCAGGGGACCAGCCAGACGGTCGATGCCTCGCTCACGGTGACCGTCAAGGCGAGCGTCACCGCCGGCTTCGAAGCGGACGTCAACGTACCCTTCGTCGGCTCGGTCGCCGGGATCGAACTGCGCAAGACCGTGACGGCCACCGCCAGTGCCTGGGCGGGCGCGGCCTACACCGTCGAGAAGACGATCACCTACACCTCCGGACCGCTCGAGGACGCCGTCGTCTTCACCTCGATCCCCTACGACGTCTACCGCTACGACATCGTCTCGCACCCCGACCCCGAGTACGTCGGCAAGCAGGTGGTGATCCGCGTGCCACGCGAGCCGGTCACGATGATCGCCGAACGCGGCTTCTTCAACGACGTCCTGCCGAGCGACGCGACGCCCATCGGCGCCAACGTCTTCGACCACACGCCGGGCGACGTGAGCAGCTACCCCGCCACGAGCCGCAAGAACTCGTTGCTCTCCCAGTACGGCGGCATCGACTTCGGTCCGTCGGGCGTCGGCCAGGGCACCGGCGACACCGAGCTCGAGATCTCGGTCTCGAACGAGATCAGCGCCGGTGGTTCGCTGGGCATCGAGTACGAGAAGTCGGTCGAGGTCACCGGCGGCGGCGCGATCGCCGGCTTCAGCGTCGGCTACGGCGCGGAGGCGGCCCTGTCGATCACGAGCGGCTCGCAGACGACCTACACCGGCATCGTCGGCAGCATCTCCGCGAACGACTTCGCCACGAACGCGTACGCCTGGGGCATCTTCACGTACGTGCAGGACCTCGGTGACCAGGAGTTCGAGGTGATCAACTACTGGGTCGAGTGACCTAAGACCCCGCCCGCGTGGGCGCGGCCGCTGGCCGCGCCCACGTCGACCCCGTGTACGACGGCGATGGCGACCACCGAACGCTCCCGGAGGATTGCGTATCATGCCGCGTGGAGATCGTCGTACGACTCCTCGGCGTGGCGCGCCGACGGCTGGCGACGGGCGACGTGGCCCTGCCGCCCGGACGTGCCACCCAGTTGGCCGCCGTCTTGGCCCTGCACAACGACTGGGTGGGCCGGGCCGAGCTGGTCGACCTCCTGTGGCCCGACGTCGAGGCCGATCGCGCCCGCCGCAACCTGAGCCAACTCCTCTACGAGATCCGCCGAACCCCATGGGGCCACGACGTCGAAGGCGAGACGACCCGCGTCCGCTGGTCGGTGAGCACCGACGTCGCCGCCTTCCGAGGAGCGGCCGCGGAAGGTGCCTGGTCGCTGGCCATCTCGCTGTACGACGGCGACCTGCTGGCCGACGTCGGCCCCTCGCCATCGGAACCCTTCGACGAGTGGCTCCGCGTCGAGCGCGAGGACCTGCGCGAGACCTGGCACGACGCCTTGCGGGGTCACGCCGACGCGCTCGGCGAGGCCGGCCGCTGGCGCGAGCGCGCGCTCGTGCTGCGCCGCTTGGTGGCGAGCGACGGTCTGCTCGAGGACGCGGTGCAGGCGCTCATGCGCGACGAGGCGCGGGCAGGCCGCCGTGACGTCGCGCTGCAGGTGTTCGGCAGCTTCCGCGAGCGGCTCGCGCGCGAGCTCGGCCTGGCGCCGTTGGACGCCACGAACGAGCTGGCCGAAGCGGTGCGGGCGGGGCGGTTCGAGAGCGAGCTCGAGGCACCGTCCGAAGACGCTGCCCCGAACCCCGCCGATCGAGCCTCGTCCCCGCCCTCGGTCCCCGGAGGCATCGACGTGAGGCCCGGTCCGGTCCGCAACCTCGGCGCCGACGCCACCCCCTTCGTCGGTCGCGCCCTCGAGCTGGCGGAACTGCACACGTTGCTCGGCGCGGGCTCCCATCGGTTGGTGACCATCCACGGCGCTGGCGGGTCGGGCAAGTCACGCTTGGCCCGCCAACTCGCACGGGAACGGGCCGGGCATCACGAGGACGGCGCCGCGTGGGTGCCCCTCGCGGCCGCGCGCGACGAGAGCGGCGTGGTCGACGCGATCGTGCGCGCGCTGGGCCTGCGCGTGTCGCCGGAGCTCGACGCGCTGGCGGAGGCGCTGAGCGGCGGTGATCGGCTCCTGGTGCTCGACGAAGCCGAACACCTGCCCGACGCGCCCGGTGTCGTGAGCGTCCTCCTCGACGCCTGCCCCGGACTCCGGCTCGTGGTCACGTCGCGGGCCGTGCTCGACGTCCCGGGCGAGGCGGTGGTCCCGGTGGCGGGTCTGAACGTGCCTCCCAGCGACGACGACGTCGACGCCGAGGCCTACGACGCTGTCGGTCTGCTGCTGCGCGCCGCGCACCGCGTGCGCCCGGGCTTCCAGCCCCGCGACGAGGAGCGGGTCGCGGCGGTCGCGCTGACGCGCGTCCTGGCCGGCAGTCCGCTGGCCATCGAGCTCGCCGCGGGTTGGTTGCGTCTGCTCTCGCCCAGCGAACTCCTCGAGCAGGTGCAGGGGGACCTCGACGTGCTGCGCGCCACGCACGGCGACGTGCCCGAGCGCCACACCAGCCTGCGCGCCGTGTTCGAGAGCTCCTGGTCGCTGCTGAGTGAGACCGAGCGCTCGGGTTTGCGCCGGTTGGCGGTGTTCCACGACGGCTGCACGCGCGAGAGCGCGGCCGCCGTCGCCGACGTCCCGCTCCACGTGCTGCTGGCGTTGACGAACCGCGCCCTGCTGCAGCGCCGGGGCCGCACCCGCTTCGTGCCGCACCCGATGGTCCAGCGCTTCTTGCGCGACAAGCTGGCCGAAGAACCGACCCTGCAGCGCGAGCTCGAAGGACGACACGGCGCGTACTTCCTGGCCCTCGCCGACGACGCCGACGAACGTCTGGACACGCCCGACCAGCCCCAGGCGCTGCAGCGTCTCGAAGACGACGCCAGCAACCTGCTGGCGGCCCTGGAGCGCGCCATCGGCGCGCGTGACGAGGACGTCGCCCACGCCATGTGCGCGGCGCTGGGGCGGTTCTGGCGCTGGCGCGGGCGCGTGCGCGAGGCCGCGGCTTGGTTCGAGCGCGCGCGGGCCGTCCGGTCGAACGACGCCCCGAGCGCCCTGCGCGTCCGGTTCGATCTCGCCGAGGGCTTGCTGCTCGAACGGCTCGGCGCGTACGACCGTGCCGAGACGATGTTCGAGGGAGCCTTGGCCGACGCTCGCCGCCTCGGCGAAGCCGGACTCGAGGCCGCCGCGCTCAACGACCAGGCGATGGTGGCCTGGCGAAGGGGCGATCTGGCCCGAGCCCGCACCCTCTTCACCGACGTGCGCGACCGGAACCGCCGGCGCGGCCACGACGCCGCCCTCGCCGGGAGCCTGGGCAACCTGGGCAACGTCGAACGCGACATGGGCGACCTGGACGCCGCGCACGTGTCGTACGACGAGGCTCTCGTGTTGGCCGAGGGCCTCGGCCATCTGTGGGAGGTCGCCAACGTCCTCAACAACAAGGCGATCGCCTACGCCTACGCTCGCGACCTCGAAGCCGCCCGCGTCGCGTTCGAGCGCGCGCTGGCGCTGCAGCGGTCCATCGAGAACGCCCACGGGGTATCGACCTCGCTCATCAACCTCGGCAACGTCCATCTCGACACCGATCAACCAGAACGGGCCGAAGCCCTCTACCGCGAAGCGCTCGCGCTCTGCGAGGAGCTCGGCAACCGCGACGGGATGGCCCATCTGCACGTCAACCTGGGCATCTTGGCGCAGCGGCGCGGCGACCATGGCGAAGCGCACGCGCTCTACGGCGAAGCGCTGCGGTTGCGCCGCGAGCTGGGCGCGCGCGCCCTCGTCGCGCAGAGCGTCAGTTGCCTGCTCGACCTCGCCGCCGCCAGGGGCGACCACGAGCGCGCCCTGGTGCTGGCGGGCGCGGTCCGGTCGCTCTGCGCAGCGGTGGGCGTGCCGCTCACGCCGCCGCAACAGAGCGTGTACGACGACGCCCTCCTCCTCGCCCGCGCGTCGGTCCCCGCCGAGCGGGCCGCCGAACTCGAACGCCGCGGCGAAGCCCTCTCCGAGCGCGAAGCGGTGTCCTACGCACTGGCGGAACGTGTCCCCGGCAGTCTCGGCTGAAGGCGCCGAACTGCAGGCGGGTTCGGCGCTCCGTAGCGGCCCCGCAGTTCGGCGAACTCCAGCCGAACTGCAAGGGCGTTTCGGCGCACTTCAGCCGAAACGCCCCGTGATATAGCGCTCCGTCATCTCACTCTTCGGGTTCGTGAACATCTGGTCCGTCGGTCCCTCTTCGATGAGGCGGCCCAGGTGCATGAAGGCCGTCCGGTCGCTGACCCGGCCGGCCTGCTGGAGGTTGTGCGTCACGATGATCACGGTGAAATCGCGCTTGATGGCCTGGATCAGCTCTTCGATCCGGTCGGTGGCGATGGGGTCGAGCGCGCTTGTCGGTTCATCCATCAGGATCACGTCGGGCTCGGTGGCCATGGCGCGGGCGATGCACAAGCGCTGCTGCTGACCGCCCGACAGGCTCAGGCCGGACGTCTTGAGCTTGTCCTTGACCTCGTCCCACAGGGCCGCCCCGCGCAGCGAGCGCTCGACCAGCTCGTCGAGGTCGCCCTGGTATCCGTGGAGCCGCGGCCCGAACGCCACGTTGTCGAAGATGCTCTTCGGGAACGGGTTCGGCTTCTGGAACACCATGCCCACCCGCCGCCGCACCTCGACCACGTCGACCTCGGTGCCGTAGAGGTCGATGCCGTCGTACTGGACGCTGCCCTTCGTCCGGACCGAGGGGATGAGATCGTTCATGCGGTTGATCACGCGCAGGAGCGTGCTCTTGCCACAGCCCGACGCGCCCATCATGGCCGTCACCTGATGGCGCGGCACGTCGAGGTCGATGCCGTACAAGGCCTGGGCGTCGCCGTACCACAGGTCGAAGTCCTGGATCCGGACTGCGGCGGCATCGGCGGCGACCGGATCGGTCCGGATCGTGACGTGATCGGTTCCGACGCGGGGGGCGTCTTCGCGAGGGCGCGTGCGGGTGGGGTCGACGGCGCTCATGCGCGGTTCCTCTCCAAGCGGCGGCGGAAGGTGAAGACGACGTAGTACAGCAAGCCGACCACGGCCAGCAGCGTGGCGATCCCGGCCGCGGCGACGTGGCGGAACCCTTCGTCGTTCTCCGAGATCCACGAGTAGATCTGCACGGGGATGGCGGTGTAGGGCGCCAGCAACGAGTCGGGCAGGTTGGGGACGAAGGCTGCGGCGCCCACGAGCAAGAGCGGCGCGGTCTCGCCGATCGCGCGCGCGACCGCGAGCACCAGTCCCGTGGCGATGCCGGGTGCCGCCGACGGCAACACCACGCGCCACACGACCTGCCAGCGCGTACCGCCCAACCCGTAGGCGGCCTCGCGGAGCGAGCTCGGCACCGACTTGATCGCCTCCCGGCCCGCGATCACCACGACCGGCAGGACGAGCAGCGTCAGGGTGAGGATCGCCGCGAGGAGGCTGGGCCCGAAGCGCAGAGCACGGACGAAGAGACTCAGGCCCAGGATGCCGTACACGATGCTCGGGACGCCGGCCAGGTTGGCGATGTTGACCTCGAGGATGCGCGCCAGGCGGCTCTTGGCGACGTACTCCTCGAGGTAGACGGCGGTCCCGACGCCGATCGGGATCGCCAGCACGACGACGCCGAGGATGAGGACGAGCGTGCCGACGAGCGCCGTCTTGAGGCCCGACGTGACGGGGCTGCGTGAGGCGACCCGGTCGAAGAAGCCGAGGTCGAGCCAGCTGTTCAGGACCAACCTTTCGCCTTCGGCGAGACCCGCCTCGAGCTCGGCGCGGCGCTCGAAGCCCTCGATCAGGCCCACGAACTCGAGGGGATCGTCGCGCATGTTCGTCACCATCCAACGGAACGGACCCTGGTCGGTGGCCGGCATCAGCTCGACGCGGTTGCGTGCGAAGAAGCGCGTGCGCTCGGCGGGATCGGCGAGCAGCGCCTCGATCTCGGCGGCGTCCATGCCCTGCGCGAGAAGCTCGAGTCGAACGACGTCGCGTCCGCCGCGGGGCGCGTCGGACCAAGCGAACGTCTGGCCGCTGTTGCGCGACGCGACGACCTCCCACGTGAAGAGGTCGAGGAGGACGCCGCCCAACAGCGCGACGAGGAAGAGGATCGCCAGACCGACGGGCACGGCGGTCATGACGGCGAACCCGCGGCCGACGCGGCGGCGCCGCTCGCGGGCGCGACGAGCGGCGTCGTCGGTGAGCCACGCGACCCGCGCGGCTTCCGGGGTCTCGACCGCTCCAGGACGCGTGGACGCGTTCATTCGTACTGCTCCGAGAAGCGGCGCACGATGGCCTGGGCGATCATGTTCACGCTCAGGGTGATCAGGAAGAGCGTGGCGCCCACGGCGTACAGCGCGCGCGCCGCGAGCGAACCCTCGGCCTGGTCACCCGTCGCCGCCTGCACGATGAAAGCCGTCATCGTGGCGATCGTCTCGCGTGGATCGAAGGTGAACGCCGGCCTCTGACCCGCCGCCAACGTGACGATCATGGTCTCTCCGACGGCGCGCGCAAGCGCCAACAGGATCGCCGCGACGATACCCGACAGGGCCGCCGGCACGATGACGCGCGTGACGACCTCGAAGCGTGACGCGCCCAAGCCGTAGGCCGCCTCGCGCAGCGCGCGTGGCACGGCCTGCATGGCGTCGAGCGAAACGCTGGCCACCGTCGGGAGGATCATGAAGCCCATCACCAGGCCGGCCGACAGCGGGTTGAACAGGTTGACGCCCGGGATGATGGCCCGGATGACGGGCGTCACGGTGAGGAGCGCGAAATAGCCGAACACGACCGTGGGGATGCCGGCCAACAGCTCGAGCCAGGGGACCAATCGGCGGCGCAGACCGGCCGACGCGTACTCGGAGAGGAACACCGACGACCCCAACCCGAGGGGTACGCCGACGACGAGCGCGATGACGGTCACCAGCATCGTGCCGGCCACCAGCGGCGCGATCCCGTAGTGCGCGTCGGCGAACAGGGGCGTCCAGCGCGTCTCGGTCAGGAACTCGACGAGCGAGACGTCGCGGAAGAAGGCCACCGTCTCCTCGGTCAGCACGAAGACGACGGCGATCGTCGTCAACACGGTCACCGCCGCGCACGCGAACAGGACCAGCGCCACGAACGATTCCGACCGGCTGCGGTTGGCACGGCGACTCAGCGCGTGGGGCCGTGCCGAGCGGTCTGAGGCAGAAGTCACGGCGGCGGGGTCCTCCTGGGGGTCCTGACGGTGGTCGGTGGGCTCGGCGTCAAGGTATCACCGCCGTCGTTCGGGGTTGGCGTCGGGGTTCGGTCACCGGCGGCGCCCACGTCGGGCGGCGTCGGACCCGAGGGGGGTCCGACGCCGGTTCGATCACGTGCGCGCGGTCCTGGACGTGCCGTGCGAGGCGGTCGCGGTCAACGCTGCCGCAAGGCCTCGAGCACGCTGTCGCCGGGTTCGAAATCGCCGAACACGGAGCCCGGGACACGGTCGTCGACCCGGTGCTTGGCGGCCTCGTAGATCTCGTCGGGGTAGACGAGGTATCCGGTCTCGGCGGTCGCGTCGCGGGCGAGGTCGTCGGTGAGGGCGAAGTCGATGAAGGCCTGGAGGGTCGGGTTCGCGTCGAGCATGGCGATGTTCACGTACTCGAACAGCGGCCGCGAGAGCGGGATGTAGGTGTTCGAGGCCGCGTTCTCGGCGCTCGGCTCGACGCAGCCGTTGCCGCCGTCCACCGAGACGGCGTTCAGCACGTCCTGGTTCTCGACGAAGTACGAGAAGCCGAAGAAGCCCATGGCGTAGGTGCTGCCGGAGACGCCCAGCACGAGCACGTTGTCGTCCTCGCTCGGGAAGTAGTCGAGCCGGATGGCGCCGGACTCGCCGACGATGGCTTCTGTGAAGTAGTCGAACGTACCCGAGTCGGCGCCGGCGCCGTAGAACTCGATCGGCTCGTTCGGCCACTCGGCCCGGATGTCGGACCAGGTGGTGACGCCGGAGTCGGGCTCCCAGGCGCGCTTCAGCTCGTCGGTGGTCATGCAGGTGGCGAAGTCGTTCGCCTCGTTGACGATCACGGTCAGCGCGTCGCCGGCGATCGGGATCTCGATGAAAGCGATGCCGTTCTCTTCGCACAGCTCGATCTCGGAGTCGTGGATGGGACGGCTGGCGCCGGTCATCTCGGTCTCGCCGCGACAGAACTTGGCGAAGCCGGCGCCCGTACCGGAGAAAGCGACGCTCAAGCGGGCCTCGGGGACCTCGATGCCGAACTCCTCGGCGATGGCCAGGGCGACGGGGTACACGGTCGACGAACCGTCCACGCGGATCTCTTGCGCGGCCACGGACGTGAAGATGGCTGCGAGGACGAGTAGGGCGGACAGGCGTTGGATCATGGGCGACCTCCGCGAGGAGCGTACGGACGCCACGTCACGGGAACGTCAGGGGCAGTGCGCCTACCGCAGGACCGCGATCCGCCGGACGCGACCGCGGCGTATCGCGGCCCCGGTCAAGCGCGCGGCAGCACGTGCAACGACCTCGGTGACGGCCGCAGACCCACGGTCTCCCCCACCTCGGGCATGCCCACCTCGGCGGCGTTCGGCACGTCGACCAACCAGAGCGCGTCGTCGGGGGCGCGCACGGCCACCTCCGCGAGTTGGCCGAGGAAGGAGGCGCGCTCGACGACGCCGTGGAGGGGCGCGTCCGCCTCCCGGTCGCGCTCGAGCACCAACGCTTCGGGCCGGACGACCGCGATGACGTCGGCGCCGGGCGGGTGCGGGACGCCGTTCGGGACCTCGAGCCGGGCGCCGGCGACCTCGATCGTGGTCGCATCGAGGGCGCGCCCCGCGAGGAAGTTGGCTTTGCCGATGAACTCCGCCACGAAGCGGTCGACGGGCCGGGCGTAGACGTCGACCGGCGAGCCCACCTGCGCCACGCGGCCGCGGTCCATCACCACGATGACGTCCGAGATCGCCATCGCCTCGACCTGGTCGTGGGTGACGTAGACGCTCGTGATGCCCAGCCGCTGCTGCAGGTCGCGGATCTCGAGCCGCATCTGCTCGCGCAGCTTGGCGTCGAGGTTGCTGAGCGGTTCGTCGAACAGCAGCAGGCGAGGCTCCATGACGAGACAACGGGCGAGCGCGACCCGCTGCTGCTGTCCGCCCGAGAGCTGGCTGGGCGCGCGCCCCGTCATGCCCTGCAGCCCCACGAGGTCGACCACCCGCTCGACGCGCGAGCGCACCTGCGCGCGCGGCATGCCCTTGAGGCGCAGCCCGAAGGCGATGTTCTCGAAGACGCTCAGGTGCGGGAAGATGGCGTAGCTCTGGAACACCATCGTGGCGTCGCGCTCGTTGGGGGCGACCTGGTTCATGCGCCGCTCGCCGAAGTAGACGTCGCCCGACGTCGGCTCCTCGAAGCCCGCGATCATCCGAAGCAGCGTCGTCTTGCCGCAGCCCGACGGCCCCAGCAGCGTGACCATCTGCCCCTTGGGCAGCTCCAGGTCGACGTCGTCGACGGCGACCACGACGCTCTTCGGGTCGTCCTGGGAGCGGAACTCCTTGCGCAGCGCGACGAGCCTCAGGTCGGTGGGCGCCGTGGTCGGGACGGTCGTGGTCATGGGCACCTCCGGGGGGCACGAGGACGCGCCGGCATCATCCGAACCGCACGGTGGTGGTCGTCTTGGTGCCGCGCTCGACGAGGAACGAGATCACGCCGATGGCGATCGCCACGAGCACGATCGTCACGATCGAGAACGCCGCGGCGACACCCAGACGCCCCGAACCGACCTGGTTCAGGATCTGCACGGTCATCAGGTTCCAGTTGGCGGACACGAGGAAGATGGCGGCGGAGATGGCGGTCATGGCGCGCACGAAGGCGTACACGAGCCCCGAGAAGAAGGCGGGCGCGAGCAGCGGGAGCGTCACCTTGCGGAAGGTGGTCACCCCGTCGGCGCCCAGGTTCTGCGACGCCTCCTCGATCGACGGGTCGACCTGCTTGAGCACGGCGATCCCGTTCTGGATGCCCACGGGCACGTACCGGAACACGAACGCCAGCACCAAGATGGCGAGCGTGCCGGTGAGGATGAGCGGCCGCTGGTTGAAGGCCAGGATGTAGCCGATGCCCACCACCGTGCCGGGCACGGCGTAGCTGAGGATCGAACCGAACTCGAGCGCCGCCTTGCCGGGGAACTGCCGGCGCACCACCAGAAACGCGATGATCATCCCGAGGATGCCCGAGAGCGGCGTGGAGACGATGGCGATGACGAGCGTGTCGCGCACCGACTTCAGCCCCACGGAGAACACGTACTGCAGGTGCTGGAGCGTCGGCGTGTAGTCGAAGCCCCACACGCGGGTGAAGGCGCCGAGCACGATCACCGCGTAGAAGGCGATCACGAGGGCGGCGAACGCCCAGGTCACCGTGTAGAGCGACCACTTCGCGAACGGCGAGACGATGCGCGAGGTGGACGCCGTCGGTTTGCCCGTCACGGTCACGTACTGCCGCTTCGACACCCAGTAGCGCTGGACGGCGAAGGCGACGAGCGACGGGATCAGGAGCACCACCGCCAGCATCGCGCCGCGCGGCAGGTTGAACGAGCCCGTGATCTCCAGGTACGCCTGCGGCGCCAGCATGGGGAACGCCGCGCCGGCGAGCACGAGCGGGTTGCCGAAGTCCGAGATCGATTCGATGAACACGACCAGGAAGGCCGAGAAGATACCGGGGAGCGCCAGCGGGAACGTGACCCGCCAGAAGGTCTGCCAGCGGCCCGCCCCGACGTTGTACGCCGCGTCCTCGAGGATCGGGCTGATCGATTGCAGGACGCCACGCAACGACAGGTAGGCCAGCGGGGCGAAGGTGAAGATCTGCGAGGCCACCACGCCCCAGCGCCCGTAGATGTTGAAGTCCTGGAAGCCGAGGAGCTGCTTGGTGACGAGACCGTTGAAGCCGAACAGGAACAGGATCGAGACGGCCCCCACGAACGGGGGTGAGATGATCGGCAGCAAGATCAGCATGTGGAGCGTGCGCTTGAACGGGACGTCGACGCGGGTGATCACGAACGCCAGCACGAAGCCGAGCGCGGTCCCGACGACGCCCACGAGCGCCGCCACCGACAAGCTGTTGACGAGCGCGTTGCGATAGAGGCGGCGGGTGGTGAGCAGCTCGTAGTGCTCGAGCGTCCACACGCCTCGGGTCTGGAAGCTGGCGATCGCCACCTGCGCGAGCGGGTAGACCACGAAGATCGCCACCAGCGCGAACACCGTCGCCACCAGGAACAGCAGCAGCGGGTCGCGCGCGAGGACGCGCAGTTCACGCAGGGCGGAGCGCATGGGGCCGGGCCGAGGCGGCGGTGGGGCGACCGGACGTCCCCCCAAACCCGCACGCGCCTTACTGGCCCAACACCTCCTCGACCCACCGGTCGACGAGACGCTGGCGGTTCTCGGCCGCGAAGGCCGGGTCGTAGCTCACCAGGTTGATCTCGGAGAGCGACGGGATGCCTTCGCCCGCGCTCACGTCGCTGCGGATCGGCAGGAAGTAGGTCTTGGCTTCGGCCAAGGCGCTCTGGCCCTCGGCGCTGGTGATCCAGTCGACGAGCGCCTGCGCCTCCTCGAGGTTGTTCGCGCCCTCGAGGATCGAGATGGCGGCCACCTCGTAGCCGACGCCCTCGCTCGGGAACACGACCTCGACCGGGAAGCCCTCGTCGACGAGCCGCAAGAAGCCCGGCGAGAACTGGATCCCGATGACGGTCTCACCGACACCCAAGGCGCCCGACGGGGCCGTGCCGCTCTGGGTGTAGGTCTGCACGTTCTCGTTCAACTGGGCCATGTACTCGAAGGCGCCGTCCTCGCCCATGAGCTCGCGGAGCGTGAGGATGATCGCGTAAGCGGTCCCCGACGCTTGCGGCGACGGCATCTGGATGAGGCCCGCGTAGGCCGGATCCAGCAGGTCCTCCCACGAACGCGGTACCTCGACGCCGCGCTCCTCGAGCGCGTCGGTGCGTACGCCGAAGGCCAGCGGGTTGGTGTAGATCGCGTGCCAGTAGCCTTCGTCGTTCTTGAACTCGTCGGTCAGGTTGCCCGCGTGGGGCGACACGTAGGGCTGGGTCAGGCCACGCTCCATGGCGAGGATGTGGTTCTCGCTCGGCGCGCCGAACCAGACGTCGGCCTGCGGTCGCGCGGCCTCCGCTTCGATGCGCGAGAGCGCCGGGCCCGAGGACAGGAACACCATCTGGACCTCGATGCCGGTGTCCTCCGTGAAGGCGTTGAGGATGCGCATGGCGTTGTCCTCGTCGACGCTCGAGTACACGACGAGGGACTGGGCGGTGGCCACCGAGAGGGCGAGGGCGACGAGCACGACGAGCCAACGGATCGGTCTCATACGGTCTCCTTCGCACGACCACGGCGCGACGTGGCACGCGGCGCCAGATGCAACACCGTCGGCACGTCGTCGCGGGCGCGACGAACCACGATAGCGCGTACCTGACGGCCTTCCAGAGGCAGATGTCCGAAGCGACCGCTTTCGCGCAACGCGGTGGACCGCGGTTCGAACGGGCGCTCAGCCCTCGTCCCAGGACCGCACCACGTCGGCGTGGGTGGCGATGCCGATCAGTCCCTGCCCCGGCTTGCCGTGTTGCGTGATCAGCACCGCCTCGAGTGACGGCGACGCGACGAAGCGCGCCAAGACGCGCTCGGCCGGCTCGTCGCGGGCCGCCAGGTCCCAGGTTCGGCGCTGGCCATCGGCGCGCACGACCTGGCCGACGCGGGCCTCGCCGACCGCCGTGGTGATCGAAGCGGTCGCCTGGTCGGCCGCCTGCGCCGCCAGCCACCGAGCGATGGCGCGGTCGGTCAGCAGCCCCACGACGGTACCGTCCTCGACGATCGGGAACTGCGAGAAGCCGGTGGTGTGGACCTGGACCAACGCCTCGCGCAACCGCAGGTCGGGGGCCAGCGTGGCGACCTCCTTCTGGAAGGCCTGGTCCGCGCGACGCCCGCCAGCGAGCGCGTCTCGGATCGACTCGATCCGGTGGACGACGTCGTCGGTGGGGATCGCCAACCAGCCGTTGGGGGTGATGGTCTCGTGCACCAGGACGTTGCGCAGGTCGGCGTAATCGTCGACGCGGTCGGCGTGTTTCCAGCGGTGCTCGCGCGCGTAGCGGCGCAACACGCTGCGGAACGACACGCCGTCGTCGCGAACGCCGGTGCGTTCGCGCAGCAGGGCGTCGATGGCGTTGAAGGCCGCGAGGAAGCGTTGGACGCGGTCGCGGTCGCCAGCCGCGAGGTCGTCGGTGCTCGGGATCCGCTCGGTCATGGACGAGCGTACCGCGGCCCGTGGGATGCGTTGCCCTACCGGGCGTGGGGGCGTGCGGGCCTAAGATGGGCGACATGGTCGACGACGCCGCCTCCATCGCCTCGTGCTCGAGCCCGACCGCGTGATCGCCGAGCGCCTGCTCACCCGCCGTCTGCGCGGCCTGCGCGACCAGCAACTCACCCTCAACCCCCATCGACTCGGTGACCTGCCGGCGCCCACGCGCGAAGGCGGTTACCTGCTCTACGCGCACGTGCCCTTCTGCGAACTGCTCTGTCCGTACTGCTCGTTCAACCGCTTCCCCTTCCGGGAGGAGGCGGCGCGCGCGTACTTCCGCTCGCTGCGCGAGGAGATGCGCATGGTGGCCGACCGCGGCTACCGCTTCACGTCGATGTACATCGGCGGCGGCACGCCCACGGTCCTGGTCGACGAGCTCGCCGCCACGATCGACCTGGCACGCGAGCTCTTCGAGATCGACGAGGTCTCCACCGAGACCAACCCCAACCACCTCAACGACGCCGTGCTGGGACCGCTCGAAGGCCGCGTGCAGCGCATGTCGGTGGGGGTGCAGAGCCTCGACGACGACTTGCTCAAACAGATGAAGCGGCACGACAAGTACGGGTCCGCCGCGCAGGTGCTCGAACGGCTCGCCTTCGCGCGGGGCCGCTTGCCGACCCTGAACGTCGACATGATCTTCAACCTGCCCTCGCTCACCGACGAGATCCTGCTGCGCGACCTGGAGCTGCTCGGTGGCGTGGGCGCCGACCAGATCACCTACTACCCGCTGATGGTGTCGCCCGCCGTCGAACGCCCGCTCGAACGGGCGCTCGGCAAGGTCGACTACGCCCGCGAGGAGCGCCAGTACCGGCTCATCTCGCAGACGCTGTCGCGCACGCACCGCCCGACGTCGGCCTGGGCCTTCTCGAACGACCCCTCGCGGCTCATCGACGAGTACATCGTCGACCACGACGAGTACGTGGGCATCGGCAGCGGCAGCTTCAGCTACCTGGGCGGCGAGATCTACGCGAACACCTTCTCGTTGCGCGCCTACCGCGAAGCGATCGAGGCCAGGCGGCTCTCGGTCGACGCCCGCATGCGGCTGCTGCGCCGCGACCAGCTCCGCTACCGCCTGATGATGGACCTGTTCGGCCTGCGCCTCGACAAACGCGCCTTCGCCGACGCCAACGGCGTCACCGTCGAACGCGGCCTGTTCATGGAGTACGCCTTCCTCAAGGCGGCCGGCGCCTTCGCCCGTGACGACGCCGAAGCGCTCGAACTGACCGAGACCGGACGCTACCTGCTGGTCGTCATGATGCGCGAGTTCTTCATCGGCGTGAACGGCATCCGCGACCTGGCGCGCGCGCGTCTCCCGGAGGCCGAGCGCGAGCTGTTCGAGGAGCCCTCCGCCTGCAGCCGGCCCATCCGGATGCCGCAGCCGGTGCTCGCGGGCGACTGACGCGCGGCCACGCCGCCGCATCCGACCACCACGGACGCCACCCGGGACGCTTGACCCGTTTCGTGTCGCCGTCCGATGCGCTACGCTTCAATGGTGGTTGAATCAACGTCGGTTGAACCGATCGAGGGCTACGCGGACGCCTTCAAGGCGCTGGGTGAGCCCACGCGGTTGCGCATCCTCGCCCATCTCCAGTCGGGCGAGTCGTGTGTCTGCGACGTCCAGGAGGCCATCGACGTCCCCGCGAACCTGTTGTCGCACCACCTGAAGGTGCTGCGAGAGGCCGGCCTGATCACCGGCACGCGCCGCGGCCGCTGGATCGACTACCGCGTCGAGCCGGTCGCGCTCGCGCTCCTGGCCTCCGTGCTCACCACGGTGGCCGAACCCCGCGCGTCGTCGTGCTGCCGCACGGACGTCGACCCGTCGGCGTCGTCATGAGCACCCGCACCGCCGTCACCACCGGCGTCCGCCGCCACTTCGACCCATCGTGGCTGTGGGTCGGAGCGGCCACGCTGGTGTGGATCACCGTCTACCGGTCCATCCTGCCCTTCTGGAACTGGGCGATCTACGACGTGCTCGGCCTCGACCCCGCCAGCCACTGGGGCCAGGCGGCGCACTTCTTCTTCTACGACACCAGCAAGATCCTGCTCCTGCTCGGCGGCATCATCTTCGTGGTCGCCGTGCTGCGCTCCTTCATGAGCGTGGCGCGCACGCGAGCGCTGCTGGGCGGCAAGCGCGAGGGCGTCGGCAACGCGGTCGCTGCCGGCCTCGGTGTGGTGACGCCGTTCTGCTCGTGCAGCGCGGTGCCGGCCTTCATCGGCTTCGTCACCGCCGGGGTGCCCCTGGGCGTGACCCTCTCGTTCCTGATCGCGAGCCCGATGGTCGACGTGGTCGCGGTCACGCTCCTCTACGGGCTCTTCGGCTGGCCCATCGCGGCGCTGTACGTCGGGAGCGGTCTCGTCCTGGCGACGGTGGCGGGGTTCCTCCTCGGCCGCATGCACCTCGAGCGCCACGTCGAGGGCTTCGTGTACGACATGCCCTTCGGCACCCTGGGCCCGGACGCCGACACGGCCCCCACCTGGCGCGAACGTTTCGCCGGTGGCCTCGACGAGGTGAAGACGGTCGTCTCCAAGATCTGGCCCTACTTGCTCGTCGGCATCGGGATCGGCGCGACCATCCACGGTTGGGTGCCCGAGTCGTTCTTCGTCCGCATCGCCTCCCCCGACAACGTCTTCGCGGTCCCCATGGCGGTGCTGCTCGGCATCCCGCTCTACAGCAACGTCGCCGGCATCCTGCCGCTCGTGGGGGCGCTCCACGCGAAGGGGCTCGCGATGGGCACGCTGCTGGCGTTCATGATGGCCGTGGTCGCCCTCTCGCTGCCCGAGATGATCCTGCTGCGGCGTGTCCTCAAGCCGCGCCTCATCGCCGTCTTCATCGCCGTGGTCGGCACCGGCATCCTCTTCACCGGCTACCTCTTCAACGCCATCCTCGGCTGATGCCCGTCCCTCGGGAGGAGACCCCATGAACGTCAAAGTGCTCGGATCCGGTTGCGCCAACTGCAAGGCGACCGTGGCGCTCATCGAAGAGGTTGCGCGGGCCAAGGGCCTCGACGTGACGATCGAGAAGGTCGAGGACCTGCGCGACATCATGAGCTACGGCGTGGTGGCCACCCCGGGCGTGGTCGTCGACGGCCGGGTCGTCCACGCCGGCGGACGCCCGACGAAGGCCAAGATCGAACAGTTGCTGAGTGCCTGACCCCGACGCCACCGCGTCCGAAGGAGACCCCGATGCTCGAAGCCACCACCAGCCCTGAGCTCCAGCCACGCCCGCTCGCCCCCATCGGCGCCGAACCCCTCGCGTCCGAGCCCCGTCCGAGCTGCGACCGCCGACGTGACGTGCTGCTGCGAGGGCGAAGCGTGCGAATGCGCCGAAGGCTGCTGCGACGACGAGAACTGCACCTGCAGCGACGGCTGCTGCCAAGGCGGCGGTTGCTGCTGAACGTGGCCACCGATCGCGCTGGCCGGGAACGGGCACCGGATGGCTGACCGCCCCGGCCGGCGCTTGTCGTTCCTCGACCGTTACCTGACCCTGTGGATCTTCGCCGCGATGGGGCTCGGGATCGCGATCGGATCGCTGTTGCCCGGCTTCGGCCGGGCGCTCGACGCGCTGAGCATCGGCGCGACCAACCTACCGATCGCGATCGGCCTGATCCTGATGATGTACCCGCCGCTCGCCAAGGTCCGCTACGGCAAGCTGCCGCAAGTCTTCCGCAACGTCCGCATCCTGGTCCTCTCGCTGGTGCAGAACTGGCTGGTGGGACCCCTCTTGATGTTCTTCCTGGCGATCACGTTCTTGCGCGATCGGCCCGAGTACATGATCGGCCTCATCCTCATCGGTTTGGCGCGCTGCATCGCCATGGTGCTCGTGTGGAACCAACTGGCCGAGGGCGACAACGACTACGCGGCCGGTCTCGTCGCCTTCAACAGCGTCTTCCAGGTGCTGTTCTTCAGCGTCTACGCTTACATCTTCATCACCGTGCTGCCGCCCCTGTTCGGGCTGCAGGGGAGCCTCGTCGAGATCACGATCGGCGAGATCGCGCTGGCGGTCTTCATCTACCTCGGTCTGCCGTTCCTGGCCGGGATCCTCAGTCGGGTGCTCCTCATTCCGGCCAAGGGTCAGGACTGGTACGACCGCGTCTTCGTGCCGCGCATCAGCCCGATCACGCTCTCGGCGCTGATCTTCACCATCGTGATGATGTTCGCCCTGAAGGGCGGCACGATCGTCCAGATCCCCCTCGACGTGGTGCGGATCGCGATCCCACTGGTCCTCTACTTCGTCGTCATGTTCACCGTCAGCTTCTTCATGGCGCGGGCCCTCGGTGCCGACTACCCGCGCACCACCACCCTCGCCTTCACTGCTTCGGGCAACAACTTCGAGCTGGCGCTCGCGGTCGCGATCTCGGTCTTCGGTCTCGGCTCCGGCGTGGCCTTCGCGGCGGTGATCGGCCCGTTGGTCGAGGTGCCGGTGCTCGTCTCGCTCGTCGGGTTGGCGCTCTACTTCCGCAAGCGGTTCTTCGCCAAGACCGCGCCTGCCGCGCAGCCGCCCTCGGTCGAGACCGGCGACGCCTGAGCGCCCGAAGCGAGCACGAGAAAGTCCCCCGCCATGATCGCGGGGGACCCGAACTTGCTTACCGAGCCAGGTGTCACTCGACGATCGGCAGACCGGCGGCCTTCCAAGCGTTGAAACCGCCGCTCATGTTGCGGACGTTCGTGTAGCCGGCGAGCTTGAGCAGGGTCAGCCCGTACTGCCCGCGGGTGCCGGCGGCGCAGTAGACGATCATCGGGGTGTCGAGGTTGTCGGGCAGCTCGTCCAGGCGGCCGGCCAGCTCGGTGATCGGGATCAGGACGGCGCCCTCGATGCGGCCCAGGTCGAACTCGTCCTGGCGGCGCACGTCGAGCATGAACGGCTCGACCTGTTCCCAGTAGTCGAAGGCGTCGGCCGTGTTGATCTGCAGCCAACCGGCTTGGCTGGCCTCGGTGATGATCTCGCCGAACTGGTCGGTGGCGGCGTTCTGCTGCGCGAGACCGCCGGACATGACGAGCAGGGCGGCGAGGAGGAGGATGAATCGCTTCATGGTGAGACTCCTTTTCGTTCAGGGCGCGTGGCCCTAGAACCCGAAGAACTGCGCCTGACCGAGGTCGACGATCAGGCTGCGCACGACCGTGGCGCCCACGAGCGGCAGGAGCGCGGCGGCCCACGGGACCCGGCGCACGAACGCCGGGGTGACGGCGAGGAGGACGAGGGCGACGGTGAACCACAGACCGTCGTGCTCCCAGAAGTACGTGAAGCCGGCGCGGGCCTCCGCGGTGCCGGTGGCCAGGCCGAACAGGTACGCGACCCCGATGAGGGCGCTGGCGACACCCAGCGGCGCCAGCAGACGCGGCGCCCAGGCTTGCTTGAGGAGCGCGGCGATCGCGACGACCGTGGTCATGCCCGTGAGCGGGAACAGCACCACCAGCAGCGGCGTCCACAGCGGACGGTTGATGTTCACGGACAGCGCCCAGCCGGGATACACGAGCGCCAACGCGCTACCGACGACCAGACCGGCCCCCCACAGCCAGCGTGGGCCCTTCGCGAGCCAGACGAAGAAGCTCGAGCCGAGCGACAGGATGAGTCCCCACGCGCCCACCCAGATCGGCGCCGTGGGGGTGAAGGAGAGGAACAGCCAGACGTGGGTGAACCGGAAGCGTGCGGGCGATTCGGCCCACAGCGTCGCCAGGTCGAGCACGATCAGCACCATCGTCACGAGCGCGTAGGTCCGCATCTTGGGGTGGCCGGTGACGGTCGCGATGGCGGTCACCGCTGCCGCTCCCCCCGCCAGCGCGACGAGCGCGAAGTGGATCAGCGTCGGCCAATGCCAGAAGTGGGCGGAGTTGGGGATGCCGTAGAACTCGCTCATGCGGTGCGCGCCCCTTCCTGACCCACCAGACCGAAGCTGGCGGGGGCGTTCAAGTAGTAGAGGTTGGGGCCGGTGCCGAGGCCGGGCCGGAGCACGTCCACCCGGCGCGCGGCGCGGATGGCACGCGACACATCGGAGTTGGGGTCCATGAGGTCGCCGAACGAGCGGCACAGCGTGGGGCAGGTCTCGACGCAGGCCGGCATGCGTCCTTCGTCGACGCGGTGCTTGCAGAAGTCGCACTTGCTGACGTACCCCTTCGGGTGCATATGGCGGGCGTCGTACGGGCACGCGGCGATGCAGGCGCTGCAGCCGATGCACTTCTTGGCGTCGATGTCGACGATGCCGTCCTCGCGCACGAAGCAGCAGCCGGTCGGGCACACGGGGACGCACGGAGGGTTCTCGCAGTGCAGGCACGCCTCGGGACGGTGTTCCACCACCAGGTTCGGGAAGGTGCCGACCTCGGTGTTGCGGATCCACAAGCGGTGGAGGCCGGCGGGGACCTCGTTCTCCACCTTGCAGGCCACCGCACACGCGGCGCAACCGACGCAGGCGGCGAGGTCGATCGCCATCGCCATGCGGCTCATGCGTGGCTCCTTCCACCGATGATCTCGGCGATCGAGGGATGATGCGGGTTGGGCGCCCCCGGGATGATGCGGACGAAGTTGTTGCGCAAGCCCGCACCGCCCGAGACGGGGTCGAGGTCGTAGCGGGTCTGCAGGTGGGTGTCGGATGCCCCGCGCCCGGAGGCAACTTTCATCAGCGGCGCCTTGTGCCCGAAGCCGTGGACCAGGTAGACGCAGTCGGGGCGGATCCGCTCGGTCACCAGCACCGGCACGGGGCCCTCGCGGTGGCCGTCGGCCGCCTCGAGCCAGACGTATTCGCGCTGGCTCAGCCCCAGGCGCTCGGCCTCACGCGCGTTGAGCCACACCTCGTTCTCGCCGTACATCTCCATGAGCACGGGGTTGTTGTGGGTACGCGCGAAGGTGTGGACGGGGCTGCGGCCGTAGAGCAACCGGTACTGACCGGCGGGCACCTCGCGGGGTGGCACGAAGACGGGCAGCGGGTCGTGGCCCGCCGCCGCGAACCGCTCCGAGTAGATCTCGATCTTGCCCGAGGGGGTCCCGAACGGGTTGCGGCTCAGCGCCTCCCACTGCGCCAGGTACGGTCGGCCGCGCCGCACGATCGTGCCCTGCTCACGCATCGCTTCGAGGCTGGAGCCGATCGACAGCAAGCGGCGCTCGAGGTACTCCTCGATGTCGGTCCAGGGGAAGTACTCGGCCAGTCCCAGCTTGATGCCGAGCTCGCGCGCGATCCACCAACCCGGCTTGCTGTCGTACATCGCGTCGACGGCCGGGAAGCGCGCGGTGATGAAGGGCGTCTTGTAGGCCTGCAGCAAGAGGTCGTCGTAGCGCTCGAGGTACGTCGCCTCGGGCAGGATCACGTCCGCCCACATCACGTGCTCCATCGGCAACACGTCGATGGCCACGTACAGGTCGAGGTTGCGCACCGCTGCCTTCGTGCGCTCCACCATCGGGATCGAGTGGAACAGGTTGACGCCGTACGCGAACAGACCCTTGATCGGGTACGGCTCGCCGGTGATCATCGGCTCGATCAGTTCCTGAACGGCGGTGGCCGAGCCGAAGAAGCGTCCGCGATCGGCGGCCTCACGGAAGCCCGTGGCGGCGGCGACGTCGGTGCTCCCGCCACCGCACCCGCCCGAGGCCGGCGACAGCGGCAGGGCCGGGTGCGGGTAGGCCTCGACGATGGGCGCGTCGCACAGGTAGTAGCCACCCTCGACGCCGTAGTTGCCCAGCAGCACGTTGACCAGGTACAGCGCCCGCATCCGATGGGTGTCGTCGACGCCGTACCAGACGACGTGGCGCCCCACCGGCAGCACCGCGCGCGGCGCCTTCGCCGCCAGCTCGCGGGCGATGCGGCGGATGGTGTCGGCGGGGATCTCGGTGATCTCCGCCGCCCACTCCGGCGTGTACTGGACGACGTGTTCGGCGAGCTGGTCGAAACCGACCGTGTAGGCGTCGACGTAGGCCGCGTCGTAGAGCTCTTCGGTGACGAGCACGTGCAACCACGCGAGCAGGAGTGCCGTGTCGGTGCCAGGCTTGATCGGCAGCCAGTCCTTGGCCTTGCCGGCCGCCACCGAGAAGCGGGGGTCCACGACGACGAGCTCGGCGCCACGCTTGAGCGCGTTCGAGAAGTCCTGGAGCTGGGTGTTGTGGGTGTCCTCGCCGATGTGGTGGCCGATCAGGACGATGTAGTCGGTCTCGTCCCAGTCGATCTGCTCGTGACCCGAGATGCCGCGCCCGAAGGTGTACTGGCTGGCGGTCTCGCGCGGCCCGGTGCAGAGGCTCACCGAGGGCTTGGCGGCGTTCGGGCTACCCCAGGCGCCGGGCAGGTAGGAGGCGAACCAGCTGTCACCGCTGCCGTGGCCGAAGAACGCCACGGACTCGCTGCCGTACTCGGTCTTGATGCCCTGCATCCGTTCCGCGATGTAGTCCAGCGCCTCGTCCCACGACGCCTCGCGGTAGCGACCGTCGCCGCGCTCGGACCCCTCGACGCGGATGAGCGGCACCTTCAACCTGTCGGGGTCGTACGTCTGGGCGACCGCCCCTTGTCCGCGCGGGCAGAGCATGCCGCGGGACTTCGGGTTCTCGACGTAGCCGTCGACCTTGCGGACCTTGCCACCCGACACCGACGCCTTGATGCCGCACTTCCAGAAACAGTTCTCGCAGTACGAGTAGACGGTGCGGACCTCGTCGTCGAACCACTTGCCGGAGGGCGAGCGGAACGGGTTCGGGAACCCGTCGGGGAAGATCTGCGCCTGCGCCTCGGTCCCGAGCGCCAAGGCGCCGACCGTCGCGGCCGACAGCTTGAGGAAATCCCTACGATGCAGTCTCATGCGTGACCTTCCTGATCGCCGTGTCCAAGAACGACGTGAGCGTGCCGTAGAAGCCGGTCCCGTCCGCGCGAGCGAGCGTGGGCGCGAACCGCGCGAACCAGGGCGCCAGGTAGCGTGCGAGCAGGTCGCCGGCGTCCTCGGGGCGATCGCTCTCGAGCAACAACAGGCCCCCTTCGGCGACGGCCGACACGTGATCGGGCAAGTCGCGCCAGTCGTCGGCCACCTCGATCCCATGCCGAGCGAAGGTGACGCCCAGGGCCTGGAAGGTGTCGCCGAGCAGTTCGTCGTCCACCGCGAAACCCACGTAGGGGGGGCCACCACCCCGGCGAGGTGGCTGACGAAGAGCGTCACGTGCCGCTCGCGGACCTCCTCGAAAGCGACCCGCTCGAACGACGGTGGGGTCAGGTCGAGCGCCTCGGCCACGGCCGTGGCGGCCTCAGCGAAGGCGCCCGAGGCGAGGTCGCGGCGCAACGGCTCGCCGGGCGTGCGGTAGGCGGAGGCGATGAGCTGCAGGATGCGATCGGTCGTCGCGCTGGTGGTCTCGTCGATCGACCGATCATTCATGCGATCGTCCCGGCAGGCACCATGCACACATTTTCACGAGCAGGTCGGGCGGCGACCAGGGGCGTTCGTCCGCCGACGCCCCGCGCCGGTCCCTTGGTCCGGGTCTCGCGGCCGTGCGTAGACTGCCGCGTGATCCCAGCCCTCGTCGAGCCCCCGGAGCGATGGTGGGGCGCCGTCCTCGCCGGTGGGGCGTCGCGTCGCTTCGGACGCGACAAGGTGTTCGCTTCCGTCGCCGGGCGCCGCTTCCTCGACCTGGCCCTGGCCTCGCTGGCACCCGCCGAGCGCGTGAGCGTCCTGCTGGGCAGCGCCGACCGGGTGGCGCGGCACGCCGACGCGCTTCCGACCGGAGCGATCGCGCTCGCCGACGACCGTCCCGGTCGCGGCCCCCTGAGCGGTCTCGCGACCGCGCTGCGCGCGCATCCGGACGGGTGGACGGCGCTGCTGGCGGCCGACCTGCCGCTCGTCCCACGCGTGTGGTGGCCGACCTTGGCAGCACGCTTCACGCCGGGCGTTCTCGCGATCGTGCCGCGCGCGGGGGACGGACGCTGGGAGCCGCTGGCCGCGCTCTACCACGGCGCTCTGGCGCCCGCGGTGGCGGCCGCCGTCGCCGGCGACGACCCGGCCCGCTGGGCCTTCCAACCGTGGTTGTCGGCGCTGGCCGACACCGGGCAGCTCCTCGCCGTCGACGTGGCGTCGTTGCCGGAGGGCGCCCTGCTCAACGTGAACCGGCCCGAGGACGCCGAAGCGCTGATCGCTTTCCTGCGCGAAGCGTCCCCACCGGGCGAAGCTCGCCGCGAGCCGTAGGGGACACGCGTCCCTCGTGGGCGCTGCGGCGGTTGCGCTACCCTCGCCCCACCACTGCAACCGCCCGTGACGCCACCGTCGCCAAGCCACGACGCGCTCGGGCCAGGACTTCGTCGGCGTGGGATCGCCGCACGGCCGACCGTTGCTCGACGAGGTCCGCGATCGCTCGATCGCATGCGGGGAAGCGCGTGGAGGTGCGCATGAGCCAGAAACGAACGTCCGCCGTCGACCGCCCGTCCCGTGGAGGTGTCGACCGCGACGCGCGCGAGCACTACGCGCACCTCGCGGAAGAGGCCGACCGACATCTCGATTGGTTGGAAAGCCAACGACCCGTCAAGGACGTCTCGCTGGAGGGCGTGCTCACGCGCCACGGCGTCACCCGCCGCGAGTTCCTGAAGCTGACGGCCGTGACCACCGCCGCGCTGGCGCTGCCCTCGCTATTCGACACCCGCGTCGCGCGGGCGGCCGAGCTCATGAACCGGCTCCCGGTGGTGTGGATGGAGTTGCAGTCCTGCACCGGCAACAGCATGGCGCTCATCCGCAACAGCAACCCCGGCATCGACGAGCTCCTGCTCGACCTGATCAGCCTCGAGTACGCCGAGGTGCTGATGGCGGCGTCGGGCCAGGCCGCCGAGGACGTCCTCGCCGGCACCATCGAGCGGTTCGACGGGCAGTACATCGCGGTGTTCGAAGGCTCCATCCCGGTCGCCGCCGGCGGCAGCTTCCTCACCATCGGCCCCGCCGGCGAGACCGGTATCGACAGGGTCGAGCACGTCGCCCGCCACGCCGCGGCGGTCATCGCCGCGGGCACCTGCGCCTCGTACGGCGGGATCCCGGCCGCCGCACCGAACCCCACCTCGGCCCTGGGCGTGGGCGACTTCCTCAACACCCGGCGCCTCAACGTGCCGGTCGTCAACCTGCCCGCCTGCCCGGTCTCCTCGACGAACGTGGTCGGCACCATCCTCGAGTTCGCCATGTTCGGCCGCCTGCCCTCGCTCGACGCCTTCGGACGTCCGTTGTGGGCCTACCAAGACCGCATCCACGACAAGTGCGAGCGGCGCGGGCACTTCGACGCGGGCGAGTACGTCGAGGGCTGGAGCGACATCGAGGGTCTCAAGCAGGGCTTGTGCCTGTTCAAGGTCGGCTGCAAGGGCCCGATGACGTACAACAACTGCGGCGTGGTCCGGTACAACGACGGCGCCTCGTGGCCCATCATGTCCGGCCACGGCTGCATCGGTTGCAGCGAGCCCGGCTTCTGGGACACCATGACCCCGTTCGAAGTCCCTCTGCCCGGCCGGACCTTCAAGACCCCGTTCGGTACGGATGCCACCGCCGACACCATCGGCGCCGTCGCCCTGGGCGCGGCCGCGGTGGGCATCGTGGCGCACGCGGGCGCGACCGCGATCCGCTCCGCCACCGAGAAGCGCGAGCCCGATACCACCCCACCGAACGAGGAGCGCTGAGCCGTGGCCAAACAGGTGATCGACCCCATCACGCGGATCGAGGGGCATCTCCGCATCGAGATCGAGGTCGACGACGCCGGATCGGTCGAAGAGGCGTTCAGCTCGAGCACCGCGTTCCGCGGCTTCGAGACGATCATGCGCGGGCGCGACCCGCGCGACGTCGGCCTGTTCGCCCAGCGGATCTGCGGCGTCTGCACCTTCCACCACTACGAGCGTGGCGTCGAAGCGACCGAACACGCCTACGGCGTCACCATCCCGCCGAACGCCCGCATGCTGCGCAACCTGATCTGGGCCGCGCAGCTCGTCAACGACCACGCGGTGCACTTCTACCAGTTGCACTCGATGGACTGGTGGGACGTCGTCAGCGCGCTGAGCGCCGACCCGGAGCGCGCCACCGAGATCGCCCACCAGTACCACCGCACGCCCTACAACGCTTCGGTGAGCCACTACCAACGCGTCGCCGAGCGCCTGACCGCGTTCGTTCAGAGCGGGCAACTCGGTCCGTTCGCCGGCGGCTACTGGGGTCACCCCGCCTACAAGCTCTCCCCCGAAGAGAACCTGATCCTGGCCTCGCACTACCTCGACAACCTGGCCGTCCAGCGCGCGTCCGCCAAGGCGACCGCGATCTTCGGTGGCAAGAACCCGCACCCGCAGAGCCTCATCGTGGGTGGCATCACGTCCGCCCGCGACGGCTTGGACGCGTCGCGCATCGCTCAGTACCAGTTCCTCATGCAGCAAGCGATGGACTTCGTCCAGCGCGCGTACCTGCCCGACCTGAAGCTGCTGGGCGACCGCTACCGTGACGAGGGCCTGGCGGGCCATGGCGCCGGCTTGCGCAACTACATGAGCTTCGGCGCGATGTCCGAGAACGAGCAGCCGTGGGACCGCCGCTCCTTCCTGCTCCCGCCCGGCCTGATCCTCGACCGGGACCTCAGCACGGTGCACACCATCGATCCGATGAAGATCGGCGAAGAGGTGGCGCACGCTTGGTACAGCTACCCCGACGGCGAGACCTCGTTGCACCCCCTCCAGGGCCAGACGAACCCCGCCTACGAAGGCTTCGAAGCCGATGGCAGCCTCAAGACCAGCGGTGGCTACAGCTGGGTGAAGTCGCCACGCTACGACGGGACGCCCGTCGAGGTCGGCCCGCTGGCCCGCATGCTCATCGCCTACGCGTCGGGCCACGAGGGCATCCGCAACGCGATGGACAGCTACACCGAAGGGCTCGGCGTGCCCTTCGAGTTCTGGTACTCGACGCTGGGGCGCACCGTAGCCCGCGGCATCGAGACCCAGGTCGTGGGCGACGAGATCCCCACCCTGATCGGCAACCTGGTGGCCAACGTGGCGGGCGGCGACGAGCGCTTCTTCTCGCGCTACACCGCCAAGGACGGCCAGGGCTGGGCGATGGCGGAGGCCCCGCGCGGCAGCCTCAGCCACTGGATCACCGTGCGCGACGGTCAGATCGAGAACTACCAGGCCATCGTCCCGACCACCTGGAACGCCAGCCCCAAGGACGGTCGTGAGCAGCGCGGCGCCTACGAGGCCTCGCTCGTCGGCCAACCCTTGGCCGATCCGACCCAGCCGCTCGAGGTCGTGCGCACCGTGCACTCGTTCGACCCGTGCATGGCGTGCGCCGTCCACGTGCTCAATCGCGAGGGCGAGGAGCTCGCCCAACACGAAGTGGCGGTGTAACCATGGCGACCCGGACCGGCCCCGTTCCTCCGATCGTCGATCCGAAGGCCATCGCGCCGAAGGCGCGTCGGCCCACGACGCCCCACGCCGTGGTCGTCGAACGGAAAGATCGTCCCACCCTGGTCATGTACGTGTTCGGGCGCTACGTGCGCATCGCCCACTGGTTGCGCAACGCCATCCTCATCTGGATGATGCTCAGCGGCATCTACCTCGGCACGCCGTTCCTGGCTCGCCTTGGGATCGGCCAAGAGACCCAGTCGCTGGTCATGGCGCAGGTGCGGGGCTGGCACGTCGCAGCGGGCTGGGTGTTGCTGGCGCTCACGCTGGCCCGCATCTACCAGTTCCTGTTCGTCCGCGCCGACGGCCGGCTGGGGATCGGCCACGAGCTCAAGATGGGGCGCGTCCTGTTCAGCTGGAAAGCCTGGCGCGACCAGCTCGGCTTCTACCTCCTGGCGCGGCGCGACCACGCGCACTTCACGTACAGCAACTACGGCCCGCTGCAGTACACGGTCTACACCATGCTGTACGCCTCGCTGCTGCTGATCTCCGTCACCGGCATCCTCATCGCGTCGCCCTACACGGACGGCGGGCTGGCCAGCTGGTCGGCCGGGCTGCTCCGCCCCATCGAGGTCTGGATGGGCGGTCTCGCCACCGTCCGGATCGTCCACCGTTTCACGATGTGGTGGTTCGTCGTCTTCACGCTCGTCCACATCTACATGGCCGTCTGGAACAGCTTGCGCACCGGCAACATGCTGATCGAGAGCATGGTCTCGGGCTTCCGGGCCCAGGAGCGCAACGTCCGGCACGTCTACGATCCCAAGGACGTCCCAGCCCGCCCGGCCACCGTGCCGGCGGCCAAGAGCGCGTCCAAGAAGAAGTCGCGGCGATGACCAGCGCACGCTCGCTCCTCGTGCTCGGCGTCGGGAACGTGTTCTACGGCGACGAAGGGGCGGGCGTGCACCTGGTCCACTACCTCAGGAGCAAGTACCGCTTCCCCGAGGGCGTCGACATCGAGGACGGCGGCACGCTGGGTTGGCAACTGCTCAACCTCATCGCCGAGCACGAGAGCGTGATCCTGGTCGACGCCGTGGCCGCACCGGTGGGCAAGGTCTACCGGTTCGGCCCCGGCGACGTGCCCGCCGAGGTCGGCTACGGCAAGCTGTCGTCGCACGAGTGGGAGGTCCCCGACCTCCTCTCGGCGATGGCGCTCTACGGCGACCTGCCCGACGTGGTCGTGGTGGCGATCGGCGTCGACCCGCTCGAGTTCGGGGGCGGCGACGTCGGTGTCGGGCTCGGACCCGTCGTGCGCGGTCGCATGGAGGCGCTCGCCAGCGTCGTCCTGCAGGAACTGGCTCGCTTGGGCGTCGAACCCACCACGGTCCGACCCGACCTCACCGCCGACACCCGCTTCCTCGCGGAGGACATCATCGGCGTGGCCGAAGAGCCCGTCCGCGCGGCCGAGGAGATCCTCGGCCGTGCATGAGTTCAGCCTGGTGGTGCGGATGATCGCGATGGCCGAAGAGGCCGCCCGGAACGAGGGCGCCTCGCGGATCGAGGCGATCCACCTCGAGATCGGATCGCTCTCGGGCGTCGTGCCAGAGGCCCTCGAGTTCGCGTTCAGCGGCGCCCGACTGGGCACCATGGCCGAGGACGCCAGCCTGGACGTGACCTACCTGCCGGCTCTGGCGCACTGCGCCACGTGCGACGCCGGTTTCGAACTGGACAACCGCTTCGGGATCGCCATCTGCCCCACCTGCGGCACCCCTTCGGCCGACCTGCGCCAGGGCCGTGAACTGAACCTGCGCCACCTCGAGATCGCCTGACCCGATCAGCCACGCCGCGTCGACCCCACCCCGGGTGCGCCGGGACATGGGCCACTGGCGCCGGCGACGTCGCTGCGGACATGATGAGCCCATCGCACCGGATCGAGCCGTCCTGGCTGCCGCCACCTCGGGAGGATGCCCACATGTGCCTAGCCATACCCCATGAAGTCGTCGACGTCCTGGACAGCGATCGCTGTACCATCCGGCTCGGCTCCAGCACCCAGCACTGCTTCGTCGGTCTGGTCGACGACATCAAGGTGGGCGACTGGGTGGTGGTCCACGCCGGCTTCGCGATCGACAAGATCACACCCGAGGACGCCGCGGCCAACCTCCGCCTGATCGAGCAGTACCTGGAGCCCGAGACCCGTGGCTGACGCTCCGGCCCCGCAGCCCGGGGCGGGCGCCGTGGCCGCCCCACCCACCGTCCCGTTCGCGCCCGAGCGCTACAAGGACCCGGGTCTGGTGGCCGCCCTGCGCGAACGCATCCACGCGCTGGCGGCCGAGATCGGTCGGCCCGTCAAGCTCATGCACATCTGCGGCACGCACGAGCACGAGATGGGGCGCTACGCGCTGCGCGACCTGCTGCCCGAGACGGTGACGGTGCTGGCCGGGCCGGGCTGCCCGGTGTGCGTGTGCGACAACGAGTTCATCAACACCGCCATCCAGCTCTCCTTGCTGCCCGACACCATCCTGGCGTCCTTCGGCGACATGCTGGCGGTGCCCGGGAGCATCCCGCTCGAGGGCGAGCGCCGCGGCGACGTCCGCATGAGCCTGCTCGACGCCCGCGCTCGCGGCGGCGACGTACGCGCGGTCTACAGCGTCTTCGAGGCCAAGCGCCTCGCGGAGGCGCACCCCGAGAAGCAGGTCGTGTTCTTCTCGGTCGGCTTCGAGACGACCGTCGTGGCGGTGGCCGCCATGCTGCGCCGCGGCGTGCCCGACAACCTCTCGATCCTGGAGGCCAACTACTACACGCCCCCGGCGACGAGCATCCTGCCCGACCTCGAGGGCTTCGACGTCGACGGCTTCATCCTGCCCGGCCACGCCGCCACGATCACGGGCCTGCGCGTCTACGAGCACCTGGCCGAACGCGGCATCGCCTGCGCCTCGGGCGGCTTCGAACCCGTCGACGTCATGCAGTCGATCACGGCGCTCCTGGAGCAGCTGCGCGACGACCGGCCCGCGGTCGAGAACCCCTACCAGCGTCTCGTGAAGTACGACGGCAACGAGACCGCGCGGCGCGAGCTCATGGAGGTCTTCGAGCTGGCTCCCATCCGCTGGCGCGGCATCGCCGAGATCCCCGCCTCGGGTTTTCGCCTGCGTGCCCCCTACCGCCGCTACGCCGCCACCGATCGTTTCGCGGGTCGGCTCGACCCGCTGGTGCTGCGCGGCGCCGAGCATCCCAAGGGGTGCCGCTGCGCCGAGGTGACGCTGGGTCAGATCCGACCCGACGCCTGCACGGTCTTCGGCAAGCTGTGCACACCCGACAGCCCCTACGGCCCCTGCATGGTGAGCCACGAGGGGACGTGTCGCGCCTGGTACGCCTACGGCATGCACAAGGAGCGCCTCCATGTCGAAGCCTGAGGCCACCGTCGCCGAGCGCCGCCCGTCGTCGCTCAAGCGCTACGACACGGTCCGGCTCAGCCACGGCAGCGGCGGCAAGCTGACGCTGGAGCTGATCGAGGACCTGTTCGTGGCGGTCTTCTCGAACGAACCGCTGCGCGAGCTCACCGACGCCGCCATCTTGGCCAACCCGGGCGGCCGCATCGCCTTCGCCACCGACTCGCACACCGTCAAGCCCGCCTTCTTCCCTGGCGGCGACATCGGTCGGCTGGCGGTGGCGGGCACCGTCAACGACCTCGCCGTCATGGGCGCCCGGCCCGCCTACCTCACCGCCGCCTTCCTGCTCGAGGAGGGCTACCCGATGGACGAGCTCGAGGCGGTCGTGAGGTCGATGAAGGCGACGGCCGACGAGGCCGGCATCGCCATCGTCGCCGGCGACACCAAGGTGCTCGAGCGTGGCAGCGGCGACGGCATCTTCATCAACACCACCGGCATCGGCTTCCTGCCCGACGGGATCGACCTCGGCGTCGCCCGCGTCCGACCCGGCGACCAGGTGCTCGTGAACGGCACGCTCGGAGACCACGGCATCGCGGTCATGTCGCGGCGCGAGGGGCTCGATCTCTCGGTCGACCTCGAATCGGACGTGGCGCCGCTCAACGGCCTCATCGAGGCCGTGCTGGCGGTGGCGCCGAACGTGCGCTTCATGCGCGACATCACACGCGGCGGCTTGGCCGCCGTCGCCAACGAGGTGGTGCTGCGCCAACCCTTCGGGCTGCGCGTGTACGACGTGGCCGTCCCGGTGCACGAGCTCGTCGAGCAGTACAGCGAGATGCTGGGGATCGACCCGATGCTGGCGGCGAACGAGGGCAAGGTGCTCGTCATCGTGCCGCCCGAGGAGGCCGAGGCGGCGCTCGGCGCGATGAAGGCGCACCCCCGCGGCCGCGAAGCCGCGATCATCGGCGACATCGTCCGCAAACCCGAGGGCGTGGCGCTCGTCGAGACCGCCTACGGCAGCCGGCGCGTGCTCGAGATGCCGATCGAGGAACAGTTGCCGAGGATCTGTTGACCGTGCACGGTCAGCGGCGGTTCATCGAGACGGTCACCGAGGCCGTGCAGGACGTCAAGTCGTACGTCCTGCCGCTGGTCATGGTGTCGCACCCGGAGGCGCCCTGGTCGAGCACGGCGCTGCGCTCGCTCCTCGAGGCGCGTGAGACGCTCGACCCGCTGCTGCGGGAGGCCGTCGACCTGATCGAAGCGTTCGAGCTCCCGTTCGTCGAGGAGGAGGAACGGCTCACGGCCGCGGGCATCACCCTCGCCGCCGATCTCCTCGGCTTCGAAGGCGAGATGCTCGAGTTCGAGCGCGCCTTCTGGCTGCGCGCGTACACCGTGTACCAGGCCGATCCTGGCCGCTGGCGGCTGCCGGAGCTGCCCGTCACCGACCTGTGCGACGAGCACGGGCTCGGGAGCGCACGGGTGCGCTCGATCCTCCGCGATCAGGGGTTCACGTCGTTCACCGACGCGGCGCCGTTCGTGGGCGCCGAGACGACCTGCGTCGACTGCCGGGTCGGCGTCACGCGCCTGCTCTCCGCCGAGATCGCCCGCGTCCGCAAGGCGGCGCCGACGGCCACCTGACGCGCGTCAGCGCTCGCCGAGGCGCCGTCGCGCCCAAGCGGTCGCCGCCGTGCTGACGTAGGCCTCTTGGGCCGCCGTCTCCACCGCGCGCGGTTCCACGGCGCGGACCCGTTCCACGGCCGCCGCCGGCGTGTCGCCGAGCGCGGCCGCCACCATCGCCGCCCACGTCCCCGACCGCCCGCGCCCGGCGCGGCAGTGGAGCACCACGGTGTGGCCGTCGGCCAGACGGCGGACCAGCGTGTGGAGCAGCGCCATCGCCGCGTCCTCCTGCGCTGGCGAGGGCACGCTCCCGTCGCGGATCGACAGGCTCAGGTGCTCGAGTTCGTGGAGCGCCGCGGCGTCATGGAGTTCGCCGATCCCCAGGTCGCGGGCCTCGCCGTCGGCCAGCAGCGTCACGAGCGTGTGGGCGCGGTGGACATGACGGAGGCGGCGCAAGTCGGTGTGCAGGTCGCGCCAGAAGGCCCCCTCGGCGGTGCGGTCGTGCCGACCGGGTGCCATCGCGATGCCGAGCCGACCCGGCGTGCCCGGGAGCGGCACCCACACGACCTCGAAGGGCGCGCGGTCGCGGACGTGGGGGCGCGCCAGCGCCACCTCGCCGGCTGCGAGGGTGGCGGTGCCCTCGTGGCAGGCGACCGGTCGCGTCCCGAGGTCGGGAAAACGGTCGCGCGCGTGCATGGCCCATCGTAGGCCATCCACGCGCGCGCGGGAGCGGGTTTCTTCCGTCGTCAGCGCGGCGGTCGGTAGGCGGCCGCGTAGCCGGTGAGCGCCCGCAGGTAGTTGGCGCGCTCGAAGGAGGCGGGGTCGGGCGCGGCCCGCTGCGAGAGCGCCCCGCGCAGGTCGTCGATCTTGTCGTAATCGTGTTCCTGCATCCAGGCCGACATCTCGGTGAGGACGTCGGCGACGTGCTCGGGCCCGCGCTCGATGAGCGCCGAGGCCATGGTGACCACGTCGGCGCCGACCAGCAGCAGCTTCACGACGTCGTCGGCACCATGCGCGCCGCCGCTGGCGGCCAGGTCGATGGGCACCCGGCCGTGCAGGATGGCGATCCACCGGAGCGCCAGGCGGGCTTCGTCGGAGGTCGACAGCACCAGCCGCGGACCGACGGTGAGGGTCTCGAGATCGACGTCCGGTTGGTAGAAGCGGTTGAAGAGCACGACCCCGCGGGCGCCCGCGTCCCCCAACCGGCGCACCACGTGCGGCACCGACGAGAACCAGGGACCGATCTTGACGGTGACCGGCACCGACACCCGCTGGCACACCGCCGCCACCGTCTCCACGGTGCGATCCTCGACGTCGGTGCCGCTCTCGGCTCCATCCGTGGCGAGGAAGTAGACGTTGAGCTCGATGGCGTCGGCACCGGCGTCCTGCAACAGCTCCGCGTGGTGCGTCCAGCCGCCCGGCCGATAGCCGTTGAGGCTGGCGATCACGGGCACGTCGAGCGCCTCCTTGGCGCTCTGGAGCCGCCGCAGGTACGCGCCCGGACCCACCTCGACCCCCGTGAAGGGATCGAAGTAGCCGGTGATCTCGGGCGAGATCTCCTGGCCCACGTAGGTGAGGTCGTCGAGCGCGAGCTCGTCGCGCTCGATCTGCTCTTCGAACAGCGACGGCAGGACCACGGCTCCGACGCCGGCGTCGCCGAGGCGACGCAGCGTGTCGAGCCGGCCCGTGACCGGGGACGCGGCCGCCACCAGCGGGTTACGGAGCGTGAGGCCGAGGTAGCGGGTGGTGAGGTCGGGGCTCATGCGTCCTCCTCCCCAGCGCCGTGGGCCGGGGTCGCGAGGGCCCGGGCAGCATCGCCCTGGGCCTTGTCGGGCATCTCACGGTGGACGCCGGCCAACTGTTCGTAATGGGCGCGGCGGGTCTTGGCGTCGGCCTCGGCGAGCTTCAGCAGCGCGTCCGCGCGCTCGGGCTGACTGCGTGCCAGGACGGCGAACCGTCCCTCCTGCAGCGCCCACTCGGAGAGCGACTTGTTGGGCGCGCGCGAGTCGAGCACGAGCGGGTTCCCGCCCCCCTCGGCCAGGGCCGCCTGCGGGTCGTAGTGGTAGAGCGTCAGGTAGCCGGCGCGCACCGCGTCGCGCTGGTGCGTCATCATCGTGCGCATGTCGATGCCGTGGGCGATGCACGGGCTGTAGGCGATCACCAGGCTCGGGCCGGGCCAGGCGGCGGCGGCGCGCAACACTTCGACCGTCTGCTTGGGGCTGGCGCCGATGGCGATCTGGGCGACGTACACGTCGCCGTAAGCCATGGCGATCATGCCCAGGTCCTTCTTCCCCACCGCCTTGCCGCTGGCGGCGAACTTCGCCACCGCCGCGCGCGGCGTCGACTTGGACGCCTGACCGCCGGTGTTGCTGTACACCTCGGTGTCGAGCACCAGCACGTTGATGTCGCGGCCGGACGCCAGCACGTGGTCGAGGCCACCGAAGCCGATGTCGTAGGCCCAACCGTCGCCTCCGACCACCCAGACCTGGCGCGGCACCAACGTCTCGGCCACCGCCGAGAGGCGCGCGAGGTCGGCGGAGACGGTCGGATCGAGCTCGAGGTCGGCGTCGGCTTCGAGCTCGGCGAGTCGTCCACGCAAGCGCTCGACGCGCTCACGCTGCGCGGCGATGGCCACGTCGTCGTGGCCCTGACCGGTCAGCAGCTCGGTGGCGAAGGCGTCGCCCAGGTGGGGGCGCAGCCGCTCGACCAGGTCGGCGGCCTGCGAGGCGCGCGCGTCGACGGCCAGGCGCATGCCGTACCCGAACTCGGCAGCGTCCTCGAAGAGCGAGTTGGACCAAGCCGGTCCGCGACCCTCGGCGTCCTGGGCCCACGGCGTGGTGGGCAGGTTGCCGCCGTAGATCGACGAGCAGCCGGTGGCGTTGGCGACGACCAGGTGATCGCCGTAGAGCTGGCTCAGCAGCTTCAGGTACGGCGTCTCACCGCAGCCGGCGCAGGCGCCGGAGAACTCGAACAGCGGTTCGCGAAGCTGCGAGGCCTTGATCGGGTCGAGGGCGTCGAAGTCGGGGCGCGGGTACGGCAGCTCCTCGAAGAACGACCACCAGGCGCGTTCCTGCTCGAGGTGGGGCGTCTTGGGCTCGAGGTTGATCGCCTTGCGCTTGAGCTCGGTCTTGTCGCGCGCCGGGCACACGTCGACGCACACGCCACAGCCCGTACAGTCGTCGGGCGCCAACTGGACGATGAACTCGAACCCGTTCAGCGCCTCGTCCTTGCCTTTCCAGGCGGTGGACTTGAAGCCCTCCGGGGCGCCTTCGAGCTGCGCGGCCGGGACCGCGTTCACGCGGATTGCGGCGTGCGGACAGGCGAGCGCACAGAGGTTGCACTGCGTGCAGACGGCCGGGTCCCAGATCGGCACCTCGCTGGCGATCGACCGCTTCTCCCAGCGGGCGGTGTTGGTCGGGTACGTGCCGTCGACGGGGAACGCCGACACCGGCAGCAGGTCCCCGGCCCCCTCCATCACCCGGGCGGTGACGCGTTGCACGAAATCGGGCGCGACGCTCGGAACGACCGCGTGGCGCCGCTTGACGCCCTCGCCTTCGGCCGGGACGGGGACCTCGTGGAGGTGGGCGAGCGCCGCGTCCACCGCGTCGTGGTTGCGCTGCAAGACGGTGCCGCCGCGTTTGCCGTAGGTGCGATCGATGGCGGACTTGATGGCCGTGATCGCCTCGTCGCGCGGCAGGACGCCGGAGAGCGCGAAGAAGCACGTCTGCATGATGGTGTTGATGCGGCCGCCCATGCCGACGTCTTGCGCCACGCCGTCGCCGTCGATCGTGAACAGCTTCAGGTCACGCTGTCGCGCCAGCCGCTGCACCTCGACCGGCAACTCGGCCCACAGCTCGTCGGGCGCGAAGGGCGCGTTGAACAAGACGGTGGCGCCGGGCGCGGCGAGCTCCAGCACGTCGCGCGAGAACAGCAGGTCGAAGCGGTGGACGCCGACGAAGCCGGCGGACTCGATCAGGTAGGGGCTGGCGACGGGTGCCGGGCCGAACCGCAGGTGTGAGACCGTCACCGCGCCCGACTTCTTCGAGTCGTACACGAAGTAGCCCTGGGCGTCGAGGTCGGTGTGCTCGCCGATGATCTTGACGCTGTTCTTCGTGGCACCGACGGTGCCGTCGCTGCCGAGCCCGTAGAAGACGGCGCGGGTCACGTCGGCCCGCTCGGTCGCGAAGCCGGCGTCCACCGGCAGCGAGCGGTGCGTCACGTCGTCGACGATCCCCACCGAGAAGGAGTTGGGCGCGTCCGGGTTCTGCAGCGCATCGAAGGCCGCCTTGGCCATCCGCGGCGTGAACTCCTTGCTCCCCAAGCCGTAGCGCCCGCCGAGCACCCGCGGCCGCGTCGCCCCGTCCGCGTGGCGCTCGGCCAACGCGGCCACGACGTCCTGGTAGAGCGGCTCGCCGACGGCACCGGGCTCCTTGGTGCGGTCGAGCACGACCACGCTGCGGGTGGTGTCGGGCAGCGCCGCCGTGAAGGCGGCGGTGTCGAACGGGCGGTACAGCCGGACGGCGACCAGGGCCACCTTCTCGCCCGCGGCCACCATGGCGTCGACGGCCTCGCGCGCCGCCATGACGCCCGAGCCCATGAGGACCATGATCCGCTCGGCGTCGGGCGCGCCATACGTCTCGAAGGCCTGGTACCGGCGGCCGGTCCGGTGGGCGAACTCGGCGAACACGTCGTCGAGGACGCCAGGCAGGGCGTCGTAGTAGGCGTTGGCCGCTTCGCGCGACTGGAAGAACACGTCGGGGTTCTGGGCGGTGCCGCGGAGCACCGGGCGATCGGGATCGAGCGCCCGCGCGCGGTGGCCGGCCACCAGGTCGTCGGTGACCAGGGCGCGCAGGTCGTCTTCCTCGAGCGGCACGATCCGCGCCACCTCGTGGCTCGTCCGGAAACCGTCTTGCACGTGCAGGAACGGCACCCGCGACCGCAACGTGGCGGCCTGGGCCACGAGCGCCATGTCGTGCGCTTCTTGCACGGAGTGGGCGAAGAGCATGGCCCAGCCGGTGCTGCGCGCCGCCATGACGTCGCTGTGGTCGCCGAAGATGCTGAGCGCGTGCGTGGCCACCGAGCGCGCCGCCACGTGGATCACCGTGGGCGTGAGCTCGCCGGCGATCTTGAACATGTTCGGGATCATCAGGAGCAGACCCTGCGACGCCGTGAAGGTGGTGGTGAGCGCGCCGGCCTGCAACGATCCGTGGACCGTCCCGGCCGCCCCGGCCTCGCTCTGGAGCTGCGCCACCTCGGGCACCTGACCCCAGATGTTGCGGCGCCCGACGGCCGACCACGCGTCGGCATGCTCGCCCATCGGCGACGCGGGCGTGATCGGATAGATGGCGATGACCTCGTTCACCTGGTGAGCCACGCGGGCAGCGGCCTCGTTGCCGTCGACCACGATGCGGCGTCCTGCCATGTCGGTCCCCTCTCCATGGCGCGGACCGGAACACGGAGGCCCCGGCCCCAGCGCGATGCTGTCCCTAGGCTAGGTCGGCCGGCCGGGGTGGCGCGTCCCACCTTCTCCGACACGGACGGAGGGCTGGGTCCGACAGGACGCCCGCCGTCCGCGGCGGCGCGTTCGCCACGCCGGCGCCTGGGTACCGTGCGTCATGCCGAACCCGAGCGAGTCCAACGCCACCGCGGTCCGCCGCGCCCTCGAGACCGTGCACGAACCCGCCACGGCTGCGGCGGTGGCCGCCCTCGACGAGCGCAGCCGGTCGACCCTGGCCACCGTCGTCACCCACGCCAGCGTCCGCCGCTTCGCGGCCGACCCGCTGTCCGAGGACGTGGTGGCCGCCCTGGAAGCCGCCCTGGTGCGTGGTCCCACCTCGTCGGCCCTGCACAGCTACAGCCACGTGCTCGTGCGCGACCCGGAGCGCAAGCGCCGACTCGCCCACCTCGCCGGGGACCAGCGCTGGATCGACGAGGCCCCGCTGCTGATCGTGGGCTGCGCCGACCTGCGCCGCGCCCGCGAGATCGTCCACGGGCGCGGGTACCGCTACACCGCCCACGACCTGCGCATGCTCGTGAGCGCCACCGCCGACCTGACCGTCGGCCTGCAGAACGCCTCGCTGGTGGCGCAGTCGCTGGGCCTCGGCACGGTGCTCCTGGGTGGCGTCCTGAACGGCTCGCTCGAGATCGCGGGGACCCTCGGGCTACCGCCGCGGGTGGTGCCCCTCGTCGGCCTCTCGGTCGGCCGTCCCGCCGACGACCAGTGGCCGGCGCCGCGGCCGCGCTTGCCGCTGCCGCTCCTCGTCCATCACGAGGTGTGGTCGCTCGACGAGGAGACCGAACGCGCGCTGCTCGCCGCCCACGACGCCGAGACCCGCGCCCGCGGCGACTACGAGAGCCGGCGCATCGCCTGGGCGGCGATGGGTCTCGGCGGCGAGGACCCGATCGCTCCCGGGGCGTACGGCGTGCTCGAACACATCGGGCGCAAGCAGGGCCGCGCCACCTGGGGACCGCAGGGCGCGAAGGTGGACGTCGACCTGCCGGAGCAAGGGCTGCGCGTGCGGGGCACCGGCGACGCCGACGCCGAGTGACGACCGCCGCGAGCTGACCTCCGTCGGCCTAGCCGCCGGCGAGGACGGCGTGCACCGCCCGGGCGAGCGCCGCATGACCTTCGGCCGACCAGTGCACGCCGTCGACGTCGCTCGTCCGGACGTGGGCGCCCGCGTCGAGGAAGCGCACCCCGCGCAGGCGGGCCACCCGCGCGTACTGCCGCGCGAACGCCTGCGAGGTGGTCGCAGCGTCGCGCCATGCGGTCTCGAAACCCTCGTACGCGTCCGGGTCTCGCCGTGCCCACGCCTCGACGGAGGCCAGCGGCGGGGGCGCGACCAGCACGACGTCGGGCGCGACGTCGCCCGGTCCGGCGTCGGAGGCCAGCACGTGGTCGACCAGGCGACCGGCGCCCTCGGCGATCTCGTACGCGCTCGCGGCGAAGCGCGTCTTGAGGTCGTTGGTCCCCAGCAGCAGCACGACCACGTCCACGGGCGCGGCGCTGTCGAGGATCGGTCCCAGGTGCCGCAAACCCTCGAGATCGCCCAGCGGATCGTGGAACACGGTCGTCCGCCCGTTCAGCCCGGCCTCGACCACATGCCACGCCGGTCCGGCCCGCTCGGCCAGGGCGCCCGGCCACCGCACCGCGCGCGGGTAGCGCCGTCCGCTGCCGGGCTCGAAACCCCACGTGTTCGAATCGCCGAAACAGAGGACGGTGCGGAGCGGGACGTCGGACCTGGGGTGCGCGCGCTCGGGGTTCACGCCGTCAACCTACCCGACGCGGCCCACGTCCAGGCCTAAGGGTTCGGATCGCCGAGGTCGAAACGTTCCGCGAAATCGAGGTCGAAGGAGAACTCACCGCGCGGGTCGGTCTGGTTGGCGACCTCTCCAGCCGCGTCGAGCGTCGGTGAGTACGTGCGCATCGCGATCCGGTCGCTGCCGCCGGCCCCACCGCCCGGCTGGAACTCGATCGACCGGAGCCACCCGTCGCCGCCGTTCGGGTACGACTGGAAGTTCGACATCATCTCGTAGACCTCGGAACCCGCCGCGTTGATGCTCACCTGGTGGAACTTGCCCTGGTCCGGCCGGGTGGCCAAGTGGAAGTGCCCGTTGAGCACCATGAACACCTGGGGGAACGGTTCGACGAGCGCGGCGAACAGCTCTTCGCCGGTCGGTCCCACGTAATCCTTCACGCCGTCCACCAGCACGTAGCCTCGGCGCCCGCGCCAGCGGAAGTGACCCTCTTCGCCCTCCTGATCCCACAGGTAAGCGTGCGTGGTGATGATCGTCGGCAGCGTCGGGTTCGCTTCTAGGATCGAGACCGCCCAGCCGAGCGGGCTGGTCGGGTCGTCCACCGTCCCCAGCGGTTCGAACTCCACCGCCAGGTGGAGGAACTCACGCCCGCCGGCCGAGAACACCTGCACGTGGCTGAGACCGTCGGGGCTCGAACCGCGGTACCAGTCGTAGCCCGCGTAGCGCTGGGGGCCGAAGTTCGCCAGGTAGTTGGCGACGGAGCCGTCCTTGTACTCTTCCGGGTCGTACTCGTGATCGCCGAGCGCGACCGAGTACGGCACGACGCCGTCGAGGAGGTCCAGGGCGGCGGTCGCACGTTCCCATTCGGGGATCTGGTCGGCGAACGAGACGACGTCGCCCACGTGGCTGACGAACTCGATGTTGAGCGCGTCACGTTGGTCGACGATCCACTCGGTCATGTCCGTCACCATGTAGGCCAGGTCGGGGTCCTTCACCATGTTCTGGGTGTCGGGTAGCACGACGAACGTGAAAGGCTCGGCCAAGCCCATGTGCACGGAGACGTCGAGGCTGGCGCTGGCATCGGGTTCGCCCGGCACGGTCGCCGAGATCGTGTAGACGCCGGGCTCGTCGGGCGGCGAGAAGGTGGCCTCGTGCCCCCCGCTCGCGACGATGGTGCCGGCATCGACCGTCCACTCGAGCACCCCTTCGTACGGCGGCTCGACGACCGCGGTGACGTGCACGTCGAACCCCGCCACCACCGCGGTGTCGGGCGACGACACGTCGACCGTGTGCTCGACGGGATCGACCGGGGGCACGACGATCGGCGGCTCCTCGATCGGCGCGGGCGCTTCGATCGGTGGCGTCTCCGTCTCGGGCAAGGGAACGAGGTCCGTGCCCGACGTCGAAGCGCACGCCGACGAGGAGCGCGAACGCGAGTCCACATCGAGATCGTGGCGAGATGGAAACGCTTCGGTCGCCGTCGGATCGCTCGTGGGATTCATAAGGGAGCACCCTAGCACAACGGGAAAGTGAGGGCACGCGATTTCGTAGCAGCACCTCTCGTTCAACGTCCGAACGATGCGGGCGGGCTCACGCCACCGGCGCCGCGGCCTCGAACGCCGTCACCCGAGCCGGCCGCCACCAGCGTCAGGGCCGCGAGTACGCCGCCGGTCACCCCGAACGCCACCCCGAACCCGGCCGCGGTCACCAGCGCACCCACCGCGACGGGCATCGCCAGCTGCGCGGCCCGGTTGAGGGAGAGCCGCAAGCCGAGCGCCGCGCCGCGCCGCCTCGGGTCGACATGGCTGGCCACCGTGACGATCGACAACGGCAACCCCACGCCGGTCCCGAAGCCCACCACCACGGCCAACCCCGCGAACGCCCCCCAGGCCGTGACCAGCCCCAGCGCGCCCACGCCCGCCGCGACGGCCGCCATGGCGACGACGAGCGTGCGCGCCGGCCCACCCAGGACGCGCGTGAACCACGGCATGAGCGGCCGCACGAGGACGGCGGCGAGCGATCCGACGCTGATGAGCGTGCCGATCGACGTGGCCGAGTAGCCGAGGTCGGTGAGCAGCACCGGCAGGAAGGCCTGACGCACGCTGACGGCCACGAACACGCCGGCGCTGGCGAGCACCGCCAGCTGGACGCCCACGTTGGCCAGACCGGCGCCGCGGTCGGGGGTGGAGCGGTCGTGGCCCGGTGGCGGCGTGGCCAGACCCGTCGCCATCGGACGGGCGCTCACCGAGTCCCCTCGGCGCCCGGCGTCCGTCGTCGACGCGGCCTCATCCGCGGTCGCGGCCGTCCGCCGCAACGCCCAGGCGATGGCGACGGGCACGACCAGCGTCGCCGCCGCCACCCCGAACGCCGCCCGGAAACCGGCGCCGTCCACGACCAACCCCGCCACGATCGGCCCCACCATCCGGCCGGCCGACAGGGTGGTCGTGAACAGGCTGAAGTTGCGCGTCACCGAACGGCCGTTGGCCACGTCGGCCACGAGCGACTGCGCCGAGAGGGTGGTGAACAGTTGCGACAGGCCCACGAGCAGTTGCGCGGCCGCGAGAGCGACCACGCCGGGCAGGCCCCACACCAGCACGGGGCCGACCGTCGCCCCGAGGGTGCCGGCCAGGAACCAGCGGGTGGGACCGACGCGGTCGACGAGCCGCCCGGCGGTGATCGCCAGGAGCACCGGGAAGACGTTCGGCAGCGCGACGAGCACGCCCACCGACGTCGCCGGCAGCCCCAGGTCGACGGCGAAGAGAGGCGCCAGGGTGCCGAGCATCGAGACCGCCACGGTCGCCACACCCATCGCCAAGCAGATCGCCGGGAACACGGCCAGGGTGCGCATGCGGGAGCGTACCTGGCGCCGCCCGCGCGCAGGCCCGGCGCGGTGGGCGCACGCGACTCAGACCCGCACGCTCGCGACCGAACACCTCGGCGAACGCGAAGGGCCATGATGCACGGATGCCACGTCCCGGTCCGCTCGCCGTGCTCGCCACTGCGGCCGCGTTGCTCGCCTTCGCGGCCAACTCGGTGCTGGCTCGGGCCGCGCTCGCTCCGGGGGGCGATGGCGCGTCGATCGGCGCGCTCGCCTTCACCGTGCTGCGTCTGGGCGCCGGGGCGCTCGTCCTGTCGCCCTGGTGGTGGCGCCGCCCGTTCGCGGCCGGGGGCCGTCGCCAGTGGCTCGCACCGGCCACCCTCGTCGCGTACGCGCTGCCCTTCTCGGTGGCGTACCTCGCGCTGGGCGCCGGTACGGGCGCACTCCTGTTGTTCGGCGCGGTCCAGGCCACCATGCTCGTGGCGGGTCGACGCGCCGGCGAGCGCTTCGGCGTTCGCGAGCTCGCGGGCCTGACAGCGGCCGCCGTCGGCCTCGCCGTGCTCGTCGCGCCGGGTCTGCGGGCACCGGCGCCGGGGCCGGCGGGTCTGATGGTGCTCGCGGGCGTCGCCTGGGGGCTGTACTCCTTGGCAGGCCGCACCGCGGGCGACCCGGTGGCGGCGACCGCCCGCAACTTCGCGGGGGCGCTGCCAGTCGCGCTCCTCTTGGGGTTCGTGCCCGGCATCTGGGCCGGCGCGACAGCCACGGGCGTCCTGCTGGCGATCGCCTCGGGCGCGCTGACGTCGGGGCTGGGATACGTCGTGTGGTACCTGGCCCTGCCGTCGTTGTCGCGCACGGCGGCTTCGATGGTGCAGTTGCTCGTGCCCGTGGTCGCCGCGCTCGGCGGCGTGGCGTTCCTGCACGAGCTGGTGAACGCGCGCCTGATCGCCGCGTCGATCCTCGTCCTGGGCGGCGTCGGGCTCGTGGTCGTGCGCCGCCCCTGAGATCTCACCCGACCTTCATGGGACACGTGCCCCGCATTCACGCAATGCTCATGATATCGTCACGTCGGGCTGTTGGAGCGCCGGTCCTTGCCGGGACGTCGTGATCTGCCGCACCTGCGGCGTGGAGGTACGAACAGGATGAGACGCTTCGCTTTCCTACCCATCATCGTCGTCGTCGCGATCACGGCGCTCGTCGCCGCGTTCGGGAACGACGGTTCGGTGCCGGGCCTCGCGCCGACGGCCCAGGCCCAGGCCGGGGCGGCCGGCCTGAACCACAGCAACGTCGAGATCCCGTTCTTCACCGAATGGATCCGCAGCCCCCACGCTGACCTCAACGCCGAGGCCTTCATCCACTGGAGCGGTGACGACCCGCCGGTCGTGCCCGGGACCTGCGCTCGATGTCACACGAACGACGGTTACCACGATTACATCGGCCTCGACGGCTCGGCCGCCGGCACGGTGGAAGCGGAAGCCCAACCCGGCACGCTGCAGTGCACCACCTGTCACAACGACGTGACCCTGGAGAAGTCGACCGTGGTCATGCCTTCGGGCGTGGTGCTGGCGGGGCTGGGCCGCGAAGCGGTCTGCATGGATTGTCACCAGGGCCGCTCGAGCGGTCCCACCGTCGCCGCCGCCATCGAGAGCTCCGGCGTCACCGACCCCGACGGCATCCTCGAGGGCCAGGGCTTCTTGAACATCCACTACTTCGCGGCGGCCGCCACGCTCTACGGCACCTTCGCCGACGGTGGCTTCGAGTACCCCGGCGTCGTCTACGAAGGGCGCCTCGACCACGTCGAGGGCTTCAACACCTGCCAAGGCTGTCACGACCCCCACACGCTCGAGCTCGAGGTCGCCAGCTGCTCCACCTGCCACACCGGCGTGGAGACCGTGGCCGACCTCCGCGACATCCGCATGCCCGGCTCGCTCGTCGATTACGACGGGGACGGCGACATCACGACCGGCATCCGGACCGAGATCGCCAACCTGCGCGCCCTGCTCATGCAGACGATGCGGGCGTACTCGGCCGAGGTGGTCGGCGCGCCGATCGGCTACGACGAACACACGCACCCTTACTTCTTCATCGACGGCGACGAAGACGGCGTCATCTCGGCCGAAGAGGCCGTGCGCGCCAACGCGTACGTCACGTTCACCCCGCGCTTGCTGGCCGCCGCCTACAACTATCAGATGGCGCTCAAGGACCCCGGCGGCTACGCCCACAACCCGAAGTACCTGATCCAGTTGCTGCACGACAGCATCGTGGACCTGGGCGCCGGCCTGACCGAGATGGGGACGCAAGGCCTCGTCCGACCGGGTGACGAAGCGCTCATGGCGGCCGCGCCCCTGGCCACCGCGCCCCTGGGTGAGATCCTGGCAAGCGCGCCCGGCGGCGGCGCCGTGTTCGAGTTCGCGCACCTGCAAGACGTCTTGGCGCAGGCGCCCGGCATCGACCTGAGCGTCATCGAGCGCCTCCACCGCGACGACGCCGGCCACTTCGACGTCACCGCCGAGCCGTGGCGCCACTGGGACGGCGAAGGCGCCGTTCCCGCCACCTGCTCCACGTGCCACAGCGCCACCGGCTTGCCGTTCGCGGTCCTGCACGGAACGCAGATCGAGCAGCCGATCAGCGACGGCATGTCGTGCACCACGTGTCACCTGGCGCCGGCCGAGTCTGCGCTCCTGCCGGTCGAGGAAGTGGTCTTCCCCAGCGGCGCCGTCCTCAGCTTCGGTAGCCAGGGCGACAACCTGTGCGCCACCTGCCACCAGGGCCGCGCGTCGACCAACGACGTCGACCAGCGCATCGCAGCGTCCAACGTCGGCGACGACGAAACGGGCCAAGGGCTCGGCTTCGTCAACGTCCACTACTTCTCGGCCGCCGCCACCCGCTTCGGCGGCGAGGCCCGGGGTGGCTACCAGTACGCCGGCAAGGAGTACGTCGGCTTCTTCCCGCACGTCGAAGAGGCCTCCTCCTGCACGCAGTGCCACGATCCGCACAACCAGCAGGTCGAGCTGACCACGTGCACCGACTGCCACGGGGGCGATCCGACGATCGCCGACGTGCGCACGTACCGGATGTTCGATGGCGACTACGACGGGGACGGCGACGCGGACGAGGGCACGTATGACGAGATCGCCACGATGATCGACATGCTGTACCTGGCCATGCAGTCCTACGCGGCCAACGTGATCGGCACCCCGATCGTCTACAACAGCGCCTCGTACCCCTACTTCTTCGTCGACACCAACGCGAACGGCGTCTCGGATCCCGACGAGGTCACCAACCCCAACCAGTTCCGGGCGTGGACGCCGCGCCTCATGCGCGCCGCCTACAACTACCAGTACGCGCTCAAGGACCCCGGCTCGTACGTCCACAACGGCCAGTACATCGTGCAGCTGCTGCACGACTCGCTGGAGCACCTGGGCGTGGACACGAGCGGCATGGACCGACCGGACGCCAACCTGTTCTAGCGGCCTTCGAACCTCCACACACCCTTCCGGGCCGGCACGCACGTGCCGGCCCGGTCGTTTGGGGGAAGGCGAGATGTCCCTGGTGACGGCCGGTGCCCGAGCGCGATGCTGAGGCATGAAACCCGACAGGCCCACTGGGGATTGTCCGCGTCTCGCGGCCCACGATGAGGCCTGCCGCACCGTTCACCCGCATACGGCGACCTGCACACCCGGCTGCGTCTGCCCGCTCGGCACGCTCGGCCGCGGTCTGTGCGGTCGCGTCGTCGGCCTCTCGGGTGCGCCACGGTTGCAGCGACGGCTGATGGCGCTGGGGCTGAACCACAGCGAGGAGCTGAGCGTCTTGGGCCGCGCGCCCCGCCACGGTCCGCTAGAACTGCGCGCCGGGTCGGTGCACCTCATGCTGCGTGAAGACGAGGCGAACGGCGTCCTCGTCGAGGTCACGGAACCGCCCCCATCCGCCTCACCCACGCCGGACCCCGATGCGCGCGCCACCGTCTGAGACCGCGGCGTCCACCTGGTGTCTCGTCGGCACCCCCAACGTCGGCAAGACGAGCCTGATCAACGCGCTCGCCGGGAGCCGGCTGGAGGTGGGCAACTGGACCGGGACCACGGTCGAGGTCACGACCGCTCACGTGCACCTGCACGGACGCGAGGTCACCCTCGTCGACCTCCCGGGCGCCTACTCGCTGGCGGGCACAAGCTCCGAGGAAGACGTCGTCCTGCCGGCGCTCATGGGCTCGCCAGGGGCGGTGATCGTCAACGTCGTGGACGCCGTGCACCTGACCCGCGACCTGACCCTGACCCTGGAGCTGACCGAACTGGCGCGACCCATGGTGGTGGCCCTGAACCTCGTCGAGCAAGCTGCAGCGCGCGGCACGACGATCGACCCGGACACCCTCGCCCGCAGCCTCGGGGTGCCCGTCGTGGCCCTGCGCGATCACCGGCGCCACGGAGCCGCCGACCTGGTGGAGGTCGTCGGCCAGGCGCGCGTGCCGGCCCCCGGCGTCGTCTACCCCGACCCGGTCGCAGCCGCCGCCGCTCGCCTGGCGCCGGTCTGCGCCTCGACCTGGCACACGCTCGCGGCGCTCACCGACGAACTGCCGGCACGCCAGTCGCCGGCCGCCGCGATCACGGAACGCGCCGACCTCGGCGCACAGGGCGTCGATCCGTTCCTGTCGGTGGCGGAGGCGCGCTTCCGCGCCGCCCACGCGCTCGCCCGCGCGGCCACGCGTCGCCTGCCCGGTCACGAGGACCCGAGCGAGCGCATCGACCGCTGGCTGCTGCACCCCTGGCTTGGCCCCGCGGCCCTCGTCGCCGGCCTCGCGCTGACCTTCCACCTCACCTTCGCCTTGGCCAACCCATGGGTCGACTTCTTCGGCAGCGTCCAGGCGGTGCTGGGTGGCTGGATCGCGGCGTGGCCGCTGCACCCGCTCCTGGCGTCGTTCCTCGCGGACGCCTTGGTGGCCGGCCTCGGCACGGTCGTCGCGTTCGTCCCCGTCCTGTTCGTGCTCTACGTGATCTTGGGTCTGCTGGAGAACGCCGGCATCCTGGCGCGGGTGGCCTTCCTGGCCGATGGCCTCATGCGCGCGATCGGCCTCCCGGGCCGCGCCATCTTGCCGATGGTCCTGGCGGTCGGCTGCACGGTTCCCGCCGTCCAGGCGACGCGCACGCTCGCGTCGCGCCGCGACCGCCTGCGGGTCGCCCTCGCCATCCCGTCGATCCCCTGCAGCGCGCGCCTACCGGTGTTCGCGTTGCTGGCGGCCGCCTTCGTCCCCGCCTACGCGGCGGTGGTGGTGACCGGCCTGTACCTGCTCGGCTTCGCGGTCGCGATCGCCTCGGCGCTCCTGTTCCGTCACCTCCTACCCACCGCCGAGAGCAGCGGCGCGATGGAGCTGCCCAGCTACCGCTGGCCGCCCGCGAGCATGGTGCTCCGGCTCGCCTGGGCCCGCACCCGCAGCTTCCTGCGCAGTGCCGGCGGTCCCATCCTCATCGCGGTCGTCGCCGTGTGGGCGCTCCTGCACGTGGAACCGGTCGCGGGAACGAGCCTGTTCGAGAGCGTCGCGCGCGCGCTCGCGCCGCTGTTCGCCCCGCTGGGCCTGAACGACTGGCGCGTGGTGGGCGCCCTGATCCCGGGCGCGGTCGCGAAAGAGGTGGTGCTCGGCAGCTTGGCGCTCACGCTGTTGGGCGACGTGCCCGTCGAGCCGCTGGGGGCCGTCGAGGGGGTTCGGATGCTCGGCCACGCCCTCCTGGCGGCGTTCACGGGCATGTTCACGTCGCTGTGGGGCCTCGGTGGCGGCGACGCGGTCGACGGCGCGCTCCGTCAACGGCTGGCCGGCGTCGTGCCGACCGGGGCCGCGCTGGCGTTGATGGTGTTCACGCTCCTGTACGTCCCCTGCGTGGCCACGCTGGCGGCGCTCCGCAGCGCCTTCGGAAGCCGCTGGATGTTCGTCTCGATCGGCTACCAGCTGACCGTCGCCTACGTCGCGGCCTGGGCGGTGTTCGCGCTGTGGCCCTGAGTTTCGTTGTGCTGGACGCGCTCGACCAGCCCGACACGGCCGTCGGCCTGGCCCAGCGACTGGACGTCCCACTGGCCCACCTCGAGCGCGAACTGGCACGGCTCGAGGCGCGCGGTTACGTGGAGCGGACGGCGTGTGCGGCGTCCACGTGCAGCCGCTGCGCGCTGCGCGCCACCTGCGGCGACGACGGCGCCCCCCGCTGGGGACGCCGTCGATTGGCTTGACGCGACCTTCGTCGCCCTGACCGCAGGTCGGACGCACCTGGAGGTCGCGCCTTCTCGCGCCGTCGGACGCCTACCCGGGCGTCACCGCGGGCGGCGTCAAGGCCCGGATCCCACGTCGGAAGCTCAGCTCGAAGCGCGACTGCAGCCACCACAGACCGACGAACAGGGCGATCCCCAACGCGTCCGTCAGGTAGCCGGGCCAGTAGCAGAGCAGCGTCGCCGCTGCCAGGACCAGCCACTCGAGCAGCGTCGTGGTGCGTTGCAGGAACCCGATCGTGAGCGCACCGAACGCGATCGTGCCGAGCAGCGCCGAGACCCAGGACGAGATGACCGCTTCGAGCGGTCCGTCCATCAGGATCGGTGTGAACGCGAACAGCAGCGGCATCACGTACAGCAGCTTGGCGAACTTGAAGGCCGCCCAGCCGGTCCGCCACGGGTCCGCGCCGGCGATCGCCGCGCCCGCGTAGGCCGCGATGCAGACGGGCGGCGTGATGTTCGAGTCCTGGCTCAGCCAGTAGATGATCATGTGCGCCGCGAGCAGACCGACGCCCAGCTCGACGAAGGCGGGACCCGCGAGCACCGCCACCACCAGATACGAGGCCGTGACCGGCATCCCCATACCGAGCACCAGGCTGGCGAGCCCGACGAGCAAGATGGCCAGCAACACCGACCCGCTCGACAACGACAGGAAGACGGTGGTGAACTTCAGGGCCAACCCGGTGAGCGAGATCATGCCGAGCATGATGCCGATCAGGCCGACCGTGGCCCCTACGACGAGGGTGCCGTGCCCGCCCTCGATGAGCGCTTCCCAGATCTGACGCGGGCCCATGCGGTCGGACTTGGTGAACCACGACACGGGCACCGTCGAGACCGTCCCCCAGAACGCCGCGTAGCCAGGCGAGTAGCCGAGCGCCAGCATCGTCACGATCAGCACCAGGGGCAGCGACAAGAACCAACGCTCGCGCAGCACGGTGGCTGCCCGGGGGATCTCGGCGGCCGGCAAGCCTCGCAAGCCGAGCTGCTTGGCCTGGAAATGGACGGCCGACCAGACGCTGACGAAGTACAGCAGCGCCGGCACGATCGACGCGAGCGCGATGGTCGCGTACGGGATGCCGGTGAGCTCGACCATCACGAACGCGCCCGCGCCCATGACGGGCGGCAAGAACATCCCGCCGATCGAGGCCGACGCCTCCACCGCGCCGGCCTGGTGTGGCTTGAAGCCGACACGCTTCATGAGCGGGATGGTGAGCGCGCCGGTCGAGACGGTGTTGGCGATGGCGCTGCCCGAGATCGAGCCCATCAACGCCGAGGCGAGCACGGCGACCTTGGCCGGTCCGCCCGTGGCGCGGCCGGCGGCGGCCAAGGCCAGGTCGATGAAGAAAGCGCCCACCCCGGATCGGTTCAGGAAGGCGCCGAAGAAGATGAAGATGATCACGTAGGTGGCTAGGACGCTCGCCATGAGGCCGAAGATGCCCTCGGGCGTGAGGTAGGCGTAGTTCACCATCCGCTTCAAGGTGTAGCCACGGTGGGCGACGAGATCGGGCAGGTAGGGCCCGAAGTAGGCGTAGGCCATCAGCACCAACGAGATGATGGGGAGCGCCCACCCGAGCGCGCGCCGCCCCACCTCCAGCGACAGGAGCACCATCAGGGTGGCGAAGATCGTGTCGAGCTGCGTCTCGCGACCGATGCGATAGGCGATCGCCTCGTACTGCTGCATGTAGTACCCAGCGACGACCAACGACGTGAGGGCCAGACCGATGTCGAGGAGGCTGGGTCGGGTCTTGGTGCGTGCGGTCCGGGCCGGGTAGTACAAGAACACCATGGCGAACGTGAGCGCGACGTACACGCCCAGGTGGATCTCGGTCCGGAACGAGCCGAACAACGCGCTGTAGAGGTAGAACACCGCCATGCCGGCCGCGAAAAGATCGAAGATGACCCGCCACGGCCCCCGCAACAGGTTGGCCGTGCCGAACGACGCCTCCTTGAGCGCCTCGGTTTCGTGGATGGGAGAGCCTGGCGCGGCCCCTGGGGATGGGGCCGCTGCCGGTGGTGGATCCGCGTCGCGTTCGCTCATGGCGATGCCCTGGGGCCGGTGGGGGCGGTCTGCGACCGCCCCACGCGACCACGTCGGCGCCTAGGGGCGCGCGCCTTCGGGGATCGTCACGCCGACCTCGGTCCAGTAGCGGGCGGCGCCCGGGTGCAACGGCAACGCGATGCCCGACAGGGCGCTGTCGACGCCCATCTCACGCGCCACGCTGGTCACGCGCAGCATGTGTTCGAGACCGTCGGCCCCGTAGATCGACTTCGTCATCTCGTACACGAGGTCGTCGTCCATGTCGTCGCTGACGATCCAGATGCCGGCGTCGCGCCACGTGTGCACGTCCTCGTCGACACCGGTGTACGTGCCCGCGGGGATGGTGAACGCCGAGTAGAACGGGTACCGCTCGAAGAACCCGGACGCCAGCGCGACGTCGTAGGTCGAGATGACGTGGGCGTCGCGGGCGGTGGTCGTGTCGACGAGCGTGGCGTTGGGAACCCCGAGAAGGGCGTGGTAGCCGTCGACCTGACCGTCCTTGAGCTGATCGCTGGCCGCTTGGCCGGCGACGAACACGGGCGTGACGCGGTCGAACATGCCCGTCTGCCGCAGCAGGCGCTCGATGGACAGGTGGGTGCCGGAGCCCGCCGAGCCCAGCGCGATGCGCTTGCCGGCGAGGTCGTCGAAGGTCACGATGCCGCTGTCGGCCAGGGTCACGAGCTGCGATACGGCGCCGTAGAGGAAGCCGACCGCACGGATGCCGTCGTAGTTCTGGTCGGCGAACTCCTCCTGCCCGGTGTAGGCGAGGTACGCGTCCCCGGCGAAGGCGATGCCCATCTCCATGTCGCCGTCCTGGATGCGCCGGATGTTCTCGGCCGACCCCGCCGAACCCTCCACGGTGATGTTCAGGTCGGGGAAGTTCTGGGTGAGGTAGTCGCCCATCCCGCTCGCGAAGACGTTGAAGGTGCCGCCGACGAAACCGCCACCGATCGAGAGGAACTGCCGCTGCGCGAAGCCGGCACCGGCGGTGGCGAGCACGAGGATGAGCAGCGAGACCAGCGAGCTGCGTGCGGGGGTCGTCATCGGGGCACTCCTTCGAGCGGCGCCGTCGCCGGCGTCGGTTCGTGATCCGCGTGGCACGCGGTCGAGGGGCCGGCGGTCGCCAACGATCGCACGAGCGACGACGCGCAGCCGGCGGTCTGGGCGAACCCCGAACCTCCTTCGCGATACGGGACGGCGCCCGAACGCGGCGTGTCCCAAGGTGTGCTGTGGCCGGAGCATACGCGGTCGGGTGGTCGCGAACATAGGAGGCGGACCGACCGGTCGGTCCGGAGAACCACCGACCCGCCGCGGCGCCGAGGCGCTGCGCCGAACTCGAGCGACGCGTGGAGCTCGGGTCCCGGTCGGACCCTGGGCGGTCGGACCCTAGGCGCCCGGCCCCTTGACGAAGCGACCCGGCGTGGCGCCGGTGTGCGACCCGTCCTGCAGGACCCGCGCGCCGTTCACCCACACGTCGCGGACGCCTACCGAGAGGCGGTGCGGATCGTCGAAGGTGGCGCGGTCGGCGATGGACGCCGGATCGAGCACGACCACGTCGGCGTAGAACCCCTCGCGCACTTGGCCCCGGTCGCGCAACGACAAGCGGTCGGCCACCGCCGACGTCATCTTGCGGATCGCCTCTTCCAGGCTCAGCAGGCGCTCCTCGCGCACGTACTTGGCCAACACGCGGGGGAACGTGCCGTATCCGCGCGGATGGACGGGACCGTGCGCCTGCGCCCAAGCCGGGTCGTAGCCGCCCGCGTCGCTCGAGAACTTGATCCACGGCACCTGGACCTGGGTGCGTAGGTTGGCCTCGTCCATCGAGAAGAAGATCGTGCTGATCCGTTGCCCCTCGGCGACCAACAGGTCGAGGGTGGTCTCGATCCAGTCCTGGCCCCGCGAGGCGGCGATCTCGTCGAGCCGCTTGCCCACGTAGGCCTGGTGCTCGGGACGCTGGAAGCCGACCGGCATGATGCCGTGCGGACCACCGCGGGTCTCGAGGCCCAACCCGTCGTGATCGACCTCCCCCTCGAGGGCGGCGCGCACCCGCGCCCGGACCGCCGGGTCGGCCAGGTTCTCGTACAGTCGCCCTTCGGCGGCGGTCCAGGTCGGCAGGAGGGCCGTCAGACCCGTGCCCGATGCCGGATACGGGTACATGTCGGCGGTCACGTCGAGACCGTCGGCCCGCGCACGCTCGATGCGCTCGATCACCGAAGGCATGCGGAACCAAGCGCTCGGACGCGACGCCTTGAGGTGGTAGATCTCCACCGGCACGTTGGCCGTGCGGCCGATCGTCAAGGCCTCTTCCAAGGCCTCGAAGATGCCGTCCGCCTCGGAACGCAGGTGGGTCACGTAGACACCGCCGAACGGCGCCATCGCGCGGCAGACGTCGATCAGCTCGGGCGTGTCGACGTAGGCGTCCGGTGGGTAGATGAGCGCGTAGGAGACGCCGAAGGCGCCGTCTTCCATCGCCTCGGTCAGCACGCGGCGCATCGTCGCGCGTTCGGCCTGGTCGGCGGGCCCCATGTCCATGCCCTTGGCGTACGTCCGCAGCGTCCCACCGCCGAGGAACGACCCGACGTTGGGCGACACGCCGTGGTCCTCCATGGCGGTCAACCAGTCGCCGAAGCGCTGCCAGCTTGCCACGCGTTCGCCCCAGACAGGATCGACGTGTTCCTCGAAGAGGGTGCCCGCCATCGGGTCGTCGTTGCGCCCCCGACGGGGGCGGGCGTCCAGGCCTCCCCCATGATCTCGGTGGTCACGCCCTGCGTGATCTTCGAGACGCAGCGACCGTCGATCATGAGCGGCAGGATGGCGTGGCTCTGGATGTCGATGAAGCCGGGGCAGATCACGTGACCCTCGGCCTCGACCACCTCGCTGGCCCGTTCCGGGGCGATGCGCCCGGCGGGCGCCACGGCGGCGATCCGGTCACCGGCGAGCGCGACGTCCGCATGGCGCCAGGGGTTGCCGGTGCCGTCGACGAGGCGGGCGCCACGGATCAGGGTGTCGTAGCTGGACATGGGACCTCCGCGCCCGAGCATCGCACGCCGGGCGCGTCTCGCAAGGCCCTTCTCGGCAGCTAGCGGCGCCCGACCACGGGAGCGCGGGACCAGGTCTGCCACGGATGCGCCAGCGTCCTCGCGCCGCCGCCAGGACCGTCGTACAACCGGTCCGCGACGATCACGATCTCACGGCCCCACGCGACCTGCGCCCGCCACCGCACCGGGATGGCGCGCAGGCCGTGGCGGGCGCCCGCCAACTGGCCCACGAGAGCGCCCAGAGCACCGTCGATGGCGGGACGCGCCAGGGCCCCGCGCAGAGCGGCCTCGAAGCCGTCGGTGGCGGCCACGATCGCCAGCGCCTCGGCGAGCACCGGTGTCGTCGCCGCCCGCAGCAGCGGCGGTGGTCCGGCGCCGAGGGCGGCCAGGAGCGCCTCCGCCAGCGCTTCGCCGGCCGCGGCGGCGGTCGGCCGGATCGTCTCGACCGCCCGACCAGAGGTCGCGATCGCCATCGGCGCCTGGGCGTGCCAGAACGAGGTCGTCGCGAGGACGGCTGCCAGCGCGTCGTCCTGATGCCGGATGTCGCCCCGGTCGAGCCCCTCGCCGCCATGATCGATCAGCCAGGCGCGGGTGGCGGGCGCGCGGCCGAAGGCGTGGCCCAGCGGGCTCCAGCGCCCCTCTTGCCACCAGCGCCACACCTGGGCCGCGTGGACCTCGGGCACGTATCCCGCCCGCCCGAGCACCCCCTCCGCGACGCCCAGGGCCAGGCTGGTCCACGGGCCGAACACGCCCGGCGGCAGCCGGTCGGGACCGCCCCCGACGAGGTCGATCATCGTGCCGTCCGGCCAGTCGTCGGGGCGACCGGCGTGGACCGAACCGAGGGCGTCGCCGACAGCCATGCCGATCCACGCTCCGCGCAGCGGGTCGCGGTCGGGGTCGGGGGCTCGGCTCAAGGTCGTCTCCTCCTCGCCGCCATCGTAGCCAGCGCGGCGTTCAGCGCGGGCGCGCCCGTCGCCGGCCCCGCTCGTCGGGGGCGAGACCACTCGGCCCGACATGGTCGTCGAGCCACGCCAGCACGGGCGCGGCCGCCGACCACACCCACAGGCCGTGGTCCAGGGGCGCGCGCGACTCGAGTTCGTCACCCGGCGGCAAGCCGGCGCCCACCACCACCGCCTTGCGCCGCAGCAACGCGATGCGCGGATGATCGCGGGCCACGCCGCGGGGACTGCCCCGCAACACCTCGCCGGAGACCGTCAACCCCGTGGCGCGAGCGTCGTCGAGCACGCGCTCGAGCACCGCGCCCGCGTCGCCGACGACGACGTCGCGGTAGGTGGCGAGTTGATCGGACGCGAAGCGGTGCTCACCGGTGCCCGCGTAGAACCCGCGGGCCGACACCTCGACGTACAGGGGTGCACGCGAACCGCCGATGCCGTTGACGAGCCCAGCGGCCGCGGTCTTGAACGGAGGGGCGCCGCGCGCGAACCGCTGGTCGCGGTACGGCCGGAACAGCTTCACGCGCCCGCCGAGGGTGGTGGCGAGTTCGCCCAGGAGCGCCTCGAGCGGCGTGCGCACGTCGCGTTGCCACACGTCCTTGGTGGCCGCCCAGTAGGCGCGCGAGTTGTCGTGGCCCAAGGCGACGAACCAATCGGTCACGGCGGGTCCGAAGCCTTCGAAACGTGGCGGCATCATGGGGCCAGCGTACCGGGAAGGCGAAGGCCTCCCCCATCGGGCGGAAGGCGCGTGTCGGGTTTCGCCCGTCGGCCGGCTCGACCGTGCTCGCGAGGCCGCGGCGACCGATGACGTATCCTCGGGCGATTCGTCCGGCCCCAGGAGGTCCCCCGATGGCTCGCACCCGCCCCCGTCCCACCGCGCTTCCTCTCGTCCTCTTCGCGCTCCTGGCCGCCGGTGGCGTCGCCGTGGCCGACGGGGTCGAAGGCATCGCCGTCGGTCGCGATCAGGTCGAGCGGGGCGCAACGATCTACCGCGCCCAGTGCACGTTCTGCCACGGCGCCGAGCTCCAGGGCGGCGGCTTCCCGGCGCTCAGCGGCCCGGCCTTCGCTGAGCGCTGGGACGAGCGGTCGCTGGGCGAGCTGTTCTCGTTCGTGAGCACGAACATGCCGCTCGGTCAAGCCGGCTCGTTGAGCGACGAGGCGTACGCCGACGTCATCGCGTTCGTCCTGTCGCACAACGGGGTCGTGCCGGGCGACGCCGAGTACATCGGCCGTGAGGACCCGGCCGCCACGACGCTGCTCGATCTGACGGACTGACGCTCGGGTCGACCTCTACGTCGCCGGCGGTTCTTGGAGCGAGAAGATCGCCCCGGCCGGATCCGCGACCACCGCGAGGCGGCCGTGCTTCGAGTCGAAGGGCCCGTGCTGGACGGTTCCACCGGCGTCCTTGACGGCGCCCACGGCGGCGTCCATGTCGCCCACCCGGAAGTACACCATCCAGTGCGGCGCCAAGCCCGACCACTGGTCGTTCATCTGCAGGATGCCGGCGACGTCGACGTCGTCGCGCGAGAGCACGTGGTACGGGGTCCCGCCTTCGTTCCGCTGGCGCGACGACGCCCCCAGCAACTCCGTGTAGAACGAGCGTGCCCGGTCGGCGTCGGTCGTGTTGACCTCACACCAGCTCATGGTGCCCGCCGCGCCGGTCACGCCGAAACCGTCGTGCTGGTGCGCCTGCCAGAGCCCGAACACGGCGCCGGTCGGATCCGCGACGAGCGCCATCCGCCCCTGCCCCGGCACGTCGAAGGCCGGCGCGACGACGCTGCCGCCCAATTCGACGGCGCGCGTCACCATCGCGTCCGCGTCGTCGGCGGCGAAGTACAGCGTCCACACGGACGGCACCTCGTTCCCCGACATCGGTTGGCCGAAGCCGGCCACCGCGCGGCCGTCGACCTGGGCCACGTGGTAGTGGCCGTACGCCTCCCCGCTCACGCTGTACGTCCAGCCGAACACGCGCTCGTAGAACGCCGCCGCGATCTTCACGTCGGGTACGCTCAGGTCGAGCCAGCACGGCAAGCCTTGGGGTCGAGGTCCGGAGAGCATGGTCATGGCGAGCCCCTCACTTTCGGTGCCGACGTCGCTGTCCGTGCCGACACGGTGGATTCGCCCATGGTGCACCATCTGGCGCCGCCGCGTGGTGCATCGCTACAGAGGGAGCCACCACAGCACCACCACGAGCGCCACCTGCGTCGGTAGGGTCCAGCCCGGGACGCCCAACATCCCCAGCACCAGCGCCGGGAGGGCGGCGACGAGGGCGGCCACGAGCGTGGCCTCCCAGCCGCGCGCGACGGCGCCGCTCCAGGTCACGTACTTCTCCAGCGCGACGAGCACCGTCGCCGCCAGCACGACGGCGGCCGCGACCAGCCCGATCGGGTCCGGGCCCAAGACGCTGCCGCTCCCGACGCGCACGGCGAGGGCGCTCAGGGCCGCGAAGGCCGGCACGGCGGCCACGGCCAGCACCAGTCCCGCGGGCGTGAGTCGACCGCGGGTGCGCTCGGTCGCGTCGATGGGCAGGCCCGGCGCGCTGAGGGGCGGGCCGAGCAGCCCGGCGGCCACCCGGGCCAGCAGCCAGGCGGCACTCAGGACGCCGATGGCGCCCACGAAGGCGGCGCCCAGCGTGTCGTGGGGCACCTCGGTGGGGAGGCCCGGGCCGGCCGCGGCGATCGGCGCGGGACCGAGCAGCGCGCTGGCGGCGGCCAGGATCGCCGCCACCGCGCCGACCGACATGAGCGCGAGCCGGACCTGTGCGCCGCGGGGCCGCCGGACGAGCGTCGACGCGGCGCGCCAGGCGATGGCGCGCCATGGGGCAGCGTCGAGCGCGGGCGGCCGCAGCGACCGGAGCGGCCGGGTGGCGCCCGGCCGGTCGTGCAGCGCCGCCAGCAAGCGCGCGCGTTCGCCCGTGTCGAGCTCACGCAACGAGGCCCCCATGCCGGCCACGCCCGCCAGCACCTGCAGCGTCCGCATCGCCTGAAGCTGTGTGAGCACCAGACTCTGGGCCGCGAAGCGTGGTGGCCACGCCTGCGCCAGCGAGCGCCGCACCGACCGATGCGCCATCGTGGCCAAGACGACCGGCACGAGCAGCGACCAGGGGGCCGACGACGTGAGCGCGCTGGTCAGCCCGAGGGCGGCCAGCCACGGCGAGCCGCCCGCATCCGTCCACAAGAGTGCGGCGGAGATGGCGCCGCTGAGCACGGCGACGGCCACGAGGATCCCAGCGGCCCGGCGCGCTGCCCGCCCGTCGGCGTCGCGCCGTCGGAAGCCGGCGTAGCGCAACCAGGACACGTCGGCGTGGGCCATCGCCAGCAGCGCCAGCGCCGGCGCGGCCCAAGGTGCTTGGAGGTGGAACAAGGGGGGTGCGACGATCGACCAGACGGCGCCGATGGCGGCCCCCAACGCCAAGCGCAGCACGCGCCGCACGTCGAGTCGAAGGCGCAACACGTCGTAAGGCGTGGTCGGTGCCAGGGCCAGGTGGTAGAGGTCGCGCCGGTCGACGACGACCGGCGGTGCCCGCCCGGCGACGACCAACCAGCCGAACGCCGCGGCCGCCACGAGCCCCAGGGTGAGCGGGATGGTGGCCGGGAGCGGCTCGTCCAGCCGCACGAGCGTCTCGACGCCCGCGATGGCGAACACCACCACCCAGAAGATCAGGTAGACGATCGTCCACCAACCGACGGCTCGTCCCACCCAGACGGCGTAGCCGTGGGCCGACCGCCAGATCGTGCGACGCCGGAGGTAGGCGATCGCGTTCATGCAACGCCGAGACGGCCGTCGCGCAGCGACAACACCCGCGCGTGGAGCACGCCCGCGAGTTCCTGCTGGTGCCCGGTCAACAAGACCGCCCCGCCCTCGTCCGCTCGGCGGGTGAGCGCCTCGGCGAGGCGCCCTTGCGCCTCGACGTCCAGGCCGTTGAACGGCTCGTCGAGGAGCGTCACGGGCAGCGCCAACCCCAGCGTGAGCGCCAGCGCGAGCTTCTGGCGCATGCCGCGCGAGTGGGTGCCAGGGAACTCGCCAAGCTTCGGCGTGAGCCCGAAGGCGTCGAGCGCCGCCAACGCACCGGCGTCCGCCTCGGGCCGGCGGTACAGCAGCGCGACGAAACGGGCGTGCTCGGCGAGCGTCAGGTCCTCGTACAGCGCCGGCTCGTCGGGCGCGAACACGAAGGTGCCGCGTGCGGCCTGGCTGCCGGGCAGGCGGCCGCCGATCCGGATGTCGCCCGACGACGGCAACAGCCCCGCCAGGGCGCGCAGCAGGGTACTCTTGCCGGCCCCGTTGGGGCCGGTCAACAGGACGACGTCGCCGGGCATCAGCCGCAGCGACGCCTCCTCGACGATCGCGGTCCCCCCCAAGCGCACCGTCACGTTCTCGGCGTCGAGCGGCCAGGTGGGATCGGTGTCGACGGCTTCGGCAGGTTCGGGGACGGGGCTGGGCACGGCTCGCGCAGTGTACCCACCTGGGGCGCACCCCTCGGTCCGCGCGCGGCGCGCCCGCCCCCTCAGTTCGCCGTGGACCCTAGGAGAAGCAGCGTGCGACAGGCGCGGAACGCTTCGAGGTAGGCGTCCCCCCGCCAGCGCACCGTGCGCCCGTCGAGCCGCTCGGTGTTGGGCATGAGCGCCGCTACGTCCGCCTGCACGGAGCGCAAGAACACGACGTCGAGCTCGAAGGGCGGTGCGGGCGGCTCGAGCAGGCCGACGCCGAGGTCGCCCGTGAGGGCGCGTCGCACGGCGCCGGCGATCAGGGTGCGCGCGGCCGCCGGCGTGAGGGTGCGCGCGGCGGTGCGTCCGACCGCCCGCTTCACCTCGACGGCCTCGATGCGGGGCAACAGGGCCTGGGCCTCGGCCACCAGCTTGTCGTCGCCGCTGGTGACCACCACCGGGACACCGAACGATCCGGCCAACATGGCGTTGAGCCCGAACTCGCCGTACGCGACGCCGTTGAGCCGCAAGTCGTAGCCGACGCTGCCCAGGTAGGCGTGGTCGAGGGTCGCCTCGGCCGTACCCGTGCGCGCGTGATAGCCGAGCAACAAGGCCACGTCGAAGCCGTCGTCGACGCCGTGCATCATGTTGAGCGCCTTGGGCTTGCCGCTCAGCAACTCGACCCGCTCGTCGAGCTCCTCGACCAGCAGGTTGGTGTTCGGTCCGTGACCGTCGTTGACCAGCACCTCGGCCGCGCCGGCCTCGAACGCCGCCCGCACCGCGGCGTTCACCTCGGCCGTCATGAGCCGCCGCGCCCGCTGGTACTCGGTCCCGCCGCTGGGCATGGTCTGCTCGGTGGTCACGACGCCCGCGACCCCTTCGATGTCGGATGAGACGTACACGCGCACCGGCGCCACCTCCAGGTTGGTTTGGCGCGAGCCTATCGCGTCACGGCACCGGCCGGGGCGCCGGCCACGGACGCGGCGTGGTCGTGGTTAGGTGGACGAAGCCGAGGCGCCGCAGGATCGGTGCGCTCATGGGGCCGGCGTCGACGGTGAGGAAACGGGCGCCGTGCTCGCGCGCCAGGCGCCCTCGCGCGGCCACCATGGCGCGGTAGACGCCGCGCCCTCGGTAGGCGGGCAGGGTCGCGCCGGCGTACAGGCCCACGAAGGGGCTGCCGGGCGTCGCCTCCGAACGCCCGGCGCCCACCGGCCGCCCGTCGAGGTAGGCGACGCACAACCGGGTGCCGTCCGCGTCGTCGGCCGCGCTCTCCGCGGCGTCCGCCAGCACCGCCTCCGCGACCTCCGGCCACACCGCGCGCAGGACGGTGGCCAGGTCGTCGAGGCCGGCGCGGCCGACCTCGCGCACGTCGACCGTGGACGGCGCGTCGAGCCACTCGGGCGGGTCCTGGAGGTCGAGCGCCAGCAGCGCCTCCGGCGGCTCCGCACCGAAACCGGCCGCCGTGAGCCGTGCCGGCAGGTCGTCGGGGAGGTCATGGTCGAAGTGTTTCCATTCGAAGCCGCGCCCGAGCAGGCCGAAGTACGCCTGCTCGCCGCGGATCACTGCGTCCGCGTCGGCGCCCGCCAGGTCGCTCCACACGACCCAGCTCGCGCGATCCTGACGCCCCACGTGGCGCACCACGTGGGGCGTCGCTTCGACGCGCACGCCCGCGGGCGCGGCGTAGCGCCGTTCGTACCGATCGTAGAGCGCGAGGACCTGGCGAGGCGTCAGGGACGGCGTCACGCCGGGAAGGTTAGCGCGCGGCCTCCAGCGCCTGCGTGAAGTCGGCGATCAGGTCGTCGATGTGCTCGAGCCCGGTGGCGATCCGGACGAGACCGGGAGACACGCCCGCCGCCTGCAACTGGGCTGCGTCCAGTTGCGCGTGGGTGGTGCTGGCCGGGTGCGTGACGCTGGTCTTGGCGTCGCCCAGGTTGACCAAGCGCGAGGCCAGCCCGAGCGCGTTCAGGAACTTCTTGCCCGCCTCGTGTCCGCCTTCGAGCTCGAAGGTCAGCACCCCGCCCGCCCCGCGCGGCCAGTCGCGCTGGGCACGGGCATGATCGGGGTGGTTCGGCAGCCCCGGGAAGACCACCGACGTCACCCCTGGCTGCGCCTCGAACCACTCGGCCAGCGCATGGGTGTTGGCCACGTGCCGATCGGCGCGCAGCGACAGGGTCTCGAGACCTTGGAGGTGCAGCCACGCGTTCATCGGCGACAGCGCCGCACCCAGGTCCCGCAACCCCTCGACCCGGGCCCGGATGGCGAAGGCGACGTTCCCGAACGGACCGCCCGAACCGAAGGTCTCCCAGAAGTTCAGCCCGCCATATGACGCGCTCGGTTCCGTGAACAGGCGGTAGCGCCCGTTGCCCCAGTCCATGGTCCCGGCATCGACGAGCACGCCGCCGATGCCGGTGCCGTGGCCGTTGATCCACTTGGTGGCGGAGTGGATGACCACGTCGGCGCCGTGCTCGATGGGACGGTAGAGGTATCCGCCCATGCCGCCCGTGTTGTCCACCAGCACGGCCACGCCCTGCGCGTGGGCGGCCGCCGCGATCCCGTCCAGATCGGGCAGGCGCAGCGACGGGTTGGGGATCGACTCGACGTAGACCGCGCGGGTGCGCTCGTCGATGAGCGCGGCGAACTCGTCGGGGCTGGCGTCGGGCCCGGTGAAGCGCACCGTGATCCCCAGGCGCGGCAGCGTCACTCGGAACAGGTTGGACGTGCCGCCGTACAGGTGGGGGCTGGACACGATGTTGTCCCCCGCCTCGGCGAGCGTGGCGATCGCCAGGAACTCGGCGGCATGTCCCGACGCCACCGCCAGCCCCATCACGCCGCCTTCGAGCGCCGCCACGCGCTTCTCCAGCACGTCGTTGGTGGGGTTCATGATGCGGCTGTAGATGTTGCCGAACTCCTGCAGCCCGAAGAGCCGGGCCGCGTGGTCGGCGTCGTCGAAGGCGTAGGCGGTGGTCTGGTAGATGGGAACGGTGCGGCTCTTGGTGGTGGGTTCGACGGTCTCGTAACCGGCGTGGATCTGCAGGGTCTCGAAGCGGTAGGGCACGGGGTGTCTCCTCAGCTGAACGCGACGGGGCGGCCGCCTCGCGCACGGCGAGGCGGTGGATGGCGTCGATGGCGACGGTGGGCCGGCTAGACCGACATCACCGTCGCACCGGACATTCGCCGGGAGGGCGTGGACCGTGCGCGAGACGAGGCACCCGGTCGTCCACGAACCGAGGGTGCGCCACAGGTAGAGAGATGCTTCATCGTCGCCTCCTCCCGTCCCGCAGGCAGCGGGTTCGGGTCCGAAGACGAGGCGTGCGCCCCGATCTTCCCGAGACCGGCCCGATCGTCGTGGCCGCGCCCTCGGCTGGAGGTAGCACCCGCGGAGATGACCGCTGGTGGCTGCGGGGTCGTGAGGCCAGGTCCCTCGCCCGCTCTGGATCGGCGTTCCCGGGTCGGCGCGACCTGGGAACGTGGCGGGGAGTAGACCATGGCGATGGCTCCGGGGGCAAGCCCGACAGCGCGGCGAGGCGCCGGTCCTACCGCTTCCAGATCGGCCACGTCGCGTCGTCGAGGGTGTCCATCTGCTCCGCCGAGCGCCCGCCGGCGCGCACGAGGCCCAGCACCGATCCGCGGTGGTGGGCGTCGTGAACGACGGTGTGGATCAGGAAGGCGGCCGGGTGGCTGCGGTAGACGTGCTCGAAGACGCGTCCCGCCTCGATCGCTTCCAGGACCGCGGTGCGCGCCGCCGCATCACCGGCCGCGAAGGCGGCGGCCAGGTCCTCCAGCGACCGCGTCGTGAGCCAGAACCCCTCGTCGTCGCCTTCGACGACGTCGGGAACGTGCTGGGCGTGGGCCGGCGAGATCTGGCTCAGCCAACCGTGCCGGAACTCGAGGAGATGACCGAGGTGCTGCCCGACGCTCCAGCCGCCGCGCCCGTCGTCGAGGTCGAGGTCGCTCTCGCTGAGGCTGGCGAGGACGGCGGCGTTGACCTCGCCGTTGCGATCGAACGCGTCGAGCACCAGGGTCGGATCGGCGGCGGGGTTCATGCGCGGAGTCTAGCGGACGGCCGCGCCGGCGGGCGGCGCCTCGAGGTTGACCTGCGTGCCCACGGGTTCGAACCCGAGCCCCACGTACAGCGCCAGCGCTTCGGGCGCCGCCGAGAGCCACGCCAACGACAGGCCGGCGGCGAACGCGTCGGCCAGCAGCGCATGGCACGCTTGACGTGCCAGACCGCGGCGCCGCTGCGACGGATGCGTCCACACCCCCGCCAGCTCGCCGGCGTCGCCGCCGATCTGCAGCGACGCTCCGGCGACCGGGTGGCCGTTCACGTCGACGGCTCCAGCCCGCACCGAGCCGTCCCGCAACCCGGCCACCAGCGAGGGCATCCAGTCGAGCGCGCTCGCGTCGCCCGGCTCGCCGCCGAAGGCCACGCCCTGGCCGCGCAGCGCCGCCTCGATCCGCCCCGGATCGTCGGCATCGAGCGGTCGGTAGACGCCCTCGCCGGGTGATGGCGCGTCCGCCAGCGCGCTTGGCTCGAGCGTCAGCACGGGCGCCGTCATGGCCCGCACCCAGCCAGATGCGTCCGCCGCCGCGAGCAGGCCGGGGTGGAGCTCGGCGAAGAGCTCGATCCGGGCGCTCCGGTCGTGCCGCTCGAACGTCTCGCGCAGCTCGGCCAGGGCGGCCCCCCAGTCGTCGGGGGCCTCGTCGGTCGGGACGGCGACGCTCAGGTACGGGTTGGCGGACGTCGGCGAGAGACAGGCGACGAAGCCTGGCACGTCGATCATCGTCCGCCCTCGGGCCGCCGCAGCACGGTAGCTGGCGGCCAAACGACGCAACGGCGCGGTCACGGGTTCCCGGTCACCGCATCGTTCGGGTACCGCACGCCCAGCTGCCGACGCACCTCGTCGAACGTCCGCATCGTGGTGAGCGTATCCGCGAGGGGCATCGTCGGGCTCTCGACGACGCCGCTCTGCACACAGCGCGTGACCTCGCGCAGCATCGGCGCGTACCTGGGTGCGGCGGACGCGAAGCTCGCCTCGCGGTCGCCATCCGGGCGGGTGACGGTGAAGCCCGCGGGATGGGTGAGGCCCGGCCGGGTGCGCAGCGTCCCCTCGGTGCCGCCGATCGTCGCCGTGCGGCTGGTCTGCGCCGTGAGCGTCGAGAGCAGCTGCGCCTGGGCACCGTCGTCGTACGCCAGCGTGAGGGCGTTCGTGGCGTCGACGCCGTCGTCGGTGAGCGTGCCGCTCGCCCAGACCGACGCGGGTGCGCCGAGGGCGCCGAACGCCCACGTGAACGGGTAGACGGTGAGGTCGAGGAGCGCACCGCCACCCGCCTCCGGCGCCCACAGGCGCGAACGGGGGTCGCCTGGGGCCGGGAAGCCGACATCGGCCTGCACCCAGCGTGGTTCACCGATCTCACCGGCCTCGATCGCGTCGAGTGCCGCCTGGAAGCCCGGCGTGAAGCGCGTCCACACCGCTTCCATCAGGAAGAGCCCGCGGGCGCGCGCCAGCTCGATGAGGGTCTCGGCCTCGCGCGCGTGAATGGTGAACGCCTTCTCGACCAGCACGTGCTTGCCCGCTTCGAGCAGCGCCCGCGCCACCTCGAAGTGCTGGCCGTGGGGCGTGGCCACGTACGCCACGTCGACGTTCGGGTCCGCGGCCAGGCGCACGTAGCCCGGCTCGCCGTCGTCACCGTAGGCGGCGCGCGCACCGTGCTCGTCGGCGAAGGCTCGGGCGCGGTCGGCGTCGCGCGAGCTGACCGCTTGCAGCACCGCGTCCTCGAGCTGGACGAGTTGGGCGGTGACCGTCCGAGCGATGCCGCCGGTCGCCACGACCCCCCACCGCAGGGGGCGACCGGTGGCGGCGAGCGGGCTGAGCGCGTCCGGCCCGAGCCCGGGTGGCCGTGGGACGAGGCGTGAAGACATGGTCGATGATGGCACGGCGCCTCGCGCAACGAGCGGCCAGGCGACCTCCCGGCGCGGCCGACGCCCGCCACGACGTCGACCTCGCGGTCGCCACCGCGTACGACCCGGCGGCCGACCCATGGGGGCTTGACGCTCCACGCGCGGAGGCGCTACCTTGCGCGCAACGAAGGAAGCGAGGGCGCATGGATTCGGAGCACATGGCTCAGCTATCGCCATCGAACCGGTTCGACCAGTCGCATCGGGGCCTGCGGTGACGACGATCCGCGACATCGCCCGTCGGGCGGGCGTCTCGGTGTCGACGGCCTCGCTCGCGCTCAACGGCGACGCCCGGGTGCGCGCGCCGACGCGCGACCGGGTCCTGGCGACGGCCGCCGACCTCGACTACCACCCGAGCCTGGCGGCGCGGAGCCTCTCCCAGGGCCGAACATGGGCCATCCAGCTGCTCGTCCCCGGTGAAGGCACCATGTCCAGCGGCTTCTTCACCCGCTTCGTGCGCGGGTTGCACGACGGTGCCCGCGAGCGGAGCACGAACCTGGCGCTCTCGGTACCCGTCGGCGCCGACGAGGCGCACGCGACGCTCCTGCGGATGATCCGCGAGCGCTGGGCCGACGGGGCCGTGTTCATGAACCTCGACCCGGACGACCCGCTGCTCGAGCTTGCCGGCGACCTGGCGTTCCCGCACGTGCTGGTCGGACGTGCCGACCGCCCCGACGTCTTCACGGTCGACAACGACAACCGCGCGGTCGCGGTGGACGTCACGCGCGCCCTTCTCGCCCGCGGTTGCCGGCATCTGCTGCTGCTCAACGGCCCGGCCGACCAGGCGTTCACCCGAGAGCGGGCCGAGGGCTTCGAGGACGCGCATCGGGAGGCCGGGGTTGCGCTCGCGCCCGGCGCGGTCGCGTTCGGCGACGGCTCGCCGGGTGGTGCCCAGCACACGGTGAACGCCCACCTCGACGCCGGCAAGCCGCTCGACGGGGTGGTGGCCGTGAGCGATCCCATCGCCGTCGCCGCGATGCAGACCCTGCGCCAACGGGGGCTCGACGTCCCCGCGGACGTGCGGGTGTTCGGCATGAACGATGACGACATCGGCCGCTTCGTCGCCCCCACCCTCAGCACCGTCGACCTCAAGGCGTTCGAGCTCGGGCAAGCGGCCGCCAACGCGCTCCTCGACCAGGTCGACGGCAGCCCGCCGGCCGCCGTACGCCGGTTGGTGGGACACGCGCTCATCGAACGCGAGACGAGCCGATGAGGCGCCTGCGCCAGGCGCCCGCTCGCACGCCATGGCACGGCCATGACGACCGTGCGGCACCGTGGCGAGCGAGGCCTGGCCGTGCCCTCGATCGTCGCGCGCCCGCCATCGAACCGGTTCGGAGGAACGCATGACGCACGAAGCGCCCCGCCTGACGGCGTACGTGGTGCCCCACACGCACTGGGACCGCGAGTGGTACCAACCGCTCGAAGTCTTCCGGACACGCCTGGTCGACGTCGTCGACAGCGTCCTGGAACTGCTCGACGGCCCGGCGAGCGACTACCGCCGCTTCACCCTCGATGGCCAGGCGGTGGTGCTCGATGACTACCTGGCCGTGCGTCCCGACCGGCGCGACGACATCGCCGCCCTCGTGCGCGCGGGGCGCCTCCGGATCGGACCCTGGTACGTCCTCGCCGACGAGTTCCTGGTCAGCCCCGAGGCGCTCGTGCGCAACCTCGAGGCCGGCCGGCGGACCTGCGCGCCGTTCGGCGGTGCGATGCCCGTGGCCTACACGCCCGACTCGTTCGGCCACGTCGCGCAGTTGCCGCTGCTCGTCGACGGCTTCGGCCTCAAGGCCGTGGTGTTCGAACGCGGCGTGGGCGACGAGGGCGAGCGGCTGGGCAGCGAGTTCCGCTGGCGCGCGGCGGACGGACGGACCGAGGTCTTCGCGGTGCACCTCGTCGGCACGTACTCGTCGGCCACCGCCCTCGGACACCTCGATTGGTCCTACCGCGACCCCTTCGACCGAGAGCGGGTCGTCGACCAGTTGCGCGCCGCCTTGTTCGGACCGAGCGCCGGCGAGGCGGCCTTCCCCACCTGGCTGCGCGACGCGCTCGAACGCCTTCCGCAGGGCATCGCCGCGTACACCAGGTCCGGGTCGGTGCTGCTCCTCAACGGCTCCGACCACCTGTTCCCGCAGTCGAACGTGACGGAAGCCCTCGAGATCGCGAACGAGGCGATCGAGGGCGTGCGCTTCGTGCACGCCGACGTGGAGGAGTTCGTCGACGCGCCGCGCCCGCCGCTCGCGACGCTGCCCGAGCATCAGGGCGAGTTCCGCAGCAGTCGCTACCACCACGTCCTCAGCGGCGTCTGGTCGACGCGGATGCCGATCAAGCAGGCCAACCACGCGAGCGAAACGCTGCTGGAACGCTACGCCGAGCCGCTGCTGGCGGCCGCATCGGTGATCGGCGGCCATGACGACGCAGCGCCCCTCGCGCACGCCTGGCGCGCGCTGCTGCTCAACCAGCCGCACGACTCCATCTGCGGCTGTTCGGTCGACCCCGTGCACCGCGAGATGCACACCCGCTACGAAGCGGTCCTGGGTCTGGCCGAAGAGCTGTGCGCGCGCGCGATCGAGACCCTCACCGCCGACGCCGACGCGGCGACGCTCGCCGTCTTCGAACCGCTGCCAGAAGGCGGGTGGACGGTCGTCGAGGGCGAGCTCGACGTGCCTTCGGGCGTCGGCGAGGTCCTGGAGATGCTGGGACCCGACGGCGCCGCCTTGCCCCTGCAGCGGCGCGTCACCCGTCGCCCGGTCTCCGGACGCAGCGACCGCGAGGTCGACCACGTCGCCTACCGGGTGGCGGTGCCGACCCGCGCGCTCGGCTGGACGGCCGTGCGCTGGCGGCCGCGACCTCATGGCGACGACGACCGGTGAGCGCCCCGCCGGCGGCGCGCCGACCCTCGGCCGGCCGACGCGGTGGAAGCGACCCGAACGGACGCAGGCTGGCGAGCTCGAGAACGAGGCGCTGCGCGTCACGGTCGCCGACGACGGGACCGCCACCCTGCTCGACCGGGCCACCGGACGCGAGCACGCGCTCTCCCTACGGTTCGAAGACCAAGGCGACGCCGGCGACGAGTACGACTTCTCCCCCGTCCCCGGCGACGTCCCACGTGAAGCGGCCACCGCGGTCACGGCGCCCGACCTCGTGGACGCGGGGCCGCTGTACGCCGCGGTCGCCTACGACGTGGCCCTCGACCTGCCGGCGAAGCTCGACGACGACCGCCGGACGCGCTCGGGGCACGTCACGCTGCGCGCCCGGGTGCGGCTGAGCCTGGCAGCGTTCGCCGAGCACGTCGCGCTGGACGTCGACCTCGACAACCCGGCGCGCGACCATCGGCTGCGCTTCGTCGTGTCCACCGGGATCGCGAGCGACACGGTCGCCTCAGACGGTCACTGGCATGTGGTGCACCGGCCGGTCCGGCCGCCCCCCGCACCCCACTGGTACCAGCGCCCCGTGCCGACCGTGCACCAGCGGCGCTTCAGCGCCGTGAGCGACGGCGAGCACGGCCTCGCGGTGCTGGTGCGCGGGCTGCCGGAGGTCGAAGCGATCCCCACCCAGGGAGGCGTCGACCTCGCGGTCACCTTGCTGCGGTCGGTCGGTTGGCTGTCGCGCGACGATCTGCTCACCAGGCGGCAGGGGGCTGGTCCTGCGCTGGCGACCCCCGAGGCGCAGTGTCTCGGCCGGCACCGCTTCGAGCTCGCGGTCTGCGCGTTCGCGGGCGACATCGACGCGCCGCGCCTCCACCGCGCCGCGGAGCGCTTCACCGCACCCGCCCGCGCCTTCAAGGCCGGTCCGCGCGAACCGCGCCCCGACCTGGCCCCCGACGCCACGGCGGCGTCCGCGCCCGACGACGGCCCGTCCCTTCCCGCCTGGTCGCTCACGCTCACACCGCCGCTGACGCTCTCCGCGCTGCGACCCTCCGGGTCCGGCGCGGGCGTGACCGCACGCTTCTGGAACCCGACGACCTCGTCCGTTCGCGGACGGCTTGAGCTCGGACCCGACACACCGGGGCTGCTCGCCGTGCATCGCACGCGGCTCGACGAGACCCGCCTCGAGGCGATGCCCAGCGACCGCTCCGGCCTCGAGCTCGAGGTCGGCCCCTCGGAGGTGGTCACGCTCGAACTGACCTTGACTCCCCGCACCGCGGCCCGAGGAGGTGACGCCATGCCCTGATCCCGGCCCGACCGCGCCCTCGGGGCGCACCTCGACCCTCGCCCCTCATCGCAGAACCGCATGGGAGACACACCATGAACCGACTCGCACGATCCACCGCGATCCTCCTCACGCTGCTCCTCGGGGCCGGCCTCGCATTCGGCCAGAACCTCTCGATCACGTTCCGGGGCATCGCCGGCGGCGTGAACGACCTGCAGGTCCAGTGGGTGCGCGACTACGTCATCCCCGAGTTCGAAGCCACGCATCCCGGCGTGAACGTCGAGCTCGTCGAGTTCGGCGGCTCCGACGAGGCGCTCAAGGAGCAGTACGCGCTCGACCTCTCGGTCGGCGCCGGCGCCGACATCATGGGCTTCGACGGCTTCTGGATCCCCGAGTTCGTCGAGGCCGGGTTGCTCGAACCCCTCAGCGCCACCGGCGGCGACGCAGCGGTCGAGTGGGAAGGCTGGGACCACATCCCCGACGGCCTCGAGAGGCTCATGGCCTTCGACGGCGAACGCTACGGCATCGCCCTCGGCACCGACTACCGCATGATCCACCTGCGCACGGACCTCATGGAGGCGGCCGGCATCGAGAACGCCGCCGACTGGCAACCGACGAGCTGGGACGAGCTGCTCGACGCGGCCCGCACGCTCAAGGAAGCCGACCCCGACTCGTACCCGCTCCAGATCAACGCCGGGACCGCGATGGGCGAAGCGACGACGATGCAGGGCTACTACATGCTGCTGCTCGGCACCGGCCACTTCCTGCTCGACGAGCAAGACCGCTGGATCGTCCGTAGCCAGGGGATCCTCGACACGCTCGAGATGTACAAGACGATCTACGTCGACGAGATGCTCGGCGACCCGCGTCTGCAACTGCTGCAGGACGGGCGCAACCAGTCGTTCGCGAACTTCCGCGACGGCGAGACCGCGATGCTGGTCGAGGGCGACTACTTCTACCGCGGGCCCACCGCCCCCGGCCAGGAGTTCGAGGTGGCCAACCGCGACGAGGTCATGGATTGGGCCATGATGCCTGCCCAGGAGCCCGGCGCCGGCATCAACGGCCAGGACTTCGTGACCATCTCGGGCGGGACCGGCTTCGTGGTGAACCCCAACACCGACGAGCCCGAGCTGGCGTGGGAGCTGCTGGCGTTCATGAACAGCCAGGCGGCGCTCGAGAACGCGCAGCAGAACCAGCCCCGCATCCGCGTCCGTGACGACGTACCGGTGCCCGACAACGCGTTCCTGACGGAAACCGCCGAAGCGCTCGGCCCCTACACCACCGCCCGCCCGAACCAGAGCGTCTACGCCGAGGTCTCCTACGAGGCACAGCTCATGACCGAGCGTGTCGTGTCGGGCGAGATGAGCCCCATGCAGGCGATGGACGCCTACGCCCAGGCCGTGACCGACCTGGTGGGCGAAGAGAACACCGTCGACCTGCTCGACTGATCCACCGTTCGAACGGGGGCGCCCCAGCGGGGGCGCCCCCGCCCCAGCGGGGCCCACGCCCCAGCGGGGCCCACGCCCCCGGATGCCCCTTTCGCCCTCAGGGAGGTGACGGTGCAGAAACGACCGATCTTGTCGCTCCCGACGGGACTCCTATTCATGCTCCCGGCCGGCGTCTTCGTCGCGGCCTTCATCTTGTTGCCCTTCTTCTGGATCGCGGCCGTCAGCTTCACGAACCGGAGCCTGACCGGCCGCACCGCGCTCCACCCCGAGTTCGTGGGGTTGGACAACTACATCCGTTTGTTCGACCCGAACCGCTTCCTGAACTCCGGCGAGTTCGGTTCTTCGCTCCTGATCACCGGCCAGTTCGTGTTCTTCTCGGCGATCGTCGGGCAGGCCCTGCTGGGCCTGTTGCTCGCGTGGTTCTTCTTCCAGCGCCGCGGTTGGGTCCAGAGCACCGTCCAGACGCTCGCGATCCTGGCGTGGATCATGCCCGACGTCGTCGTGGCGTTCGCCTGGTTCGCCTTCCTCGACCGCGACGGCGGCACGCTCAACCAGATCCTCGGGTTCCTGAACCTGGGCCAACCCGACTGGCTGCTCGGCCTCCCGCTCGTGTCGATCATCATCTTCAACATCTGGCGGGGAACCGCGTTCAGCATGCTCTTGTTCAGTTCGGCGCTCGGCTCGATCCCGCCGAGTTATCTCGAGACCGCGTCCGTGATCGGCGCCAGCACCTGGCACCGGCTGCGCGACATCATCCTGCCGATGATCAAGACCCATATCGTGACGGCCCTGGTGCTGATCACGCTCTGGACCTTCAACACCTTCACCCCCTTCCTGCTCACCGGCGGCGGCCCGGCCTTCGAGACCGAGGTGGTCTCGATCTACACCTACCGGACCGCGTTCCAGTTCTTCCGGTTCGGGATGGGGGGCGCCGTCGGGATGGTCATGATGCTGATCAACCTCGCCTTCGCCCTGGTCTACCTGTCGCTGCTGCGCACGCAGAGGGGGCGTACATGAGCATCCGGCCGCGCGTGAGCCCGATCGCGTCGGACCCGAAACAGACCCCCGTCCGCCCTCCGCCCCCGCCGGTCAACGAAGCCGCCCGCGCAGCGCGCTTCGTGCTGGGGCGCATCGCCTTCTACCTGGGGGCCTGCCTTTTCGCGGCGTTCTTCGTCCTGCCGCTCCTGTGGCTGACGCTGGCGCCGTTCAGCACCCTGGCCAACCTGGGGGTGCAGGTCCCCGACCCGTGGAGCCTCCAGAACTTCGTCCGCGTGTTCGAGAACACCTTCGCCATCCGCGCGCTCGTGCAGAACAGCGTGCTGCAGGCCGCGGGCGCCATGCTGCTCGTCACCGTCTGCGCCACGTTGGCCGCCTACGCGCTGTCGCGTGCCGCCATCCGCGGCACCGAGGCGATGACGTACGGCCTGGTGCTGTTCTCGTCGGTGGTCACGGGCACCGCCGCCATGGTGCCGATCTTCCTGATGATCGTCCGCATGGGGCTCATCGACACCCACCTGGGCGTGATCCTGGTGTTCACCGGCGGCTTGCTACCGGCGGCGATCTTCATCATGCGCGACTTCGTCGACTCGATCCCGCGCTCCTACGAGGAGTCGGCGATGGTGGCCGGCGCGGGCCCCTGGGCGGTCTTCCGCGACGTGGCGCTGCCGATCGTGCGGCCGGGGATGATGGTGGTGGGCGTCTGGGCCTTCGTCAACGTGTGGGGCGGTTTCCTGATCCCGTTCATCCTGCTGCGCAGCAGCGAGAAGATGCCGGCGTCGGTGGCCATCTACTCGTTCTACACGGAGGCGGGCACGCCGCTCGTCACGCTGACCGCCGCCTACTCGCTGCTCTACACCCTGCCGGTCCTGCTGCTCTACCTGTTCGTCAACTGGAAGTACGGCTTCCGGTTCTTCGGAGGGATCAAGTCGTGACTGAGTCCACGTTCCGCGGAGGCCGCCGATGGCGCTGGTGAAGTTCGACGCCGTCGAGAAGGCCTTCGGCACCGTCCGGGCGGTCGACGGTGTCTCGTTCGACATCGCCGACGGCGAGTTCGTCTGCCTGCTGGGGCCCTCCGGCTGTGGCAAGACGACCACGCTGCGCCTCATCGCCGGGCTCGAGAAGCCGACCGCCGGCACGATCCGCATCGGCGAGCGCGACGTCACCAAGCTGCCCGCCAAGGACCGCGACATCGGCATGGTGTTCCAGGACTACGCCCTGTACCCGCACATGACGATCGCCGAGAACATCGGCTACCCGCTCAAGGTCCGCGGCACCGCGACCGCGGAGCGCGCCGAACGGGTGCGCGCGGTCGCCGACCACCTCCAGATCGGCAACCTGCTCGAACGCCGCCCCGGCCAGATCTCGGGTGGCCAACAGCAGCGCACCTCCGTGGCACGGGCGGTGGTGCACCTGCCCCAGGTGTTCTTGTTCGACGAGCCGCTCAGCAACCTCGACGCCAAGCTGCGGCTCGAGGCGCGCTCCTTCCTCAAACACCTGCAACGTGAGGTCGGCGTCACCGCCGTCTACGTCACCCACGACCAGGCCGAGGCGATGGCCATCGCCGACCGCATCGCCGTCATGCACGAGGGCAAGGTCGTGCAGATGGCGCCGCCGCTCGAGGTGTACCGACGACCCGCGACCACGTTCGTCGCCAACTTCCTCGGCAGCCCGCCCATGAACCTCCTACCCTTCCGGGTGCACGGGGGCCAGCGGCCACGGCTCGCCTCGGACGAGGTGGAGCTCGCCATCTCGCGGGAGGTGGCCGAAAGTCTCGTGCGTGGCCTCGGCGACGGTGCCGAACTCATCGCCGGCATCCGCCCCGAGCACCTGGCACTGGCCTCGGGGCCCGGTCCGGGCACGGTGTCGGGCGAACCGTACGCCATCGAGACGCTCGGACCCGAGTCGCTGGTCACGCTCAGGGTCGGCACGGCGCTCCTCACCGTGCGCGTGTTCTCGGACGAGCCGCCCGAGGTCCGCGACGACGTGGCCCACGTCGTCCTGGACGAGCGTCACCTGCACTTCTTCCGACCCTCGGGGGAGCGGATCGAGACCCCTTGAAACAGGACCTGGTGCTGGAGGGGCGTCTGGCACGCGACGACGCCGAACCCGTCGCGCAGCTCCCGTTCGACGTTCCCGACGGGTGCAGCCGCATCACGCTGCGCTACCGCCACGGTGCCGGGGCCATCCTCGACCTCGGCCTGCTCGACCCGACGGCGAGCGCGTTCCCGACGGCCACAGGCTTCCGTGGTTGGAGCGGCGGCGCGCGTCGCGTGGCGTTCGTGACGCCCGACGACGCGACCCCCGGGTACCTACCGGGCCCGCTGCCCCCAGGACGCTGGCACGTGCTGCTGGGGCGCGCGCAGGTGCCGCCGGACGGCTGCGCGTACCGCGTCGACGTCGAGCTCGACCTGGACGCCCCGACCGACCCTCTCGACGCGTCCGACTGGTACCCCGGCGACCTGCAGAGCCACACGCACCACAGCGACGCACGCGGCACGGTCGCCGAGCTGCTCGCAGCCGCCGCCAAGCGTGGGCTGCGCTTCCTGGCGGTCACCGACCACAACACCGTCAGCCACCACGCCGACCTGCGACGGCACGCCGACGGACCAGTGCTGCCCGTGCCCGGCATCGAGGTCACCACGTACCGCGGCCACGCCAACGTCTGGGGCGCGCAGGGCTGGGTCGACTTCCGGCTCCGTGACGACGGCGACGTCGCGGCGATGGTCGACCATGCCCACGCCCTGGGCGGTCTGGTGTCCGTGAACCATCCGAAGCCGCAGCCGGGGTGCATCGGGTGCGACTGGACCTTCGCGGTCCCGACCCACGTCGACGCCTTCGAAGCGTGGCAGGGGCCCTGGTGGCTGCGGAACTGGGTGTCGCTCGAGCGCTACGACGCCTTGCTGGCGCAAGGGAGGCGGCTCACGCTGGTCGGCGGCAGCGATCGGCACCAGCCGGCCGGCGTCGACACCGACCCCGACGAGCTGCGGGTGGGCAGCCCCACCACCTGGTTGCGGTTGCGGCACGTGCGTGTCCCCGACGTATTGCTCGCCCTGCGCAGCGGCCAGGCGACCGTCTCGGAGTCGCCGGCGGGACCGTGGTTGGCGATCGGCTGCCGTCCGGAGGGTGAAGCCCTTTCGGACGTCCCGCCGACGCGGACGGGGGGACGCCTGCCCGCGGCGTCGGAGCACGTGTTGCGCGCGCGCGTCGGCGGCGCCGTCGGAGAGCGCCTGCGTTGGGTGGGGGCGGGCGGCGTGGTACGGGAGAGGATCGTGGACGCCGACCCCTTCGAGGACACCTGGACCTGGCGCACCGAAGGACCGTTCCTGCGCGCCGAGGTCGTCGCCGACGCCAGCGCGCCGGCCCGGCTGCGATCGCTCGCCGACCTGGCGTCGCAGCGCACCCTCCCCTACGGCATCGACCTCGACGAGGTGGCCGCCCACCCCTGGCGCATGGCGCTCTCGAACCCGGTGTACGCGTGCAGCTGATCCGCTTCGCCCTCATCGGCGCCGGCCTGATGGGGCGCTTCCACGGCCGCACCCTGGCGTCGCTGCCCGACGCCCGCCTCAGCGTGGTCGTCGACGCCGACCCGGCGGCCGCCGAGTCGGTGGCCGCGCTGACCGCCGGCGTTCGGACCAGCACCGACGTCGCGGCGGCGCTCACCGACGACATCGACGCGGTGGTCATCGTGACGCCCGCGCAGACCCACGCCGACCTCATCGAGGCGGCCGCGCGCGCCGGCAAGGGCGTCTTCTGCGAGAAGCCCCTGGCCACCGACCTCCGCGACGCCGAACGTGTCCGTCAGGTGCTGGACGCCACGGGCAACCCCTTTCAGCTCGGCTTCCAGCGCCGCTTCGACCCGGGCGTCGCGCGCCTGCTGCGCACCCTCGAGCTCGGCGACCTCGGCACGGTGGAGACCTTCCGTTCGGTCACCTCCGACCCGAACGGTCCCGACCTCGAGGGCATGCGCAGAGCCGCGGGCATCTTCCACGACACCCTCTCCCACGACGCGGACCTCGCGCTCGCCATCGGCGGACCCGTGGAGGAGGTGTTCACGCGCGGCGCGGCGATGCTCGACCCGCGCTTCGCCGAGATCGGCAAGCCCGACACCACCCACCTGTCGCTGCGGTTCGCGAGCGGTGCCCTCGGCGTCATCGAGAACCGGCTCCGGAGTGGGTACGGCTACGAGACGGTCCTCGAGGTGGGCGGCAGCCTCGGCAAAGGCGTCGTCCGCGACGACGCGCTGGACGCCCTGACGCTCTACCGCCACGACCGCGCCGAGCGCGCCCACGTGCCGTGGTTCCTGGAGCGGTTCGCCAACGCCTACCGTCTGGAGCTCGAGGCCTTCGTGGCGTCGCTGCGCCTGGGCCAAGTGCCGAAGCCTGGCGTCGACCAAGGGATCGCAGTGCTGCGGTTGTGCGCGGCCGCCGAGCGCTCCTACCGTGAGAACCGGCCCGTGCGCCCCGACGAGTTCGCCGCGCGCTGACGCCTACAACGCCCGGTTCGCCGCCACGAGCAGCTCGTACGCCTCGAGCGTCGCGGCCACGTCGGGCAGGTTGGACACGTGCGTCACCGCCCGCTTGACCTCGTCGAGGGCGTTCGCCGGGGCGAAGCTCACCGCACAGAGCCGCAACCAGGGCAAGTCGCCGCCCATGTCGCCGATGCCCGCCACGGCGTCGAGCGGCACGTCGGCCTCCTCGAACAGCGCGCGCACGCCGGCGGGTTTGTCCACGCCGGGCGACAGCAGGTTGACGCAGTCGGTGGAGGGGTCGACGTCGAAGCGGAGGTCGTGTTCGTCGAGCAGACCCTCCAGGGTCGCCGCCAGGTCGGCGATCGGCCATGACGCGTCGATCGGGAAGACGCTGAACGACGCCACCTTGCCCAGCTGCAAGAAGACGTCGTCGCGGGCCTCGAGCAGGTCGGTGAGGCGCTGCACGTCGCCGCGCCGGGCGTGCACCGCCTCGGCCAGCCAGGCCCGGTACGGGTGCCGGGTGGCGAGACCCGCGCCGTTCTCGAACGACGCCGGCAGGCGCACGTCGAGCGCCTGCATGAAAGCGTCGACGTAGGCGTGCGGCCGCCCCGTGACGATGGTGAGCGCCGGGACGGTCTCGTCTTCGACGCTGGCACGGTTCAGGTCGGCGATCGCCTCGAGGCGGCCCAGGTCGAACGCGGCGTGCCCCGGCTTGGCCAAGCAGCCGTCGATGTCGCACGCGAAGACGCGGATGGGGCGAACGGGGTCGAGTGGCACGACCCAGGGTAACGCGGGCACGGGCGTCTGCCACGGGCGTCGGTCGCGCACACCGCGGGTCGCCGCGATCTCCTCGGCACCGGGCCAGGCCCGGCGCCTGTGCGTTTGGCGTGGGACCCGTCCGGAGGCGTTGCTACCCTCGGGTCACCCGCCGGTACCGTTCTCGCGCGGCCGGCCGTGCGAGAACGGTACCGGCGGGCCTGAGGAGGAGGCACCAGCATGGCGAACACGCCAGCCCGAACCCCACCGATGAAAGCCAGCGACGAAGCGACCGAGGCGATGCTCGACCTGGCCCGAAAGCAGGGCCAAGCCCTCGGCGACGCCCTGCGGTTCATGACGGGCGAGGAGGCCCACGACGGCGGCGAGATGGCGGCCGGCGATTATCGCGTCGCCTACGCCGTCGAGGAGGCCGAGGGCATGTACGTGATGAAGGGCGGCACACTGACGTGGACGCCGCCGACGGACGAGAACTGCCACGTCGAGGTCGCCGTCTGCGACGGCGCCGACGGCCGCTTCATACCGGGGCTCCAGGTCAGCGCGACGCTCGTCGACCACGACGGACGCGAGGTGGGCACGCACGAGCAGCCCTTCCTCTGGCACCCGTGGCTCTACCACTACGGCCGCAACTGGCGCGTGCCAGGCGATGGCACGTACGCGCTGACGGTCCGCATCGAGCCGCCCTCGTTCATGCGGCACGACAAGCTCAACGGCGAGCGCTACCGCGAGCGGGTCGAAGTGACCTTCGAGAACGTGAAGATCAAGACCGGCCAGAAGAAGAGTTGACGGCCGGGGCGGGCGGCAGCAGCCACACGCCCGCGGGTTTGAGCCGCAAGCGCACGCGATCGCCCTTGCGGGCGTCGGTGAGACCGCCCCCCGACATCGTCACGAACAGTTCGGTCCCGGCCACGTCGAACACGAACTCGGTCGCCGCGCCCAGGTAGGCGGAGCTGACGAAGACGGCTTCGAAGCCCTCCTCCTCGGCCGCGGCGAACGCCACGGCCTCGGGTCGCACCATCACGTCGACGGCTCCCGCGCGGATCTCCTGCACGTGGGGGACGCGGTAGCCGAGGAGGTCGATGAGGCGCCCGTCGTACTCGCCCGGCAGGAAGTTGGCGGAGCCGATGAAGTCGGCCACGAAGCGCGACGCGGGCTGGGTGTAGAGCTCGTGCGGCGAACCGATCTGTTCGATCTTGCCCTGGCGCATGACGACCACCCGGTCGCTGATCGCCAACGCCTCTTCCTGGTCATGGGTGACGTAGACGCTGGTGATGCCGAGGCTCTGCTGCAGCTGGCGGATGTCCTCGCGCACGCGCTTGCGCAGCTTGGCGTCGAGGTTGCTGAGCGGCTCGTCGAACAGGAGCACCCGGGGACGGATCACGAGCGCCCGTGCCAGCGCCACCCGCTGCTGCTGGCCCCCCGAGAGCGCCGCCGTGGCCCGGTCGGCCAGGTCCTCCAGGCCCACCATCGCGAGCGCTTCGTGCACCCGTGTCTTCACCTCATCGGCCGGCCTGCGGGCCACACGCACGCCGTAGGCGACGTTCTCGAACACGTTCATGTGCGGGAACAGGGCGTAGCTCTGGAACACCATGGTGATGTCGCGCAGGTAGGCGGGCAGGCGTGCGACGTCCTCGTCGTCGAGCAGGATCTGGCCGGCCGTGGGTCGCTCGAGCCCGGCGATCAAGCGCAGGGCGGTCGTCTTGCCGCAGCCGGAGGGTCCGAGCAGGCACACCAGCTCGCCCCGTTCGATGTGCAGGTCGACGCCGTCGACGGCGCGCACGTCGGCGCCGAACGTCTTCTCGAGGCCACGCAGCTCGACGGTGGCCGGTTTCAGTCCCTGGATCACGTGGTACGCACCCCCACCATGCGCGCTCCGAGTCGCGTGGCGACGTTGAGCACGACGACGATGACCAACAAGAGCGAGACGATGAGCAGCGTGCCCATCGCGGCCGCGCGGCCGAGTTGACCCTGGTCGACCCAACCGAGAAGGAGCACGGTGGCGAACTGGTTGCCCGGGCTGACGAGGAAGATGACCTGGCTCACGGCCGTCATCGCCCGCACGAACGCGAAGATGAGGCCGGTCACCAGGGTGTTGACGAGCAGCGGGAACAGCACCCGCCGCATGGTCACCAGCGACTTGGCGCGCAGCATCGTCGAGGCCTCCTCGAGGCTCGGGTCGATCTGCGCCAGGCCGGCCACCGCAGCGCGGATGGTCACCGGCATGTTGCGGAAGACCAGGGCGATCACGATGATGGTGGCCGTCGCGGTGAGCAGCACCGGCCCCGTGTTGAACGCGAAGATGTAGGCGACCCCCATCACCGTCCCGGGCGTCGCGAACGACAACAGCGACCCGAACTCGACGAAGCGCCGACCGAAGAAGCGCTGGCGCGCCACCAGGTACGCCACCAGGAAACCGAGCAGCATCGCCGGCACCGCGCTGATGGCGGCCACCCGGGCGGTGAAGGCCAGCGTCTCCCAACCGGCGCCGCTGAAGAAGTCGCGGTAGTGGCGCAGGGTGAGCGTGTAGTTCACGCCCCACAGCTCGGCGAACGAGCCGATCACGATCGACAGGTAGAGCGCGGCCACGAACACCGTCCACACGAACAGCAAGGCGGTGAGGCCGATCTCCAGCCCCACTGGGATGGGGGCCAGGGCGCCGCTGGTGGGCTTGCCGGTGACGGTCACGAACGAGCCACCCCCCAACCACCAGCGCTGGATGAAGAAGGCGCCGAGGACCAACACCAGCAAGACGACACCGTAAGCGGCCGCCTCGTTCGGGTTGAAACGCCCGGTGAGCGACAGGTAGACCTCGGTGGCCATGTACTTGCGGTTGCCGCCCAGGATGATCGGGTTGCCGAAGTCGGCCAGCGACTCGATCATGCTGAGCAGCACCGAGGCCGCCAAGCCCGGCCGCACCAGCGGCCAGGTGATGGTCCTCAGCGTCACCCACGGGTTGGCTCCCAGGGTCTGGGCCGCCTCCTCGAGCGCCGGGTTGAGCGAGCTCATCGAGCCGCGCAGCAACAGGTACGCGACGGGCGTGAACGCCAGGATCTGCGCGATCGCCACGCCGGGCAGGCCGAAGATCCAGGAGCTCGACAGGTCGAACAGCTGGTAGGTGACCAGGCCACGCCGACCCAACAGGAAGATCATCGCGAACGCCAGCACGAACGGTGGGGTGATGATCGGCAGGATGCTGATGACGTCGAGCGAGCGGCGCACGAAGCCGAAACGCGCCCGTTGACCGAGCAGCGCGAACGCCAGCCCCAGCAGCGTGGTGGTGGGGGCCACGATCGCCACGAGCAAGAGGCTGGTGGGCAGCGCCCCGTTCGCGTACGTCAACACGCCCACGAGCAGGCCGACCGCCGCGCCGAGCACCAGCTGGAGCAGGACGCGCGGCCACCGCAAGCGGCGCACGAGCGCGACGAGTCCGAACAGCACGACGCCGGCGGCCCCCCAGCGGAGGGTGAGGCCGACCTCGTCACGCGGCGAGAGCGGGTTGTCGAGCATGAAGAAGAGCGGATGCTGCAGGGTGCGACGGAACACCGAGAGGTCGAACTGGCCGTCGATGTAGACGGAGGCGCGCAGCACCGTGAACAAGGGATAGAGGATGAACAAGAGGATGAAGAGCGACACGAACAGGATGCTCGACGCGATGAAGCCGTCGCCCTGGACCCGCCCCGACTCGCTCAGCGCACTGCCCAGCACCATGACTTGACCGGTCAGCAGCAGCAGGGCGCCCAAGCCGAACGGGGTGGCCGTCGCCATGAACCAAGCGAGCGTGGCGACCAGGCCGACGGCGCCGACGACGAGCACCACATCGGCGCGGCGCGCGGTGGGGAGCGGCAGGAACGACATGCCGACCACCAGCACCGCCGCCACCAACGCGACCCACAGCAGCGGGTGGCCGATGGCGACGGCGTAGAGGTCGGGGTCGATGGTGCCGAAGGGACGGCCGGTCCGGCCGATGGGGAGCGCCCACCAACCGATGACCGCGAGGGTGGCCGACCACCAAGCGCCGCTCACGGCCAGACCGGCGGCGGGTCGTGGACGCCGAGGGAAGCGGGAGGAAGTGGGAGCGTCCAAGGGTGACCCTTACCGGGGGCCCGCGCGCATCGAGACGGCGCGCGGAGATGGACGAAGGTCGCAGTGCGAGCACACCCGACCGGGTCGGCGGGTCGAACGGCCGGCGTCGGGGCCCCGTCGAGGCCCCGACGCCGACGCTAGGTCTCGATCAGCGCGGTTGCGGGAAGATCTCGTTCGTCCAGCGCTCGACCAGACGCTGCTTGACCTCGGGGCTGCCGAAGGTGTCGAAGTCGTAGTCGATCAGGTCGATCGAGTCGAGGTCGGGCGCCAGGTCGGGGACCGGGGTGTTGCGGTTCGACTGGATCTGGTACGAGTCGCCCTGCTCGGCGGCGAGCATCTGCGCCTCGGGCGTCAGCGCCCAGTTGATGAAGGCGATGGCCTCCTCGCGGTGCGGGGCGTTGGCGATGAGGCTGAGGCCGCCGATCTCGTAGCCGGTGCCCTCGACGGGCGCGTACGTGGTGACCGGGAAGCCCTGGGCGGCGAACTTGACGCCGTCGTGCATGAACTGCACGCCGATGGCGACTTCGCCGCGGCCCGCCAGCTGGCCGGGGCCGCTGCCGGAGGAGGTGTACTGGTTCATGTTCTGGTGCATGCCGGCGAGGATGTCGAAGGCTTCGTCCTCACCGAAGATCTGCACGAGCGTGGCGATCGTGGTGTACGCGGTGCCCGAGCTGTTGGGGTCGGACATGGCGATCAGGCCCTTGTACATCGGGTCGGTCAGGTCGCGCCAGCCCTGCGGCATCGGCTTCCCTTCGAGCACCCCTTCGTTGACCACGAATCCGAGCGCGCCGGCGTACAGCGGGATGTACGTGCCGCCGACCTGGTCCTTGAGGTCCTGGATGATCTCGTCCCAGGCCTCGGGCTCGTAGAACTCGGTGAGGCCTTCGCGCGAAGCGATGAGGTGCGGGTCGCCGGTCCCACCGAACCAGACGTCGAAGATCGGGTTGGCGGCTTCGGCGCGGATCCGGGCCAAGGCGTCGTTCGAGCTGACCCGGATGAACTCGAGGTCGATCCCGGTGGCTTCGGTGAAGGCCGGGCCGAGGGCCTCGCACCAGGCCAGGTCGGGGCTGCACAGGACGTTGACCTGCTGGGCTTGGACACTGCCCAACAGCAGCGCGGTCGCGGCGATCAAGAGGACGGTGAGTCGCTTCATATGCACCTTCTCCTTCGTGACGTCGTGTCGGCTGGGCCGACGAGGACGGCCTCGACGATGGGAGCGCGACGGGGAGCCGCGCCGTGGGTTTGATGCGCCAGCCTACCGCATCCCCCGCGGCGCCTGACGATGTCCTGACGGTCCGCCTTCACCCTCGCCTCATCGCTCGCTACGGCTCGCCCCCGAGCCCTCCGTGCGCGTCCGCGAGCGCCAGCGCCTCGTCGAGCGTGGCCATGAAGTTCGCGCAACCGTGGCGGGTGACCACGATGGCGCCACAGGCGTTGCCCAGCCGGGCGCTCTTCACCCACCCCCAGCCCTGGGTGCGCCCGTAGATGAAGCCGGCCGCGAACGCGTCGCCGGCGCCGAGCACGTTGACCACCTCGACCGGGAACCCGGGCGCGTCGCGTCGCTCACCCCCGCGCAGGTGGATGCGCGCACCGGCCGAGCCGCGCTTGACGACGACGGCCTGCAGGTCGCCGGCCGCCAGGATCCGGCCCGCGTTGACGTCGGCGTCGCCACGGATGACGGGGGCGCTGATCTGCTGGTGGGTGATCACCACGTCCTCGGCACGTTCGAGCATGGCGGCGTTGATCTCCTCCTCGGTGCCGAACGCCACGTCCACGAGGCGCAGCAAGGAGCGCACCACCACCCCGTACGCCCGCGCGTCGTGCCACTGGTCGGCGCGGAAGTCGAGGTCGAGGTAGACCGTCCGACCGGCGGCGCGCGCCTGCTCGCAGGCCAGGAAGGTGGCGCTGCGCGCGGGTTCGCGTGCCAAGCCGGTGCCCGAGACCTCGAGCGCACCGCAGTCGGCCACCGGCGTGGCCAGCACGTCGTCGAGGTCGAGCTGCGCGTCGGCGGCGTTGTCCCGGTAGAACACCAGCGGGAAGCGGTCGGGCGGCTCGATCCCCAGCAAGACGGCGCTGCTGCGCGCCTTCGGTTTGCGCGGGATGAAGGCGGTCTCCACCCCCTCACGATCGAGGAACTTCAGGATGAAGTCGCCCACCTTGTCGGCGCCCACGGCCGTGAGCAGCGCGGTGCGCAGACCGAGCCGCTGCGTGCCCACGGCGATGTTGGTCGGGCTCCCGCCCACGTAGGCGGCGAAGGAAGCGATGTCCTCGAAGGCGGCGCCGATGTCGTTGGCGTAGAGGTCGATGGACGATCGCCCCATGGTGAGGAGGTCGAAGCGGGGGGCGCTCGCCTCGGCCGCGGGGGCGGCGGCGGGGGCGGTGTCGGCGAACGAGGTGGTCTTCACCCTTCGCGCCCGGTCCCCTCGAGCGGCAGCTGCAAACGACCCTCGCGGCCCGCCCACTGGCCCCGCACCCAGGCCAGGTCGGGCTCGTCGCGGGCCTCCCATGACGGCACCTCGCCGGCCAAGAAGTTGAGGTAGTACCCGTCGTAGCCGGGCGCCATCACCACCGGGTGGTAGCCGCGCCGCACCAGCACGGTGTCACCGTCGGCCACGATGACGACGTCGTTCAGGTCGCGCTCGTCGGTGTAGAGCCGCTGCAGCCCCCACCCGTCGGGGGGATCGATGCGGTAATGGTAGACCTCGTCCAGGTCGACCTCGACGCCCGGTTCGTGGAGGTCGTGCTTGTGGGGCGGGTAGCTCGACCAGTTGCCCGATGGCGTGTAGACCTCGACGCAGAGCAGCTTCTCGGCGCCGCCCGGATCGACGACGTGGCTGATCTGACGGGTGGCGTTGTGGCCGCCGCGGATCTCGACCTTGACGTCGTCGGGGGTGATCAGGCGGGGCGGCAAACGCCCCTCGGCCTGGGCGCTGCCGATGCCGAGTTCCAGGTCGGAGGTGGCGCGCACGGAGTAGCGCTGATCGGGCGGCACGTAGAGGGCGTGAGGCAGGCCGTCGAACACCCGGCGACGACCGGTCACGGTGAAGCGGTCGGCACCGACGGCCAGGTCGGCGTCGCCGGCGAGCAGCACGAGGACCACCTCGTGGCCCCCGGACTCGGCGGTGAAGCTCTCACCCGCGCGCAAGGCGCGGACCTGGAAGCCGAGGTGGCGCCAGCCGGCGCTCTCCGGCGTCACCTCGGCCCGGATGGGGACGGAACGATCGAGCGGAACCACGTGCTCGGGCATGTCGGGACCTCCCAGGTGGGGCGGGACGGCGCCATGCGGCCGCCCGCCGGTGTCAGACGCCCAGGCCCTCGAGCACCGCCCGGTTGCGCGCGGCGCTCTCCTTGGGCGTGCCCAGTCCGGGCAACACGTCTTGTTCGACGGTGAGCCAATCGTCGTACCCCTGCGCGCGCAGGAACGCCAGCACGCCGAGCAGGTCGACGCTGCCATGACCCAGCTCGCAGAACACGCCCTCACCGACGGCGCGGCCGTAGTCCCAGCCCTCGGCGCGGGCGCGCGCGGCCACGCCCGGTTGGCAGTCCTTGAGGTGGACGTACGGCACCCGACCCCAGAAGCGCTGCAACCCGTCGAAGGCGGCGCCGCCGGGGGGGCCGGTGTCGGGCGCCCCGGTGCCGTAGGTGAAGTGGCCGGTGTCGAACACCAGACCGATCAGCTCGGCGTCGGTGGCCTCCAGGAACCGGTCGATCTCGTCGGGCGTCTCGATCCAGGCGCCGCAGTGGTGGTGGAAGAGGGTGCGCAGACCGGTCTCGCCGGCGACCAGACGCGCCACCTCCTCGGCGTTCGCCGCGAAGGTGGCGTGGTCCTCGTCGGAGAGCGCGAGCTCGGGCGTGATGCGGCCCGCTTCGGCGGTGCGTACCGGGTCGCCGCGGGTGTCGTCGGCCAGGATGAAGTAGGGCTTGCGACCCGGATCACCCACGTCGGCCACCGACGCCAACAGGCGGGCGATCTGCAGGAGCCGCTCGCGCCGCTCCGTCACGATGCCCGGCCGCCTCAGCGGCACCCCCTCGAAGCCGCCCAGCATGGCCAGGCCGCGCGCCTCGAGCGCGGCTCGCAGCGCCGCCGGCTCGCTCGGGAGGTACCCCAGGTCGCCGAGCTCGGTGCCGACGTACCCCGTCTCGACGAGCTCGTCGAGCATCGTCAACCACGGTGTCCCCTCGCCGAAACCCTCGATCATGCCCCACGAACACGGGGCGTTCGCCACGCGGATGGGGGTCGTCATGGACCCACCTCCTCGACCCGCACCGGCCGTCCCTGCTGCAGGCTGAGGACGGCGGCGTCCGCCACCCGCAGCGATTCGATCGCGTCGCGCGCGCCGGGCTCCGGTGCCCGGCCGGCGCGCACGGCGTCGACGAAGGCCTGCACCTCGAGCCGGTAGGCGTCGCGGAACCGGTCGAGGAAGTGGTGGAAGTAGTTGCCTCGCGGGCCGCCGGGACCGTAACGCCACACCTTGGTGGCACGCTCGTCCTCGGCGACGAGCTTGCCGCGCTCGCCGTGGACCTCGAGCCGCAGGTCATGGCCGTAGCACGTTCGGCGCGAGTTCATGAGCACGCCCAGTGCGCCCGACACGAACTCGAGCGTGATCACGCTGGTGTCGACGTCGGCGTACTTGGCGTAGACGGGATCGACGAGCACGCGGCCGAGCGCCGTCACCCGTTCGACCTCGCCGGCCACGAAGCGCGCGGTGTCGATGTCGTGGATGACGCTGTCGCGGAAGAACCCAGAGGACGCCGCGATGTAGGCCTCGGGCGCCGGGCCGGGATCGGACGATTGGCTCCGGAACAGCTCGACCTTGCCGAGCTCTCCGGCGTGCACCTCGCGCGCGACCTCCGCGTAGGCCGGGTCGAAGCGGCGGTTGAAGCCGATCTGGAAGGGGACGCCGGCGGCGGTGACCGCGTCCAGCGCCCGGGCGGTCTCGATCAGGCCCTCCGCGACGGGCTTCTCGCAGAAGATCGCCTTGCCGGCCGCGGCGGCCGCTTCGAGCTGACCCGCGTGCGCCGGCGTCGGCGACGCGATGAGCACCGCGTCCACCGCGGGGTCGGCGAGGGCCTCCTCGAAGGTGCCCTCGAACACGGCGTTCCCGCGCGCGGCGCGTGCCGCCGCCTCCCCGTCGGGGTCGACCACCCGCACGAGGCGCGCCCCCTCGACCGCGCCCGCCACGTGGCGGGCGTGGAGGGCGCCGATCCGGCCCGCGCCGATCACGGCGAACCCGAGCGTGGAGGCTTTCATGGGGTCTCGCCCTCCTCGAGCGCCGGCGGCGGACTCGCCACGACCCGGTGCTCACGCTGTCGGCGCACGTCGACCTCGTACTCGGCGCGAGCCGCGCGGACGCCGGCTTGGTGCGAGACCTCGGCGACCGGCACGTCCCACCACCCGCCGAAGTCGGGCACCCGCCGCTCGGGATCGGTGGGCACCACGATCACGCTCACCCGCGCGGCGGCGCGCGCGGCCTCGAGCGCGCGGCGCAACGACGACGCGTCGGGCGCGTAGAGGGCCAGGGCGCCCAGGGCCTCGGCGTGCCGCACGAAGTCGACCTTCACGACGGGTCCGTCGAGCCGGCCCGTCTCCGGATCGCGCGCGCGCCGCTCGTTGCCGAACGACGGGCTGCCCACCGAGCGCTGCAGCCCGTGGATCGACTGAAAGCCGCCGTTGTCGACCAGCACGACGGTGAACACCAACCCCTCGGCGACCGCGCTGACGATCTCGGAGTTCATCATCAGGTAGCTACCGTCCCCCACGAACACGAGCACCTCGCGGCCGGGCTCGGCCAGCTTCACGCCCAGCCCGGCGGGGATCTCGTACCCCATGCACGAGAAGCCGTACTCGAGGTGGTAGGCCTTCGGGTCGGTGGGCCGCCACAGCTTGAGCAGGTCACCGGGCAGGCTGCCGGCCGCGTTGATCATCACGGTCTCGCCACCGACCGCGTCGTTGACGATCCCGATCATCTCGGCTTGCGACAAGGTGCCGTTGGCGTGGTGGGACCGCAACCGGTCGACCGTGTCGACCCACGCGCGCTTGCGCTCCTGCACTTCCTCTTGGTACGCGCTCTCGGTCTCGATCGGGGGGCCGGCGGTCACCGCCGCGGCCGCTGCCAGACCGGCCAGCGCCCCGTCGACGACCGGGCGGCCGGCTTCGAAACCCAGCGCCCGCGTGAGCGCCTCGAGCCCGCTGCGAGCGTCCGCCACGAGCGCCAGCGCACCCAGCTTGTGGGCGTCGAAAGGGGCGACGTTCAGACCGATGAAGCGCACGTCGGGGCGCTGGAAGGCCGTCATCGAGCCGGTCGTGAAGTCCGTGAGCCGCGTCCCCACCGCCAGGACCAGGTCGGCCTCCTGCGCCAAGGCGTTGGCGGCACTGCCGCCGTTGACGCCCACCGGGCCGACGTTCAGCGGGTGGTCCCAGGCCAACGCCCCCTTGCCGGCCTGGGTCTCGGCCACCGGCGCCCCGACGCGTTGGGCGAAGGCCGCGAGCGCCTCGCTCGCGCCCGAGTAGATGGCGCCCCCACCGGCCACGATCAGCGGCCGCCGGGCGCTGCGCCACCAGCGGGCGGCCTCGGCGACCGTCTCGGGCTCGGGCGGCGGCCGGCGCACGTGCCAGACCCGCGCCTCGAACATCGCCGTCGGCCAGTCGAAGGCTTCGGCCTGGACGTCCTCGGGGAGCGCGATGACCACCGCACCGGTGTCCACCGGGTCGGTCAGCACCCGCATGGCCTCGGGCAACGCGGCCAGGAGCTGCTCCGGACGGGTGATGCGGGTGAAGAAGCGCGCGACGGGCCGGAAGGCGTCGTTCAGGCTCACGTCACCCTGGAGCGGGTGCTCGAGCTGCTGCAGCACCGGGTCGTTGCGATGGTTGGCGAAGACGTCGCCGGCGAGCAGCAGGACCGGCAGCCGGTTGACGGTGGCGCCCGCGGCCGCGGTGATCATGTTGGCGCTGCCGGGCCCCACCGACGCGGTGCAGGCGAAGGTGGCGAGCCGATCGACGTGCTTGGCGAAGGCGGCCGCCGCGTGCACCATCGCCTGCTCGTTCTGGGCGCGGTACGTGGGCAGGTCGACGTCCGTCCCGAGCTCTTGGAGGGCCTGCCCCAGCCCGGCCACGTTGCCGTGGCCGAAGATGGCCCAGGCGGCGGGGATCAGCCGCCGCCGCACCCCGTCGCGTTCGCTGTGCTGCGCGGCCAAGAAGCGGACGATCGCATGCCCCACCGTCATCCGGATGGTGTCCATGGTGCCCCTTTCGTGACCTACAGCGTACGCGTTGGCAAGGGGCGCCGAGGCCCGGGGGGCGCGCCGGCGGCGGTCGCAGGCGCCATCCGACGTCAATCTGGGACGGGGTAGGCGATCGTCGAGAGCAGGGCCAGTTCGCTCTGGCGTGTGTCGAGGCGGGTGTGCTGGACCACGATCGGGACGTCGGACACGAGCACGCTGGCGTAGTCGGTGTCGCGTGGGACCGGCTCCGGGTCCTGCAGGTCGTTGAAGCGCAGGTGGAGCGTGCGGCGCGGGGCGACGTCCACCCGGTACGGTCCTGCGGGCTCGCGATCGGCGAAGTAGACCGTGACGTGCACGTGCGCGACCTCGTCGGAGACGTTGAGCAGGCAGGCGGTCTCGTGACTGGTCAGGGCTGGGGCGGGGCCCGTGCCCCCGGACGGGATGTAGCCCTCCGCGATCACCCAGGTGGTCCTGCCGAGGCCCCGCTTCACGGTCGCTCTCCTTCCTGCACCCGGGCGAACCGGGGCACCACGTGTTCGCCGAAATCGTCGATGAAGCGCTCCTGGTCCGGGTGGACGTCGTGGACGTAGACGCGGTCGAACCCCATCTGCAGGTCGCGCGCCAACCAGTCGGCGTGGCGTTCGAGGTCGGCCGAGACGCGCACGACGCGCTCGACGTCGGCGCCCCCGACGTGCGCGGCCGCCGCCTCGAGCTGCTCCGGCAGCGCCAGGTTGGCCGTGACCAGGCCCGGCAGGACGTTGGTCCGCCACTGCGCGAGAGCGCCCGCCCGGGCCTCCGCTTCGCTCGCCGCGTACGCGTGCTTGCTCTGCAGCAGCATCGGCTTCCCTTCGCCGCCTCCGAAGCGGAACGCGTCCACCACCGCCTGCAGGTCGGCGCGCGGCCGCGAGACGGTGATGAGCGCATCCGCCCAGCCCGCCACCCAGTGGGCGGTCGCGGGCGTGAGGGCCGCGCCGACGAGCTGCGGCGGCTCGGCCGGCAAGCTGTAGACCTGGGCGTCGACGAGGCGGAAGTAGCGGCCCTGGTGTGTCACCCGTTCACCCCGCCACAAGGCGCGCAGGATCTCCACGGCTTCGAGAAGGCGCGCATTGCGCTCGCGCTTGCTCGGCCACGGTTCGCCGGTCACGTGCTCGTTGAGGTACTCGCCGCTGCCGACCGCCAGCCAGAACCGTCCCGGGAACATCTCCGTCAGGGTCGCCGCCGCCTGCGCGATGATGAGCGGGTGGTAGCGCGAGACCGGTGCGTTGACCACCCCCAGCGAGAACGAGGTGGCCTGCAACGCGCTGCCTAGCCACGACCAGGCGAAACCCGATTCGCCTTGTCGTTCGCTCCAGGGCATGACGTGGTCCGAGCACATGGCGCCGCCGAAGCCGGCGTCTTCGGCCCGCTGCGTGCACGCGAGGAGCCGGCTCGGCGCGAACTGCTCGTGGGAGGCGTGGTAGCCGATGACGTTCACGCGGTCGTCCGGTCTCCCTGGTGGAACGCGTGGCAGCGGAACCAGCGGTACCCGTAGGGACCGATCTTGGCGCCCTCGGCTCGGAACGGCTCGTAGAGGTGGTCGGACATCATCTCGAGGAGCGTCGCTTCGCACCTGGGCAGGTCGAGCTTCACCTCGACCTCGTCGCCCGACAGGTTGTGGATCGCCAGCGCCATGTTCCCGTCCTGGATGCAGCAGTGGGCCAGCACGCGGTCGTCGCCGGCGTCGAGCACCTGCACGCCGCCGGCCAGGCCGAACTCGGGGCAGTCGCGTCGGGCGCGCGCCAGACGGTTGGTCCAGTTGAGCAACGAGTCGCCATCGAGCCGCTGCCGCATGACGTTGCGCCGTTCGTACCCGAACGGGCCTCCCGAGATGACGGGTGCGACCAGGTCCTCGGGGGGCGCGGTCGAGAAACCGGCGTTAGGCTCGTCCGACCACTGCATCGGCGTGCGGACCGCTTGCCGCTCCTCCAACGACAGGTCCTCGCCCATCCCGATCTCGTCGCCGTAGTAGAGCACCGGCACCCCGGGCAGCGAGAACAGCAGGCTGAAGGCCAAGCGCATGCGCCGCGGATCGTCGCCCAGCATCGGCGCGAGCCGGCGGCGGATGTTGCGCCCGAACACGCGCATCCGTTCGTCGGGCGCGAACGCCTCTTGAACCTCGCGCTGCTCGTGTTCGTTCAGGCGCTCGAGGTCGAGCTCATCATGGTTGCGCAGGAAGTTCGCGTACACGGCGTTCTTCGGCGGGGTCGGCAGGTCCGCGAGAACGCTGCGCAGGGGGCCGGCGTCGCCGCGGGCGAACGCCAGGAAGGCGTGGCCGGGAAGGTAGAAGTTGAGCAACACCCGGAGCCGTTCGGCCTCGTCTCCGAAGTAGTGGGCGTAGTTGGGCGGCTCGGTGTCCACCTCGCCCACGAGGATCGCGTCGGGGTTCTTCTCGCTGACGAAGGAGCGCAGCTCACCCAGGAGGGCGAACAGCTCCTCGCGCGACCTCCCGCGGGACTTGGGCCGGACCATGTGGGGCACGGCGTCGAGCCTGAAACCCGACACGCCGAGCTGGAGCCAGAAGTGGAGGATCTTCTTGAACTCCTCGATGACGGGCGGGTGACCCAGGTTGAGGTCGGGTTGGAACGGGTAGAAGCTGTGGTGGTAGTACTGCCCGGCGAGGTCGTCGTAGGTCCACACGGTCTCACGTCCCAACACGTTCTTGTCGCCGGGCAGGTCCACCGCTTCGTCGGACCAGAGGTAGAAGTCGCGGTACTTCGAGTCGCGGCTGCTGCGCGCCGACTGGAACCAGGCGTGCTGATCCGACGTGTGCTGGAAGGCGATGTCGACGATCACGTGCAGACCACGCCGCTCGGCCTCCTCGGTGAACTGGACGAACTCGCCACCGTTGCCGAAACGCGGGTCCACCTGGTAGTAGTCGGCGATGTCGTAGCCATCGTCGCGTCGCGGCGAGACGTAGAACGGCTGCAGCCACAGGCTGTCGACGCCCAGGTTCGCCAGGTAGTCGAGCGTTTGGGTGGCCCCCAGGAAGTCGCCGACACCGTCGCCGTTGCCATCCTTGAACAGGGCCGGGGGGAGCTCGTAGATGACGGTGCGCTCGTACCAGTGATGCATGTCGCGTCCTTACCGGCGGTCTTCGGACCCGCCCTGAGGGCGCGCCCCGGCCAGATGCTCCGTCGCCCACTGATCGATGCGCTCGAGGCCGACGCCACGCTGCCGCAACGCGTCGAGGTCGAAGCTCCGCGCCTTCAGCGCCTGGGCGTTCGCGGGCGAGTAGCGCGCCAGCGCCTCGAGCTCAGCATCGGAGCGTCGGTACGCCTCCCACCACGCCTTCACGTCGGGGTCGTCCTGGAACGCGCGTGCGCGCTCGGCGAACAGCAGGTAGGAGCGCATGCAGTTGCGGACGAAGTCCCAGACGCCCTCGTCGTCCTCGGTCCGCAGCGCGTGGGCGTCGAACTGACGCGGGCCGTCGTAGTGCCGCTCGAGCAGCAGCACGGTGAACAGCGCCGCGAGCGGGTTCTCCGAGCCGAAGCGGCGGTCCTGGTCGAAGCGCCCGAACCGCTGGTCGTTGAGGTCGACGTGGAACAGCTTGCCCGCGTCGATCACCTGCGCCAGCACCTGCGGGAAGTTGAGCCCCGCCATCGTCTCGTGCGCGAACTCAGGGTTGACGCCCACCATGTCGCGGTGTTCGAGCGTCTCGATGAACCCCAGCATGCTGCCCGCCGTCGGCAGGAACAGGTCGCCGCGCGGTTCGTTCGGCTTGGGCTCGAGCGCCAACCGGTAGCCGTACCCCTGGTCGATGGCGTACTGGCACATGTAGTCGAGCGCGTCGCGGTACCAGGCGAGCGCGTCGACGAGCTTCATCGAGGCGTTGACCTCGGTCCCCTCGCGGCCCCCCCACAGCACGAACAGCGGCGCGTCGAACTCGGCCCCCAGGTCCATCGCGATGAGCGCCTTCTGCAGCGCGTGCGCGCGCACGGCTGCGTCGGCGCTGGTGAAGGCGCCGTCCTTGAAGACCGGGTCCTCGAACAGGTTCACCGAGGTGAACGAGACGACGACGCCGGCGTCCTTCAGCGCCTTCTGGAAGCCGGTCACGATGCGGTCGCGCTCCGAGGCGCTCGTGCCCTGCGGGACGAGATCGTTGTCGTGGAACGGGATCCCCCACACGCCGAGCTCGCCGAACCTGCGGACGACGTGCTGCGGGTCCATCGGGGCGCGCGTCGGTTGCCCGAAGGGATCGCGGCCGATCTTGCTCGTGAAGGTCCACAAACCGAAGGTGAACTTGTCGTCCGGACGGGCCTCGCGCATGATGCCTCCGTTCGCCGCGGCGGCCCACGGTCACCGCGCATCGGTTCACGGTAGCGATGTCGCTCGACCCGACCGGTCCGCTCGTCACATGGAGCGATGGTTGGTTCGTCGGGTAGCCTGAGCGCGTGGCCGCACGCGCCTTCCACCTCATGGCGAAGCCGACGGGGGCGATCTGCAACCTCGCCTGTGCGTACTGCTACTACCTCGCCAAGGAGGACCTGTACCCGAACGGCGCCTTCCGGATGACGGACGCGACGCTCGAGCGCTACGTCCGGCAGTACTTGGACTCCCAGCCGGCCGGCGAGGTCACCTTCGCCTGGCAGGGCGGTGAGCCGACGCTCATGGACCTCGCCTTCTTCGAGCGGGCGTTCGAGCTCCAACGCACGTACGTGCGCCGCGACCAACGCGTGGTCAACACGCTCCAGACGAACGCGACGAAGCTCGACGACGCCTGGTGCCGCCTCCTACGTCAACACGACGTGCTGGTCGGCGTGAGCCTGGACGGCCCGCGCGATCTGCACGACGCCTACCGCGTCGACAAGGCCGGCGCGGGCAGTTTCGAGCGCGTCATGGCGGGCATCGACCGGCTGCGGCACCACGACGTCCCCTTCAACGTGCTGACGACGGTTCACGCGGCCAACGAACGTCATCCCCTGCGGGTGTACCGGTTCCTGCGCGACGTCGTCGGCGCGCGCCACCTGCAGTTCATCCCGATCGTCGAACCCGACGCCGCCGCCCCGGGCCGCCGAGCGGTCACCCGGCGATCGGTCGATGGGCGCGCCTACGGGAGCTTCCTGACCGCCGTCTTCGCCGAGTGGGTGCGCCGCGACGTGGGGACCGTCTTCGTGCAACTGTTCGACGTCACGCTCGGCAAGTACGTGGGCGCGCCCGACGGCCTGTGCGTGTTCGCCGAGACGTGCGGCACCGCGCTCGCCCTCGAGCACACGGGCGACGTCTACGCCTGCGACCACTTCGTCGACCCGGGTCACCGGCTGGGCCACCTCGGCGATGGGTCGCTGGCCGAGCTGGCCCGCGGCGAGCGGCCACGCGCCTTCGGTCAAGCCAAGCGCGACACGTTGCCCGAGACCTGCCGGACGTGCGACGTGCTCTGGCTTTGTCGTGGCGGCTGCCCCAAGGACCGCCTGGTCCCGGCGTCCGACGGGGAGCCGGGCCTGAACCACCTGTGCCCCGGGTACCGGCGCTTCTTCACGGCCAGCGCGCCGCTCATGCGCTTCATGGCCGACGCGTGGCGGCAGGGCCGGCCGCCGGCGGACGTGATGCAGCACGTGGCCGAGCGCCGCGGCGAACGGTTCAGTCCGGCGGGACGACGCCGATCGTGAGCAAGACGTTGGCGAAGACGCGAGCCTCGCCCGTGGCGATCACGAGGCCCACGTCGGACCCCCGAGCCGCTTCGTAGAACGCTGCACGCCTGTGAACGCGGAGCGCGAGCCCCGGCAGGTGTCGACGGAACGCGTCGAACACGGCCGGTTCGGCATCGTCCTCGGGCCGCATGACCTCGGCGGCTTCGATCGGCACGGTCGCCGCGACGGCCTCGAGCACGTCGGTGGCGCTGATCAAGCCACGCCTGAGGTTCAGGAACACGTGGCGGGCGGCGGCCGGCGCGCCGGTCGTGAACGGGTAGTTGCCGTCCGCGATCAACACCTTGGTGCCGTGTCCGGATTCGGCGAGTCCCGCCAGGAGTTGCGGGTGGGTCAGCGGTCCCTGGATCATCCTGTTCTCCCCTTCCGCTTCATGGTCGCGGCCCTTGCCGCGACGGGCTTCAGCCGTCCCGACGGGTCGAGCGGCGGACGACCAGCTCGACGGGCAGCACGCGCTCCTGCGTGGGCCGGTCGGACTCCGCGAACCGATCCAGCAGCAACCGCATCGCTTCCTGGCCGATGTCGTATGCGGGTTGCCGGATCACCGTCAAGAACGGATCCAGCAGCGAAGCGATGTCGAAGTCGTCGAACGCGGCCACCCCGATGTCGGCGGGCACGCGCAGTCCGTAGCGGCGCAACGCCAGCAAGACGCCCAGGGCGACCATGTTGTTGGCCGCGATCAGGGCCTCCGGCAGCGGCGCTTCGTCCCGTCGCGCCGCGGACACCAGCGCCTCCGCGATCCGTTCGCCCGACGCCTGATCGAAGCGTCCGAGGCGACTCCGCGGTGGCAGGCCCGCCGCCGCCATGGCCGCCTCGTATCCGCCCAGGCGATCCACGAGCGAGGACACGCCCGGGTCGCCGCCGACGAAGGCGATGTCGCGGTAGCCCTCTTCCAGCAGGTGCTCGGTGAGCCGCCGACCGCCGGCGAAGGTGTCGCCGCGCACGACGTCGAGGTCGAACGCCGGCAGCCGACGGTCGATCAGCACGGTCGGCAGGCCACGCCGCTGGAGCATCTCGAGGTTGTGGCGCTTGCCGTGCGTGGGTGCCAGGATGACCCCGTCGACGCGGCGGCTGATGACGGTGTCGAGGTACTGCCGCTCGCGCGCCAGGGTCTCGTCGGAGTTGCCGAGGAACAGCACGTAGCCGGCCGCTTGGGCAGCGTCCTCGACGCCCCGCGCCAGGGCCATGAAGAACGGGTGGCGGATGTCGGCGACCACCAGCGCGACCGTGTCGGATCGGCCCCGGATGAGCGACCTGGCGGCCGCGTTGGGCACGTAGGCGAGCTCGTCGACAGCGCGTTTCACACGCTCGTACGTGGCGGGCGCGAGCTTCGAGGGGTCGTTGAAGAAGCGTGACACGGTCATCGTGCTGACGCCGGCGCGTTCGGCCACCTCACCGATGTTCGTCATGATCCTTCACCCCACCGCCCGCCTTCCGTCCCGAGGTCCCGGTCTTGACAGCCCGCAGGAGCGTCTCGTATTGTTAACCTTAACAGCTGTGATAACGATAACACCGGCTCGGTCGAGAGCGCAAGACGGACCAGCCACGCTCGGAACGCTAGGAACCGACGCTCGCCTCCCGAAAGGAGTGGACCCGACCGCCGCCGCCCGTCCCGACCCCACGACCCGATCTCGACGTGGCCCGACGCCACCAGGAGTGCACCCATGAAGGCACGGCTCGCCTATCTGCTCACCGCTCTGCTGCTCGCCACCACGGCCTGGGCTCAGTCCGACAGCTTCCTGCTCGGGATCGTCTCGATCTCACCCGCGGAAGCCAACAACGCGCGTTTCATCAACGGTGCCACCGAACAAGCCGAGACGTACGGATGGCGTGTCCAGGTCATCGACGCGCAGGGCGCCGCCGATCAAGCCAACAGTGCGATCCAGAACCTGGTCACGCGCCGTGCGGGCGCGATCATCGACATGGTCTTCCCCACCACCTCCCTCAACGCGGGCCTGGCCGCCGCCGAGCGGGCGGGCATCCCGGTCGGGACCTGGGGCGGCGGCTTCGGACGCGCGGTCGTCGCGGTCAACGGATCGGGCGGCCCCATGGCGATCCCCGTGACCGAACAGATGGTGGCCGATATGAACGGTGAAGGCTCCGTCTTGGCGCTGACCTACCACACCGGTCAGGTGTGCCGCGAACGCGAAGAAGAGATGGACGCGATCCTCGCCGCGTACCCCGGCATCGAAGTGACCAAGAACGAAGTTCGCATCCCGGGGTACCTGCAAGACGGCGCGCAGTACGCCGCCGCGTGGCTCGCGTCGCATCCGGCTGGCGCGGAGCCACTGGCGATCTGGGGCTGCTGGGACGATCCGGCCCTCGGCGCCATCTCGACCATGAAGCAGCAGGGGCGCGACGACGTGCTCGTGTACGGGGTCAACGGCAACGCCGAAGCGATCCTCGCCGTCCAGGACGGCTGGATGACGGCGACCGCTTGGCAACGGTCCTACGAGGAAGGCAAGCTGCTGGTCGAGACGCTCAAGAACGCGGCCGATGCGATGGCGGCGGGCGAGACGTTCGAGCCGATCGCGGTCGAGATCCCCGCGGTCGTCGTCAACGCCGACAACGTCGACGCGTTCATCGAAGAGCACCCCGAGACCGTCGGGAACTGATCGAACCGGTCGCTCCGGAAGAGGTCACGATGCTCGCATCGAACGAACCGATCACGACGGCCGCCGCTCCGGCGGCCGTCCTTCCCACGACCGCGAACCCGGCGGCGCGGCCGAGCCTCGTCCACGTCGAGGGTCTGAGCAAGTCGTTCGGGGGCGTCCAAGCGCTCGACGGGGTCGCGCTGTCGATCCGCCCGGGCCAGGTCCACGGACTCGTCGGCGCCAACGGAGCCGGCAAGTCGACGTTGATCAAGGTGCTTGCCGGACTCGAAACGCCCGACGACGGGCTCATCGAGATCGATGGCGTGCGCACCACGATCCCGGATCCCCAGCGCGCCACCGCCCTCGGCCTGAGCTTCATCCATCAAGAGCTCAACCTGGTGCCGCACTTCACCGCGATCGAGAACATGACCCTGGGGCTCGCCAAACCGGCGCGAGCGGGACTCATCGACTGGCCCAAGGTCCGCGCCGAAGTGGCGGACGTGGTCGCACGACTCGGCATCACCTTCTCGCTCGACGCGCCCACCAGTTCGCTCAGCGTCGCGGAGCAATGGATGCTCTCGATCGGCCGAGCGCTCATCCGTCGCGCCAAGCTGATCGCCATGGACGAACCGACGGCGTCGCTCTCCTCCGAGGAGAGCGAGCGCTTGTTCACCGTCATCCGCGAACTCGCCAAGGACGGCATCGCCATCTTGTACGTCTCGCACCGGCTCGAAGAGATCATGCAGCTGTGCGACGTCGTGACGATCTTCAAGGACGGGGAACGCGTCGCGTTCCTCGCACGCCCCGAGATGACGCGGTCGGCCCTCGTCCGTGGCATCGTCGGCGGCGATCTCACCGATCGCGACGACACGACCGGCGGCCACCATCACATCGGCCCCGTCGTCCTGGACGTCCAGCACATCTCGCGAGCGCCCAAGGTCAGGGACGTCTCCTTGCGCCTTCACGCCGGCGAAGTCCTCGGCCTGGCGGGCCTTGTGGGCGCCGGTCGCACGGAACTCGCTCGGCTGATCTTCGGCGTCGACGCCCCTGAAGAGGGCAGCATGCGGCTGGGCGACCGACCGTACCGACCGACCGCGCCCTACGACGCGGTGGAGCGCGGCGTGGTGCTCGTGCCCGAGGAACGGCGGGCGCTGGGACTCGTCCTCGAGCGCAGCGTCAGCTTCAACCTCAACCTGCCCCACCTACGTCCCGTACGGAACGTGTCCTGGTTGCCCTTCGTCAGCGACCGCAAGAGCGACGCTCGGACGCGGACGCTCATGGAGCGGCTCAAGATCAAGGCCGAGAACCCCAGCACGCCGGTTCGGCAGTTGAGCGGCGGCAACCAGCAGAAGGTGGTCATCGGCAAGTGGCTCAGCTTGTCGACCCGGGTGCTGATCCTCGACGAGCCGTCGCGCGGGGTCGACGTCGGCGCGCGTGCCGAGATCCACCTCATCATCCGGGAGTTGGCTCAGCAGGGGGCCGCGGTCCTGGTCATCTCGTCGGACAACGAAGAGCTACCGGGTCTGTGCGACCGGGTCCTCGTGATGGTCGAAGGCAGCCTCGCCGGCGAACTCCGTGGGGACGCCATCACCAAAGAGCGGATCTTGCACCTCAGTTATCGGCACACGGCATGAGAGAGGCGACATGGACAGCAACGTGAGCTCTCCCACGGACCTCGAGGCCGCGCGCATCGCCGGCGCCAGGCGAACCCGCCGGCGCTCGTTCGCCTGGCTGGCCAAGTACGGGACGCTCGTGGGGATGGGCCTCATGATCGTGGCGTTCAGTCTCGCCGCCCCCGAGTACTTCTTCACCGTCAACAACTTCGTGAACATCCTCAACCAGGCGTCGCTCACCGCCATCATCGCGGGCGGCTTGACGGTGGCCGTGATCGTGGGCGAGCTCGACCTGAGCATCGGCTACGGCGCCTCGTTCGCCGGCGTTCTGGTGACCGGTCTGATGGTGCACAGCGGCCTACCGATCCTGGTCGCGATCGTGGCCGTCCTGGGCGTGTCCGCCCTCATCGGCATCTTCAACGGTCTCGTGGTGTCGAAGCTGCGCGTGAACAGCGTGATCGCCACCCTCGGCAGCGGCAGCATCATCGTCGGCATCAACTACGCCTACTCCACGGGCGCGCCCATCGCCACCGGTGTCCCGGACGCTTTCCTCAACATCTCGCTGGGTTCCACGTTCGGCATCCCGAACAACATCCTGATCATGGTCGTCGTTCTGACGCTGCTGTGGTTGTTGGTCAACCGCACGGAGACGGGTCAGCGCATCCGCGCCGTGGGCGGGAACATCGAGGCCGCACGGCTCACCGGGATCCGCGTGGATCGCATCAAGATCCTCGCCTTCGTGGTTGCCGCCGTCGCCGCCGGACTCACCGGGATCCTGCTCGCGTCCCTCATCGGCAGCGGGACGACCACCGCCGCCGATGCTTATCTGCTCAACTCCTTCGCCGCCGTGTTCCTGGGCTCGGCCACCCTGCGGGACGGGGAGTTCCACGTGCCCGGCACCTTCATTGGCGTCTTGATCATCGGCATCGGCTTCAACGGCCTGGCGATCTTCGGCGCACCCACCTTCTACCAGTACGTCTTCCAAGGTGGCATCTTGATCGCAGCGGTCGGGCTCAGCACCGTGGCGCGGAGGTACGCGACGCGATGAGCGACACGGACCACCCCCTCCCCGCATACGCCGACCTGCCCATCGACGCGGGCCGCCCACCAGGTTCGGCCTGGGGGGTCTTCGGCGACGACGACGAGCTCGGCACCATCAACCTGCTCACGCCCGAGCGCGTCCGCGCCGCCACCGCGCTGGCGACCACGGGGCGCGTGTTCTCGCTGAACTGGGACGTCGAACGGCCGGATCCGCCGATCCTCGGACGCAAGCCCTTGGAACACCACATCATCGACCTACAGCCGGGTGCCGACGACTACTACGACCGGTTCTACCCGCAGGCGTCGAGCCAATGGGACGCGCTCTGCCACATGCCCCACCCGCGCTACGGCTACTACAACGGTCGCACCCAGGCCGACATCACTGGACGCCCCGGCAGCCGCAACGGGATCGACCACTGGGCGCGTACCGGCATCGTGGGTCGTTTCGTGCTGGCCGACGTCGACCGCTACCGGCGCGAGGTCGGACGGCCGCTGCGCCACGATCATCCCGACGGCGTCACGCCGGAGGACCTCGAAGCGACCCTCGCCCGTCAAGGCGCGTCGCTGACCACGGGCGACATCCTGCTCATCCGGATGGGTTGGGTCGGTTGGTACGAGCGACAGGACGCGCCCACGCGCCGGGCGTTGGCGAAGGCCGGTCAGGACCTGCGGACGCCCGGCCTGGTCGGTACCGAAGCGATGGCCGCGTGGCTCTGGGACCACCACGTGGCCGCCGTCGCGTGCGACGTGCCGGCGCTCGAGGTGCTGCCGAGCGGACCGTGGAACGCTCCGGATCCAGAAGCGACCTACGATCACTACCTTCACTTCCGCATCATCCCCCTCCTAGGCTTGGCCGTGGGCGAGATGTTCGTCCTCGACGATCTCGCGGCTCATTGCCACGACGTCGGGCGTTCCACAGGGCTTTTCACCGCGGCGCCGATCCACAAGGTCGGCGGCGCCGGCTCCCCCGCCAACGCCCTGGCGGTGATGTGACCCGTGCGACGCTCTCAGATCAACGCGGCGCTGCGCCAGGCAGAGCGAACGATCCGTGACGCCGGCATCCATCTCCCGCCCTTCGCGACGCTCGACCCGGCGACCTGGGATCCACGGGATCCGGTCCACGACGCGATCCGCCTGCCTCGTTTGGGGTGGGACGTGACCGACTTCGGGCGGGGCCAGTTCGAACGCTACGGCCTGACGCTGCTCACGCTCCGCAACGGCTACGAGGGCACGCCCGCCGGGCCGATGCCGTCCAAGCCGTACGCCGAGAAGCTGATGTTGGTGCGGGAAGGGCAACGCACGCCGATGCACACGCACCTCCGGAAGATCGAGGACATCGTGCACCGGGCGGGCGTCGGACGCCTGGTCCTCGAGTTGAGGGCCGACGTGGCGCAGGCCGACCGGCGCGCGCCACCGCTGACGATCTGGACCGACGGACGTGCCCGTACGTTGGACGAGGGCGAACGCCTCGAACTGTCGCCGGGTGAGAGCGTGACGCTGCTGCCCGGCTGCTTCCATGCCTTCTGGGCCGAGGGCGGCAACGTCATCGCCGGCGAGGTCTCGACCGTGAACGACGACGAGACCGACAACGTGTTCGTGGAACCCCTGGCGCGGTTCACGCGGATCGACGAGGACGAGGCCCCGTACCGCTGGCTGGTCAACGACTACGTCACGCCGGCCGAGACGGGCGGCGCCACCGAGGAGGCCTCATGACGACCCGTGCCGGCACGACGTACGACGTCTACGTCATCGAGTACGCACGAAGCAAGGACCAACCCGTCGCCAGCCTGCTGCTGGGCGTGTACGACCGAGGCGTCGTCGACCTGCCGTTCTCGTTCGTCGTCGCCCGCAACGCCGACCGCACGGTACTCATCGACACCGGGTTCATGCGCGACGGCACGGGCGAGGCGATGGCGCAGAAGTTCGGCATCGCCGAATGGGTCTCGCCCCTGGACCGGCTCGCCGCCCTCGGTATCGCGCCGGAGGACGTGACCGACATCGTTCTCACCCATGCTCACTACGACCACATGGGTTCGATCGACCGCTTCCCGAACGCCCACCTCTACATCCAGAAGCGTGAGCTGCTGCAGTGGATCGAAGCGATGGCGTTGCCCGAACGGTTCGGCTTCCTGACCGTGGCCCTCGACTCGGAAGACGTTCACGAAGCGCTCCGAGCGGCCGAAGATCATCGTCTCACGCTCCTCGACGGCGATCGGCGCGACGTGCTGCCCGGCATCCACGTGGTGTTGGGCGCGGACTCCCATACCTTCGGGTCGCAGTACGTGGTGGTGGAGACGGCGACCCGCGGCCCCGTGGTGATCGCCGGCGACTGCGCCTACAGCTACGCCAACCTCACCGGGCTCGATGGCAACGGGCGCTACATCCCCCTCGGTTTCGGCGTCGGCAGCCACTACCAATCGCTCATCGTGATCGATCGCATGATGCAGGAGGTCGACGGCGACCTCGGCCGCATCGTCGTGCTGCACGACTTCGAGCGCTGGGAACGCTTCAGCGTCGAGCGCGAGGACGAGGGCTTCCGCATCGCCCATGTCTAGCGTCTCGCCAGGAGGCTTGAGATGACCGAACGGATCCGGACCGCCTACCTCGTCGCCAGTGGCGACCTTCGACCGGCGGCCAACCGCACCTGCTGGCCGGTGCAAGAGGCGATGGAACACGCCTTGACGCGCGCCTTCGAAGCGGAAGGCGTCGCCCTGAAGCGAGCCCATCCGTTCGATCCCCGGGCCGGGCACGGGTTCATCAGCAGTCAACGGATGGGTCTGGACGTCTTTCGCGATCTCGATCCGGAGGCGCCCGTCGTCGTGGCCGAGGCGGTGTGGCAGTACAGCCACCACGTCGTCCCCGGGCTGCTCCATCACCGCGGGCCCGTGCTCACCGTCGCCAACTGGAGCGGCACGTGGCCCGGCCTGGTGGGGCTGCTCAACCTCAACGGCAGCCTCACGAAGGCGGGTCGTGCCTACGATTCGCTGTGGAGCGAGGACTTCACCGACGACGCCTTCCGCCAGGGTCTGCGCCAGTGGCTCGAGGAGAGGCGCGTCGATCACGACCTCACCCACGTGCGCGACCTCGATCCGGCGCGGCTCGACGACGGTGCGCGGGCGGTGGGAGACGAGGTGGCCGGCGAGCTGCGCCACGCCAAGGCCATCCTCGGCGTCTTCGACGAAGGCTGCATGGGGATGAGCAACGCCATCATCGATGACGCGCTGTTGAACCCGATGGGTCTGTTCAAGGAGCGGCTGAGCCAGTCGGCGCTGGTCGCCGCGATGGCGAACGTGACCGACGAGGCTGCGCACGACGTCCGCGCGTGGCTCGACGCGCGCGGCATGACCTTCCACACCGGGCCCGACGACGCGACGGACCTCACCGACGCGCAGATCCACCAGCAGGCCAAGATGTACGTCGCGGCGGTCCGGATGGCCGACGCCTTCGGCTGCGACGCCATCGGCATCCAGTACCAACAGGGTCTGAAGGACACCGTTCCGGCCAGCGACCTGGTCGAAGGGCTGCTCAACGACGTCGAACGTCCGCCCGTGTTCTCCGAGGACGGTCGCGAACTGTACGCCGGCCACGCTCTGCCCCACTTCAACGAGGTCGACGAGGGCGCCGCCGTGGACGCCTGGGTCACCAACCGCGTCTGGCGCCGCCTGGACCTGGATCCCTCGACCACCTTGCACGACCTGCGCTGGGGCGAACGGTACGTGGGCCCGGACGCCACGGGGGAGCCGCTGGACGCCTTCGTCTGGGTCCTGCAGATCTCCGGTGCGGTGCCGGCCAGCCATCTCGACGGTGGGTACGCGGCGGCCGAAGGCCACCGGCAACCGCCGATGTACTTCCCCCTGGGCGGGAGCACGCTGAGCGGGGTGTGCAAGCCCGGAGCCATCGTGTGGAGCCGGGTGTTCGTCATGGACGGACGCCTGCACGCCGACCTCGGCCGCGGCACGGCGGTCCGACTGCCCGACGAGGAGACGCGGCGACGCCGGGCGGCCACCACGCCGCAGTGGCCGATCCTCCACCTCGTGCTCCACGGGGTCGACCGCGACCAGATGATGGCGCGCCACAAGGCCAACCACGTCCAGGTCGCCTACGCGGCGGACGCCGCGAGCGCCGACACGGCCCTCGCGGCCAAGGCTGCCGCCTTCCATGCCATGGGGATCGACGTCCACCTCTGCGGCGAGCTCGCCTCGAACGACTGAAGGGACCGACCATGAGCGAGCTCCTGCTCGGGATCGACGTCGGCACGTACAGCACCAAAGGCGCGCTCGTTCGACCCGACGGCACCGTCGTCGCGTCCCACACCGTGGCCCACGTCATGGACGTACCCCATCCCGGGTGGGCGGAGCAGGACGCCGACGCGGTCTGGTGGCACGATGTGGTCGCCGTGACGCGCGCGCTGCTGAACGGAGCTCCGCATCGCGGGGAGGACGTGGTCGGGGTCGGCGTCAGCGCCATCGGCCCCTGTCTGCTGCCGCTCGACGCGCAGGGCCGGCCCTTGCGCAAGGGCATCCTGTACGGGGTCGACGTGCGGGCGGCCGAGGAGATCGAGATCCTCGAGGACCGCCTGGGGTCGGAGGCCGTGCTCCAGCACAGCGGCATGGCCTTCACCAGCCAAGCCATCGGACCCAAGATCCTGTGGCTGCAACGCCACGAGCCCGACGTGTGGGAAGCCACCCGGGCGCTCACGACCGCCAGCGGTTACCTCGTGCGGCGGCTGACCGGCGAGCACGTGATGGACAGGCACACGGCCAGCCACTACATGCCCCTCATCGACATCGACACGCTCGAGTGGAACGACGCGCTCGGGTCCGAACTCGCGCCGCGCGCGTGGTTGCCCCGGCTGGGTTGGAGCGACGAACGGGCCGGCAGCGTGTCGGCCGAGGCCGCGCGCGAGACGGGGCTGCGTCAGGGCACGCCCGTCGCGGTGGGCGCGGTGGACGCGCTGTCGGAAGCGATCAGCGTGGGGGTGCGGCGGCCAGGTGACCTGATGATCATGTACGGGAGCACCGCCTTCTTCATCCTGATGGAGACCGAACCCCACCCGGACCCGCGGGTCTGGACGACGGCGGGCGCCTTCCCGGGACCGTACGCCCTCGCCGCGGGGATGGCCACGACCGGCACGCTCACCCGCTGGTTCCGCGACCAGTTCGCGCGCGACCTCCCCGAGGAGGCGGCCTACGGGCAGTTGTTCGACGCCGCCGCCGCGGTCGCCCCCGGGGCGGACGGGCTGCTGCTGCTGCCCTACTTCAGCGGCGAGCGCACGCCCATCAACGACCCGTTCGCGCGCGGCGTGGTCGCTGGGCTCGCCCTCTCCCACACCCGCGCGCATCTCTTCCGCGCGGTGCTCGAAGGCGTGGCGCTGGGCATCCGCCACAACTTGGAGGCGTTCGAAGCCATCGGCGCTCCCGTGGACCGGGTCGTCGCCGTCGGTGGGGGCGCTCAGAGCGACACCTGGCTCCAGATCGTCTCGGACGCGACGGGGGTCGATCAGGTCGTGCCGGAGGTGGCGCTCGGCGCCTGCTACGGCGACGCGTTCCTGGCCGGTCGGGCGGCTGGCCTGTTGGAGGTCGACGCGATCGACACGTGGGCGCGGACGCGGCGGGTCGTTCGTCCGAACGCGAGCCTGAAAGGCCTCTACGACCGCCGCTACGGCCAGTACCAGAGCCTGTACCGCCAGACGCGGGAGACGGTGCATGCGTTGGCGCGTGAGCGGGGGTAACCGAACACGGATGACGCGTCAGCCCGACCGGCCCTCGCGGAACACCCGCCGGTAGTAGAACACCACCAGCACCATGGTCAGTGCCAGCAGCACGTAGGCCATCGCCGAAGCGCGCGCCAGGTCGAGACCCCGGAACGCCGTGCGGTAGATGAAGTAGGCGAGCAGGTCCGTGGACGAGCCGGGTCCGCCGCGCGTGAGGACGTAGATGAGGTCGTACGTGCGCAACTCGATGATGCTCTGCAAGATGAGCACCACGCCGATCACCGGACGCATGAGCGGCACCGTCAGGTAGGCGAAGCGCTGCCACGGGTTCGCGCCGTCGACGATGGCGGCCTCGTAGGGTTCACCCGGCAGGCTCCTGAGGCCGGCGAGCAGGATCAGCGTGACGAGCGACACCTGCTGCCACACGTCGATCAGACCGACCACGACGAGCGCCGAAGCCGGCTGACCGATCCAGTCGATGCGCGGCAGACCGGCTTCGACCATCGCGAAGTTGACGATGCCGAGTTCGGGGTGGAGGATCATCTTCCAGATGAGCGCCACCCCGACCGGCGAGATGAGCATCGGGATGCTCAGGATCGAGTAGTACGCCTCGCGGCCCGGCACCGGTTGGTGCAGGAGCAAGGCGAAGAGGAACCCGAGCGTGAGGCTCACCGCCACCGTGAAGAGGGTGTAGAGCGCGGTGAGCCAGACGGAGTTGATGAAGTACGGGTCGCGGAACGCGGAGAGGTAGTGCGCGATGCCCGCCCAAGGCTCGAAGGTCGGCGTCAGGAACGTGTAGTTCGAGAACGACAACACGAGCGCGTACCCGAGCGGGAACCCGATCGTGGCGATCAGGATCGCGAGCCCAGGGAGGGCGAAGAGCCAACCGGTGCGGCGGGACATCGCGCGCGGTCCTTACGGCAGCCCGGCCCGCTGGAGCAGGTTCCGGAGGGCCGACGAGGCGTCCTCGACCGCCGCCTCAGGCGTCTTGGACCCGGCGGACGCTTCGGAGATCTCGCGTCCCACGTCCTCTTCCATCTGCGCGGTGAACGCGAACAGCGGCACGCTCCGGGCGCTCTCGACGATGGCCAACACGTTGGCGTAGTACGGGTAGAGCCCGAGCACCTCGGCGTCGTTGAAGGCGTCGGTGCGCGTGGGCGCATGCCCCTGGAGCGCGCGCTCGCGTACGATCTCGGCCGACTCGACCCACGCGATGAACTGCCAAGCCTCGTCCTTCTGGGTGGAGTTGGACGGGATGCCCCACCCCCAACCGCCGGCGACGCCCGCGCCGCCCGGCATCGGGGCGAGCTCGACGTTTCCTGCGGAGGCCGGGCACGCCTCGGCGTCGTCCACCTGCGGCAGCATCCACCAGTACGTCACGAAGCTCCACGCGGAGCCTTGGCACATGACGCGGTAGGTGTCGTCGAGGTTGAAGTTGAGCGCCCCCGTCGGGGCCGCTTCCTGGATGTTGCGTGCGTAGAGTTCCATCGCGCGAACGCCTTCGGGGCTGTCGAGGACGACGTTCCAGTCGTCGTCGACGAAGCTGCCGCCGAGGCCGAAGAGGTAGTTGGCGAACTCGAGGAAGTTGGGGTCGCCGCGCTGACCCTGCATGGCGGCGCCCGCCATGTCGGTGTTCTCGGCGATGAAGACGCTCAGGTCGACGTAGTCCTCGACGGTCTCGGGGAAGGCCAGGTCGCGGCCGAACTCGGCGCGGTAGGCCTCTTGCAGGTCGGGATCTTCCAGCACGTCGGTGCGGTAGATCAGGCCCATCGCGTAGTTGTACATGGGGATCATGTAGAGGGTGTCGTCGTAGTAGCCCACCAGGTCGAGCATCGACGGGAGGTACGGGCTCAGGTCGAAGCCGCTCTGCTCGACGTACGGCCCGAGTGGTTCGAGCCAGCCGCCTGCGGGGAACTCGCCCGCCCACAGGAAGTCGACCTGCAGCACGTCGTACGTGCTCGTGGGCGCGAGCAGCTGGGTGATCAGCTTGTCATGCATCGGGCCGTACTGGACGATCTCGAACTCGACGGCGATGCCCGTCTCCTCCTCGAACTGCGGCAGCAGCTCTTGGATGATGTGCGTCTCGGGCACGTCTTCCATCAGGATCTGCAGGGTGGCCTGTTGGGCGAACGCGACGCCTGCTACGAGCAGGAGCGTCGCCATCAGAACGCGGGTGCGCATCACGGTTCCTCCAAGGCGTTCGGTGAACGGGCAGGACCTATGGGGTGCGGCGGCGGAGTGCCATGGCGGGCTGTGGGCGTCACCTCCTCTCGGTCACTTGACGGCTCCGAACGTGAGCCCGGACACCAGGTAACGGTCGACCACGCGGGCCAACACGACGATGGGCAGGATCGACAGCACGACCCCCGCCGCGACACGCGAGAACAGCACGCCGCGTTGGGTGATCTGCGAAGCGAGGACGACGGGGATGGTCTGGGTCTCCTGACCCGAGAGCAGCAGGACGAACAGGAACTCGTTCCAGGCCAGGATGAAACCCAGCATGCCGGCCGCGAACAGGCCGGGTGCGGCCACCGGCAGCACCACCCGGACGAAAGCGGACAGCGGGGTCGCGCCGTCCACCAGCGCGGCCTCTTCGAGCGCCCGCGGGATGCCGTCGAAGAACCCCATGAGCATCCAGCTCATGAACGGTAGGCCGATCGTCAGGTAGGCGATCACGATGCCAGGCAGCGTGTTGACCAGACCCCAGGTGCGGAACAGCGAGAAGAGCGGGAGCGCGATCGCGATGGGCGGGAGCATCTGCGTCGCCAGCACACCGAACCGGAGCGCTTCGCCGCCGGTGCGGTAGCGCGCCAGGGCGTAGCCGAGGAGGGCGGCGACCGGTAGACCGACCGCCACGGTGGCGGCGGCGACCACGAGGCTGTTGAGCATGGCGCGCCCGAAGGGGCCGGCGACGATGACGCGGAAGTTCTCCAGGGTCCAAGGTCCCCACCGCGGCGGGAGCACGTAGGCCAGCTCCTCGGGCAACAGCGCGGTGCGCAGGATCCAGCCGAGCGGCAGCAGGAAGAACGAGGCGACGACCAGCAGCGCGGCGTGCGTGAGGATCACGCGCGTCCACCACCGCAGTCGTTGACGTCGCCGGCGGTTCATAGCGTGGCCGCGCCCCCGTTCGCCTCGATGACCTCACCGGTGAGGAAGTCGGCGTCGTCGGACGCCAGGAACGCCACCACGCGCGCGACGTCCTCGGGCTCTTGCAGGCGCCCGAGCGGCGTCTGGGCGACGTACTCGGCCCGCACCGCCGCCGGCGTCATGTCGCGCAGGTGCGCCTCCCAGACGACCTCGCGCTCCTGCATGGCGGTGCGGACGAAACCCGGGTCGACGCCGTTGACGCTCACCCCCAGCGGACCCAGCTCCTTGGCCGCGCCTTGCAGGAGGCCGACCACGGCGAACTTCGACGCCGAGTAGTGCACGAGCAGCGGCGCCGCGACGCGCGCCGCGAGCGAAGCGGTCACGACGACCTTGCCGCGCAGCTCACGCCCGCCGACCCGCGGCTGCTCCACCATGCGGCGGGCGAAGGTCTGCACGGTGAGGAACGTGCCCTTCGCGTTCACGGCGAAGTTGTGGTCCCACGCCTCGTCGGTCAGGTCGAGGAAGCGGTCCATGGTCGAGACGCCGGCGTTGGCGACGAGCACGTCGACGCGCTTGGCGGCCGCGTACACCGCCTCGCACAGGGCGCTCACGCTGGCGCGGTCGGTGACGTCCACATGCGCCGCCTCGGCGGCGGCGCCGCCCTCGGCGGCGGCGCCGACCTCGGCGGCGGTGCGCTGGGCAGCGTCGGCGTCGAGGTCCGCGCACCAGACGCGGGCGCCGCGGCGCGCGAGCTCGACCGCGATGGCGCGACCGATGCCCGAACCGGCGCCGGTGACCAACGCGACACGCCCGGTCAGCGGGCTCACGGCGTCGTCCGCTGGGAGCATCGGCAGACGGACAGCTCGAGGTTCGGGTGATGGGTCGACGGCACGGGGAACACTCCTCTCACGAGCGCAGCCTCGGGAACAGGTCGACGAGGCGCCGGTAGCTCTCGCGGTACACGCCGTAGAGCTCGTCGTAGACGGTCGCGTGGTGGGGGTTCGGGGCGAAGGTCGTGCTGGGCCGGACGTACCGCTCCACCGCCCGCCAGTCGGGAAGCACGCCCGTGCCGACCCCGGCGGCGACCGCGGCGCCGAGGCTGGAGCCGGGGTGGCCGGCGACGCGTTGCACGGGGTGCCCCAAAACGTCGGCGGCGATCTGCAACCAGACGTCGCTGCGGGCGCCGCCATCGGCGGCGAGGACGCGTCGGATGGCGAGTCCGCGTTCGACGAGCACGTCGACGTGGTGACGGAACCCGTAGGCCACGGCTTCGAGCACCGCGCGGTAGAGATGATGGCGGGTGTGGTGCAGCCCGAGACCGAGGATGGTGCCGCGCGCCTCGGGGTCGTGCAGCGGCGTCTTCTCGCCCAGGAAGTACGGCAGGACCACGAGACCCTCCGCGCCGGCCGGCACCTGCGCGGCCGCGCGATCGAGGTGCGCGTACACGTCGAGCCCGAGGCGCTTCGCCTCGCGCGCGTCGTCGCCGCAGAACTGCTGGACGAACCACTTCACCAGGCTGCCGCTGGTGGCCATGCAGCCGTTCAGGTAGTACTTGCCGGGGACGACGTGGTGGTCGATGAACAGGCGCGGATCCGTCACCAGCGTGTCGAGGCTGTAGAGGACGTCGCCCGCCCCACCGAACTTGATGACCAGGTCGCCGTCCTCGTACGCCGTCGTGGCGAAGGCGGACGCGACGTGATCGGCCACGCCCGCGACCACGGGCGTGGCCTCGGCCAGCCCGGTGGCGCGCGCGGCCGCCGCCGACACGCCGCCGACCACCTCGTGCGACGCGCGGACGGGGGGCAACTGCGAGGGGGCCAGGCCCGCCAACGCCAGCAGTTCGGACGACCAGGCGTCGGCGCTCAGATCGTAGAGACCGGATTCGAGCGCCCAGTTGCGCTCGACGCCGAGCACGCCCGTCAGCCGGAACGTCACGTAGTCGTACGAGCCGACGAGCGTGTGCAACCGCGCCATCACCTCGGGCTCGTGCTGGAGCAACCAGCGCGTCTTGGGTGCCACCACCTGTTGGTTGATGCTCCCGCCGGTGAGCTCGAAGAACCTGTCCACGTCGAACGAGCGCCTGAGTTCGTCGATCTGTGCACCGGTGCGCGCGTCGTTCTGCTGGATGCTGCGCCGCAACGGCGCCCCCGCCTCGTCGAGCAACACCATCGCGGGCACCATGCCGCTCACCCCCACGCCCGCGATGGCGTCGGCACGGCCGCCAGCGGCGGCCACGAGCTCCGGGTCAGGGCGCGACGTTCTCCCACCACTGCGCCGGGTCCTCCTCGGCCCAGTTCGCCTGCTCCGAGAGGAGCGTGGCGGGCCGAGCGGCCTCCGCCATGAGCCCGCCATCGGTCCGGACCAACACACCCTTGGTCTCGGTGGTGCCGATGTCGAGCCCCATCAACAGCGGCGACCGTCATCGCAACTCGTCCACCCGATCCATGAAGCGCGCCACGCGCTCGCCATCGACGGGCTTCCAGGTGTCGCCGTCGACCTTGAGCGCGGTGCCGACGATGGCGGCATCGGCGACGGCCAGGATGTCGGCGACGTTCTCGCGGCGGACACCGGTGTTGGCGATCACGGGCGTGTTCGGCATCGCCTCCTTGACCTCCCGCAGCACCGAGGTCTCGACGCTCTGCCCGGTCATGGGACCGGACACGCAGATGGCGTCCGCGAGACTGGCGAAGACCGCGCTCTGGGCCTTGGCCGCGTTGCTGCGCGAACCCATGGGTGAAGCGAACTCGGCGTTGATGTTGTAGAAGGCGAGGCAGTCGGCGCCGAGGTTCCGGCGCAGACGCAGCGCGGCGGCCGCATCGGGAGCCCAGATCCCCATGTCCGAATCGTAGACCCCGGTGAACACCTCACGGACGAACCGAGCACCGGTGGCGTGCGCCAGCGCGATCGAGGCCACCGGGTCCCAGAGGTAGTTCACGCCGAACGGCACCCGCAGCTCGTCGCCGGACCTCCGTGACGACGACCGCCATGGCCGTGAGGGTCTCGGGCGTCGCGCGGGTCACGTAGGGCCGGTCGCCCTCGTTGCCGAACATGACGGCGTCGACGCCGCCGGCCTGCAGCGCCTCGACGTCGGCCAGCACGCCGTCGACGATGCCCGCCATGCCCAGCTTCCGGTCGTGGAGCGGGGTGCCGGGCAGCGGGCCCGAGATGCGCCATGGCGATGATGGGCTTGCGGGTGCCGAATAACCGATCGAACTCGTCCACGTCGCTCCTCCTCACGTACGCGTCGAGCGCTGGACTTCGCGCTGTCGCTCATGCGCGCGCCCGCCGCACGTCGATTCCCAGCGTCCCGGTACCGCTCCAGCGTCGCCTCGTCCAGGTCGCGTCCGAGAGCACCAGGTCGAACGCCTGGAGCGGTGCCACCTGTGCCAGGCTGACCCTGTCGAACTTGGCGTGGTCGCCCAGCAGGACCACGCGCTCTCCCACGGCCATCACGCGACGCTTGACCCCCAACTCCGCGAGGGTGGCGTTGGTGACGCCGGCCACGAGGTCGATCGCGTCCGCACCGATGAACGTCTGGTTGGCACGCAGGCCGACCAAGGCCTCCTCCGCGATGGGACCGATCGCGCTGTACAGCCTCGGACGCACCGTGCCGCCCGCCAAGATCACCTCGAACCCGGCGAGCGTCGCAGAGCGCGATCGCGATCTGCAGGTCCGTCGTGATGACCGTGAGGCGTCGGAAGCGGCGCTTCAGTTCGACGGCGAGAGCCCCGGTCGTGGACCCCGAATCGAGCGCGAGCACCTGGTCCTCCTCGACCAGGTCGCAGGCCAGCCGCGCGATCGCCTCCTTCTCGGTCCGCCGGTGGCGCGCCTTCTCGTTGAAGAGGGGTTCGAACGCGGTGCTGGCATGGTTGGCCACGGCGCCCCCGTGCGTGCGCGACACCGCGCCATCGGCGGCCAGCCCGCGAAGGTCTCGCCGGATCGTGGCGTGCGAGACGCCTAGGCTCCGCGCCAAGCCGTCGACGTCGACCACGCCGTCGTGCTGCATCCGTTCCACGATTTTGCGTCGACGCTGTGCTGGCAGCATGGGCGGTCGATCCTCCGCGTGCACGCTTCTGATTGCTACTGTCGTTCCGTACCTGATTATGCACATTTCTGCGCGCTGGGTGCGCCCATGCATCGCTCGACGTGAGCGCCGCGACGCCGACTACGGAAGCCCGTCGCCTCCCCGCCGTAGGGTCGCGCATGGAACCCACCCATGCCCTTCCCTCGGGCGGCCTCGCCGTCGTGTTCGGCGCCTCGGGCGCGATCGGCGGCGCGCTCGTCGACCGGCTGCGCGCCGACGCCCGCTTCGCCGACGTCGTGACGTTCTCACGCTCCGGCACGCCGTCCGTCGACGTGACCGACGAAGCGAGCGTCGAGGCGGCAGCGCGGGCGATCGCCGGACGTGAACTCGCCCCCCGGCTCGTGCTCGTCGCCACCGGCTTCCTGCACGGCGAGGGGCGCCAGCCGGAGAAGTCGTGGCGTCATCTGAACGCCGACAAGCTGGCCCACGATTTCGCGGTCAACGCCATCGGACCCGCGCTGGTCATGAAGCACGTGCTGCCCCTGCTGCCCCGCGACGGTCGGTCGGTCTTCGGCGTCATCTCGGCGCGCGTCGCCAGCCTCGAGGAGAACACGTTCGGCGGTTGGTACGGCTACCGCGCCTCGAAGACCGCGCTGAACCAGTTCGTGCGCGGTGCGGCGGCCGAGCTCGGGCGTGGACGCAAGGAGGCCGTGTGCGTGGCGCTGCATCCCGGGCACGTGGCGAGCGCCCTCTCGGCGCCCTTCGGTGCCGGCGGCCACGCGACGCGGACGCCGGACGAGGCGGCGGTCGGACTCCTCGGTGTGCTCGACGCGTTGAAGCCCGCCGACTCGGGCGGCTTCTTCGACGAGGAGGGACGCGTCATTCCCTGGTAACGCCTCCGGCGCTCCGGTCGTTGTGACGCCAGGGCGCCCGGAGACGCGTCCCGTCGCCGACACTGTCGGCGATGGATTGGGAACTGACCCGGATGTTCTTCATCGCGATGCTCGCCATCACCAACCCGCTCAGCAAGATCCCGCTGTGGGTGGAGGGGAGCCGCGGCGAGGACCGGCACGTTCGCTGGCGTCTGGCGCTGCTCGTCACCGGGACCGCGTTCCTCATCCTGCTCGTGTTCCTCGTCGGCGGGCGTTGGCTGCTCGACCTGTTCGGCATCGACCTGGCGAGCTTCCGGGTGGGCGGCGGCATCATCATCCTGCTCGTGGCCCTCGACATGCTGCGCGGCAACGCCGTCCAGCTCGACACCGACGAAGAAGAGGACGAGGACAGCAAGCTCGCGACGGCGCGGTCACGGTTCCGCAAGGTCGCCGTGCCCCTGTCGATGCCGATCATCGCCGGGCCGGGCTCGATCAGCACCGTGGTCGTCTACTCGTCGAGCGCGAGCGGTTGGCTCGAGTACGCGGGCTTGGGCGGAGCCCTCACCGTCGTCCTGGGGCTCGTGTTCCTGGTGCTCCTCAGCGGTCGCTGGGTGGAGAAACGCGTGGGTCGCACGACGCTCGACATCCAGACGCGCGTGTTCGGGATGATCCTGGCGGGCATCGCCGTGCAGCTCATCGTCGAGGGCCTCGGGGAGATCTTCCCGGCCTGGCTCGCGGAGGGCGGAGCGGTCAGCGACGACCTGCAGCAGGGGCCGTAGATCTGCGAGCGCGAACGATCACGCTTCGAGGAGGCGCGCGATGGCCGTCGCGAACGCCCGAAGATCCTCCAGGCCGTCGTACGTCAGCGGTGAACGATGGCCCAGTCGATCTCACGTACGCGTGCACGGCGAGGTTCCGAAACCCAACCGCGGAGCGCATCCTCGACGCGAGATCGGTCGGGATGACACCCTCACCGGCGAGGAGGTCGAAGGCTTCTCCATCGTCGCCGGGGGCCGCTGACCGGTGTCGCCGAGCACGTGCAACGCGATGTCGACGCACAACTGCACGGCGCGCATCAGGTTCAGCGAGACGATGTCCTGCACATCGGCGTCCGTGGCAAGGTCCTCTGCCGACGGGAGCCTCCGCGCCTCGACCCGGGCCACGCACCGACGCAGCGACTCGAGCTTCTCGGCCAGGATCAACCGATCCATCGTGCCCGCCGCTCCCGGAGCATGCGCTCACGCAAGGGCAGAAGGTCCTCGACGTCGGCCAGCATGCGACTCACCAATCGATCGTAGGCTGCGCGATCGCGGCGGATCAGAAGCCGACCTTCGCGCAAGATCGTGCGCAGGAGCGGGACCCCGGTCGTCCGCAGGTCGAGCAAGTCCACGGGCCGACCCGTCGCCGAGGCGACCGACCGGATGAGCGCTTCGCGACCCTCGGCGTCCAAAGGTCGTTCGGTCCATACGCCGACATCGACATCACTCTCGAAGGTGGCACGACCGCGGGAGGTGGAACCGAACGCGATGGCGAGCGTCACCTCGGGTCGCTGACGCAAAGCCTCGGTCAGCCGTTCGAGGGTCGGATCCAGGGCCGCGTCGATCATGCCGAATCGTACACGGACCTCCGAGTCTCCGACCGACCCGGACCGCGCGCGCGACGAGGAGCTTGCGTCGACCGGCTCGTCTGTTGTATTCTAGCAACATACCGGTCGGAAGATACGAAGGAGGTCCACCATGGTCGCCCGCTCCGCGTCGAACGATCCGTCGCCAGGGGGCGCGGGTGGACGTCTGGTCCTCCACAACCGCCTCCCGGTTCTCCGTGCCGAGCGCGGACTGTCGCGACGCGACCTCGCAGACGCCGTAGGGGTCAACTACCAGACGATCGGCTACCTCGAACGGGGCGACTACC
>CAWIUY010000006.1:0-115827 GCA_963839375.1 uncultured Trueperaceae bacterium | reverse complement strand
TGAGCGGGCGGTGGTCGTCGCGGGTCTTGCCGTTGACGAGCTGCTTGAGCCGGCTGAGGCTGCCGAACGGTTCGATGCGACCGCCGCGCAGGTAGAGCTGCCCCTCGGTGATGTAGCCGGTGTTGTCGGGCACGGGGTGGGTGACGTCGTCGCCGGGCATGGTGGTGACCGCCAGGATGGTGATCGAACCCGCCTCGTCGAAGTCGACGGCCTTCTCGTAGCGCGCCGCCAACTGACTGTAGAGGTCGCCGGGGTAGCCGCGGTTGGAGGGGATCTGCTCCATCGTGATGGCCACCTCCTTGAGCGCGTCGGCGTAGTTGGTCATGTCGGTGAGCAGGACCAGCACCCGTTGACCACGCAGCGCGTAGCGCTCGGCGACGGCGAGCGCCAGGTCGGGCACCAGCAGACACTCGACGGTGGGATCGGCGGCGGTGTGGATGAAGGCCACCGTCCGCGCCAACGCGCCGGCTTCCTGCAGGGTGTCGCGGAAGTAGAGGTAGTCGTCGTGCTTGAGTCCCATGCCACCCAGCACGATGCGGTCGACCTCGGCTTGCAGCGCGATGCGCGCCAACAGCTCGTGGTACGGCTCGCCGGGCACCGAGAAGATGGGCAGCTTCTGGCTCTCGACGAGCGTGTTGAACACGTCGATCATCGGGATGCCGGTGCGCACCATGGTGCGCGGGATGATGCGCTTGGCCGGGTTGACCGAGGGCCCGGCGATGTCGATCTCGTCCTCGTCGATGGTGGGCCCGTGGTCGCGCGGTCGGCCGGCGCCGTCGAAGACGCGGCCCAGCATCGCGTCGGAGCTCGAGACGCGCATGGGGCGACCCAGGAAGCGGACGCGCGCGTCGGTCGGCAGCCCACGGGTGCCGGCGAAGACCTGCAGGAACGCGCGCCCACCCTCGAGCCGCACGACCTGGGCCGCCGACGAGCCTGCCGGCCAGCTCAAGAGCGCGAGCTCGCGGTAGGTGGCGTCGCCGGCCTCGACCGCCACGACGTTGCCGGAGATGCGTTCGAGGCGGGTGTAGGCCTTATGCACGCGCCGTCACCGGGTCCTTCCCGGGCGCCGAGGCGACCTCGTCGACCAGCGCGCGCAGCGCGTCACGCCCTTCGTCGAACGCCGGCGTGTCCCACTCGCACCGGTTCCAGTCCTTGGTCGCCTGCGTGAGGCGTTGGTAGAAGCGCCGGGCCGCGTCCTTGCCCTCGAAGCGGAGCGACGTCCGCAGCAGGCCGACGATCTCGCCGAACACGGTCGCCTGCCGCTCCGAGCCGGTGGCGGCGTCGACGGCGTCGAACGCGTCTTGCTGCAAGTAGGCGGCGTCGACGTACTCGGCCTGGAGGTAGCGCACGAAGTCGTCGAGCGTGGCGCCCTCCTCCCCCACCACCTTCATCATCTGCGCCACCTCCGACCCCTCCTGCAGGAGCGCCCGGGCGTAGACCACGTCCGGCGCGGCGACCACGCCCGGGTAATGGCTCCAGCTCTCCAGGGGGTCGATGGCGGGGTAGCGCCGCGCGTCCGAGCGCTGGCGCGAGAGGCCGTGGAACGCGCCCACGACCTTGAGGGTGGACTGGGTGACGGGTTCTTCGAGGTTGCCCCCGGCCGGGCTGACGGTGCCGCCGATCGTCACCGACCCGGTGGTGCCGTCGCGCAGCCGGACGAGGCCGCCGCGCTCGTAGAAGGCGGCCACCACCGACTCGAGGTAGGCGGGGAACGCCTCCTCGCCGGGGATCTCCTCGAGCCGGCCGGAGACCTCGCGCAGGGCTTGCGCCCAGCGGCTCGTCGAATCGGCCAGGAGCAGCACGTCCAAGCCCATCTGGCGGTAGTACTCGGCGATCGTGACCGCCGTGTAGACGCTCGCCTCGCGCGCCGCCACCGGCATGGAACTCGTGTTGCACACGATGACCGTGCGCTCCATCAGGCTGCGGCCGGTGCGGGGGTCGGTGAGGCCGGGGAACTCGCGCAGCGTCTCCACGACCTCGCCGGCACGTTCGCCGCAGGCGGCGATCACCACCACGTCGACCTCGGCGTGGCGGCTCATGAGCTGCTGCAAGACCGTCTTGCCGGCTCCGAACGGACCGGGGATACAGAAGGTCCCGCCGCGTGCGACCGGGAAGAGGGTGTCGACCAGGCGGATCTTGGTGACGAGCGACTCCGTGGGACGCAGCCGCTCGCGGTAGGCGCGGATCGGCAGCTTGACGGGCCAGCGCTGCACCATGGAGACGTCCTGGCTGCGGCCGCGCCCGTCGGCCAGCGTGGCGATGACGTCGGTGACGACGTGCTCGCCCGCGTCGACGATGGTGTCGACGGTCCAGAGGCCGTGGAAGGTGAACGGCACCAGGATGCGGTGCTCGAACTCGCCCTCGCGCACGCTCCCGAGCGTGTCGCCGGCGCGCAGCGTCGCCCCGACGCTGGCCGTGGGCGTGAACGCCCACCGCCGCTCGCGATCGAGCGGCGCCAGGTACTCGCCGCGCGCCAGGAAGTAGCCACTGGCGGCCGCCAGCTCGAACAGCGGGTTCTGGAGACCGTCGACGACCTGACCCAGCAGGCCAGGGCCCAGTTCGGCCGCCAGCATCTCGCCGGTGAACGCCACCTCGCCCCCCACGAACAGACCCGTCGTGTCCTCGAACACCTGCAGGTCGGCGTAGTCGCCCCGCACGCGGATCAGCTCCGCCTTGAGGCGCAGACCGTCGATCAGCGCGTAGCCGACCTCGTTCTGGACCACCGGTTGGTCGAAGGCGACGGTGATGAGCGGGCCGCTCACGGCGACGATGCGACCGAGGTTAGCCATCGACGTGCGCCTCCTCGATCTTCCGCAGGGTCGCCTCGAGCGCGGTCCAGCCCGGGTCCTCGCTCCACCCCGCCCACCGCCACGCCAAGCGCAGCTGGGCGGCGCGCGCCAACAGGGCCGCGAAGCCGTCGGGGCCGTCAAGGGCGACGTCGTCGGCGAGACGCCACCGCAGCTGGTCGAGCGCGCGCTCACGCGCCCCTGGGTGCGGGGCGTCGAACGCCCGCGCCACCGCCTGGACGACGTCCACCCGGAACCCCACCGACCGGCGGAGGCGCCGCGCGGGTGCCTCCCGCCGGCCCCTGGCGCTGCGGTGGCGCGTGACGGCGTCGTCCACCTGCGCGTTCAGGTCGGCCCACGCGCAGGCGGCCGGGTCGTTCGGGCCGGCGACCTCATCGCCGAGATCCCCCGCGGCGAGAACGGCAGCCAGGTCGTGCCAACGCGGCTCGCTCACGAAGCCGCGGCAGCGGTCGAGGAACGCGTCGGGTTCGAGGTCGGGCGGCACCCCCAGGCGCGGGGTCGGTAGACCGGCCAGGAGGTAGGCGATCACCGCGAGGGCTCCGCTTCGAGCGGTGCCGTCGCTTCCGGGACGGCGGCCACGTCCACAGGCGACTCGGTGACGGCCGTGGGCGCGCCGAGGTCCAGCTGGGCGGCCACACGCGGCAGGATCTGCGCCAGGTGCGGTCGCAGGTGCTGGCTGAGCGTCTCGGCGATCGCGTCGATCGTGAAGTCGTGCTCCACGTGATCGTCCACCACCACCACCCGGAAACCCCGATCGACGTCCTCGCCGAGGCGCAGGTCGACGCCGACGGCCAGCCGGTCGCGCAGGCGCTGGGCGTACAGGCGCGCCATCTCGTCGAGGTCGTCGCCGTTCAGGAGGACCTGGATGCGGCGTTCGCGTTCGTCCTGGCTGGCGTACGCGCCCGCCATCTTGACCAGCATCTCGGCCAGCAGGTCCGGACGCAGCTCCTCCTCGAGCGAGTCGTGGACCAGACCGTCGAGCAGGCGCACGAGCGCCTGACGCACGTTGATGAGCAGGTCGCGACCGGCCTGTTCGAGCGCCACGGTGCCACGGTCGGCGAACGTCTGGGCCTCGCGCTCGGCGCGAGCGATCCGCTCCGCGGCCGTCGTCTCGGCCTCCGCGACCAGCGTGGCGGCTCGGGCTTCGGCGTCGGCCACGATCGCGCGTGCCCGGCTCTGCCCCTCGTCCACGGCGTCGCGCTGCAAACGTTCGATCAGGGCTTGGAGATCCTCGGGCATGCCGACCTCTTCTGCCAGAGGGCGCTCAGGCGCACTCGGCCACGGTGCAGGCGCGCCCCTCGGGGCGTGGCATCCCATTGCAGCAAACCGACCCCGACCGCAGCTAGGAACAAACGTCCAGCTCGACCGCGGCGATCTCTTGGGCTGCGCTGGGATACGACGCCGTCGACGCGTCCTCCTACGGCGAACACTACACCCGCTCCAGGCGCCCCATCGCGTTTCGGCTCGCGTCCCACGAGGCATCCGTACCCGGAGTCGGCGGGCGTGTGTGCTGTCATCCGACCGAGGACCGGCGTCGCCCCACCCGCGCCGCCCGGACGCGACGACCGCCGACCCTCGGTCGCACGCCTCGCGCCGCCGAACCTCCCGGCCATGCCCGAGAACGACCGCAACCAACCGTTCAAGACGCACGCCAGGATCTTCGACCAGGAGGTCACGGGCGCCGTCGAGGAGCTGAAGAAGCCGGCCCACGGTCACCTGATGCTGGGCCTCCTGGCCGGCATCGGCGTCGGCTTCAGCGGCCTCTTGGTGGGCGTGATCGTCACGCTGGTCCCCGAGGGGTACCCCGACCTCGTCACCCGGGTCCTCGTCGCCATGGCGTACGCGATGGGGTTCGTGCTCGTCGTGATCGGCCGCACGAACCTGTTCACCGAGTACACGACGATCGCCCTCCTGCCGGCGCTGAGCGGGGCCGCGAAGCCCAGCGCCCTCCTGCGCTTCTGGGGTCTGGTGTACGTCTCGAACCTGGTGGGGGGCACCCTGATGGCCTGGCTCGTGGCGGCCCTGGGTCCGCCGCTGGAGGTGATCGACCCGGACCGGATGGGTGCGTTCGCGCACGCGCTGATCGAGCCCGCCCCCTGGGTCATCCTCCTGAGCGCGGTCCTGGCCGGCTGGCTGATGGGGCTGCTGTCGTGGCTGATCGTCGTCGTGCACGATGGCATCAGCCGCATCGCGCTGATCTCGGTCGTCGGCGGCATGATCGGCTTCGCGCACCTGCACCACGCCATCACGGGCACCATCGAGGTCTCGATCGCGGTGTTCCTCGGGCGCGTCGGCGTCGGCAGCCTGCTGGCCTTCGTGCTGTGGACGACGCTCGGAAACGTCGTCGGCGGCTTCCTCTTCGCCGTGTCGGTCCGCTACACGGTATGGCGCGCCGACGGCCACGACGACGCCGCCGAGGGCGGTGGATCCGGCGGGTGATACCGTCGGCCATGACCCCCGGAGAACGTCGCGTCGCCCTCGTCACGGGTGCCAACACGGGCATCGGCCGCGTCACCGCCATCGAACTGGCGCGACACGGTTTCGACGTGGTGCTCACCGGTCGCAGTCCCGGACGGATCGCGCCGGTCGCCGAGGCCCTGCGCCAGGAGGTCGGCCACGACCGGGTCCATGCGGTCGCCCTCGACCTCGCCTCGTTCGCGTCGATCCGCGCGGCGGCCGCAGCCTTCCTCGCGCTGGACCTGCCGCTGCACGTGCTCGTCAACAACGCCGGCGTGGCCGGCCACCGCGGCGTCACCGCCGACGGGTTCGAGCACACCTTCGGCGTGAACCACCTGGGCCCCTTCCTGTGGACCCGACTGCTGCTCGAGCGGCTGCTCGCCAGCGCGCCGGCGCGCATCGTGAACGTCGCGAGCCTGGCGCACGCGCGCCCTCGCGGCATCGACTTCGACGCGGTCACGCAGCCGACCCGGTCGCGGTTCGGTTTCCACGAGTACCAGGTGTCCAAGCTCGCCAACGTCCTGTTCACCCGCGAGCTCGCGCGCCGGCTGGAGGGGACGGGCGTCCACGCCTACGCGGTGCACCCCGGCGTGGTCGCGTCGGACGTGTGGCGGGCGGTGCCCTGGCCCATCCGGCCGCTGGTCACCCGCTTCATGAAGACGGTCGAGGAGGGCGCGCGCCCGAGCGTGCACCTCGCCACGTCGGACGCGATCGCGGACGAGAACGGCACGTACTACGACGGCCTGGTGCGACGATCGCCGAGCGCGACCGCGCAGGACGACGCCTTGGCGCGCGAGCTCTGGCGCCGCTCGGCGGCCTGGGTGGGTGTCGACGACGGCGCGTTCTCACCGTTCGCGAGCGTCTGAGGCCCACAATCGGTCATGGAACTCCTCATCTTCCTGATCGTGCTGTTCGTGGTGCTGGCCGGGCTGCTCTTCCTGTCACGGCGCCAAGCCGCGCGGCAACGGGGTGCGCAGGTCGTCCTCGAACGGCGGCACCTGTTCACCAAGGCCGAGCTGTCCTTCCTGGCCGCGCTCGACGGGGCGGTCACCGATCAGGTCCGCGCCTTCGCCAAGGTCCCGCTGGCCGACCTGCTCCAGGTCCCAGCCACGGTGCCCGACGGCGAACGGCAGGCGGCCACGAGCCGGCTCGCGCGCCAGCAGGTCGACTTCGTGCTGTGCGACCCGGGCGATCTGCAGGTCCTGGCGGCCGTCGAGGTCGGCGGCGTCGACCGCCGTGGTCGCGGCGGCGAGACGGGCATCGAAGAGGCCTTGGCGTCCGCCGGGATCCCCGTGATCCGCTTCCCGGAACGGTCGGCGTACACCGTCGACGAGGTGCGCCACAAGCTCGCGCCCGTCATGCCCGCCGTGCCGAGCCCAGCCCCGACCGCCCGGCGCGCCAAGGCCGGCAAGGGCAAGGGTCGCGCGAACCGGCCGCGGGACGCGACGGGCGCTCCCGCAGCGGTGGTGGCGGTGGAACCGGTCGTGGCCCCTCCGCTGGCGCCGGAGCGTGAGCGAGCTGAACCACGGGGCGCCGCGCGGGAGCCCGACGAAGCGCAGCCGCTGGACGCGCCGGGCGTGGACGACGCGCCCGTGCCCATGCCGGTTCCGGTCGCGCCACCGGCGCCGTCCGCCGCGGCCGCGGCGTCCACCGTCTCGGGTACCGCGATGACGGCCGTCCGCCGCGCCCAGGACGCGGACGCCGAGCGCGACCGCTACGCCCGGCTGGGCACCTGCCCGACGTGCGGCAAGCCGCTCGTGGAACGCGTCGGCAAGCGCGGCGCCCTCAAGGGCAAGACGTACTTGGTGTGCAGCGGCGAACCGCCGTGCGCGCCGCTCGCGACGGAGGCGTAAGAGCGGGACGCGCGGCGGCGGCGGCACCGCCGGCGGATCGGCGGGCGTTCACAGGCCGGCGTAGGGATCGAACGTGGCGTCCGCCTGGGCGATCAGGTACTTGCGCAGCAAGACGATCTGGCCCGTGTGCCGCGCCTCGTCGAGCACCAGGTGGTGCCAGTAGTAGTGGGTGCTGCTGGGCCGCCCGCCGAAGGTGCGCGGGGTCGACAGCCAGGCGTCGTCGCGCTCGGCCAGGAGCGCCAACGTCCCGGCGCGGACCTCCGCCAGATGGTCGAGGTACGCGTCGAGGTCGCGGCCCCGCAACGGGTCCTCTTCGAAGCGGAAGGCGCGGGCGAAGGCCGTCTCGTCCTCGCCGAACTGCAGGCCGCGACCGGTGATGTTCTGGAACATCCGCTCGGCTGCGGCCACGTGGACGAGGAGGGCGCCGATCGTGTTGCCGGCGTAGGGCGGCGGCGCCGCGAGCGCGGCGGCGTCGAGGCCGCGCACCGCGCTCGTCGTGAAGCGTCGGGTGCTCGTGAGCATCGTCGCCAGGGCCTCGACCTGGGGCGCACGTCCCTCGGTGGGCCCGACGAACGAGGGGCTCGACCAGGCGTCGTGGCGACTCGGTTCGTGCATGCGGTCCTCCCCCGCGCTCAGGCTGGCGGAACGTCCTCACGATGGCGCTCTGCGCCGACGCCATCCTGCCACACGCCGTCCTCCACCGCGGGCGACCCGAGCCGCCCCAGCACGCCGAGCCGTCATCGCGCGGGCTGATCGCGAGCGCGAACGCGTGCGTAGGATGGTGGGCATGTGCCGGAACATCCAGCAACTCAGGGGCGCGGAGCCGCCGGCGAGCCACGACGAGGTTCGCGACGCGGCGCTGCAGTTCGTGCGCAAGGTGAGCGGCTACCGCACGCCCTCGGCGACCAACGCGGCCGTCTTCGAAGCCGCCGTCGACGAGGTGACCGTCGCGGTCGAACGCCTGCTGGCCGGCCTCGTCGTGTCGCCCACGGCGAAGCCCGCCGACCTGCTGCAGCGGCGGCGGGCGGCGAGCACCAGGTCCTGAGGCGGCGGGCCCGCCGGGCGACGACGGAGGGATCGTTCGGGTTCGGATCGTTCCGTGCTGCGAGACCGTGTGCGACCGGCCGTCGGGCTCGGCGAAACCTCGCACCCTCCACCCGCACCCGCACGCTAGGCTCGCCGGCGATGGGCACGTCCTCGACCCACGTTCGTCCCCGACTCCCCGACGAGGGCGTGCACGACGCGCCTCGCGACCCGCGCCGGCGTCGTCTGATCCGGCTCGCGCTGGCCGCCGCGGTCGCCTGGGCGCTGCTGTCGATCAGCGCGCTCGTCGTCGGCGAACCGACCGACGTGATGCGCGCCGCGGGCGGCGTGACGCTGATCGTCGCCGCCGTCATGGCCGCCCACTGGCGGCCCTTCCGCCTGGCCAGCGTCGTCGCCGTCGGCGTCTACGGGTTGGGGCTCGCGGCAGCGACGCTCATCGGCGGCGCGGCCGGTTTCGGCGGTGGCGACTCGGAAAGGGTGCAGCTGTTCACCGGCAACCCCAACATCCTGGGCGCCGCGCTGGTGGCGACCGTGGCCGCCTGGGCGGCGCTCGCCCCACGGCGACGCTGGGTGTGGTGGACGTGGCCGCTCGCCGCGCTGGCGGTGTTGAACACCGGTTCGCGCACGTCGGGCGGCGCGCTGTTGGCCGCCGGCGCGATCTGGCTGGTGGCGCAGACCCTCGGCAAGGAGCGTCGTTGGCTCCTCGCACCCGTGGTGCTGCTCGCGGTGCTCGCCGTGGCGGCCTTCGCTTGGCAGCGCGGGGTGGTGGAGCTGACGCCCAACCTGCTGGCGGCGCCCAGCGACTTCACCGACCCCGCCTGGCCCAGCCTGGCGGCGAGCCTGGAGGTCGTCGAGGACGCGTCTCCGGGTCCGTTCGAGGGCACCATGGCGCAGCGCCTCATCGGCCGCGCCGAACCCGGCCGGCGCCACATCCTGCACCAGAGCATCGGTCGCTCGGAGATGGGGGTGCCCTACGTCGCGTCGATCTACCTCCGCTCCGACGAGCCCCAAGAGGTGCGGCTGACCTCGCATCTCGCGCGCGTGACGTGCACGGTGGACACCACCTGGCGACGGTGCGTCACGCCGGTGGGCTACGGCGACGACTACGCCCAACGACAGATCCACGTGCAGGCGACCACGAACGGCGGCGCGATCGACGTGTACGCCTTCGGCGCGCAGTACGAACGCGGCGTGGAGGCCACGCCCTTCCTCGACCTGCGTCCCGCTTGGGTCCCGCAGTCGATGGTGAACCGGTACGACCTGAGGCGGATCACGTTCCTACCCGAGAACCGACTGGTGGCGTGGGAGGCCGGTCTCGACCTCGTGCGCGAACGCCCCTGGTTCGGCTGGGGGCTCGGGCCATCGCGCGAGGCCATGGCGTCGCGGACGGCGCCCGATCCCGTCACGTATGCCCACCACGGGTTGATCCAGTTCGCGGCGGTCCACGGTCTGGTGGGGTTGGCGGGCGCCGCGCTCCTCGTGGCCGCGCTGCTGGCCACGCTCGACCGCAGCGGTTGGATCCGGCTGGCGCCGCTGCTGGTGGCGTTGGCGCTGCTCAACACGTGGGACGTCACGTTCTTCGACGCCCCGGTCTTCGTGCCGGTGCTGCTGGCCGTGGCCTATTGGACGGCGCGGCCGACCACGGTGACCGAGCCGCCGGCCGACCGTGCGGTGCGGACGGCGGCCACGAGCAGGTAGAGCCCGACCACCACCGAGCCCGCCAGGCCGACGGCGCGAGCGACAGGATGCCCGGGGGCGATCCATACCGTCACGTGCTCAGTTCAGGACGGCGCGCGGGCGCCGGTCAGCGGCGGACACGGGGCCGTGCAGCGCCTGGACCACGAAGGTGGCGTCCCGCGCGGCGCCGTAGATCATCGTCGACGACAACGAATAGAGGAACGGCAGACCGACGAACGCCAAGCCGGGCACGTCGGTGGCGACCCCGCGTACGTGGCGCGGTCGACCGTCGTCATCGAACACGGGCAGGTCGATCCAGGGGAGGGCGGCATCGAAGCCGGTGCACCAGATCACGTTGGTCACATCGAGTGTGCGTCCATCGACGAGGACCGGCTGGCCGTCGCGCACGTCCTGCACGCGCGGCAGGCGTTCCACCCCGGCGGCCGCCAGGTCGCGCGGCCGCAAGCGGATGAGCGGCCCGCCGTGCGACAAGAACCGCGGCTGGGCGCGGCGCCCCATCGGGGTGTCGGTCGTGAGCACCCGGTGGAACAGTCCGCCGAGCACGACCGGCCCCATCACCCGACCGACGAAGGACGAGGGGCTGAAGGGCAGGTGCCCGGTCGCGCGCCCCGCCAGCGCGGTGCGGTGCGTCGCGGCGACCTCGACGGCGATCTCGGCGCCCGAGTTGCCCGCGCCCACCACGAGGACGGCGCCCTCGCGCAGCTGGCTCGGGTCCCGGTACGCCAGCGAGTGCAGCTGGACGACGTCGGGAGCGAGCCGCGAGGCGAACGCCGGGATCCGCGGCGTCTGGAACCCCGACATGGCGACGACGACGCGATCGGCCACGAAGCGCATGCCCGCCGACACGGCGACGAAGCGGCCGTCCTCGCGGGTCAGGCGCTCGATGCGTACGCCCAGGCGCACCGGGAGCGCGAAGCGCTGTGCGTAGTCCTCGAGGTAGTCGGCCATCTCGTCCTTGGTCGGCATCGCATGGCGGGGGGCCGGGAACGGTGCGCCCGGCAGGCCGTCGTACTGGGCGGGCGTGAACAGCCGCAGCGACGACCAGCGCTGACGCCAGGGGTCGCCGACGCGTGCGCCGCCGTCGACGATGGTGAACGACACGCCGCGTCGCGCCAGCTCGTAGCCCACGGCGAGCCCGGCCTGGCCGGCGCCGATCACGAGGGTGTCGACGCGCTCGAACCCGGCACCAGACGGGGCGACAGCGGTTCTCGGCGCACGGTGGGTGGTCATGGTCGACTCCGATGGGCGGTGGAACGTCACCGCGCCCGGCGAGCGTAGCCCCATCGTCCAAGTCGGCACATCCGGGCGTCCACCCATGGCGCGCGCCCTCGTCCTACGTGTTCACCGCCACCGTCGGTGGCGTCCGCACCGCGACGGCGGCGCGCGATGCAGAGGCGCGCGGTGGCAGCGGCGCCTGCGGGGGCGGCGCTCGCGCGGCCCGTCACCCCAGACCGTGGCGAACGGCGAACGCGGAGACCTCCGCGCGGGTGCGGACGCCCAGCTTCGTGAAGACGTTGCTCAGATGCCGTTCGATGGTGCGCTCGCTGATGGCCAGATGCGCCGCCATCGCCTTGTTCGAGGCCCCGGTCACCACCTGGCGGACGACCTCCACCTCGCGCGCCGTGAGCCCGTGTGGCCGTGTCGGCGACGTCACCTCGACCGCCGCGACCGCGCGCGCGGCGGGGACCGCCCCGAGCCGGTCGAACACGTCCTTGGCGGCGCGCAGCAACGCCGCAGCGGCGGCGGCGTGGCCGAGCGCACGCTGGGCCTGCGCCTCCAAGACCCCCGCCCGCGCGGTCTCGAACGGCAGTTCGAGCTGAGCGAGCGCCCGTCCGGCGGCGCGGGCGGCGCCCAAGCCGGCCGCGGGGTCGCCGCCGGCCAGCGCCACCGCCGCGTCGGCCTGCCATGCGAACGCCTGCAGCAGCGGCGTGTCCAGGCGCGTCGCCAGGTCGGTGAGCTCGCGGCTGGCCGCGCGGGCGGCGTCGGTCTCGGTGGCCGCCAGGGCCGTCTCGACGAGGGCCGGCAGCAAGCGCGCGCGCCGGACGGGGTCGTGGACGTTGAGCAGCACGAGCTCGAGCTCGCGGTAGGCGTCGAGCGCGCGGCCCTGGGCGAGGTGGAGCAGCGCCAGGCCGGGTTGGGGCGTCCAGCCCGCCTCGACCGCCCGCCCGTACGCGTCCGCCGCTTCGTCGAACCGCCCCCGCAACCGCAGGAGGTCGCCCCACTGCGCGTACGCCGCACCCGCACCGGGCCGACGCGGCGGCCCCGCGAGCTGTCCCGGGCCGTCTCGGCGTCGCTGAGCGCCTCGTCCCAAGCGCCGGTCAGCCGCGCCACCTCCGAACGGTGGACCAGACAGGGCCCGCGGAAGGGCACCAGGTCCGGCTGCGCGTCGCACCAGGCATCGAGCTCGTGGGTCCACTCGCGCGCCCGTCCGACGTCGCCGATCTCGCGGCACGCGTCGAGCACGCTGCAGTAAACGATGCCGACGACCATGGGCGACACGCGTGAACGCGCGACCGCCAGCATCGCCTCGTCCAGGAAGGCGATGCCCCGCGCCACGTGGCCCATGTGGAGCAGGGCGCGCCCTTGCGCTTGGCAGGCCAGGGTGGTCAGGTCGTCGTCGCCGGCGACCTCGCCCAGGCGCACGGCTTCCTCGAAGCGGGCGTACGCGCCCGTGACGTCGCCGGCACCCGCCAAGCGCAGCGCCGCCGGCATGAGCAGCAGACCGCGCTCGGCGACCGAACCGTCGACGTCGGCGAGCACGCGTTCGGCGCGGGCGAACCAGCCGTTGGCGTGCGCCCGCTCGCCCCGATCGGACGCCCACATGCCGAGCCAGAACGCGCAGCGGGCCGCCCGGGGGGCCGCCCCGCCCTCGAGATGGCGGTCGTGGGCGCGCGCCATGGCCGCCGTGCTGGTGTCGTCGAGGCCCGACATGTAGGCGGCGATCGCCAGCCGTTCAAGGTCTTCGGCCCCCAAACCGCGGTCCGCCTCGACCGCCGCGAGCGCTTCGACCGCCTGGCGCCAGAGGCGTCGGTCGAAGCGCTCGCGGCCCAGGTCGAGCGTGGCCGCGGCTCGGGCCTCATCCCACATGCGCGCATGCTAACGGTGCCCGGTCGTCGCGGGCATGAGGCCCGTCGGTCAGGTCGACGCCGAAGACGCGCGATCGTCGGTGAGCGGGTCAGGCCTCCAGCGTCACCGAGAAGTCGCGCACCTCGTAACTCTCGATGAGATCGTTCCAGGCGATCCGGGGCGGCGCGCTCATGCGGACGGGCAACCGCAGCAGCCGCTGCAAGAACACGTCGCTCTCCTTGATGGCGATGAACGCGCCGGGGCAGCGGTGGGCGCCGTCACCGAAGGCGTGGACGGGCGGTTGGACCCGCGGGGCCAAGTGCCGGTGAGGACAGACCTGCAGCGGGTCGTCGCCGACGGCGGCGGAGTCGGCGTTGGCAGCGCGCACGTCGAGGTCGATGCGCGAACCGGCCGGGATGGTGGTGATGGCACCGTCGTGCTCGATGACCACGTCCGCCACCGCGCGCCGGTACAGGTGACCGACCACCGGCTCGAGCCGCAGGATCTCGTGCAGGATCCGATGCCGCTCGCCCTCGTCGGCGGCCAGGTAGTCGCGCCGCAACGTCTCGTTCTCGAGCAGGTGCCAGGCGGCGACGCCGATGAACTCGCGCGTGGTCGCCATACCGGCCGCGCCGTAGGTGATGCACTCGATGAGGATCTCGGCCGGCTTGTAGCCCTTCTCGAGCAGGTGGCTGATGACGTCCTCGCGGGGCTGGCGACGTCGCGCCCGGATGGCGGGGCGGACGTCCTGCAGGTAGAAGCGCAGCAGCCGGACCTGGGCGCTGGCCATGTGGATCGTGCGCCGCATCGGCGAGAGGCGCTCGAGCCGTTCCAGGCCCAACACCGCTTCGAGCCGGCGGGCCATGCCCGGCACGCGCGAATCGGTGAGACCCACCACCCGCGCGGCGACCTGGACCGCCAGCGCCAGGCTGAGGTCGCTGAGGTCGGCGTGGCGCGACGCCTGGAAGCGAGCGATCAGCTCGTCGCTCAGCTCCTCCATGAGCGTCTGGTAGGCGTCGTCGACGGTCTTGGGGGTGAAGAAGCGGGCGATGGCGGTGCGCTGTTCGAGGTGCTCGGCACCGTCTTGGAACAGCACCGGTTGGCGCAGGCCGGTCCTGCCGACCAGTTCGGAGTTGAACCCTGCTTGCCGGGTGGCGTCGGCGTTGCGCAACACCTGTCGGACGGTGGCGTACGACCGCAGGTGCCAGGTGCCGTCGCGCTCCTCGACCGCGGGCGCGTCCAGCGGCTCGCCGCGTCCCGTCTTGCGCTCGGAGGCACCGTGGGCGACGGGGCAACCGCTGTGGGTCTCGGACGCGGGCTCGGTTCTCGGAGGCTGCATGACGCCTCAGGCTACCGCTCGCCGCGGGCGAACACCGTGCGCAGGAGACCTCGGTTCAGAAGGTGACGATGGACTCGACGAGCGTCAGCAGCGAGCGGCCGAGGCGACGGACGGCAGCGGTACGGCTGGCGCGTCCCTGGCGGGCGATGCGGGCGTCGTGTTCACGGGCGGCTTCGGCGCGCAGGTCGTGGGCGTGGGCGATGGCGATGCGGGCGGGCAGATCGGGGTTGTGGTGAAGCATGTTCGTCCTCCTGCCCATAGGGTGCAGGCGGATCTACATGAAATGGAACGCAAGGATTCCGGTAGGACGGCCGGCAGCTCACACCACGATGAGTTCGCGCGTGACCCCGTGCGTCAAGGCCTCCGCCCCGGTCTCGGTCACGCGGATCGTCTCGGTGCAGCCGATCGCGCCGCGCCCCGGCAACTGCACCCAAGGCAACAGATGGAAGGTCATGTTGGCCTCCAGCGGGCGCGTCTCGCCCGGCTTCATCGACAGGATCTGCCCCTCGCCCCAATCGGGCGGGAGCGCGATGCCGATCGAGTACGCGCAGCGTGAGGCGTGGGTCCCGCCGAACCGAGACTGGGCGATCAGATCGCGCGCCGCCGCGTCGACGTCGCCGGCCGCGACGCCCGGTCGGATGGCGGCCATGGCAGCGTCGAAAGCGCGGCGCACCAGCGCGAAGGCGGCGAGCGCCTCGTCGTCGGCCTCGCCCACGAAGACCGTGCGCAGCATGGCCACGTGATAGCGGCGGCGGCAACCGGCCAGCTCCAAGAACACCGGATCGCCGCGCCGCAGCACGCGCCCCCGCCAGGTGGCGTGACCGATCGCGCCACGCTCGCCGGACGCGACGAACGGCGCGATGGCGGGCCACTCGCTGCCGGCGCGGATCATCGCCAGGTGCATCTGGGCCGCGATCTCGTCCTCGCTCACGCCCTCGCCGGCCGCCGCGATGCCGGCCTGCATCCCGGCCGCCGTGCTGATGGCGGCTTCGCGCATGAGCGCGATCTCCGCCTCGGTCTTCACCAGCCGACCCTGCTCGACCACCAGCGAGGCGTCGATCCACACGACGTCGCCCGCGAGCGCGAACAGGCGATCCTGTTGCGACGCCGTGAAGAACCAGCCGTCGCGCTCGTAGCCGATCCGCATGCCGTTCAGGCCCAGCTCGCCGATCGCCTCGGTGACGCGCACCATCGGTTCCTCTTCGTCCCGGTAGGTCCAGTTGTGCTCGATCCAGCTGTAGGCGTCGACGCCGGGCCCCTCGAGCGCGCGCGAGACGCAGATCGGCTCGCCCGCCACGGGCACGAGCAGCCCCTGGAACCAGTAGTGGCCGGGACTCTCGAAGCCGGTCAGGTAGGTGACGTTCTCGGGACTTGTGACGAGCATGGCGTCGAGCTGCCGCTCGTAGAGGCGGGCTCGCAGCGCCTCGAGGCGGGCTTCGTACTCGTCCATCGTGAAGCTGAGATCGTCGCGTCGACGCATGGATCGGGCCTCCTTCGAGATCGCGAGGTGGCCGTCGCCGACACCTCCGTCGTCACGCCGCGGGGGTACGACCCCTCACCTGCGGTTGACAACATCCTTCTTCCAGACTACACTTTCCACTGGTCGACAGGTTGTATACAACCGTCGTCCAGGATGATCGGACGTGCGGGACGTCACCATCGTCAACTCGGCGCCCCGCCCGGCAGCGTGTGACAGGCGGACGTCCGCGTGGCCTCGACCTCTCGCCTCCTCCGGAAGACCGGGACGGATGGAACGCATGGACCCCTCCAACGAACCGCCCGCGCCGAACGCGCCCCTCCTGGGCGATCGGAGCTTCGACCGGATCTACCGGGAGTTGCGGCGCCGGATCAGCTTGCTCGTCTACGCGCCCGGCGCGGTGCTGAGCGAGAACAAGCTGGCGGCGGAGTTCGGCGTGAGCCGCACGCCCATCCGGCGGGTGCTGCAAGCGCTCGAGTTCGAGGGGCTGGTGGAGATCTCGCCCGGCGTGGGCACGCTCGTGACGACGCTCGACCTGCGCTACCTCAAGCAGGTCTACGCGCTGCGCATGCGGCTCATCGACCTGACCGGCGAGCACCCGGTGCCGGCACTGGCCGAGGTCGACCGCTCGCGGCTCGTCGGGCTCCGTGAACGCGCCGTGGCGCTCCGCGACGACGCGTCCGAGCCGTTGGCGCTGGCGGAGGTGTACCACGAGTTCCACGAGATGCTGCTGCGCCTGATCGGCAACCGTCCGCTGCGCGAGATCTCGGACCGCTACTTCGTCCAGACCTCGCGGATGTGGCTGCAGTTGCTGCCGGAGATGGACTGGGACACCGAGGTGGCGGCCGTGATCGACGAGCTCGACGGGGTGACCGAGGCGTTGGGTCAACGCGACACCGGTCGCGTGACCGACGTTCGGCGGCGCCACTTCCGGGCTGTCTTGCAGCGTATGAACTCCGTCCTGGCCGGTGACGACCTGGACGTCCTGCCGCGAGAGGGGGTGATCCGCCCTTAGCCCACACCCGTCCGCTCGTCGACCCTTCGTCCCGACTCTCCCGTGAGAGAGAGGACCCCACATGAACACGTACCGCATGAAGACCCTCGGCACCATCGCTCTCCTCGTCGCCGCGTTCGGCCTGATCGGCGCCGGCTTCGCCCAATCGACCCTCGAGCAAGCCCGCGAGCGCGGCTACATCCGCGTCGGCTTCGCCAACGAGGTCCCCTACGCCTACGCCAACCCGGACGGCACCCTGACGGGCGAAGCCGTCGAGGTCGCGCGCGCCGTCTTCCAGCGCCTGGGCATCGAAGAGATGGACGGCGTGCTGACCGAGTTCGGCTCGCTGATCCCGGGCCTGCAGGCCGGCCGCTTCGACGTCATCACCGCCGGCATGTACGTGACCCCGTCCCGCTGCGAGCAGGTGGCGTTCGCCGATCCCGAGTACCAGATCGGTGAGGGCATCGTGGTGCCCGAAGGCAACCCGATGGAGATCACCTCCTACCAGGACATCGTCGACAACCCCGACATCCGCGTCGGCACCGGCGCCGGTTGGCTCGAGTACGACTACATGATCTCGATGGGCGTGAACGAGGACCAGATCGTCACGTTCCCCGACGCCCCGAGCGGCATGGCGGGCCTCCAGGCCGACCGCATCGACGTCTTCACGGGCACCTCGCTCACGATGCGCAACATCGCCGATCGCACGGACGGCGTCGAGCTTCGTCGAGGACTTCGAGCAGCCGGTCATCGACGGCGAGACCATCATCAGCTACGGTGCCGCCGCCTTCCGTCCGGCCGACACCGAGTTCCGCGACGCCTTCAACGAAGAGCTGAACGCGCTCAAGGAGTCGGGCGAGCTGGCCGGCATCGTCGAGCCGTTCGGCTTCGGCCAGACCGAGCTCCCGGGCGACATGACCTCCGCCGAGTTCTGCGGCGACAGCTACCAGTAAGCCGCCCTCCGGGCGACCCTCACGGGTCGCCCGTTATCTTCCGCGATCTCCTATCTGCTCCCTCATGCGCGCCGAAGCCGGCGCCACCACCTCAGGAGGCCCCCATGCCCCCCACGAAACGCCCCCGCCACCGCGCCACCGACGCCGTCTGGGCCGGTGAGGAGCGTTCGTTCATGGAACGCGCCACGCAGGTCCCGGTGGTGCATTCGGTCTCGTTCGGCTACGACGACGTCGACACCTGGCGCGCCGTCGCCTTGGGTGAGGCCGAGGGCCACATCTACGGCCGCAACACCAACCCGACCGTGGCCGTGTTCGAGGAGAAACTGCGCGTCCTCGAGGACGCCGAGGCCGCCACCTCCTTCGCCACCGGCATGGCCGCCATCTCCGACACGCTGCTCACGCTCCTCGCTCGCGGCGACCGGGTGGTGTCGGTGAAGGACACGTACGGCGGCACCAACCGGCTGTTCGACGAGTTCCTGCCGCCGCTCGGCATCGACGTCGCGCTGTGCACCACCCACGACGTCGACGAGATCGAGGCCGAGATCGACCGCGGCCTGCAGGTGCTCTACCTCGAGAGCCCCACCAACCCGACCTGCAAGGTGCTCGACCTGGAGCGACTCGCGCGCCGCGCCAAGCGGCACGGCGCCACGGTCGTGGTCGACAACACCTTCGCCACGCCCATCAACCAGCACCCGCTGGAGCTGGGCGCCGACCTGGTGATCCACTCCGCCACCAAGTTCCTGGGCGGTCACGCCGACGCCCTCGGCGGCGTGCTGGCCGGGAACGCGGAGCTCGTCGAACGGGTGTTCAGGCGCCGCGAGATCCACGGCGCCACCCTCGGCCCCGAGGCCGCCTACCTGCTGTTGCGCGGCATGAAGACACTGGCGCTGCGCGTCGAACGTCAGAACGCCACCGCCCTGAAGATCGCCCGTCACCTGGCCGCCCATCCCGCCGTCGCCCGGGTGCACTACCCCGGCCTCCCCGACCACCCCAACCACGACGTGGCCGTGCGGCAGATGCCCGGCGGCTTCGGCGGGCTGTTGTCGTTCGAGCTCGACGGCGACTTCGACCTGCTGAAGCGCTTCTTGCCCCGCCTGCGCCTGGCGCACCGGGCCGCCAACCTCGGCGCCGTCGAGACGGTCGTGGCGCCGCCGGCCACGGGTTCGCACGTCGAGCTCACCGCCGAGGGGCGTGCCGCGCTCGGGATCCCCGAGACGCTGGTCCGCTACTCGTGCGGCATCGAGGACCCCGACGACCTGATCGCCGACCTCGACGCGGCCTTGGCGGCCACCACGGGCGCTGCGGTCCCCGGCGCGGTCCGCCCCGCCTAGGAGGATCCCCATGGGCCTCGACCTGCTTCCCATCCTGCTCCGCGGTGTCGGCCTCACCGTGCAGCTCACCCTCGTCTCGGCCGCGCTGTCGCTGGTCATCGCCATCCTCGCGGGCCTCGGCCGCGCCTCGCACATCGCCCCCATCCGCTGGATCGCGGGGGTGTACGTCGAGGTGTTCCGCGGCACGTCGGTGCTGGTGCAGCTGTTCTGGTTCTTCTTCGCGCTGCCGCTGTTCGGCATCACCCTCTCGGCGTTCGTCGCGGGCGTGCTGGCGCTGTCGCTCAACATCGGCGCGTACGGCGCCGAGGTCGTGCGCGGCGCCATCCGGTCCGTCCCGGTCGGTCAGATCGAGGCGTCGATCGCGCTCAACATGCCGCCGGCGATGCGGATGCGGCGCGTGGTGTTCCCGCAGGCGTTCGTGCTGATGCTGCCGCCGTTCGGCAACCTCATCATCGAGCTCCTCAAGGCGACCGCACTCGTGTCGCTCATCACCCTCCCCGACGTCACCTTCCGCGGCGTCACGCTGCAGCAGACGACCGGCCAGACGGTCGAGATCTTCACCTGGCTGCTCGTCATCTACTTCGCCTTGGCCTACCCCCTCACCCTGTTCGTGCGCTGGATCGAACGTCGCGCCAGCGCCTTCAGGGGGGTGTGAGCGATGTTCGAAGGCCTGTTCAACGACATCACCTTCCGCTGGAACGGCGAGTTCGCGGCCGAGATCTTCCCCGTCTTGCTGCGCGCCGCCGTCGTGACGCTCCAAGCCACGGTGTACGGCTTCCTGGTCGCGCTGGTCATCGGCCTGGTGTTCGCGTTGCTCCGGCGCGGACCGCGCGTCGTCTCCTGGCCCGCCGGCTTCCTGGTCGAGTTCCTGCGCAGCACCCCGCTGCTGATCCAGCTCTACTTCCTCTTCTTCGTCCTGCCGCTCTACGGCTTCGGGCTGCCCGCGTTCACCACCGGCGTCATCGGCCTCGGGCTGCACTACGGCGCCTACCTCTCGGAGGTCTACCGCGGCGGCATCGCGTCGGTGCCGGTCGGCCAGTGGGAGGCCGCGACCGCGCTCAACTTCCGGCCGCTGCACGTGTGGCGCGCGATCGTGTTGCCGCAAGCCATCCCACCGATGGTGCCGGCGTTCGGCAACTACTTCATCGTCATGTTCAAGGAGACGCCGCTGCTCTCCGCCATCACGGTCGTCGAGCTGATGCAGACCGCCAAGATCATCGGCGCCCGCACCTTCAGCTACGTCGAGCCCTACACGCTCGTCGGGCTGATCTTCCTGCTGCTGAGCTACCCCTCGGCGCTGGTCGTCAACCGATTGGAGGCCCGCCTTGCCCGACATCGTTAACCCCCTCGCCGGCCCGAGCGCCGGCACCACCGCCAGCGCCACGAGCGTCGAACCGATCGTGCGCTTCGACAAGGTGTCGAAGAGCTTCGGCGACGTGCACGTGCTCAAGGCGCTCGACTTCGACGTCGCCCCCAACGAGAAGATCGCCATCATCGGCCCGTCGGGCTCGGGCAAGACCACGATCCTGCGGGTGCTCATGACGCTCGTGAAACCGGATTCGGGGAAGGTCACCGTCGACGGCGACTACCTGTTCCACAAACGGGTGGGCGACGGGGTGGTGCCCGCCGACGAGCGCCACCTGCACAAGGTGCGCCAGAACATCGGCATGGTGTTCCAGCACTTCAACCTGTTCCCGCACATGAAGGTGCTGCGCAACGTCACCGAGGCGCCCATCCACGTCCTCGGCTTGTCCAAGGCCGAGGCCGAAGCGCGGGCGGTGGAGCTGCTCGAGAAGGTAGGTCTGGGCGACAAGGTCGACGCCTTCCCCGCCCAGCTCTCGGGCGGGCAGAAGCAGCGCGTGGCCATCGCCCGGGCGCTCGCCATGCAGCCGAAGGTGATGCTCTTCGACGAGGTCACCAGCGCGCTCGACCCAGAGCTGGTGGGCGAGGTGCTCACGATCCTGCGGCAGATCGCCGACGAGGGCGACATGACGATGCTGATCGTCACGCACGAGATGGGGTTCGCCCGCGACGTCGCCGACCGGGTCGTGTTCTTCGACGCCGGCCAGGTGGCCGAGGAGGGGCCGCCGGAGCTGATCTTCACCGACCCCCAGAACCCGCGCACGCAGGAGTTCCTCAAGGCCGTCCTGACGCACTGAGGTCGACGCGCCGACGGCCGGCGGCCCACTGGGCTTCGTGCCATGCTCGGACCCATGGGCATCGGCTCGCGCTTCCCCACCGTCGTCGGCACCAGCCTGGCCGGCGTGACCGTCGGTCTGCCGGACGCGATCGGAGCGCCGTTCGCCGTGCTCTTCATCGCCTTCCGCCAGGGTCAGCAGGCGGACGTGGACACGTGGACGCCCTACGCGGAGGCCCTGGAGGCGCGCCGACCGGACGTCCGCACGTACGAGCTCCCGGTGTTGGCGTCGACGTACCGCGTCGCCCGCCCGTTCATCGACGGCGGCATGCGAGCCGCCATCGCCGACCCAGCGGTGCGCGCCCGCACGATCACGCTCTACCTCGACAAGGTCGCGTTCCGTCGAGCGCTCGGGATCACCGGCGAAGACCAGATCCACGTCCGCCTGATCGACCGCGCCGGCACCACGCACTGGTCCGTGGACGGACGCTGGGAGGCTGCCAAAGCCGCGGCCCTCGATCGCGTCTTGGAGGGACTTCATCAGCCCTAGCTCAGCGCCGAGACGGACCGAGACGGGCTCGTCGAACCGGCGCTAGGCCTCGTGGGCGCCACCGGCACGACGGCTGCGGCGGGCCAACCTGCCCACGGTCAGCCCCTGCACCAGGATCGAGAACACGACGACGCCGTAGGTCATCGTCAGGATCAGGTCGCGCTCGGGGCCGGCCGGGAGCGCCAGCGCGAGGGCGATCGAGATGCCGCCGCGCAAGCCGCCCCACACGAGCAACCGGGTGGTGTACGCGGCGAAGTCGCGCCGCAACCGCAGCAGGCCGATCGGCGCACCGACGCTGAGGAAGCGCGCGAGCAGCACCAACGGGATGGCGACCAGGGCGGCCTCGATGGTGAGGGCGGTGAACTTGAGGACCAGCACCTCGATGCCGATGAGCACGAACAGGATGGTGTTGACCACCTCGTCGACCAGTTCCCAGAAGGTGTCGAGGTGTTCGCGGGTGCGCTGCGACATCGCCAGGAGCCGGCCGCGATTGCCGATGAACAGCCCAGCCACCACCACCGCCAGCGGACCGGAGGTGTGGAGCGCCGTGGCCGCCGCGTAGCCGCCGGTGACGACGGCCAGCGTCAGCAGGATCTCGGTCGTGTAGTCGTCGACCTGACGCATGAGACGGTAGGCGAGGTAGCCCAGGACGACCCCGAACACGACGCCGCCCACCGCCTCCTGCAGGAACAGCAGCGCGACGTCGCCGACCCCGCTTCCACCATGGCCTGCGCCCCCCGCCAAGCTCAACAGGATCGAGAAGACGACCACGCCCACGCCGTCGTTGAACAGCGACTCGCCCGTGATGAGGCTCTCGGTGTCCTTGCCCACGCCCACACGCTTGAGGATCGACAAGACCGCGATCGGGTCGGTCGGCGAGATCAGCGCGCCGAACAAGAGCGCGTACACGAACGGCAGGTCGATCCCCAGCCACCCCACCAGCACGTAGGACAGTGTCCCCACGATGAACGTCGAGAGCACGATGCCCACCGTCGCGAGGGCCAGGATCGGTCCCTTCTGGCGGTCGAGGTCGTCCAGGTCGACGAACAGCGCGCCGGCGAACAGCAAGAAGCTCAGCATCCCCTGCAGGACCAGTTGGTTGAAGTCGAGCAGACGCAGGAACTGATCGGCCCAGGCCGCGGTCGCCGGTCCCCCGAAGGTGACGAGGGCGAGCGACACGCTCAGCGCCGCCAAGGTGACGCCGATGGGGGTGGGCAGCTTGAGGAATCGCGCGTTGACGAAGGCGAACAGGGCGGTGGCCGTCACCAGGATGGCGGCGGCCTCGAACACGCTCACGCCTGGACCCCCACGAGCGGGCGGCGGACCCGCCACGACCCTCGGCGGTCGGTGCCGTGCGTCATGTGACAACGGGCGCGCTGGGGGCGCGCACCGGACCGAGCTGGGCGGCGCGCTCCTCGTCCAGGCCGACGAGGTGCGCGTGGTCGTTGACGGTCACCAGGGTGGCGCCGCGCTCCGAGAAGCGGAGCCGCGTGATGCTGGTGTTGTCGATGTCGACGCGCCAGGTGTTCGCCTGGGGCCGACCCAGCACGCCGTAGAGCGCGCTGCGGATGGTGCCGCCGTGGCTGAAGACGGCCACGCGACCGCTCGCCGGCAGGTCGGCGCGGAAGGCGGCCACCCGGTCCATCAGGTCGCCGTACGACTCGCCCCCCGGGATCCGGCGGCCGTAGCGGTCCTCGCTCCAGTGCCGCGCCTGGGCGGCCTCTTCGGCGTTCATGCCCTCCCACGTCTTGCCTTCGAAGACGCCGTAGCAGAGCTCGCGCAGACGCGCATCGAAGCGGAGCTCGATGCCCGGCAGCGCCGTCTCGGCCGTGAGCCGGGCACGCACGAGATCGGAGCTGTAGACGAGGTCGAAGCGAACGTCGAGCAGCCGGGCGGCCAGGCGTTCGGCCTGTCGCACCCCGATGCCGTTGAGCGGCACGTCGGCGCTGCCCTGGATCCGACCGTCGTAGTTCCAGTCGGTCTCGCCGTGTCGGATGAGCCAGAGCTCGAGCACATTGCCCCCTCGATGGCCGACGGAGCGGCCGAGCGACATGGTACCGACCCCGTACCGCGGCCGCGCCGGGCCGCCGTCCCGAAGCGACGGCCTCGACGGCGCCGCCGGGGGACAAGCGCCCGTGGCGGCAGACGGGTCCGGGCCCTAGCGTGGCGTCGTTCAAGGGTCGCCGGCCCGAGGAGGCAGGCATGCAGGTCGAAGCGAGACGACCCGGGGCGGCAGCGAAGGCCGCGCCCGCGCAAGCCGTGGTGAGCGTGCAGGGACTGTGCAAACGCTACGGCGATCACGTGGCGATCGACGAGGTCGCGTTCACCGTCCAGCGCGGCGAGATCCTCGGCCTGCTGGGCCCGAACGGCGCCGGCAAGACCACCACGCTCGAATGCCTCGAGGGGCTGCGCCGGCCGGATCGAGGCCGGCTCGACGTCCTGGGGATCGACCCGACGCGTCAACCACGCCTCCTCCGGCACCGCATCGGCGTGCAGCTCCAGACCGGCAGCCTGCCGGGCGACATGCGGGTGGTCGAGGCGCTGCGCTTCTTCGCGGCGTACCACGGCGTACCCGCGCGCCCCGACCTGCTCGATCGGCTCGGCCTCGCGGGCCACGCGGCGACCCCGTACCGTCACCTGTCGACGGGTCTCCAGCGACGCTTGGCGCTGGCGCTCGCCGTGGCCCACCGCCCCGCGCTGGTGATCCTGGACGAGCCGACCGCGGGCCTCGACGTCGCCTCGCGCACCGAGCTCCACGCCCTCATGCGCGACCTGGTGACCGACGGCACCACCATCATCCTGGCGACGCACGACATGGCCGAAGCCGAGAAGCTGGCCGACCGGGTCACCATCTTGCTGCGCGGCCGGGTCGTGGCCGAGGGCAAACCGCGCGACCTGACCGCGACGGGCGCCGGTTTCACGAAGGTGTCGCTGCGCACCGAGAACGACAGTCTGCTACGCGCGGAGGGCAGCCTGCCCGCCGTTCGCCAGCGGCTCCACGTCGATGACTACGTCGTGCTCTACAGCGTCGACGCCAGCGCCACCGTGGCCGCCATCCTCGACGCGATCGCCGCCCACGGCGATCACCTGATCGACCTGCGGGTGGAGCGGCCGACCCTCGAGGAGCGCTTCCTCGAGATCACCGCCGGAGGTGCGTCATGACCGCGTTCGGCCACCATTTCGGGGTCGAGTTCCGCTTCGGCCTCCGCAACTCATCGGTCTTGCTCATGAACTACCTCTTCCCGTTGGCCTTCTACGCGCTCATGGGTCTGGTCATGACGCAGATCAATCCCGGCTTCACCCAGACGATGCTGCCCGCCATGGTGATCTTCGCGGGGATGGCGAGCGCCCTGCTGGGCCTGCCGACGCCGCTCGTCGAAGCGCGCGAAGCCGGCATCTACCGCACCTTCAAGATCAACGGCGTGCCCGCCCTCTCGATCCTGCTCGTGCCGACCCTGGCGACGGTCCTCCACGCGCTCCTGGCCGCGACGATCATCGCCGTCACCGCCGGTCCCGTCTTCGGGGCGCCGGTCCCCCTGCACTGGGGCCCGTTCGTGGCGATCGCCGCGCTCGCGATCCTCACCTTCGGAGCCGTCGGCGCCCTGATCGGCGTGGTGTCGGCCGACGCTCGCGCCACGGTGCTCTGGTCTCAGCTCGTGTTCCTGCCCTCGATGCTGTTGGGCGGCCTCATGATGCCGCTCGATGTGCTGCCGGCGTCGATGCTGCCGGTGGCGGCGTTGTTGCCGCCGGCCCACGCCATGCAGGCGCTGATGGGCTTCGCCTACGGCCAACCCACCGCGTTCGATCCGATGGTGTCGGTCCTCGTGCTCGCCGCGACCGCCGTCCTGGCGACGGCCCTGGCCGTCTTCTTGTTCCAGTGGGACCGGGTGAACCGCACGCGCCGCGCGCCGCCGCTGTTGGCGCTGCTGGTCTTCGTGCCGCTGCTCGTCTCGGCCCTGTTCGTCGCGCTCTAGGGTCGCGCGAAGGTCGGATCGTGGCGCCCACGGGACGCCGTGACATGATGCACGGCGATTCATGCTCACGTACCTGGGTCGTCGCCTCCTGCTCACGCTCCCGGCGCTCTTCGGCGTCGCCCTGGTCGTGTTCCTGCTCATGCGCGCCATCCCCGGCGACGTGGTCACGCAGCTCATCGGCCTCGGCGAGGGCGTCAGCGAGGAGCGCATGGTCGAACTGCGCCGCATCTTCGGCCTCGACCTGCCCGTCCACGTGCAGTTCGGGCAGTGGCTGGGCGCGGCGCTGCAAGGCGACCTGGGCAGCTCGCTCCGTACGGGGCGGTCGGTGGCCACCGACCTCGCCCTGCGTTTCCCGGTGACGATGCAGTTGTCGCTGATGAGCTTGGCGATCGCGCTCGCGCTCGCGGTCCCCATCGGCGTCTTCGCCGCGCGGCACCGCGGTCGCTGGCCCGACTACCTGGGCAGCGCCTTCGTGCTCGTCGGCCTGTCGGTGCCGAGCTTCTTCCTCGGGATCCTGCTCATCCTGCTCTTCTCGCTGCAGCTCGGCTGGCTGCCGCCGGCGGGCTACGTCCCCTTCGCCGAGGACCCGCTCGAGAACCTCCGCCGCATGATCCTGCCGTCGCTGTCGCTCGGGCTCATCCTCGCCGCGGCCACCACCCGGATCATGCGTTCGGCGATGCTCGAGGTCCTGAACCGCGACTACGTGCGCACCGCCCGCGCCAAGGGTGCCAACGAACGCGACGTGACGCTCAAGCACGCGCTGCGCAACGCGCTCATCCCGGTGGTCACCGTGGTGGGCCTGCAGTTCGGTTCGCTCCTGGGCGGCACCGTGATCATCGAGCAGGTGTTCAGCATCCCCGGCATCGGCCGCTTCGCGCTCGAGGGCATCAACCTGCGCGATTACCCGGTGGTGCAGGGCGCGGTGCTCGTGATCGCCGCCGCCTTCGTGTTCGTCAACCTGCTCGTGGACGTGCTCTACGCCTTCATCGACCCCCGGGTGCGGTATGGCTGACGTCGCCTTGCGGGCCCCGCGCGTCGGGCGCTCGGCGAACAAGGCGCTCCGCCTGTTCCTCCTGCGCAGCGCGGGCGGGCTCGGTCTGGTGCTGGTGCTCGCCGCCACGTTCGGGGCGATCTTCGCGCCGTACCTCACCCCGTACGACGCGATCACCCTCGACCCACCCGCGCGCCTGCAGGGCCCCAGCGCGGAGCACTGGCTCGGCACCGACCAACTCGGCCGCGACACCCTGACGCGCATCCTCTACGGCGGGCGGGTGTCGCTGGCGGTCGCCGGCGCCGCGGTCGCCTTCGCGCTGGTCGTGGGCGGACTCCTCGGGCTGTTGGCCGGCTACTACCGGGGTTGGCTCGACACGCTCATCATGCGCGTCACCGACGTGCTGTTGTCGTTCCCGGCGGTGCTGCTGGCGATCGCGCTCATCGCCTTCCTGGGTCCGGGCTACACCAACCTCGTGCTGGCGATCGGCGTCGTCTACGTGGGCCCCTTCGCCCGCGTCGCCCGCGCGGCCGTGATGACCGTGCGCGAGGAGTTGTTCGTCGAGGCGTCGCGGGCGCTCGGCAGCCGCGACCCGCGGATCATCTTCCTGGCCGTGCTCCCGTCCGCCGCCGGCCCGCTGATCGTCGAGGTGACGCTGCGCCTCGCCTACGCGATCCTCGCCGAGGCGTCGCTGTCGTTCCTCGGGTTGGGCGCGCAGCCGCCCACGCCCTCGTGGGGGATCATGGTCGCCGAGGGTCGCCGCTTCCTCGCGCTCGCACCGTGGGCGACGGTGGCGCCGGGGCTGGCCATCATGGTCGTGGTGCTGGGGTTCAACCTGCTCGGCGACGGCCTGCGCGACGCGCTCGATCCGCGCCTCAAGGCTCGCTGAACGTTCACCGAAGAGGCGCCCCATCGCCATGCGCACGTCGGTGGCGTAGCATGTCCGGCCAAGGCTGCCATCATCCGAGGTCGGCCTCTTGGGAGGATCCATGAAGCGTGTACTGACCCTGGTCTTCGTTCTGGTGCTCGGCCTCGCGGCCGCGCAGGAGTACGGCGGCGTCCTGCGCGTCGGGATGCAGACCGACCCCGTCGGTCTCGACCCGCACGTCTCGAACGCCACCGCCACGCGCAACATGCTCGAGAACACCTACGACACGCTGGTGATGTTCGACAGCTCCCTCCAGATCATCCCCGGCCTCGCCGAGTCCTGGGAAGCCTCCGAGGACGCCCTGCAATGGACGTTCCACCTGCGCGAGGCGACCTGGCACGACGGTGAACCCGTCACGGCCGACGACGTCGTCTTCTCCATCGAGCGCATCAAGGACCCTGCCATCGCCAGCCCGCGCGCCGGCAACTTCGCCGTCGTCGAGTCGATCGAGGCCACCGACGACCGCACGGTCGTCATGACCCTCACCGAACCGTTCACGCCGCTCCTCGCCTACCTGGCGGCGGGCCTCAACTTCATCGTCCCGCAGCACGTCGTCGAGGCCAACGGCGGCAGCCTGCAGGAGGTCGTCGTCGGCAGCGGTCCGTTCCGCTTCGTCGAGTACCTGCCGCAGACCCGCCTGGTGCTCGAGAAGTACGACGGCTACTGGGGCATGGACGAGGCCGGCAACCCGCTCCCCTACCTCGACGGCATCGTCTTCACCTTCTACCCGGATCCCACCGCGCGCACCACCGCGATCCTGACCGGCGACGCCGACTGGATCGAGTACGTGCCCGCCGTCGACGTGCCCGCACTCCAGGCCGATCCCAGCGTCGAGGTGACCGGCGGACTCGCCGCCAACTACCGCAGCGTCTTCTTCAACGCCGCCGTCGAACCCTTCGACGACCCCCTCGTCCGTCAGGCCTTCGCGTACGCGATCGACAAGCAGCAGGTGGTCGACCTGGCGCTCTTCGGCACGGGCGGCGTGGTCGCCACGGGCACCACGATCCCGGGCGGCAACTACTACGCGGTCGATTCGACCCCCTACGACGAGCGCAACGTCGAGCGCGCGCGCGAACTGCTGGCCGAGGCCGGTTACCCCGACGGCTTCGAGTTCGACCTCTACGTGACGAGCACGTACGACTTCCTCCGCGACCCGGCCGAGATCATCCAGTCGAACCTGGCCGAGATCGGCGTGACGGCCAACATCGTGCTCGAGGACTGGTCGATCTTCCTGCCCAACTTCCTGGCCAAGGACTACGCCGCGGCGATCAGCGGGACCTCGGGCCAGACCGATCCCGACATGTTCCTGTACACCTCGTTCCACAGCACGAGCAGCGGCAACTACACGAACTTCGCCAACGCCGAGCTCGACGAGCTGCTCACCCGCGGCCGGCAGGAGCCCGACCCCGAGGTGCGGCGCGAGATCTACCTCGAGGCCCAGCAGATCGTCCTCGAGCAGTCGCCGCAGGTGTTCCTGTTCCACTCGGCGCAGTACTCGGCCAACCGCCCGAACGTCGAGGGCTACACCCACTTCCCCAACACCTCGTACCTGTCGTTCCGGACGACCTGGCTCGACGACTGAGCCTAGCGCGCGGCACGTGCGCGCGTGCTCCGGCATCACGATCGTGGGGCCCCGACCGAACGCGGTCGGGGCTTCACCTTTCCGAAGCGACGGGCGGGCGCACGTGCGTCCTAGGCCAGAACCGCTTGCGATGCGCTCGGCGCAGCGCTACCGTACGGCCATGGCATCGGACGAGCTTGCGGGGATCCTGGACCTCGACGTCGAAGACCGAATCCTCATCGTCGAGGAGATCTGGGACAGCATCGCGAACGAACCGGATGCCGTACCTGTGACCGCCGCACAACGTGCGGAACTCGATCGCAGGCTGCTGGAGGTCGGTTCCGACGGAGCTACCGTTCGGTGGGATGAGGTCCGTCGCCGCCTGCTCGAGGTGCGGTGAGGGTTCAAGCGCGGCTTCGGCCCGCTGCTGCTGCAGACATCGAAGACGCGTACCGCTGGTACGAAGCCCGCCTGACCGGTTTGGGCGGCGAGTTCCTCGACGCGGTCGACAATGCGATCACCAAGCTCGTCGAGCGCCCGCTGGCATACGCCGTGGTCCACCGAACCGTGCGTCGAATCCTGCTGCCCCGGTTCCCGTACGGGCTCTTCTATGTCGTCGCAAACGGAACGGTCGAGGTCGTGGCATGCTTCCACGTTCGGCGCGATCCAGCACGCTGGCCCAGGCGTGGATGAGGTAGCACGCCTCACCCAAACCGAACCGCATGGAGCGACCGCCGCTGCCGCCCCTCCTCATCGAAGTTCTCGGGCGCCAACCACGCTTCGAGCGCCGCCCTGACCGCCGGCCACTCGTGGTCGAGGAGCGCGAACCAGGCGGTGTCGCGGTTGCGCCCGTGCATCACCATGTGCTGCCGGAAGGTGCCCTCGTAGGTGAAGCCGAAGCGCAGCGCCGCGCGGCGGCTGGCGGCGTTGTCGGCGTGGCACTTCCACTCGAAGCGCCGGTAGCCGAGCGTGTCCATGGCGTACCCGGCCGCGAGCGCGAAGGCCTCGGTGGCGACGCGCGTGCGGGCGATGCCCGGTCCCCACAGGACGTGGCCGAGTTCGATCACGCCGTGCTCCGGGACGATGCGCATGAGCGCCTGACGCCCGCCGCAGCGGCCGCTGGCCCGGTCGACGACGGCGAACATCAGCGGATCGTCGGCGGCTGCGGTGGCCGCCAACCAGGCCGCGTACCCCTCGGGGTCGCGCGGCACGGTCGGGATGTACAGGAACCGCTCCTCGTGGCCGGGCGCGAACGTGGCGGCGTACAGGTCGGCGCCGTGGCGGTCGGGGTCGAGCGGCTCGAGGCGGGCGTAGCGCCCCTCGAGCGTGAGGCGTTCGGGGCGCGGGCGCGGCAGGTGGGGGATCGAGCACATGCCGCGCATGGTACGCGTCCGCCCAGGCGAGGGCCGCCCTCGCAAGTCTTACGCCCCTCGTGCAAGCTTTCACACCTCACCTTGCAAGTCAGGAGAAGCGTGCCCGACGGGCCTGAAGCGGGGCGTCAAGGGACGTTCATCACCGGAGCCTCATGAATGGTCTATCATCCGCCATGCGCGTGCGCCGTCGGGTGTGCGCGTCGGGAGGTCACACCGTGTCCGATGGGAAGCGTCCGAACCTAACCGACCGCTCGATCTCGCGCCGCCAGTTCCTCAAGTACAGCGTCTACTCCGCCGCCGGCGTCTACGTGGGCGTGAACGGGCTCGCGCTGGCACAGGGCGCCTCGGGCGGCACGCTCGTCTGGATGGGCCACCAGGAGGTCGCCGGCCTCGGCCCGAACGACATCGGCCCCGACGTCCACGCCGCGGTGATCTTCAACATCCTCAACCCGTTGGTGCACGTCAACCACCTCACCGAGACCGAGTTGATCCTGGCGCGGTCCGTCGACGTCGCCGACGACGGCCTCACGTACACGTTCCACCTGCACGAGGACGTGCGCTTCCACGACGGCAGCGAACTCACCGCCGACGACGTCAAGTACACCTTCGAGACGTACGCCGAGCCCGGCAACACGGTCGCGAGCCGCTTCACCGGGATGCGCGAGGTCGAGGTCGTCGACCGCTACACGGCGCGGGTGCACATGGACGCGGTGAACGCCGCGTTCCTGCGCGTGGCCGGCGAAGTGCCGATCGTGCCGATGGCGTACCACGAGAGCGTCGGCGTGGACGGCTTCCGCACGGCTCCCATCGGCACGGGCGCGTTCAGCCTCGAGACGTGGAACCCGGCGTCGTCGACCACCCTCACCGCCTTCCCCGGCCACTTCCGCGGGGCGCCGCAGGTCGACACCCTCCGCCTCGACGTCGTCCCCGAGCCGTCCGTGCGCTCGATCGCGCTCCTGACCGGCGACGCCGACGCCACCGTGTGGCCGCTCTCCACCGAGGACAACATCGACTTCATGAGCGACCCCGACTTCCGGGTCGTCGCCACGAACTGGAACTCGCCGCGCTTCATCCCGCTCAACACCGCGCTGCCGCAGCTGTCGGACAAGCGCGTGCGCCAGGCGATGATGTTCGCCCTCGACCGCCAGCGCATCGTCGACGACCTCGAGGCCGGCTTCGGCACCGTCGCCACGTCGCACCTGGCGCCGCACAACCTCTTCTACAACCCCGACGTGCCGCAGTACCCGTTCGATCCCGAGCGCGCCCGTTCGCTGCTCGAGGAGGCGGGCTGGACGGTCGGCAGCGACGGCATCCGGACCAAGGACGGCATGCGCCTCTCGTTCACCTGCACCACCATCAGCGGTGACCAGACCCGTCGCCCGATGGCGGAGCTCTCGCAGATCTTCCTGCGCGACGTCGGTGTCGAGATGCTGCTCGCCGAAGCGCCGGTCGCGTCGATCCTCGAGGGCCTGCGCCAGGGGACGATCGAGGCCTCGCTCTTCAACTGGACGATGGGTTCGACCACCGACCCCAGCCCCACCAGCACGCTCCTCACCGGCGGCGGCGACAACTTCTTCCAGTACAGCAACCCCGAGATGGACCAGCCTCATCCAAGACGGCCTGAACGTCGTGGACCCGGCCGCACGCATGCCCATCTACGCGCGCACCCAGGAGATCTTCGCCGAGGACGTCCCGGCGCTCGTGCTCCACTTCAACCAGGGCGTGCTGGTGTTCTCGAACCGCATGCAGGGCCTGCCGGACGAGATCGCTTCCAGCACCCCGCTGTTCTTCCGCGGGAACGAGTACTCGAAGGGTTGATCCCGTAGACCGCCACGCGCCGCGGTGAGGCCGCGGCGCGCCCCGATGGCGCGGCGACGCCGGGGACCTCCGGGTGCCCGGCGTCGACCCCCATCGGCCGCGCGCCACCCTGGGCGCTGTGGCCCTTCGGGACCTGCAACGTGTCCGGCTATCTGACGTTCCGTATCCTCAAGGGCGCCTTCGTCGTCGTGCTCATCAGCGTCCTGACGTTCGTCGTCATGCGCCTGATGCCCGGCGATCCGGTGTACCTCTGCTCGGCGAGGGCATGATCCCCATCACCGACGAGCAGATCGCGGCGATCCGCACCAAGTGGGGGCTCGACCGTCCGCTCCACGAGCAGTACTTCGTATGGGCCGCCAACCTCTTCCGCGGCGACTTCGGCCAATCGCTCATCCGCGCCGGCGTCCCCGTGCGCGACATGATCTTCGAAGCCATGCCCGTCACCGCCACGCTCAACGTCCTGGCGCTCGTGGCCGCGATCGTCATCGCCGTCCCCATGGGCATCGCCGCCGCCGTGCGCCGCAACACGTGGGTCGACTACTCGACGAACGTGATCTCGGCGCTCGGCATCGCCACACCCAACTTCTGGCTCGCCCTCATGCTCATCGTCGTCTTCGGGCTGCAGTTGCGCTGGGTGCCGCCGTTCGGGCTGCGCGAGTGGACCGGCTGGATCCTGCCGGTGGTCGTGATGGCCACCGAGGAGATGGCGGTGCTCATGCGGATGGTGCGCGGGTCGTGCTCGAACTCCTCCCCCAGGACTTCGTGCGGACCGCGCGCACGAAGGGCGTGCCGGAGCAACGCCTGCTCTACCGGCACGTGGTGGCGAACGCCATGCTGCCGCTCGTGACCGTCGTCGGCTTCCGGATCGCCTTCTTGCTGTCGGGGACGATCATCGTCGAGACCGTCTTCGCGCTGCCCGGCATCGGCCGACTGTTCGTCGACTCGGTGCTGCGCCTCGACTACCAGGTGGTCCAATCCCTCGTGGTGGTGTTCGCCGTCCTGGTGGTCGTTCGTCAACCTGATCACCGACCTCCTCTACGCGCTGGTGGACCCGCGCGTTCGGATCTCGTGAGGCTCGCGATGACCCTGCCCCCGAACGAACCCGTGCGCGCCCCCGCTCCCGCAAGAGGTGGCCGCCGCCCGCCCGGTCAGCAAGACGCTCCGCCGCTTCCTCGACAACCGGATGGCGGTCGCCGGCACGGTGGTCGTGCTGCTGCTCGTGCTGCTCGCGATCTTCGCGCCTTGGATCGCGCCGCACCACCCGAACAACGACATCTTCCGCGGCATGCGCGGCGTCGGCCCCTCGCTCGACCACCCCATGGGCTTCGACCACCTGAGCCGCGACCTGCTCACGCGCGTCATCTACGGCACCCGCATCGCGCTCACGGTGGGGTTGCTCTCGACGCTGATCTCGGTGGTGATCGGCGTGATCGTCGGCGCCGTCGCCGGCTACTTCGGCGGCTGGATCGACGAGGTGCTGTCGCTGTCACCGACGCGCTCATGGCCTTCCCGCTCATCGCGCTGCTCATCGTGCTCGCGGCCGTGCTCGGACCCAGCCTCACCACCACGGTCGCTCGTCATCGGCGCCACCGCCTGGGCCCGGTACGCACGCGTGGTCCGCGCGGAGGTGATGAGCCTGCGCGAGCGCGACTTCGTGACCGCCGCGCGCGCGCTGGGCGCCTTCGACGGCCGCATCATCCGGCAGCCACGTGATCCCCAACGTGCTCACCTCGGTGATCGTGCTCGCCTCGCTCCGGTCGGCTCCATCATCATCCTCGAGTCGGCGCTCTCGTTCCTGGGCCTGGGCGTGCGCCCGCCCACCGCGACCTGGGGCGGCATCCTCTCCGACGGTCGCGCCTTCATCCTCCGCTACCCGCACATCGCGGTCTTCCCGGGGCTGATGATCGTGACCACCGTCCTGGCGTTCAACTTCATCGGCGACGGCCTGCGCGACGCACTCGACCCGCACCAGAAGACGGGGCGGTGAGGCCGTTGGCGTGCTCGCCGCCCGACCCCGCGGAAGGACCCATCGTGCGCAGCTTCGTAGCCGGCATCGTCACCGAGACCAACACCTTCTCCCCCATCCCCACCGGCAACGACGACTGGGAGCGTGTGGACCGGGTCGAGGACATCGTCCCCGACAGCTCCCTCGACGGCTTCCGGCGCAAGGCGGCCGCAGCCGGCGACGAGATCGCCTTCGGGCTCCACGCCTTCGCCATGCCGGCGGGTGCCACCGTGCGCCACGCCTACGAGGGTCTGCGCGACGAGCTGCTCGATCAGCTGCGCGCGGCCCTGCCCGTCGACGCCGTGTTCCTGCCGCTGCACGGCGCCATGGTGGCCGACGGTTACGACGACGCCGAGGGCGACCTGATCGACCACGTGCGCGCGGTGGTCGGGCCTGAGGTGAAGATCGGCGTCCACATCGACCTGCACTGCCACCTGACGCAGCGCATGCTCGACGGCGCCGACGCCATCGTGATCTACAAGGAGTACCCGCACACCGACATGGCCGACCGGGCCGAGGACCTCTACGACCTGATCGCGGATGCCGTGGCGGGCGATTGAGGCCGACGATGGCGCTGTTCGACTGCAGATGATGGGCATCTACCCGACCAACCCGCAACCGATGCGCGGGTTCGTGGACGCGATGTTCGCGGCCGAGGACGACGACGGCGTGCTGTCGCTGTCGCTGGGGCACGGCTTCCCGTGGGGCGACGTGCCGGATTCCGGCGCCCGCATGCTCGCGATCACCGACGGGGACGCAGCTGCCGCGGCCCGGCTGGCCGAAACCTGGGGCCGCCGTTTCCACGACCTCCGCGCCGAGGTCGGCGTGAAGCCATTGGGGCTCGACGCCGCGCTCGACCGCGCGCTCGCGGCGCCCCGCGGGCCGGTGGTCGTGGCCGACCAGGCCGACAACGCCGGCGGCGGCGCGCCGAGCGACAGCACCTTCGTGCTGAGGCGGCTGCTCGAACGCGGCGTCGCGGACGCGGCGCTGGCGATGATGTGGGACCCGATCGTCGTGCACATGGCCAAGTCCGCGGGGGTGGGCGCGCGGCTGACGGTGCGCCTGGGCGGCAAGATGGGGCCGACGTCGGGCGACCCGCTCGACCTCGACGTCACGGTGGCCGGCGTGCAGGACGCGCCTCGTGCAGATGTGGCCCCAGGTCGACGGCTCGTTGGCCAGCCCGGCGGGCGACTGCGTGCACCTGCGCGTGCACGGCTTCGCGGGCGACGACTCCTTCGGCGGGCGGCGACGTCGACGTCATCGTGACCACCCGCCGCGGTCAGGTGCTGGGGCTCGAGCCGTTCACCGCCTTCGGCATCGACCTCGCCGGCCAAGCGGATGGTGGTCGTCAAGTCGATCCAGCACTTCTACGCCGCCTTCGCGCCCGTCGCGGCCGAGGTCGTCTACATGGCGGCGCCGGGGGCGGTGGCGCCGCTGATGGAGCAGATCCCGCTCGTGCGCGCCGACCTGCGCAAGTACCCGTGGGTGGAGGCGCCGTTCGGCGACGCTTGACGGGCGGGCGCGCCGCGCCCGAGGAGGGAACCCATGTCGAAGGTCGTTGCACGACACGTCGCCGCGCTCCTGGTCCCGTTCGCGCTCGCCACGTCCGCCTTCGCCGCGCCACCACCCCTCGCGCCCGACGCGCTGCCGCCGGGCGTCTGGAACCTCGTCGGCGTCGGCAGCGGACCGAACCCCTGGCCCGACGTCGCGGTCCAGCTGGGCGTCGCCGACGACGGGACGACGGTGTTCGGCGACGCGGGCTGCACCCGCTTCGCGGCCACGGCGTCGCGCCCGCCCACCGGCTTCGTCCTCGAGATCACGACGCGGTCGACGCTCGACTGCGACGACGAGCGCGTCTCGGCGGACGCGGTCGTCCTGCCGGTTCTCGAAGCGCACGAGCACGTCGAGGTGATCGCCGGACGCCTGCACGTGCAGGGCGCGGGCCAACGGCTCGTCTACGCCCCCGCCGCACCACCGTCGGAGCCAGGCGTGCCCGGGGCACCTCCGGTGGCGTCGAGCGACCGGCTCGATCCGTCACGCTTCGCGCCCATCGTCGACGCGTCGGCGTCGAACGGCGCAGCGTGGGTGCGCGATCCGCTCCAGGTGGCGCTGCTGTTCGCGTCCACGGCCTCGACGGGTCGGACGTCGATCGTGCGCGAGGACGAAGCGGGGGGCGACGCGACCGTCGTCCGTCTCTGGTTCGACGGCCTCCACGATGACGCGGTCACGGGGGCGGTGGTTCGAGATCCGGTTGGAGCAGGATGGCGACGGTGCCTGGCGGGTGGTCGGTGGCCGGACGGCGACCGTGTGCGCGGGACTCGAGGGCACCCTCGTCGCCGGTCGATGCGGTTGACGGGAACCCAACGTGGTCTCGGCGACCTGCGCTCCCGCTAGTCGCGCACCTTGCGCCAACCCACGGCCAAGCCTGCCTCGACCTCCATGCCGACCCCCACTGCCCTGAGCTCGTCCCCGACGAACCACGACACGTCGTAGACGTCGCCGTTCATCTCGATGAGGACATCCATCTCGCGTTCAGGGTTCCTGGGGCGTGGCTCTTCGAGTACAGAACGAAGCCGACGTTCGATGCGCGTCCTCGAGCCCTTGATCCAGCCACCCGAGTCGACGACGTTCACAGCCGGTCGGGCTCGCGCTCCAGAGGAGGCAGCTCGGGGTACGTCCCCTCGAACGTTCGCATCGGTTGCACGTGCACGAGTTCCACCCGATTGCCCACGGCGAACGCCTCGAGCTTCTGGCCGGGGAGAATGCCCAGCTTGTCCCGGACCTCCTTCGGGATCACGACCTCGTACTTGGGCGAGACGGTGACGACCGGCATGTCGGTTCCTCCATCGATCGAGTCATCTACGCTAGCCGTCCCTGGGCGGCAGCGTCAAACGCCAACGACACCATAGGTTAGGGTCGAACCGAACCAAGAACGGAGGACTCATGACCGACGCCCCCTTCACGCTCCCCATCGGCAGCCAGGCTCCCGACTTCGACCTGCCCGCGACGGATGGTCGGCGCTACGACCTCGCCGACTTCGCCGAGGCGGACGTGCTGGTCGTGTTCTTCACGTGCAACCACTGCCCGTACGTGATCGGCTCCGACGAGGTGACCCGCGCGAGCGCGGAGCGCTTCGCCCCGCGCGGCGTGCGCTTCGTGGGCATCAACGCCAACGCGGCGAGCACCAACCCCACGGACTCGTTCGAACACATGGTCGCCCGCATGGAGGAGCACCGCTTCCCGTGGGTCTACCTGCGCGACGAGAGCCAAGCCAGCGCCGTGGCGTACGGCGCGTTACGGACCCCGCACTTCTTCGTGTTCGATCGCGACCGCGAACTGGTCTACACCGGCCGCGGCGTCGATCAGCCACGCGATGCGAGCAAGATCACCGTCCACGATCTCGACGCTGCGCTCGAGGACGTCCTGGCGGGTCGCCGGTGGCGAACCCCGTCACCAACCCGATCGGCTGCAACCTCAAGTGGGAGGGCATGCCGGCGCACTGGATGCCCGCCGAGGCGTGCGACCTCGTCCCTGGGTAGCGAGATCCGGCTAGGGACGCGCCTCCGGTAGGTAGCGCTTCTCCATCACGCACGCCATCGTGTACGCCGGATCGAACATGTTGCCGAGATCGTAGCCGCACGTCTGCCCGATGAGCATGGAGGCCGCTTCGATCGACAGGCCGTACGTGCCGACCAACCACCGCACCATCTCGGTGGTCGCGTGCTGCGCCGCTTGATCGAGCGGACGGGCGTTGCCGAGGGTGAACAGCGCCTCGGTCGTCTCGCCGCGCGGCCACCGAACGCGACGTTCGGCCGGAACGTCCTGCTCGAGCTCGACCCTGAGTTCGACGTCCGCCGACACCTCGATGCCCGTGCCCATCAACTCTCCGGCGCCTTGGGCCGCGTGGGCGTCACCGATGAACAGCAGCGCGCCGGCCGCGAACACCGGGAAGCGCAGCGTCGTGCCCGCCCCGATGCGCCGGTAATCCATGTTGCCGCCATGCTGTCCGGACGTCGCCGTGGCGATCGCCTGGCCCCCTTCCGGCGCGACCCCGATGCATCCCAGCATCGGCACCACGGGGACGACGAGACCTTCGATCCCGCGAATCGGAACGAGCGGATGCGCGGTGCCATCGTCCGCGTCGATGTGCCAATCGACGTTCCGCCTCGTGCGCTCCAACGCCCACACGAAGTCCGGGTCGACCGTGACGGGCGCGAGGCTCGCGCTCGAGAAACCGCGGACGCGGTTCGGACGCACCGACAGCACGTGGACGACGAGGGTATCGCCCGGTTCCGCGCCCTCCACGTGGAACGGCCCGGTGAGGGGGTTGCCGGGCTCGACCACCCGTTCGTCGTTCGCATCCCGCCCAGCGGCGTCGACGGTGCTCGTCACCAGGGTGTCGCCGCTCGCGAGCGTCAGGACGGGCTCGTGCGACCCGAAGGTGTGGTGGAAGCGGGTGGGGACGAAGCGGTGCTGGGACATGGGCGACTCCTAGGTCGAGCGGGCTCGGTCTGGGGCGGTTGGGCTCCTCGGTCGTGCACGGTGGACGCTCGGTCTGGAGCCCGGGCGTGGTGAGTGAGACGGGCGCGAGCGCGACGGGTCCGACGCGTCACCCGTCGCCCGCCACCCGCTCCATCCGCACGAGCATCGTCGACGACGGGGCCACGCGCCCGGTGAGGTAGGTGGAGAGGCGGCTGGTCGACGTACCGATGCGCGCGGCGAAGGCCGCCCGGTCGAGCCCGGATGCGTCGAGCGCCGCTCGGACGCGCCGCACGACCTCCCCGCGCTCGGCCGCGACCGCGGTCTCCCGTGCCCGTCGGACCGCGCCTTCGAGCAAGACGGCCGTGCCGTAAGGACGCGAGACCTCCAGGACGTGCTCGATGTCGCGCGCGACGGGACCCCAGGGGTCGCGACGGATCGCGGCCGTGAGCCGTCGCCAGTCGACCAGGCTGCCTCGCTCGACGGCGGTGAGGACGCCCTCGAACGGCCAGGACTCGACGGGATCCGACGGCGAGGCGTCGACGTTGCGGAACCGCAGACGGCTCATGGTGCTTCTCCCTCGTCGTCGCTCGGGATCTCGAGAATCGCGTTCGCAAGGTCGTGAAGGACCCCGACCACGGTCGCCCACTCGTGCCAGCGTGGCGCGAGACGCTTGTAGCGGCGCAGCTGTCGCGTCGTCCGGACGTCACGAGGTCGTGGTTCGGCCAGTTGCCGGACGAGTTGCGTGGCCACCCCGTCGCCGGTCTCGTGCTGGTCCGCGTAGTAGGCATCGATGTCGGCGAGCACCCGGGCGGCCGGGTCGAGGCCGAAGCGGTCGGCCAGCGCCGCCACGTCGAGGTAGTCGCGGGTCTGGTTCCGATGGACGATCAGGTACGCCTTCACCCGTAGGGTTTCGGCCTCGGTGGGAACGATGAGTCGAGCGCCGTTCGACAGCTCGACCTCGGTCACCTCGAGCGGCCGACGCCGGCGAAGCTGGCGCACGCCGGCTTCGATATCGCCGATCTCGCCCAGGATCAGCTTGCCGGGGACGACACGGTTGGTCACCCAGCCGTCGGTCGCCTCGATCGCTTCGAGGACGGCATCGAAGCGCTCGGCGAGGTCGTCGAGCACATGATCATGATCGAACGAGTCCCGGTGACCCGCGTAGAAGGCGGCCGCTGCGTCACCCACGAGCACGGCGTCAGGGACGACGCGTTGAAGCTCTGCGGCGGCAGCGAGCACGTCTTCGAGCGAGGGGCCGTCTCGCGGTCGTTCATCGGACATGTGTCGATGTTACCACATCTGATAACATCGGCTTCGCGTCTCCCGGTGTCGAGGTCAGCGCCCTCCGCGCCGAGGGTCCCCTCCACCGTCCAGGCCGAAGACGAGGACGGGGAGACGCCGGCCGGCCGGCAGGGAGGACCTTTCGCCGACGTCACGAGCACCCAACCGCCGGTAGAACCCTGCCGCGTTCGGGTCGGAAACGACGCGGACCTCCTCGACGCCGGCAGCCCGTGTCCGGGTGACGAGATGCTCGACCAGCAGGCGGCCGACGCCGCGCCCCATCCAGCCAGGGTCGACCCACAGATGCTCGATCTCCCGCACCGGTCCCTCCCCCGTGACGGCGGAGAAGCCGACGATCTCGTCGTGGGAGACGGCCGCCCAGACCTCGTGGCGCTCGACGAACGCGGGCTCGATCGTGAGGTCCGCGTCCCACAGCGCCAGCAGGTCCGCGCCATAGCCCCAGGACGCCTTGGCCGCGTGGGCGATGCGTGTCAACACGCGGGCGTCGTGCGCCGAGCAGCGGCGCAGCCGGCGCGTCGCGAGATCGTCGTCCGTCACGTCGCGTCGGACCTCAGACCGTCGCCGCCCCCGGCCGCGCGCCCTCCCGCGCGACCACCGTGCGCGCCAGGAACGCGAACGACAGCAGCGCCGCCACGGTGACCCACGCGCCGAGCGCGAACACGGGCGGCCCGTAGAGCGCGAGCGCGACCCCCCCGCCGACGAGCACGGCGGCGAGAACCGCGTACTGCCACATGCCGTAGAGGAAGACGAAGGGCAGGTAGTGCGCGCCCAGCGCGAGCATGAACGCCGGGTAGAACCACTCGAGGCGGTACAGCGCGGCGGCGCCGACGAGCGGCAGGTGCAGGGGCAGCACGAAGGCGACCTGCATGGCGAGCCCGTTCATCGGGTGGTCGCGCGGCAGACCCATCGGACGACCCATGAGGGCCAGCGCCATCTGCGTGAGCGGGAAGATCGCCACCCCGCCGAGCACGAGGGTCCAGATCGCGTACGTCGGCGAGCCCCACGTCGCGAGCGCGGCCGAGACCAGCCACACGAGACCCGACACGAGGCTACCGGCGAAGCCGCCGAGGAAGACGGTGCGCACGTCGCGTTGCGCGTCACGGATCGTCATCGAGGACCTCCAGGACCGCGTGGGATGCGGTGGTCCAAGGTTAGGGCATCGGGCACGCCACCGTGGGACGGTCCCTACCTCGAGAGGAAGCACCGATCGAGGTTCCCTGGCGAGCCCTTGCGCTGCAGCCGCACGTCGAGGTCGAGACGCCGACGACGCCTAGAGGTCGACCCCAGGCAGACCGTGCGACCGCAACACGAGCGAGAGCTGCCCGGCGTGGGGTAGGTCGTGGTCGAGGAGCCCCCAGACCGACTGCAGGACCTCGACCTCGTCCCCGGTGAGCGTATCGCTGGCCGACCCGTGCGTCAGCAGATCAGCGATGACCTGCCAGGTCAGCTCCAGCCCCTCCAGGATCTCTGCGGCCGAACGCGGTGGGTCGTCGGGGTCGTCCCACCGCAGCAGGAACGCCACGCCCGCTGCGCGGTCGCCGACCGCTCGTCGCAGATGGAGGGCTCGCCCGAAGACGATGTGCTCGGCGATCTCTCCAGGTGTGCGCCGACCTGGCATCGAGCGTCGCTGCAACTGCTCGTCCGTGAGCGGCGCGATGGCTCGCTTGAGGGCCTCTTGGTAGTCCAACCAGCTCTCGAAGGCGCGTGCCTCCGCGACGGCCGCTCGCATCATGGGGTCTGCTCCCTTCCCACGAGCACATCTTGCCAGATGCGGCTGCCCCGCCTACTGCGCGGGGGTGCCCCGCCTACTGCGCGGGGGCGCCCCGCCTACTGCGGCGGGGCCCTTGTACGCGTTGTCCAGCACCTGCCGCGGCGCCGGGCGCTTCTCGCCGCCGCGGCTCCCCCGCCCTAGCTCTGCGCGGAACGTCCAATCGAGCAGGCGGGCCAGCAGCCGCGCCTTGAGCTCCACGTGGGCCGGGTCGTGCCACAGGTCGTGCAACTCGTCTGGGTCGGCGGCGAGGTCGTACAGCTCCCCTTCGACGCGGCCGTCGGAGCCGGTGGTAGACGTTCAGCTTGTGGTCGCCCTCGCGCCACATCGTGCCGTGCAGCGGTGGGTCCCAGGCCCCACGCGACGAGATGCCGCTGTCGCGGTAGGCACAGACGGCCGCGTCGCGCACCGTGGCGCCCTCGGTGGCGGCCGGCAGCAGGTTGCGGGCGTCGGGCATCCAGGCCGTGCGGTCCCCCTGCGACACGCCTGCGGCGGCCAAGACGGTGGCGGCGACGTCGTGCAGTTGGGCGAGTCCCGACACGCGCGTCCCCGGTTCGATCACACCTGGCCACCGCATGAGCAGCGGCACGCGCACGCACGGGTCGAAGAAGAAAGCGCCCTTCACCAGCAGGCCGTGGTCGCCGATCATGTCGCCGTGGTCGCTGCAGAACACCACCAGGGTGCGCTCGCGCAGGCCTAGCGCGTCCAACTCGGCGAGCACACGTCCGAACGCCTCGTCGGCGAAGGCGACGTTGGCGTGGTAGTCGCGGCGCATCGCGTCGATCTGGGCGGGCGTCAGGTCGCGGGCGTCACCGAAGTAGCCTTCGGCCTGCTCACGCCGGAGCGCCTCGGGTTTGGCCGACAGGTCGTCGACCACCGGGGCGGGGACGACGCCGATGCCCTCCAGCGCGTGCTGCGGGTAGTCCTCGTACGGGTTGTGCGGGTCGAACAGGCTCATGAGGCAGAAGAACGGGCGTGCCGGGTCGCGCTCCCGCAGGAAGGCGATCGTGCGCTCCGCGGCCCAGCGGCTCAGGTGCAGGTGCGCGGGATGGTGCAGCACGGCGCGCCCCTCGGTCTCGAGGCGGCGCTTGAACGCCGGATCGACCTCGTCCAGCCAGCGGGCGTAACCGTGGAACGGCGAGTCCATCCGCACGCAGCCCTCGTTGCACCACTCGTACATGTCGAAGCCGTCGTGCGGATGCCGCGCCTCGGCCTCCGCGTGCATGGAGCTCACGTGGAGCTTGCCCACCAGCGCCGTTTGGTAGCCGAGATCGCGCAACCGCTCCGGGAACAGGACCTCGTCGTCGGGAAGCACGTCGTAGAGCCGGTAGACGCCGTGCTCGGGCAAGTGATGGCCAGTGAGCAGCGAGGCGCGCGAGGGGGAGCAGATCGGGTTGGTGGCGTAGCAGCGTTCGAAGGTGGCGCCGTCGGCGGCGAGGCCGTCGAGGTGCGGCGTGTGACCGGCCTCGAAGCCGTAGGCGCGCAGCGAGTCGAAGCGCTGCTGGTCGGTCATGAGCAGCAGGACGTTGGGCGGCGCCCCTCGCACGGGGTTCGGCTCGGCGCCGGTGTCGTTCACGCCGCCGTGGCCGCCGCGGTGCCGTCCGCCACAAGCCCGGCCGTGAGCCGGTCGAGCGCGCGCAGCCCACGGTCGTCGTGCTCGCTGAACCCCACCGCGTGGACGCGGCAGGCCTCGCCGATCTCCAGACGGCCACTCAACCGCAAGAAGCGCTTGGCCGCCGCCGGGTACTTGAAGTCGACCACCTGTTCGCCCACCGTGAGCAGGTCGTGGACACGGCGCGCCTCGTCGGGACGGTCGAGCGCGTGGCGGCAGAGCCAGACGGTGACCTCGGGGTAGTAGTTGCTGGCGATGCCGGCGAACCCGTCGCCGCCCGCCTCGAGCGACGCGAGGAGCGACGCCATCTCCGCGTTGAAGAAGCGCAGGCGCGTGCCGCGGACGGCGGCGATCTTGGCGGCGATCTGGTCGCCCACGAGGCACGTGTCCTTGTGGAAGACGAAGCGGCCGGTGGCGGCCGCCCAACCGAGGGTGTCGGCGGGCAGGATCCGTTTGTAGGGCGCCGGGCACTCGTAGAGACCGAGGTCGATACCCTCCGTGGCCGCCAGCAGGGCCTCGGCGCGGGCGCGCCAGACGTCGTCGCCCTCGCCGTCGTCGGCCAGTTGGTTGGTCAGCAGCACCACGGCGGCGACGCCCGTGTCGCCGAGCCGTCGCACCATGGCCGCCTGGCGCTCCGGTGTCGGCGCGAACGCACCGCCCGCCACCACGGGCACGCGCCCGCCCACGCGCTTCACGACCCGCGCCGCCAGCGCCACCCGTTCGTCCTCGGTGAGTTGGAACATCTCGGCCGACTGCGCGACGGCGAACAGGCCGGCGACCCCGGCCGCGAGGTACATCTCGACGAGGGCGTCCACGCCCGGCCAGTCGATGCTCCGGTCACCGGCGAAGGGCGTCAGCATGACCGGCCAGACGCCGCGCGGGCACGGATGGGCGGCGGCGCTCACGGCGACACCCGCCCGAGTCGGCGGTCGACGACCTGGGACGTGCGCTGGGGCACGTGGCCCATGCGGCGCGAGATCTCTTGCGCGGTGAAGAGCAGCGGCGTCACGAGTTCCTCCAGGCGGGCGTCGATGATGTCCGGGTCGCGCCCGGACAGGCTGCACGCCCCGATGACCTGCCCGCGGCCGTCGTGGATGGCGGCGCCGAGGCAGAAGGTGCCGATCTCGTGTTCCTGCGCGTCGACGGCGTACCCGCGCGCGCGGGTGCGCTCGAGCTCGGCCGCCAGGGCCTCCTCGGACGTGATCGTGTGCGCCGTGAATGCGGGCAGGCCACGGCGCGCGACGATGTCGGCGACGGCGTTGTCGTCGAGCTCGGCCAGCACCGCCTTGCCCACCGACGTGCAGTGCATGGGGCCCCGGTCGCCCAGCGCCGAGCGCGCCAGCAGCCGGCTGCGCGTCTCGATGGCGTAGACGTACAGGACGTGGTCGGCCTCGAACGAGGTCAGGTAGACGGTCTCGCGGCTGCCGTCGGCGAGCTCGCGCAGCAGCGGCGCGGCGCGGTCGCGCAGCTCGACGGAGACGCGTGCTGCTTGTGCCAGCACGATCGGCGCGGTGCCGAGCGCGTAGCGGTCGCCCTCGACCCGCTCGACGTAGCCGTGGTGGCTCAGGGTCTTCAGGATGTTGTGCACCGTGCTCTTGGGGAGGTCGAGCCGACGCGCCAGGTCGGTGAGCGACAGACGGGGCTCGGACGGGCTGAACGCCTCCAGGAGCCGGATCGCCCGCTCGATCGATTGGATCACGCGCTGGCCTCCTATGAATGACGTTCTATCATGTGGAACATGACCGGTCAATGACGGCCGATTGACACGAGAGCCGGACCCGTGTTCAATAGTGGCACAGATCGTTCCATCATGCTGAACGTCCGGATGGAGGTACGAGGTGGCGTCTAGCGCCGAACCGAGCGTGTACCTGGTGGCGAGCGGCGACCTGCGGCCGTCGGCCAACCGCGTCTGCTGGCCCGCCCAAGCGGCGATGGAGGCGAGCCTCGTCGCGGCCCTCACCGACCTCGGCGCCCACGTCGAGCGAGCGCACGCCTTCGATCCCGCGGCGGGCCACGGCTTCCTCGACTCCCAGCGCGCGGGCATGGACGCCTTCGCCCGCATCCCCAAGAACGCCCCGGTCGTCGTCGCCGAAGCCGTGTGGCAGTACAGCCACCACGTCCTGGCGGGCCTGCAGGCGCACCGCGGCCCCGTCCTCACGGTCGCCAACTGGAGCGGCCAGTGGCCGGGCCTGGTGGGCATGCTCAACCTCAACGGCAGCCTCACCAAGGTCGGACGCCCCTTCTCGACGCTCTGGAGCGAGACCTTCGATGACCCGTTCTTCGTGGACGGCCTTCGCGCCTGGCTCGCCAGCGGCGACGTCCGCCACGACCTCACGCACGTGCGCGAACTCGACCCCGCGGCCCTCCCGGAAGACGCCGCCGCGCTGGGCCGCGAGACCGCCCGGGCGCTGCGCGAACGCCAGGCGATCCTCGGCGTGTTCGACGAGGGCTGCATGGGCATGGCCAACGCCATCCTCGAGGACGGTCTGCTCAACCCACTGGGTGTGTTCAAGGAGCGCCTGAGCCAGTCGGCCCTCTACGCGGCCACCCGCGCCGTGCGGCCGCCCGAAACCCGCGCCGTCTACGACTGGCTGCTGCGCGAGGGGTTGACCTTCGACCTCGGGACCGACGAAACGACGGAGCTCACCGAGGCGCAGGTGCTGCAGCAGTGCGCGATGTACGTCGCCGCCGTCCGCATGGCCCACGATTTCGGCTGCGACGCCATCGGCATCCAGTACCAGCAGGGACTCAAGGACCTGCTGCCGGCGTCCGACCTAATCGAGGGTCTGCTCAACGACCGCCACCGGCCACCCGTCACCGACGCGTCCACCGGCGCGGTCCTGTACGAGGGTGAGGCCCTGCCCCACTTCAACGAGGTCGACGAAGCCGCCGGCCTGGACGCGCTCGTCACGAACCGGGTCTGGCGCGCGCTCGGGTTCGATCCCGCCACCACCCTGCACGACCTGCGCTGGGGCGAGCGCTACACGGGCCCCGATCGCGACGGCCAGCCGCTCGACGCCTTCGTGTGGACCTTCGAGATCTCCGGCGCCGCGCCCGCCGCCCACTTCGAGGGCGGCTACCGATCGGCGCGCAGTGAACGCCAACCGCCCATGTACTTCCCGCTCGGAGGCGGCACCCTGAAGGGCGTCTCCAAACCGGGCGAGGTGGTGTGGAGCCGGATCTACGTGGCCGGCGGCCGCTTGCACCTCGACCTCGGCCGGGCCACGGCCGTCGCGCTGCCCGACGCCGAGACCGAACGGCGCTGGGCGGCCACCACCCCGCAGTGGCCGATGATGCACGCCGTCTTGCACGGCGTGAGCCGCGACCAGATGATGGCGCGCCACCCGGCCAACCACGTACAGGTCGTGTACGCCCCCGACGGGGACGGTGCCGACCGCGCCCTCGCCGCCAAGGCCGCGGCCTTCGCCGAGCTCGGCGTGGACGTCCACCTCTGCGGCGACGTGCGGGTCGGCTGACCGTGGCCGACCTGCTGCTCGGCGTCGACGTCGGCACCGCCTCGACCAAGGGCGTGCTCGTCACCCCGGGCGGCGAGGTCGTGGCCGAACACGTCGTCGCGCACGGTCTCGAGGTCCCGCGCCCCGGCTGGGCCGAGCAAGACGCCGAGACGGTCTGGTGGCACGACGTGGTCGCCGTCTGCCGGGCGCTGCTCGGCGGCCGCTTCTCCGGCGAGGACGTCGCCGGCGTGGCCGTCAGCGCCATCGGCCCCTGCCTGCTGCCCGTCGACGCGGACCTGAGGCCCCTGCGCAAGGGCATCCTCTACGGCGTCGACGTGCGGGCCGCCCGCGAGATCGACGAGCTGCACGCCGAACTGGGCGCGGAGGCCGTGTTCGCGCAGGGCGGGATGCCGTTCACCAGCCAGGCCATCGGACCCAAGCTGCGGTGGCTGCGGCGCCACGAACCCGACGTCTGGCGCGGCGCGCACACGTTCCACACGGCCAGTTCGTGGCTGGTGGCCAAGCTGACGGGCACCTCGGTGATGGACCGCCACACCGCCAGCCACTGGCTACCGCTCATGGACCTGCGCGCGGGCGCCTGGTCGCCGCGCTTCGCCGAGGGCATCGCCGAGCTCGACCGACTGCCGCGCCTGGCGTGGAGCGACGAAGCGGCGGGCGAGGTCACCGCGGCGGCCGCGGCGGCGACGGGTCTCCGACCCGGCACGCCGGTGGCCGTGGGCACCGTCGACGCGCTCTCCGAGGCGATCAGCGTCGGCGTGGTGGCGCCCGGCGACCTGATGATCATGTACGGCAGCACCACCTTCTTCATCCTCGTGACCGAGCGGCCGCACCCGGATCCGCGCGTGTGGACCACCCGCGGCGCGTTCGCCGAGCAGTACGCGCTCGCGGCAGGGACCGCGACCGCCGGCAGCCTCACCGCCTGGTTCAAGGACACCGTGCTGGACGGGTCGATCTCCTTCGCCACCCTCTTCGACGAGGCCGCCCGCGTGCCACCCGGCGCCGGCGGGCTGCTGGCGCTGCCGTACTTCAGCGGCGAGCGCACCCCCATCCAGGACCCGGACGCGCGCGGCGTGGTCGCGGGGCTGAGCCTGGCGCACGGCCGCGGCCACCTGTTCCGCGCCCTGCTGGAAGGCGTCGGCTACAGCGTGCGCGACAACCTCGAGGCCTTCGCGGCGCTGGGCGCACCGATCGAGCGGGTGGTGGCCGTCGGCGGCGGCACCCAGGGCACGCTCTGGACGCAGATCGTCTCCGACATCGCCGGGGTGCCCCAGGCGCTCACCCGCCCGCGCCACGGCGCCGCCTTCGGCGACGCCTTCCTGGCCGGCCTCGCGACCGGTCGGCTGCAGCGGGATGACCTGGACGACTGGGTCCACCCCGACCGGACGGTCGAACCCGACCCCACGCTCGCACCCCTCTACGACGCCGGTTTCGAACGCTACCGCTCGCTCTACCGTTCGACGCGCGACCTCGTCCACGGGCTCGCCCGCGACGCAGCCGACGGCCACGACGGGGGGTCGACCGCCATGTGACCCGCCGCATCCCCCTCCACCGACCGTCACCCCTCGACGTCCACGAAAGGACCCCCATGACCCTGCGACTCCGCCTGACCGTCCTCGCGCTCGTGCTCGGCCTCCTGCTCGGCCTCGGCAGCGCCTTCGCGCAAGACCGCATCACCATGCGCATCGCGACCGCCGCCAACCCCAACGACTTCCACGCCGGCGCGCTGTACGTGTTCAAGGAGTACGTCGAGCGCGCCATGCCCGGCCGCTTCAACGTCGAGGTCTACCCGAGCGCCACGCTCTTCCAGCAGGGGACCGAACCCGCCGCCCTCCAGCGCGGCAACCTCGAAGCCACGCTCATCTCGGCCCAGGACATCTCGCGGCAGGTGGCGCCCGTGTCGGCCCTCACCGCCGGGTACCTCGTGCGCGATCCCAGCCACCTGTGCGAGATCTGGAACGGCGAGATCGGTGACGACCTCAAGACCCTGATCGACGAGCAGATGGGCATCCAGATCCTCGACGTGTTCTACCTGGGCACCCGCCAGCTCAACCTGCGCACCGTGCGCGACGTCCAGACGCCCGCCGACCTCGCCGGCGTCAAGCTGCGCATGCCCGACTCGCAAGCGTGGCTGTTCCTCGGCAACGCCCTCGGCGCCGACGCGACCCCGCTGGCCTTCGGCGAGCTCTACCTGGCGCTGCAGACCGGCACCGTCGACGGCCAGGACAACCCGCTGCCGAGCGTCGTGGTCAACAAGTTCTACGAGGTGACCGAGCAGGTCGTGCTCACCAGCCACCTCGTCGACGGCGTCCTGTTCGCCCTCTCCGACACCTTCTGGAACCAACTCTCCGAGGCCGAGCGTCAGGTCATGGACGACGGCGCCCGCGCCGCAGCGTTGTTCAACAACCTCAACCGGATCCGCGCCGAGGGTGAGAACGTCGCCTTCCTCGAGTCCGAGGGCCTCACGGTCACCACGCCGAACGTCGACGCCTTCCGGGAGACCGTCCAGGCGGCGTACCTGAACTCGTCGTTCTCCAGCGACTGGCTGCCCGGCTTCGTCGATCGCGTCAACGCGGTCCAGGCCAGCCCTTCCTGCCAGTTCTGAGGCCCGTCGCGACGACCTGATCGACCGCGGGCCGGGATGGGTCCGACGACCCGTCCCGGTCCGCGCCTAGGAGCCCATGCGCCAAGCCATCGCCCACCTCGCCCGTTTGGGCCAGGGATCCGCCGACTTCGTCAGCGCTTTCCTGTTCGCTGTCGTGTTCATCGGTTTCGTCGTCCAGGTCGGGGCCCGCTATCTATTCGCCACCCCGCTCGGCTGGTCGTCCGAGGCCATCATGATCGTCTTCATCTGGGCCTTCTTCTGGGCGGCCGCCTTCTCCGTGCCGCTCCGGGGCCATATCTCACTCGACATCGTCTACAACAGCCTCTCGCTCCAGGGTCGGCGCTGGGCGTCGGTGGCGCAACTGGTCGCGCTGGTCGTCGTCTTCGCGCTCGCCCTCGCGCCCACGTGGGACTACGTCTACTTCATGCGCCGCATCCCCACGGGCGCCCTCGAGATCCCGTTCATCTACGTCTTCGCTTCGTTCCCCGTGTTCATGGTGGCCATGATCGTGCGAGCGTCGCTGCGGGCGATCGGCTTGATCCTGCCCGGCTGGCAGGGTCGCCTCGGTGCGATCCGCGGCCAGGGGACCGACGTCGAGCCGGAAAGCGTGCCCACATGAGCCTCGCCCTGTCGCTCATGTTCGTGTTCATGGTCATCACGTCGCTGCTCGGCATGCCCATCGGGCTGAGCCTCATCACCAGCGGCATGGTCTACCTGATGATCAGCGGTCGCGACGTCGGCCTCGCCGCCGAGCAGACGCTCAACGGGACCTGGTCGACCTTCATCATCCTGGCCGTGCCGCTGTTCATCTTCGCGGCGCGCGTCATGAACGCGGGCAGCATCACCGACCGGCTGCTGAACGTGGCGCTGCTCTTCGTCGGCCGGCTGCGCGGCGGTTTGGCCCATGTCAACATCGTCGCCAGCGTCATCTTCTCGGGCATGAGCGGCAGCGCCGTCGCCGACGCCTCGGGGCTCGGCTACGTGCTCGTGAAGATGATGACCAAGAACGGCCGTTACCCGGCCGGCTACGCCAACGCGATCACGGCCACGTCGGCCACGATCGGCCCCATCATCCCGCCGTCGATCCCCATGATCCTCTATGCACTCGTGTCGGGGACGTCGATCGGCGCGCTCTTCCTGGGCGGCGTCATCCCCGGCCTCGTCATGGCGACGGCGCTGGCGGTCGTCGTGTGGTTCTCCTCGCGCGCCCGCGACTTCCCGCGCGAGGACGCGGTGCCCTGGAAGGCGGTCCCCGGCCACCTGCTCCGCGGCGTCCTGCCCATCCTCACCCCCGCGATCCTGCTCGGCGGCATCTACTCCGGCGCCTTCACGCCCACCGAAGCCGCCGCGGTCGCCGGCCTCTACGCGCTGCTCCTGACGGTGTTCGTCTACCGCGAGCAGGGTCCCAAGGAGCTCTACGAGGTCCTCAAGGACACCGCGATCGCGTCCGCCGTGGCCATGCTGGTGGTCGCCGGGGCGTTCATCTTCAACTACGCCGTCACCGTCGAGCAGATCCCGGCGCGGATCGCCGCTGCGCTCGGCGCGTTGGACATGTCGCCGGTGATGTTCAACCTCTTCCTCATGGTCGTGTTCCTGCTGCTGGGCGCCTTCTTCACGACGACGACGATCCTGCTCGTCGTGGTGCCGCTGGTGCTGCCGGCGGTGCAGCTGTACGGCATCGACCTGGTCCACTTCGGCGTCGTGATCGTCGTCAACGCCATGATCGGGTTGGTGACCCCGCCGTACGGGGTACTGCTCTTCATCCTCAGTGGGCTCACGGACACGCCCGTGGGCGTGATCATCAAGGAGTCGTGGCGCTTCATGGCGGCGCTCATCGTGGCGCTGATCGCCATGGTGGTGTGGCCCGACATGGTGCTGTGGTTGCCGCGGCAGTTGGGGTACTGAGGGCGATCGCGAGGCTCGGCCAGGATCGGTGAAGGAGGACCTCGATCGGGGGTCCTCCTTCCTCACGCCTCAGCCCGCCGCTTCGTAGGCGTCCCGCACGTACGCCACCAACTCGTCGTCGATCTCGGCCTCGTCCGAGACGAACACCCGGTGCGTGCACATCTTGCCGGGCGGCAGCACCTCCAGACGCTCGGTGCCGGGGGCTCCGCGGTGGTTGACGCCGACCTCGAGCCGCCCCTTGCTGCCCGGACCCACCATCGCGAACTGCTTGCTGCGGCGCAGGCTGACGTACGCCTTCTTGGGCGCGACCTCGAAGGGTCCCAGGTCCGCGAGCCGCGCCATCAGCGCCTCGTGGAGCGGCCGGAGCGGCGCCTTCGAGCCGGCGTAGATGCCCTCCAGCGGATCCGAACCGGCGTCGGCGGCAGCCGGGCCGGCCGACTCGGTCCGCTCGCGGGCGACGTGGACCAGCATGTTGGCGTGGCCGTGGGAGAGACCCAGATTCTCCTTGACCTTCCGCACGAGCTCACCGTGCTTGGCCGGCCCCCAACCGGCCACCGTCGCCACCAGCTCGTCGAGCCCCTTGCCCGTGAGCGCCTCGATGCTCTCCATCTGCGTCGCCCTGGCCTTCTCCATCGTGTCCGACATGTGTACCTCCCGTGGGTTCCCGCGTGGGGATGGACGTCAATCCGATTCGACGACGGCCCGGATGGCGTCCGCGAAGATCGCGAGGTCGCCGTGGGAGCGGATGCCCCGTTCCTGGTCCGGGCTGATGGGGCCGACGATCACGCGTGAGCTGCGGAGCAGCGCGCCCTCGTCGGTCGGTTCGATCGCGGCCAGCGTGTCCATGATCGTCCCCGGATGCAGCCGGCTGCGGACCGAGTAGCGGTACGGCGGGTCCCACTCGGTGACGGTCCCGTAGAAGTAGCCGCGCCCGTCGCCCCAGTCCTCGTACTGTTGGCCACCCACGCGTCCCTCGAACACGACCCGCTTCACACGGTTCTCGCCGTACGTGGCCGGGAACCAGCGCAGGATCTGGTCGGGCTCGGTGAGCGCTCGGAAGAGACGCTCCGGCGGGGCCTTGAAGCGGAGCTCGCTCTCCAACCTCAGCACCCTCGGCGTTTCGACGTGCGTGTCCTCGGCCATCGACTCCTCCTTCTCGAGATGCCCGCGCAACGCCATGAGCTCGTCCGCCAGGCCGTCGGCGTACCGGTTGACCCAGCGGTCGTAGGACTGGCGCAACGCCGCGGCGTTGACGTGGTTGAAGCGGTGACGCCCGCGCCGCTCGACGAGCACGAGGCCGGCGTCGGTGAGGACGTCCAGGTGCTGCATGACGGCGAAACGCGAGACGTCGGTCAGGCGATCGGACAGATCACCCGTGGTGCGGGGACCGTCCCGGAGCAGGTCGAGGATGCGTCGACGCCACGGGTTGGAGAGGGCGCGCCAGAAGGCCTCCTCGGTGGCGGGGGCCTCGTCGATGGTGGTGCTGCTGGCGGACATGTGATGTGAATATCACATGTAGGTGGCAGCGTTGTCAAGCCGGCGCGGTCTCCTTCGTCGGTTCGCGCGCAGCGTCCCCAAGGGCCGATTCGTCCGGCCGATGCGGATGAGGTCGGCATCGCGTTCGACGACGTCGCGGAGCGCTCGCAGCGGACGCCCGCGCGCGCGTTGACATCGTGCCGGAACCGTGCCACGGTTCGGGGACATCGAACCCATCGAGACCTCACGGTCGCTGGCGGGTCTCGCTCGCCGCACCGCCCCAGGAGGTCCCATGCTCCGCACGACAAGGCCGCTCGTCGCCCTCCTGTTGGCCGTCGTGATCGTCCTCGCACCGTCGGCGGTCCTCGCCCAGGAGGTCGGCCCGGTGGGCCCGGGGCCTGCCGCGTTCGATGGCGCCCACGTCGCGGGCACGTTCGTCGACTGGGACCGCCCGGGCACGCCGACGTCGTCCTGCACGGCTTCGGGCGCGGGATGCGGCTGTTCGCCGACATCGCCGCCGACGGCGCCTTCGAGCTGGTGCTGCCTCCCCTGGACGACGCCACGCCGCTCGGCACGATCCCGTGCCACCCCCCGGGCGGCGCCCCCGTCGCCCAGTTGACCGAGGTCTCGCTGCTCACGCCGCTCGAGGGGTTCACCAGTCCGAGTGAAGCCGACCGCGGACTGAGCGTCATCGGCATGGCGGCCCTCGCGGACGCCGCCTACGCCGCTCGCATCGGGTCACCAGGCAGTCGACGCGTCGCTGGATCGCGAGCCGTAGCGCACAGACGTTCGAGCCGGGCACGTGCAACAACGTCGAGCCCTTCGACGTGGCTGCCGGGTGGACGCCCGTGACGATCACGTACGGTCCGTCCGGCGGCCCCCACCGCTTGACGCCGGGCGTCGACGACGACCTCGGCTGGTACTGGTGGGCGTTCGTCGAGCCCGACGCTCGCTAGGATCGCGCCGCCCGTTGCGTCCGTCGCTCGCCCCCGGCCGGGTATCGCCTACGTGCCCTCGAACCGCCGCCAACGGCCCTCGGACACGACGTCGACCGCACCGTCCTTCACCACGATGGCGGTCTCGTCGTCGAGCGCGTAGCTGGGCACCGGCATCGTCGCCGCCCACCGTTCCGCGTGGGCCATCGTGTTGTACGGCAGCATCTCGTGGTCCACGTGCGGGAACATCGAGAAGCCCACCAGGCCGAGCGTCTCGTCGCCCCCCGTGGGCGGCCGCCACCCGACGAACGCTTCCCCGATCGACGGGGCCATGATCATGCTCCCGGCGCTGAGACCGACGTAGACGGCGCGCAGCGACGGCAACAGGTCCGCCAGGCCGGACTGGCGCATCCAGTGGCAGAGGTACAGGGGATCGCCGCCGTTGACGAGCAACGCGTCGGTCTCCTCGACCGCGGGGACCCACAGCTTGCGGTCGATGCTGGGCAGTGCCGTCAGCTCCAGGACGCCCATCGACTTCCAGCCGAGCTCGGTCATCGGCGTCGTGGCTTGGCCGCTGAAGTACGCCCAGGCCTTCTCCGGGCCGCCGGGGATGGCGTAGATGCCGGTGGTGATGCACAGGGCGTTCGACTCGGCGATCGGCTTGCCCAGGAGGTCGAGCAGGGCGCGTTCGATGCTCGGGTTCTTGACGCCGGCGGACGTGAGGAGCGCCTTCATGCGGATCGTCTCGTCATCGTGCGGTTATACGCCCCCGCGGGCCGCTGGGGCCCGGCGGTTGGGGGACCGGCGGGCGAACGATCGAACGCCATCACTTAGGACTTGACCTAAGTAACGAGATGCCCTACGATGCCGCACGTGCCCCCCACGACCGATCCCGCCACCACCGTCTTCCAAGCCCTCGCCCACCCCACGCGTCGGGCGGTGCTCGAACGGCTCGGCCGCGGCCCCGCCTCCGTCGGAGAGCTCGCGGACCCGTTCGACATGGCGCTGCCGTCGTTCGTGGAGCACTTGCGCCGGCTCGAGTCCGCCGGACTCGTGCGGTCGCACAAGGACGGCCGCGTGCGCACCTACGTGTTGGCGCCCGAGCGGCTTCGGGACGCCGAGGGGTGGCTCGCCCAACAACGCACGCAGTGGGAACGGCGCCTCGACCAGTTCGACGACTACGTCACCCGCCTGAAGGAGACCCCATGACGACCCCCGCTTTCGATCCCGCCCTCGACCTCGTCCTCGAACGCGACATCGACGTGCCGCGCGACCTCGTCTGGGCCGCCTGGACCATGCCGGAGCACCTGATGAAGTGGTTCGTGCCGGCCCCGTGGTCGATGGCCGGCTGCGAGGTCGACCTGCGTCCCGGCGGCCTGTTCCGCACGGTGATGCGCTCGCCGGAAGGTGAGGAGTTCCCGAGCGACGGCTGTTTCCTGGAGGTCGTGCCCCAGCAGCGCCTCGTGTTCACCGACGCCCTCCTGCCCGGCTTCCGGCCCGCGCCCGAGCCCTTCTTCACCGCGGTCGTCGAGATGCGCGACAGCGGCGCCGGCACGCGCTACGTGGCCACCGCGCTGCACCGCGACCCCGAGGGGCGCGCTCGCCACGCCGAGATGGGCTTCGCCGAGGGCTGGGGGACCGCGCTCGACCAACTCGTGGCGCACGTCAAGACGCTGCGCTCGCGCTGACGCTCACGCCGCGGGCTCCTCGGGTCCGTCCGGCATCGCCCGGTGCATGAACTCGTCGAAGAGCGGCACGGTGAAGGCCGTCTGGCCGTGCGCCGGGCTCCAGATCATGCCCTTGCGGATGAGCCCGCTCCGCAGCGGTCCCAGGCTCTCGACCTTCCTGCCCAGCACCCCGGCGATGGCGCCTGAACGATGCGGACCCGGCCCCAGATGCGCCATCGCGCGGAGGTACCCCTGCTCGCGGGGCGTCAGGCGATCGAAGCGGACGCGGAAGAAGCTCCGGTCGAGCGCTTCGGTGGCCGCCTCGGTCGCGGCGCGGACGTCGTCGGCGGTGATCGGCGAGGACGCCGCGATGTTCCAGACGTGCTTCCCCCACTCCTGGAGGAAGTACGGGTAGCCCTTCGTCACGGCGACGATCGCGTCGAGGGCCTCGGGGGTGATGTCGGCGCCCTCGTCGCGGATCGGTCGGCGTAGGGCCTGCTTCGCCGCCTCGGGCGTGAGCGGGCCGATCGACGGGAAGTCGAGCAACCGTTCGGCGTACGACTTGGCCTCGCCCGAGAGCGCCGCCAGCTGCGGCAGGCCCGCCCCGAACCAGACCACCGGCAAACCCGCGCTGGGCGATCGCATGGAACGCCACGAGCACGGCGCTCAGGTCCTCTTCGGTGAGGTACTGGACCTCGTCGACGATGATCGCGACGCTCGAGTCGGCGGCCTTGGCCGCTCCGCCGACGGCCACCAGCAGCGCAGGGAGGTCGACCTCGAGGTTGCCGCTGTCGGCCTCGGGCGGGGCGGTGACCGTGACGTCGAAGTCGCCCACCGAGACCCGGAAGGCGCTCGCGAACCCGCGCAGGGCGGCGACGGCTCGGCCCACGTGCTCCTTGGCCCGATCGACGCGACTGAGCCGCAGGAGGACGGTCCGCAAGGCGGGCGCGAGGTACTCGGCGAGCCGCTGGCCCTCGGGCGCCTCGAGCGCCACCACGTGGTACCCGATCTCTTCGGCCATGAGGGCGATCCGGTTCAGGAGGACCGTCTTCCCGACGCCGCGCAGGCCCATCAGCATCAGGCCCTTCTCGGGGCGGCCGTCGCGGACCCGGTGCAGGGCGATGCGCGCCGCTTCGACCACCTCGTCGCGACCCGCGAGTTCGGGCGGCGGCGCGCCGGCGCCGGGGGCGAACGGGTTCTTCAGGGGGTTCACGGCCGGATCCTCCGATCGCGGGTTCGTTTGAGGGACCTTATGGCATCTTACCAATCTATCGGTGGACCGCCGACCGAACGTAGACGCCTTACGTGAGCTTACGCGTCTATCGAACCCCGTCGCTCGGCGCTGCGCGGTCCCGCGGGCGCAGCCGCACCGCCCGCTCTCACACCACACGGCTACACTCGCGCGTCATGGACCGCCGGCGCTTCCTCTCCCTCACCGCCACCGTCGCCGCCGCCGCGGCGCTGGGGTCGACCGACGCGCAGACCTTCGGCACCTACCCGTTCGACGTGGTGCGCGAGCGGGCCACGCTCCCCGGCCTGCGCGCGCCGCTTCGCATCGCCTGGCTGACCGACCTCCACCACGGGGAGTTCGTCCGCACCGCGTCCGTCCGCGCGTGGGTCTCGGCTGCCCTCCGCGAGGCGCCGGACCTGGTGCTGTTGGGCGGCGACCTGGTCGACCAGACGCCGGGCACCGATCCCGACGCGGAACTCTTCGCGGAGCTCGCGCGTCTGCGCGCGCCGCTCGGCGTGTGGGCCGTCGCCGGGCAACCACGACCACGCGCGCTTCGGGGGGACCCGCCCCTTCACGACGCTGCTGGGCGACGCGGGCATCGACGTCCTCGTCAACCGGGGCGTGTCCGTGCGCGACGACCTCTACGTCGCCGGCCTCGACGACTTCCGCAACGGCCGACCCGACCTCGAGGCCACGCTCGGCGGCCGACCCGATGCGGGCGCCACGGTGCTGCTCTCGCACAACCCCGACGTGCTGCCGGAGGTCCCGATCGAGATCCCCTTGACGCTCTCCGGGCACACCCACGGCGGCCAGGTGGTGCTGCCCGGCGTCGGCGCGCTCCAGACGTCCTCGCGGTACGGCGACCGGTTCCTGGCGGGGTGGGTGGAGGGTCCGGCGCGCGGCTACGTGTCGCGGGGGCTGGGCGTGACGAGCGTGCCGGTCCGGATCAACTGTCCGGCGGAGCTCACGGTGCTCGATCTGACGCCGAGCGGCTGAGCCAGGAGGTCATCCATGAAGTACGTGACGCTGAGCGCCGACGCTCGTCTCATCGAGGCTGCTCGTGAGCGTGCGAGACGCGACGGCAGCACGCTCGAGGAGCAGTTCCGGCAGTGGCTCACGGCGTACGCGAGACGTGAGGATCGCGCCGACGCGGCGCTGCGCGTGATCGAGGACCTGCGGACGTACGTCCGGACCGGAGGCCAGCGGTTCACGCGCGACGACACGAACGAGCGCTGACTTGCGCGAGGACGCGTCCGTCCGTATAGTGAACCTAACGGTTCAGTATCACGGATCGCCGACACCCTGCCAGCTGCGCCGACCGCACCCGCCACCGTCCGAAGGAGCCCGCCATGCCCGACACCCTCCACCAACCCGGCACGCCCGCCCGCCTCACCCTGCCCTCGGAGCGCGAGATCCGCGTGGAGCGCGTGTTCGACGCGCCGCGCGAGCTCGTGTGGCGCGCGTACACCGAGCCCCAGCTGATCGCCCAGTGGTACTGCCGTGGGAACTTCGTCGTGGTCGAGCGCTTCGAGCCGGTGCGCGGCGGCCACTGGCGCCTCGTCGAGTACGCGCCCGACGGCACCCACGGCTTCGAGGGGCGCTTCCGCGAGGTCACCCCGCCCGAACGACTGGTCATGACCTTCGAGTGGGACGGCATGCCGGCCTACCCGGTCATCGAGACGCACGAGTTCGAGGACCTCGGCGACGGACGCACCCGCCTGGTCCTGACGTCGCTGTTCTCGTTCGAGGCGGAGCGCGACGGCATGATCGCCACCGGCATGGAGGGCGGCATGAACGAGAGCTTCGACGCGCTCGATCGGCTCCTCGCGCGCCAGGGTTGACGGCCGTGCACGGCGCGGCGTCCCATTCAGAACCGCTCGACCGCACGTTCGCGGCGCTCGCGGACCCCACCCGCCGCGGCATCCTCGAGCGGCTCGGCCGGGGCGACGCGAGCATCGGCGACCTCGCCGAACGCTTCGCGATGACCCGCACCGGCGTCGCCAAACACGTGCGGCTGCTCGAGGACGCCGGGCTCGTGGCGACGAAGAAGGTTGGCCGGGTCCGAACCGTGACGGTCGGGGCGCACCGCCTCGAGGACGTCGCGCGGTGGATCGACGACTACCGCGCCATGGTGGACGCCCGGCTCGATCGCCTCGATGCGCTCCTCGAGAGGATGCAGCGGGAGGGTTGAGGGGGGCGACCCTTCGATCGCCCGAACGTGACTCGTCAACTGCTGCCCGCGCGCCGAAAGCGCGCCTCGACCGCGCGTTCGTCGCTTCCGCCCGGCGGGACGTTCCACATCAGCAGGCGGAAGGCGTCGTCGCCCTCGTCGTGGTCGATCGCGATGCGCCAGCCCCAGTCGGGACCGTCCTGGACGGGGTACGTCCCGTAGAGCGACCACCGACCGGACGGGTCCACCTCGCCCCGATAGGTCATGAAGCCGCCCACCGTGTGGAACGAGTCGACCCACACCGCGTCGAGCGGACCCGGCCGCTCCGCGCGCCGCACGAGCAGCAGGCCGTCCTGCGGCTTCCCTTCGTAGGCCCACGTGTAGGCGAGCGACACGAATCCACCGCCGGCGACGAGCTCGACGCTGGCGGTGGCCGCCGACGGCTCGCCCGCACCGGTCGGGTCCATCCAGAGCCGGTTCTCCCCTTCCCATGCGCCGACGAGTGTCTCTGCGTTCCACCGATCCGTCATGTCACGCCTCCCGTCGCTCAGCCGCCGCGTCTGCGGCGCCGATCCCATCAAAGGGCAACATGCGCCGCCTCCGCCCGGACCCATGCCAAGTGGGCGGTCACGCGCTCGTCGTCGCGATGCGGGTAGGCGAAGCCGAAGCGCTCGGCCACGCCGCTCGCGACGTCGCGGAACAGCGCGACCATGGCCTCGAGCGCTTCCCACGTCGCTTCTGGATCCGCGCCGGCGTACGTCGCCTCGAGACGCGACCAGGTCTCCGGCGGCAGGAGCCGGCGCAGGTCGCGCCCGTACTTGCCCGAGCCGCGCCGGAAGCCGCTCGCGACCGCCACGTCCCAGTCGAGGACGGTGAGCAGCTGGGCGCGCAGCACGACGTCGAGGTGGTGGTGCGCGTACGTCGTCTCGCCCCGCGCGAGGCTCTTGGCCACGTAGGGGGCCACCCACCAGAACTCGTTGCAGACGTCGTCGAAGGCCGCGGCCGTGGGCGGATCGGGCACGAAGTGGGGCGCGTCGGGGGCGGGCGGCGCCGGCACGACGCCGTCGAGATCGACGAGCACGCGCGTAGGGCCCTCGTGGCGGTAGGACGCCATCTCCGCCACGGTGCGCAGCGTGAGGTCGATGCGCGAGCCGTCCTCGAACAGCATCAGCCAGGTGTCGCCGCCACGGTCCGCGGGCAGCGGCGGGGCACCGCCCATGAGGTCGGGCCGTTGGAGGATCGTCCGCTCACCGAACACGTCGACCCAGGCGGGATCGGATCGGAACGGGGTGACGTCGTGCACCACGAACACCAGGTCGTGGTCGCGCCACCGGTCGGCGGGTGCAGCGGGGTCGGCGCGCGAGCCGGAGAGGATCGCGGCGCGGAACCGCGGGTCGGCGTGGACGACCTCGAGGATGCGGTCCAGGACGGGGTCGGCGGCCCAGGCCTCGTACCGGTCGGAGAGCCCTTCGTCCGTGGTCATGAGGGGGCCATCCTAGGGCACGACATGGCACGCCGTCACCAGGTCGCGTCGGTCGCGCCGTCGGACCCGTCAGCAGAGGTTCGCCTGGAATCCAGCTGCTGTCAGTTGGACCCGTCGACCGAGCGCTGATCGTCAGCCAGATCCCCGTGCGCCTGCAATTACGATTGCATGCAACTACGATTGCAGGCCTGTACGGTTCCGGGCGACATGGCGATCGGTCAACCGCTCGCGCGTCGCCGCTACGCGGGTGAGCTGCGCCATCACCGAGCGCCGCCAGCTGTCGCGTCACTGCGGCGTAGCGCTTCCCACGCAGAACCATGGCCGCGCTCGCGCTCGACCTCGCTCGGACAGCCTGGCCGGAGACCACGCGACCTCGCGAAGGTCTTCTGGATCCGCGACGCCTGCGGGTCGCCCGACATCACCTGATCGGCGAGTCGCTCGCGATCGACGCCGAGCGCGGCCGTTCGCCGCATGGCATCGCGCCGTACCTGGGGAGGGCTCCGGCGACGGCCGCAGGACCTGCGCTACGAGCCGGCTCTCGTGCAAGTCGACGACCGCTGCAGGTTCAGCCAGAACTCTGCGACCGTTGTCGAACAGCTGCCCCAACTTGAGCGCCTTCGAAGGGCTGAGAGACCGACGCTCCCGCAGCAACTCGTTGACCGACTGGCGCGACACGCCGATCGCCGTCGCGAGCTCCTTCACGGTGAGCCCGTACTCGGGCAGAGAACTCCTCTCGGAGGATCTCGCCGCGGGTGGATCGGCGGACGCTGCAGCGTCCTGGTCTTCGGGATGCTCATGGCCACTCGTCAGCTCCGTCCTAGTGGTAGTCACAGATCTCCACGTCGTGAGCGTCTCCATCGATGAAGCGGAAGCCCACGCGCCAGTGGTCGTTGATCGCTACCGACCACTGTCCCGCGCGATCGCCCTTCAGTTCGTGCAAGCGGTTGCCCGGAGGAACCCGAAGCACGTCGACCGTGTTGGCTGCGTCGATCGCCGTCAGCTTCCTGAGGGCCCGTCGAGCGATGTCCGACGGCATACGCCGCGACCGGCCGGTGATCCACAACTGCTCGGTCTCGCGGTCGGCGAACGAGTGGATCACGGTCAACGGTAATGTGTCACGTGACACGTGTCAAGACGAGTCAAGGACGCAACGAGGCTCCGGTGCCGTTGCCGCGACCACGCCAGCGCACCGCTCGGGAACGGGTCGGAAGGGAGTGCTAGCCTGACCTCATCCCACGCACAGGAGGCACGCCTTGCCTTCGCGGACCCCCCCTCCCCCCGCCTTCCCCGCCTCCTCGGCACCCGCACGCTGCTCGCCACCCTCGCGGTGGCGCTGGCGGCCACGTTCGCCCCCATCGCCGCCTTCGCCCAGGACGCCCCCATCCCCGAGCGCTTCACGACCACGCTCGCCGACACCGACCTCCCCGGCGGCGACCTGGAGGCGATCTTCGACGTCACGCTCGAGCGCTGCCACGCCGCCTGCCTGCGCGACGGGGACTGCGCGGCCTTCACGTTCGACGAACGGAACGGCGCGTGTTTCCTGAAGGACGTGCCCGGCGAGCCGGTGCCGTTCATCGGTGCGGTCTCCGGGATCGTCACGACCCGCGACGACGACGCGCTCGAACGCGCGCGCCAAGCCGCCGCCGACCTGGCCTTCCTCGGCACCTGGGACCTCGACGAAGCGCGCACGCAAGCGGCCACGCTGGCGGAGCGCTACCCCGCCAACGGTCGATCCGAATCCGACTGGCTCGACCTGGCCCGCGTGCAGGCGCCCGACGAGGCGGTCGCTGCCACCGGTGCAGCCGCCACCGTGAACGACGCCGGGACCGCTTGGCTGGCGCACGCCCGCGCCCTCGCGCGCCTCGCGACGGTCGAGCGCAACCGCGCGTACGACCTGAACCGCCAAGCCGTCCTCGCGACGATCAACGCCCTCCTGCGCCTCCCCGAGCCCGCCCGCGCGGACGCCCTGCTGGTACTGGCGAGCAACCTCGAGGCCACCTACCGCGGCGAGGCGGCGCTCGGCGCCCTGCGCCTGGCCGACCGCCTCGCCCCCGGCATCGCCGGCGACGACCTCGCCCGCCTGCGCGAGGCCTTCGGCTTCCGCGTGCTCGGCCACGACGTCGACGCCCGCACGGCCGCGCCGCGGATCTGCGTGAGCTTCTCCGAGGAGCTCGCAGGCGGGCGCGACTACGCACCCTTCGTGCAACGCACCACCACCGGCCTCGCGGTCGAGGCCGAGGGTTCGCAGCTGTGCGTCACCGGCATCGTCTACGGGGAACGCTACTCGCTGACGGTGCGCGCCGGCCTGCCGAGCGCGTCGGGCGACACCCTCGTGAAGGACGTCCCCCTCGACGTCTACGTCCGCGATCGCGCCCCCGCCGTGCACTTCCCGGGCCGCGCCTACGTGCTCCCCGCGCGGGGCCCGCGCGCGCTGCCGGTCGAGACCGTCAACGCCAACGAGCTCGATCTGCGGCTGCTCCGCGTCTCCGACCGCAACCTGGTGACCTCCATCCGCGAGGGCAACTTCCTCCAGGCGCTGAGCGTGTGGGAGGGCGAGCGTTTCGAGAACCTGCTCACGGAGCTCGTCTGGGAGGGCGAGGCCTTCCTCGACGGCGCCCTCAACCGCGCCACCACCTCGCGCCTGCCGCTCGAGGAGGTCGGCGAGCTCGCGCCCGGCGTCTACGTGCTGCGCGCGTCCGTACCGGGCGCCGAACCGTGGGAGACACCGCCGGCCACGCAGTGGTTCCTGGTGTCGGACCTGGGCCTCACCGCGCTCGCCGGCAACGACGCGCTGCACGTCGTGGTGCAGCGCCTCTCCGACGGCCAACCGGCCGAGGGCCTGCACGTGGAACTCGTCGCCCGCTCGAACCGCGTGCTCGGCGGCGCGACCACCGACGCGCAGGGCCACGTGTCGTTCCCGGCCGCGCTCACCCGCGGCACCGGCAACGCCGCCCCTGCGCTGCTGCTGGTCGAGGGCGACGACGACCTGGCAGTCCTGTCGCTCGAGGAAACCGAGTTCGACCTCTCCGACCGCGGCGTCGAAGGCCGCGCGGCGCCGGGCCCGATCGACGTCTTCCTCACCCCCGACCGCGGCGCCTACCGCCCCGGTGAGACGATCCACGTCACCGCCCTCGTGCGCGACGCCCAGGCGCACGCCATCGCCGGCCTCCCGATCACCGTGCGCCTGCTGCGGCCCGACGGCGTCGAGCACGCCCGCGTCCTCGCGCCCGAAGCGGGTGCCGGCGGGCACGTGGTGGCGTTGCCGCTGGCCGGCAGCGTGCCGCGCGGCGTCTGGCGCATCGAGGTCCTGGCCGACCCCGGCGCCCCGGCGCTCGCCAGCCGCACCGTGCTGGTCGAGGACTTCATCCCCGAGCGCATCGACGTCGAGCTGACGCTGCCCGGCGACGAACCCCTGTCGCCGTTCGCGCCGCCGCCCTTGCAGGTCGAGGCGCGCTACCTGTTCGGCGCCCCGGCCGCCGGCCTCACGCTCACGGGCGACGCCACCGTGACCACCACCGACACGCTGCCGGGCTGGACCGGCTACCGCTTCGGCCGCTTCGACGAGCGCGTCGACGCGCAGCGCTTCCCCTTCGGCGCCGACCTGCGCACCGACGCCGACGGTCGCCTGACCGTGCACGCCTGCCCATCGAACGCGTCACCCTCGACGCGCGCCCCTACGCGCTCACCGTGACCGCGACGATCGTCGACGGGGCCTCGCGCCCCGTGGAACGAAGCCTGACACGGCCGCTGCGCCCCATCGCACCCGTCGTAGGCATCCGCCCAGGCTTCGACGGCCCCTTCCCGAGAACGCCGAAGCGACCTTCGACCTGGTCCTCGTCGACCCCGACGGCGACGCGACCGCCGGCGAGGTGCGCTGGCAGGTCGACCGCGTCGAGACGCGCTACCAGTGGTACGCGATCGACGGCAACTGGTACTGGGAGCCGGTGACCGAACGCCAGCGCGTCGCCGAGGGCGTCGCCCTGGTGGCCGACGGCCCCGTGCGCGTCGCCGTGCCCGTCGGCTGGGGCCAGTACGAGCTGCGCGCGACCCATGAGAGCCGCCGACCGGAGGGCGAGCGCCTCGCTCCCCTTCGCCGCCGGCTGGACGGCCGTCGACGCCACCCGCGAGACCCCCGACCGGCTGGCCGTGTCGCTCGACGCCGAGCGCTACGCGCCGGGCGACACCGCCCGGCTGCGGATCGTCCCCGAAGAACCCGGCATGGCGCTCGTCACGGTGCTCTCGGACCGCGTCGTCGACCTGCGGCTGGTGGCCGTGGACGGCGCCACCACCGTCGAACTGCCCGTCACCGACGACTGGGGCGCGAGCGCCTACGTCACCGCCAGCCTCATCCGTCCCAGCGACGGGCCCGAGCACGTGCCCGCGCGCAGCCTCGGCCTCGCCCACGCGGCCGTCGACCCCGGCGAGCGTGCGCTCGCGGCGACGCTGGTCGTCGCCGAGGAGACCCGCTCGGGCCAGCCCCTCGACGTGACGCTCGAAGTGCCGGGGCTCGAAGGTCCCGCCTACGCCACCGTCGCGGCCGTCGACCTGGGGGTCCTCAACCTCACCGGCTTCGACGCGCCCGACCCGACCGACCACTACTTCGGCCAACGCCGGCTGGGCGTCGCGATCCGCGACCTGTACGGACGCCTGATCGACGCCCGCGAGGGCGCCATGGGCGAGGTGCGGTCGGGCGGCGGTCTCGAGACCGCCGAGGAGACCGGCCCCATGCCCGCCGAGGCGCTGGTGTCGCTGTTCTCCGGCCCGATCGAGCTCACCGACGGCCGCGCCGAGCTGTCGTTCGACGTGCCGCCCTTCGCGGGCACGGTGCGTCTGATGGCGGTCGTCTGGACCGACGCCGCCGTCGGCGAAGCCGTGGCCGACGTCGCTCGTGCGCGACCCCGTGGTGGTGCAGGGCAGCCTGCCGCGCTTCCTGACGCCCGGCGACGAGAGCCGCCTGCGGCTCGAGCTGACCCACGTCACCGGACCGGCCGGGGCGATGGACGTGAGCGTCACCGGGCACGGCCTCGGTGACGCGCCCTCGACCGTCGAGCTCACGGAGGGCGGCCGCGCCGTGCTCGACGTGCCGCTGCGGCCCACGGACCTCGGCGACCACACCTACCGCGTCGAACTCCGTACCCCCGACGGCGAGGTCATCGCGCGCGAGCTGCACCTGACGGTCCTCCACACCGACCCCGAGACCGCGCGCACGACGCGCGTCGTCCTCGCCCCCGGCGAGTCCACGGTCTTCGACGACGCGGCGCTCGCCGGCTTCCGCGACGGCACCGCCCGCGCCACGCTCGCCGCCGGCCTGGGTGGCGCCCTCGACGTGCCGGGCCTGGTCCTGCGGCTGACCGGCTACCCGTACGGCTGCACCGAACAGATCGCCTCGAGCCTGCAACCGCTGCTGCTCGCGCCCGACGCCGTGGTGCGGCTCGGGCTCGCGACCGAAACCGACGCGCGCGTCTGGCTGCAAGACGGCGTCGACCGCCTGCTCACGCGTCAGGGACGCGACGGGTCCTTCGGGCTCTGGTCGGCGGGCGGCTACGACCTGTGGCTCGACGCGTACGCCACCGAGGTGCTCTTGCGCGCCGAGGCCGCCGGGGCGCACGTGCCCCCAGGCGGCGCTGCGCATGGCGCTCGACGCCCTCCGCAACGGCGTCGCCCAAGCCGGCACGATGCAAGACGGCGCCGCCCCCTACGCCTACGCCTTCTACGTCCTCGCGCGCGCGGGCGAGGCCGCCATCGGCGACCTGCGCTACTACGCCGACGCGCTCCCCGAGGCGTTCGACACCCCGCTGGCCGCCGCCCACCTGGGCGCCGCGCTCGCCGCCTACGGCGAACGCGACCGCTCCGAGGCGATGTTCGCGCGGGCCGTCGACCTGGCGCGCGAGGGCGCCGACGACGGCGGCTGGCGCGCCGACTACGGCACGCCGCTGCGCGACCGCGCGGCGTTGCTGGCGCTCGCGACCGAGGCGGGCAGCGCCGTCGTCGACCGCGGGACGCTCGTGACGCGCGTCGCGGAGGGCGGCCCGGTCGACCGGCTCTCGACCCAGGAAGCCGCTTGGACGCTCCGCGCGGCCGCCGCGCTCGGCGCCGAGGCGAGCGGCCTCGTGCTCGACGGCGAGCCCGTCGCCGGCGACGTCCTCCTCCGCTACGACGGCGCGCCGACCACCCTGCGCAACGCCGGCGACGCCCCGGTGCCGGTCACGGTCACGACCTTCGGGGTGCCGGTCGAACCGCCCCCCGCCGGCGGGACCGCCTACACGATCACCCGCTCCCACTACACCCCCGAGGGTGAACCCGCCGACCTGGGCGCGGTGCGCGTGGGCGACCGGCTGGTCGTGGTCCTCGAGGTGCGACCCGATCGCGGCGTGCCCGGCGGGCGTCTGATGGTCGACGACCCGCTGGCCGCCGGCTTCGAGATCGACAACGCCAACCTGCTGCGGAGCGGCGACGTGCGCGCGCTCGACTGGCTGGCCGTGAACGCCGCGGCCGAGTCGACGGAGGCGCGCGCCGACCGCTTCCTGGCGGCCGTCGACTGGACCTCGGGCGAACCGCTGCGGCTCGCCTACGTCGTGCGCGCGGTGTCGCCGGGGACGTTCCACTACGCGGCGCCGCTCGTCGAGGACCTCTACCGCCCGACGAACCGGGCCGTGGGCGAGACCGGGGAGGTGACCGTCCGGCCATGACGCCGCGCGTCGGGCGCGCCCTGGCGCTGGCGCTCGTGCTGGCGGTCGGCGCGTGGGTGGCCTTCGACCGTTGGGTGGCCGCCACCGAGCTGCCGCCGCTGGCGCTCGAGACCTCGGTCGAGGTCCTCGCGCGGGACGGCGACCTGTTGCGCGCCTTCACCGTCGCCGACGGACGCTGGCGGCTGGGCGTCGACCCCGAGCGGGTCGACCCGGGGTACCTCGCCATGCTGATCGCGTACGAGGACCGGCGCTTCCACGAGCACCGCGGCGTGGACGTGTGGGCGATGGCGCGCGCGGCCGTCTCCGCCGTCGCGAACGGTCGGCTGGTGTCCGGCGGTTCGACCCTGACCATGCAGGTCGCGCGCCTGCTCGAGGACGGCTCGACCGGCTCGTGGTCGGGCAAGTGGCGGCAGCTGCGGCTCGCCCTCGCCATCGAGCGCGTCCTGTCGAAGGACGAGGTCCTCGCCCTCTACCTGCACCTCGCGCCGATGGGCGGCAACCTCGAGGGCGTGCGCGCCGGCAGCCTCGCCTGGTTCGGCAAGGAACCCGAGCGCCTCACCGAGGCGGAGGCGGCGCTGCTGATCGCGCTGCCGCAGGCGCCGGCGGCCCGCACGCCGGACGCGCACCCGGAGACGGCGCGCGCCGCGCGCGACCGGGTGCTGGCCCGGGCGGCGGCGGTCGGCGTGATCACCGAGGACGCCGCCCGCGCGGCGATGAGCGAAGGGCTGCCGACCGCGCGCCGCCCCTTCCCCAGCCTCGCCCCCCACCTCGCCGACCGCCTGCGCGCCGCCGAGCCCGACGTCCGGGTGCACCGCACCACCCTCGACGCCGACCTGCAAGCGGCCCTCGAAGCGCTCGCCACCGCCGCGCTCGTCGACCTGCCCGCGCCCGCCACCCTCGCGCTGCTGGTCGCCGACCCCGACTCGGGCGAGATCCTCGCCAGCGTCGGATCGGCCGACTACACCAGCGACGCGCGCCGCGGTTTCGTCGACATGACCCAGGCGCTGCGCTCGCCCGGCTCGACCCTCAAGCCGCTCGTGTACGGGCTCGCCTTCTCCGAGGGCCTCGCCCACCCCGAGACGCTCCTGAACGACCGCCCCGAGGACTACGGCGGCTACGCGCCGCAGAACTTCGACGGCTTCTTCCGCGGCCCGGTCACGGCGCGCGAAGCCCTGCAAGCCTCGCTCAACCTGCCTGTGGTCGCGCTCACCGAGGCGCTCGGACCGGCCCGCCTGCTCGCCGCGCTGCGCGGAGCCGGCGTCGACGCCGTCGTTCCCGGCGACACGCCCGGGCTGGCGGTGGCGCTCGGCGGCGTGGGCGTGAGCCTCGAGGGACTCGTGCAGCTGTACGCGGCGATCGCGCGGGGTGGGGAGGCGCGGGCGCTGTCGGCGACGGCAGGTTCGGAGCCGCCCGCGCTCGCGCGCCTGATGACGCCCGAGGCGGCGTGGCAGGTGGCCGACGTGCTGGCCGGCATCCGCCGCGCCGCGCCGCTACCCGACGGACCGCTGGCCCTCAAGACGGGCACCTCGAGCGGCTACCGCGACGCCCTGGCGCTCGGCTTCGACGGGGCGCACGTCGCGGGCGTGTGGGTGGGACGCGCCGACGGGACGCCGGTGCCGGGCATGTACGGGGCGGACGTCGCGGCGCCGCTGCTGTTCGAGGTGTTCGCGCGGCTGGGCGACCCGGTCGCGCTGCCGCCGGCGCCGCCGGGGGTGCTCACGGTGGCGTCGAACGCCGAGCTGCCGGTGCCGCTGCAGCGGTTCGGCGCGCGGATGGTGGCCGTCGACGACGCGCCGCGGCTGACGTTCCCGCCGGACGGGGCGGCGCTGGTGCCGCTGCCGGGCGGCGTGCCGGCGCGGGTCGAGCGCGGGACGGCGCCGTTCACGTGGTTCGCGGACGGGGCGCCGGTGGTCGTGGGTGGCTACGAGCGTGAGGCGCGGTTGCCGCTGGAGGGGCCGGGGTTCGTGACGGTGTCGGTGGTGGATGCGGAGGGGAGGGCGGCGAGGGTGAGGGTGGAGCTTAGGTAGGTTTTTGCTGTACCCGCGTTGCGCTCTCGCCCTCGGGCTTTCAACTCGTTTCTCGATGGTCCAGGTCCTGGTTGGGTGCGGGGGTCGATGCGCTCAGGGTAGCCGCCATGCCATTGAGGTTGATCTGGCTGCGGTGCGCGTCCTTGCCGATAGCAGCGACCTGTCGCCGCTCTTCGTACAATCGGTGACAGCGGAAAGTGGGACTATCTCCATCCCAACCGACCTTTGAGCGCATTTGCCGCCCCATCACCCCCGAGCTTTGACTTTTCACAATGGTGCGGTACAATCTGAGCACAAACGTTCCACCCCAGCGAAAGAGCCCAAGGGGCTCTTCCCGAAAGGGATAGCTGGGGTGGTCATTTCTTAGGGTACGGGTAGTATTCAACGGTGCCGCTTGCGAACAAGTCGCCCTCCCCCCGTATCGCTCGCTCAATGTGAACGTATGAGCGATCGTCGTTGCGCTCCCACTTCCTCTGGATTGCCCAACAGATGTAGTCCGCGATCTGCAAATTTAGATCCCCAATGGAGTCGTGATGGTAGAGCGAGAACCTCCTCGAACCAATGTGCTTCTTGAGACTACTCTTTAGGGCCTGCTTGACCTCGCCTTGCTTCTTGGCAACCGGAATCCGATCCGTCACAGCGACTACTTCGGTTACGTCCCGCAAAGAGCGCGGACAAGCGAACTTCGTAAGCCAGTCAAACACGAGGGGGTAAAGGCGACGCTCTTCGCGCAGAGTGGGGTTCGCGCGGTTCTTCCGGATGACGACAGCGTAAATCTCGATGTCATCGAGGTGACGTGCTATAGCCGCGAACACCTTGTCGCGCACCCATTGCTTATCCTCGGTCGCATGGAATCGGCTGATGTCCAGGTCCGCCTCCAGGCAGCTGTACTTGATATCCAGCAACTCGCCATGTGGCGAAAACGGCCGCCGACTCACGACCGCAACCATGATGAAGTACCTCGAGCCACTCGGCGAGAAATCAAAGTTTCCCGCCTCATCAAAGTACATGTAAGCCGTTTTGGGCTTCAGTCCCATCTGGACGCCGCCATTCGTCGTCGAGCGACTCCCTCGCCCGAGGTCACGAGCCTAGATCCGTTGGTCAATGAAGACCACGCGCGAAAGCCGCCCAGCTGTACCTCAGGTGCCACTCACGCGCTCCACGCCGCCCGCTGATCCAAGCAAGCCGCGCTCGCCCCCAACGTTACTGGCAAACCATTGGTCTGGCGCAACACCGACGGAACTCTGCGGGTAGCTTGTTGCGAAACCGTAGCGGCCTTCCTGCCTCGATCTGGTGCTTCTAAGTGAGAGCGTCATTGTCTGGCGCCGGACCGAAATGTCGAGCGACGCGGGACGATGGACGATGGCCGCTTGCGGGCCGAAGCTCACCCCCACTGACGACAGGATATCTTGTGCAGCGAGGGACACCTCTACAAGCAGTGCTTCATTCGATATGCGACTCTCTCTCGGCAGGTGAGAAAAAAGGTCAATGCGCCAGATACAGTGGTCCATGCGCATGGTTAGGCGGCCTTCAATGCTGACCCCGAAGGCCTTCAACCACATGGGCTACCACGACCTCGAGGACGGCGCCCGGCCGGCCGGCGCGCCCGGCCGCAAGGCCATCGCCATCGCCGGGGACGACGCGGCGGACGTCGCCATGGCCGCCTCCGCTCGTCGACGCCCTCGGCTTCGATCCCCTCCCGATTGGGCCGCTCGCCGCGGGGGCGCGGCTCCAGCCGGGTACGCCCGCATTCGGGGCAAACGTCGATGCGAACGCGCTGCGGGCCGTCGTCGGGGCGGCGCGGGGCACGGTTCCGAGCGCATTGGCGTAGTTCCTTGACCTATGGAACGCGTGGTGGGAGCGGATCGATAAGGACATCCCGATCAGGGAAGCGGACGAGGACCTCGAGCTGGCCACCTAGCGCCTCGACGTACTTGCGGAGCGTGCTGAGGCGCATGTCGGCCTGGTTCCATGTCGACTCTGGGGCGTCTTGCGCGCTTGCCGGAATGTCGCTCAGGGCCAACCTAGTCACATCAAGTAGGCTACATGCGACTGAGTCCAGATGATCGACGAGGAGGCCCGATGTCGAGAGTAGACGTGGAGAAGGTGGCGGAGGCCTACATGAGCGGCGGCCCTTTTCCGCTTGCCGAGGACGCGGTCTTCACTTTGGAGGACTCCGGTGAGGTCTTCGAGGGCAGGGACGCCGTCTCGCAGATGCTTTCTGCGTGGTACAGCGAGATGTTCGAGGCCAACTCTGAACGACTCGCCGTGTTCGTAGGTGACGACGCATTCGTCGTGGAGTTCAGGTTCGAGGGAACCCACATCGGGGAGTTCTACGGCATTGGGGCAACCGGCAGGTCGGTTAGCTTTCCGTTCGTGGGGGTCTTCCAGGTCGAGGGGTCGAAGATCGTGGCCGGCAGGATCTACCTGCCCATGGAGCGCATCAAGTCTTTGCTGTCCTAGGCAGTCACGGAGACGCGCATAGGTCCGATGCTCGCGTTCGTGGGTCCGCAGCAGCAGCTTCACGCGGTTCACGGGGTCCTCCAACGAACTCGGGCCAGCGTTGCCCCGAACCGCAGGGGCGGGCGCGGCCCGGTCAGGCCCCTGGCCAACCTGACCCACGTCGCGCACCACCTGGGGGCGGTTCGGCAGATGTTGCGGGCGGTGCGGGGCTGAGCGAGGGCGGGGTTCGTGCGGCTACGGAACGCGGGGCAGGAGCGGATCGAGCCGGACCTCCCGGTCAGGGAAGCGAACGCGGACCTCGAGCTGGCCACCAAGCGCCTCGACATACTTGCGGAGCGTGCTGAGGCGCATGTCGGCCTGGTTCTCGATCTTGCTCACGCTTGCCTGCCGGATGCCCATGAGTTGCGCGAGCTGCTCCTGCGAGACCTTCCGGTCCCGGCGAAGCGCCTTCAGGAGCTCGTACTCCTGGATCAGCGCCTGGGTCTGGGCCTCGATGCGCTCGCGGCGCTCGGTCGGTAGGTCGTCGACGAGTCTGCGGAAGGGTTTAGCCACCGTGGTCGTTCTCCAGTTCCTGGAGATGGCGCGCGTAGATCGCCTCGGCGCGCGGGACCGCATCCGAGTACCGGCCTCGAGCAGACCGACGTAGGCGGCGGGTGTCCTGGAGGGCCGACTCGGACGTCGCCCACCAGCGGTCGAACGCGTCGGAGGTATGGACCACGTAGGCGATCGCCTGCCTCCTCGTTCAAGATATAGCTAAGAGGCTATACCTGCAAGTGGTTGGGTGGCGTCGGACCCGCGAGCCTGGGCCAACGGGATCGGGCGGCTGCCATCACGATGCTCGATGCGAGCGAATCGAAGCGCTGAACCTTGGGTACGTGCCTAGCGCTCGAAAGGTTGGACGCCGTCGGAACGCGTGGCGCGGTCGCCTCGCGAAAGGTCCCGGGCGAGGCACGCCGTACGTCAAGTGCCACCTCATCTCCGTGCGCGCCAACGACGTAGCGATCCGCTATCCGGCGTCGGCGTCCATGCTCGGAACGAACGACCGGAACCCGCCGTAGGCCATCCGACGTGCCTCGAAACCCGAGTTCGATGCGTTGAATGGACTCGCCATTCGGGGGTCAGCGGCTACCCTTCGGTTCGCCACGTCACGCGCCTCGCGAGATGCGAAGACAACCCACCCGAACACGATGGCTTCATCCGCGGTCGCCGCCACGACTTCTGTGAACGAGCGCGTTCCCTCGAGCGTCGAGTCGTCGCCAACGTACTCCCTGTAGTCGAGTGCGCCGTGTTCTTTCCAGATCTCGGCGGCGCCTTCGACGAGACGTCGATACGCTCTCCGTCCTGGCTTCAGCAACCAAGTCGTACGGGCTGGGCTGCTACGCCGGGCTCCCAGCCCGGCGTGCGAGATGTCGAGTCCGCCTGCGCTTCGATCTGAACGGCGAAGGTCGAGCACCGGTCTCGACGTCCGCGCGGACTTCTACGATCGGCGCGCCGACGCCGAGCTGATCGAGGAGCTACGCCGCTTCGCGCGGGGCGAAGGGTTCGACGAGCGGCCCCTGCCAAGGCTCAACGTAGAAGCGTTCGACTTCCGAGCCGCTTCCGAGTCCATCGCGCCCATCAGCGCGCTTGTCCGCCGCGACCTGGACTCCTTGCGCCTCGTCACTGAACTCCGGGGCCGCAAGGGGATCGGCTCGGATCTCGTGCCGCCCCCGATGCACCGCCTCAGCCCGACCAGAGTCCGAACCCGACGTGCTCCCTCGCGGCGGCAAAGTCGCCATCGGTGGTGAGGAGCTCCAACGCGTGCCGCCGGCACAACTGGATGAGGAGGGCGTCGATGGTGCCGACCTGGACGCCCTTGCGACGGCAGGCGTTGCGAACCTCGGCGGCCGCGACGTGGTCGTCGAGGTCGGGGTGGACGAACGTCAGCGCCGAGAGGCGCTCGAGGAGTCGCCCGCGGTCTCGCGGGCCGGCGAACCCCTGCAAGAGTTCCTGGACGACGAACCCGGTCGTGACGACGAGCCTGGCACCTTCGAGCGCCTTGCGGAGCACAACGACCTGCGGCGCAGCGTGCCCGACGTCGCGCCGGAAGGCGAGCGACCAGACGCTGGTGTCGACGAGAAGGCTCATCCGTCGCGCGAGCGTTCGGCCTTGTAGTCGTACGCGGCGTCCCACTCGAGTTCGCCGAACAGCTCGGTGGCGCGTCGCTGTTCAAGCCGCGCGACGTATTCCTCGAGCGCACGCGTGACGGTTGCCTTCTTAGTGCGCTCGCCGCTCAGGCGGAACGCCCGGTCGAGGAGTCGGGGATCGAGGTCCAGGTTCGTGGCCATGTCTGTGTGACCTCCTGTGTACGACTCTACACCTTCTTGTGCGGTGGCGGGCCGAACACCCCGTACGCCATGAAGGTGGCCACCCTCGCCGCGCACTGGACGTTCGACCGCGATCTTCTCTTTCGACTGGAAGCAGTTCTTCCTGACGCTCAGCCCGCGGCTTCCACCCGCTCGAGCAGCTCCGCACACTCCCGCCGCAACGTCGCCAGATCTTCGGTCGCCACGCCGTACACAGCGTCGTCATCGACAGCTGCGTACTCGTGCGTCAACACGTTGCGGAAGCCCACGATGACGCGGGCATCGGTGATGCTCGTAGCCAGCTCGGGTTTCACCCGCCGAATGCTCGCGACCGCCTCGCCGATGAGGATGAACTCTCGCTAGACCGCGGAGCGGATGAGGCGCCGGTCTTTGTACGCGGCGAGGTCGACGCCTTCGAGAGCCGCTGCGACCGCATCACATGCATCGAGGATGTCGGCTAGGTAGGCGGCGACGCTACGCGGCATAGAGCCGCTGCTTCGTGCGCTCGATCTCACGGGAAACGAACCGGTTCTTGACCGCCGCCACCATGACGAGGTCCACGTCGGTACCGAGCACCTCTCGGAGGTCATCCTCAAGGTCGAAGAAGGCGTGGGCCTTGGCCCGGCCACCCATGTCGCCGAAGTCGACCAAGAAGTCGAGATCGCTCTCGCCCGGCCGGAACGCGCCTGTTGCTGCCGACCCGAAGAGGTCGAGCCGCTTCACACCGTGCACGCGGCACAGAGCCGCGATTGCCTCGAGCTTCTCGTCGGTCAGGACGAACACGGCCCACCTCCTCGTTCCACCCTACTCTCCGGCCGGTCTCCGACGTCGGTCCTGACGGGCATCAAGAGAACCGGAGGCGCCGCTTCGACCTACCCCAACTCCAACTGCATGAGCACCCGCGGGAACCCACCCACGACCGACGACGTATCCGCCACCTTCCGAAACCCCGCCTTTTCGAACACCGCGCGCGTCCCGACGTACGCCATCGTCGAGTCGACCTTGGCGCCGTGGTTGTCCACCGGGTAGCCCTCGATCACCGGCGCCCCGTGCGCTCGTGCGAACGCGACGGCGCCCGTCGAGCAACGGATGCGAGATGCCCTTTCCCCGGTGGCCCGGGCGCACCCGGATGCACCACACCGACCACACGTCGCGCTCGTCGACGTGCGGGATCGTCCGGCTCCGGGCGAAGCTCGTCTCGGCGCGTGGCGCGACGGCCGCCCAGCCGACCACCTCGTCACCGTCGTACGCGAGCACCCCGATCGGTCCGGATGCCATGAGCGATGCGCGCGGGCGGCTGGCGATCACGTGAGAGCGATCCCGATGGCCGCAACGCTACCCGTGGCGGGGCGCGGAGGGAACTGGTACGTTCGCGTCCGTCACCCGACGAACCGATCGCACACCGGAGAGCAGGCCGACATGAGCCGTTGGATCCGCACCCGTCTTCCCGACCTCGTCGCTGGGGTCCTCGTCCTGCTGGCCACGAGTGGCTGGGTCGACGTCGCCGCACAGGCCGAGGTCGAGGCACCGTCGCTGTCGCCCACATCGTCCTTCGCCTTGGTCGACGACGTGCGCGTCACTCAGGTCGCGATGGCGCCTGACGGATCGCGCGTCGTGGTCGCGACGCAGGAGCGCCTCGGCGCACCGGTCACCCTCCGCGCCTACGACGCGTCCAGCGGTGCGGTCGTCGCCACGGCGGAGGTCGACACCCTCGGTCTGTGGCGCCTGCATTGGATGAACGACGGCCGCCTGGTGGCCGCCGACCGAGACCTTCGGCCGCAGTGGCGCGTCTGGGACGGAAGCACCCTCGAGGAACTGTCCCCGCTCCCTCAGGACCTCACCTGCGCCGACGGACGCGTCGATCGGCGTTCGGGGGCGGTCTACTCGTCGGACGGCATGGTTTCGATGTCGGACGTCCTCTGCCGCGTCGACACCGCGGACGGATCGATCAGCCGAACGGCCGAGGGCGTGATCGTCGGCGCCGAACGCTTCTGGGTCCGGGCCGACACCGGCGAGGTCATCGTCCTGCACGCGCCCGACCCCGACGTGTCGCTCGAGCTCCTCACGCTCGACGGCGCGACGTTGGCGCCGAAGGGCTCGATGCCCGTCCCGTTCAGCGAAAACGTGCGCGCCGTCGGCCGCACGGCGTGGATCGAGACCGGTACCGACCGCACCGCACGCCTCGAGCCGGGTGCGATCCCGGTGCCCGACCTGAGCCCCAACGTGACCAGCGCAGCGGGACGGTACTTCGTCGACTCGAACGGCATGGACGACCTCGTCTTCATCTCGGCGGTCGACGGGCGGGCGATCGGCACGATGCCCGCGGGGCTGAACCTCGCGACGTTCGCCGATTGGTCGAGCGACGACGCGTGGTTCGTACGCCTCACGATCGACCAGATGGTCGAGGTGTACCGGTTCTGAGGTTCGGCGGTGACGAAGTGCTTCGCCGCCGGACGATGTCACCTGAGAAGAGGCGCTGTCACGCGTGGCACGCGTCGCATGACCCGCCAGACTCGCGCCACGACGTCAGGAGGCCATTCATGACCGGTTCCACCTGGGTTCGCTCGCTCGCGTTCGCCATCTCCGTTCTGGCTCCCCTCGCGCTCGGCCAGTCGGCGTCGCTGGCGCTACCGACCACCGCGTCTGCGCCGACAGGCGAGGTGCGCGACGCGCCCTTGTCGCGGCCCGACGTCGTCGACGTGGGCGCGATCGTGGACGCGGCCCTGGCACAAGCCGACCGCTTGCCACCCACGACCTGGGAGGTCGACGCGCTGGCCCTCGAGCTGGCGTTCGACCTGCCGGCGATGCACGCCTTCGTCCGCGACCACGTGGCCTTCGATGCGTACCCCGGCGTCCTCCGCGGCGCGCAGGGGACGCTCGCCGCGCGCGCCGGCAACGCCTGGGACCAGGCACTGTTGCTGCATGCGCTGATCGACGCGAACGGCTACGACGTGCGCTTCGCCTTCGGCACCCTGGGCGACGACGCCGTCGCGGCGCTGCTCGCCGCGGCGCCCACCGGCGCGCGCGCCCCGCTCGACGACGCCCCCATCGCCGAGGTGCTGGCCATGGACGTGGGGCGCATCGGCGACCGCGCGCGGCGCGACTACGCGTTGTTGCTCGACGCGCTGGGTGGCCGCCTGGTCGGCGGCGCCGAAGCCGACCGCTCTGCGCTCCTCCGCGACCACGTGTGGGTCCAAGCGCTCGACGACGAGGGCGTCTGGCGCGACCTCGACCCCGGCGCGCCCTACGGCGAGGCGCTTACCGCGGCCGAGTCCACGGCCGCGACGCTGCCCGAAGACGCCCACCATGCGGTGATCGCGCGCGCTGTCACGGAGACGCTGGACAAGGGCGTCCTCGTCGAGACCACCGTGCTCGAGGAGCGCTTCGACGCCGCGACCGCCGCCGGGATGGAGCTTTGGTTCTACTTCCAGCCGGACCAGGAAGGCGTCGGCGGCGCGGTCATCACCAAGCTCGAAGGTGCCGCTTGGCTGCCGCTGCTGATGGTCGACGGCGTGGTACGCCCCGGCACGTCCTTCGAAGTGGGAAGCAGCTCCGGCGGCCCGCTCGGCGGTCTGTTCGGAAGCGCGGCACCGGAACTGGTCGCGGTGCGGTTGGAGCTCGAGTCCCAGGGACCCGGCCTCGCACCCGTGTCGGCGACGCGCATGCTGTACGACCGTGCGCGGCCCGCAGCGCGCGTCGCCGGCGTGATCACCTCCGACGAGCTGGAAGCGCTGCCCGAGGACGGCGCACCGACGGAGTTCGGCGGCCTGCACCACGTGTTGGTGTCCACGGGCGGCGCCAGCCCGCGCGAGCACGCGATCGCCCGCGCCTACGCCGCCGACTTCGCCGCCACCGAACTCCTGTCCGCCGACGCCGCCAGCAACTACGGTCTCGGCGACCTGCTCTTCCCCCTCGCGGTCGCGGACCAGACGCTGGTCGTCGCGTCGGAGCGGGCGATCGTCGATGGCCTCGCAGCCCCGGGCGTCCGCGCGTTCGTCGGGCGACCGCGCGTCTTCCTCGCGAGCCTGCTCCCCTTCCCCGACGTGCCAGATGGCACCGCGCGCGTGATCGACCTGCCCTCGACGGCGTCGACGTCGCCCTCGGGCTCGACGCAGCGCCCGACGCGGCCGCTCGCCACCGGCTCTGGTACGGCGCGGTGCAAACGGCACTCGAGACGGAGGCCGCTCTCCAGGCCGCGCGCGCCGTCGGCCCCGAAGACGCCGGGGTGGACAGCGTGAGCCTGGCGATGGCGGGTGCCGTGTTGACGGTGGTCGCGCCGACCACCGTCGACGTTCCCGCCGGGCCCGCGCTGCGCGACGCGCTGGACGACGGTCGGCTCGCCGTGTTGGTCGGGGATCCAGCGCGCTTCTGGGCGATCGACCCGGTCTCGGGCGCGACGATCTCGGTGTTCGAGCCTGGCGTGCGCTGGAGCGTCACCTTTGGCAGGAACGGCGTCAATGCGGTACTCAACACGGCCGCGCGCACCGTAGTCGATCCTAGGAATGGCAACAGAATTTTTGAGAACGGAAAGTACTACCGCCCTACGCGGCCGCCGCCCAGCCGCTGCTCCGGCGCCAACGAGTACCTGATCGTGGGCAGCTGCGTGTCGATCCCGGCGAGCGTGATCGTGGGCATGCAGGCCGGGGTCTTCGTGACGGCCGTGGTTTCGTGGTCGCTCGTGTTCTTTCAGATCCTCGAACTCATCGCCCGATGACGCCCACGCGTCGGGGGGGCGACCGTCGATCGAAGTGGCGGCGCCATGCCGGCGGGGGCACGCACCAGCGATCGGAATGCCCCCTCGCCCGGCTACGGTGACGCCGCGAGTCAGGGAGCTGCAGCGGCGGCACCGAGTACGTGCGCGCGTTCCCGCTACGCCACCCGCTGTGCTGTCCATCCCGCCGCGCGCCCCTCAGCCATGATTCACGCCATATTGACGCCCCCCGCCTCACCATGGGTCATGCAACGATCGAGCCGAACCCTCGTCCGCCTCCACCTGCTGCTCCTCGCCCTGATCTTGACCCTCGCGGCCTGCGTCCAGACCCCCGACACCTCGCCCACACCGTCGAACACCGACGAATACCTCTCGGGCCCGGCGGGCGAGCCGGTCGAACTCTCCTACCTGTTCCCAGGTGAGGACACGCCCACCCCCATCCAAGCCGAGGTGGTCGACGGCGTGGTCCTGATCGAGGGTGACATCGCGCTCGGCACGCTCGAAGAGCTGACGGCCGGCTCGGCCGCTCTGTCACCGACGTCGCACGGGATCCCCACGCAGTACTGGCCGGCCACGACGGCGTCTGCGCCGTACGTCTACGAGATCCCCTACGACATCGCCGACGGCTTCTCGGACGCGTACGTCGAGAACGTCATCGAGCCCGCCATCGACCACTGGAACGACAACACGAACATCGAGTTCGTGGTCTGGGACGGGGTGGCGACCGACTACGTCGAGATCGTGACCGCCACCGCGCGCTGCTGGTCAGAGGCCGGCCGTAAGGGCGGACGGCAGGAGATCCGCCTGGACGAGAACGGCTGCACGCAGGTCCGCACCGTCATCCACGAGCTCGGTCACACCGTCGGCCTCAAACATGAGCAGCAGCGCCCGGATCGCGACGAGTTCGTCGAGATCCTCACGGCCAACATCCAGACGCAACCGGACCGGTCCGGGAACTTCGCGCTGTACGGACCTGGGCTGCCGTTGGGCGCGTACGGGTACACGTCGATCATGCATTACGGACGCACGGCCTTCGGACAGATCGACGCGAACGGGAATCGGATGACCACCATCCGCACCCTCGGGGCCACGATCGCCCCCGCCGCGATCCTGACCGCCGGCGACCTCGCCGGCGTCCGCCGGCTCTACCCCGAGCGCGATCTGCCGTTCGCCGAGGTCACGGAGCCCGAAGCCACCCTCACCGTCGACGAGGGCGTCACCGTCACGTTCGCGGCAGACGCCGTGATCGACCCGACCCTCGACGACCGCGACCTGCTCCTCACCTGGACCTACGACCGTGCGGGCGTGCCGTTCACGTTCGCATCGAACGGCCTCAGCGAGACCTCCACGCACCGGTTCTGTGACGGCGTCCACGACGTCACGTTGTCGGCGATCCTGCCGAGCGGGGGCACGCTCGCCACCGACACGGTCCGCGTCATCGTCAACGACCTCGGTTCGACGAACCCGCCGGCCCTGTGCGCCATCTCCATCTCGATCGACGAGCCGCTCGACGGGGCCGTCTTCGCCGAAGGCGCCACCATCCCGCTCTCCGCGGTCATCGACGACGACCACCCCGAGACCGACGACCCGCTGTACCCGGTGATCTGGCGCGTGGACGATCCGGAGACCGGCACGATCGTCTCGACCGGGCTCGAGGGCTCGACCAAGCTCGGCGTCGGTCAGCACACGATCTACGTGACGTACGGCTCCGCCACCGACGCCGTCACGGTGACGATCGAGGAGGCCGGCACGCCGCCCGTGGTCGCCATCAACGCGCCCACCGAAGGAGCCTCCCTGTTCTGGGACGACTACTACCCGGGTAGCGGCTCGCTGCTGCAGGTCCCCGTGGCGGGATCCGGTTTCGACGCGCAGGACGGTCCGCTGAGCGGTGGCGACCTGGCGTGGTCGTGGCGGACGAGCGGCTCGGCGACCTGGAACGCGACCGGCGCGACCGGCACTTCGGCCACTCTCTCCCTCCCGCTGTTCACGGGCAACACCAGCTTCGACGTCCGCCTCGTCGGGACCGACGACGACGGCTTCACCGACGTCGACGTCGTCACCATCACCGTCATCGGACCGCCGAGCTGATGGATCCACGTGGCGACGGTCGGGCCGGCCCGGCCGTCGCCTCGGCTCGACCTCAGAACATCGTGTTGTCGTTGGCGCTCTCGGTGGGGATGGTCTGGATCACGTCCCAGTGCTCGACGATCCGCCCGTCCTCGTCGAACCGGAAGATGTCGATGCCCGCGTAGTCTTCGTCGCCGGGCCACGTCTGGTGGCAATGGAGCACGACGTGCGCGCCTTCGGCGATCGCTCGCACGAAGCGCACCCGTTTGCCTGGGTACGCTTCCGCCATCCTCTCGAAGTAGGCGATGAACGCCTCCTTGCCATCACCGACGTGTGGGTTGTGCTGGATGTACGTCTCCCCCACGTACGTCTCGACCGCCTCCCGGGGCTTGCACTGGTTGAACATCAGGTCGTAGAAGCGCTGAGCGCTCTCCTTGTTGCGTTCCAGTTGGTCGTTCATGTCCTGTGCCCGCCTTTCGTCGCGTTCCGCTCGTTCCCACGCTTGTAGTTGCCGGTCACCCGGGCCATGAGATGCTGCCGTTCCAGGTCCGAGGCGCCCGCGGCGCGCGCTCGGAACTTGGCGGCGAGGGGACCGCGAAGCACGGCGGCGAGCTGGCCGAAGTGCAGCACCTCGATCGCTCCGGACTTCCGCTCGCGGTACGTGAATCCCTCTGGGGGTTGGGCGGGCATGGCGGGAGGATACCGGTGGGCCGACCCGCTGCACCCCAAGGGCGCCCACGCCTCGTCGCCACCGACGGCATGTGAGCTCCTACTCGTCATGGGTCCACATTCGCAGGACTTTGACGACCCGTTCGTCGACGATGACCTCGTAGACGAGACGACACTGGAGATTGACACGACGGGAATAGGCGCCACGGAGGTCGCCCACGAGCTCCACGAACGGCGGTGGTCGCCGGAACGGGTCTTGCCGGAGCACGTCCAGCAGCGCTTCGGCCTTCGGGCGCAGATCGGCGGCGCTCAGCTTGACGGCGTCCTTCTGCGCCGCCTTCGTGAACCGTAGACGCCAACTCACCAGCCGGGTTCGTCCTCGAGGTCATCCAGAGGCGTCGCAAGACCCTCTCGGATCGACTCGCGCATCCCCGGAACCGACAGCAGATACAGCGTCTCCTGTACCGCGCGCCAGTCGTCCTCGGAAACGAGGACGGCGTTTCCGCGACGGCCCGTGATCTGCACGGGCTCGTGGGAGGCCGACACCTCGTCGAGCAGTTGATAGAGGCGCCGACGCGCCTCGGTCGCGGTGATCGTGGTCATGGCCACCTCCTTTCCGTGTGACGGCGGCCTCGAGCGGCGACGTCACACGTACGAGAAAGCGTACGCCTGCCCGTCGGCCTCGTCACGCTAGGTTTCGGGTCCGAAAGTGCTGGCCGCATCGAACGGGAAGGTGTCGACGTCACCGGTTCGGTCGGGCCATGTGCCACTGTTCGGACGTCCCCTGCGCCAGGTAGGACGGTGGCACGACCGGTGTCGTCGCAAGGAGGAGACATGGCCTCGATCGTGCTGTTCCACTCGGTGCTCGGCGTGCGCCCGGGCGTGCAGGACGCAGCGGCCCGCCTGCGCGCAGGCGGGCACGACGTGCTCGTGGTCGACCAGTACGACGGGCGGTCGTTCGACGACTACCCCACCGCGATCGCCTACCAGGAGGAGGTCGGCTTCCCTGCGCTGATGCAAGCCGCTCTCGACGCCACCGCCGGCCTGCCGGACGGCTTCGTGGTGGCCGGCTTCTCCAACGGCGCCGGCATGGCCGAGCACGTCGCCCTGCACCGACCGGTGGCGGCTGCGGTGCTGTTCTCCGGTGCGCTGCCGCTGCAGTACCTCGGCGCCGGCGCCTGGCCGGCGGCGGTGCCGGTGCAACTGCACTACGCCGTCTCGGACCCGAACCGCAACCAGGACTTCGTGGACCAGTTCCTCAAGGACGTGCGCGCGTCCGGCGCAAACGTCGAGTTCCACGAGTACGCCACGTCGGGGCACCTGTTCACCGATGCCTCCCTGCCGGACGAGTTCGACGCGCGCGCCACGGAGGCGCTGTGGATCCACGTGCACGACTTCCTCCGGAACGTCCCGCAAGCGGCCCACGACCGCGCGTCCGGCTGAGCGCTGCAGCTCACTTCGGGGCCGCGACGCTCGGGCCTGACGCCTTCGACCGCCGGTGTCGCGGCGCGCACCCGAACGTTCACCGGTGAATCGAACGTGCGGAGAGAAGGTGTTACCGAGACCCCTTGACCGTCCACCGGACCGATCGTTCACCTCCGCCGTGACGTCATTCGGCGCATCCTCGAGGAGATGGTGATGCCCGCCTACCGCAAGACCGCGATCGTGGTCGGAACCCTGTTCATCACCTGCTCCGCCGCCACGCTCCTGAGCGTCGCGCCGCTGGGTACGCCGCTGAGCGCGCCGGTCGATCTCGCGCATCTGGCGGCGAACGAGACACGGGTGGTGTCGACCGCACTCATCGAGTTCGTCTGGGCTGCTTCTGCCGCCGGCATCGCGGTCGCACTGTTCCCGGTCGTGCGACGGTGGAACACGGCCATGGCCGTTGGGTCCGTCGCCGCGAGGACGGCGGAAGCCATCCTCGTGGTCGTGGCCACGCTTGGCTTGCTCGCGCTGTTCAGCCTGAGCAGGGAGGCCGTCGCTTCCGGCTCCGCCGCCATTCCGTCCGCGGACACCCTGGCGAACCTGCTGGTGGCGACCCGCGAGTGGGTGCATGGTTTGCTCGTGCCGCTCGCGTTCGCGCTGGGTGCTGGGCTCTACTACGTGTCCTTGTACGGGATGCGCCTGATCCCACGCTGGCTGTCGGGTTGGGGGATCGCCGCGATCGGACTCTCCGTGATCGCGACGGTCTACGGCGCGTACACGCAGGAGTTCGGCCTAGCGACGGTTAATACCGTGCTCAACGTCCCGATCGGTCTCCAAGAAGTCGTCCTGGCCGTGTGGCTCCTCACCAGGGGGTTCGACACCTCAGCGGTGGTGGCTGAGACCATGATCCTCAGGGGTGCGACATGACGCCGGGTGCTCGAACTGGCATGGGGAGTCAGAAGGCAGGCGGTGTCGCAGCGCTGTACATCGCGGCCGCCTACCTCGCTGCGATCCCGTACTTCCTCCTCGTCGTGAGCTACCCCAGCGTGGTGGACCCGGTCCAGAAGGTGACCCTGCTCAGGGACACCTTCACGAGCATGTACGTGATGCACCTGTTCTCGTTCGAGTTCGTAGCACTCGGGTTGATCGTCGTGACGGTCGCACTCCATGAACGCCTCAAGAGGCTGGCGCCGTCGACCGCATCGTTCGTGACCGCTCTGGGGCTGGTCCGAGCCGGCCTCCTCCTGGCAAGCGTCTTGGTCTTCAACTTCGGCATGAGGACCGTGGTCCAGCTCTTCTCCACCGCCCCCGACCAGGCCGTCGCGGCCTGGCAGGTGATCGAGGCGGTGGCGGGGGCCTTGGGCGGATCCGGGGGCGAGTTGCTCGGCGGCGTCTGGATCCTGCTTCTGTCCGCCGTGGCCCTTCGCGTCAGGGCGCTTCCTGCGCCGCTGAACGGGCTCGGCATCGGTCTCGGGATCGCAGGCATCCTCTCGGCAGTGCCGGCGCTGGCCGTCCTGGAGGCCGTCTTCGGGCTTCTCCAGATCGTGTGGTTCGGCTGGCTCGGCGTCGCCATGTTGCGGACCACGTCGGCCGCCCTCGAACACCAGGGGATACCACCGCTCACGGCAGCACTGCCGTCCCCCCACGCTTCGGGGTCCGCTTGAGCGAGGTCCTCACGCGACCCACGGGCGTGGCACCACCCACGATCGACCGGCCGCACTCGTCGCGCTCGTGCACCTAGGGCCGGCTGCCTCACACGACGGACGTCATCGCGCGCAGGGCGACGCCATCCCTTCCGCTCGTCGGAAGAACATTTGCTGGAGCGACAGCACGACGCCGACGAGCCCGATCACCATCCGGCGGGTGAGCCCGAGCGCACGCAGACGCGGCGTCACGTAGCCCCAGTAGATGGGGAGCTCGGCGAACCCTTGCGTCACGGGCACCCGGCGCTCGGCGCGGTCGCAGGTCCGCTAGAGTGCTTCACCACCCGGCCCTGTGCCCGAAGGAGCCCAACGATGACACCCGCGACACGGAAGGGAACGGCGGCGAACGCCGAGCCGGTGACGTTCCGCACGACGATCTGGCAATCGGGGAACAACACCGGGATCCCCGTTCCCGACGACGTCGTGGCGACGCTCGGCGCCGGCAAACGCCCCCTCGTCGTGGTCGGCATCGGCGAGCACACGTATCGGAGCGCGATCGCCTCCATGGGTGGGAGGTCCATGCTCCCCCTGAGCGCCGAGAACCGCGAAGCCGCGGGCGTCCGGGGAGGCGACGACGTCGACGTGTCGATTCGCCTCGATCTCGAGCCGCGGACCGTGGAACTACCCAAGGACCTGCGCGCGGCCCTGGAAGGAGCGGGGGCGCTCGCTGCCTTCGAAGCCTCGGCCCCCTCGCGCAAGAAGGAAGACGTCCGGCAGGTCGAGCGACGCCAAGACGCCCGAGACCCGAGAGCGTAGGATCGCGAAGATCGTCGGGAGGCACGGGGAGGCATAGTCGGAATGGCGCGCCACCCGCCGCCGGTGGACCGCTCAACTTGGCGGCGCGGCACCGTCCGGCCAACCGCAGATGCAGACGCGGTTGCCCGCGGGATCGGCGAGCGTGCAGTGCGCGGGTGCGTTCGACGCGTCGACGATGCGGCCCCCGGCGGCGAGCGCCGCCTCCAGCCGCGCCGCCACGCGTTCGCGCGCCACCGACACGTCGATGTGCATCGCGTGCCGGAGCGCTTTGGCCGGGTCGATCTCCTGCATCCACACGGTGGAGCCGTGCCCGAGCGGGTCCACCGCGTTGTCAGTTCGTCCCCACCCGCGAAGTCAGATCGGCGTGTGTTGGTGGAAACCCAAGCGCCAACGCCCGTCCTCGTGGTGGTACGCGCTGCTGATCAGGGCGCGGTAGGCGTTGGACCCCGCACGGGTCGCCGTCACCCTGTAGGCGAGCACGGCGGCGCCGTCACCCAGCGGTACGAGTCGTGGCTCCTCGATCTCGAACGTCGACCACGGCTGCGCGTCGAACGATTCCAGGATGGCCGCCTTCCCGTCGAGGACCATGCCCCCGGGCAGCAGCATGATGGCGTCGTCGATCAGGACCCCGGCGTAGAACGCCTTCGCGTCGTCGGCGTCGGACGACAGCGCTCGCCAACCACGTGTCTCGAGCTCCAGCAACGTCTCCAGCATGGCGTCCCTCCGATCGTCATCCATCGACGTACCCCTGGTCCCACGATCGACCCGCGGCATGGTTGCGCAGGTCGACGCCGTGGACCACGTACGCCTTGAGCGGGAACAGCACGTTCAACCACCCAGCGTGGGTCTCGATCCACTCGTCGGCGCGCACGCCCTCGTGCGTCAACAGCAGCTCGGTGCCGCCTTCGCCATCCGCCGTCAGGTCGAAGCGGACCGGGCCGCCGAGGTACTCGAGCGTGAGCAACCGCGGCGCCTCGCGCTCCATGATTCGGCTCCTGTCGACGCCGCCGTCTCGGAACCGGAACTCGACGAACCCGTCCGACTCCTTGGACTCCGCCCAGAACGCCGCGCGCCCGTCGTCCGTATCGAGCGCCGCGAACACCCTCTCGGGCGGCACCGACAGGTGCATGCGCCAGCGGATGGGACCGCCGATCACGTCACCGCGCACGACCGCTCCTCGCCGGACATCCAGCGACGCATCTTCGGTATAGCCCGAACGATCGCCCAGGCTCTCCCGCGTACTGTCCGCCGACTCGATGACGTGGACCATCAGGTGTTCGTCGTGCAGGTCACCGTCGATCGACAGGTACCCGGGCTCGGTCCCGTACACCGCGAACCCGACGCTGCGGTAGAGCGTCAGGGCCGCCTCGTTGTCGGTGGTGACGCCGAGGTGCACCTGCCGCACACCCAGGTCGCGTGCCGCGTACTCGAGGGCGTGCACCGCGAGATGGCGTCCCACGCCGCTTCGACGGGCCTCCGGAGCGACGTACATGCCCCAGATGATCGCCCGGTGCGCCAGCTTGGCCATGCCCTCGCGCTGCACGCCGACCACGCCCCGCAGCACGGACCCGTCGAACCACCCGAAGAGGGCGCCGTCGCGTCGAGGCGCCAGACGTTCTGCGAAGTGCGCCAGCGGCGTGTCCACCTCTTCCTCGAAGCTCGAGGCGAACGCGGTGGGGCACTCCCGCAAACCACGCAGGCGCAGGGCCTGGAACTGCTCGGCGTCGGTGGGGGCGAGCCTGCGGACCGTCACGCTTCAGGCTACCGCCCCGCGGGACCCTTGTCTTGCCCTGAGAGTTGCGCCAGGGCCAGCGTCGCGCGCTTCTGCTCGAGAACGGCCGGCCGCCGCATGGCCTCGTCAGCGCGTGCGAGTCGATCTACCCACTCGTCGTGTACAGGTTGACGAAGGGTGCTCGGCCGGCGATGCGGTAGATCTCGAAGTCGCGGTCGATCGAAACGATCTCCTGGACACCCAGCGCCTCGGCCGCAACGACGAGGGTGGCGTCCGCGAGATCCATCGGGCGATCTCCGTACTTCTCCACGAGTTCGATGATCCGCCCGAGTGCTTCCTGCGGGATCTCGTGAACGACGACACCCCCCGCGGCCACCCAACGGAAGAAGTCCAGTTGGGCGCGGGCGTCGAAGTCGAGCATGTGGGAGGTCTCGGTGATGACCGGCCACGTCGTGACCAGCCGGCCTGCCGCATCCCGGATCAGTCGCCTGATCGCAGCGTGGTGCCCGTCATCCTTGTCGAAGAGCGCGATCAACGGCCCCGCGTCAACCAAGATGCTTCGCACGCAGCTTCTCCCGGATCCGCTCCTTGTACGTCGCAGAGAGCGTCCGCTCGCCAGATCCGTAGCGGCCGAAGAACGCCTCGCCGAGTTCGAACGAGGTTCGCTGTTCGCGATGCGCTGCCATGTAGCGCTCGAGCGCCCGGCGAACGATCTGTGTCTTCGTCGTACCTTCTTCGGCCGCAAGGCGGTCGAGCTCACGCTCGAGGTGATCGGGCAGCCGAACCGTCAACACGTCGGCACCTCCTGTATGACACACCGTAGTACGCGCGTGGGCGGGCGTGCAACGGAGAACACGGCAGATGCCTAGGACTCCGCGTCGGTCGGCACACCAGCTTCGTGAGGTACGGCTCCGCCTTCGACAACGTCACGGTGACGAGCTAGGAGGCCGACACACCGCCCATGGTCACCTCCGGGTCCTCGAACCCTGGGTACCCGTCGCTCGCGGTTTCGGCCAGCTTCGTTCGTCCCTCGCCCCGCAGCGACCACCGGCCCGACGCCCGCTAGAGTGACGCCACCCCACGAGGAGGTACCGCATGGTCGCTGCCGCCTGGCTCCGCTCGCTCGCATGCACCGTCGCCGTCCTGGCGCCGCTCGCGCTCGCCCAGTCGACGCCGTTGGCGCTCCCGCCCGCCGGTGCGGTTCCGGAAACCCCGGTGCGCGACACGCCCGCGCCGCGCCCGGAGACGATCGACATCGGCGCCATCGAGGACGCCGCCCTGGCGCAGGCCGACCGGCTGCCGGCCGCGACCTGGGAGGTCCCCGCGCTGGCGCTCGAGCTGGCGTTCGACCTGCCGGGGATGCACGCGTTCGTCCGCGACCACGTGGCCCTCGATCCCTACCCGGGTGTCCTCCGCGGGGCGCAGGGCACGCTGTCCGCCCGAGCCGGCAACGCCTGGGACCAAGCGCTCCTCCTGCACGCGCTGGTCGACGCGAACGGCTACGACGTGCGCTTCGCGTTCGGCACGCTGGACGCCGCCGCCGCCGCGGCCCTGTTGGCCACGGCGCCGACCGGCGCGCGGGTGCCGCTCGACGACGCGCCGATGGCCGACGTGCTGGCCGTGAACGTGGGGCGGATCGGCGACCGGGCGCGACGCGACCACGCGCTGCTGCTGGGCGTGCTCGACGGCCGCGTGGCCGGTGGCGCCGAGGAAGACCGGACCGCCCTCGTGCGCGATCACGTGTGGGTCCAAGCGCTCGACGACGACGGCGTCTGGCGCGACCTCGACCCGGCCGCCCCCTTCGGCGAGACGCTCACCGCGGCCGAGTCCACGGCAGCGGCGCTTCCCGATGGCGTCCAGCACGAGGTGGTCGTCCGCGCCGTCGCCGAGACGCTCGAAGGGGGCGTTCTGGCGGAGAGCATCGTGCTCGAGGAGCGGTTCGACGCGGCGACCGCCGCCGGGAGCGAGATCTGGTTCTACCTGCAGCCCGACCGGGAAGGCATGGGCGGAGCGATCGCCACGCTGTTCGAGGGCGCCGCCTGGCTGCCGGTGCTGCTGGTCGACGGCGAGGTGCGGCGTGGCACCGCCTTCGAGCTCGGGGGCAGCGCCGGCGGGCTCTTCGGCGGCGACTTCTTCGGCAGCGCGGGCGCCGACCTGGTCGCGCTGCGCCTCGAGCTCGAGACGCGCGGTCCCAACCTGGACCCGGCGTCGTCCACGCGCGTCCTGTACGACCGCGCCGCGCCGACCGCGCGTGCCGCGGGCGAGATCGACGCCGACGGTCTGACGCCGCTCCCCGACGACGGTGCCCCGCTGGCGTTCGGCGGACTGCACCACGTCCTGGTCTCCACGGGTGGCGCCAGCCCGCGCGAGCACGCGATCGCACGTGCGTACGCCGCCAACTTCGCCGCCAACGAGCTCCGGTCCGAGGGCGCCGTCCGCGAGTACGGCCTCGGCGACCTGCTGCTCCCGATGGCGGTCGCCGACCAGACGCTCGTCGTCGCCTCGGAACGCGCGATCGTGGACGGCCTGGCGGGCGACGGCGCCCGCGCCTTCGTCGGCCGGCCGCGGGTCTACCTCGCCAGCCTCCTACCCTTCCCCGACGTGCCCGACGGCACCGCGCGCCTGATCGACCTCGCCCTCGACGGCGTCGACGTGGCCGCCGCCCAAGGCGCGCCCGCAGACGTGGCCGCGCGCCATCGGCTCTGGTACGGCGCCCTCCAGACCGCGCTGGAGACCGAAGCGACGCTCCAGGCCGCCCGCGCCGTCGATCCCGAGACGGCGACGTTCGACAGCGTCAGCCTGGCGATGGCGGGGGCGGAGCTCAGGGTCGTCGAGCCAGCCGACGTCACGGGGTCCGAAGGACTGGCCCTCCAGGACGCGCTCGCCGACGGCCATCTGGCCGTGCTGGTCGGCGACGAGGCGCGCTTCTGGGCGATCGACCCGAGGACGGGCGCCACGAGGTCGGTGTTCGAACCTGGGGTGCACCCTGGGTTCAACGGCGGCGGGAACTACGTCAACTCGTCGGGTGGGGGGCCGCGCTACGTGATCGATCCGAGGACCGGTAACACCACCGGCTACATCAAGGACGGCGTCGAGTACCGCTACGGGCGCAAGCCGCCCGGCAGGTGCAGCGGCGGCACGGAGTACGTCGTCCTGCTCGGGTGCGTGTCCATCCCGGCGAGCATGACGGTCGGGATGGTCACCGGTGTGGTCATCGTGGCGGTGGTGTCGTGGTCGATCGTGCTGCTGGAGGTCTGGCTGCTCTGACGTTCGCCCGACGACCTCAGCGAACGTCGACCAAGCGAGCCTCGATCGCGCCGCTGCCGGAGCCGTAGCGGCTGAAGCACGGCAACGGCAGGCCCTCCGCGACCGCGAACTCGAGCTCGTCGCCACCTTCGAGTTCCATCCGGATCACGACGCACGTCTGGCCGGCCACGACCTCCTCGCGGTCCATGTACAGGGTGCCCATGCCCATGACCGGGATCGGCGCCTCCTGCACGGCGATGTCCTGCTCGCCCAAGAGCATCGGCAGGATGAAGAAGCTCGGGCCGAAGAGCATCATCGAGCCGAACCCGAACATCGCCGCACCCCCGCCGCCGAACATCGCGTCGTCCAGATCGTCCAGCTCGACGCCCGTCTGGTCGAACGTCATCGTCGTCGTGACGTCGTACGTCCCGTCGCGTTCGACGAAGTCGATGTCGACGCGGGAGACGCCCTCGTCGGTGGTGATCTCCATGGTGTAGCCCTGATCACCGGGGGGGAACTCGAGGGGCGTCCACTGGAACGCATGCGCGACACCGAGCGCGATGACGAGAGCCCCGACGACGAACCTGCGGGCGACGACGTGGATCACGGTGGACCTCCTGCGGTCGGACATCGATGATCTCGTTCCGACGGCGAGGTCAGCCTAGCAAGGCCGGCGCGCGCCCGGACAGCCGACGCCGTCGTACGCTCCGTGCACCCGCCTTCGTCCGCACCGCCTTGCACCTTGGAGGTCTCGATGTCGATCCATCCATCCATCCGCCGTCGCCAACCCCTCGCCGGCCGCGTTCGGAGCGCGCTCACCGCGGTCGCCCTGAGCGTGCTCGTCGCCCCGTCGCTCGGGTGGGCGCAGACGACCTTGGAGACGCTGGACCTCACCGGTCCGGTGGCGGCGGTGGAGGAGTACCGCGAGTTCCCGGACACCACCGACCGGCAGCTCTTCCAGACGTGGGCGTTCGACGCGTCGGGCTTCGCCACCGAACGCGTCTTCTTCCTGTACGACTTCAGGGACGGTTCGGTGCGCGGCCGGCAGGTCACGTCCTACGACGGCGGCCGCCCCCTGGCGACGGTCGCCTACGACGCCGACGAGGAACCGACCGCGCAGACCGTCTACCGCTACGACGGCGAGGACCGCTTGACCGAAGAGGTCGCCGTCGACGCGGAGGGTGTCGAGACGCGGCGGGTCGTGTACGAGCACGACGCGGCCGGCCACGTGGTGCGCACGACGCAGTACCGGAACGGCGAGCTGGACCGCTCCTCGGAGGCCGACTACGACGCCGACGGCGACCTGCTGGAGAGGCGGGATCTCGACGCGGAGGGCCGTCTGACCCGGGTCTCGCGCTACGACGCGTCGGGCCTGGAGCGCGAGTACGTCCAGTACGACGAGGAGGGCGAGGTCGAAGCGACCGGGCGCGTGATCGAAGGCGAGCACGGCACCGTCCTCATCGAGGTGTTCGACGCCGACGGCAACGTCAGCGAGTCGTACGCATGGACCTACGACGAACTCGGCCGGGTGCTCGAACGCCGCAGCGTCTACGACGACGGCGACGCCCAGGAACGGCTGACCTACGCGTACGACGACGACGCGCAGGGCAACTGGATCCGTCAGACGACGACCGAGGACCTCGGGAACGGGCCCGAGCTCTACGAGATCCGCGACCGCACGATCACCTACCGCTGAGCGAGGGCTCCACGCCTACTCGGTGGGCTGCAGCGTCCAGGTCAGACGCGTCGGGGGTCCCGGCTCGAGCAGCGCCTCCGCCGTGAAGGCCGAGCCTCGCGCGCCGATGCGCACCACGTCGCCCTCGGCGCGGTTGGCGGTGAGGAACAGCCGGTTCGTCAGCACGGCCCGCTCGACGAAGGCGCGGACGTCGGCGGGCGCCGCTCCGGACGTGACCACCAGGCGGCAGGCGCCGTCCGCCTCCTGCGCCTCGACCAGGCTCGCACCGGTCGGCAGCAGCGGCGCGTAGACGGCCCGTTCGAGGCCCGCGCACGTCTCCGGCAGCTCGGTCGCGGCGGCGGCCTCCGGGTCGTCGTTCGCGGCGCTGGCGAGCGGGCGTCCGGTGAGGTTCCGCTCCTGGAAGACGCGTTCGGGCGCGGCGGTTCCCGTGTGGAAGGACCATACGAGCGTCCCGTCGAATCGCGTCGCCATCGGCGCCGACCACACCGGCACCGAAGGTCGCGCGGTAGCTCGCGTCGGCGGCCAGCGGCGCGTCCGGAACGAAACGGACGCCGTCGCCGGCCGGCAGCCGCGACAGCCGACCGGACACGCGCGCCGGCTCGCCGTCCGGGGCGTCCTCGCGCAGCACCGTGAGCGCGTCCGGCCCGACCTCGCCCAGGTCGCCCACGGTCCAGACCGTGACGTCGGTGAGCGGCGACGCGGTCTCGCCCTCCGCGGGTGCGGTCGCTGCCAGGCGCGGCCCGCCATCGAGCACGACGGCGATCTCGGCCGCGGCGGCGCGCAGTCCGTCGCGCGCGAGGACCCGGATCGTGGGCTGCGGGACCCGGCGTCAGCGCGTCGGGCGTGAGCTCCAGCGACGCGTCGCGAAGCCCGATCGCCAGCGGTCGCCAGTCACGCCCGTCGGGCGCGTAGTCCACGTCGAAGCGCAGCGGATCGCCGTCCGGATCGGTGGCGGTCCAGGTCAGCCACACGTCGCTCCTCGCGTCGACCGGGCCCTCGGGGAGCGACAGGTCGGGCGGGTGCGCGCTGGCGTGCAGCTCGATCAGCAGCCGGTCGCCGTCCCACACCGAGAGCGAAGCGACGTCGAAGCCGGCGGGGAGGAAGACCGAGAACGGCCGCAGCGAGGCCGGAACGTCGGGCCCGTGCCACGCGTCGGGCGCTTCGGGATCGATGGCGACGCGGGCCAGGACCTCGCCGCTCGCGCCGCGGGCCTCGAGCCGCAGGCCGGCTGCCGCGCCGTCCGCGGGCGGCGACGGCGCGCGCGGACGAGCGGCGCCACCGACAGCAGCACGGCGCGCCCCGTCGCGACGTCGATCGCACCGGAGACCAGCAGGCCGGCGACGCGCGCCTCCTGGACGTGCAGGGCACCTCCGCCGCGCTGCGACGCGGCGACCGCGGCTGCCCAGGCGTCCCCGTCCCAGACCCGCGGCCAGCGATCGGATCGCGTCCTGCAGGCGCGCGTAGTCCTCGTTGGTGATGAAGGCCGCCGCGTCGGGGATGTTGTTCGGATGCATCAGCGACAGCACGACGCCCGGCGTTCCGCTCGCCTCGGCGTTCCCGCTCCACTTCGACTTGTTCCAGCCGGACGCGCCGCCCGGCGCGATCCGGGTCCCCTCGATCGCGTCGGAGCGGCCCAGGGCGACGCAGGCTTCGAGGTTCGCCGGCGGGCAGTCGGTGCCGTGCGCCAACCCGAAGGCGTGGCCGATCTCGTGCGCGACCGTCGAGGGGAAGTAGTCGATGGCTTCCGAGAACGAGGCGTCGACCTGGATCGCGACCACCCGCGGGTCAAGACCCAGCGCGCGATACGAGTAGCCCGACAGGCGCAGGACGTCGGGGGGCAGGAAGGCAACCACCACGTCGGCGTCGGTGGCACCCAGCCGCTCGGCGTAGGCCTCGACCAGGACCTCGTCCCGGCGCGAGACGGTGAGCAGCGACGACAGGTAGAACTCCTCGCCCATCGCCTCGACGATCGGCTCGTCCGGCTCCTCGATCACGACGTCGCCCCGGTAGCGCGCGATCACGTGGGGAACGGGGAACGTCTGTTCGGTGAAGACCGCCCCCGACCTCGCGATGCGATGACCGAGCGCCCGGGCGTCGACCGGCACCCCCTCGGCCCAAGCGCCGACACGGACGAAGTGGTAGTCGAACGTCAGCGAGGGCGCCTCGCCGTACCCGTCCGTGGTCCACGCGCCCTCGAAGGCACGCTCGGCGACCGACCTGACCGACCTGGACGACGCGCGCGGTCAGCGTGAACGCGTTCGCCGTCGTCCGGCTCCCAGCCATGGAAGTTCACGCTGTCGAGGGCGTACTTCTTGTCGACCGGCCCGTACAGGTCGGGGCGCTTGACCCGGACGCGCTTCGACCCGTATTCGGCGCCCTCGACCTCGACCACGAAGGTGGCGTACCGGGTCTGCCACTCGGGGTGCACGTGCGGCTTCTCGCGCCAGTTGAGGTACACGCGCGTCTCGGTCGGCTTGTCCGCCACGAGCGGCGCGTCGCGCGCCACCTGGGTGGTGGCGAGGGTGACGCCGTTGCGGTCCTCGCTCAGGTCGAGCAGGGTCTCGAACCGCCACGTCTCGTCCTCGGCGAGGGTCTCACCGTCGCGACCCTGGATGCCGCTCGTGCCGCCGACCACGCGGGCCTGGTAGACGACGCCGTCCATGAGGTCGTCGAGGGGCGCGAGACGCAGCGCGTCGTCGCCCTCCCCCATCACCAGGATCGGCACCTCCTCGAAGGTGCCGTTGGCGCGGCGCCACTCGAGCACCACCCCCTCGACCGCCGAACCGAGGTCGACGGGGCGCGAGAAGCGCACCACGATCTCCGGGTCCTGGAAATCGATCAGGGGGACGTCGCGCGTCGCATCGCCAGCCGTCGCCGCCGCCGGATCGGGCACGACCTCTTCGACCAGGAGCGGGTCGCGCGGGGCGCAGAGGTACCAGTCGCCGTAACCGGCCCCACCGAGCGGGTTCAGCGAACCCTCACCGCTGAACAACGTGCGCTTCGGCGCGTGCGCGAAGGTCCCGCGCACCTGCGCCATCAGGGCCGGCCGGAGGCGGAGCGGGCCCGGCGTGTCCAGCAGGTCGAGGGCGCCCAACGTCTCCTCGAGGGTCGCGGAGAAGGTCAGTTCGATCCGACCGTCCTCCCAACGCTGCACGACGACGCTGCCCCCGGTGCCGTGGAACTCGGTGCCCGTGGGCATGTCTTCCTCGATCCGCACCGTCGCCAGGTGCGCGAAGAACGTGTTCGGCTGAGCCCACTCGCGCTCGAGGGCGTCGTAGATGGGGAACGGCACCTCGTTCTGGACGAACGCGACCGGGTAGCTGCCCTCCGCCAGGCCGTCCGGGAACAGCCCCGAGAACCCCACCATCGTGCCTTCCTGCAGCCCGGAGGCGATGGTGGGGACGCGGCTGCCGAAGCTCACGAAGCACGGCGCACCTTCGTCGTCGTCGAAGCGGATCCTCTGCCCGTCCCGCACCACGGGGATGCCCATCAGGTAGGGCGACTCGCCGTCGCCGTCCGCCGTCACCGCGCCCGAGGCCGAGAAGCGCAATCCGGCACCCACCACGATCGTCTCGGTGAGCGTCGCCGTACCGCCATCACCGTCGTCGACCGTGAGGGTCACCGTGTAGGAGCCCGCCCGCTCGTAGGTGTGAGGCGCCACCTCGAGGCCCTCGGACGGCCCGCGCACCGTGCCGTCGCCGAAGTCCCAGCGGTAGGTCAACCGGTCGTCGCCCGGGTCGCTGGCGCGAGCGCGGAAGGTCGCCTCGGTGCGTTCGAGAGCGGCGGCGTCCCTCTCGATGCCGTGGACGGTCGGCGCGACGTTCCGGACCGTGACGCGCACCGTGTCGACGGCTTCGAGGCCCGCGCCGTCCTCGACCGTGACCGTGACGTCGAACACGCCGTCGTCGGCGTAGGCGGCGAACGTGCGGCGTGCGGACGGTTCGGGCGCGAGCGTCGTGCCGTCGCCGAAGTCCCAGCCGAAGCGCAGCGGCGCGTCGGCCAGGGTGACGCGCCTCGACCTCGAAGGCGACGGGGTCGCCCTCGTCCACGGTCGTCGGGTCGGCGCGGACGGCGACGACCTGCGGGCCCTGCTGCGCCCAGGCGACGGAGGCGAGCAGCCAGGTGGCCAGCGCGGCCCACGGGGACGCTCGGCGACGGACGACGGCGATCGTGTTCATGGGGCACTGTACGGGGCGCGGCTTCCGGTGGAGCGGGTTCCGGATGTGGCTCGGCACGTGCGGGCCCCGACTCGGGCACCGCCACCGTCGTGGCTCCATGGTGTATTCTATGCAGTAAGGAGGAAGCGTGGCACTCAACATCAAGAACGACGTGGTCGAGGACCTCGCGAACGAGGTGGCCAAACGCCACGGCATCACCAAGACCGAAGCCGTGCGTCGGGCCCTCGAAGCCGAGTTGGCGCGATCCATGGAACCGAGCTCCGCCGACCGAGCCGCCCACCTCATCGCCTTCCTCCAACGCGACGTCTGGCCGTTCGTACCCACGGAGGCCCTTGGTCGGCCGACCAGCAAGTCCGAACGTGAGAGCATCCTCGGCTACGGCACGGACGGCGTGTGATCGTCGACAGCAGCGCGCTCGTCGCGCTCGTGCTCCGAGAACCCGGCTGGGAACGCATCGCGGCCGAGCTGACGACCCGCACGCACGTGGCGATCGGCGCGCCGACGCTCGCCGAGACCGCGACCTTGCTGCACGCCAAGGGCGTACCGCCCAGCCTGCTCCCGGCCCTCCTGCGGCGCGCGAATATCGAGGTCGTGGCGTTCACCGAACGCCACGCCGACCTTGCCACCGACGCGTACGTCCGATACGGTCGCGGTCGCCATCTCGCAGCATTGAACTTCGGCGACTGCATGACGTACGCCGTCGCTCGGATGGCGGCGGCGCCGCTTCTGTTCGTCGGGAACGACTTCACTCGAACGGACCTCGAACCGGCGCTCACGTAGGACCGCTTGCCCACCACGGCGTCGGCGCGAAGCGAATGCCGTTCTTGCAAGGAAGCCGACGGCCACGGGAAGCGACGGCCGAACCACGAGGAGGCGACGATGGACGACGCGCTGCGCGCGGCCCGACCGGACCTGTGGACCACCGACCGTGCCGCCCAGAACGCGGCCTTCACCGCCTTCATGGCGGCCACGGACACCCCCGTGCCGTGGGCGTACGACCTGTGGGACGAGCTCCTCGAGCACCTCACGCACCCCGACAACCACGACCGCGCGATCGCGGCGCAGGTCCTGTGCAACCTCGCCAAGAGCGACCCGGACGGTCGCATGACGGCCGCGGTCCCCGCGCTCCTCGCGCTGACGAAGGACGAACGGTTCGTCACCGCCCGCCACTGCCTCCAATCGCTCTGGAAGATCGGCGTCGTCGGAGGCGAGCCCGCGGAACTCCTCGCCGACGGCCTCGCACGGCGCTTCGCCGAATGCGGCGACGAGAAGAACGGGACGCTGACCCGCTTCGACATCGTCCAGAGCCTCCGCAAGACGTACGACGCCACGGGCGACGAGGCGCTCCGGGCGCTCGCGCTCCGGCTGATCGAGACCGAAGACGACGCCAAGTACCGCAAGAAGTACGCGGGCCTATGGCGGAAGCCGCGCGCGACCTAGCCGTTCGTCACGCGGTCGCGACGGCTCACCCTCCGTCGGCCCCGACGATCGGCCGGATCGCTCGGAGCATCGCCCAACTCGCGTCCACGGTGTTGCCGAGCAGGCTGCACAGCACGCCCGTGTCCGGGCGGTAGGTCGACGAGAACGCCACACCGGGGTCCTCCCCCACCATCGCGTACCTCGCCGACCGACCCTCCCGCTGCCGGATCCAGAGCCCGTAGCCGTAGTGCTGGTCGTCGCGTTCGGGATCGGTCCGCCAGTGCGGCGTCAGGATCCGCGCGAGGGTCGGCTCGCTCACGAGGCGACCCGCCATCAGGGCGTCCCAGAAGAGGGCGACGTCGTGGGCCGTCGTGAACGCCCCGCCGTCGGCGCCTCCGATGATCGGGACCGCGTACGCGTTCGTGCGCCAGCCGCCGTCCTCGGTCGGCAGGTAGCCGCGCGCCGTGCCGGCCGGCAGTCGGTCGAGCGGGAAGAACCCGCTCGCCGTCATCCCGCACGCCTGCATCACGTGTCGCTCCACGTAGTCGACGAAGGGCATCCCGGCGGCACGCTCGACCGCCAGGCCCAGCAGGACGTAACCCGCGTTGTTGTAGGCCCAGGTCGTGCCGGGCGCGGCCTTCATCGGCAGGCGCGCGAAGAGGGGCAAGAAGTCGCTCGGGGAGCGGAAGCGGTACATCGGCCGCTCGCGCCAGAGCGCCTCGTAGTCGTCCATCACCGCCTCGTCGAAGTAGTCGGGGATCCCCGCGCAGTGGGTGAGGAGTTGGTGCAGCGTCACGTCCGGGTCGAAGCCCGGCAGCGGCGCGTCGATGCAGTCCGACAGACGCGCGTCGAACGCGAGTCGCCCCTCGTCCACCAGCCGGGCGACGGCGACCGCCGTCAGCGTCTTGGTGCCCGACGCGATGCCGAAACGGGTCGCCAGCGTGTTCGCGATGCGCTCGGCGCGGTGGGCGAGGCCGAACGCCCCCTCGAACACGACCTCGCCACGCTCGCGCACGGAGACGACGCCCGAGAAGGGATCGCGCTCGTGCTGTAGGGCGATGGCGTCTTCGAGGGCGTGGCGGTCGAGGTGCATGCGCGTGTCCTCTCGTCAACTCTCTGGCGTGCCCGCCGGTGACCCGGGGAGCTGCCGGGCGTGCCCCACGGCCAGGATCCAGACCGTGTCGTCCACGACCCGGTGCCCTACGCGCACGCGGTCAAGCAGCCCCTTGCCGCAACTGGAAGACGTTCCCTTCGGGGTCCCACCCGTCCAGGTGCAGCTGCCCGCGCCACGACCACGCCGCATCCGACGCCGCGAGCCCGCCGCCCAAGCGCGCGACGATCGGGCGGACCGCCTCGACGTCGTCCACCAGGAACGACAGCTTCACCGGCGTGTCCTCGCGGACCACGGGCGGCTCGGCCACGACGATGGTCTCGGCGAAGGCCGGCGGCACCTGGACGATCGCGAGATCGACCCCCGACGATGCGAGGAGCACGAAGCTCGCGCCGTCCTCGATTCGGTCGAGCCCCACGGTCTCCGCGTAGAAGGCGGCCAGGCGGCCGGCGTCCGTGGCGTAGACGGCCGCGGTGAGCGAGGGCGGGGGCTGGGACACGGGTTCCTCCATGGTGGATGACGACCCCTCGGGTGTCGGCGACCGGAAGCCGGTTTGAGCAATATTCGCGCTTCGCGGGTTCGTGCCTACCAACCTACCTGCTCATCGCGTGCGGGTTCGCGAAGCGCATCGTTCTAGAGTGACTGACCACTCTATTGTGCTACGGTGACCCTGTGCCCCGCCCGACCCTCCATCCTCCGGCCGAGATCCTGGCTGCCGCGCTCTCGGTGTTCTTCTCGGACGGGGTCGGGGTGTCGACGGCGAAGATCGCGGCCGCCGCCGGCGTGTCTAACGGCACGCTGTTCCACCAGTTCCCCACCAAACAGGCCTTGATCGACGCGCTCTACCTGTCGATCAAGACCGACCTGGCCGACGCGGTCGGTGCGTTCGATAACACCGACCCCCTGGAGCGCCGCATGCGCCAGTTGTGGAACAGGTTGCTCGCGTGGGCGCGCGGCAACCCGAAGGCCCAGGTGGTGGCGAACCTGCTGCACGACTCGGACCTGGTGAGCGCCGAGGCGGTCACGGCCGGGTACGCGACGGCCCGCGCCCCGACCGAGATGCTCGTCGAAGCCCAGGCCACTGGACTGCTCGTCGACCTGCCCTTGGGGTACCTGGCGGCCCTGATCCGCCACCATCTCGATGAAGTGCTCGCCGCCGATCTCGACGACGAGCAGGCCGATCTCGCCTTCCACGTCCTGTGGAACGGGATCACCGTCCGTCCCGGCCCCGGCGTTGCCGACAGCGAGACCGATTGATTCGCACGCGCCAACCCTGACCACCCCATCACCGGCGACCTCTCGCGCCAGGGATGAAGGCTCACGTATGGAGTACCGCGCACGTACGACGATCGTGCCGCCCACGGCGAAATCGACTGAGTTCGAGCAGGAGGCCACACCATGAGCCCGCCGGAAGATGATCGACGCACGTACTCCGACCCAGAGGGATTCCGCAGCTACGCGGATCGGGACGAGTGGGAGATCCGCGTGGAGAGGGAAGTTCCGGTGGGGGCCGAGGTGGCCTGGGACGCTTGGTTCCCCGCCGTCTGGGAGGACCAAGCCGGGATCGTCATGCTCGATCCTGGGAAGGGCCGAGGCCGTCTGGGTAGCGTTCGACGGGTCCCGCGTCTCCGAATGACCGAACGCATCGTCAGTGTGGGGTTACCGGCGGCCGCCGACGCGCCAGACGTCGTGCCGTCCATCAGCTACACGCTGAAACACTTCGCGGCGACTTCGTATCTGGGGTACGTGCGCTTCGTGCCGATCGACGATGTGGCACGCGCGACGCGCATCATCTGGGGCGTCAAGTGGATGCCTTCGCTAGCCGGACGCCTGTTGTTCGCCGGTGGGCACGTCCTCGTTCGCAGCCTGACGTCGGCGATGCACCAGGCGTTGGTCCGCTTGGAAACCGAAGCGTCGGGCAGCGCGGCAACGCCCTGATCCAGTCACCGAACAGCGGGTTGTGCTGCGCGTACGCTTCGTTGCCGACGATGAAGTCCGCGATGCGGGCGAAGTCGACCTCGATCAAGACCGCTTGCGCGAACTCGGCCACCAAAGCCTTGTTGGCCTCCGTCCGATCGAGGTCGGTGACCTCGGTCGGGCCATCGGTCATCGTCCGGCCCGAAGCGTTGGGCTCGGCCGGCGGCTGAAGGTTGTCCCAGTGCTCGACGATCATGCCGTCCGCCACGCGGAAGACTTCGAAACCCACGAGCGTCGGGTGTGGATCCGACGCTCGAAAGCAGCGCCTCCACGCGGTCGCCGAAGGCGGGCGGGCACAGTGGGAACGCGGCGATCTCGTCCAGCGCCGTCTTGTCGTTGACGAAGTACCGGCCGCCGATCTACTCGCTCGTCCTGTACAGGTTCACGAAGGGTCCGCTGCCGGCGATCCGATAGATGTCGAAGTCGCGATCGATCGACACGATCTCCTTGATACCGAGCGCCTCGGCCGCGACGACGAGGGTGGTATCCGCGAGGTCCATCGGGCGATCGTCGTACTTCTCCACGAGCTCGATGATCCGACCGAGTGCCTCCTGTGGGATCTCGTGAACGATGACGCCGCCCGCCGCAACCCAACGGAAGAAGTCCAACTGGGCACGGGCGTCGAAGTCGAGCATGTGGGAGGTCTCGGTGATGACCGGCCAGGTCGTGATCAACCGGGCTGCCGCGTCTCGGATCAATCCCCTCATCGCCGCATGGTGCCCGTCATCCTTGTCGAAGAGCGCGATCAACGGCCCCGCGTCAACCAGGATGCTTCGCACGCAGCTTCTCCCTGACCCGCTCCTTGTACGTCGTGGAGAGCGTTCGTTCGCCGGACCCGTAGCGGCCGAAGAACGCCTCGCCGATTTCGAACGAGCTTCGCTGTTCGCGATGCGCAGCCACGTAGCGCTCGAGCGCGCGGCGAACGATCTGCGTCTTCGTCGTTCCTTCCTCGGCGGCAAGCCGATCGAGCTCGCGCTCGAGGTGATCGGGTAACCGAACCGTCAACACGTCGGCACCTCCTGTATGACACACCGTAGTACGCCCGCCGGGCGGCGTGCAACGAAGAACACGGCAGATGCCAACGACCCGTCATCTCGAGCCCGTCCCGTCAGCCTCCAGTCACCACCGCCCCCGCCCGCTCGTAGTCCACGAGGACGACGCCCTTCGACGTGACGGCGCTCTCCGTCACCTCGAACGCCGCCGGGATCGAACCGCCGGCGAACAGGCGTTTCCCTAGTCCCCAACGTGATCGGATGGATCATCAGCCAGAGCGCGTCGACCAGGTCGTGGGCGAAGAGCGTCTGCAGCAGGTTCGCGCTGCCGTACACGTGCAGGTCCGGCCCGGGCTGCCGCTTGAGCTCCGCGACCCGGGCCGCGACGTCGCCGCTCAGGAAGGTCGACGGTCCCCACGCATGCGACGACAGGGTGTTCGAGGCGACGTACTTGGTCGCCGTGTTCGCGCCCGGCCAGACGTCGTCATGGTGCGGCCAGTGGTTCGCCCAGATCTCGAAGGTCGTGCGCCCCAACAGCAGGTCGAAGGGCAGGTTCATGCGCTGCCGGATGACCTTCGACAGCGTGGGGTCCGCGTAGGGCGCGACCCAACCGCCGTGCGCGAAGCCGCCGCTCGTGTCCTCGTCGCGTCCCCCCGGTCCCTGGATGACACCGTCGAGGGTGACGAACTCGATCGCGATCACGCGCCTCACGGCCCGAACCGCTCGGCGTACTCGGCCTCGATGGGCTCGAACGACGCGAAGAACGGCTGCGGGACGCGATCGTGCAGCCGATCCTCGAGGATCGCCAGGTGCGTGTGCCAGCCGCCGGCCACGTTGGCCCAGACCGCACGCTCGTCGCCGAGGCGTCGATGCGTGACCGTGAGACGCACCTCGTCACCCACCGCTTCGAGCTCGAACGTGACCTCCGAGAAACGCTCGTTGCCCTCACCCCAGGTGAAGGCGAGGAGGCGCGGCGGCTCGCAGGCCGTCACGGTGCCGGGCACCGCCGAGCCGTTCGCGGACGCGGCGTAGCGTTCGGGCGTCGGCGCCGCGATGGGCGAGAGGTCGGCGTGCTTGAACCAGAGCTCGACCCGACCGCCCACGCGCAGCTCCATCTCGCCACCCGCGAGCCAGCGCGCGCGCTTCTCCGGTTCCGTCAGGTACGCCCACACCCGGTCGATGGGACCCGGGAGCATCCGCTCGAAGCGCACGATGCCCGGTTCCACCAGCTTCCCGAAGTCGGCCACGTCAACCCGCCTCGTCGAAGCCCAACCCTAGCGACAGCTGCCACGACACCCCGAACCGGTCGCTCAGCCACGCGTACTTCGCGGCGAACCCGTACTCCGTCGACAGGGGCATCATCACGGCGCCGCCCTCGCTCAGGCCGGCGAACAGGCGGTCGATCTCCGCCTCGCTCTCGCACGAGACGAAGAGCGACAGCGACGGCGTGAAGTCGAACGCGTGCACGGGCGGGCTGTCGATCGCCATGAGCACCTGGTCGCCGATCCGGAACGTGGCGTGCTCGACGGTGCCCTCCGCGACCCGTTCCGCCGCTGCCATGGTGCCGCACGGCGAGGACCTCGGCGTCGTCGAAGAGCTCCAAGTACAGGTCGAGCGCCTCCTGGGCGCGCCCCGTGAACATCAGGAACGGCGTGACCTTGCTCGGTGTGGTGCTGGACATCCGTGCTCCCTTCAAGACGTTTCGTCTTCGCGCCGCAAGGCCGCCTCGAGGTCGTCGAGCCGCCCCTGCCAGAACCGCTCGTAGCGCCGCAGCCACTCGAACGCCTCTTCGATGGGCTCCGGCACGAGTTGGCACACGTGCGTACGCCCGACGACGCTGCGTTCCACGAGGCCGGCGCGTTCGAGCGTCTTCACGTGCTTCGACGCCGCGGCGAACGAGATGGCGAACGGTTCGGCGAGCTGCCCCACGGTGCGTTCGCGCACCGCCAGGTCGGCGAGCATCGCCCGGCGCGTGGGGTGCCCCAGCGCGTGGAAGACCTCGTCGAGCCGATGTTCAACCATGCGGTTGAAGATAGACCGCGGTCGCGGCGGGCGTCAAGTGCCGACGCGGTGACCTACGGCCGCGTAGACCTTCTCATCCACGGTGATCGTCAACTTGCGTCGCATGACCACCTCCTATACGTGCACGATACGTATATGTCGAGAGGTGGGCGTCTCACCTCCGGCATCTGCCGAGGGCGTCGAGGCCGTCGCGCGGACGTGCCCGCTGCCGGCGTCTTGCGGCAGCTTCCAGATACGTCTCGCCACCTGATCTCGATGCGTCCGCCCTCGCATCCCACCCGACGAACCGCCCTGGCTGGACGCGGAGCCGACGGTGCGAACCCCGTCCCTCCAGCTACGATGCAGAGCGTGCCCGCCCTCCACGCCCTCTGGCGCCCCGATCCGAACGACGCCGCCAGTGGACGCCTGATCCTGTGGGCCGAGGCGGCCGAGGCGTCCAGCGCGCAAGAGGAGCTGCCCCGAGGCCACCACCCCACGGCCATCGACCCGGCCGACCGTGACCCGACCCTCGCCCGCGCCGAGGCCGTCGACGTGCGCCTGTGGCTCCCTTCGACGCGCACGGGACCGCTGCCGTCGGCGCCGCCGCTCGAGGGGCGGCGTGGGGGCCGCACACCGAAACCATGGTTGCGTCACTGGCGCGTCCCCGCCCGCGCGCTGCAGCCCGCCGCCGCCGTCGACTGGCTGCTGGCCGCACGTCCCGATGGAGCCCCGGCGCCAGTTGGCGACGACCTGCGCGCGTTCCGCGCCGCCGCGCGCCTCGTGCTCGCCGGGCTCGCCCGGCAGCGCTTCGTGCCCGGCCTGGTCGCCGGGCCGGACGGCGCCGCCGCCCGCTGGCGCCTCCACCTCCTCGACGGCGACCTGGCGCCGACGGTGGCCGCTTTGGCGAGCGCCCTGTCGCCCGCGAGCCGCGCCGCGGCCGAGGACCCGCGGTCGGCACCGACGGTGCGCGCCCTGCTCGAGGACTTCCTGCACGCCTGCGGCGACGCGCTCGTGCGCATCTGGGCGGGCGCCGGCGAGCCGGCACCCAAGGACGCCACCCCCGCCGAGCGCTGGCTGGCGGCCCTCTTCGGGGACGATCCCACCGTTCGCGGCAGCGACGCCCAACTGCAGCGGCTGCAACAGACGCATCAGCGCTGGGGACGTGCCTTGGCGGCCGCTGGCGACGAACGCACCCGCCTGGTCCTACGCCTCGAGGACCCGGCCGACGACGACGGACCCTGGCTGCTGCGCACGCAGTTGCAGTCGCGCGCCGACCCCAGCCTGCAGGTCGACGCCGCCGACGCCTACCTCGGCAACCTGGGGCCGCTCGCCGCCCGCTTCCCCGACGCCCAGGCGCTGCTGCTCACCGGCCTCGGCCACGCGACCCGCGTCTTCCCGCCGTTGAGCGCAGCGCTCGCCGGCACCGCGCCCGCCCCGGTGGAGCTCGCCGTGGAGGAGGCCTTCGGCTTCCTACGCGACGTCGCGCCCCTGCTCGAGGAGGGCGGCTTCGGCGTGCTCGCCCCTTCCTGGTGGTCGCAGCCCGGCGCCCGCCTCGGTGCGCGTCTGAAGGTCGCCCCCGCCCCCGGGGGTGGTCGCAGCGACGGCCGCGTCGGGCTCGACCAACTGCTGCGTTACCGGTGGGAGGTGGCGCTCGGCGGCGCCACCCTCTCCTCCGAAGAGTTCGCCGAGTTGGCCCGGCGCAAGGCCTCGCTCATCCGTTGGCGCGGCGCCTGGGTGCGACTCGACCCCGAGGCGGTCGAGGCCGCCGCCCGCTTCTTCGAGCGCCGCCGTCATCAGCGCGACCTGAGCGTCGCCGAGGCGCTGTCGGGCGCCTTCGGTGATCGTGCCGAGGTCGCCGGTCTACCGGTGGTCGACGTGCAGTTCGACGGCGAGGCCGCACGTTGGCTGAAGGCGCTCGAGGGCGGTGGGGACAGCGAGCCGTGGACCGATCCGCCGGGACTGCATGCGACGCTGCGCCCCTACCAGCAGCGCGGTGCGGCCTGGCTGACGCTCGCTGCCCGGCTCGGGCTCGGCGTCTGCCTCGCCGACGACATGGGTCTCGGCAAGACGGTCCAGACCCTCGCCTTCCTGCTCCAGGAGCGGGCGGCGGGCCGCGCGTCCGGTCCCTCGCTGATCGTCTGCCCCACGTCGGTCGTGCGCAACTGGCACGACGAGGCCGCGCGCTTCACGCCCGACCTGCGCACGCTGGTGCACCACGGCGCCGACCGCGCGCGAGGCGCCAAGCTGCGGGCGGCGGTCGCGGACGCGGACGTGGTGGTGACCAGCTACCCGCTCCTGCGCAGCGACGCCGGAGCGCTCGAGGCCATCGACTGGTACGCGGTGGTGCTCGACGAAGCGCAGCAGATCAAGAACGCCGACACCGCACAGGCGCGCGCCGCGCGGCAACTGAACGCTGAGGTGCGCCTGGCGCTGACCGGCACCCCGATCGAGAACCGCCTCGACGAGCTGTGGTCGATCGTCGAGTTCCTCAACCCCGGCTACCTCGGGACGCGCAGCGCCTTCCGAACGCGGCTCGCGCTGCCGATCGAGCGCGAGGGCGACCCGCAGAAGACCGCCACGCTGCGCCGCCTCGTGCGGCCGCTGGTGCTGCGTCGGCTCAAGAGCGACCGCGACGTCATCACCGATTTGCCCGACAAGGTCGTCCAGCGCGCCTGGGTGCAACTCTCCGAGGAACAGGCGAGCCTCTACCAGAGCGTGGTCGACGCGTCGATGCGCGCCGTCGACGGCGCCGAGGGCATCGCGCGCAAGGGCCTGGTGCTGAAGATGATCACGCGCCTCAAGCAGGTTTGCAACCACCCGGCCCACGCGCTGGGCGAGAAGGTGTCGACCGTGTACGCGGGCGGGGCCGACGCCGCGGCCTTGGCCCTCTCGGAGCGCCGCAGCCCCAAGCTCGCGCGCCTCTGCACGCTCCTCGACGAGGCGCTCGACGCCGGCGACGCGGCGCTGGTGTTCACCCAGTACCGGCAGATGGGCGACCTCCTCGCCGCGCACCTGTCCGCCCGCTTCGGCGTCACCGTGCCCTTCCTACACGGCGGCGTGAAGGCCGAACGCCGCGCCGAGATGGTGCGCGACTTCCAGGCCGACGGCGGGCCGCCGATCTTCCTGCTGTCGCTGAAGGCGGGCGGCACCGGCCTCAACCTGACCCGCGCCTCGCACGTCTTCCACTTCGACCGCTGGTGGAACCCGGCCGTGGAGGACCAGGCCACCGACCGCGCCTACCGTATCGGCCAACGCAAGGGCGTGCAGGTGCACGCCTTCGTCACGGTCGGCACCCTCGAGGAGCGCATCGCCGAGATGATCGAGGACAAGCGCGCGCTGGCCGGCGAGGTCATCGCCTCGGGCGAGCGGGCCCTCGTCAACCTCGACGGCCCCGCGCTGCGCGACCTGGTGGCGCTGCGGCGGGAGGCGCTCACATGAAGCGCCGCCGCCCCCGCCGCCCCCGCCGCCCGGCCCGCGCCATCCCCACCGACCAGGGCGTCGCGAGCCGCAGCCAGCGCGGCGCCTTCGTCGAGAGCTGGTGGGCCGAACGCTGGGTGGCCGCCCTCGAGCGCCTCATCACCCCGGCCCGCCTGGCCCGCGGCCGGAGCTACGCCCGAGCCGGTCAGGTGCTGTCGGTCCAGGAGCAAACGGGCATCGTGCTCGCCGACGTCCAGGGCTCGCGCCGCACGCCCTACCGCGTGACGATCGGACTCGCGCCTTTCTCCGACAAGGCCTGGGAACGCGTGATCGCCGCGCTCTCGCGCCGCCCGGATCTCGCCGCCAGTCTCCTGGCCGGCGAGATGCCGCGCGACATCGACGAGGTCTTCGAGGCTGCCCGGGCCTCGCTCTTCCCGACGAAGCCCGAGCACCTGCGCCTCACGTGCAACTGCCCCGACAACGTCACCGTGTGCAAGCACATCGCCGCCACCTGCTACCTGCTCGGCGAGCAGCTCGACGACGACCCGTTCCTTCTCTTCCGCCTCCGTGGCCGCGGCCAGGAGGAGGTGGTGGAGGGACTGCGACGACAGGTGAGCGTGGGTTCCGGCGCGGACGCGGGCACCGGTGGCGCCACCACGTCCACCGAGGCCGACCATGAGCGGGCGACCGCGGACGGCACCGCCCCGCTCGACCCTGCCGACTACTGGTCCACCGCCGAGCCGCCCCGCATCGACCTCCCCGGCGAACGGCCCGACCTGTCGCTGCTGCGCCGGCTGGGCCCCTTCACGGCACTTGACGACGACCTCGTGGCGCGGCTGGGGCCGGTCTACCGCAACGTCGCGATGGCGGCCGAGGCTGCGTTCGAGGCCGCCGGGGCCGATCCGACGAGCGAGGACGACGGTTCGGACGGAGCGTAGGGGAGCGGCTCGAGGGACGCGTCGTACCGGGTCCTGGGCCGGCGCCGTGCCTCAGGGTTCCGCGTGCCGCGCGACCAACTCTGCCGACGCCTCGTCCCCTCGGCCGACCAACCCCGCTACGACCCCCGCTCTGTCCGCCTGCGTCCGGTTCTGGCTCGTCTTCCATTTGCCCACGAGGCGCTCGATGGGGATCTCCACGCCGACGATCGCGCGCAACATGCCGGCGACGTAGTCGTCCGGCGCGTCCGCGACCGCCCATGGTGTCCCCTCGGCCGCCTCGTGGTGATCCGTGAGGCTCGTGACGTGCGCCAGCAGCCAGTCGCGGTCGTCGCTGAACACCGGCACCCCGCGGGCGTGCACGACCGCGTAGTTCCAGGTCGGCACCGTCTTGCCGTGCTCGCGCTTGCTCGGGTACCACGACGGCGTCACGTACGCCTGCGGCCCCTGGAACGAGACGACGCTGCGGACCTCCGTCGGTGGCGACCGCCACACCGGGTTCGCGCGCGCGACGTGGCCGACGAGCGTACCGAACGGGCCGCGGTCGGCGTCGAGGAGGAAGGGGACGTGCTGGGTGAGCAGGTCGTCGGGGCCGAGCAGCGTCCACGTCCCCAGCGGGTGGGCGCGGATGAGCTCGTGCATCACCTCGACGCGCGTCTCCTCGTTCGGCTTCGGCGTGTACATGGAGGTTCAGGGTACGGGAACGCGACGCGTCATTGCACGCGGCGCGCGTTCGTCCGCAGCTCCTTCCGAACGACGAGCTTCAAACCCGACCACACCTCCGAGACGGCGCACACCTTCACGTCGACGAAACCCAGCGGCAGCGCCACCTCGCGGACGACGTCTTCGGTGACAGTGGTCGCGACCTTCGACGACTTCTTGGGCCACGACACCCAGACGGGTGTGGCGCCGTCGATCCGCTGCCTGAGCGCCTCGAGGGTGGCCGCGAGTTCCGCGCGTTCGAGCACGAACAGGTGCACCAGATCCGGCAGGCCGACCAGTTCCGGTTCGACGCGGACACCGTCCGGCAGCGTGCCCACGAACTCGTCATATCCGTCGGGTGCGTTCAGGACGGCGACGCGCATGCCCTCCTCGATCCCGAGCTTCTCGACCAGCGGCTTCCCCGAGTACCCGACCGACATGTGGCCTCCTCCTTCGCCGGCGAGCCTTGCGACCGGCCGGCCTATCGGGCGGTGTCAGCGGCGGTCGCGGGTGGGTCCGCGTCAGCCGTACCGCCGCCGCACCTCCGCGACGGAGTTGACGACGATCTGCTCGAGCACGTCCGTGTCCAGGTCGGCCAGCCGCTTGACGTACAGGCACGATTTGCCCATCTTGTGCGGACCCAGCCGGGCGAGGAGCGCCTGCTGGGTTTCGCTCGCGGCGGTCACGTACAGGACGAGCTCGCGGCCGCGGATGGCGAAACCCACGACCGGCATCTCGCCGGTGCGCCCGCTCTCGTAGGTGTAGCGGTAGGTGCCGTAGCCGACGATGCTCGGTCCCCACATCACCGGGGACTCGTCGGTGACCTTGTGGAGGAGCGCCATCAGCTCCTGACAGTCGGCCTGTTGCTGCGTGTTGGCCCGCGACGCGATGTAGTCCTCGACGCTGGCGGCGGTGGGTTGGGTCTTGTTCTCGGCCACCTCGGACGCCGCCTCAAGCCTCGCGGCGCGCGCGATGGTACGCCACCAGCGCGTTGGCGTGACCGTGGCCGAGGCCGTGCTCCGACTTCAGGATCGCCACCTGCTGCATGTGCTTCTCGTCCTGGAGGGCGTCGAGGATCTCGAGCCAGTGTGCGATGGGTTTCCCGTAGGTCTTCTCGATCGACGGGAAGTACGAGGCGGGTCCTTTGACCTTGGCGTCCGACGGCATGGGCACCTCCGCTGCGGTGGTCGACCGCGTCCAACCTACCCGCTTCCTACCATGAGCAGAACGGTCACCCACCTTGACACAGTCCCACCCGTAAAATACTCTTATCCTTCGAAGGAGCACCATGACCCAACGATCCCAGTCGGTAGGCTCCACGGAGGCCCACCCAGTCCAGCGCTTCTTCCAGCTCTACATGCGACGCGCGATCCGCGACATGCACGGGCTCCTACGGGAGCTGCAGCTCTCGATGCCGCAGATGGGAACGCTCCATTTCCTCGCCGCCGAGGGCGGTCAGTCCGTGAGCGCGATCGCCGAACACCTCGACCTCTCCCTCGGCGCGACGAGCCATCTCGTCGACCGGCTCGTGCACCGTGACCTCCTGACCCGCACGGAGGACGTCCACGACCGGCGTCTGAAGCACGTCGAACTCGCCCCAGACGGCGTCGCCCTGGTCCAGGGCATCAACCGCAAGGCCGCCGCGGCGTTCGACGAGTTGCTCGAGCCGCTGCCGGCCGAACTCCGTGCCCGTTTCGAGGAAGCCGCACTCGAGGTCCTCGTGGCCCTCGCACCGCACGAGGCGGCCATCGATTGAGCGGCGCCCCTTCTCCACTCGCTCACGCTTCGTCGATCGAAACGTCGCAACCCCAGGAGGAACGATGACGCCGAACCGGGCAGCACCCGCAGCACCCGCCGACCGCATCGTGGCGGTTTTCGGCGGTACCGGCAAGACCGGCCGCCACCTCGTCGAGGAGGCGCTCGCCGCGGGGTACCGCGTCACCGTCCTCGCGCGCACCCCGAGCAAGCTCGCTCTCGAGCACGAGCGCCTGCGTGTCGTGAAGGGCGACGTGCTCGATCGGTCTGCCGTCGGCGAGACGGTCGATGGCGCGAGTGCCGTGCTGAGCGCACTCGGTCCGACCAAGAACACGCCCGACCACCAAGTCAGCCGTGGCACCGAGAACATCCTCGACGCCATGAACGAGCATGGCGTGCGGCGCATCGTGATCTCGGCCGGCGCCGGCGTCGGAGCCGAAGGCGACCAACCCAAGCTCTTCAACCACCTCATCTCGTTCGCCTTGAAGCTCGCGGCCCGGCACGTCCTCGAAGACATGACCCGCACCGTGGCCACGGTGCGCGCCAGCGACCGCGATTGGACGGTCGTGCGCGTCCCCATGCTCACCGATGACGCGGCGAAGGGCAACGTGCGCGTCGGGCACGTCGGCGTCAACACCGGACCGCGCATCACGCGACCCGACATGGCGCGCTTCATGCTCGAACAGCTCGACGACCCCGCCCACGTTCGTGCCAGCCCCGTCATCTCGAACTGAGCCCTTCGGCCGGCCGGAGCGCGAACGCATGCCGCCGCGCCTCCCACGCGTGGTCGTCCAGCGCGATGAGCCTGGATCCCAATCCCACCCGTTCCACGAGAAGGAAGGGCCCCGTGAAGACCGTCCTCGTCTACGGCGCGACCGGCTGGCAGAGTCGACCCGTCGCCCACAAGCTCCTCGACGCCGGGTTCGGCGTCCGCGTCCGCACGCGCCACCCCGAGAAGGCGGCCGACCTCGTGGCGCGCGGGGCGCAGATCGCACAGGGCGACGTCGCGGCGCTCGCGGTGGAGACCATCGAGCGTCCCGCGCTCGCGAACCTGAACCTGAAGGCCGCAGGACCGGAGCGGCTCGATGGCGACGGCATGGCGGCGAGCTTCGGCCGTGCCCTCGGCCGCCCCATCCGGTACGACGCCCTCACGCCGGCGGCGTTCGGCGCGATGCTCGGCCGCCTCTCTCGAGGCGTGGGTCCGGCAGCACGCGCAGGCGTTCGCACCCGGTTCTGTGCCCTCGGACGCTCCGAGGAGCGAAGCATGACCCGCGCCGCGGCGTCGCGATGACCGGCACGATCGTCGTCACCGGCGCGACCGGCACCGTCGGGAGCGAGGTGGTGCGCCTGCTACGCGAAGCGGGTCGACCCGTCCGCGCCGCCGTGACCGACGTCCACGACGGCCGAGCACGCCTCGGACCGGACGTCGAGTGCGTGCCGTTCGCGTTCGACCGGAAGGAGACCCACGCGGAGACCTTCGACGGCGCCCGCGCGCTCTTCCTCATGCGCCCGCCGCAGATGGCCGACGCCCGGGCGTTCGTGCCGACGATCGAGGCCGCGCGCGACGCCGGCGTCGAGCAGATCGCGTTCCTCTCGCTGCAAGGGGTCGAGCGCAACGCCGTCGTGCCCCACCACCGCATCGAGCGGCTCGTGCGTGAGAGCGGCGTCGCGTGGACCTTCCTGCGGCCGTCGTTCTTCATGCAGAACTTCAGCGGCGTGCACCGCGACGAGATCCGCCTCCACGACCGCATCTTCGTACCCGCCGGTCGCGGCCGCACCGCCTTCGTCGACGTCCGCGACGTCGCCGCGGTCGCCGCCAAGACCCTCACCGAACCCGGCCACGAACGCCACGCCTACGAACTCACCGGCAGTGAAGCGCTCGACTACGACGAGATCGCGCGCATCCTCAGCGAAGAACTCGGCCGCACCATCCGCTACGCGAACCCCTCCGCGCTCCGTTTCTGGCTCGGGATGCGCCGCGCCGGCCACCCCACCGGCCTCGCCACCGTGATGACGGCGCTCTACACCGTCGCGCGTTTCGGACTCGCCGCACACCTCACCGACACCACACGCGAACTCCTCGGACGCGAGCCGATCACCTTCCGGCAGTTCGCGAGCGATCACGCCCACATCTGGCGCCACGAGCCGGAGGAGGTCCTCGAAGCGGCGTGAGAAGCCCACGGCCGCCCTCTCGCCGGCACGTCCGCTCTCGTAGGCGTAGCGGAATGCCTGATCTCCCCTCGACCGCCGCCTGGTGGGTCTTCCCGGATGTGCGCGTGACCGCCGTGGCGGCGGCGGTCGTCCTCTCCTACGCGTACGCGATCGTGGTGCTCCTGGGGCGCCGCCCCGCCGCGTAGACGGTTCGCCCGGGGCCGGCTTGCCGACCTCGGGGGACGTTGGCGCCTCACCGTCCGGATTCCATAGACGGCGATGTGCCCGTCCTCAGCGGGTCCGCTGGAGCACGTAGCGAACCTCGTCCGTGACGAACGTGAGGTTGTCGCCGTCGAGCCTCGCCTCGAAGCCGTAGCTGACACCGCCGACGAGGAAGTGGCCGCTGACGCCGCCGTCCGTGGCCTGGGCGGTCACCGGGTAGCGGGCGTCGTCGAACACGAGCGTTCCCGCGAGGCCGTTGGACGCGGCATCGAGCGTGAGCCGTAGACGGTCGTCGGCGAACTCGCCGACGTACGGGTTGCCCCCGGAGCCGGGCGGCGTCGCGCCGAGGGGGTTGACCGGCGCCGATGGGTTCATCGGGTTGGCCGGCAGCGCGGGGTTCGTCGGGCCGACCGGCGGCGTCCCCGCGATCGGGCTCGAGCCGCCCCCGCCGCCCGCCTGCGCCACCGGAGCGCCGCCCGGCAGGAACGCGAAGCTCCCGAGCATCGTCTCGAGCCCGCCCTGCACCGTCGCGAGCGACGCCTGATCCCCGGCCGAGAAGAAGGTGAACGCCGCGCGGCTCCCGACGATGACCACGATGGTGCCGGCCACGCTCGGGCTGGCGTAGTCGATCACGCTAGCAAGCGCGCCGTCGACCGTGACCTCGTACGTCTGGTTGATCTGGGCGTCGGGCACCTCGGGCACGAAGCCCGCCCACACGTCGCGCACGAGCTCCTCGCGCGGACCCGTCCAGTAGGCGCGCTCCGCGTCGTCGATCGGCACCGCGGCGACCCCGACCGCACCCTGGCCCGACGGCACCATGAACTGAAGCGTGAGCGTGCCGTCGGGCGCGACGTCCTCGCTGGGCGCCCAACCGTCGGGCTGGCTGAAGCGGAAGCCGAGTTGCGGGTTCTCGTACGCGGTCGTCTGGGCGAAGGCGATCGACGCGAGCAGGACCAAGACGAGGACGATGGGGTGACGGACGTTCGGTGGCGTGGACATGGTGCTCCTCCTGGGACGCTGGGTGGGTGACGTCGGGTCGGGAGCGGGGCCTACGGCCCCGCGTGGCGGAAGTCCTGGAACTCGAAGGCGCCGGCACCGACCGCGATGAGGCCCACGCCGCCGGCGAAGGCGCGCTGGCCGTTCAGCGAGGCGGCGAACTGGTCGTTCACGATCACCTCGACCGTCGTACCGTCGACGCGGAGCTCGAGCCGATTGCGCCCGTCGGGCCGCAGCGAGTCCAGGTCCTCCATCGCGAGCAGCTCGAAGCCACTGGCGCTGCGCTGGAAGACGGCGTAGCCCGTGGTCGTCAGCGCGAAGGCGAGGTACGTGCCGTCGTTCGGGTCGAAGTCGAAGAGTAAGCCGGCCGCCGACAACGAGCCACCACCCGCGGAGATCCCCAGCGTCACGCCGGTGGTGCCCTGGGCGAGGGGACCGGCGTGGTCCGGCAGGCTGGTCAGGTAGTAGTACCGGACCGCGTCGGGCGCCGCGGTGTTGGTGAGCCGGTAGGCGGCGCCCGTCAACGCGCCGGTCCAGGTGCCGTCGCTGCCGACGTCCAGCACGCCGCCTAACACCCGCTGTGGGTCGGTGTCGGTGAACGGTTCGACGTAGCCCGCGGGGCTCGCCGTCCGCGTGGGTGGGGTCGACGCGGCGGGCGCGAGGGGGTTCCCGGCGGCCGGCGCGGCGGGGTTCGGGACGGCCGGCGCGGCGGGGTTCGCAGCGGCCGGCGCCAAGGGGTTGCCCGCGGGAGGCGCCAGCGGATTCCCGGCCGGAGCAGCGGCCGCCTGGCCGCCCGCGGCACCCGCCCCGGCGTTCGAGAGGATCGTCAAGCTCGCCAGGATCGTCTCGAGGCCAGCCTGGACCTCGGGGACGAAGCCGTCGGCGCCCATCGACACGACGGTGTACGCGGCGAACTCCCCGATGACGGTGATCACGGATCCGGCCATCCCCTGGCCCACGTAGTCCACGACGCCGGACGGGACCCCGGCCACCGCTCGTTCGCTGACACGTTCGAGGCGGGCGTTCGGTACGTCCTCCGCGAAGCCCTCCCAGGCGTCCAGCACCGCGTCCGTGCCCAAGGCTCGGAGCTCGGCGCGGAGGTCGGCGTCGATCTTGGCGAGCACGACGACGACGAGACCGGCGTCGCCCGGGGCCGTGAAGGTCAGGGTCAACGAACCGTCCTCCGCCGGGATCGTGTCCGCGAACCACGTGGGCGGGTAGCTCATCCGGACGTCGAAATCGGGGTGCTCGACGGTGAGCGGCTGCGCGAGCGCGGCGGTCGTGACGATGGCGGCCAGGAACGCGACGACCTTCTGGAGCGTGCGGGTGGTGGGCATGGTGTGGGCCTCCTCGCCGCGCACCGTAGGCCGCACCCACTTAGCCGCCGCTTAATCCACGGGCGACGCCACGTCGCTGCGTGGCGTCCGGCATGCCTCAGCGGTAGTCGTTCTCCTCGAGGACGACCACCCAGGCGCGGCGCTCGGCGATCTTGCCGTCGCGCATGACGAACACCTCGGCCATCGACATGCGCATCTCCCCGCCCGCCGCCCGCCGCGCGGTGCCGGTCAGTTCGGCCATGACCACGTCGTCGCCCTCGACCATTCGCACGACCTCGAGCGTGGGCGGGTCGATGAACTCGGGCGCGCCGTCGATGGCGGCGTCGTACGCCTCCTTGCCCGAAAGGCGGAAGGCGCCGAAGACGGTCCACTGGATGTCGTCCGTCAGGCAGGCCAGGATCCGAGCGTGGTCGTTGGTGCGGAAGCCGTCCAGGTAGGCGTGGACGGTCTCGGTGTTCTTCGACATGGGGCGTTCCTCTCGTCGACCGCGGTTCACCCGCGTCCGCTGGCGGCGACGCGCACGACGCCGTAGGCCCGGAGCGCCGCTTCCTCCTGCGACGCCTCGGTCGTCTCGCTCGGGAACAGCCAGTAGCTCGGCGCCAGGATCGCTTCGACCGCCGTAGCCCGCACGACGAACACG
>CAWIUY010000005.1:0-35641 GCA_963839375.1 uncultured Trueperaceae bacterium | reverse complement strand
CGAACGCCCGCCGCGGCGACCAAGCTGCGAGGACGTCGTCGTCCTCGGCGGTCGTCTCCTCCCGCACGAGCCGGCTCACCAGCTCGCCGACACCCGGACCGAGCATGAACCCCTGGCCGCAGAGCCCGGCCGCGTGCACCAGGCCCTCGACGCGCTCCGACGCACCCACCAGCGGTGAGCCGTCGGGCGTCATGGGGTACACCCCGCGCCAGGTGCGACGCACCCGGACGTGTTGCAACCGCGGCATGAGCGCCAACAGGCGCTGCGCCACCTGCGGCAGGAACGCGCTCGTGGGCCGGAGGTCGTCGCCCCAGATCGGCGGGTCGGGCGTGAGGCAGAAGATGGCTGGCCCGTCTTGGCCTGGTAGAAGTACACGTTCGCCGAGCCGGGACCGGGCCGCACGTCCACCACGAGCGGCGCCAGGAACGGCGCCACGGGTTCGGTGATGGCGGCCTCGTGCAGGTCGGTGCGCACCGCGAGCTCGTCGCCCACCAGGGCGGCCACCCGCGCGGCGTCGCCACCGGCCGCGTTCACGACCAGGGGGGCGACGATCTCGCCGCGGTCCGTGCGTACGCCCTGCACGCGGCCGTGCTCGACGCGCAGCCCCGTCACCCGTTCGCCGAAACGGAACGTCACGCCCGCACGCCGCGCGGCTTCCGCCAGCGCGTGGCTGGCGCGGAGCGTCGAGCAGTGACCGTCGCCGGGCGAGAAGGTGCCGCCCCGCAACCCGTCGGGCGCCAGGTCGGGCACGCGGGCCAGGAGCTCGTCGGCGTCCAGCCAGTCGATGTCGAGGCCGTGCCGATGCTGCACCTCGAGCAGGCGACGGAAGGCGGTCTCCTCCCGCTCGCGGTACGCCACGAAGGCGTAGCCGCCGGTCACCCACTCGATGTCGTCGCCGTGCTCGTCGCGCCAGCCCGCGAAGGTGGCCACGCTCTCGCGGCCGATGCGCACCTTGGCGGGGTCGGCGTGCGTGGCGCGGACGCCGCCGATGGCGGCCTTGTTGGCGCCCTGGCCGGCGCTGGCGCCCGCGTCGACGACGGTCGTGCGCAAACCGCTCTTGGCCAGCGCCCACGCGGTCGGCACGCCCACGCTGCCGGCACCGATGACGACCACGTCCGGGTGCGGCACGTCAACGCTCCTTCGAGGTGGCACGCACCCCGCCCAGGACACCGAGCGGCACCTCGACGAACGGCGGGCGACGCACGCCCGGGCGTCACGTCGGCGGCCGCCACACCCTCGTCGCGGAACAGCCGATCGATGAGGGGCGCGCACGTCTTGGCGCCGCACGCGCCCATCTCGGCCCGCGCGATGGCCTTGATCTCGTTCACGTCGCGGTGGCCGGCGCGGATCAGCGCCCGCAGTTCGCCGGCGGTGACGCGCTCGCAACGGCACACGACGGCGTCGTCCGCGAGCCTCGCCGCCCCGCCGGATCCGAGCGGTTCGCCCACCGCGGGCGCCTGCACCCGCAGACCCGCCACCCGCGCGGCCCACGCCGCCGGCGCCCGCACCTGCACGAGGAGGGTGCCGTCGGCGCCGCCGGCGGCCGTCCCGGGCGAACCGGCCGCGCCGGCTCGTGCCCGCGGCACACCCCGCACCCGCACCACCTCGACCGGTCCCAGCGCGTCGCCGTGCACGTCGACCACGTCCACGCGGTCGCCCTCGCGCACCCGGTCGGCGGAGAACTCGAAGGGGATCGTGACGATGGGGAACGCGGCGTCGAGGCGACCGTCGACGAGCGTGATCGCCAGACCCGGGCAGATGCGCACGCACTTCTGGCAGCCGATGCAGGCGTCGGCCGCATCGTCGCCGACGTACCGCGGCACGCCCCGGAGGTCGTCGGGGTCGATGTGGATGAGCGCTCGAGGGCAGACCGACGTGCACGGGTTGCAGGGGATCGGCTGGTCGCAATGGAACACAGGGTGCACGCCCTGCGTGGCCGGCGCCGGCCGCTCGGCGCCGACGGGACCGGGTTTCGAGCGCAGCAGGTCGGCCATGCGCGACCACTCGGCGGGGACCCCGCCGGCATCGGCGCCCAGCACGCCGGCGATCTCGCGCCCCCGGATCTTGCCCGCGAAGATGGCGGCCGAGGCCTCCGCGATCTGGTCGCAGTCGCCGGCGGCGAAGGTGCGCAGGCCGGCGGCGCGAGCCTGGCCGGTGAACTCGTCGACGGGATCGAGACCGACCGCCACGAGCACCGCGTCGCACGCGTAGAGGCGCTCGGTCCCCGCGATCGGCCGGAAGCGCTCGTCCACGCGCGCCAGGGTGACCTCCTCGACCCGCCCGTCGCCGGACGCCGCCACCACCGTGTGCGAGGTGTGCACCGGCACGCCCAGACGCACGAGCTTGTCGAGATGCACGCGGTACCCGCCGCACGCGGCGGCCGCCTCGGCCAGACCGACCACGTCGACGCCCGCCTGCAACGCGTGGTACGCGGTGATGAGGCCGACGTTGCCGCCGCCGATCACGAACAGGCGGTCGGCGATCCGCACGCCGTCGCGGTTCAGCAGCGTCTGGAAGGCGCCCGCACCCAGCACGCCCGGCAGCGTGTTGCCCGGGAAGGCGAGGGCTCGCTCGCGCGAACCGGCGGCGACGAGCAGGACCTGCGGACGCACCAGCACGTACTCGGTCGCGCCGCGCCAGATGCCCACCCAGCCGTCGCCGAACACGGCCAGCACGGTCGAGCCCGTCCATACCTCGGTCGTGTCGAACGCGAGCGCCTCGCGCGAGAGGCGCTCACCGATGGCGATGCCACGCGTTCCGGCATGCACGGCGTCGATCGAACCGAAGAAGCGGTGCGTCTGCAGCACCAGCTTGCCGCCCAGGCGGTCCTTGTCGTCGACGAGGAGCACCGGCACGCCGTGGGCGCCGAGCTCCGCCGCCGCCGACAGGCCCGCCGGTCCGCCGCCGACGATCAGCACGGGCACCTCGCGCCGTTCGGGCTCGTGACCGGCGGGCACGGAAGCGCCGGCGGGCAACACCGGCAGGGCGTCGAGCGGGCGGACGTCGAGACCGGGGGTCACGGGCGCCATGCAGGCCTTGACCGTCCGGCCGTCGGCCAGGACCAGGCACTGGGCGCACTGACCGTTGGCACAGTAGAGCCCTTGCGGGCTGCCGTCCTTGGGGTGGCGTCCGAACGCGCGCACGCCGTGCGCCATCACCGCCGACGAGATGACCTCACCGACACGCGCCAGCATCGGCGCGCCGTCCCACGTGAACGGCACGTCGGCGGGTGGCGCGATCGGCAGGATCGGATGCGCTTCGAGGCGGCTCGTTCCCATCGTCCCTCCGTCGAACCTTCGTCCCTCACTGTAGGAGGGCGAGGGCGGGACGCGGCGGCAGCCTCGGCCGGGCCGTTTCAGCCAGGGCTGCTTCAGCCCAGCCGTTTCAGCCCAGCACGATTCGCACCGTCTGCACGCCCGCTTCCACGTCGACGTCGATCGTCTCCCGGCGTCGCTTCCGCTTCACCACGCTGACGTCGCCGCTGCGCTCGAGGCGCGCCTCGGCGACCTCGCTCAGGTCGTCGATGTGGGCCTGGGACCGCAACGACCCGCGCAGGTCGTTCTCGCTGAGGTGGCTGGCGCGCATCGCGTCCCAGAGGATCTCGCCGTCGCGGACGACGACGCGCGGGTTCCCCTTGATCAGCTTGCCGAACGGGCTGAAGCGGAACTGGACCGCCGCGAAGAGACGATGCGTCATGACCAGCACGACGCCGGCGACCAACGACGGGAAGAACGGCGCCGACCCCGTGATGGCCCGGCTGACGACCGATCCCAGGATGATGGCCAGGATCACGTCGAAGGCCGAGGCCTTGCCCAGGAACCGCCGGTCGCCCACGCGGGCCGTCGCGAGCGCCGTCACGTAGACGATCACCGCGCGCGCGGCCATGTGGCCGATCGTGAGGTCGTCCTGGGGCAACTCGATGCCCAGCGCCCACACGAAACCTCGCCACAACTCATCCATCGATCGCACCTCCTGCGTCGACCTTCACGGTAGCGCCGGGCGGTCGCCCCGCGTGGGACGCCTGCACGCCCGCGCCCACGAAGCGCTCGGCCGCGGCGATCGCCTCCTCGGTCGTGGCGAAGACGTGGGCACCGTCGCGCTCGAGGCGTTCGAGCACGCCCATCCGCTCGAGCAGTTGGCGCGGTTGCGGGCGGAGCCCCGACAGCAGCACGCGCACCCGGCGCCGCGAGAGGCGGTCGACGAGCGCCTCGAGGGCGGCTGCGCCCGTGGCGTCCATCACCGGCACGCGCCGAAGACGCAGCACGACCACGCTGATGCCGCCGCCGGTCTTCAGGAGTTGATCGAAGAAGCGGTTGGCGGCGCCGAAGAAGATCGGCCCGTCGATGCGGTAGGCGATCACCCTCTCACGCAGCAGGCGCCCCTCGGCGGCGGCGTCGTTCGCGGCGTCGCGAACGCCCGTCGCCAGCCCACGCTCGCCGAGCAGGTCCTGAGGATCGACCGAGAACATGCGGCTCATCCGAACCACGAACAGCACGCCCGCGGCGATCAGCCCCACCTCGAGCGCCAGGATGAGGTCGAAGGCGATCGTCGTCACGAGCGTGATCGCGAGGACGAAGGCGTCGGACTTCGTCGAGCGCAGGATCGTCCGGAGCGCATGGGTCTCCACCATCCGCGCCGCCACCACCACGAGGATCCCCGCCAGCGCCGCGAGCGGGATGCGCGCCGCCCAGGGAGCCGCCGCCGCGACGATCGCCGCCAACGACAACCCGTGGATCACGGCCGCCAGACGCGTGCGTGCGCCCGAGCGCACGTTCACCGCCGTGCGTGCCAACGCCGCCGTCGCCGGCACGCCGCCCACCAACGCCACCGCCACGTTGGCGAGCCCCTGGCCGAACAGTTCCCGGCCCGGGTCGTGGCGCTCGCCCACCGTCATGCCGTCGGCGACGACGGCCGACAGCAGGCTCTCGAGGGCCGCCAACACCGCGATCGCGAGCGCGGCGCGCACGAGGGTCGTCAGCTCCAGGTCGGGCCACGCCGGCCAGGCCGGGAACGGCAGCGCGGCCGGGATCGCGCCGATGCGCGGCACGCCATCGAAGAGCGGCAGGAGCGACAGCACCGTCACGGTGAGGAGCGCCACGATCCCGCCCGGCACGGCGCGGGCGCGCGGCCAGCGCGACCACGCGGTCATCACCACGATCGCCAGGAGCCCCAGCGCAGGCGCCCGCCACGAGGGCGCCTGGACGAAGTCGGCCAGCGTGCGGGCGCTCGCCGGCAGGATCGAGCCGTGGCCCCCCGACGCCTCGAGCCCGAGCAAGCCAGGCAGTTGCTGCAAGGCGATGATCACGGCGATGCCGTTCGTGAACCCCGAGACCACCGGCCACGGGACGTACTGCACGTACTGGCCCAGACCGACGGCGGCGAACGCCAGCAGGAAGACGCCCGCCAGCAGACCGATGAAGGGCAGCGCGCCCGGACCGTGGCTGGCGACGATGGGCAGGAGCACCACGGTCATGGCGCCGGTGGGTCCGCTCACCTGGAAGCTGGAACCACCGAAGACGGCGGCGAGGGTGCCGGCCACGACGGCGGTGATCAGGCCCGCGGCGGCGCCGGCGCCGGACGCGACACCGAACCCGAGGGCCAGCGGCAACGCCACGACCGCGACCGTCAGACCGGCGAGCAGGTCTTGGCGCCAGGCGCGCAGGTCGTAGTCGGAGCGTTTGGGAAGGAAGCGAACGAGCGACCGCCACACGGTCGTCGAGGGATGGGGCACCGGAGCCTCCGGCGGCCGACGGGTCGACGCCGGCACGACGCCGCAGATCCTACGCCCGCTGCGTCGGGCGCGTGACCAAGTCGCCCTACCGCTCGATCATGGCGCCGCGGGCGTCCACCATCGCCTCGAGCTCGTCGGCGTCCACGTTCGGCAGGTCGCCGTACTGGCTCAGCGAGAGCGCCGCGCACAGGGCCCCGTACCGGAGGCCGCGGGCGAAGTCGCCGCGCAACCAGCCGTGCAGCACGCCGGCCACCATGGCGTCGCCGGCCCCGATCCGATCGAGGATCACGACCTCGCGGGCGGGGACGTGGTGCACCTCGTCGGTCGTCCGGTCCCAACCGAGGAGACCGTCGCCCCCCATCGACATGACCAGGTGCCGGGCGGGCGTCACGTCGCCCAGCCCCCGCAGCACCGCGTCGGGCTCGCCCGGAGCGACGCCGAGCACGGTGACCGCGTCGTCGCGGCTGCAGCACAAGACGTCCACGTCGGCGACGAGCGGGGTCGCCACCCGGCGCGCCTCTTCCGGTGACCAGAGCCGGGCGCGGTAGTTCATGTCGAAGCTCACCGGCACGCCGGCGTCGCGCGCGCGCGCGACGGCCTCGAGCACCAGCGCCTGCGGACCGGGCAGCGCCAACGTGATCCCGGTCAGGTGGAGCAGCCGTGTGTCGAGCAGGTAGGCCCAGTCCACGTCCGCCGACGTCATGCGGCTGAAGACGGAGTCGCGGCGGTCGAACCAGACCTGGATCGAGCGCGGTGGGACGGCGTACTCGACGTAGTACGTGGCCAGGCGACCGTCGCGCCAACGGACCGCGCTCAGGTCGACGCCGGCGAGCCGGTAGTGCCGCTCCACGCGCCGACCCAGCGGCGCGTCGGGCAGCGTGCTGGCCCACCCGGTGACCGCGCCGAGGCGGGCCAGGGTGCACGCGACGTTCCCCTCGGTGCCCGAGACGTACACGTCGAGACGATCGACGGCCTCGAGCCGACCGCCCGCGGGCACGCACAGGCGCAGCTGTCCCTCTCCGAACGTGGTCAGGTCGAAGCGCGCCATGACCCCCCTCACTCGTTCCGGCTGGCGTCCATCGTCCCATAGCGCGTGCTGTAGCGCTCGAAGTTGGCGGCGATCTCCTCCGGTGGCAACGACTCGACGGCGCCGATCTGGAGCGCCAGCCACACCGTCTTGGCGATGTCCTCGACCATCACGGCCGCTTTGAGCGCCTTCTCGACGCTGGCGCCGATCGTGAAGACCCCGTGCTGGCGCATGAGCACGGCCAGCGACGGGCCGATGTGCTCGACGATCGTGCGGCCGATCTCCTGCCCGCCGATGCGGGCGTAAGGGGCGCACGGGATCTCGCAGCCGAACTCGTCGGCGATCGCCGTCAGCACCACCGGGATGCCGCGACCCACGGCCGCGAAGGCGGTGGCGTAGCTCGAGTGGGTGTGCACCATGCCCATGACGTCGGGTCGATGGCGGTAGACGTAGGCGTGGGAGGCCGTGTCCGACGAGGGTCCGTGGTCGCCTTCGACCAAGGTGCAGGCCTCGTCCACGATCACCATGTTCTCGGGCGTCAGGTCCGGGAACTGGACGCCGCTGGGCTTGATGACGATGAGGCCGGTGTCGGGGTCGCGGCCGCTGACGTTGCCGCTGGTCCAGGCGACCAGCCCCTCCTCGAGCAGGGCCCGGTTCGCGTGACAGACCTGATGGCGGAGTCGTTCGAGTCTCATGCTTCCACGCCTTCCACGGCCAGCCCGGCAGCGCTCATGCGCGCGAGCACCCAGGTGCGCGCCTCGGCCAGCGCTCGCAACGCGTCACCGTCGTCGTCGTTCCACATCTCCACGAGCACGGGCCCGGCGTACGCGGCGGCCGCCAGCGCGGCGAACACCGGCTCGAACGGCACGCCGCCGGCACCGAACGGCACCCGCCGCGGTTCGCCGGGCCGGGCGTCCTTCACGTGCAAGGCCACCATGTGGCCCCGCGCCCGCTCGAGCTCGGCCACGGGGTCGTGCCCGCGCTCGATGAGGTTGCCCACGTCGGGGTAGAGCTGCAGCCATGGCGAGCGCAGCCGCGCGAGCAAACGGACACCCTCCGAGAGCGATCCGAGGCCGAGCGTGTCCATGTTCTCGATGCCCAGCATCACGCCGGAGCGGGCTGCGTACGCCAGCGCGCGGTCGAGCCCCTCGACGTAGCGTTCGACGCTCTCGGGGGTCTCGTCCTCGTAGTAGACGTAGTAACCGGCCACCTGGATGAGGCGCGACCCCAACTCCACGGCCAGGTCGATGGCGTCCTCGAAGACCTGCTGCGCGCGCGCGCGCGTTTCCGGCGAGGCGCTGCCGAGAGCGTAGCGGCGATGGGCGCTCAGGCAGAGGCTGAACAAGGGCACCCCGGCCTCGACGCTCGCGCGGCGGATCTCGCGCCGTTCCGTCGACCCGTTCTCGAGCCGCGCCAGCCGCATGTCGCTCTCGTCGATGGACAGCTCGACGTAGTCGAAGCCGAGCCGGCGCGCCAAGTCGAGACGTTCGGGCCAGGTGACGCCCGTCGGCAAGGCCTTCTCGTACACCCCGAGCCGCACGCCCACGTCAGACCGCCGCGGGAGCGTCGACCACACGGTAGGTGCGCGCGATCGCCTCTTGGAAGGCCTGCGCCGCCGCCGCCGGGTCCGCGGCCGCCCGGATCGCGCGGCCGACCGTGAAGACGTGGATGGGGACGTCGGCGAAGCGCGGCAGGTCGTCGAGCTCGACGCCGCCGGCCACGGTCACCTTGAAGCCGAGGTCGGCCAGGCGCCGCATCTCGTCGAAGTCGCCGGGCTTCCAGCTGAGGTCGCCGAGCGCTTCGCCGTCGCGGCTCCGGTGGGTGATGACCTGCTCGATCCCGAGGTCGCGCCAGGCGGCGGCGTCCTCCCAGGTCCAGCCGTCGATGAGCTCGAGCTGCACGTCGCGGTCGCGCCGGCGCGCCTCGGCCAGCACCACCTCCATGGTGGCGGGCGTGGCGCCGCTGACGACGGTGACCCAATCGGCGCCGGCATCGAAGGCGAGCTTGGCGATGATGCTACCGGCCTCGGCGATGCGGACGTCGGCGAGCAGCAGCTTGTCGGGGTACAGGGCCCGCAGGGCGCGTACCGCGTGCATCCCTTCGGCGTAGCAGAGGATGGTGCCGGCTTCGACGACGTCGATGTGCGCCCGCGCCCGCTGCATGGGGGCCAGCGCCGAGGGCAGGTCGAAGGTGTCGAGCGCGAGCTGGAGCATGGGACGGTGCATGGTCTCTCCTGATCCGAGCGGGCGTCAGCCCTTGACGGCCCCGGCCGACACGCCCTGGATGATCTGCCGGGCGGCGAAGAACGTGATCAGCATGGGTGGGATGACGATGAGCGTGCCGACGGCCATCATCTGGCCCCACTGCACCCCGTCCTCACGGATGAACTCCGAGGCGAACACGGGCAGCGTCTTCGTGAACCGGTTGGTGAGCATGAGCGCCAGGATGAACTCGTTCCAGGCGATCCGGAACGTGAAGATCGCGGAGACGGCGAAGCCAGCGCCCATGAGCGGGAAGATGACCCGGAAGAGGACCTGGAGCAGGTTGGCGCCGTCGACGATGGCGGCCTCCTCGAGCTCGACCGGGATCTGCCGGATGAAGCCGAAGAGCAGCCAGATCGAGAACGGCAGGTTGAGCGCGGTGTAGAAGAGCATGAGCCCGAGCTGGCTGCCGTCGAAGAGGTTGCCACGACCGAGACCGTTCGGCAGCGTGTAGCGCCAGCCGGGGACCAGGTCGCCGATGCCCCAGGCGATCCAGAAGCCGATGACCGTGACGGCCAGGACGGCGGGCGGGATCATCCGGATGACGAGCGTGGTCTGCGCGATCAGCCCGCGCCCGGGGAAGCGCATGCGCGCCAACGCGAACGCCGCCATGCCCGCCGTCAGCAGCGTCAGCGCGGTGGAGCCGAGACCGATGAGGGCCGAGCTGACCAGGTACGGGAGGAAGCGGTACTGGGTGATGATCGTCTCGTAGTTCGAGAGCGTGGGCATGAAGATCCAGCGCGGCACCCGCGACTGGATCTCGACGAGCTCCTTGAACGAGGTGGCGAACATGACGAAGACCGGCAGCAGCGTGATGAGCGCCAGCACGATCAGCGACGCGTAGCGCGACACGTCGCCCCAAGGGACGCGGCGTCGGGGCGCGGCGGCCGTGGTCGAGGCTCATCAGAAGTCCGCCTTGGTCTTGAGCGGGTTGCTGAACGCCAGCAGCACGAGGCTGAACACGACGAGGATGACCGAGAGCAACAGCGCGATGGTCGAGGCGTAGCCGAGGTCGCGGCCGATGAAGGCCGTCTGGAAGAGGTGCAGCGACAGCACCCGGGTGGCGCTGCCGGGCCCGCCGTTGGTCATGACGAAGATGACCTCGAGCGCCCGGAACACGTCGATCACGCGCATGAGCAGCGCGATCAGGAGGATGTTGCGCATCATCGGCAACTTGATGTGCCAGATCATGCGCCACCAGTTGGCACCGTCGATGAAGGACGCCTCGATGACGTCGCCCGGCAGCCCCTGCAGGCCGGCGAGGACGATCATGAACACGAACGGCGTCCACTGCCACACGTCGCTGACCACGATCGAGGCCATGGCCAGGGTCGGGTCGGCGAGCCAGGCGTGGGCGGTGAAGCCGAGGTCCTGCAGGGGCGGGACACGCTCGCCGATCTGCAGGAGGTAGTAGTTGACGATGCCGTTGCGGGCGTCGAGCAGGTAGCGCCAGATGAGGCCCACGACCACGGGCGCGATCATGAGGGGCATGACGAAGATGGTGCGGAAGATGGTGGCACCGCGGATGGCCTTCTCGAGCAGGAGGGCGAGCGTGACGCCCAGGACCATCTCGAGCGTGACCACCCAGAAGCCGAAGACGAACGTGGTGCGCACCGAAGCCCACGCGGTGGGATCGGTGAACAAGCGCTCGAAGTTGGCGAGCCCGAGGAAGCGGCGATCGCTCCAGGCCTGGCCGAAGTTCCAGTCGTAGAAGCTGAGCATGACCGAGTTGTAGAGCGGCACCAGGAGCCCCAACGCGACGATGGCGACCGCGGGGAGCAGGAAGAGATAGGGGACGAGCCGGTGGGTGCGCATCGATAGGGTCCTTCCCGCCGACGACCCGCTCTCGGGGGGTGCTGGCGGGGGCGCCGTGTCTCGGTGCCCCCGCCCGGCGTGCGTCGCTCGGTCGCGCTAGTGCGCGACCGAGCGGGTCGGTCCGGTCACCAGTTGTAGTAACCGGAGCGGTCGAGGAGTTCGTAGATGCGATCGGCGGCGCTGTCGAGGGCGTCCTCGATCGACTTCTGGCCGGTCAGGGCGGCGGAGATCTCTTCGCCGAGGATGGGCGTGTTCATGGCGCCCCACTCGGGGATCAGCGGGCGCCAGTCGGCGTTCGCGCACGGGAGTTGCTCGACGACGGTCGCGTACCAGGGGAACATCGCCTGGAGCTCGGGGTCGGCGTGGGTGGACGTGCGGATCGGGTTGGCACCGGCCTTCGCGAGTTCCAGGTCCATGCGCTTGTTGGTGAACCACTGGATGAACAGCCAGGCGGCGCCTTGGTTCTGCGAGTTGCTGGGGATGCCCATCACGAAGCCGCCGGTCTCGGAGCCGCACTGCGCCCCTTCGGGGTGCAGGGCGTACCCGACGTTGCCCACCACCGTGGAGCGGGTCGGGTCGGCGGCCTGTGCGGCCAGGACGCTGCGGTCGAGGTACATGGCCGAATCGCCCTGCAAGAAGGCCGCGTCCTGCTCGCCGGCGCCTGCGGCCGCCATGCCTGGAGGCGAGTTGTCGAGGATCGTCTTGAGGGCGTAGGCGGCCGCGATGCCCTCCGGCGAGTTGACGGCCGGGGTGAAGTCGTCGTTGAGCACGGTGCCGCCGAAGGGCGACAGGTGGAGCAGCCAGGCGTGGACGACCTGGTGGCCGGCCGAACCGCGGGTGGTCATGCCGTAGACGTCGGGCACGTTCTCGGTGATCCAGGCCGCCGTCTCGAGCAGCTCGTCGTACGTGGTCGGGACCTCGAGGTCGTACTCCTCGAAGATGTCGGTCCGGTAGAGCAGGATGCTCGTCTCGGGGCTGAACGGGATGCCGAAGAGCGAGGCGCCGGGGCCGTCGAGGTAGCCCTTGACGCCGCCCGACTTGCCACCCACGGTCAGGAACGCCGGCACGATGTCCTCGATGTCGTAATCGGGGGCCGTGAGGCGCGGGTCGACAGGAAGGGCGCCAGCGGCGACAGCCAGCCGTTGGCCACGTACTCGTTCTTGGTGAAGACGACCCAGGCGACCACGTCGAGGTCGCCGCGACCCGGCTTGCTGATCTCGACGATCTGGCGATCGCGCATGTTGAGGTACTCGACGACGTCGAGCTCGACCTCGATGCCCGTCTCCTCGGTGAACTGCGGGATGAACTGCGCGGCGACCTCGAAGTGGTACTGGGCGGGCCACGAGACGACGATCGTGGTGCCCTCGTACGCCCGCCAGGGGTCGGCCTGGGCGATGGCGGCGCTGACGATCAGCGCGAGCGTGATGGCGGTGAGACGTCTCAGCATGGTGGGTCCCTCCTCAGGACGCGTGCGATCGACCCGATCTGGAGCCGGGGCCGGGGCGGCGTGGGCAGCCGTGGGACTGGGCGGCGGGAGGCGCTCACAAGAGCGCCTTGAAGGGCAGGTCGGGTTCGCTGGCGAAGGCGTCCTCGAAGCCGCGGCGGTAGTTGAAGATCAACCGGTCGGCGTCGTCGGGGTACGTGAAGCGCCCGCCCACCTGCCAGATGAACGGGGTGAAGGCGTACCGGAGCCGCTCGCGCCGCCGGCGCCAGAGCATGAGGATCTCTTCGGGGTCGGCCTGGAAGTTCGACCAGATGTCGTGGTGGATGGGGATCACGACGCGGGCACCCAAGCCCTCGGCCATCCGCAGGACGTCGACCGAGGTCATCTTGTCGGTCATCCCGCGCGGGTTCTCGCCGTACGACGCGAGCGCCACGTCGACGTGGTGGTTGTTGCCGTGCTGGGCGAACCAGTTCGAGTAGTGCGAATCGCCCGAGTGGTAGAGGGTGCCGCCGGGCGTCACGAACAGGTAGTTGACGGCCGCATGGTCCATCTCCTGGACCGGCTGGTCCCGCAGGGTCACCCCCTTCTCGGCAGTGACCAGGACGGTGCGATCGAACGAGTCGAGCACGACGATCTCGACGTCCTTGATCGTCATGCGGTCGCCGGGGCGGACGACCATGCAGCGCTCGGCCGGGACGCCCCACCCCGGTCCAGATGTCGACGCACGCTTGCGGTCCGATGAACGGGACCGAGGCGTCGGTGTTCTGGAGGACCGCGGCCGCCACGTGGGCGTCGATGTGGTCGCTGTGGTGGTGGGTGGCGAGCAGGGCGTCGAGCTGCCGGATGGCGAAGGGGTCGATGACGCCGACGCTGTTGCGGAGGTTGGGTTGGAGCGCCACCGCGCCGATCGCCCGGCGGTGCTGGTGGTGGGGCGCCATCTCCGAGACCTTCTGGGTCGACTTGCCGCGACCCACCCACAGGTCGACCAGGAGGTTGGCCTGCCCCTGGGACTTCAGCCAGATCCCCGTGCAACCGAGCCACCACATCGTGAAGGTGCCCGCTGCCACCTCCGTCTGCTCGATCTCCTCGTTCAGCCAGGTTCCCCACTCGGGGAAGTTGCCGAGGATCCAGGATTCGCGGGTGATGGAATCGACCTTGCTCACGGTGTCGGGACCTCCGGTCGCCTCTCGCGTGCCGCCGCTGGAGGTGTCCTGCGCCCCCTCGGGTCGAACGATGTCGATGCGCGCAGCCTAGGTCCGGGTGCACCGGGACAGTCAACACATATGCCCAGGGATTTGCACAGATGTGCATGTCGCGCGTATCATGGCCGCGACCGACCGAGGAGCCGCCCATGCCACGCGTGCCGGACGTGTCCGCCCCCCATCACGGACCCACCGAGCAGGAGCGCGATCTCCTGGCCGAGGTCGCCACGCTGTACTACGAGGAAGACCTGACCCAGGCCGAGATCGGTCAGCGCCTCCGCACGTCGCGGTCCACGGTCTCGCGGCTGCTGCGCGAAGCTCGTACCCAGGGCGTGGTCCACATCACGATCAACGTGCCGTGGGCGCGCCACAGCCGGCTCGAAGCCCAGCTCGTGGAGACGTTCGGCCTGCGCGAAGCCCGCGTGCTGCGCGCCGCCGGCAAGTCGGCCGAGGACGTCATCGACGGGATCGGCTCCCTCACGGCGCGCTACCTGCACACGGCCATCCGCGAAGACATGGTGCTCGGCGTCTCCTACGGCCGCTCCATCGCGGCCACGATCCGCCACCTCCGACCCGAGCGTGAGATGGCGCTCGTGGTGGTGCAGCTGCTCGGTGCGCTCGGCACCGACAACCCGCTGATCGAGGGGGCCAACCTGGCGCGCAACCTGGCGGCGAAGTTCGGCGCCGCCTACCGCTACCTCTACGCGCCGCTCGTGGTGGAGGACGCGCGCACCCGCGACCTGTTCATGCAGCAGCCCTTGGTCGAGGACGTGCTCGACGTCGGTCGTCGCTCCGACATCGCCCTCGTGGGGATCGGCGCGCTGGGGGACGAAGCCCCCAGCCTCATCTGGCGTGGTTACCTGACGGCCGACGATCTCGCGCGGCTCGAGGGCCTCGGCGGCGTCGGCAACATGTGTGCCCAGTTCTTCGACGGCCACGGACGTCTGCTCGACACCGACCTCAACCGCCGGTCGATCAGCATCGGGCTCGAGGGTCTCTCGACCTGCGACCTGGTGGTCGCGGCCGCGGGCGGGCGCGAGAAAGCACCCGCCATCCTCGGCGCCCTGCGGGGAGGCCACGTGGACGTGCTGGTGAGTGACGACCAAGCGATCGAGGCGGTGCTCGCGTTGCACGCGGCGGACACGCCGGGCGGCGTCGAGGGCGACGGGGCCGGGTGACGACCCGCCACCCCCCGTGGCGGACGGAGGCGTAGTCTACGGGCCCAACTCGATCCGATGAGGAGGTCCCCATGCGGAAGACCGGCTCGAACACGACGATCCTGCTCGTCGTGCTCACTGCGGCCGTCCTGATGCCATCCGTGGCGACGGCCCAGGTCGGAGGCGACGGACCCGGCACCAGGTTGCTCAACTGCACCATCGACGGGCACGTCCCCGACGAGCCCGCGCAGGCGCAGCAGGGCGGCTACGACTTCGCCTATCAGTCCTTGCGCGGATCCACCGACGACGACCGCGCCTGCACCGTCTACCGGCTCCAGAACGCGCCGGACCAACCGCCCACGCCGTTCCGGTGGACGCTGGGCGACACGACCGTGGTCGAGAAGGTGCACCTGCCGCGCTGCGGGGGTGCGACTCCCTGCGACTGGCTGGCGTTCGCCAAGTACTTCCCGGGCGACATCGACACCAACCTCTCGGTGCTCTCCTACGGCCTCAACGCCGACGCCTACCAGGAGACCGCCGAGACGTACATGAACAGCGTCGACCTCACCGACGCCCAGGTCGCCGAGGCGTCCGGCGTGGCGGCGTCCTCCGTGGGCACGGAGATCCGAGGCACGTTCGCGACGAGCGAGGGCGGGCCGGTCCCGCTCCACCTCCTCGTCAAGTCGCGCTTCGAACCCGACCCCACCGGCGGCACGCTGCTCTTGTACGAGATCGACGACCTCGCGGCCAGCGGCGCGCTGGGCCGCGGCGACATCCGCGTCGTCTGGGACGCGCTCGGGGTGGCGCCCGCGCCCTCCGGTGACGAGGCCCCGCTCGACGTGGTGTCGACGCTGGGAGGGGCGGCGACCGTGAGCCGCTCACCCGACGCCGTCCGCGTGGCGGTCACCGCCCACGATTTCGTCCTCGACGAGACGTTCACGCTCGCGGTCTTCGCCCGCGGCGACGAGGAACCGGTCGTCGTCGTGGAGATGCCGGCGTACATGCCGGTCCGCGTGCCTTGAGGGGGAAGATGGCGCCCGAGGAGCGCCGGCCGCTGCGCCGGGTCGAGAAGGCGATCACCACGGCGGGCAAGTACCTGGGGCTGTTCGGCACCGCCATGAAGCTCGCCCAGTTGGTGCCCGTGGCCCTGGGGCTCGCGGTCGTGTTCTTCAGCCCCAGCGCCTGGCTCTCGGGCACCTTGCGGCGGTGGGCCTTCGTGGGGGTGGTGGTCGGCAGCGCCGCGGGCATGGCGGCGCTGGCCGTCCTGCGCGACCGGGTCGAGGAGCGGGAGCGCTTCGGGGCCGGGCTCTTGCTCGTCGCCGGCGTCGCGGCCGCCATGCTGCGGTTGCACCTGGCGCTAGTGGACCTGACGTTCCTCGAACGCTGGCCGTTCCTCCAGCCGCTCCACGACTTCTACCTGGGCAGCGACCTGGGTGAGACGCTGTTCAACCTGCTCACGTCGGTCGGGTTCGGCGCGACGCTGTTCCTGGCCACGCAGGGCCTGCCCGTCTACCTGCGGGGGCGCGCCGAACGCCGGCGGTCGGAAGCGGATACGGCAGCCCCAACGAGCCTCGCCCAGGTGCGATCGGCGCTGGCGACACTGACGACGGGGATCGACGCGATCGAGCGGCGTCAGGACGCTCTGGAGGCGGAGAACCGGCGGCTGCGGGAGGCGCTCCAGGGAAGCGACGACGCCGCCGCGGTCCGCTAACACCGGTCTAACCGCTCGACGCGAGAGTGCAGCTCGGAGGTTCTCTCATGCAGCGACGCACCCTCGCCATCGCCCTCACCGTCGCCGTGGTCGCCACGCTCCTCGGTTTCGGCCTGCTCGGCCTCGCGGCACCCGGCACGACCACCTCGTCCCAGCGCGACGACACCACCATCGACGCCCTCGTCTCGGCGCTCGGGGCCGCCGGTGAGAACGCCCAGGTCATCGTCCTCGACGCGACCGCCACGTCAGCGAGCCGTGGTGACGATGACCACGACGGCTTCGGCGACGATCACGACGACGACGATCACGACGAGCGCCGGTACCGCGATGACGACTGAGCGCCGTCCACGCTTCGACCGGACCGGCGCCACCGTGTGGCTCGCCGCGGCCCTGATCGGCCTCGGCAGCGGCGCCGCGCTCCGCCTGTACGCGCCACCGGTGGCGGCCGCGGCGCTGGCGCCGACGGCCACGACCCTGAACGCGTCCGCGTCGGGCCAGCCGATCGTGGTGGTCGTCCGCGGCGGCGCCGGCCGCCCCGCGGCACGCACCCGGGCCAGCTGATGCAGGCGCTCGGCACCGAGGTACGGATCGTCGGGCGCGGCGCCGAGTCGGCCGAACGCGAACTGCTGCGGCTCGCGTCGATCCTGACGCGCTTCGAGCCTTCGCCGCTCACCACGCTCAACCGCGACGGGATGCTCGAGGCCCCGCCGTCCGAACTCGTCGACGCCCTGCGCTGGGCGTTGGAGGCCGCCGCCCTCAGCGGCGACCTCGTGACCCCGCTCGTCGGACCCATGATGGCCTGGCACGGCTACGCGCGCTCGTGGCCGGACGTATCGGCCCGCCGGCACGGGCTGCCGCCAGCGGTGGCCTCGAGCGCCGCCGTCCTGGTGCGCGACGACCGCATCGAACTGCCCGCGGGGGCCGCCCTCGACCTGGGGGGCACCGGCAAGGCCTGGATCGCCGAACGGGTGGCGACGCTGCTCGACGGGCCGTTCGTGGTCGACGCCGGCGGCGACGTCTGGCTCGACGACCCCGAGGGCGCCGAGGTGGACGTCGACGCGGCGCCGGGCGGCGACCCGTGGCACCTGCGGCTGCCGCCCGGCCGCTGGGGCGTGGCCACCTCGAGCGTGCTGCGGCGCGCCTGGAGCGGCGCTCACCACCTCATCGACCCACGCACGCGGCGCCCCTCCGAGGGCCGCTGGGTGCAAGCCACCGCCGTGGCCCGGTCGCTGCGTCACGCCGAGGTCGCCACCAAGCTGGTGCTGCTGGGCGCACCGGTCCCGCCCACGCTCGCGACCGCGGGCCTCTGGGCCTGGGACCACGAGGGGCGAACGTTCCGTCCTATCCCGGGAGGTTGGGCCGATGCACACGCAAACGTCGCGAACGCGGCCTAGGGACGCCGGGCGGCCAGCGCGGCCGCTCGCGGAGACCCTCACCCTGACCGCCCTCGTCACCGCCACCGTGGTGACCTGGTGGGCGGCGGCGAGCGGGGCCACGCCGACCGCGTTCGCTTGGGTCTTCCTGCGCCTGAGCGGGATCGCCGGGTACGCGGCCCTCACCCTCACCGTGGCGCTCGGCGCGCTCACCGCCGGCGGCGTCGTCCCGACGTGGTTGGCGAAGCCGGTGCAGTACGGCTGGCACGGGCTGCTGAGCGGCTTCGGGCTCGGTGCCGTGGCGACGCACGTCGCCTTCACGCTGATCGACGCGGAGTACCCGCAGACGCTGGCGGCCGTGCTCGTTCCCGGGCTCGCGACGTACGCGCCGGTCGCGCTCGCGCTCGGCACGCTCGCGTTCTACGCGATGGTCGTCGTCCACGGCTCCTTCGCGCAACGCCAACGGCTCCCGCGGCGCCTGGTCCGGGGCCTCCACCTGCTGGCGTACCCCGCCTTCGTGCTGGCGACGGCCCACGGCATGTGGGCCGGCAGCGACCGGCTCCCCTGGCTCTACCCGACCGGTCTCGGCCTCGTCGTGCTCGCGACCGCCGTGCGACTGCTCGAGCCGCGGCCCTCCGCGAAGCGCACGCGCGGCTAGACTCGTTCCATGACATCGACCCGTCGGGGCGTCGCCCGGTGAGGCTGCTCGTCGTCGAAGACGACGCGCGCATCGCGCGACCGCTGGCGACCGGGCTGCAGGAGGCCGGGCACCGGGTCACGCTGGCGGCGGACGGCGACGCCGGTCTGGTCGAAGCGCGCTCGGGTGATTTCGACGCCATCGTCCTCGACGTGATGCTGCCTGGGCCCGACGGCTTCTCGCTGGCGCGGACCTTGCGGGCGGACGGGATGGCGGTGCCGATCGTGTTCCTGACCGCACGCGGAGCCCTCGAGGACCGCGTGAACGGTCTCGACCTCGGCGGCGACGCGTACCTCGTCAAGCCCTTCGACCTCGAGGAACTGCTGGCCACCTTGCGCGCGGTGACACGCCGCGGTGGCGCCGCGGCCGAGGCCGTCGTCGGCTTCGCCGGCGGCCGCGGGCAACTCGACACCCGCGACCGCCGCGTCACCCGTGACGGCCGAGAGGTGGTCCTCACCGGTCGCGAGCAGGACCTGCTGGAGGCCCTGCTGCGCGCACCCGGTCGCTGGTTCACCCGTGAAGAGCTGCTCGATCGGGTGTGGGGGCCCGCGTTCATGGGTGAGCCTCGGGTGGTCGACGTGTACGTGCGGTACCTGCGCAAGAAGCTGGGTGACGACGTCATCGAGAGCGTGCGCGGCCGTGGGTACCGAATCCCGTGAGAGCCCACGAGAGCCTGCGCCGACGCTTCGCGCTGCGCATCGCGGCCGTGGCAGGCCTCGTCATCGCGGCGGTGGCGATCGCGCTGTACCTGGTCCTGGCGAGCTTCCTGGAGGCCGGCGGGGAGCGTGACCTGCAAGCGCTGGTCGAGCGGATCGACGTCGAGCTCGAGCACGACGAGCCGATGGAGATCGGCGACGACTTCCCCCGCGACGTGGCCGTCCGGTTGGTCGTCGGGGGCCAGGTACGGGCGGCGACGCCGGGCTTCCCCGACCTGTCCGTGACGCAGGAGCCCGGCTACCGGATCGACGACGATCACCAGGTGCTCGTCGTGGATGGTCGCAGCGAGGGGTTCCCGTTCGTGCTCCAGCTCGCCAGCGACGCGACGGGGGTGCGTCGACCGCTGCAGGCCTACCTCTCGGCCCTGGTCTGGATCCTGCCGCTGGCGACGCTCGGGATCGCCCTCGCGAGCGCGGTGACCGCCGGCGGCCTGATCGCCCCCCTCGCCGACCTCGAACGCGCGGCCCGGGCCGTGGGCCATCCCGACGACCTGCGCCGGCCGCTGCCGGGGACCGCAGCACGCGACGAGCTCGGCCGCCTGGCGCGCACCCTGCAGCGCACGTTCGGTCGCCTCGCCGACGCCGCCGAACGCGAGCAGGCCTTCACCCGCGCGGCCGCCCACGACCTGCGCTCACCGCTGGCCGCCGTGCGGGTCCGCGTGCAGACGGCGCTGGCACGACCTCGCGACGCCGACGCCTACCGCGACGTCCTGCGCGAGCTCGACCACGACGTCGCCCGTCTCGCCCGCCTGACCGACCAACTGCTCCTGCTGGCACGCGACCCGGAGGGTTTCGTCACGCGCCCCCTCGACCTGACGCCGCTGGCGGCCGAGGCCGTCGAGCGTGCCCGCAGCCGACATCCCGACGTGATCCTCGCGTTCGACGCGCACGGCCGCGTGCCGGTCGCCGGCGATCCCGAGCTGCTGGCGCACGTCCTCGACAACCTGCTCGACAACGCCCTGCGGCACGGCGGAGGCGCGGACACCACGGTGAGCGTGACGACGGGGGACGACGGCAGGCCGTGGCTGCGGGTCCACGACGAGGGCCCCGGGGTGCCCGCCGAGGTGCTCGAGCGCCTGGGTCGGCCCTTCTTCCGCGCCGACGCCGCGCGATCGAGCGGGGGATCGGGTCTGGGGTTGTCGATCGTGCAACGGTTGGCGGGGCTGCACGGCGCCGAGGTGACCTTCGCGAGCACGCCGGGGCAGGGCTTCACGGCCGACGTCCACTTCCCGCCCGCGCCTGCCCGGTCCTAGCGCGTCGGAGGGCGCCCGCGGCCCGGCGCGTGCTGGGCGCGAGCTCGCGCCACGTGTCCCACGCGTCCGATCCGTCGGGGCCTGCGCCTAGCGGTGCGAGAGAGCGTCCACCAACCACGCCACCACGCGCGCGAGGCCCCGCACGTCGATCCACTCGTCGACCGAGTGGATCTCGTGCATCCCCACACCGACGTTCACGGTGGGCAAGCCGCGCCCGTTGAACACGTTGGTGTCCGATCCCCCGATCGATCGCACGGTGGTCACCTCCAGATCGTGGGCGGGTGCTGCTGCGCGCAACCAGCGCAGCGGCAACGCCTCGTCGGCCAGCGCGTAGCCGTCATAGAGGCGGCGCCGGACGAGGTCGACGCGAGCACCCGACGGCGCGACCGCCGCCTCGGCGCCGTCGCGAACCTGCGCCAGCAGGCGGACGAGCCGCGGCTCGTCGAAGGCCCGCGCCTCGCCTTCGAGCACGACCTCGTCGGGGACCACGTTGCTGGCCGCGCCGCCGCGCACGCTGCCGAGGTTGGCGATCGCCCCGTCCGGCTGCGGACCCAGGGGGAAACTCCGCACGACCTCGGCCGCCGCCGCGATCGCATGGACGCCGCGCTCGGGCTCGAGCGCCGCGTGCGCCCGGCGGCCGCGCACCGTGAGCGTCAACGCCTCCTTGAAGACCGCGGCCGCGATCACCTCTCCGACCGCCACCTCGCCGTCGAACACGAAGCCGGCGTCGGCGGCGAGCGCCGCGACGTCGAGGGCGTGCGCGCCGCGCAAGCCACGCTCCTCCCCCACCGTGAAAACCACGACCAGTGTCGGACGGTGCTCCATCGGTCGCCCCCGGAGCGTGTCGACGATCTCGAGGACGATGGCCACCCCGGCCTTGTCGTCGGCCCCGAGGATCTGGCGGCCGGTACTTCTCACCACGTCCCCGTCGACGACCGGCACGAGCGGCTCGCCGGGCACGAGCGGCACGGTGTCGACGTGGGCGTTCAGCATCACGCGCTCGGTGCGCCCGCCGGGCAACTCGGCGATCAGGTTGCCGCTCGACCCATCGACCGCGGCCGCCGCGCCGTCCTCGCGCACCGCCAGACCCCACGCCACGAGTTCGGCGGCGAGGGCGTCGACGATCCGGCGCTCGTCGCCGCTCGGGCTCGCGATCGCGCACAACGCGACGAGCCGGTCGCGCAGCCGGGCCACGACCGAAGCGTCTGCGCCGTCGTTCACGTCGTCACCAACGGCGGCAACACCCGTCGCCGGGCCACGTCGACGATCCCCTTGTCGCTGATCTTCCAGTCGGGGCTGACCGTCAGCGGCAGCAGCGTCAACAGCAGCACGGGGTGTTTCACCGAAGCCCCCGCCGCACGCAGGCCCCGTTCGAGCGCGTCGAAACGCTCGGCGACGACGTCGATGGGATCGTCGGACAGGAGCCCCAGCAAGGGGAGCGGCAGCACCAGGGCGGGCCCGCCATCGCCGGGCGCGAACGCCATGCCGCCACCGACTTCGAGCATCGCGGCCAGCGCCTCCGCCATCGCCTCGGGTGTGCGGCCGAACACGAACACGTTGTGGCTGTCGTGGGCGAACGAGCTCGCCCACGCCCCGCGCGTCAACCCGAAGCCGGCCACGAGGCCGACCTCGAACCGATCGGGCAGCGCCTCGGGCGTGGCCAGCGCGGCGCGCGGGATCACCAGCGCCAGCGCCAGGTCCTCGTCGACCGGTGCGCCGTCCACGACCGAGACCTCGCGCTCGTCGAGCCGCGTGTAGCTGTTGACGGCGTTCACCACCAGCACCCTGGCGCGCACGGTCGCGGACCCGCGGCCCGTCGGCAGCCCCAAGCGCTCGGCCGGGACCGCGCCCACGCCGAAGCGCGTCGCGCCGGCGGCGGCGGCGTCGTGGCGTCCACCGCCCGCGCGCGCCCCCCTTCTGCGACGATCGACCCCCGACGACCACTTGACGCGGCGGGTACGCCGCCACCGCCTCGGTGACCAGCCAATCGGCCTTCGCGCCCGGAGCGAGGACACCCAGGTCGTGGAGACCGAGGTAGCTGGCCGGTCGCAGGGTGGCGGCCGCGATCGCGTCGAGCGGCTCCCACCCCTGCGCGACGGCGATCTCGACGAGCCGGCTCAGGTGGCCCGACGTCAGCCGGTTGGGCATGACGTCGTCGGTGATCAGCAGCACGCGACTGCGATCGGGCAGCGCCATGACCGCCGCGACCACGTCGGGCGTGAGCGACTTCTCCTGCAACATCACCCACAGACCCTTGCGCAGTTGCTCGCGCAGCTTCGCGGGCGTCGACAGGGTGTGGTCGGACCGGACGCCGCGCGCGACGTAGCGCGACAGCTCGGGCCCGGTGAGGGTCGGCACGTGGCCTTCGAGACTGAGACCCGCGTCGGACGCCGCGCGCACCATGGCGAGCAGATGCGGGTCGCCGTCGACCAGGCCCTGGAAGTCCATGAGTTCACCCAGGGCCACCACGCCCGGCTCCCGCGCCAGTTCGGTCACGTCCTCGGGGCGGATCGACGCGTTGGGCGTCTCCACGTCCGCGGTCGTCGTGGGGACGCAGCTCGAGATCGCCGAGAGGATCCGTTGCGGCAGCCCCTGGCTGGCCCGCACCATCCAGCGGATGCCGGCCGCGCCGGCCACGTTGGCGACCTCGTGCGGGTCTTGCAGGATCGTGGTGGTGCCGTGGGGCAGCGCCGCCTCCGCGAAGCGTCGCGGCGTGACGAGGCTCGACTCGATGTGCATGTGCACGTCGAGCAGCCCCGGTTGCACGGTGGCGCCGCGCACGTCGACCCGCTCGCGAGCCGGCAGCGCCTCGGACGAGGGCGGTTCGCCCGCCTCGACCTCGACGAAACGACCGTCCTGCACCGCGAACCACCCGCGGTACGTGGTCTGGGTGACGACGTCGACGAGCTCGGCGCCGTGGACGAGCAGGTCGCGCATCAGGCGGCCGCGGCGTGCAGGTCGTCCACCGCGCGGATGGCGATCTCGATCGTGGTCGCCTCGACCTGCCGGTAGAGCGCCTCCTTCTCGGCCATCGTCGGCTGCGGGTCGAGGGCGATGTTCGAATCGGTGCCCAACACGGCCCCCACCTTCACGCCGAGCACGGAACCGACCACGAACACGGTCGAGCACTCCTGCTCGGCGGCGATGACGCCCGCGTCGGTCAGTTGTTGGTTGAGGCCGTGGTCGCGGCGGTAGAAGGCGTCCCGCGTGTAGACGATGCCCTCGTACGCACGCTTCCCGAGCGTCGCCTCGGCCGCCCGACGCAACGCGAGCGTGATGTCCAGGTCGGCCACGGCCGGGAACGGTAGCGGCACGTAGTCCTGCGAGGTCCCTTCACCTCGGTAGGCGCCGGTGACCACCACCACGGAGCCGATCGGCACGTGCGGCTGGCGTCCACCCGACGAGCCCACACGGATGAAGTGGGTGGCGCCGACGCGGCTGAGCTCCTCGACCGCGATGGACGCCGAGGGTCCACCGATGCCGGTCGAGCAGACGCTGATCGGGCTGCCGGCCGCCGTGGTGCCGGTGTACAGGACGTACTCGCGGTTCCGGGCGATGAGACGCTTCGACGCGAAGCGCTCGGCGATGCGCTCGGCGCGGCCGGGATCGCCGGGGATGAGCACGTACGGGGCGACGTCGCCGGGTCGTGCGCGCACGTGGCGTTGCGGGTTGGGGGTGTCGGTCATGACGGATCCTCCCGGACGGTCGGCGATGGTGTGGGTGCGGACGCGTGCGTGACGGGCAGCGCCAGGCCGGCGAGCCGCTCCCCGGCGCGGTGGCACGCCACCGAGACGTCGTCGTCGACGGGCTCGAGACGCGGGATCTCGCGACGACAGACGTCGAGGGCGATGGGGCAGCGGGGATGGAACGCGCAGCCCGTGGGCAGCTCGACGGGCGACGGCACGTCCCCGGCGACGTCGATGTGGGCACGACCGCGGACGGACGGACTCGGGTCGGGGAGCGGCGTGGCGTCGACGAGGGCCGCGGCGTAGGGGTGGACGGGTCGGGTGAACACCGTGTCGACCGGTCCCGTCTCGATGATGCGGCCCAGGTACATGACACCTACCCGCGCCGCGACGTTGCGGACCACGGCCAGGTCGTGGCTGATCATGAGGAGCGCGACACCGCGCTCGCGCTGGATGCGTTCGAGCAGGGTGAGCACCTGGGCGCGCACGCTGATGTCGAGCGCCGACACCGGCTCGTCCGCGACGACGAGTTCCGGTTCGGGCGCCAGCGCACGGGCGATGCCCACCCGCTGCCGCTGCCCGCCCGAGAGCTCGTGCGGGAGGCGGTCGAGGAACGACTCCGCGGGCGTGAGCCCGACGTCCTCGAGCAGCGCCACCACCCGGGCACGCACGGCACGGCGATCGGCGGCGGGCAACGCGCCGGAGACCGTGAGGGCGGTCGCGAGGATCTGGCGCAGCGTCTTGCGTGGGTTGAGGCTCGCGTTCGAGTCTTGGAACACCACCTGCACGCGCCGACGGAAGCGGGCGCGACCCGCCGCATCGAGGTCCTCGACCGGCACGCCATGGAAGCGCAACGCTCCCGCCGTACGCGCCTCGAGACCCAGCACCATGCGAGCCGTCGTCGTCTTGCCGCAGCCACTCTCGCCCACCAAGGCGAAGGTCTCGCCGACCCCGACCTCGAAGTCCACGCCGTTGACGGCATGCACCACGCGACGACGCCCGAACGGGCGACGCCCGGTCGGAAACTGCTTCACCAGCCCGCTGGCGTCCAGCAGGGGGACCTCGGCAACCGGATCGCGAGGTCGGCTCACGCCGAAGCCTCGGGCGCATGGGAGGGGTCGAGCAGCCAACACGAGGCGCGTCCACCGTCGCCGCCACGGGGCAAGGCAGGCGGATGCTCACGCGAGCAAACGTCCATGGCATGTGGGCAGCGCGGGTGGAACCGGCAGCCCGGCGGTGGCGCCGTGAGGTCGGGGACGCTCCCCTCGATCGCCACGCGGATCGGCTTGCGCTCGTTCAGGTCGAGCACGCCGTCGAGGAGCCCCTGCGTGTACGGGTGCCGTGGCCGAGCGAAAAGGTCGACCACCGGTGCGTCCTCGACGATGCGCCCCGCGTACATCACGTAGACGTGGTCGCACACCTCGGCCACGACGCCGAGGTCGTGCGTGATCAGCAGCAGCGCCACGCCCCGTTCGCGTTGCAGCTGCGCCATCAGCCGCAACACCTGCGCCTGGATGGTGACGTCGAGCGCGGTGGTCGGTTCATCGGCGACGACGAGCGAGGGGCGGCAGGCGAGCGCGCTGGCGATGCCGACGCGTTGGGCCTGACCGCCCGAGAGCTCGTGCGGGAACCGCCGCGCGACCTCGGGGGACAGCCCGACATCGGTCAGGAGCTCGGCGATCCGTTCGCCGGCACCCGCACCGAGAGCGTGCGCCTCGAGCTGCTGTTGGAGTTGACGACCGATCGTCAGCACCGGGTTGAGGTACGACGCCGGGTCCTGGAAGATCATCCCGACCTCGCGCCCCCGCACCGCGCGCATCGCGTCGGCACCGAGCGGCAGCAGGTCGCGGCCGTTGAGCCGCAACGCGCCCGCGACGACCTGGGCCGCCTTGGTCGGGAACAGGCGCAGGACGCTGAACGCCGTCATCGACTTGCCGCTGCCGCTCTCCCCCACCAACCCGACGACCTCACCGGCATGGACGGTGAGCGAGACGTCGTCGACGGGCCGGACGCGTCCTCGCACGCCACGGATCTCCGTGACCAGGCGGTCGAGCTCGAGGACCGGCACCGCACCTGCCTCACCACGGCGTCCGATCACTCCGCGGGCGGCGCTCGCCCGGAGGTTCGCGCTGGAAGCGGGATCGCCCTGCGGCTGGGGTCGCGCCTTCTGCGACCCCGGGTGATGGCGGCGCGTCCTTTGCCCCGCCATCACACACCTTCCCTGAGCCGCGGGTCCGTCGCCTCGTTCAGCCCGTCACCCACGAGGTTGAATCCCAATACCGCCAACGAGATGGCGAGGCCAGGGAAGACGCTCATCCACCACGCCAGCCGCACGTACTGCTGGGCGGTGTTGAGCATGCCGCCCCAGGAGCGCAGGTTGGGGTCGCCGAGGCCGAAGAAGCCGAGCGACGCCTCGAGCAGGATCGCTTGGGCGATGTCGAGCGAGGCGACGACGATGACGGGGGCGAGCACGTTGGGGAGGATCTCGACGAAGATGATGCGCCAGGCGCGCATCCCCACCACGCGCGCGCCATCGACGTAGGGCAGCGTGCGGTGGCGCAGGAACTGGCTGCGCACGAGGCGGGCCGTCTGCGGCCAGCTGAGGATCCCGATGACGACGATCAGGTTCAGGAGACCCGATCCGAAGAAGGCCACCACGATCAGCGCCAGCACGAAGCGCGGGACGATCTGGAAGAGCTCCGTGACGCGCATGAGGAGCTCGTCCGCCCAGCCGCCGGCGTAGCCGGCCACCGCGCCGACCAGGATCCCGATGACGGTGGCGGTGAAGGCGGCCGCGAGCCCGACGAGCAGCGACACGCGCGACCCCCAGATCACCCCGGAGAGGACGTCTCGGCCCAGGTGGTCGGTGCCCAGCAGATGACCGGGCGTTCCCGGCGGCTGGAGGGCGGCGCGCGACGTGGTGAACGGATCGTGGGGGGCGAGCCACGGCGCGGCGAGCGCCACGACCGCGAGCACGATCACGACCGCCAGACCGATCACGCCCGTGCGGTGGCGCCGGAACTGGCGCCAGAAGCCGCCGAGACCGCCGGCGGCGCGAGCGCGAGCGGGAACCGCGACGGCCATCAGTACCGCACCCGTGGATCGAAGAAGGCGTAAGCCAGGTCCGTGAGCAGGTTGACCACGATGACCGACGCGGATACGAGCAGCAAGATGCCCAGGAGCACCGGGTAGTCGCGCGTGAAGATGGAGTCGTACATCAGCCGGCCGACGCCCGGCCAGCCGAAGACCGTCTCGACCAGGGCGGAGCCGGCGACGAGGAAGCCGAAGTTGTAGCCCACGACGGTGATGATCGGGAGCGCCGCGGCTCGGAGACCGTGCTCCCACAGGACGCGCCGTTCCGAGAGCCCGCGCGCGCGCGAGGCCAGGATGTAATCGGCGTTCATGACCTCGAGCAGGCTCGCCCGCGTGAGCCGGGTGGTGATGGCCATGTAGCGGAAGGAGAGCGCCAGCACCGGCAACACCATGTGGCGGGCTTGGTCCACGATCGCGGCCCAGCCCGTGTAGTCGGCACGGATGCTACGGAACCCGCCGGCCGGGAGCCAGCCGAGGCCGACGGCGAAGATCAGGATGAGGATCTGCCCGAGCCAGAACTCGGGGATCGAGTAGCCCGCGAGCGCGAAGCCGGTGGCGCCCCCGGTCCACGGCGGAGTGCGGGCGCCGCGCCGCCCACACGCCCAGGACGATGCCCACCACGGAGGCGAACACGACCGTGGTGACCATGAGCAGCAGGGTGCGGCCGAGCCGCTCGAGCACCAGCGTGGCCACGGGCTGGCGATTGGCGAACGAGAAGCCGAGGTCGCCGCGCGCCACGCTGCCGAGGTACCGCACCAGCCGCTCGGGCAGCGAGGCGTCGAGACCGTACTGCGCCCGCACGCGTTCGACGTACTCGGGGGGCGCGGGGTACTCCCCGATCAGTGCCGTCACCGGGTCGCCGGGGGCCATGGAGACGAGGACGAAGTTGATGACGATCACCCCGAGCACGAGCGGCACGGCGTTGAGGAGGCGCTCGAGGGCGTAGACCCCGAGCGCCTTCGAACCTCTGGCGCCGCTCACGGGCGGACGCTCACGCTGGACTCAGCGGTGCGGCCGCGGCCGCACGGTCACTCGCCGAACCAGGCGAACTCGAGACCGTCGCGTTGGTCGAGCCGCTGCAGAAGACCGTTCAGGTTGGCGGACGACGCCTGGGTCGACAGCTCGTCGAAGATCGGCAGCGTTGGCAGGTCCTCCGCCAGGATCGCCATCGCCTCGGCGTAGAGCTCGGCGCGCGCGCCCTGGTCGGCGAGGCCGGCGGCCTCGTTCAGCAGTCGATCGACCTCGGGGTTGCCGTAGCCGCTGGCGTTGACGAAGTTGGTGCCCGGTTCGGCCGAGAGGTAGATGCGGTGGTAGCCGATCGCGGGGTCGCCGCTCGAGGTGAACGACTGCAGCGTGAGATCGTAGTCGCGACCGTAGACCCGCTCGACCATCACCGAGCGCTCCACCGGCTGGACGTCGAGCGTGATGCCCACCTGGCGCAGGTTGTCGCGCATGATCTCGGCCGCGGCCGCGAACGCGCCACGGGCGGAGTCGTAGACGAAGCGCAGCGTCAGGTCGGACACGCCCGCCTCGGCGAGCAGCTCGCGGGCGCGCTCGGGGTCGTGGGGGTAGAGGGTGCGGTAGTCGGTGTCCTCGGAGTACGCGTACGCGAAGCCGCTGCCGAACGGCCCGCCGGCGACCTCACCCAGACCGCCCTGCGCCTGCTCGACGATCTGCTCGCGGTCGATCGCGTGCATGATCGCCTGGCGCACGCGGGCGTCGCCGAGCTGCGGGTGGTCGTTGTTGATGAACATGAAGTAGAGCGAAGGGATGGTGAGGCCCTTCCAGACGTCCACGTCCGGGTTGGCTTCGAGCCGCGCCAGGTCCGAGGTCGGCATGTAGAAGCCCCACACCAGGTCGGCCTCGCCGACCTCGAGGGCGGTGCTGCGCGCGACGTCCTGCGGGACGACGCGGTAGATGAGGCGCTCGAGCAGCGCGGGTTCGAGGAAGTAGTCGTCGAAGCGCGCCAGCTCCACGCGCTCGCCGCGCACCCACTCGACGAAGCGGAACGGCCCGCTGCCGACGGGCGCCTCGTTGGCCGGGTTGGTGAGGGGATCCGTGCCGTCGTACAGGTGCTTGGGCAGGATGGGGGCGTCGAAGACCGTGAGCAGACCGAGCAGCGGGGCGTACGGACGGTTCAGCGTGATGACGACGGTGCTCGCGTCGGGCGCCTCGATCGACGCCATCTCGGCGAACGCGCGCTGGAAGCGGCCGTGGTTGGGCCCGAGGACGGATGCCATCGTATAGACGACGTCGGCGCTCGTCACGGGCGTCCCGTCGTGGAAGGTCGCGTCGCGCAGGGTGAAGGTGTAGACGAGGTTGTCGTCGGACACGGTCCAGCCGTCGGCCAACTCGCCGTGCAGAACGCCGTCCGCGTCCTGGTACACGAGCGCGCTGTAGAGGCTCGCGCCGATGGCGCCCACGGGGTAGCCCGTGCTGATGGCGGCGTTGAGGTGCTCCGGATCGCTACCGAGCACCACGATGGCGGTGCCGCCGGCCGTGGGCGTGCTCTGGGCGAGCGCCGGCGCAACGAGGAACGCTGCGAGAGACGCGAGAACGATGAACAACCTGGACATGGTCGACCTCCGAGGCGCCCGCGAGAACGCACGTACGTGAACGGCTCCAGTCTAGCCCCGCCGCGCATCGTCCCGGACCGGGGGGCCGAGCACAGGCGACACGGCGGGCATGGGCGCGCCGCGAAAGCGCGACCTCAGACGCCCTCGAGCGGCCCATCGCGCCGGTACGGCGCCACGTCCGCTGCGAACCGCTCCCCCGCGACGCGCCAGTCGGCGGCGGCAGCCTCGAACGCAAGCGACCCCTCGACGACGCCCCGCACCGAACCGTCCCCGGTGAGCGCGTCGACGAGGGGCCCGCGCGACGGTTCGTGCCACGGTTCGCCGGCGTCCGGGTCGCGGCTCCACCGCATCGTCGCCGCGTCGACCCAGGCGAACTCGGAGCGGGTGGCCCGCAGGTGCGTCAGGACGCGCACGACGGCCTCGAGGGGACGGAGCTCGCTGGCGTCCGTCACGTGCAGCTGGACGCCCTCGCAGACCTCGCCCGCATGCGTGTCGCTCGTCGGACGGAACGTCACCGGGCGGAAGCGCAGACCGGGCAGGCCGAGGCCGGCGAGCTCGTCCGCGAGCGTGTAGCCCTCGAGCCAGGGGGCGCCGAGCAGCTGGAAGGGCAGCGTGGTCCCCCGTCCCTCGGAGAGGTTGGTCCCTTCGAGCAAGACCAGGCCCGGGTAGAGCGCCACCGCTTCGGGGGTCGGCAACCCGGGCGAGGGCGGCACGAAGGGCGCCGGAGGGGCGTCGCCGCGCGCCCAGCCGGCGAGCGGGGCGACGTGCAGGTCGACGCCCAGGTCGCGCGCCGCCCACAGGGCGAGTTCGCCCATCGTCAGCGCATGCTGGAACGGCACGTCGACGTACCCCAGGAACGACCGCAGCGCGGGATCGAGCGCCGGGCCGTCCACGCGCGGACCTAGGAGGTTGGGACGGTCGCACACGACCACCCGCGTGCCGGTCTCGGCCGCCGCCTGGCACAGGAGCGCGGTCGTCGTGGCGTAGGTGTAGCAGCGGACGCCGACGTCCTGCAGGTCGACGATGACCGCGTCCAGGGTGTCCAGGACGTCGGCGCTCGGTCGGCGGCGCGGACCGTAGAGGCTGTGGAGCGGCAGGCCCGTGCGCGCGTCGCGCCGATCGGCCACGGGCGTGGCGTCGTCGTCGAACCCGCTCCACCCGTGTTCGGGGGTGAGGAGCGCGACGAGGTCGATGCCGGGCGCCCTGCGGAGCGCTTCGAGGGTGGGGACGCCAGAGGACGTGAGCGAGGCTTGGTTCGCGAGCAGCGCCACCCGTCGCCCGGCGAGGAAGGCGCCTGGGTCGGCGAGCAGCGCGTCGATGCCGAAGCCCACGGCGCCGCGCGTTCCGCGCGCCGCCCGTTCACCCCTTGACGGCCCCGGCGGTGAGGCCGGCGATGAACTGCCGCGACATGAGCAGGTAGATGATCAGCAGCGGCAACGAGGCGAGCACCATGCCGGAGAACACGAGGCTCCAGTTGATCAGGTGCTGGCCGAAGAAGATCTGCATCCCGAGCGGGATCGTCTTCCACGTGTCGCTCTGGATGAACAGCAGCGGGAAGAAGAAGTCGTTCCACCACGGCACCACGTTCACGATGACCACGGTGGCCAGGCCGGGTCGGACGAGCGGCAGCATGATGCGCCAGAAGGTCTGCCCCTCGGTGCAGCCGTCGATGCGGGCGGCGTCCTCGAGCTCGCGCGGCAGGTTGCGGAAGAACACCGACAGCAAGAAGACCGACATCGGCATGCCGGACGCCGTGTACGTGAGGATGAGCGAGAACGGCGTGTCGAGCAGGTTCAGGTCGCGCATGAGCAGGTAGAGCGGCAAGATGCCCAGCCGGATGGGGATCATGATCCCGGCCAGGAAGAACAGGAACAGCAGCCCCCGCAACCGGAAGCTGTAGCGGGCCAAGGCGTAGGCGGCGGGCGCCGCGGTCGCCAGGAGCAGCAGCGCCGAGGTGCCGGTGATGAGCAGGCTGTTGCGCAGGTAGAGGCCGAAGTTGGCCCGCGCCCAGACCTCCCGGAAGCTGTCGAGCGCCCACGACTCGGGCAAGCCGAACGGGTTGCGGAAGATCTCGGGCGTCGGCTTGAAGGCGGTCAGCACCATCAGCGCCACCGGGTACAAGAACACCAGCGCGAGCGCGCCCAGGACGAGGTAGACGACGATGCGCGCGGTGAGCCGGCTGGCGGGCGAGGAGGCGGCCACGTCAGTACTCCGTCTGGCTGCGGCTGGTGAACCGCACGCCGAACGCCGAGGCGATCCCGATGACGATGAGCATGAGCACCCCGATCGCGGCCGCGATGCCGATCTGACCCGGTTCGCCGCCCGTGGTGGGGTCGCCGAAGGCGGTGCGGTAGAAGAACGTCGCCAGCAGGTCGGTGGCGTAGGAGGGCGAACCCGACGCGCCCTGCATCACGAACACGAGCTCGAAGGCGTTGAAGTCCCAGATGAAGGTCAGGATCGTCACCATGGCGATGCTGGGGAGCAAGAGCGGCAGCGTCACGAAGCGGAAGTCCTGCCAGGGGTTGGCCCCGTCGACGACCGCGGCTTCGTGGAACTCGCGCGGGATGGCCTGCACCGCGGCCAGGTACACGAGGATCGGGAAGCCGAGCCAGGCCCAGGCGTTCACGAGGATGATCGCGAGCAGCGCCGTGTCGCTCTGGCCCAGCCACGGCTGCACCCAGTGGCCCAGGCCCACGCTGCGCAGGCCCTGCCCCACGGCGCCCCAGGTCGGGTTCAGCAGCATGCGCCACAGGAACCCGACCACCACGAGCGACAGCGTGTGCGGCAGGAAGTACGCCGCCTGGAAGAACGCGAAGCCGCGCCACTTCTTGGCCAACAGCACCGCGACGAACAGCCCCAGCGTGGTCTGGATCGCGAAGGTGAGCACGAAGAACAGCGCGTTGTGGCTCATCGCGCCCCAGAAGCGTTCGTTGTACGGCCACTGCGTGAGCACGGTGACGAAGTTCTCGAGCCCGTTGAAGCCCTTGCGGACGAAGCCGTCCCACTCGTACACGCTGTACGTCAACGACGACAGCAGCGGGTACGCCATGAACAGGCCGTAGATGAGGAGCGCGGGGGCCAGGAAGACGACCAGGTGGCCGTGTCTCCCCCACCAACGGCGTGTGCGGCGCAAGGGCGACCTCCGAGCGGTGGTGCGGCGAGAGGGCGGGACGGGGATCCGTTGCGAAGATATGGGGTGGGGGGCGTCGGAAGACGCCCCCCGATCGATCGGCTAACGAACGCTCGGAGCGAGGCTCAGAAGCCCTCGAACCACTCCGCCACGCCGCGCTGGATGTTGGTGACGGCGTCGTCGACGGTCTTGTCGCCGGCCATGACGGCCTGCATCTCGTTCTGCAGCAGGGTGGAGCCGCTCGGGGTGCCGAAGCGGAACGCGGTGAGCATGAGGTAGGGGGTCCCCTGCTCGTTCATCATCGCCACCATCTCGGAGAGCGCCTCGCTGGTGGGTTCGGTCCCCGGGACCGCGGAGATCTGCTGCAGCTCCTCGGTGAACATCTGGCCGTACTCCTGGCTGGCGAGGAACTCGATGAACTTCAGGGCCGCGTCCTGGTGCTCGCTGTTGGCGTTGACGCCGTAGGAGCCGTCGACGTAGAAGCTCATGCACGTGTCGGTCGCGGCGTCGTCGGCGGGTACGGCGAAGGAGCCGATGCTCAGGTCGGGGTTGAGCTGCGCCATGTTGCCGAGCTCGTAGGAGCCGCCGACCAGCATGCCCGCCTGCTCGAAGGCGAAGAGGGTCTGCATGTCGGTGTAGCCCACGCCCATGTAGTCCGTGGCCATGTACGGACGCAGCGCCACCATGCGCTCGAGCGCCGCGGCGAAGCGCGGGTCGGTGAAGTCGGTGTCGCCGGCGGTGATCTCCCCGAAGAAGGCGTCACAGCCGTAGAACGTCGGCGCGACGGCGCCGAAGAGGGTCTCGAGCGTCCAAGGGTCCTTGGCCCCGTTGGCGAGCGCGTTCACGCCCGAGGCCTGCAGCGCGTCACCGACGGCCAGGAACTCGTCCCAGGTGGTCGGCTCTTCGAGCCCGAGGCGCTCGAACATGGCCTCGTTGTAGAGCACCTGCACGGTCTGCAACGCGAAGGGGACGCCGTAGACGCCGCCGTCGGCGCGGTTGGTGGCGCCGAGCAGGATGCCGGGGTCGAAGTCGGCGAGGGCGTCGACCTTGTCGTCGAGGCGGACGAGCAGGCCGGCCTGCGCCAGAGGTTCCATGCCGCCGTACGCGCGCAGGTGGACGATGTCGGGGCCGCCGCCGCCCTGGAGGGCGGTCGAGACGATCGTGTTGTACTCGGTGTTCAGGTACGGCGTGAAGTTGACTTCGATGTCGGGGTTGGCGGCTTCGAACTCGGCGATGAACGCCTCGTAGGCGGCGACGTCTTCGGTGCGCCAGCTCCAGAACTCGAGGGTCGTCTGCGCGAGGCCGGCGGCCGCGAACGCGAGAACGAGCCCCATGGCAAGGGTACGGAACGATCGGGACATGGTGCCTCCTGGATCGAGAGTCCGCGGGCCGGCGCCGCCCATGCGGTGGCTCGGCGGCCGCGGTCTTCGCTTCGATCTGACCTCGAAGCGTACCTCTCTTGTACCAGTTGGGTCAACGGTCGCCGTCGTCGACCGACCGGGCGGTCGAGCGGCGGTGGCGACGCCGGCCGCTCCCGTGCACGACGCACGCCGCCCTTGCCCTCCGCCTTGACCGCGTACATCGCGCCGTCCGCCGCGCGCATGAGCGCGTCCGCGGTCACCCCGTCGAACGGGTACACGGCCACCCCCACCGACGCGCCGAGCTGGACCGGCGCACCGTTCACGTCCTGCGGCTCGTGGAGCGCGACGCGCAGCTTCCGCCCCACGTCCAGCGCGTCGGCCGGTTCGCGCACGCTGACCAGCACGACACCGAACTCGTCGCCCCCCAGGCGCGCCACCGTGTCCTCGCGTCGCACCGTGGCGTCGAGGCGCTCCGCGACCGCCCTCAGCAGCGCGTCGCCGACGTCGTGGCCCTTCTCGTCGTTCACCGCCTTGAACCCGTCCAGGTCGAGGTACAAGACGGCGACCGGGTGGCCGTCGCGACGCGCGTACGCCAGCGCCTGCTCCAGCCGGTCCTGGAACAGCCGCCGGTTGGGCAGGCCGGTCAGGGCGTCGTGCGTGGCCAGGATCTCGTACCGGGCGCGCTCCCGCTGCAGGTCCTGTTCGAGCGTCAGCCGCTGCAGCGCCACCGCCACTTGCGAGGAGATGGCGTCGGCGACGGAGCGTGCGTCCCCGTCGAAAGCGTCGGGGTCCTCGAAGTTGTCGAGGTTGAGGTACCCGCGGACCTCGCCACCGAGGACGATGGGGACCGAGAGGGTCATGCAGATCGTCTCGAGACGACCGGCGTCGCGAAGCACGGCCATCCGTTCCGTGTCCACGCCGTGCGCTTCGGCGCCCACACGGATGCGTTCCACGCGCGGCGGCACGGCGCGCGCCAGCTCGGCCGCCTCGAGCCGCACCGGACGCAGGGCCGCGAGGTCGTAGCCCACGGCGGCCACGTACCCGAACCGGTCGTCGCTCGGGTCGTACAGCAGCATGCTGCCCCCCTGCGCGTCGGGCACGAGGGCGATGGCGCGCTCGAGCGCGTGCTGGTGGAACCGTTCGTCGAGGCGCGCCGACAGGAGCTCGTTGGTCAGACCGACCAGCGAGCGTGAGAACCCGACCTCGCGTTCGAGCCGCGCGCGCTCGGCCACCCGTTCGGTGACGTCGCGCGTGTTGAACACCGCACCGCGGAACTCGCCCGCCTCCTCGAGGACGTCGATCATCGACTCGAAGTAGCGCACGCTGCCGTCGCCGTGGAGCGTGCGGTGCGTGAGCGTGCGACCCGTGTGGTCGGCGAAACGGTTGGCCAGGTGGGCCTCGGCGATGG
>CAWIUY010000004.1:0-15540 GCA_963839375.1 uncultured Trueperaceae bacterium | reverse complement strand
ACGAGCTCTCGGGCGGACAGGCCCAGCGCGTCGGCATCGCCAGCGCGCTTGCCTGCCACCCCTCGCTCGTCGTCGCCGACGAACCGACCACGGCGCTCGACGTCACCATCCAGGCGCAGGTGTTGCGGCTGATGGCGCGGCTGCAGCGCGAACGGGGCGTGGCGCTGCTGCTGATCACGCACGACCTCGGCGTCGTGGCCGAGGTGTGCGATCACGTCTACGTCATGTACGCCGGGCGCATCGTCGAGGACGCACCGGTGGCCGATCTGTTCGCCCGGCCACGGCACCCGTACACGCAGGGACTCCTCGACGGCGTGCTCGACCTGAACGAGCGCAAGCCGATCCGCGTGGCGATCGAGGGGAGCGTCCCGGATCTCACGGCGCCCCCGTCCGGCTGTCGCTTCCACCCACGGTGTCCGCATGCGATGGAGGTCTGTACGCGTGAGCAGCCGCCTGCTCTCCCCCGCGATGGCGCGGGTGGACGTGCCTCGTGCTGGCTGCTCGACCCGTCCCATGCGGCGAAGGTGGCGCCGTGAGCGCAGACCGCGACCCCTCGGCGCAGGCGCCTCTGCTGGACGCCAGCGGGTTGGTGAAGCAGTTCCCGACGGGGCGTCGCCTGTTCGGTCAACGGAGCGTGGTGCACGCCGTCAACGGGGTGGACTTCCAGGTCGGTGTGGGCGAGACCTACGCCTTGGTGGGGGAGAGCGGTTGCGGCAAGACGACGACCGCCAGGATGGTGTTGGGTCTCGAGTCCCGCACCGCGGGAGCGCTGCGTTTCCACGGAACGAAGGTCGAGGACCTCGACGGGGCGGGTCGAGCCCGCTTCCGTCGGCGCGTGCAGGTGGTCTTCCAGGACTCGAACGCGAGCCTCAACCCGCGCAAGACGCTGCGCCAGATCCTCGCGACCGCCCTCACGGTGTCCGGCGCGTGGCCGGCCGCCGACCGGCGTGGCGTGCGGGCGCGGGTGGTGGCGCTGCTCGAGGACGTCGGGCTCACGCCCGGCGAGTCCTTCCTCGACCGCCTCCCACACGAACTCTCCGGCGGGCAGCGCCAACGCGTGGGCATCGCCCGTGCGCTCGCGCCCGAGCCGGAACTCGTCGTCGCGGACGAGCCGGTGTCGGCGCTCGACATCAGCGTGCGCGCCCAGGTGCTCACCCTGCTCGAACGCATCCAGCGTGAGCGCGGCGTCGCCCTCCTGATGATCAGCCACGACCTGGCCGTGGTCCGCAACGTCGCCGCGAGGGTGGGCGTCATGTACTTGGGCCGCATCATCGAGACCGGACCGGTCGACACGGTGTTCGCCCGACCGGTGCACCCCTACGCCGCGGCCCTCGTCGACGCCACGCCGCTCCCGGACCCGAGTCCGTCCGTCCGCGGTCGCGCCCACGTCGACGTCGCCGGGGACGTGCCGTCGCCCGTCGAGCTGCCCACGGGCTGCGCGTTCCATCCGCGCTGCCCCATCGCCCTCGACGTCTGCCGTCGCGAGATCCCGCGTCTCGAGCCCGTCGACGACGTCGTCTCGGTGGCCTGCCACCGCGCCGGGGAGCGCCTCGCGGGCCTCGAGCTACCCGTCACCTCCGCGTCCGCGCCCCCACCATCACCGACCGTCCGGGAGGACCCTTCATGACCGACACCCCAAACCCGCAACGCCACGTGCGCGCACGACCCGGCGACGTCGCCCCGTACGTGCTCATCCCCGGCGACCCCGGCCGCGCCGAGCGGATCGCCGAGCGTTTCGCGTCGAAGCGGCTCATCGCCCGGAACCGTGAGTACGTCCTGTACACCGGCACCACGGCGGCCGGCAGCCCGATCAGCGTCTGCTCGACCGGCATCGGTGGACCCTCGGCGTCCATCGCGGTCGAGGAGCTCACGCGCGTCGGGGCCACCCACTTCATCCGGGTGGGCTCGTCGGGCGGACGCCAGCCGCACGTGCCGATCGGATCGGTGGTCGTGGTCACGGGCGCCTACCGAGGCGAAGGGACGTCGCAGGACTACGTGCCGCTGCCGTTCCCGGCCGTGGCCGACCTGGACGTCACGCTCGCGCTGCGTCAGGCGGCCGAAGCGACCCTTGGGAAGCGCGCGTTCGAGGGCATCGTCTACACGCGCGACGCCTTCTACCGCCGCGACCACGGCCTGAACCAACAACTGACCGACGCGGGCGTCATCGCCGCCGAGCAGGAGTGCTCGACCGTGTTCGTGGTCGGTTCGGTGCTCGGTGTGAAGGTGGGGGCCGTGCTGGGCACCGATTCGAACATCGCCCTCGACCCCCAGCCGACGATGGCCGAGAAGGAGGCGCTGTACCGCCAGGTCGAGGCCACCACGATCGAGATCGCCATCCGCGCGGTGGACGACCTGCACGCCACGGCCGCCTGATGCGCGACCTGCTCGTCCACGGCGCCGAACTCGTCGACGTCGTCACCCAGACCACGTACCGCGGGTGGTTCGCGGTGCAGGACGGTCGTTTCGTCGAGGTCGAGGCGGGCGACCCGCCCTCGGCCGACGCGCTGCCGGCTCGCGAGCGGGTCGACCTGGACGGCGCCACCGTGCAACCGGGGCTGCTCGACGTCCACATGCACATCGAGTCGAGCCTGGTCACGCCGCGACGCTTCGCCGAGGCGTCGCTGCCCCACGGCACCACCACCATCCTGCAAGACCCGCACGAGGTCGCCAACGTGGCCGGCGCGGCCGGCATCCGCTGGATGGTGCGGGCCAGCCAGGGGCTGCCGCAACGGATCCTTTCGGCGATCTCGAGCTGCGTCCCCACGACGACCGCGGACGTGGAGACGCCCAACGCGTCGATCCGTCCCGAGGACGTGACCGAACTGGCGCGGGAGCCGGGCGTGGTGGCCCTGGGCGAACTCATGGACTTCCAGGGGCTGGTCGACGGCGACCCGCACCTGCTCGCCATGGTGCGCGCGGCGTCGGACGCGGGTCTCAGCCTCGAAGGCCACGTGCCGACCCTCACCGGAGCCGAGCTGTCGCGCTACGTCGCGCACGGCGTCAGGTCCGACCACACCTTGTCGACGCCCGAGAAGCTGCGCGAGCAACTGCGCAAGGGCCTGTGGGTGATGCTGCAGGAGAAGTCGCTCACGCCCGACGTGGTCGCCGCCGTCATGGCGCTGCCCGACCGGAGCCGCGTGCTGCTGATCACCGACGACGTCATGCCCAACCGGCTGACGTCGGGCCACCTGAGCCGCCTCGTCGAGATCGCCATCGCGCAGGGGTGGGAGCCGCTCGACGCGATCGCGGCCGCCACCTTGCGCCCTGCCAGCTACCTCGGCCTCCACGACCTGGGCGTCCTCGCCCCGGGCGCGAAGGCCGATTGGCTGGTCACCGACGCGGTGGCGGCGTACCCGCCGCGTCGAGTCGTCGTCGATGGGTCGATCGTCGCAGAAGGGGGGCGCGCGCGGGCGGTGGACGCCACGACGCCGACGCCGCCGTCGGCGACGCGGTTCGGCGTGGGCGCGGTCCCGGCCGAGCGCTTGGGTCTACCGACGGGCCGCGGTTCCGCGACCGTGCGGGCCAGGGTCCTGGTGGTGAACGCCGTCAACAGCTTCACGCGGCTCGACGAGCGCGAGGTCTCCGTCCTGGACGGCGCACCCGTCGACGAGGACCTGGCGCTGGCGCTCGTGATCCCGCGCGCCGCCCTGGCCACGCCCGACGCGCTGCCCGATCGGTTCGAGGTCGGCCTCGTGGCTGGCTTCGGACTGACGCGCGGGGCGTGGGCGAGCTCGTTCGCCCACGACAGCCACAACGTCTTCGTGTTCGGCCGCACACCCGGTGCGATGGCGGAGGCGCTGGCCGCGATGCTCGCCGTCGGCGGCGGCATGGCGTTCGCGCCGGGCGATGGCGGGGCCACCCGCGTGCTACCGCTCCCCTTGCTGGGGCTGCTGTCCGACGATCCCATCGACGTCGTCGCCCAGCGCTTCGACGAGCTCGAACGGGGTCTGCGTGCGGCGGGGGCGTCGGTGAAGCATCCGGTGCTCCTCCTCACGCTGCTGCCGCTGTCGGTGAGCCCCGACTGGAAGATCAGCGACAAGGGGATCGTCGACGTGGCCCGGCGGCGGGTGTTGCCGCCCTTGGTGACGACGTGAGCGACATGGCGGACGCTGCGGTGGCGGCGCGGCTGCGCGACCGGCTCGTGGCGTTGTGCGCGATCCAGAGTCCCAGTGGCGACGAGCGCGCGATCGTCGACACGCTCGCCGCCGAACTCATCGCGTGGGGTCTGGCGGTTCACGAGGACGGCGCGGCGACCATCGTCGGTGGGGCGAGCGGCAACCTGATCGCCGAGCTGCCGGGCGGGCGCCCCGAGCGCGTGGTCCTGAACGCCCACGTCGACACCGTGCCGCTCGTGCCCGGCGAGCCGCTCGTGCCGGTCGTCGACGGGGACGTGGTGCGCAGTAGCGGCCGCCAGATCCTCGGGGCCGATGACAAGGCCGGCGTGGCGATCGTCCTCGAGATCGTCGATGCGCTCCGGGGGCGACCGGTGGAGGACCGTCCGACGCTGGTCGTGGTCTTCACCGTGGGGGAGGAGCGGGGCCTGCGCGGCGCGCAGGCGCTCGACGTCGCGGCGCTCGCCGCCGACGCCGGGTTCGTGTTCGACGGCGAGGTGGCGGTCGGAGAGGTGATCGCGGCCGCGGTCTTCAAGGAGGCGTTGACGCTCACGGTGCGTGGCCGCCGGGCGCACGCGGCGCTCGAGCCCGAGCGCGGCGTCCACGCCATCGTCGCGGCGGCCGAGGTCGTGCGCGCGTTCCCCATGGGTCCGCAGCCGGACGGGGCCGTCGCCAACCTCGGCAGCGTGCGCGGCGGCGCCGCCAGCAACGTGGTGCCCGACGAGGTCGCGCTCGAAGGGGAGGTCCGCGCGTTCGACGAGTCGCGGCTCGTCCGTCTGCTGGCGCAGGTTCGCGACGGCGCCGAGGCGGCGGTCGCGCCGTTGGGGGCCCGCGTCGACCTCGTCCACCGACGCCTCTACGACGGCTACGCGCTGGCCGACGACGCGTTGCCGCTACGGTGGTTGCGCTCGGCCGCGCCCGCCCACGGTCTGACCGTGACCACCGTGCGATCGATCGGGGGATCGGACACGAACGTGTTCAACCAGCGGGGCTTGCCCACCGTGAACGTCGGCGTGGGCATGCACGAGATCCATTCGGTGGACGAGTGGATCGACGTGAGCGGTCTCGCGCGCGTGGTGGCGTGGTTGGTGGACGCTCTCTCGCCCCGCTAGACGCGTGCCCCGACGGATCGGACGCCAGGGACGCGTCGCGCGCGGTCGCGCCCCGGGCGCGCCGGTCCACGGGCCACCTGCTGAGGTGTCAGGTTCGCATGGGCGCGGCCGGGAAGCGGATGTCGACCGTGAATCCCCCACCGGGTGCGCTCGCGAAGGTCACCTCGGCCCCGTGCAGCCCCGCCAACCGCTGCACGATCGACAACCCCAGACCCGATCCCCCGCTCGAGCGCGAGGCGTCTGCGCGGAAGAACGGCCGGCCCAGGCGCTCGAGCACGTCGGCCGGCGCCCCCGGCCCCGCGTCGTGGACGCGCAGCCCCGGCGAACCGTCGGTCGCCGTCGCCACGCTCACGGTGGTGTCCGCGCCCTGGCCGTGGCGCAGGGCGTTGTCGAGCAGGTTGTCGAGGATGTGCGCCAGCAGCTCGGGATCGCCGGCGACCGGCACGCGGCCCCGTGCGTCGAACTCGATGCTCACGTCGGGGTGCCGGCTGCGGGCGCGCTCGACGGCCTCGGCGGCGAGCGGCGTCAGGTCGAGGGGGCGCTTGACGAAGCCCTCCGGGTCGCGTGCCAGCAGGAGCAGTTGGTCGGTCAAGCGGGCCAGACGGGCGACGTCGTGGTCGAGCTCGCGCAGGACGTCGCGGTAGGCGTCGGCGTCGCGAGGTCGTGCCAGCGCCGTCTGCACGCGGACCCGCACGGCGGCCAGCGGTGAGCGCAGGTCGTGGGCGGCCGCGCGGGTGAAGGCCTGCTCGCGTTCGGCTGCGTCTGCGAGGCGACCGAACGTGCGCTGCAGGGTGCGCGCCAGGCGGCCGAGCTCGTCGCGCGTCCCGGTCCCCGGCAGCGGCCGGCGCAGGTCGTCGGGATGGCCCACGGCTCGGGCCGCGCGTTCGAGGTCGGCGAGGGGGGCGATCAGGCCGCCGGCGGTCACCGCGCTTGCGAGGGCGATCCCGAGCGTCGCCAGCGGCAGGATCCAGACCAGGGCCGACAGGTAGGCCTGCAGCGGTCGACGCACGCCCGTCGCGTCGCTGGCGAGCTGGAGCACGAACGGGAACCCCTCGGAGCGACCGGCCACGACGAGCACCTGATGATCGTCGTCGATCCGGTAGCCGGGCTCCTGCGCCACGGGCAGGTCGGGGAAGCCCGGGGTCGCCGCCCGGACCTGACCCCCGACGACCAACCGGACGGCCACGTCGCGGGGGAAGTCGTCGCCGATCTCCATCGGCTCGTCGTGCTCGAGCTCGACGTCGATCCGCTCGACGAGCGCCTGCAGGTCACGTTCCCCGCCGGCCTCCAGGAAGCTCGCCAGGACGAGGTACAGCGCGATCGCCACGGCGGCGATGACGAGGCCGGCCACCGCCGCGATGCGCAGCGCGAAGCGTCGGCGCAGGCTCTCGCGGGCTCTCACGGGATCCGGTACCCGCGGCCGCGCACGCTCTCGATGACGTCGTCGCCCAGCTTCTTGCGCAGGTAACGCACGTACACGTCGACCACCCGAGGCTCGCCCATGAACGCCGGCCCCCACACCCGATCGAGCAGCTCTTCGCGGGTGAACCAGCGACCGGGTGCGCGCAGCAGCGCTTCGAGCAGGTCCTGCTCACGACCGGTGAGCACCACCTCACGACCGTCACGGGTGACGCGACGGTCGCGGGTGTCGAGCTGCCCGCGTCCGCCGGCGAAGCCGACGACGGCCTCGGCCGCGGCGCCGCCGCGACGCGTCACCGCACGCAACGTGGCCAGCAACTCCTCGAGGTCGAAGGGCTTGACGAGGTACGCGTCGCCGCCGAGGTCGAGACCGTTCACGCGGTCCTCGAGGGCTCCGCGTGCGGTCAGGAACACGATCGGCACCGCGAGCCCGTCCGCCCGCAAGGTCCGCGCCAGCGAGAAGCCGTCGGGACCGGGCAGCATGACGTCGAGGACGATGGCGTCGAAATCCCCTGAGCGCGCCTCGACCAGGCCCGCGTCGCCGTCCGCCGCCAGCGTGACCCGGTGCCCGGCCTCCTGCAACCCGGCCGCCAGCGGTCGCGCGATCCGCGCGTCGTCCTCGACGACGAGCAGCCTCACCGAGCGGCGCCCCGACGGGTCGATGCCATGGAACGAGTCTAGCTGCGCGAGCGTGCCGCGGAGGGCCGCGGCTCGAGCAGTCGCACGGCGGTCGCGAGCACGACGAGCCCGAGGCCGGTGGGGTAGAGCCAGGGGAGGCGATCGCTGCCGGCCCACAGGCCGTGGACGGTCGCCAGCACGAAGGCGGGGTACGCCAGCAGGTGGAGGCCCCGGACCAGGCGCCGTGGCAGCCGCTGGCGCAGTGCGAACGAGCCGTGGACGACGACCATCGCGTAGAAGGCGAGGGTGCCGAGCGCGAGCGCGACCGGCGCGTACGTCGCGAGTCCCGGAACGAGCACGGCTGCCAGCGTCTGCGGGTACTCCGCGTCGATCAGCGTGAAGGCGATGTGCGTCGCCACGGCGCCGAGCCCGAAGCCGCTCAGCAGCCCGTGCCAGCCGTACTGCAGCGGCTTCGCCAACCACTTCGGGACGACGGCGCCGGCGGTGAGCGCGCCGAGCGCCACGGTGATGGTGAGCGCCGCGTACCCGGCGATCCCGCTCAGGCGTAAGAAGACCCAGCCGAAGGCGGTCGGCGTCGCCCCGGTCGCCGCCGCCCACCAGGTCACCACCGTGGCGGTGACGAGGGCGGTGAGGATGAGGGTCTCCGCGAGCGGTCGCGGCGCCCGCTCGGCGGCCCTAGGCCGCGTTCGCGACGTCTGCGTGTGCATCGGCCCAACCTCCTGGGATGTGACGGAACGTGCGCCCCTCGTGGTCCCAGGCCCAAAGGCCCGCCGTCGCGAGCGTCGGCGGAACCGGTGCCTCGAGCAGGACCAGCTTGGTGGCGATCTCGGCGTGGCGCAGCGACCGGGCCACGGCGGTGGCTTGCACCCAGCGACCCTCCGAGGGCCACCGCGTGCGTGGGTCGATGAGGTGGTGGGCGCCGCTCCAGGCGCGGCGCAGCACGCTCGAGGTGGCCACTCCCCAGCGGCCGGGCGGGAGCCGCAGATGCCAGGGGTCGCCGCCCGGCGCCGGGTCGACGTCCACTTCGGCGCCCTCGGGGTCGTCGAGCCAGACGTCGCCGCCGGCGTCGACCACGAACGGCCCGTCGAGCAGCGTCGCCACCCGCTCGGCGATCCAGGCCTTGCCGGTGCCCCCCAGGTCGAGGGCGGCCCCCGCGGGGAGTTCGATGCGGTCGTCGCGCACGAGGACGGCGGCGCTGGACGCCACCGCCGGCGGCAGGCTGCCCCCGCTCTCGCGGGTGCCCCCGCGTTCGCGGGTGCCCCCGCGTTCGCGGGGGGCGACGTCCGGCCACGAGCGTGCGTAGCCGTGCCAGGCCAGCAGGGGTCCGACGAGCGGGGTCACGAGGTCGCCGCTGAGGGTGGCGGCCTCCAGCGCCCAGCGCAGGGCGTCGACGAGCTCGGGCGGTGGGGCGTCGAGCACCCCGTCGCGGTTGAGCGTGGTGAGCGGCGAAGGCTCGAAACGCGTCAGGATCGACGCGAGCCGCAGGAGTTCCCGTTCGGCCGACTCGGCGCCGCGCCCGACGATCCGTACCTCGGTGCCGAGCGCGTGCATCAGCTGGCCCGGCTGCGCGCCGCGGGGCGGGCGGAACCGCCACGGACGACCACCACGATCGGCCCTCCGGGCACGGCGGCGTTCATGGTCGTGGTCGTCGGCGCCAGCGCCGCGGCCGCCACCGGCGGCGCGTAGAGCCGGAGTGCGGCACCGCTGCCGAGGCCGAGGAGGGCGGCGGCGAGCCACACGGTGGCGCCGGTGCGGTCGAAGCGCGGACGGCGCTCAGTCGTCATCGCGGTACCGGCGCTCGTCGTGATCGTCGTCGTCCTGATCGTCGCCGAAGCCGTCGTGGTCGTCGTCGCCGCGGCTCGCCGACGTGCCGGTGGCGTCGAGGACGATCACTTGGGCGTTCTCACCGGCGGCCCCGAGGGCCGAGACGAGGGCGTCGACGGTGGTGTCGTCGCGGTTGGCCGAGGTGGTCGTGCCGGGTGCCGCCAGGCCGAGCAGGCCGAAGCCGAGGAGCGTGGCGACCACGGCGACGGTGAGGGCGATGGCGAGGGTGCGTCGCTGCATGAGAGAACCTCCGAGCTGCACTCTCGCGGCGCGCGGTTAGGCCGGTGTTAACGGGCGCGAGCGCCCACCTTGACGCAGGTCAGACGTCCGGTGGGACCTCGATCGAGGCGGGGTCCGTGTCGGCGCCTCGTGCCCGCCGGGGCGCATCGTCGTGGCGTCTCCCGAGCGCGTCGCGCAACCGTCGGTTCTCGGCCTCGAGCGCGCTCTGCCGCCCCTCGAGCGCGTCGATGCCCGTCTGCAAGGTCGTCAGGGCCGACCTCAGCTGGGTGACGGTTCCTTGCGCCACCGGGTCCGCCTCCTCCTGGCGCCGCTCGGCGCGCCCCCGCAGGTACGTCGGCAGCGCCAAGGTCGTCAGGAACAGCGTCGCGGCGAAACCGAGCGCCGCCAGGAGGTTGAACAGGCGCTCGCCCAGGTCGCTGCCCAGGTAGAAGTCATGGAGCGGTTGGAAGAGCGACCAGCGCTCGAGGAAGGTCAGGTCGGCGAGCGCCAGGTGCAAGCGCAAGACGGCGGCCGTGATCGCCGCGACGAGCAACAGACCCGCACCGAAACGCTCGCGGTCCTCGACGCGGTCCCGCACCGCCGCCAGCGCCGTCATGCCGCCCACGCTGCCGAGGACGACGCCCGCGAACGCCCACAGGCGCAAGGTGTCCGAGAGCCACGCGCTGGGGCTGAAGAAGACGATGGCCAGCCCGAGGGCGACGGGCGCCAGTTGGGCGAGCTTCATGGCGGTACCGAAGAGGCCGAGGTACTTGCCGGCCGTGGCGATCGCGCTCTCGACCCGGCGCAGCGGCGGTCGCTTCCGTGGTGCCATGGCGCCCCTCAAGGCGCGCGGACCGGCAGGTACGCCGGCATCTCCACGACGACGACCGGTTCTTCGTCGTCGCCGGCGAAGACTTCGAACGTGAACGACTCGTCGAGCACGAAGTCGTCGACCAGGACGCTCGCGTGGACACCGTCGGCGGACCGCGTCACCGTCGTCGTCGGTCCCAGCGTCGTCGGGACGCCGAGCGGGGCGTTGGGGCCGCCGGACAGGGGGGCGGTCCCGAGGGCGTCCCACACCACGCGCACGTCGCCGGCGCCCCACAGACCGCGCCCGTCGAGATCGTCGATCTCGTACACCAACCGGGTCCGACCGGTGGGATCGGGCTCGAAGCGTGACTTGACGATGAGGTGCAGCGCGACGGCCCGACCGTCACGCGTCGTGAAGGTGCCCTGGAGCTCCGTCCCCACCGACGACGCGACGATCCCCGCCTCGTGGGCGATCTCGGCGTCGGTCAGGGCCACCCGGTTCATGTACGTCTCGGCCGTCTCTTCGTAGGCGTCCGCGTTGAGGCCGTAGGAGAGCACCGAGAGGTTGGTGTCGATCTCGCCCGGGAAGTACTTGGCGAACGCCAACCACGCGCAGGGCGACGCTCCCCCGCACCGCGGCAAGTGCACCTTGTCGACGACCGTCACGTCACCCAGCTTCCAGCGGAACGGGGTCGGCGGTTGGTCCGGTGCGTTCAGGAGTCGGTAGACGGTGCAGGCGCGACCGTCGTCGCTGACCCCGCGCAACGACTGGTAGGCGAAGTCGTAGCCTCCCTGCTGGGCACGCGCGGGCTCCTCCGGGACGTGGCCGTCGATGGTGCAGTTCAGGAGACGGCTGCCAGGGTCGTCGCCGCCGACCTGCGCCACGGCGACCGGCGCCAGAACGGCGACGATGAACAGGACGAGAACGGTCGTGGCGTGCGAACGTGTCTTCGGCATCGTGGCCTCCTCATCGGGTCGTTTAGGGGCTCGTAGCCTACGACTTCACCGAACGACGAGGCGGCACACGATCACGAGCGCTGGGGTCGACGCCCCCGGGAGGCCTCGCTGCCGCCGCTCGCGGCATGCAGCGCGAGGACCGCTTCGATGGCTTGGTCGTCACTCACCAGCACGTCGACGTGTCCGCCCCGCAGGGCGCCGAGGATGGCGGGCGCCTTCTTGCGGCCGCCGGCGGCCGCCACCACCAGGTCGCACGTCGCCAAGCCTTCGAGCCCGATGCTGATCGAGCGGTGGTTGAGGTCGGTGTCGAGGACGCGCCCATGCGCGTCGAAGAACTGGGCGCACATGTTGCCGACGCCGCCGAGGCGCTCCAGTTGCGCGAGGTCGTGGGCGGTCAGGTAGCCGCGCCAGATGAGGCTGGGGGCCTCGTCCCCGAGGGCACCGATGCCCACGAGGGCGATGTCGGAGCGACGGCCGACGGCCAGGACGTCCTCGACCAGCGGTTCTTGCATGAACAGGTCGCGGATGCGCACGTCCTCGACGACGAGCGGGGCGTACAGGTAACGGTAGTCGGCGCCGTATTTCGCGGCCAGGTTGCGGGCCAGGTTGGCGCCCTCGATGAGCGGGTTGTCGGTGCCGAGCGCGCCGAGCAGCTGCACCACCACCAACGCCAGCTCGCGTTGGGGTTGCAGGTGCCGGATGGTGGCGGCGATGGAGCGTCCGTAGGAGACGCCGAGCACCATGTCCTCACGGATGACGTCGTGCAGGTAGCGTGCCGTGAGCGCACCGATCCCGTCCAGGGCGTCCTCGGCCGACTTGCCGCCGGCGCGCAGGACGCGCGCGTCGCGCAGGCCGAAGGTCGTCTTGAGCTCGGCCTCGAGCCGACTGTGGCGGGCCCACGGGACGTTGATCGTGATGTGGACGATGCCTTGCGCCCGGGCGTCGCGTAGCAGGCGCGAGACGGTGGACCGCGAGGTCTTGAGGCGCTGGCCGATCTCGGCCTGCGTCAGGTTCTCTTCGAAGTAGAGCGTGGCCACCTCGACGAGGAGATCGCGGTCCGGGTCGGTCGGGTGGCGATCGGGGGCGGACGGATCCGGACCTGGTGGCATGGGGCGACTCCTCGGGGGGTTCGGTCGCACCATCCTAAGGGCAGCGTGCACATATGTGCAATTCCGTGGGCATATGCGTTGACGGTCCCGGTGCCCGAGACCTACGCTGCGCGCATCGACAGCGTTCGACCCGCTCCGTGGGCGCAGGTCCGGCGGGAGGCTCCACCCGGAGAGGCGACCGGAGGTTCCGACACCGTGAGCAAGGTCGATTCCATCACCCGCGAATCATGGATCCTCGGCAACTTCCCCGAGTGGGGGACGTGGCTCAACGAGGAGATCGAAGGGACCGAGGTGGCGCCCGGCACCTTCTCGATGTGGTGGCTCGGCTGCACCGGCATCTGGCTGAAGTCCGAGGGCGACGCCAACCTCCTGGTCGACCTGTGGGTGGGCCGCGGCAAGTCGACCCAGCGGGTCGCCGAGATGGCCCCCCACCACCAACACCGGCGAGCGATCGGGGCGGTGGCGCTCCAGCCGAACCTCCGCAACAGCGTCGGCGTGATCGACCCCTTCGCCATCCGGCAGCTCGACGCCCTCCTCGCCACCCACCACCACAGCGACCACATCGACGCCCACGTGGCGGCCGCCGTCCTGCAGAACACCGACGCGTCGGTCCCCTTCATCGGCCCGCAAGCGTGCGTCGACATCTGGCAGGGGTGGGGCGTCCCGGCCGAGCGGTGCATGGTCGTCCGCCCCGGCGACCGCGTGACGATCAAGGACGTCGAGATCGTCGTCCTCGACTCGTTCGATCGCACCGTCCTGGTCACTGCCGAGAAGGGCGTGACGCTGCGCGACCAGCCCGTCCAGGAGATGGACGAAGCGGCCGTCAACTACCTGTTCGTGACGCCCGGCGGCACCCTCTACCACTCGGGCGATTCGCACTACTCGAACTGGTACGCCCAGCACGGCAACAACCACCACGTCGACGTGGCGCTCGCGTCGTACGGCGAGAACCCGCGCGGGATGACCGACAAGATGACCTCGGTCGACGTCCTGCGGATGGCCGAGGGCCTGGGTGCCCGCGTCGTGATCCCCATCCACCACGACATCTGGTCGAACTTCCAGGCCGACCCCGAAGAGATCCTCATGCTCTGGCGCCGGCGGCGCGAGCGGCTCCGGTACGCCTTCACCCCGTTCATCTGGCAGGTGGGCGGGCGCTTCACGTACCCCGACGACGCCGACCGGTTGATCTTCAACTACCGCCGCGGCTTCGAGGACGCCTTCGCCAGCGAACCCGACCTGCCCTTCAAGGCGCTCTTGTGAGCGCCTCCCGCCGCCCAGCCCCACGGCTGCCCACGCCGCCCCGGCCCCGGCTCCAGATCGGGTCGATCGCACGCGTCCTGAGGAGGGACCCACCATGCTGAGACGTCTCACCGCCATCACGCTCGCGCTGATCGTCAGCGCCGCCATCGCCCAGGCCGACCCCTGGCGGGCGTACGAGGGCACCACGATCGTCGTCTCGTGGCCCGCCCAGTACCACTTCGAGGTCGCCGCGCAGTTCATCCCGCAGTTCACCGAGGAGACGGGCATCGAGGTCGAGCTCGACGTCGTCGAGTACCTCAACATGCGCGATCGCCAGATCGTCGAGATCAGCAAGCCGGGTCGCGGCGACCTCGACGTGGTCGCCTGGGTCGTCTTCACCAAGAACGAGTACGTGGCCAACGGCTGGCTGTCGCCGCTGGCGCCCTTCCTGATCGACCCGCGCCTCACGGCCCCCGATTACGACATCGAGGACATCGTGCCGGCGTTCCTGACCGTGGGTGGCAAGTCGGGCGGCGTCAAGGGCTACCTCGACGGCCCCGGCGCCTCGCTCTTCGGCATCCCGTTCAGCCCCGAGACGAGCATCCTGCTCTACCGGACCGACATCTTCGAGGAGTACGACCTCGAGGTCCCGACCACGTACGACGAGCTGCTCGAGACGGCGGCCTGGATCACCGAGAACGTGCCCGACGTCTACGGCATGACCACCCGCGGTTCGGCCGGCCACCAGGTCGTCCACGCCTGGCTGCTCCACCTGTCGCCCTTCGGCGGCACCGTGCTCAACGACGACTTCACCCCGGCCGTCAACTCGCCGGAGGGCATCGCGGCCGCCTACGCCCTCAAGACCATCCTCGACAACTCGCCTCCAGGCATGGCGGCCGCAGGCGCCGGCGAGCAGGACGCGGCCTTCTTGCAGGGCGATTCGGCCATGTACCTCGACCGCAGCGTCCTGGCCGCACAGGCCGCCGACCCCACCCGCTCCACGGTGGTGGGCAACGTCGGGTACGCCCTGCACCCCGAAGGGGCGCAGTGCGGCTCCGAGACCGGCGGCTTCGTGATGGGCATCCCCAGCAACTCGCAGAACCAAGGCGCCGCCTGGCTGTTCATCCAGTGGTTCACCAACAAGCGCATGGACCTGGAACTCGCGAAGGCCGGTGCCAACCCGATCCGCACGTCCACCCACGCCGACCCCGAGCTCCAGGCGATGTTCCCCTGGTACGCGACCGTCGTCGAGCAACTCCCGTGCGCGAACGCCGACTGGCGCCCGCTGATCCCCGAGTGGGGCGCCATGAACACGCCCATCCTCGGCGAAGAGATCTCCGCCGCCCTGACCGGCCAGAAGTCGATCGAGGACGCCCTCGACAGCGCCGCCGATCGCATCTACGAACTCCTCGACCGCTCCGGTTACTACAACTGGTGACCGGACCGACCCGCTCGGTCGCGCACTAGCGCGACCGAGCGACGCACGCCGGGCGGGGGCACCGAGACACGGCGCCCCCGCCCACCCCCCGAACGGTCGTCGGCGGGAAGGACCCTATCGATGCGCACCCACCGGCTCGTCCCCTATCTCTTCCTGCTCCCCGCGGTCGCCATCGTCGCGTTGGGGCTCCTGGTGCCGCTCTACAACTCGGTCATGCTCAGCTTCTACGACTGGAACTTCGGCCAGGCCTGGAGCGATCGCCGCTTCCTCGGGCTCGCCAACTTCGAGCGCTTGTTCACCGATCCCACCACGTGGGCTTCGGTGCGCACCACGTTCGTCTTCGGCTTCTGGGTGGTCACGCTCGAGATGGTCCTGGGCGTCACGCTCGCCCTCCTGCTCGAGAAGGCCATCCGCGGTGCCACCATCTTCCGCACCATCTTCGTCATGCCCCTCATGATCGCGCCCGTGGTCGTGGGTCTCATCTGGCGTTACCTGCTCGACGCCCGCAACGGCATCGTCAACTACTACCTCCTGCAGATCGGCGAGCGTGTCCCGCCCCTGCAGGACCTCGGCTTCACCGCCCACGCCTGGCTCGCCGACCCGACCCTGGCCATGGCCTCGATCGTGGTCAGCGACGTGTGGCAGTGGACGCCGTTCGTGTT
>CAWIUY010000003.1:0-89915 GCA_963839375.1 uncultured Trueperaceae bacterium | reverse complement strand
GCTCGCCCCTTCGACGCCTCGACCGGGTACTTCCCCTCGTTCTGGACCATCTTGCGCTCGAACGCGTCCTCCAGGTCGATGCCGAGGTCGTGCGCCAAGAGCAGCGTCCAGTACAGGACGTCGGCGAGCTCGTCGGCCACGCCCTCCGGGTTGGTCGACAGCTTCGACCTGAGCGCCGGCTCGTCGAGCCACCGGAAGTGCTCGGCGAGCTCGCCGGCCTCGATGAGCAGCGACAGCGCTTCGTCCTTCAGCCCGTGGAACTGCGACCACTCGCGGGCGTCGCGGAAGGCGACGACGCGGTCGGTGAGGTGCTTCATGGGGCAGGGTACCGGAGTGTGCCGTTCGCGGTCAGTCCCGCTCCGTCCACAGCAGTTCGAGCCGCCGTTCGAAACCGCCCCGCTCCGCGCGACGCTGGCGCTGGATGCTCAGCACCTCGTCGCGCTCGACCCCGTCGAGCGCCACCAACGCGTCGATCACCTCGAGCAGATCGGCCAGCTCACGGGTTCGCTCTTCGGGCGTGGCAGCGATCGAGGCCTCCTGCGCCTCCTCGCGCAGCTTGGCCAGGAGCGCGTGGCGGTACGCCTCCTCGTCCAGGACGCGAACGTCGTACGTCACCCCGTCCGCGTCCATGATCTCCGGGATCCGGTCCCGGATCAGCTTGCCGTACTCGATGCGCATGCTCGTCCCTTCAGAAGCGCGCCACGTTGCGGGCCAGGGCGATGGTCTCGATCAGGTCCGTGACGGCCACTACGGCGCTGCGAGGATCGCCGGCGACGCCGGAGAACCGAGCGGTGACGTCGTCGTGCAGCGCGCGACCGAGGTCGGCCGAGCGCGCGTACCCCTCGTACGCCAGCTCCAGCCTCGGCGCCGCGGACGACAACGCGTGCGTCCCCGGCAACCGCGCCCGCTTCTCGAACATGTTGAAGCGCGCGTCGGACGGCACCAGGTTCCACATCTCGTGGAACGGGTACACGCTGAGCGGCACGACGTGATCGAGCTGGTACGCGCCGCGGACGAGGGGCTTGCCCGTCCACGGGCAGACGAACCGGGCGCCCTCGTCGATGAGGAGATCGATGCGGTTGCGCTCCCAGTCGAGCGGGAGTCGATTGTCGGGCCGCTCCGTCAAGAGCGAGTAGACCTCGCCGCGTGTGGCAGCGTCCGACACCCGTTCCGTGAAGAGGCTCCACTCGTGGATGCAGAGCGCCTCGACCCACAGCGACACGTCGCGGAACGCCTGCCACAACGCCATCGGCACGAGGACGCAGACGTCGCTCGCCGTCGTGCCGGGCAGGGCCGCGGTCGTGCCGAGTTCGCCGAACGGGCGCGGCTTGTCGAACACGGTCCAGTGCCCCTCCCCGGCGTACTGGATCGGCTGCCGCAGCGCCGACATGATCCTCTGCAACGTGTCCCGGTAGATCTTGCGCAGCGTGGGCGGGTAGCCTGCGCGCTTGCGTGCGATGCGCATGTGGTCGGTCAGCAGCCAGCCGCCCGCTGCGTCGGAGGGACCGTAGATCTTCTCCCAGGCACGCCGGAGTTCCGTCAGGTGCGGGCGAAAGGCCAGGTCGTTCCTGATCTGTCCGTTGCGCAGCGCCCGCACACCCTGGTCGATCGGGCGCTCGGCCGCGACGAACGGCCAGTAGTAGGCCACCCACGACTCCGCCAACCGCCGCAGCGGCACGGCGACGTCGCGTTCCTCGAACCGCACGTCGGGATAGGCGAGCACCACGTCATTGAGCGACCGCAGCAGAGCGATCTTGTAGCTCGTCTGCTTGTTGTCGTGCCGCAGGATCGTGCTGATGATGCGGTGGCTCAAGTGGGGGGATCGTACCGCGGGGGTCTCCCTGAACCCGGCAAGTCCACGTGCCGCGCGGAGGGGGGATGGGCTTCGTGTCGCCGCCGCGCCTCCTACGGACCCCCGTACGCCCTTTGGACGATGTGCCATCGCGCCACCGGGTCGTGCCTTCGACCCGACGAACGCGGGCAACGTTCCGAAGGAGACGACCAGAGGCTGAAGAGCCGCGACAGAGGCATTCATCCGCTCGACGCGGAAGACCGCTCACACTGGCCGAAGACGCAGCCGCGAGCGATCACGGACGTCATGTCTATCTTCATCTACCGTGAGGACTTGCTCTGCTTTACGAGCATCTCTGACGGCTTAGACGACGCATCCACAGACACAATCGTGCTACTCTTTTTGTCCGAAAGGAGGGATCATGTCAACGAAGGCCGAACTCATGAGCCGCATCCGCCACACACCGCGGGGCACGCCATTTGCGTCGCGCGCTGGGCGAAGGAATACGGTCCCTCCGTAGCGAACAAGGCGGTAGCCGCGCTCGTCGCCTCCGGTGACGTCGTGCGCCTGCAGCGAGGCATCTACGTGCGTCCGCGACGACACCCCGTTCTCGGCACCATCCGGCCGACAGCCGAGAAGGCTCTCAAGGCTGCGGCCCGTGCGCACGGTCATCGAATCGAGATCGGTGGGCCCGAAGCTCTCCGGCGCTTTGGTCTCACGACCCAGGTACCCCTCCAGACGACGTTCCTAACCAGTGGCAAGAGTCGCACCGTGGAACTTGGTCGACGTCGTATCCGCCTCGAACACGCTCCGCCGACGTATCTGGCGCACGCGGGCACCCGGGTCGGCGCTGCGCTCTCGGCATTGCGAGCCGTCGGGCCTGAGGGCCTTACCCCCGAGGTCCTCGATCGCGTGCTCGCGCGGCTGGAGCCCAGCGAGCGGCGCAAACTCCTGGGCCAAGCGAAGCGTCTTCCGAAGCGGCTGGGACGGGCAGTGAGTGAGGCCGCACGGCAGATCGCAACGGAATGATTCGGTGGCATCCTCGATCCTGAACGAGCCGTCACTCGACGACATCCTCGCCACCGCGGCGATGACATCGCCGTTCAACGCTGAAGTTCTCGAGAAGGACCTGTGGGTTGTCTGGACACTCCGTGCGCTCTTCGCGGACTCGGAACTCGGCAGCCTGCTTGGGTTCAAGGGTGGCACGAGCCTCTCGAAGGCCTACGCCGCGATCACCCGATTCAGCGAGGACGTGGACCTCACCGTCGCACATGTTCGACGATCCGGTCGACCCTCTGGCCACACCGACACCATCGAGGAACCAGCTCCGCCTATGGCGTGAGCGCATCGAATCTGAGCATTTGCCAGCGTTCCTGCGCGACAGGGTCCTTCCGCAGATCACGTCCGTCGCCGAGGCAACGCTCGACAGTCCGCGGCGGCCCACGCTCACCTTCGCCGAGGACGATCACGCCAAAGTCTTGGTCACGTACCCCAGCGTAGTGATCCGGGACGCCTACCTCCGCGAGTCGGTGCTGCTCGAGTTCGGGGGCCGCATGACGATCGAGCCGATCGAGTTGCTGCCGATCCAAACCTACCTTCAGGACGAGTTGCCCGACCTCGCGAGCGCGTACGAGTTGCCAACCGCGACGCCCCAAGTCGTTCACGGGGCACGAACCTTCTGGGAGAAGGTCACGGCTGTCCACGCCTTCGTCACCCGCGACGACGCCGCTTCTCGGTTCGCCAAGGCCGACCGCTTGAGCCGGCACTGGTCCGACCTCGTCGCCCTTCGCTCGGGATCACTCGGTGATATAGCCGTCGAACGCCCCGACCTCCGCGACGCGGTGATCCGACTCAAGACGCTCTTCTTCCCTGCAGCCGGCGTCGACTACACGGCCTGCAACACTGGGAAGATCCGCCTCATGCCCAACGAACCGCTGTTGGGCGCACTCCGCCATGATTACGAGGCGATGCAGGAGCAGGGCATGTTCCGCAGCGACGATCCGCCGCCCTCGTTCCCCGAACTGCTCGATCTGCTTCAAGTGTTGGAGCGAGAACTCAATGCGATGGCGTCGCCCATGGATGCTCCTTCCCACTGAGACGAGCGACGGCGGCCTCTTCAGAATGGGGAGAATGGGGGGCAGAACGGTCGGCGTGGACCGCAGCCTGCTACGCCACGCGCGGCCCGCGACCGGCACCGGCCTTCCCCGCTCGAGCAACCTCCCGCTCGACGCACGCCACCACGAAAGCGTTGATGCTCAGCCCAGCGCGCTCGGCGGCGAGTGCGAGATCACGGTGCAAACCGGGGTCCATGCGCAGGAGGAGCTTTCCCGCGTACGCGCGCTCAGGCTCCTGCCCGAGCTCCGCGCACCACGCCAGGTAGTCGTCGACCGAGTCCCTGAACGCTTCCTTGAGCCCCTCGACCGACGTCGCTTGGAAGGTGATCACGTCCCGCAGGCCGACGACCTCGCCATGGAAGACCTCGGCGTCCGGATCGAACGTGACCTTGGCGCCGTACCCCTTGTACGTCACGGCGTCACCCCCGCGTGCTCGAGGAACTGCCTTAGCGACACGACCGCGCCACGGTCCAGTTCCTTCCGAGGATGCGGACGGTGGAACACGGCTCGCACGCCGCAGACCCCGGCCGCAAAGCGCCATGAAGAGCATGTCTTCACTAGGGAGGCGGGCGGTGGTGTCGGAAGACCCGGGCCAGCGTGTGGACGTGCTTCGTACGCACGCGCCGATGGTAGATGCAGGATTCCAGGGCACGTCGGCGATCTCGGCATAGATCACGATATCACAGCGTGATATCGTCGAGTGGTCCACGATCATCTTCGCTTGACCGAGTTCGCCTCCTCCACCCACACCTCCGGTCAACGTGGTCACAATGGCCATCGGGAGGCCGTCATGCCCAAACAGGTGACCATCACCGAAGCACGCGACCATCTGTCGGCCCACATCCGCAGCGCCGAACACGGCACGCCTGTGGTCATCACGCGCCGGGGACGTGCCGTCGCGGTCATCATCGCGGCAGAAGAATTCGACCAGCTCGACCGTCTTCGACCGGTAGGACCGCACGCGGACCTTGCCATCCTCGCGGGCGGCTGGGAGGGCTCCGAGGAGCTCGTAAGCGTGCTCGACGCCCGCCAGCGCACACCGTCTCGTCGCACGTCAGCCGTCGACTGATCGTCGCCTTCCTCTTCGAGACCGAGACCACCAGCGAGACTGTGCGATCAGGCTAGCGAACCTGCCCAGATCCTCGAGGACCGAATCCGACGCGCTGTCCCGCCGCTCGCCTGACCTCAGCCGACCGCCCGATCCCCACGCACCCACCCCGCCAACCGCTCGAAGGCAGTGGAGATCGCAGGGACGCGCAGGTCGTCAACGGTGTGCCCCACGCTGAGGTACCCCACCCGGCCTTCGCCCCACCGGCGCGTCCAGGCCACCGGCACCTGCACGCCGTCGAGCCAGGGCATCGGGTCGGCGCCGAACGTCAGCCGCGCGTGGACGCTCACGGCGGGATCGATCAGCATCATGTAGCGCTCGGTGGTCAGTTCGACCGGCGGCAGGTCGCCCAGCAACGAGCTGCCCGGGTCGAACGTGACGCGGTGCGGGTACAGGTCACCCGGGTGCGCGACGAACTGACCGCCCACGAGCCACTGGTACTTCAGCGAGGCGCGGGATGTATCGCCCATGCCGCCGTGGGTGCCGACCAGGCCGAGCCCCCGTTCCACGGCGGCGACGAGCGCCGTTTCCTGCGGTTGGCTGAGGCTGCCCCACGACCAGTTGGGCACCAGCAGCGCCAACTCGTCGAGCGCCGCCGTGTCGTCCAAGGCGTCGAGGTCGCGCACGACCTCCGAAGTCACCGAGAGCGATGCCAGGCGTTCGACGGTCCAGGCGGCGACCCCCTCGGGGTCGTGCCCGGACCAGCCGCCGGTCAGAATCCAGGCGTGCGGGGAACGAGGTGGTTTCATGGGCCACCATCCTAGCCCGGGTACCGGCCCGCAAGCCCTAGACGGAAGCGGGGACGCCCATCCTCGTTCCCCACGACAGAAGTCCATATCAGAACGCCGCCCGCCGCCCTATCCTCGCCATGATGCGCCCACCAGTCCCAGCGGAACGACGAGCGGGCCGCCCGATCGCCCGCCGCCTACTTCGGCATCACCTTCGCCTGGACGTGGCTGATGTGGGGGTCGGCCGCCCTCACGGGAGCGTCGCTCACCGAACCCGCCGGCAGCCTGCTGTTCATGCTCGGCGGCCTCGGTCCACTGGTGGCGACGGCGTGGCTCCTGTGGCGCGCCGACCGCGCGGAGCGCCGCGACTTCCTGCGTCGCGTCTGGGACCCACGCCGCATCCGTGCACACTGGTGGGCCGCCCTGCTCGCGGTGGCCGCCGGTCCCGCCGTGCTCGGGGCCGTCGTCGCCGGCGCCTTCGGGGTGACGCCTCACGGTGCCCGCCTACGGGGTGGGCGCCGTCGGCTCGGCGATCGCGCTCGCCCTGTTGGCGGGCGTGGCCGAGGAACCGGGCTGGCGCGGCGTCGCGTCCGATGCCCTTCAGCGCCGCATGCCTCCGGCGTGGACGGCCGTCGCCATCGGCGCGGTCTGGTCCCTCTGGCATCTGCCCCTCGCGTTCATCGACGGGACCTACTACCAAGGGCTCGGCTTCGGCTCCCTCGCGTATGGGCTCACCCACCTCGCCCTCGTCCAGCTGGGCGTGCTCTACCTGTGGCTGGCCAACGGCGCCGGCGGCAGCATCCTGATCGCGATCCTCGCCCACGCGGGCTTCAACGTCGCGCGCGTCCCTCGCGCCTCGGAGCCCGACGGGCGATCTGGTCGCCCTGATCGCGATCACGGGCGCCACCGTGGTCGTGCTCTCGACCATGAGGCGTCGATCGAGGGGCCCGATTCGACCGATCGAGGGCGGGCCCGACGCTGGCCTTCGAGCGGTGGCGGCCGCCACACAAGAGGCGTGACGATGATGATCCCGCGGCGCTCACCCGCACGTCACCCACATCATGATCGTCCGCCCGGAACTCCCGCCGACCACGCCGCCGTCCACCACGTCCACACGACCGCCTTCACCACCCCCGAAGAAGCCGTCCTCGTCGATGCCCTCCGCGCCGGCGCCTCGCCGCTGGTCTCGCTCGTGGCCGAAGACGACGGACGCGTCGTCGGTCACGTCATGTTCTCCCCCGTCACCCTCCCCGGCCATCCCGACCTGCGCCTGATGGGCCTCGCGCCGCTGGCGGTGCTCCCGACGCACCAACGCCGCGGCTTAGGCGCCGCACTTGCGCGGGCCGGCCTCGAGCGCTGCCGGGAGGTCGACATCGGCGCCGTGTTCGTGCTGGGAGACCCGAAATACTACGGGCGGTTCGGCTTCGTGCGGGCCGACGCAATCGGCTGCCCCTTCGAGGCGCCCGCCGAGGACTGGATGCTCGTGGAACTACAGACGGACTACTTGCGCGGCGCCACCGGCCCCACCCGCTGGCACCCCGCCTTCGACGCCCTCTGAGGAGAGCGCCTAGACGTCGGCGCCCACCCGCTCGACCACCGCGATGAGCTCCTCGCTCGTCCGCACGCTTGATCAGCCCCCCGTCCGTCATCCGCTGCACCGCGTCCTCGTGCGCCACGCGCGTCGACGAGGCGAGACCGTCCGCCACCAGCGTCACGTGGAAGCCCCGATCGGCCGCGTCGCGCGCGGTCAACTCGACGCACCCCTCGGTCACGAGCCCCGTCACCCACAACCGGTCGACCCGCAGGTTGCGCAGGATCTGGTCGAGCGACGTCGAGTTGAAGGTGCCGGCGCTCGTCTTGTCGACGATCAACTCGTCCCCCTGGGGCGCCACGAGTTCGAGGAAATCGTCGTCACGGGCGTCCGCGGCCACCGTCTCGGTCCCGAGGTTGAACGACGGGATCCCGTCGCGCCCGTCGGGGGTCAGGAACTTGACCCGGATGTGGATCAGCTCGACCCCGCCGGCGCGGCAGGCGTCCTGCAACCGGCGGACGTTGGGCAGGATCTCGTCGACGAACGCCCAGCGCTCGTCCAGCAGGTCGGGCCGCCCCTGCGCGCGGCACAGCTTGCCCATCCAGCCGTCCGGATGCGCGTCGCCGTACTGCAGGTCGATCATCAGCAAGGCCGTCTTGGCCGCGTCGAACGGCGGCTGCGTCGGTTCGGGGACGAGTTCGTAGAAGGGGTCGTGGGCCATGTGCGCGGTCCTCTCGGGTCAGGCGACGGGCGTGCTCGTGATGGTGGCAGCGGACCAGGTGGCCCGGCGCGACGATCTCAGGTTCGGGCGCCACCTGGCGGCACAGGTCGGAGGCCAGTGGGCAGCGGGTGTGGAAGTGGCAGCCCGTGGGCGGGTCGAGCGGCGAGGGGGGTTCGCCCCCGATGGCGGCCACGGTGCCGACGTGGGCCGGGTCGGGCCGCGGCGCGGCGGCCAGCAGGGCCTGCGTGTAGGGGTGGCGCGGCGCGGTGAACATCTGGTCGCGGGTGCCGGACTCGACGATCCGCCCGAGGTACATGACGCCCACGCGGTCGCTCAGGTAGCGCACCACCGACAGGTCGTGGGCGATGAACAGGAGCGTCAGCCCCAGCCGGTCGCGCAGGTCGAGCAGCAGGTTCATGATCTGCGACTGCACCGAGACGTCGACGGCCGACACCGGTTCGTCCGCCACGATGAAGCTCGGCTCCATCGCCAGGGCGCGGGCGATGCCGATGCGCTGGCGTTGGCCGCCCGAGAAGTGCCGCGGCGTGCGGTCGATGGCGTCCGCGGGCAGGCCGACGAGCGCCAGCAGTTCGGCGATGCGCTTGGGGATCTGCGCCGGCGGGCAGATCGCGTGGACGTGCAGCACCTCGCCCAGCACCTGCCGCACGGTGAGGCGCGGGTTGAGCGACGAGACCGGGTCCTGGAAGATCATCTGGATCCGGCGCCGGGCACGGCGCATCTTCGCGGCGTCGAGCTTGGTGATGTCGGTGCCGTCGAAGACGATGCTGCCCGACGTCGGCTCGACCAGCCGCAGGATCGTGCGCCCGAGCGTCGTCTTGCCCGACCCGGACTCGCCCACCAGGCTGAAGATCTCGCCCCGCTCGATCGAGAACGACACGTCGTCCACGGCGACCAGGCGCGACGCCGGCGCGCCGGTGAGGCGCTGGACGAGCCCCTGCCGGCCGCCGAAGTGCTTCGACAGCCCGCTTCACGTGCAGCAGCGGTTCAGGCATCGATGCGCTCCCACAGGTCGGGCGTCATCTCGGCGTGGCGGAGGCAGCGGGTGAAGTGACCCGGAGCAACCTCGGTCAGCGGCGGCCGCCCGCTGCGGCAGGCGTCCATCGCCAGCGGGCAGCGCGGATGGAAGCGGCAGCCCGAGGGCGGCGCGGCCAGGTCGGGGGGCGCCCCGGGGATCGGGTTCAGCCGTCGCGCCGGGCCGTCGAGCCGGGGCACGCAGTTCAGCAGGCCGGCGGTGTAGGGGTGACGCGGCGTCGCGGAAGAGCTCCTCCGTCGCGACGAGCTCGACGATCTGGCCGGCGTACATGACCGCGACGCGCTGACAGGTCTGCGCCACCACGCCCATGTCGTGCGTGACCAGCAGCAGGCTGAGCCCCAGGTCGCGCTGCAGGGCGACCAGGAGCTTGAGGATCTGGTCCTGGATGGTGACGTCCAGAGCGGTGGTCGGTTCGTCGGCGAGGATCAGCCCCGGGTCGCATGCCAGCGCGGTGGCGATGACCACCCGCTGGCACATGCCGCCGGAGAACTGGTGCGGGAAGTCGTCGATGCGCTTCTCCGGCGCCGGGATGCCGACCTTGGCCATCAGCGCGATCGCCCGCGTCCGGGCGGCGCTCGGGTTCTTGGCGACGCCGTGTTCGAGCATCGGCTCGGCGATCTGGCGACCGATCCGGTAGACCGGGTTGAGGGCCGACACCGCGTCCTGGACGATGGTGGCGATGGTGCGGCCGCGGATGGCGTTGAGGTCGCGCGTCGGACAGGCGGGTGAGGTCGGAGCCGTCGTGCTGGACGGCTCCCGCCGTGATGCGCTCCGGCGATGCGGCACCAGCCCGAGGATCGACCGGACCGTCATGCTCTTGCCCGAACCGCTTTCGCCCACGAGGCCGAAGCACTCGCCGCGCTCGACGGTGAAGCTCACGTCGTCGACGACGGTCAGCGTGCCGCGCGGGGTGGGGATCTTGGTGGTCAGGTTCTGGACGTCGAGGAGCGCCATCTCAATGCCTCTCGCGCAGCCAGGTGGCCACGCCGTCGCCGAAGCAGGCTCAGCGCCAACCCCACGAGGACGATCGCCAGACCGGGCAGCGTCACCATCCACCAGGCGGTCAGCAGGAAGCCCTTCGCCTCGGACAGCATGATCCCCCATTCGGCCGTCGGCGGCTGCACGCCCAGGCCCAGGAACGACAGCGAGGTGGTGGAGAGGATGACCAGCACGATGTCGGTCATCGCGAAGATGATCGTGGGCGTGATGACGTTGGGCAGCATGTGCCGGAACATGATCCGCAGGTGCCCGAAGCCGAGCGCGCGGGCGGCCAGCACGTACTCCGATTGCCGCACCACCAGCACCTCGGCCCGCACGATGCGGGCGTACATGCTCCAGCCGGCGAGCGTGAGCGCGATGTAGAGGCTGACGAGGCCCGGGCCCAGGATGGCGATGATGCCGATCACCATGATCAGGAACGGGAAGGCGCTGAAGGTGTCGACGACGCGCATGATGACCGTCTCGACGAACCCGCCGAAGTAGCCGGCGATGGCCCCGAGCACGGTGCCGAGCATCCATGGGAACAGCACGCACAGGAAGCCGATCATCAGGTCGAGCTTGGCGGCGTGCAGCACGCGTGTGAAGATGTCGCGGCCGAAGTTGTCGGTGCCGAACCAATGCGCAGCGGAGGGCGCCTGCAGCGTGTTGCGCAGGTTCTGTTCCAGGGGACCGTACGGGGTGAGGACGTCGGCGAACAGGCTGGCGAGCAGGATGACGCAACAGGATCGCGGCGCCGACGAACAGACCGACGTGCTGGCGCGCCAGCCGGCGCCAGCGCGTCGTCGGGGTCGGCGCCTCCACCGCCAGCGCGGGCACGGCCGCGTCAGTCATAGCTGACCCTCGGGTCGAGCGCGGCGTACGTCAGGTCGGTCAGGAGGTTGATGGTGATGACCAGCAGCGCCGAAGACCAGCGCGATGCCCTGGATCATCGGGTAGTCGCGCGCGGTGATGGAGCTGACGATCAGCGCGCCGAGGCCCGGCAGGCTGAAGACCGTCTCGATCACCACCGACCCGCCCATGAGCCAACCGATGTTGACGCCCAGGATCGTGACCGTCGCCAGCAGACCGTTGCGCAGGACGTGGCGGCGGACCAGGTTCCGCTCCGAGAGCCCCTTCGTCCGCGCGAACTCGACGTGCGGAGCCTGCAGGATCTCGATGAGCGAGGCGCGCAGCGTGCGGATCAGGATCGGCGCCAGCGACAGCGCGATCGTGATCGACGGGCAGCGTCAGGTGCCACATGATGTCGCGGAAGCCGTGGCCGAAGCCCGCGATCGGAAAGAACGGATAGATGACGGCGAACAGGATGAGCAGGTTCAGGCCCACCCAGAAGCTCGGCGCCGACAGGGTCAGGGTCGAGAAGCCGCGCACCACCTGGTCGATCCACGAACCCTGGCGCATGGCGCCGGCGATGGCCAGCGGCAAGCAGATGGCCACCGACAACAGCACCGCGAACCCGACCAGCGCGACGGTGACGGGCAGCCGTTCGAGGATCACGTCCAGCACCGCGCGCCGGTAGAACAGCGAGGTGCCGAGGTCGCCCTGGACGATGTTGCCGACGAAACGGCCGAACTGCTGCCAGATCGGCAGGTCGAGCCCCAGCTCGGCGCGGAGTCCCGCCAGCCGCTCCTCGGTCGCGCGGATGCCGAGCATGATCCGGGCCGGGTCGCCGGGGATCAGCCGCACGATCATGAACACGACGAGCACGATCCCGAACAGCACGGGGACGACCTGGATGAGTCGTTGACGCAGGAAAGATAGGACGTTCATGGGGTCGCCTCGGAGGGAAGCTCGGCGAGAGATCGGCCTGCCCTGGCTCCTCGCCAGGGCAGGCCGCCTTCATGAAGGAAGTGGATCACGTGGACGACCGATTACTCGGGCTCGATCCAGGCTTCCCAGAACCGGTGCGCCTTGGTGGGGAACACCGCGAAGCCTTGAACGTTGTCGCGGGTGGCCCAGATCGTCGTGGGGTGGAAGAGGTAGAACTGCGGCATCTCGTCCATCGCGATCCGCTGGACCTCGCGGTACATCTCGGCGCGCGCGACCGGGTCGAGTTCGGCCTCGGCCTCGACGCTGATCTGCACGATCTCCTCGTTGCGGTAGCCGGAGAAGGCCGAGTCCGACCCGCCTTCCTCCAGCGACCAGAAGTCGAAGGGGATGTTCATCGCGGGGTCGAGCACGTCGTTGGTGCCGAGCTTGTAGACGAGCTCGAACTCGCCACCGGACCACATCTCCCACCACGTGCCGGCCTCGACCGGGCTGATGCGGATGTCGATGCCGAGCTGCGCCATCTGATCGGCGAAGATCGTCGCGGTCTGCTGGGCGAGCTGGTCGCCCGAGGGCAGGATGAGCGTGGCGCTGAAGCCATCGGGGTACGCGGACTCCGCCATCAGCGCCTTGGCGGCCTCGAGGTCGTAGGGCACCGCGAACTCGTCGGTCCAGAACAGGATGCCGGGCCCGTAGAACGGCGATTGCGCCGGCTCGCCGTTGCCGAAGAGCAGCGCGTCGATCATCGCCTCGCGGTCGACGGCCCGGGCCATGGCCTGGCGAACCTTCACGTCCGCGAAGGCCGGAACGGTGCGGAGGTTGGGCACCAGGGCGGCGGTGCCGAAGATCGTCTCCATGTGCGTGGCGACGCCGTCGACACCCTCGAGCGCGCCGGCCAGGCTGAAGGGGATGGCCAGCGCGACGTCGACCGCGCCGGTGCGCACCTGCAGCAAGCGCGCGTTGTCGTCCTGCACGACGGTCATGATGACGCGGTCCACGTACGGCTGCGCGTCGTCCCAGTAGCCGGGGTTGGGGGTCAGCACGACCTGGGAGCCCTTGGTCCACGACTCCATGCAGAACGGCCCGGAGCCGAGCGGGTTCTCGGCCATCGCCTCTTCGCCCACGGCCTCGGCGTGCGCCTTCGACAGGATCGACGAGCCCCACAACGTCAGGTAGGAGGCGAACGCCACGTTCGGGCGGTCCAGCGTGATCTCGACCGTGTGCGGGTCGATCACGGCGACCTGCGGGTTGGAGGGGAACTGCCAGCTCACGCCCGAATCCGGCTCGGTGGCCCGGTCGAACGAGTACTTGACGTCCTCGGCGGTGATGGGGCGTGCCGTCGCAGAACATCGCGTCCTGGCGCAGGTTGAACGTGTAGACCGACGAGTCCGCGTTGATGGTGTAGCTCTCGGCGAGCCAGGGTCGCGTCTCGGTCCCGTCGGGCGAGTTCTGCAGCAGGTTGGCGAAGATCTGGCCCTGGGCCCAGAGCGATTCGTTGTCGTTGGTGAACTTCGGGTCCCAGAGGTTCACGTCCGCGGGCCGCGCGACGGTGAGCGTGCCGCCGGGCGTCTGTGCCTGGGCGGTGGTGGCGAGGGCGGCGGTGGCGAGCAGGATCGCCAGCGCGACCCCCGCCCGTCGTTTGAGTCGTGGTGCGCGTGCGGTCATCATGTGTGATCTCCTTCGCGTCGAGTGCGTGCGTGGTCGGGGGCGGCGGATGAGCGGGATCACACGGTCGGCCCGTGCGATGAGTTGGTCCACGGTGTAGCCGCGGATGACGTTCCCATCGGTGATGCGCTGCAGCGCGTCGTCATGGGCGGCATGGGTCGACGAGGCGCAGCCGTCGGTGACGAGCGTCGTCGCGTAGCCTCGGTCGGCGGCATCGCGGGTGGTGAGTTCGACGCAGCCTTCGGTCACGCATCCCGCCGTCCAGATGCGGTCCTTGCCCATGTTGCGTAGGACCTGATCGATCGGGGTCGAGTTGAAGGTGCTGACCGAGGTCTTGTCGAGGACGATCTCGTGCGGCAGGGGCGCGAGGGCGTCGATGATGTCGAAGTCGAACGGGACGAGGGGCGTCTCCTGCAGGCGGTTCAGGAGACCCCGCTTGCCGTCGCGCGTCGATCGTCGTGCGGAAGGCCACCCGAACGTGGAAGACCTCGACGCCCCCGACCGACAGAAGGCCAGGAGCCGCTGCAGGTTCGGCGTGATCTCGGTCATGAAGTCGAACCGCTCCTGCAGATGGCCCGGTCGGTCTTGGTCGGTGCAGAGCCGTCCCATCCACCCCTCTGGATGCGCGCACATGTTCTGCATGTCGATGATCAGCAGAGCCGTCTTGGCCGCGTCGAACGCGGGCTCGTCCGGTTCATGTACGAGGTCCCAATAGGGGTCGTGAGCCATCGTCTCGCTCCCATCACCTACGGCGGGGTGTGACCACGGAAATCGGCGTTGTCGACAATCGACTTCATAAGGATGCAACGTGGTCGGGGATCTGTCAACCGCCCGAAGGGGCTCGACGACATGCGGTTGGCGTGGGGTGATGCTGCGCGCGACGGTCGTTCGCGGGCCTGCGGCCCGATCTACCCCATGCGCACGCACACGGCTTGGGCGACCCGCAGCACGTGCCCCGTCGCCTCCAGCCGCCCCGACGACGGATCGATCCGGAAGCTCCGGAGGTCGCCGGAATCCTGATGGGCGACCACCAGGAACCGCCCGCTCGGATCGACATCGAAGTCACGCGGCGTGGCTCCGCCCGAGGACGCGCTCCGGACGGGCGTCAGACGGCCGCTCGACGGGTGGACGGCGAAGACCGCGATGGTGTCGGTTCCGCGAACGGAGACGTACAGGAGGCGCCCCGAGGGGGCCAGGCGGATGGCGGCGGCGGCGCTCCTGTCCCTGTCGGCACTCGCCACGCACGGAACGTCGTCGACGGCGCTCCAACCTTCGTCGCCGCACACGGCGGTGGCGATCGACGAGGTCAACTCGTTCACGACGTAGGCGAGGCGCCCCGCTCGCGCGAAGACGAGGTGCCGGGGACCCGAGCCGGGCTCGAGCCGGATCGAAGGGAGGCCTTCCAGGCGGCCGTCGGGCGAGATCCGGTACCGCACGACCTCGTCGAGACCCAGGTCGGGCACGAACAACTCGGACCCGTCGGGGGTGAAGACGGCGGCATGGGCGTGGGGGCCGTCCTGGCGGTCGGCATGGACGCTGCGGCCCCGGTGCCGCACCACGTCGCTCGCGGGGCCGATGCGGCCTGCAGCGTCGAGTGGATACAGGGCCACGGTGCCATGGCCGTAGGTGGCGACCGCCAACCACCGACCCGACGGGTGAACGCTCAGATGACACGGCGCATCGTCGGCCACGGCCTGCGCACCGACGTGAACGAGCGTGCCGTCCGAGCGGATGGAGAGGGCGTGCACGCCTGCCGGCGCCGACGTCTCCTGCACGGCGTACAGGACGTCGCGTCGCGGTCCCAGGGCCAGGTACGACGGGTTCGCGACGCCGCGCGCGCCACCCAGCACCTGGAGCGCTCCCGTACCCAGGTCGAGACGACCGTGGAGGACGGCGTCGCCACCGCCCGTCGCACCCTCCGTGTAGCGCCCGACGAAGAACCTCTGTCCGCTCTCGGCGGTCATGCCCTCTCAGCTCCTTCGCGTCGCCACCGGGCGACCCGGGTGAGGCCGAGTCCGACCCTGGCGACGGGTGACGAGGCGCGCGGGTCACGACGCGAAGGGATCCTCGCTCGCCTCGCGACCCCTCGGTGTGCACCGAGGCTACCCGAGATGGACACCGTCGCGAGAGCGTCGGCGTCCCCGACGCAGGGACGCGCCTCCACCCGCTACCATGCCCCGATGCCCACGTCGCTCGTCGCGCCCCTCACGTTGCCGTGCGGCGCCGTCCTCGCCAACCGCATCGCCAAGGCGGCCATGAGCGAGGCGCTCGGCGACCTGCACGACGACGCCACCCCGGCGCTCGAGCGGCTCTACCGGCGCTGGTCCGAGGGCGGCGCGGCTCTGCTGATCAGCGGCCACGTGATGGTCGACCGCCGCTTCGTGGAGCAGGCGGGCAACGTCGTCCTGGACGACGAGACCGACGAGGCAGCGCTACGTGCCTGGACGGCCGCCGGGACCCGCGAGGGCAACCACTTCTGGGCGCAGCTCAACCACCCCGGCCGACAGACCACCCGCTTCCACACGGGCCAGCCGGTGGCTCCGTCGGCCGTGCGGCTCCCCGTCCGCGGCTTCTTCGCGCGTCCGCGCGCGCTCGAGGAGGCCGAGATCGTCGACCTGATCGCCGCCTTCGCGCGGTCGGCCGCCATCGCGCGGCGCGCCGGCTTCACCGGCGTCCAGGTGCACGCCGCGCACGGGTACCTGATCAGCCAGTTCCTCTCGCCGCGCACCAACCGGCGTTCCGACCGGTGGGGCGGGTCGCTCGAGGGTCGCGCGCGCTTCCTGCTCGAGATCGTCCGCGCGGTGCGCGCCGCGGTCGGCGGCGACTACCCGGTCGCGGTCAAGCTGAACTCGTCGGACTTCCAGCGCGGCGGGTTCGAGCACCGCGACGCCGTCGAGGTGGCGCGCCTCCTGGCGGCCCAGGGCATCGACCTGCTCGAGATCAGCGGTGGCACGTACGAGCGGGTCGTCTTCTCGGGCCACGACGTTCGCCTGCCGGCCGCCGAGACATCCGACGACCCGCGCGCGGCCGCCACCCGTTCCCGCGAAGCGTTCTTCCTCGGGTACGCGCGGGCGATCCGCGCCGCCACGCTCGGCGTCCCCCTCATGGTGTCGGGCGGGTTCCGGACCCCGGCCTTCATGGAGGAGACCCTTCGAGACGGCGCGGCCGACGTTCTTGGCATCGCGCGCCCGTTCTGCGTCGAGCCCGACTTCCCGCGGCGACTGCTGGCGGGGTCGCCCGACGCGCTGCCGAGCCCGGAAGCGCACCTCCGCCTCGGGCGGGGGCCGCTCGGTCCCCACAGCTCGTCGACCGACGTCCGCGCATACAACGCCCAGGCGGCCACCGCTTGGTTCTATCGGCAGATCGAGCGGATGGGTGCCGGTGAAGGGCCGGCGTCTCGCCCTGGTCACGTCATGCCGGTGCTGCTGCGTTACCTCTGGCGCGAGAGGCGACGAGCACGGCAGCGGCGGGCGGTGCGGGAGGATCGCAGCACGCGCCCCAGCACAAGCTCCTCGTAGATCACCCGGTGGACGCGTGCGCGGTCGTCGGCCGGCGGCGTGAGGACGGCGAGCGCGTGCCGCCCCTCGAGGCGGCCGACGTAGAAGTCCTGCTCCATCTGGCCGAGTGCAACCCGCCCGGGCGCGCCTTCACCACTGGCCCACGGTGGACCGACGTGGAGACCTGCCCAAACAGAACCGGCGCCCCTCGAGGCGCCGCGCGTGCGTTGGCTTGATTCCTTGAAGATACCCCGGTATGCGCCATTCGTCAAGGCGTTCCAGCCGAGTCGGGGTCTACGGCCGCCAAACGGCCCGGACTGTCCGCCGAAGACGCGTCTCGACACCCGGTCGCACGCCCGCTCCGCCGTATCGTTCGGGTCGGAGGTGGATCCGTGCGCATCGGCATCATCGGTTCCGGCAACATCGGCAGCACGCTGGCTCGGCTGGCGGTCGGCGCCGGCCACGACGTCGTCCTCACCAACAGCCGCGGGCCGGCCTCGCTCGCGTCCCTCGTCGCCGAGCTGGGCGACCGCGCCCGGGCGGGAACGCTGGACGACGTCGCCGCCGGCAGCGACCTGATCATCGAGGCGATCCCGTTCGGACGCCTCCGCGACCTGCCGGCCGGACCGTTCGACGGCGCCGTGCTCGTGACGGCCGCCAACTACTTCGCACACCGCGACGGGCCGATCGCCTTCGATGGCAGCCAGAGTGAGCTCGTGGCGCAGCTGTTCGATGGCGCGCGCGTGGTCAAGGCCTTCAACGCGATCCGTGCCGCTGACCTCGGACAGCAAGGGGACGTCTCGCGCCCCGAGGCGGACCGGCGGGCGATCCCCATCGCGGGGGACGACGCCGACGCCAAGGCGCTCGTCGCGTCGTTCGTCCGGGCGATCGGGTTCGGTCCGGTCGACGTCGGGCCTCTGGCGGCGGGCGCCGTCCTCGAACCGGGTGGACCCTTCTTCGCCGCCGACCTCAGCGTCGGCGAGGTTCAGGCGCGCTTGAGCGACCTCGCCGACTAGCCGCGTGAGGAAGCGTCGCGGGGCGGAGCGTCGTCCCAGGGTGCGTCGTCCAGGTGCTCCTCCTCGCGACGGGCGCCCCCCCGGCCCGTGACGTACCAGATCCGGACGCCCATGACCCAGGCGAGGCTCAGCGACCACCCGGCCAAGACGTCCGACGGGAAGTGCACTTGAAGGTACGGCCGCGACAGGCCGATGCCGAGGGCCATGACGAGCCCCACGCCGCCCACCCACCCCTGCCAGCGGGGCGCCAAGCGGCGCGTGATCACGAACAGGCTGAGGAAGAAGGCGGCGCTCCCCATCGTGTGTCCGCTGGGGAACGACGTGTCGAAGACGGGGCTGAGCGCCGCGAACAAGTCGGGGCGCGCGCGTGCGAAGAACGCCTTGGCGGCCAGGTTCAGCACCGCCGCGCCCCCCACGGCGAGGACGAAGAAGACCGCCGACCGCCGCCTCGAACGCCGCCAGAGCAGCGTGAAGATCACGACGCCCGCCGGCGCCAGGACGAACACCGATCCCAAGAAGCTCAGGGTCCGCGCGACCCCGGTGATTAGTGGCGTGCGGACGCCGTCGAGCCACGTCAGGACAGGACCGTCGAAGGCGATCAACTCCTGCTCGTAGACTTCCCCGGCCAACTCCCCGAACGCCAACAGGGCCCCGAAGAGCAGCGCCGCGTAGAGCACGAAGGCGGTCCACGGCACGTCACGAAGCTTTCGTCTCAAGTCGTTCACCGGCACGAGGACAGCCTAGTATCCGTCTGCGCGAAGCGGGTGGCCAAAGGGCACGGGGAGGCGTGCCGCGTTCATGAACCCCCAAGCTCCGGTCCACAGCGACCCTTGCCGCTGTCCAACGTGTCGCCCGCTGGCGTCACGAACGACCACTCGTACTTGAGGGGCCCCAGGTCCAGGAACAGAACGCCGAACTCGCTCGCGAACATCTCGCTGTTGGGCTGGGGATCCCCGATCGGCCGCAGAGCCACACCGCCGGTGCCCACGACGAACGCTCGGGCACCACCTGCGGCATCGAGGTCTCCGCTCGGCGACTGGGGGGCGAAGCGCTCGTAGTCGTGTTCGTGACCCGCAAGCACCACGTCGGCGCCCGCCCGGTCGAGCACGTCCCAGAAGTCCTGGTAGACCTTGCGCGAGCCGTGCATACCCGAGCTGAAGCGCGGATGGTGCCAGTACGCGAGAAGGCAGGTCGATGGGTGGGACTCGAGGTCGGCTTCGAGCCAGCGAACCTGTTTCGAACCCGCGTCGCAGCCGCCCACCTCCGAGCAGTTGGAGTTGAGCGCGACGACGTGCCAGTCCCCGAGGTCGAAGCTGTCGTACCCCCGCGCCGGGTCGCCGGCTCGATCACCGAGATACGCGTAGTATCCCGCCCCGTCCGCGGTGTCGTAGTCATGGTTGCCGGGCACGGGAAAAAGGATGTCCTTGAAGCGGCCCCAGCTCTTGGCGAACGATGACTGGAAGGCGGCCACTTCGCCGACCGAGTACTGCAGGTCACCGAGCGCCAGCACGGCCTGCACGTCGTGCTGGAGGATCAGGTCCGACGTCGCCGACATCTGGCAGTGGCGCGCGTCGCCATGGCCGTCGTTGAAGTGCGGGTCGTCGGGGCTGCAGGCGATGTCGCCCGCCGCCGCGATGGTCACGCTCTCAGCCGACGCGACGCCCAGTAGCGCGGCGCCGGTCACGAGGAGCAGGAGCACGCCTAGGATCGGCAGCATGAAGGATGACGACGAAGGTGTCGTGGTGCGCATGATGTCTCCTCGCTTCGTTTGGGGGGTCGTCGGCGTCCTCGAGACGTGGACGCCTCGTTCGAAATGGCGTACGGCGTGCGCCCGCTGTCACGAACCGTCGAGCTCGGCCCCGCATCCGCCCGTCCCGTGGTCGAGGACGTCGCCGGTCGTCGTCACGAACGACCACTCGTACGCGCTGGGTCCCAAGGTCAAGAACAGGACGCCGAACTCGCTCTCGAAGGCCTCGCTGTTCGGGCGGCGTTTCCCGACCGGCCGCAAGGTCATGCCGCCGGTTCCGACGACGAACGCACGCGCCCCGCCCGCCAGCAGCGCCCTCGCCGCTGGGCGACTGGGGGGCGAAGCGCTCGTAGTCGTGGTCGTGCCCCGCGAGCACCACGTCTGCCCCCGCCCCGTCGAGGACGTCCCAGAAGTCCTGGTACGTCCGGTTCGAGCCGTGCTCACCGGAGCTGAAGCGCGGATGGTGCCAGTAGGCGAGGACGCAGGTCGACGGGTGGGCCACGAGGTCGGCTTCGAGCCAGCGAACCTGTTTCGAACCCGCGTCGCAGCCGCCCACCGCGGAGCAGTTGGAGTTCAGCGCGACGATGTGCCAATCCCCGAGGTCGTAGCTGTAGTAGCCCAGCTCGGGGTCCATGGCTCGGTCGCCGAGATACCCGAAGTACCCCGCGCCCTGCGGCGTGCCGTAGTCGTGGTTGCCGGGCACCGGGTAGAGGATGTCCCTCAAACGCCCCCAGCTCATGTCGAACGACGTCTGGAAGGCGGCGAGTCCGCCGCGCATGTACTGCAGGTCGCCGAGCGCCAGCACGGCCTGCACGTCGTGCTGGAGGATCAGGTCCGACGTCGCCGACATCTGGCAGTGGCGCGCGTCGCCATGGCCGTCGTTGAAGTGCGGGTCGTCGGGGCTGCAGGCGATGTCGCCCGCCGCCGCGATGGTCACGCTCTGGGCCGACGCCACGCCCGCGAGCGCGGCGCCCGTCACGAGGATCAGGAACACGCTTCGGATCAGGCGTCTGAACGAGAACGACGCGTTGGCGGTCGAGGACGTGGCGCCCAGGTCTGTGATCATGTCTTGCCCCTTCCCGACCGGAACGCACCGATCAGATGGGAGCGTAACCAGCGAATGTTGGACGAGGGTTTGAGCGCTGATCCTCTCACCCGGGTCGATGGGCGACACGCTGGTCGGAGATCGGACGGGCTGCGACCGGTAGCCTCCCGCTAGCCCAACCGGGGAGGTCCCATGAGACATCGCTCAGCCCTACCACTCGTCGCCTTGTCCCTGATCCTCATCGGCTGTGGGCGTCCGTCCGCCACACGTTTGAACACCGTCCACACGCGCTCGATCGAGGGCGGCGACCTGCACTTCTACACCTTCGACGGCAGCGCCGGTCAGGTCGTCCGCTTCGGCCTCCACACCGACGTGGCGAACCCCCACCCGCGTCCGGACGTCGCGCTCACGGTCACCACGCCGTCCGGCGACACCCACGGCACGACCAGCGATCGGATCCAGGAGCCCTACGTCCACCGCATCGAGGGCCGCGCGTTGCCGGAAGACGGCCGCTACGTGGTCGTCGTCACGAACAGGACGGACGAGACGCGCACCTACACCCTGGGCCTGGTCGAGGTGGCGCCGGCGACGACCATCACGCCCACCGCCGCCGGCGTCTCGCTCGCCGGGAGCCTCTCGCTTCCTTACGACATCGACCGCTACGGTTTCACCGTCGACCAGCCGAGCGTCGCGAAACTGCTGATCACCCACCCGGATGATTCGGACCTCGAGGTCCGCGTCGCCCTGCACGATCCGCACGGACGACGGACCGTGGGACCGACGGGAAGGGTCGGTGCCCGCTCGACGGTCCACGGACCGTTCTCGCTGCCCGTCGGGGGACCCCACGTGCTCGAGGTCGAAGCCGTCGCAGGCCGCCACGCGCTCGAGACGGGCATGGGCAGCTACGGCGCGACGCTCATGCTCCCCCCCGTCGCGCCGCTGCCGCTCGGTGCCAACGTCAGCGGCCGCATCGAGAACCAAGGGGTGGCCACCTACCGCTTCGAGACCCCGGACACCGATCAGATGACCGTGGCGCTGCTGGCGTCGACCCCCGACCCCGGTTCGAAGCCGGCGGGCCACCTCTTGCTCATGCACGGCGATGGTGCCTTCAGCGAGCGCCTCGTCGAGGGCGCTTCCGCGGGGGCCTACGCCTCGTTCGGTCTGGTCCCCACGGCGGACGGCGCCGACACCGTCGTCGTCGAGACGACGACCGACGAGGGCTTCGACTACCTGCTCGCCGTCGCTCCGGTCGTCGCCGTCGCCGCTGCGCGGCCGTTGCGCGGCGCCCGGCCCCGCCTCGGCGTGGCCGGGTCGATCGCCGTCGTCGGCGAGATCGTGAGCTACGCGTTCGCAGGTCGGGAAGGCGAAACCGTCACCCTCACGCTTCGGCACCCGAGCTCGGCGGCGTTGCGCGCCGAGGTGCACGTCTACCGCGAAGCGACCGGCGGACGCCGCGGCCCCGAGATCGGCCACGCGGAGACGACCGCGTACGCGCGGAGCGACACCCTGACGTTCACGGTGCCGGCCACGGAGACCCTCCTCCTCGACGTCTCGGCCGTCGCCGGTCCGTTCGAGACGGTCGACCAAGTGCTCGGGGGCTTCGAGCTGGCGCTCGAGGTTCGCTGACGGGGCACGAACCCGCCCGCGCGCGAGCTCCGGCCCGTCTTGATCACGCCGGGTCCCACCGAGTTCACGCGCACGCCCTCGGTGCCGTACGCGAGCGCCGCCGACTGGGTGAGCCCGCGCACGGCGTGCTTGCTGGTGGGGTACGAGGGGCCGCCCGCGGCAGCGCGTTCGCCCATGGCGCTCGAGAGGTTCACCGCCGCACCGCCGCCGTTCGCCAGCATCGCCGGGATGGCGTACTTCAGCCCGAGCCGGATCAGGGCCCGCGCTCTCCTCCCCGCCACGACGCCACCGCCCTCATGGTCAGGCGCCAGGGCACGTCGAGCCACGCCTCGAGCGGGCCGCGCGCGAAGGCCCGCCGCCACGCGGTCGCGAAGAGCGCGGCCGCGACCGTGAACCCGCCGACGGTGAGCGCCGCAGCGCCCACCTCGGCCGTCCGGAGCGCCCACGCGTCGAGGATCAGCAGGTGCGCCACGTAGAAAGTGAGCGCCAGTTGCCCGAGCGCCACGAGCGGCGCGACCAGCCGGGGCAGGGCGTCGGCGAGGATGAGCGAGATCCCGAGGACGAGCAGCGCCGAACCGATCGAGCCGATGAGCCACGGCGGCATCTGGCTGTGGGGCACCGTCAGGAGCAGGGCGCGCCATGACGGCGGCGCGGCCGCCGGGCCGACCCATGCTTGAAGGAGCGCCGTCGTCAGCGGCACCAGCACGACGATCCCCGAGCCGGCCGCCACCAGGGCGCGCCGCGCGCGCGCCGAGCGCAGGTCGCGACGACCGAGCCAGACCCCGAAGACGAACGGGGCCGCCCACACCGGCAGTGGATAGGGTCCCGCCAAGACGCCGAGCGCGATGCGGCCGGCCGGGTCGCTCCACGCCACCGCCCGCCGAGCGAAGGCGTCGGGGAACGCCCCGAGGCCGATCAGGAACACGACGGGACCGAGCAGCATCAGGCTGCACGCCGCTGCCAGCACCACCCGGTCGGGAAGCCGCAGGAGCAGGACGGCCAGGCCGAACAACGCGGCGTACGTCGGCAAGATCACGAACACGCGGTGATCGAGCTCCTGGAGCAGCAGCCCGAGCGGCAACAGGAGCACGGCCCGCCAGATCAGGCGCCAACGGGCCGAGGCCAGCGTGCGGGTGCGCGAGGCGGCCAAGAGCGAGACGCCGATCCCGGCGACGAGCACGAACAGGACCGACGCTCGGCCGTGCGGCAAAGCGTAGAGTCGGCCGGCCAGGTCCCCGACGTCGGTCGGTCCGACGTGCACCGCCACCATGCCGACGATGGCGAGGGCGCGGGCCAGGTCGATGCCGGCGATGCGACGCTGCGCCCCAGGCGGCGCCGCGACCTCGCCGAAACCCTCCGCCCGCTCGCCGATCGCCGTTTCGGTCATGTCTCGAGTCTGCACCCGCGCCACGTGGGCGTCCGTGTCGACGGGTGGGGCTCCCGGCAACGGAGCGGAAGGACACCTGGCGCCACACGAAACCGGCGCCCCTCCGGGCGCCGCGCGTGCTCTGGCTTGATTCCTAGAACATACCCCGGTATGCGCGATTCGTCAAGGCGTTGCAGCCGGGTCGCCGCGTGGCGGTGGGAAACAGCCCGAATCGGGTGGAAGACGACCGCTCGCCGACCAGATCCGGCTCCGCGTGAGGCTCCCGTCGAACGTCCCGGCGAGCGTGCGGTCCCGGTGCGCTCCGACCCGGTCTCCGCGCCCGCACCCCGGTAGCCTCGCCCCATGCGCCTGCGCTCGCTCGGTTACGTTGGCCAGAACCTCACGCTCGGGTTGACGACCGGCCGCACGCTGCGGCTCGCCAACGTGAGGGACGAGGAACGGCTGGCCGGCGTCATCGCGGCCAACATCGCCAACCTCGAAGCGATCCTGGCGTGGAACGTGGCGCGCGACGTCCGCTTCTTCCGTATCGCCTCGAGCTTCATCCCCTTCGCGTCCCACCCCGATTTCGGCTTCCCATGGCGCGAGCGCTTCGCCGCACCGCTCGAGCGCATCGCCGCCTTCGCCACGGAGCACGAGGTCCGCCTCTCGATGCATCCGGGCCAGTACACCGTCCTCAACGCCAGCAAGCCCCACGTGGTCGAGAACGCCCTGGCTGAGCTCGAGTACAGCGCTCAAGTCCTCGACGCGCTATCGGGGGACGCCGGCACGATCACGCTCCACGTCGGCGGCGCGTACGGCGACCCGGACGCGGCGAAGACGCGCGCGGCGCAAGCCGCGACGCGCCTCACCGAAGCCGCGCTCGCCCGCCTCACCTTCGAGAACGACGACACGATCTTCGACCTCGACGACGCCCTGGAGGTGGCCGAGAAGGTGGGCGTACCGGTCGTGTTCGACATCCACCACCACCGCTTCCACCATCGCCGCGCCGCTTGGCGCGACGACCTGCCGGCGCTGCTCGAGCGCGTGGTGGCGACGTGGGGCGACCGGGTGCCGAAGGTGCACGTCTCGTCGGCGCGCGCGCCGGGGCAGAAGGCGCACGCCGACCACGTCGACGATGCGGACCTCGACCTCGCGCTCGCCATCCTCGCCGACGCCGGCGGCGACCGACCCGTCGACGTGATGCTCGAGGCGAAGGCGAAGGAGGCGGCCGTGCTCCGGCAGCTGGCGCGTCTCCGGGGGGCGTGAACGCGGCCGGCGATCCACACGAGAACGGCGCCCGTCTGGGCGCCCTGCGTGCTTCGGTTTGATTCCTAGAACATACCCCGGTATGCGCGATTCGTCAAGGCGTTGCAGCCGGGTCGGCATCTGGCGCCACCAAACGGCTCGACTCGCGCCGGGAAGGCGCGGTTCGGCCCGCGCAGATCAGTCCTCCTCGACCACGACCACGCAGCCTTCGTCCGGACCCAACCGCAGGGACCCGGCGACGGGTTCGTCCTCGCGCTCGAGGCCCGTCGAGGGCGCCGTGTCGGGGGGCTTCCCGTTCGTCCAGGGGCAGACGCCCGGCGAACACTACCGCCGGCGGACCGACCGTCCCACGAGCAAAGCGCCCCGCTCCGCCGCCGGCAGATGCTTGCTCGCCTCGCGCAGGGTCAGCCCAGAGGCCCGCTGTCGCCGTTCCAGCAACCATGCGAACACCTCGTCGGGACACGCTTTCGCGCGCTCGCGCAGCACCCAGCCGAGGGCCTTGCGGATGAAGAACTCGCGCTCGTCCAGCATGTCCTCGGCGTAGCGCGCGAACGACGCGAACACGTCGCGATCGCCCCGTCGCATCGGCCGCAGGTGGGCGAGGAGGACCGCACGCCGAAGCCAATGGTCGTCGTCGCGCGCCCAACGTTCGAGCACGGCGTCGACCTCGGGGTGGGCCTCGAGGATCGGACCGACGACCTCCACGGCCAGGGGGTCGACCAACGCCCACGTGCGCGCCTCGCGCAAGAGCGTCTCGAGCAGGTCCATGTCGCGGTCGTCGAGCCGATCGGGGGCGCCGGTCAAGAGCTCCACGGCGAGCATGCGCTGTTCGTGAACGCGCGACGCCCACAGACGCGCCACGAGATCGAGCAGGTCGGCGCGGGCCCGTGAGGGGTTCGCCCTCGCGAAGGCGAGCGCCACGCGGTGGATCGCGGGCATCGACGCGCCGTAGTGCTGCAGGTCGCTCTTGAGGTAGGCCCGTTCCTTCTCGGCCCGCCCGGGGACGGCTTCGGCGCGAAGCGCGTCGGCGAGGCCCTGGGCCGCGGCAGCGTTGTCCACGGGAAGAGCGTACGCCTCAGCATGGACGGCATGGACGCTGCGGCGGCATGGGGCGGCGGGCCGCCGCTGCGACGCGCTACACCAGAGCCGTCTCCAGACCGTTCAGCACCATCTGCACAGCGATCATGATGAGCAGCATGCCCATCAGCCGCGCGATCGCCTGCAGACCACGCTCGCGCAGGATCCGGAAGAGGACGGGCGCAGCGAGGAGCACGGCGGCGGTGATCGCCCACGCCACGAACACGGCGAGCGCCCAGCGTCCCATCTCGGCCGGCGCGTTGCGCGCCATCAGGATGACGGTGGCCATGGCCGACGGCCCTGCGATCAACGGGATCGCCAGCGGCACGAGGAACGGCTCGCCCTCGGGTTGGTGGCCCATCAGACCCTCCGGCCGGGGGAAGATGAGACGCAACCCGATGATCCCCAGAACGATGCCACCGGCGATGGTCACGGACTCGGATTGAAGGCCCAAGAAGTCGAGGATCGCCTGGCCGGCGAACAGGAACGTCATGAGCACGATCAGCGCGAAGCCGAGCTCGCGCGCGATGATGCGCTGGCGCCGTGCGGGCGGGACCCCCTTGAGGAGGGTCAGCACCAGCGGGACGTTGCCGAACGGGTCCATCACGAACAGCAAGACGGTGGCCGCCGACCAGATGCTGACGCCGAAGTCCATGGCCATCCTTCCACCCGACGCACCGACCGGGGATCCGACATGGAGACCACGATGAGGCGCGGAGACGCGCGGTTCCGTACCCTATCGCGGCGGATGGCGGGGGACCTGGGCTGGGGCCGGAGGCCGGGGTCGGGGGCGACGACCGGGGCCGACGAGAATCCTCTATCCTGGTTCGACCACGACCATCGGTGCACGTCCACCGCCGTCCACCCCCAGGGAGGTCGACCATCGGCATCTTCCGTAGCCGCCCGAAGGACCCCGTCCGCACGCCGCGCGAGCGCTGGGACCCGTCGACGTGGGCCACGCGCGTGCCGCTCACCCACCTCGACAACTTCGGCGAGGTCTTCCGCGCCGCTTGGGAGAACCGTGCCGCCCTCCCCTACGCCTGGCGCATCCTCAACGGCGGTTGCTGCGACGGCTGCGCGCTCGGCACCGACGGCCTGAAGGACTGGACCGTCGACGGCATCCACCTGTGCAACGTGCGGCTGCGGCTGCTGCGGCTGAACACGCTCCCGGAGCTCGACCCCACGCGATTGGCCGACGTCGCTGACCTGCGAACGATGCGCGCGCGCGACCTGCGTGCGCTCGGACGCCTGCCCTTCCCGATGATCCGTCGGCGGGGCGACGCCGGCTTCACCCGCCTCGATTGGGACGCGGCGCTCGACCTGATCGCCGACCGCATCCGCGCGACGACGCCGGAGCGCACCTTCCTCTACCTCACCAGCCGCGGCATCCCCAACGAGACCTACTACCAGGCCCAGAAGGCCATGCGGGCGCTCGGCACCAACAACGTCGACAACGCCGCCCGCGTCTGTCACGCGCCCTCCACGGTCGCGCTCAAGGAGACGCTGGGCGTCTCGGCCACGACCTGCTCGTACCGCGACCTCATCGGCACCGACGTCGTCACGTTCGTCGGCTCGAACCCCGCCAAGAACCAGCCCGTGCTGATGAAGTACCTCTATCACGCCAAGAAGGCCGGCACGAAGGTCGTCGTCGTGAACCCGTACCTCGAGAGCGGCATGGACGCTTACTGGGTGCCCTCGGACGTCGAGAGCGCCCTGTTCGGTACCACCATCGCGGACACGTTCGTCCAGGTGGCGCCCGGCGGCGATCGCGCCTTCCTGCGCGGTGCCCTCAAGGCGCTGATCGAGTCCGACGGCGTCGACCGGGCGTTCGTCGCGGCGTCGACCAGCGGGTTCGAGGACCTTGCCGCCGACGTCGCTGCGCTCCCTTGGGAGCGGATCGTGCGTGAGAGCGGGGTGGCGCGCGCCGAGATCGAGGCGTACGCCCGCACGCTGGCGTCGGCGCGCCGCGGCGTCTTCGTGTGGGGCATGGGGCTCACCCACCACGAGGCGGGCGAGGAGAACGTGCGGGCGCTCGTCGAACTGGCGCTCGCGCGCGGCATGGTGGGCCGCGATGGCTGCGGTGTCATGCCGATCCGCGGTCACTCCGGCGTGCAGGGCGGCGCCGAGATGGGCGCCTACGCGACCGCCTTCCCCGGCGGCGAGCCGATCACACGCGAGGGTGCGTCGGCGCTGAGCGACGTCTACGGCTTCCCGGTCCCGAGCGATCCCGGCCTCACCACCCCGGCCATGATCGACGCCGCCGCCGACGGCCGGCTCGACGTGCTCCTCGCCGTCGGCGGCTCGTTCCGCGACGTCCTGCCGGACCCGCGCGGCGTCGACGCGGCGCTCGCGCGCGTGCCGCTGCGGGTGCATCTCGACATCACGCTGTCACCCGCCATGCTGAGCGACCCCAGCGACACCCTTCTCGTGCTGCCGGCCACCACCCGCTACGAGATCCCCGGTGGCGTCACCGAGACGACCACCGAACGGCGCGTGGTCTTCAGCCCCGAGATCCGCGGCCCGCGCGTGGCCGAGGCGCGGCCCGAGGGCTTCGTGCTCGGCGAGATCGTCGCCCGCGCCCGGCCGGAGGTGGCGCCCGCGGTGCGCTTCGCGTCCACGGCAGCGGTGCGCGCCGAGATCGCGCGCGTCGTCCCCGCCTACGCCGGGATCGAGAACCTGGCGGTGCCAGGTGACCAGTTCCAATACGGCGGCCCTCACCTCTGCGCCGAGGGTGTCTTCCCGCTCCCCGACGGGCGCGCTCGGTTCGGTCGCGCTCGCTGGACCGAGGACGCGGTCGACGACGAGAGGCCCTTCACGCTCATCACGCGCCGCGGCAAGCAGTTCAACTCGCTCGTGCACCAGGACCGCGATCCGCTCGGTGGCCTGCACCGCGACGCGGTGATCGTGTCCGAGGCGGACGCGCTCGCGCTCGGCCTCGGGGCGCGCGAAGCGGTCACCGTCGAGAACGCGCACGGCCGTTTCGTCGGCCGCCTCGCCATCGGACCGCTCGCGCGCGGGGCGGTGCAGGTCCATTGGCCCGAGGCGAACGTGCTGCTCGATCCCGCGCCGACCGCCCGCTCGCCACGGGCGGAGACGCCCGCCTACAAGCACACACGGGTTCACCTGCGCCGCGCGACCGCCGAGGACGCCGGCGAGATCGGAGCCCCCCGGCCGTGAACCACACCACCGGCGGGAAGCGCGCCTCACCCGCCACGCGTGTGCGCGTGCGCCGCTTCGGCGCGGGCGGCCCCGCACGCGAGCGCGACGACCACGTTGCCGGCGAGGAGCCGCTCGAGCTGCGGTGGCGCCAGGGCGGCGACTGGTCGCCCCTGCTCGTCACCATGCGCACGCCTGGCGCCGACTTCGAGTTCGCCGCCGGCTTCCTGCTCTCCGAGGGCATCGTCGGCCACCGGCGCGACCTGCGGCGCATCTCCTACTGCACGGACGTCGACGAGGCCCAGAGGTTCAACGTCGTGAACGTCGAGCTCGCCGACACGGCGCGTGCGCCCACCACCGCTGAGCTCCGGCACTTCGCCGCCACCGCCTCGTGCGGCGTGTGCGGCAAGGGCCAGCTCGAGGCGCTCAGCCTTCAGGGTTGCGAGCCGCTGCCGGAGGGCGCGCCCGTGCGCGCGTCCGTCATCGCCGCGTTGCCCGCACGCCTGCGCGCCGCCCAGCCGCTGTTCGAGCGGACCGGGGGCCTGCACGCCGCGGGCCTGTTCGATCTCAGTGGCTCGCTCCTGGCGCTGCGCGAGGACGTCGGCCGCCACAACGCGCTCGACAAGGTTCTCGGCTGGGCGCTGCTCGAGGACCGTGTGCCGCTCGCCGACACGCTCGTGTGCGTCAGCGGCCGCGCGTCGTACGAGCTCGCCCAGAAGTGCGTGGCGGCGGGCGTCCCGCTGCTGGCGTCGGTGTCGGCCCCGTCGAGCCTGGCGATCGACGTGGCGCGTCGCTTCGGGCTTGCGCTCGCGGGGTTCGTGCGGGGTGGCGGCTTCAACCTGTACGCGGGGACCGAGCGGGTGGTGGACGACGTGTCAACGGAGGACGTTGGGGAGGTCCAGACGGCGGGCTGATCCGGGGATCGATCCCGTCGCAGCGGCGCGGTGATCACGTCTCACCCTCGAACGCCCGCGCCACCAGACGCGGCAGCACCTCGCCGGCCGGCCCGAGCAGTCGCGCGTGCACGTTCGCCGGCGAGGCCTCGAGGTTGACCTCGACGCAGCGCGCGCCTTCCGCCGCGGCACGTTCGATCAGTCCTGCCGCCGGGTAGACGAGCGCGCTCGTCCCCACCACCAGGAGCAGGTCGCACCATGCCAGCGCGGCGTCGGCCTCGGCCAGCGCCGCCGTCGGCAACGCCTCGCCGAACCAGATGACGTCCGGCCGCAGGAGCCCACCGTCGGGTCCGGGCTGAGGATGGGACGTGAAGGGCGCGGCCGGCGGCGTCACCCGCCGCCCGCTGCGGTGGTCGCGCCAGGCCGTGAGGTTGCCGTGCAACTCCACCAGCGCTTCGCTCCCCGCCCGCCGGTGGAGACCGTCGACGTTCTGGGTGACCAGCAGGAAGCGACGCCCCGCGTCGACCAGATGCCTTTCGAGCGCCGCCAACGCCGCGTGCGCGGGGTTGGGCTGGGCGGCGAGCGCGGCCAGGCGTCGCTCGTCGTACCACTCGCTCACGAGCGCCGGGTCCGCGGCGAAGGCCTCGGGCGTGGCGAGCCGCAACGGATCGTGACCCCGCCACCAACCGTCCGCCCCTCGGAAGGTGCGCAGCCCGCTCTCGGCCGACACGCCGGCGCCGGTGAGAACGACGACGCCACGGGCCTCGCGGAGGGAGGCGGCGACGGTGTCGAGCTCGGTCATCGCCCCCAACGTACGCGGTCGTCGCACCGTCTAGCCCGTCAGCGGCCAAGACGCCGTGGTGAGCGACGCCAGGGCGTCGCTCGTCGTCACTTGCCACATGCACACGGAGGCGTAGGGCACGAAGCCCAGGTCCTCGTTGATCCGCCGCATGGCGGCGTTCGAATCGGCGTTGGTGGTGCGCACGAAGCGGACGTCGGGGCGCTCGGCGAGCAGCCCCTGGAGCATGGCAGCCTTGAGCCAGCGGCCGAGGCCCCGGCGCCGATGCTCGGGGAACACGCCCGTGTTGCCCTGCAGGGCGAGTTCCGGCCGCCGGGCGTCGAGGACGACGTCGGTGAAGCCGACCAGGGCTCCGTCTGCGCGCGCACGGAGGAACAGCGTCCACCGCGTCTTGCCGTCCGTGAGCGAGAAGCGCTCGAGCTCGCGGAGCTGATCGGGCGTCATCCGCTCGTCATGGACCTCGAGGTCGTCGCGCGGCTGCCCGTTCATGACGTCGTAAAGCGCGGCGACCGCCTCGATCTCGTCGTCCGGGTACGGTCCGTTCCAGCGACCGATCTCGTACGTGTCCACGTGCTGGCCCTGGATCTCCAGCCAGCGGCCGACGAGGCCACGGTCGATCCCCGAGAGGTCGAGTTGGTGGGTCTGAGCCTTGACACCCGGCGTCGCACCGATTCGCAGCATGAAAGCCTCGCCGGCGGGAACCCGGCCTTCGGTGGCGCCAACGAGCAGCCTCCGTCCGCGCGCGACCGCGGCCTCGACGATGCAGGTGAAGAGGCGCCGTCCGATCCCCTGGCGACGAACGTCGGTGTGGACGGCGAGGCTGAACTCGGCGAGATGCCCGTTCTCGGGCGTCAGCGGGAGATAGGCGGCGCCGAAGCCGACCACCTCCTCACGGCCGTCCCGCGTGACGGTCCACGCGTGCACCTCGACGAACGAGGGGAGGTGACGGAACCTGTGCATCAGGACCGAGGTCGGCGTGGGCGGTTCGCCCGGGTCGCGCTCGATCCGCACGAGGTCGAGCAGGCGGTTGAGCGCTTCGTACTGGGCGTCGGTGGCGTCGGCGAAGACGAAGGGCGTGACCACGAAGGGTCCGTCGCGGGTCGATTCGTCCTCGCTTCGCATACGCATCTCGTGGCCTCCGCCGAACGTCTGGACCGATCGCCGGAAGCTATCACGCCCGCGGCGCTTCGGCGTCAGTCCGCCCGCCCGCTCGACCGGCTCGATCTCCCACGTGACGCGCGAGGTGCCCTCGGCCACGACGTCCTCGCCCCACAACGCCCGGTACGTCTGCAACGACGGCAGCCCGCCACTCCAGCGGAGGCGGGCTGCGATCGGCGTCGAGGCGACGTCAGAACAAACCGGTCCCCAGCAGCGGTGCGATGGCCAGGCTGACGATGCTCATGAGCTTGATCAGGATGTTGAGCGACGGTCCGGACGTGTCCTTGAAGGGATCGCCCACGGTGTCACCCACGATCGCGGCCTGGTGCGCCGGGGATCCCTTGCCACCAAAGTGGCCCGCCTCGATGTACTTCTTGGCGTTGTCCCAGGCGGCGCCGGAGTTCGCCATCATGAGCGCGAGCAGCACGCTGGCCACGAGGGCGCCGCCGAGCATCCCTCCCAGCACCACGGGGCCGAACACGAAGCCCACGAAGATCGGCGTCCCGACGGCGATCGCACCCGGGACCACCATCTTGCGCAGCGCAGCCTGGGTGGCGATGTCGATGCACCGCGCGAAGTCGGGGTCGGTGGTCCCCTTCAAGATGCCGGGGATCTCCCGGAACTGCCGCCGGATCTCCGCGATGATCGCCAGCGCCGCATCGCCGACCGCGCGCATCGTCACCGCGGACACGACGAACGGCACGACGCCGCCGAGGAGCATCCCGACCAGCACCCGTGGATCGTCGAAAGACAGGATGAAGCCAGGCTGCAGGGCGGTCAACGTCTGAACGTAGGCGGCGAGGATCGTGAGCGCCGCGAGGGCGGCCGCGCCGATGGCGAAACCCTTGCCGATGGCGGCCGTCGTGTTGCCGAGCGAGTCGAGCTCGTCGGTCCGGCTGCGGGTCTCGTCGCCCAAGTGCGCCATCTCGGCGATGCCGCCCGCGTTGTCGGAGATGGGCCCGAAGCCGTCGATGGCCATGGTCATCGCGACGGTGCCCAACATGCCGACGGCGGCGATGCCGACGCCGTAGAGGCCCGCGACCGAGGCCGCGACCAGGATCGTGACCGCCATGAGACCGAGCGGGATGAGGGTCGAGCCGAGACCCAGCGCGAGGCCGGCGATGATGACCGACGCCGAGCCGGTCTCGGCAGCCTCGGCCAGCTTGTGGATCGGCCGGCCGCTGGTGGCACCCTCGGTGGCGTAGCCGATGGCGATCCCGCCGACGCTACCTGCGACCACGGCCCAAGCGACCCCCGCGGCCACGTCGAACCAGAAGACGACGCCGACGGCGGCGGCCAGGAACAGCAGCGTCGCGCCCGTCGTGCCGGAGCGCAACACGAACGCAGGCGCGCGATCGGCGAAGACACGCACCACGAGCACGCCCAGCGCCGAGCACAGGAGCCCGACCGACGCGAGCACCAGCGGGAGCGCCAGGAGCGCCGCCTCGCTGCCGAGCGTCGCACGGAACCCTTCGTTCAGCGTCGCCGCGATCGCGATCGTGGCGATGACCGAGCCCACGTACGACTCGAACAGGTCCGATCCCATGCCGGCGGTGTCGCCGACGATGTCGCCGACGTTGTCGGCGATCACGCCAGGGTTGCGGGCGTCGTCCTCGGGGATCCCTTCCTCGAGCTTGCCCACCTGGTCGGCGCCGATGTCGGCGCCCTTGGTGTAGATGCCCCCGCCGACGCGGAAGAAGAGCGCGACCAACGAGGCGCCGACCCCGAAGGACTGCAGCGAGACGGCCGTCTCCGCGTCGAGCCCGAGTCCCCAGGAGAGCGCGCCCAGACCGATGATGCCGAGCGACGCGAGCACCAGACCGATGACGCTGCCACCGCTGAACGCGGCGTCGAGTCCCGCCGCCGTGCTGCGGCCGTGGGCGGCGTGGGTGGTCCGAACGTTCGCGCGGGTGGCCACGAGCATGCCCACCACCGCGGTGGTCGACGACGCGAGCGCGCCCACGGTGAAGGCGAGCGCGGAGGCGGGGCTGAAGGCGAACCAGGCTGCCACGGCCAACACGGCCAGGAAGGGAAACAAGACCATGAACTCACGCTGGAGGAAACTCAGCGCCCCTACCCGGATCTTGTCCGAGACGTTCGTGAGCGCCAGGCCGCCGGTCGGAAACGCGAGCAGACGGCGATAGGCGAACGCGGCCAACACGAGGCCCAGCGCTCCGATGACGAGGGGTAAGAGTCCGTTCGCGAGCATGGCCCACCTCCGAGGTCCGGACGGGGCGCGGAGGGCGGGACGACGTGGTGGGTTCCGCACGGTCGCGCGACCGTCGGCTGCCAGGCACGTCAAGGATAATTCTCGGGTGCCGGGACGGAATGCCCGATCACGTCGGCTGGACCAGCGTGCGAGGCCGACGCCGCACGCGATCGGCAACGCCAAGCCCTCAGGCCACGGAGAGCGCGAACCGCGACCGCTGGCGGTAGACCTCTCCGGGACGCAGCACCACCGACGGGAAGTGATCCTGGTGGACGGCGTCTGGGAAGCGCTGCGGCTCGAGCGCCACGCCGTCGCCCTGACGGTAGCGCCGCCCCGAACGGCCGACGAGGGTGCCGTTCAGGTAGCCGCCGGTGTAGACCTGGAGGCCGGGCTCGGTCGTCGCCAGATGCAACGTGCGACCTGTGGCGGCGTCGCGCAGGACGGCGACGGGCTCGAGGTCGTCCGGACCGGCGTCGGCGCGGTCGAGCACGAAGCAGTGGTCGACGCCCATCGCACGGCCCACCTGGTCGTCGCCGGCGCGGACCACGTCGGCCAGCCGGCGCCCGCCCGCCAGGTCGAAGGGCGTGTCGACCACGGAGCGCAGCTCGCCCGTCGGAATCGCCCCGTCACCGACGGGGAGGAACGAGCCGGCCCGCACGCCGAGCACGTGGTCGTCGACGGTCCCCTCGCCCTCGCCCGCCAGGTTCCAGTAACCGTGGTGGGCCAGGTTCACGATCGTCGGGGCGTCGGTGCGCGCTTCGAACGTCAGGTCCAGTTCGTGACGAACGGTCCAGGCGACCGTCACGGCCACCTCCAGCCGTCCGGGGTACCCCTGGTCACCATCTTCCGACACCAGGTGAAAGGCGACCGAGGCGCGTTCGGCGTCCGTCTGCGGCGCATCGCAACGCCAGACGCGCGCGTGGAAGCCATCCGGCCCCCCATGGAGCTGGTTCGGCCCTTCGTTGGGGACGAGGTCGAAGACGCGGCCGTCGAGCTCGAAACGCGACCCGGCGATCCGGTTGGCGCAGCGTCCCACGATCACGCCGAAGTAGGGAGCGTTGACGGCGTAGCCGGCCAGGTCGCGGTGCCCGAGGACCACGTTGCCCACCTCGCCATGCCGATCGGGGACGCGCACCTCGACGACCGCGGCGCCGAGGTCGAGGAGCGAGATGCCGCTCCCGTCGTCGGCGTTCAGGTCGATCCGGGTCACCGCGCGACCGTCGGGAAGCCTGCCGAACGGGCTGGTCTCGAGCGTGAAGGTCGCCATGGGCGAGGCTACCGCGGGGCGGGGGCGCAACGGCCTCTCGTCCTGGGGCGCGCCCCGTCTTCGACCCTGTCGCGCAGCGACGTCCCGCCAGGGAGCGACGCGACCGTTCCAATCCCGACTTCTCTACTTCGCAAGCGCCCACCTCCTAACCTCGCTCCGTCGGCTCACCCGACCGAGGAGGACGCCAGCATGGTTGCGTTCACGTCACATGACACGTCCGCAACTCCCACCTTGCGCACGCTCGGCACGCTTCACCTGGTGGGTTCGCAGGTCACCCGGCCGAAGCCGCTCCTGCTCCTCGCGTACCTCGCGCATGAAGGTCCGACCGATCGCGAACGTCTCGCGCGTCTGTTCTTCGTCGCCAGTCGAGATCCACGAGATGCCCTCAGCACGACGCTGCGCCGGCTCGGGAGTCTTGTCGACCGGCCGACGACACCGGACGGACGGCTCCGAACGAGCGTCACCACGGACGCGCTCGCGTTTCAGCACTGCGCAGCCCTGGTGGAGCCGCAGGATGCTCTCGATCGGTATGGCGGTGCGTTCCTTCAGGGATCGGCGGTGGGATGCAGCGTCGAGTTGGAAGAGTGGATCGTCTCCACGAGAGAGCGGCTCGGCTCCATCGCTCGCAGCCTCCATGTCCGTCTTGCCCTGACGGAACTCGATCGCGAGAAGTCGCAGGCGGCTTGGAACCATATGAAAGCCGCCGTGGACCTCACCGAGAACTTCGCGCTCGAACCGGAACCGACCGGCGAGGTCCTACAGCGGTTCGTCGACGCGGGTCTGCCCGTCCCGGAAGGTTGGTGGCGTGCGATCGCCGCTCTCGGGTTCGATCGACCAAGGCGTCTCTCCCGCGGCGGACCGGTCGAACGCTCGCACACGAGGGACGATGGCGCGAGGAGGAGGCGCAACGCACGGCGAGGCCTGGGTGCGCCGCGCGACACCGGCCAACGCAAGCCTCGGCGCCTCACCGAGCGCCCATGAGGGCGCTCCGCCGGAAGATGCTGGTGCCGCGCCGAACGCGAGGGGCGAAGACGACGAAGGGGGCGTTCATCCGTCGCGAAGGCATCGCCGCGTATGGTGCGTTCATGCGGTTCGCCACAGGGGTGGATGAACCGGTCGCGCGCCTCGCGGACCGGTTCGTACGGCTCGTTGCGGAAGGCCGCGGGGACGGTGCCCGCGGCCGGAACCTCTACGCCCTGCGCTGCCTCGATGCGATGGCGAGCCCGGACAGCCCGCTCCATCTCCCGTACCGTCCCACCCGTAACCCGGGTGCGTTCCTCGCGATGGTGTTCGACTTGGCGGGCGCGGTGATCCATGGGTACCTCGCACGCATCGACGGGGGCGCCGAGCACACCCGCGACGCCGTTGGCGGCGTGCGGCAACACCTCGGCGAACGGTTGTCCGCGCCTTGGAGTCGGTTCGCCGCCGAACTCCACGGGGCCGGGTTCGAGGGTCTCGCCGCCCTCGTCTGCGAGACCGCCTGGCAGGCGCTCCACCGGCCCGCCGTGAGCGATCTGCCGGCGCTCTTGGCCGAGGTCCGTGGCTCCATGACGACGTCGCAGTGGGCGCGTTTCGACGCCGACCAGTACGTTCGCGAGCTTCCGTTCCACCGCGTGCTGACGCTTCTCCGGTACCACGGTGAACACGACGTCACGGCCGGAACCCGGGAGCTGCATCCGGCGGGCGGCGATCTGCGCGCCCTGGTGCGGCGCCGGCTCGACGCACCCTGGCGTCTCGCGCTCGAGCGCCGAGCGCATTCCGATCCCATCGCGTTCGTCGCTTCGTGGCCCGTCGACGTCGGGTGGCTCGCCGACCAGGCGGCCGACGAGGACTTCGCGGTCGCCTACACGATCGCCACCGACGCGAACCACCCGGGCCGTTCCTGGGCGGCCCCCCCACCCTACGTGGGCGACGAAGACCGTGAAGGGTTCGAGTCGCTCGTCGGGCGCGACGCCTCGGCCGCCGCCACGCGACGTGAGACGCACTTGCGGCGCTGGGGTGTGAGCGCCACGTTCCCCGCGAGCGTGCGGGCCGTCGACGAAGCCCTCGTCGAGGCCGCGAACGACCTACCGGCCTTCCACGCCGGGGCCGCCTGGCGCGAGCACGTCATCGCGCATCGCGACGCGCTCGAAGTCGCGCGACGCCGCTTCGTCCAGCAGGTCGCCGACACGCTCGCGACCGAAGCGCGTCATACGGGGGCAGCGTCGTGAGCGGCTACGCGATCCTGCGTCCACTGCTGGCGGCAGCCGCGGCGGGTCGCCCCACCACGGCACCACCCCTGCTCCCACCGTCCGCCGGCGCCCCACACGAGGCTGCGCTCCAGGCGGACGAGGAGCTCGCCTGGGGCCGTGCCGCTCTCGCAGCGATCGCCGCCGGCACGCGCGACCAGGCACTCGTCGCGCTCCGACCCCTGCTCGACGCTCCCCTCCGACCCAGCCCGCTCGAGACCACGCTCGAGGACCTCGGTGCCCGGCTCGCTGCCGACGAAGGGGATCGTGCGCTGCTGCACGCCTTCCTCGAACGCCGACGCGCCTACATGCAACGGTTCGCCCTCGGTGCCGCGCTGCTCGGCCTCGAGATGCTGCTCGAGCGGCCGGCGGCGCTCGACACCCTATCAACGCCGATCGATGGGGAGGTCGACCGGGTCGTCGCCCCACCGCCCCCGCCACCGCCACCGAGCGTCTCCGGGTTCGTCCCCTTCGCGGCCGTCCCCGATCCGCGTACCGCTGCCTACGTCGTCACGCTCCGCCACCTCGAGGACGCTCGGACGGCCACGTTCGCCGTCCACCGTGTCGCCTGGCACGACCTCGAGTCCGCGGACGTCGGCCTCAGCGACCTCGTCCTGGCCTTCGAGAGCGAGGCCGCCCCGATGTTGCGGTCGATCGATCCCGAGATGCTCCGCCTGCGCCTCTTCTTCGGCGACGGACCCGCATACGACGAAGCGGCGACCGCCGACGGGACCCTCTTCGACGTCGAGATCAACCCGCCCGAGGGACGGATCTACCTCAAACTCAGGCGACCCGCGGCCTGGAACGCCACGGGGCTCCCGCCGGCCGAGCTCTGGCGCCATCTGCGCTCGTGCGTGCTGATCACGGAACCCGGATGACGACCGACGACCTCGTCCGTGGCGTCGTGCGGATCTGGTCGGACGGCGACACGGCCGAGGTCGTGGGGACCGGCGTGCTGGTCGCGCCGGGGCTGGTGCTCACCTGCGCCCACGTGGCCGCGCGTGCGTGGGGCGAGCCACCCGAGCTCGACGAGGGGCTGGGACGCTCGGTGCGCATCGACCTGCCGGCCACGGCGCCCAAGGCTTGGCACGATGCGACGGTCGTGCGGTGGCTGCCGCGCCGTCCGGCCGCCGGCGGCGCCTACGACCTCGCAGGCCTCAGGTTCGACCCGCCGAACCGCCCCACCGGCGCACCTCTGCCCCTCGTCGACGACGAAGCGCCATGGGGCAAGAGCGTGCGTGCCTTCGGCTTCCCCGCCGGACGACCCGACGGCGCCTACGCGAGCGGCGTGCTGCGCGACGTGCTCGCGAACGGCTGGTTGCTCGTCAAGGGCGGCGCCGAAGCGCGTGAGTTCACCCGACCCGGCTACAGCGGCGGTCCCGTCGCGACCGACGCGGGCGTGGTCGGGCTCCTCACCGAAGGCGATAGCGACGTCCGCGTGCGCGAGGCGCTCGTGATCCCGGTGCGCTCCATCCTCGGCGCCTGGCCCGAACTCCAGCACATCGTCTCGCGCTCACCCTTCCCGGGACTGGCGTCGTTCACGGCCGACGACGCGTCGTACTTCCATGGCCGCGAACGCGCCATCGCCGAGATCCTCGACGCCCTCACGTCGCCCCCACACCTCGTGGTGCTCGCCGGGCCGTCGGGCAGCGGCAAGAGCTCGCTGATCGCCGCGGGCGTGCTGCCGGCGCTCGTGGGCGGCGGCGGGCCAGACGGCGTGCCCTGGCGCACGCTCGTGTGGTCGCCGGGCGCGGCGCCGTTCGCGACGTTCGCGAGCGGACTGCTGCGCGCGACGAGCGGTGCCGGTGAGGACCCCCGCATGGTCGTCGACGCCGCGCGACTCGCCCACGACCTCGAGGGGGGCGTCGTCAGCCTCGCCGACCTGCTCGGGCAGGACGACGGCGCCCGCTGGGCGATCGTCGTCGACCAACCGGAGAACCTCCTCCTCGAAGGCGACGGCGAGGCCGCTCATGCGTCGCGCTCGGGCCGCCTGTTGGAGACGCTCCTCGCGGCGCACGCCGACGAGCGGCTGCAGGGCCGGATCGCGATCCTCGTGGCCGTCCGCACCGACTTCCTCGACGAGCTCGTGAGCCATCGCGCCTTCGCGCAGCACGTGACCGGTGACGTGGTGCGTTACCTCGGCGCGGTCGACGACCTGCGCGAGGTGATCGAGGGACCGCTGCGCGACGACGGGCTCGCGCGACTCGAGCCCGGCCTCACCGACCGCCTGCTCATGGCGGTCGCCGACGTGCCCAACCCCCTCCCGCTGCTGCAGTTCACCCTCTCCGAACTGTGGCGCAAACGTCGGGGCGGTCGCCTTACCCACGAGGCGTACGACGAGCTGGGCGGCGTTCGCCAAGCGCTGGCGAACGAAGCCGAGCGCCTGGTCGCTACGGTCCCTGCCGCCGACCTCGACACGATGCGTGACGTGCTGCTGCAGCTCGGTCGTCCCGGTTCTGGCGACGCGGTCGCCCGCCGCGCGGCACGCTTCGAGGAGCTCGGCGACCACGGCCGCCGCGTCGTCACCCGCCTGGCCGACGCCCGCCTCGTGGTCACCGATCGCGACGCGGAAGGTGTCGAGCGGGTCGAGGTCGTGCACGAAGCGCTGTTCGAGCACTGGCCGCGCCTGCGCACCTGGTGGCGCGAGGCGGCCGATTTCCGCCGTTGGCAGGAGGGCCTGCGCTTCGCACTGCGCGTCTGGCGCGACGAAGGCCAGCATCCGAGCGACCTCCTCCAGGGCCCGCGGCTGCGAGCCGCCCAAGCCCAACTCCGCGAACGACCCGACGCCTTCGCGGCCGAGGAGCTCGCCTTCGTCCTCCGGTCGGGGGCGCACGAGCAAGAGGTGGACGACGCCAGCCGGCGCCGGATGCAGCGCGAGCTCCGGGTGCGCCGCCGCTTGAACGCGCTCCTGGCAGCCGGCATGCTGGCGGCCGTCGCCCTCGCGCTCACCACGGCGTGGCAGACATCGGCGGTACGGCGTTCACGGGCCGAGGTCGACGCGCTCTTGCAGGCCACCACCGCTGCCAACGTGGCGCTGGGGCAACTCACCGACGAGCTCGAGCTCTCCCTCGGCTCGTCGCGCTCGATCCTCGCGCGACAACTCGGGATCCAGGCGGTGGCGATCGCCAACGATCCCGGTACCTTCGGCTCCGGCATGCGCCTCGCCGCCCTCCTCGCCGCCTACGCGGTGCGGCTCGATCCCGGGCCGTCGTCGTACGACCACCTCCTGCGGACGCTGCTGGCCCAACCCACCTACCGCGCCATGCTGGCCGACGACGCGACGGCCGTGGCACTCGACCCCGGTGGGCGGCGGTTGGCCGTCGGCGATGCTCGCGGCGGCGTCCGGCTGGTCGACGTCCTCGACGCCGCGTCCGTGGCGGCGCGCGTCGAGGGACACACGGGCGCCGTCACGGCGCTTGCCTTCGGCGACGACGGGCGCTCTCTCCTGAGCGGTGGCGCGGACGGACGTCTCCTGGCGTGGACCACCGTCCCCCTGCGACGCGAGGGCGCGTTGCCGACGCTTCATTCTGGACCGATCGCCGCGATCGCAACGACGTTCGACGGCGACGTCTGGTTGACCACCGATCTCACGGGCTCCTTGCGCTCATGGAACGTGGTCGAGCGATCGGCGCGGGCGGGCTTCGCACGGTCCCCGAGTCCGGCCGCTGTTCGGGACGCCGTCGCCGCCTCTGGTATCCCCGTCCTTGCGAGCGCCGTCGCCGGCCACGACCACGTCGCCGCGATCGCCCATCGCGCTTGGAGCGCCGCGTTGGCCGCCCATCCGACCCGGAACCTCGTGGTCGTCGGCGTGCAAGACGGCGTCGCCGTCCTCGACGCCGCCACGCTCGAACGCGTGTGGACCGCGCAGGACGGTGCCGGCGACACGGCGGGCGTCGCCTTCACGGCGGACGGCGCGGCGGTGGTGAGCGTGAGCGAGAGCGGGACGGTGCGCCGCTGGGCCTTCCCGTCCGACGATGCGCCCACGCGGTGGGCGTCGGGTGTGTCGGGGGTGCGGGCGCTCGCAGCGGGAGACACGGCCGATCGCGTGCTCATCGGAACGGCACACGGCGCGGCGGTCTGGCTCGACCTGGCGACCGGGCGTCCGATCGAACCCGCGCTCCGCGGTCACGGCGCGGACGTGACGGGCTTGGTCGTCGCGGACGGGTTGGTCGTCACCGCCTCGAACGACGGGCGGGTGGTGGCCTGGGACCGCTCCCAAGGACACGGCTTCGGCGTCCTGGTCGGGGCCTCCGGGTGGGCGCCGCGCGCCCTCGCGATCGACGAAACCGGTACGTACGCCTACGTCGGTAGCCATGACGGTACGTTCACGCGTCTCTCGCTGACCGATCCGGAGGCGCCGACCACCGTCGTGCCCGCGCACGAGGGGGGCGTGACCGGGGCCGCCTTCGCGAAAGGCCTCCTCGCCACCGTCGGACGCGACGGTCGGCTGGTCGTCCGAGACCCGGTGACGCTGGCGCCGATGGCGACGACGTTCGTGCACGACGATCCGCTCTGGAGCATCGCGTTCGACGGGCAGGACGACGCCTGGGTCGTCGGCGGGGTCAGGGAGATCGTGGCGCGCGTACCCTGGGACGCTGCCGAAACCCCGATGACCCTCCACCGACCCACCCGTGGCTGGGGTCCGGGCGCGGTCGTCGCACACCACGACGTCGATACCTGGGCGGTGGCGTTCGAGGAGCGGATCGAGCTGCGGCGCGGCGGCGTCGTCGTCGGGAACGTCGATCAGCTCACGCGTGCACCGGTGCAAACGCTCTCGTTCGATGCGACGGGGCAACGCCTCCTCGCCGCGTCCGGCAGCCTGGTGACGCTCTGGTCCGTGCCGTCGCTCGAACTCGTCGCGTCATGGCCCACGGCAGGGTCGGCCGCCTTCTCTCCCGACGGCAGCCTCATCGCGCTCGGTGAGCACGGCGACGGCATCCGCTTGATCGACGGCGCCACACTGGATCCGATCGGCCTACCGTTTCGTGGCCACACCTCGATGCCCTCGCGGCTCGCCTTCACCCCTGACGGGCGCTGGCTCGTCGCCGCCGACGACAGGGGCGACGTGCGGGTCTGGCCCACCCACGCCGACGCGTGGCTCGACGCCGCTTGCGCACTCGCCTGGCAGGACCTCCGCGCCGAGGAGATCACGGCGTTGCTCGGCGAGCATGCGTTCGAGTCGCCATGCGAGGTCGATCGTGGTTGAGTCTCCCTTCCGCCTTCTGACGCGCGTCGTCCTCGGAATCTGCCTCGCCGGTTCGGCCATGGCTCAATCGGGCTGGTCGACGAGTGACGTCGTCTCGCTGGCCCGCCCCGCGTACTCGGTGTACGGGCCGACGCCTCCGTGCAGCGGACGGGTGCTCGTGGACGAATCGGTTCGCGGTCTCTTCGACGCCTTGGGGCGCGCCGGTGTCGATCCCGACGCACCGAGCCGAGCGTCCCGGGCCGTGGGGGACGCCCTCAACCTGTTCGGGCTCGACGCCGTCTTGCAGGATTACGCCACGTGCGCGGACGTCTGCGCGAGGATCCCCGTCGCAGCAACGCGCGTCACCCACTTGATCGCCTACATCGACGACGGAGCCGGAATGCCCTTCCGAACCGTGCCGTTCGACAGCTGGATCGACTACGTGCACTGGGAGCCCGGGGTCGACACGACCCGCGTCGATGACGGCGGTCGCCTGGTGTGCGTACGGGTGCGCCACTGGCTCGACATCGAACGGCGGGTGTTCATGGTGGTGGGGTACGAGCGGTGAGGATCCCTCGTATCGCGCGTTCGCTCGCCGAGTGGGCGACCCGGTAGGCATCCCTGGTCGGGGTTCGTCGACTTCCTCTGAATCGGTCCTCGACGCAAGCCTGCGCCGCGAGACACGCCTCGCCCACAGGAAGCGACGCCGGCCTCGAGGGCCGGCGCCGCAGCAGTCCGAACACCGAACGTCCGATCAGACGTAGAACGGGTACCCCGGGTACGCGTAACCGGGTCCCCAGAACGGCGCGTAGCCGTAGTGCCGGTACACGCCCTGGTAGTAGCCGTCGTCGCGGTAGGCGTCCTGGCGCCAGGCGTCCGTGGACGCCACGTCGGGTTCGTAGACGGGACCGGCGCCGATGTGTTCACCGGTCTGGTCGACGTGGACGGTGTCGTCGGCGATGCGGGTGACGGCGTCGACGGGGATGAGGAAGTGGCGGCCGCCGATGCCCAGGAAGCCGCCCTCCTTGATCCGCAAGAACCGCACCTTGCGTTCGCTGTCGTCGACGAGCAGGTCGTCGACCTTACCGATGTCCTGTCCGTTGCGATCGACGACGTCGTAGTTGCGGACGTCCTCGGCCGGCTCCGTCACGGTGAGCGCCTCGTCGTTCAGGCTGAGGAGCGTGGGTTGGGGGATCTCGGGTGTCTGTGCCATGTCGTCCTCCTCTCGAAGGCGGGGCGCACCGGGCGGAACGAGCCCGCCGCGCCTCCCACCGCGACCCTAAACGGACGTGACGGCGACGGGGGCACGATGGTCACGTTCGTGGCTCGGTACGGGACGGCGATGGGACGGGACCGCGGGACGGGTCCGATTCGACGCGATCGACCCGAGCATGAGGGGCGCCGCGTCCGAGCGCAGCGGCTGCACCCCTTGACACTGCCCCCGCATCTTCGTACATTGCGACGCATCGGTATTGGTCTGACCATCTGACGACTCGCCAGCAAGGAGCCCGCGTGTTCGACACGGACCTGACGGTCAAGCGCACCAAACTCGCCGACGAGGTCGTGGCGCATCTGCTGCGAATGATCCGCGAGGGCACGCTTGGTCCCGGGGACCGGTTGCCGCCCGAGCGCCAGTTGGCGCAGCGCTTCCAGGTGTCGCGGGCGAGCCTGCGCGATGCGATCCGGCACCTCGAACTGCTCGGCTTCGTCGACGTGCGCCAGGGGGACGGCAGCGTCATCCGGCTGCCGGACGCCGAGACGCTCAGCCAACCGTTCCTGGGCCTGCTCGCGGGCCACCCGCAGGCGGCCCACGACCTGCTGGAGTTCCGGCGCATCCTCGAACCCCAGGTCGCCGCCCTCGCCGCCCGCCGCTGCACCTCCGCTCAGGCCGCGCTCCTGGAGGCGGCCGTGGCCCGCCAGCGTCAGCGTGTCGAGGGCGGCGGACGGCTCGGCGTCGAGGACGTCGCGTTCCACCAGCTCATCGCCACCATCGCGCGCAACGCCACCGTTCTGGCGGTCGTCGACACGCTCCGCCACCTGCTCGAGGACCTGCGCGTGGTGCACCTCATCGGCGACCAGCCCCGCCTCGGCCTGCAACAACATGAACGCATCGCCGACGCCATCGCCCGCGGCGATCCCGACGACGCCGCCGTGGCGATGCGCGACCACCTCGCTGCCGTCGAAGCTTCCGTTCAGACGGCCGAGGGAACTTGACGCCGCCCCCGTCCCCCCGACCTCGCCCCGCCACCCCCGTCCCGGTTCCGCTCGACGCCCAAGGAGGCCCTTCATGACCAAGATCGTCCGCCCGCTCCTCGCCCTCGCCCTCGTCACCGCCCTCGGGTGGGGTGCGGCCCAGGCGACCTTCACCTACGCGGCGCAAGCCGACGCGGTGGGGCTCTCGCCAGTGCTGACCAACGACCAGGTGTCGTCGGTGGCCAACCGGCACATCTACGAGAACCTGGTGCGCCGCAACCCGACCACGCTCGAGCTCGAGCCGTGGCTCGCCGAGTCGTGGGAGACGCCCGACGACAACACCTGGATCTTCACGCTCCGCTCGGGCATCACCTTCCATGACGGCACGCCCTTCGACGCGGCGGCGGTCAAGCACACCTTCGACCGCATCAAGGACCCCGCCACCGGCTCGCCGCGTGCCAGCCTGCTGGCCCCGGTGGAGACCATCGAGGTCGTCGACGACCTCACGCTCAAGATGACGACGAGCGCACCCTACGGCGCGTTCCTGGCCGCACTGGCCCACATCAACGCCGCCATCGAGAGCCCCACGGCCGTCGAGCAGTACGGCGACCTGATGCAGAACCCGGTCGGCACCGGACCGTTCCGCTTCGACAGCTGGGTGAGCGGCGACCGCATCGTGCTGACCGCCAACCCCGACTACTGGGGTGGCGCGCCCGCGATCGACGTCTTCGAGATCGTCGTCATCCCCGACGTCAACACCCAAGTGGCGCTCCTCGAGCGCGGCGAGGTCGACCTGCTCGACACGCTGCCGCCCGAGCTCGTCGCCCGCGTCCAGACCCTGCCCGACGTGTCCGTGCTGAGCCAGCCCGGCACCCCGGTCTTCTACCTCGGCTTCAACCACCAGGACCCGCTCTGGCAGGACGCGCGTGCCCGTGAAGCCGTGGCCTCGGCCATCAACACCGAAGTGATCGTCACCCTGCTGCAGCCGACGGCCGTCGGCTCGTGCAGCGTCATCGGACCGCAGGTGTTCGGGTACGTCGAGGGCGTCGAGGAGGCCTGTGTCGGGACCGATCCGACCCGCGCCGCCGAGTTGTGGGCCGACGTCGAGGGCGCCCGCCCCGTCACGCTGTGGGTCCCCCAGATCGGCAACTACCCGCGCGTGGGCCAGATCGTGCAGGGCCAGTTGAGCCAGGCCGGTCTCGACGTCGAGATCAACCTTGTCGAATGGGGCGCCTACCTCGCGGCCACGAGCAACCTCGAGCACGACCTCTTCCTGCTCGGCTGGAGCAACGTCACCGCCGACGGCAGCGAGCTGCTGTACCCCAACCTCCACACCGCCAACGTCGGGGCCTCGAACCGCTCGGCGTACAGCAACCCCGAGATCGACGCCATCATCGACGCCAGCCGCGCCACCACCGACCAGGCGGAGCGCCTCGCACTCCTGGACGAGGCCAACCGCGCGCTGCTCGCCGACGTCGCGTGGGTGACGCTCTACCACGAGGTCCTGCTGGTGGCGCACCGCAACGCCCTCAGCGGCCTCGAACAGCTGCCCAACGGCGACTGGCTCGTCGGCAACGCCGTGATCTCCGACTGACCGAACGTGCCCCACGAGCGGGACCGGCCGTGCCGGTCCCGCTCCCTCCGACCGCTTATCTTGCCGCTCCGCCGTCTCTCACGATCCGCCTGAAGGGGCCCCTCGGATGACGCAGTACGCGCTTCGTCGGCTGGTCGAGACCATCCCCATCTTGTTGGGCGTCACCCTTCTGACGTTCTTGATCCTCCACCTCGCGCCCGGCGACCCGGCCGTCCTGATCGGTGGTCCGACCGCGACCGCCGAGGAGATCGCCAACATCCGCGCGCGGCTCGACCTCGACCGGCCCCTGCCCGAGCAGTACCTGACGTTCGTCGCCGGCTTGCTGCGCGGCGACCTGGGCCAGTCGGTCCAGCGGCGCGTCTCCGTGCGGGAGATGATCGCCGTCCGCCTGCCGAACACGCTCTTCCTCGCCACCGCCAGCATGGTGGTGACGCTCTTCGGCGTCGTCCTCGGCGTCCTGGCGGCCACCAAGCAGAACACCGCGACCGACCTCGGACTGATGACCGTGTCGCTGCTCGGCGTCTCGATCCCCAACTTCTGGCTGGGGTTGATGCTCATCATCTGGTTCTCCGTGGACCTCCGCTGGTTCCCGGCCGCCGGCCTGGCCCAGCCACTCTTGTCGGCCGAGGGGCTGCAGTCGGTGGTGCTGCCGGCGCTCACGTTGGGCGCCGGCGGGATGGCGCTCGTGGCCCGCCTCACCCGCAGCGGCATGCTCGAGGTGCTGCAGCAGGACTACATCCGCACCGCGCGCGCCAAGGGTCTGAACGAGCGCTCGGTGACCTACCGTCACGCGCTGCGCAACACGCTGATCCCGGTGGTCACGATCCTGGGGCTCAACTTCGGTTACCTGCTCGGCGGCGCCGTCGTCACGGAGACGGTGTTCGCCATCAACGGCATCGGCCGCCTGACGGTCGACGCCATCCTGGCGCGCGACTACGCCGTCGTGCAGGGGTGCGTCGTGTTCATCGCCGCCATGTTCGTGTTCGTCAACCTGCTGGTCGACCTCTCCTATGCGCTGCTGAACCCGCAGCTGAGGTACCAATGACCACCACCACCGCCACGCCCATCCGGGGCGAACCCCTGCCCAAGCTGGTGCGCAAGCTGCTGCGGAGCCCGCACTTCATGGTGGGCGCGGTCCTGAGCGCCGGCGTCCTGGCCGTGGCGCTGCTCGCCCCCTGGCTCGCCCCCAAGGACCCCTACTTCCAGGACTACGGCAACGTGCTGCGGCCCGTCGGCTCGGCGGGCTTCCCGCTCGGGACCGACCAGTTCGGCCGCGACATGCTGAGCCGCCTGATCTTCGGGGCGCGCGTCTCGGTCTCGGTCGGCGCCGCGTCCGTCGGGCTCGGGTTGCTGCTCGGCGTGGTCCTCGGGGTTCTGGCGGGTTACTTCCGCCGCCTCGACCGCCCCATCATGATGTTGGTCGACGTCCTGATCGCGTTCCCCGGCATCCTGCTGGCCATCGCCATCGTCGCCGCGCTCGGCCCCGGGCTCACCAACGTCGTGTTCGCCGTGGCCCTCTTCTCGGTGCCCACCTTCGCTCGGATCGCGCGAGCGTCGGTCATGAACGCGCGCGAAGAGGAGTACGTCACCGCCGCCCGCGCGCTCGGAGCGCGCGACGCTCGCATCATCGTGCGGGCGATCATGCCCAACGTCGTCTCGCCGATCCTCATCTACGCCTCGCTACGGTTGGCGACCTCGATCCTGACCGCGGCCACCCTGTCGTTCCTGGGCCTCGGCGCCCAGCCGCCGATCGCCGAATGGGGCGCGATGATCAGCGACGCGCGCACCTACCTCTACACGGCGCGCTCGCTGAGCGTGATTCCCGGGGTGGGCATCCTCGTCACGGTGCTGGCCTTCAACCTGATCGGCGACGGTCTGCGCGACGCGCTCGACCCCCGGAGTCGCTGAACCGCCGGCACGGCCCTCGAGGACACCCATGGACCCCATCCGCCACGACTACCCCTACGCCACACGCCGCATGCCCGTCTTCGCCGATCACGTGGTCGCCACCTCGCAGCCGTTGGCCGCGCAAGCGGGTCTGCAGGCCATGGCCGACGGCGGCAACGCGGTCGATGCCGCGTTGGCGGCCGCCATCGCCCTCACGGTGGTCGAGCCGACCAGCAACGGCATCGGCAGCGACGCCTTCGCCCTCGTCTGGGACGGGGACGAGCTCCATGGCCTGAACGCCTCGGGCCGCGCGCCGAAACGACTCGACGTCGACCGGCTCGGCGCCCTCGACGCGATGCCCGAGCGCGGTTGGGACCCGGTCACGGTACCGGGCGCCGTGTCGGCGTGGGTGGCCCTCTCCGAACGCTTCGGGCGGCTGCCGCTCGAGCGGCTGGTCGCGCCGGCCGCGCGCTACGCCCGCGACGGTTTCCCCGTGGGCCCGATGACGGCCGACGCCTGGGGACGCAGCCCGAAGACGTTCGACAGCATGCCCGACTTCGCGGCCGCCTTCTTGCCCGGTGGGCGCGCGCCGCGAGCCGGCGAGCGCTTCCGCTTCCCCGACCAGGCCGACACCCTCGAGGCGATCGCCGCCAGCCGCGGGGACGCCTTCTACCGCGGGGCGCTCGCCGAACGCATGGTGGCCCACGCCCGTGATCAGGGCGGCGCCCTGCGCGAAGACGACCTCGCCGAGCATCGCGCCGAGTGGGTGCAGCCGCTCGCGCAGCCCTACCGCGACGTCGAGCTGGTCGAGCTGCCCCCGAACGGTCAGGGGCTCGTGGCGCTGATCGCGCTCGGCCTCCTCGCGCGGTTCGACCTGGCCGCGCTTCCACCCGACGGCGCCGAGAACGTCCACCTCCAGGTGGAGGCGCTCAAGCTCGCCTTCGCGGACGCGCGTCGCTACCTGGCCGACCCCGACGCGATGCCGGTGCCGGCCACGGCGCTGCTCGATCCCGGCTACCTCGACGCGCGCGCCGGCCTCGTCGATCGCACCCGCGCCAGCACCGTCGCGTGGGGCACGCCGCCGCGCGGTGGCACCGTCTACGTGACGGCCGCCGACGCCGAGGGCCGCATGGTGTCGCTCATCCAGTCGAACTACATGGGCTTCGGATCGGGCGTGGTGGTGCCCGGGACGGGGATCGCCCTGCAGAACCGCGGCGCCGGCTTCGTGACCGAAGCCGGGCACCCCAACCGGGTGGCGGGCGGGAAGCGTCCCTTCCACACCATCGTCCCCGCGTTCCTCACGCAGGGTGGCCGACCTCTGGCGGCCTTCGGCGTCATCGGCGGCCACGTGCAGGCGCAGATGCACGTCCAGTTGGCGGTGCGGCTGCGCGACCACGGCCAGAACCTGCAAGCCGCGCTCGACGCGCCGCGCTGGCATCTCGACGAACACGACACGATCATCGTCGAGCGCGAGGTCGACGGCGCGGTGGTCGAACGTCTGCGGGCCTTGGGTCACACGATCCGGATCGACGACCCGGCACCCCGGCCTTCTTCGGCGGCGCTCAGATGGCGTGGCGTCTCCCGACGGGCAGCTACGTGGCGGCGTCGGACGGTCGGCGGGAAGGGCTGGCGATCGGGTTCTGAATGAAGGTGTCGGTCGGCGGGCCCGGCATCTACGTGCGACGATCGGACATGACCTCGACGCCAGGACTTCAAGACGCTGCAGGACGCCTTCGCCAGGACGTCGAACGTCTTGCCTGGCGAGACGGCCGCCGCGTCGGATCACGAGGCCACGATCGCGCGCAGCGCTTCCTCGTCGAGCGCGTCGCCGAGACCGGCCTGTCACCCTATGGCGCCTCGTTCGGCCTCCGCTATACCTTCGACGACGTCCAATTCACGAACCTCGTCGGCGTGGCGCCCGGCGTCGACCGCACCAGGCCCCCGCTCTTGGTCGGCGCCCACTACGACACCGCTGGGGACCTCCCGGGCGCCGACGACAACGCCGCCGCGGTCGCGATCGCCCTCGAGGTCGCCCGCCGACTCATCGCGCGCCGGGCCGCACGCGACGTGCTCATCGCGCTGTTCGACGCCGAGGAGCCGCCGTACTTCCACGCGACCGCCATGGGCTCGACGTGGTTCCACCAGCATCAGGCACGGGAACGCGTGCACGCCGCGATCGTGATGGACCTGGTCGGCCATGCGGTCGCCTCTCCCGGGCTCGAAGACCTCGTCTTCATCACCGGTATGGAGAGCGATTCGGACCTCGAACGCGTGATCAAGGCGTTGCCCCACATCGACGGCTTGCGCGTGATGACGGCCCTCAACCGCTACGTCGGCGACATGTCCGACCATCACGTCTTCCGTCTGGACGGGGTGCCGTACCTGTTCCTGACGTGCGGTCGGTGGGAGCACTACCATCGGCCGAGCGATACCCCCGACAAGCTCGACTTCGGAAAGATGGCGCGGATCGCGGACCTCGTCGAAGCGATCGTGCGCGACGTCGGTGACCGGGGCCTGGCCGGACCGGCGGAGGGACACGACCCCACGCTGGCGACGGACCTGATGGCGATGCGCCGCACGGTGGGGCCGACCCTCGAGCGACTGGGGATGCCGCTGAGAGATCGGGCCGACATCGACCGGGTGGCGGCGTACCTCATGGGTCGGCTCGGCTTGTAGGGGGCGCCGGGACCCCCTCGGTTCTATGCCAGGACCGCGCCGAGAGGCAAGGTCAGGGTGAACCGCGCGCCGCCACCGGCCACGTTCGTCGCGTTCACGCTGCCTCCGTGCCAACCCGCGACGCTGCGCACGAGCGCGAGCCCCAAACCGCTTCCCTCGCGCCGGTGCGCGACGTCAGCCTGGTAGAAACGCTCGAACAGGTGCGGGAACGCGCGTTCTGGGATGCCAGGACCGCTGTCGCGGACCGATAGCTCGGCATGGCCGTCGCCCTGACGAACGCGAAGCTCCACGACGCCGGCCGGCGTGAACTTGCGGGCGTTGTCCAAGAGGTTGCGCGTGGCCAGTTCGAGAGCCGTTCGGTCGCCACTCACGTATACGGGGTCCTCCGGCAGGTCGAGCCGGAGGTCGAGACCGACCGTGTCGAAGGACGGGCGGAGTTGCGCGGCGACGTCGAATGCGATCTCGTCGAGTGCGACGCGCTCCAGGCCGATCCCTCGCCCCGATTCGGCCCGGGCGAGGGCCAACAGCCGCTCGAGGAGCGTGAGCAGCCTCGCGTTCGCCTCGAGGGCCGCATCGAACGCCGCGCGCGCCCGGCCGGATCCGCGGCTTGCTCGCGTCCCTTCTCGAGCCTGCCTTGAAGAACGGTCAGCGGCGTGCGCAGTTCGTGTGCCGCGTCGGCAGTGAAATGCCGCTCACTCTCGATCACGGAGCCGAGCGCGCCCAACAAGATGTTCGTCGCTCGGGCCAAACGCCACAACTCATCGCGCCGTTCGGGTTCGGGCAACCGTTCCCGCCACGCTCGGCGCCGCGCCAGGTCATGTGCCGAGCGGGTCAGACGGTCGACGGGAACCAAGGCTCGGCCGGCCAGGACGTAGCCGAGCACGAACGCCGCCAGGACCGCGACCGGCGCGAGCAACAGGAACAGCGCGTCGAAGCGTCGCAGCGCCTCCTGCGTGTCCTCCATCTGGCGGAGCACCGTGATCGTGCCGCCTTCCAATGGCACCGTCAGCGTGCGCCAACCCTCCCACAGCGTGTATCCGGGTGCACGAACGGGAACGTCCGAAGGGACCCGGCCGAGTTCGGCCACGAGGGTGCCGTTCGGAGCGTAGAGGCGCGCGACGAGGTCGTTCGAGAACTCGGCCGATAGCTCATCCGCGTTGCTGAGGCGAGGGACGCCACCGACGGTGTCGGTGACCGCGGCGACGAGTTTTGCGGCTTCTTCGAGGCTCTCGTCCACACCGCTCAGGAGGCTCCGGTACAGGAGCACGTGCAACGCGACGCCCGACGAGACCAAGATCAGCGCGACGAGCACCGTGTACAAGAGGCTCAGGCGGACCCGGAGGGGCAACACGCCGCCTTCAGCCCCTCAGCCGGTAGCCGAGGCCGCGACGGGTCTCGATGGCGTCGTCGGTCAGCTTGCGGCGCAAGAAGCGGATGTAGGTATCCACCGTGCGCGGATCGATGCTGGCATCACCAGGCCAAGCGTGCTCGACGAGTTGGTCGCGGCTGAAATAGCCTTCGGCATGGAGCGCCAAGAACTCCAAGAGCGTGTACTCGGTGCCCGAGAGGTGCACTTCGTCCGTGGCGAACCAGACGCGCCGTTGCGACCGTTCGAGTTCGAGGCGACCCACCACCACCCGGTTGCTGCCATCGCTCTGCGCGCGCCGAAGCAGCGCGAGGACCCGAGCTCGCAGCTCGGCCAGGTGAAAGGGCTTGACGACGTAGTCGTCGGCGCCGAGCTGAAGGCCCTTCACACGGTCGTCGACGGCATCCCTTGCGGTCACCACGAGGATCGGCACCGACCGCTCGCGCGCCCGGAGTTCGCGGGTGATGGAGAAACCGTCCCGTCCCGGCAGCATGATGTCCAAGACGACCAGGTCATAGGGGAAACTCGACAGCAGCGACAACGCTTCGTCACCATCGCGGGCCCAGTCCACCGCGTAGCCCTCATCGGTCAGGTCCTCGCTCACGAGCTGGCCAACACCGGGGTCGTCCTCGACCACGAGAACCCGCATCCTCGTCCCTCCTGACCGTGCTCGAGCGACACGCGTCCCCACACCCTTGCCGGCACCTGAACCTACCTCGGCGCCGGCGGCGGGCCACACGCGCCGCGCACGATGACCGCGGAGCACGAACCGCTGGACCTCACGGACCGTCGGGCACACTCCCACAGCGGCCCTTGCCCCGATCCAGGATGTCGCCCCCTGGCGCGACGAACGACCACTCGTACTTGTCGTGGCCGAGGTTCAAGAACAGGACGCCGAACCGCTCGATGAAGACCTCGCTGTGGGCTTGCCGGTCGCCCGCCGGCCGCAGCGAAACGCCGCCCGTGCCGACCACGAACGCGCGGACGCCACGCTCGACGTCGACGTCGCCATTCGCCGACAGCGGCGCGAATCGCTCGTAGTCGTGGTCATGGCCCGCGAGAACGACGTCGGCGCCCGCACGCTGGAGGATGTTCCAGAACTCCTGGTAGACCGTGCGTGAGCCGTGCTTTCCAGAGCTGAAGCGCGGGTGGTGCCAAAAGGCGAGAAGGCAGGCCGACGGGTGAGCCTCCACGTCGGACTCGAGCCAGCGGGACTGCTCCGACCCCGCGCCGCAGCCGCCCACCTCTTCGCAGTTGGAGTTGAGCGCCACGATGTGCCACTCACCGAGATCGAAGCTGTCATAGCCCCGTTCCGGATCGCCGGCTCGATCCCCGAAGTACTTGTAGTACCCCTCCGCATCGGGCGTGTCGTATTCATGATTACCGGGAACGGGGTAGGTGATGTCCTTGAAGCGCCCCCAACTCAGGTCGTACGACGCTCGGAACGCGGCCAGTTGCCGCGACGAGGACGCGTACTGGAGGTCACCCAGCGCCAGCACAGCCTGCACGCCATGCTCGGCGACCAGCTCGGAGGTCGCCAGCATCTGGCAGCGGGTTTCATCACCCTTGCCACCGCTGGCGTTCGGGTTGCCGTCCGGGCTGCAGGCGATGTCGCCCACCGCCGCGACGGTCACTTGCTGGGCGGAGGCCAGGCCGGTCAGCAGGACGCTGATCACGGTCAGCGTCACCAGGAGCGCGCCGCGCAGCGGCGGCTCGAGAGACGCGCTGCGCGGGCTCAACGGTTGCATGGGTCTCCTCTCGATCGCTGCCGGCGAAGCCGCCATCAATCGTCGTGGACGTCGTACTCGCCGCCGTCATCGCCGCCAGCCTCGTCCTCATCTCCGCCAGCAGCGTTCGGCTCGCTCTCGTCGTCGGCGTGACCTTGGGCGTCATCCATCTCGGCGTCGCTGTCGTCGTCGTTCGACCCTTCGCCCTGAAGGTCTTGCAGGACCTGCCCGTCGCCAGCGTCGACGACGATCTCACGATCCATGAACTCGACGGTCCAGACGAGGTAGCCGTTCTCGACCCCGAGCTCCACGGATGTCGGGCTTCCCGAATCCCCGGTCGCCTGTTGCGCGGCGGCCACCGCGTCTGCCAACGAGACGCGCGCCATGTCCCGGTAGGACGTGGTGCCCTTGGGCACAGGAATGGACCCGGTGAGTCGCATGGTCTCCGTTTGGGTCTCGGTCGACGGGACCGAAGGGTTCGATTGGGCCGAGACCACCTCGACGCCGACCACGCCGCTCACGAAGGCGGCACTCAGGAGAATTGCGCGTAGGCCTCTGTGGATGTCGTTCATGCCTTTCCCCTTCCCGACCAGTGCGTACCGGTCACGAGCGAAGGGTAGACAGCGAATGTTGGTCCCAGGTTGAAGCGCTGCTCGCGTCCGTCCGCCGAGCGCCGCGCACCCGGCACCGAACGTTCGCAGCCCGCCGATCCAGTGGATGGCGGGCTGTGAACGGCGTCAATCAGACGTCAGAACAGCCCCACCCCCAGCAGTGGCGCGATGGCCAAGCTGAGCGCGAGGTCGACGCAGCAGTGGTCGAACGCCTGCGGGCCTTGGGTCACACGGTCCGCATCGACGACCCGGAGGCCCCCTCCTTCTTCGGCGGCGCTCAGATGGCGTGGCGTCTCCTGACGGGCAGCTACGTGGCGGCGTCGGACGGTCGGCGGGAAGGGCTGGCGATCGGGTTCTGAATGAAGGTGTCGTCCCATGGCGTTCGCACCCCGTTGGCGCTATGCTTCCCGGGACTCAGAGCAGATGACCACCGCCTGGTCCCTCCGGGACGGGCAGCGGATCGTTCCGTATCGACGACGGCGTCGTGAACGGCTGCGCTGAGCAAGGGAGAGCGGGATGACGCGCATCGACGACCTTTGGACGGCGTGGCAGGATGCTTTCAACCGTGCGGACATGACGGCGCTTGGTCCATTTATGCGGCTGATGCGCGCTATTACAAGCCCGACGGCGGTGTCGACGAAGGGCGCGACGCCATCGTGCAGGCGCGCCAGGGCGAGCGCGACGCGGTGGCGGCGTGGATGCAGGGCGCTTCCTTCCGATCGACCATCACATCGAGCGAAGTCCGCCCCTGCGGCGACGTCGTCGTGGACCGGGGCTGGTACCGCGTGGCGACCGACGACGGCCAGGTGCTCGCCGAGGGCCACTACTTCGCGGTCGTGCGCGAGCTCGATGGCGCGTGGCTGATCGAACACCACATGGCCACCAGCTCAGCCGCTGGCCGGACGTCGTCCTGAAGAGACCTTGCGGTGCCGGGCGGAGCCGGGGCCGGCACGCGCGAGCACATGCGGAAGACACCGACGGCGTCCCTCGCTCGGCCTCGAGAACGGAGCGCCGCCCGGCAGCCTAGCCCGCGCGGGCCAGAGCCTCGGGGGGCGCCGCCCCAGCGGCGCCCCCCGAACGCTCACTCCGTGACCGACTTCAAGGTGTACGCCTCCACGTCGAGGGGCGGCAGGGTCTGGTCGGGCAGGTCCTCGATGTACTCCTTGAGCGGGATGAAGTAGTTGATGTACGTGTCTTCGTAGATGGTGGGGTCCGCCTCGCGCACGGTGGCGAACTCGAGGTAGTTGTCGCGCCCGAGCGCGGTGAACGAGTTGGTGGCGACGGTGTAGACGGTGCTCGGATCGATGGGCGACCACGCACCGGTGTCGCGGTCCTGCACCTCCACGTTGGCGATGACCTCACCCTCGGGGGCCGACAGGGCCACGTCGTAGCGGAGACCCGCGGCGTAGGGGAACGCGCCGGTCGAGCCTGAGTTGAGCGCGTAGTAGGCGGCCTGATTGAGAACGCGGACGATCGCCTCGCCCGTCATCTCGAGCATGACGATCGTGTTCGAGAACGGCAGGGCGTTGATCGCGTCCCCCACGGTGAAGTCGCCCTCGAGGAACTCGGTGCGGACGCCGCCGGCGTTCTGGATGGCGACGTCGATCTTCGGGTTGGTCTCTTGGAACGCCTTGGCGACCACCCACGCCGCGTAGCTGCCGGTGGGCGTCTCGTTCGCAGCGAACGGGGTGGGGATCCGCTCGAAGCCCATGGTCGTGGCGATGGTGCCGAGCGGCGCGGTCTTGACCGACTCGATCTGCTCGCGGTACGGCGCCAGGATCGCCTCGACGGAGGGGGCGTTCGACGCGACGCGCATGAGCGTCGAGTCCGCGATCGTCGCCAGGATCTCGGCTTCGACCTCGGGCGACACCTCGACCAGCGCGTCCTCGGCGTTCGGTTGCAGGAACGGCGGCTCGACCGGCAGGACGATGTGGCCGTCGGCGGACGTGACCACGCCCTCAGCATCGAAGGTCACGTCGAGGATGCCGACCGCTTTGGCGTACTCCCAAGCGGTGACGATGTAGACCGGATCCCCGGTGGGGCCGGTGACGACCGTCGGGTACGCGCCCAGGTCCTCGTTCTCGTACCCATCGTGCGACCAGCCCGCGAACGGACCCGTCTGTCCTGCGTACGTGGGCGCCAGGCCGAAGTCGGCGAGCTCGCCCGTCGAGTCGAGCAGGGTGTGGGTGTCGCCGCCGACGATGACGTCGAGTCCGGGGACGTTCTTGGCGAAGGTGATGTCGTTGAAGTACCCGACGTGGCTCAGCAAGATGACCTTGTCGATCCCCATCGACTCGAGCTCTTCGACGTAGCGGATGGCGGTCTCGACCTCGGGGGTGAAGGCCACGTCCTCGGAGACGAGCGATGAGTTCTTCGTCTTCTCGACCTTGAGGATGCCGATGATGCCCACGCGTTGCCCGTCGATCTCCTTGATGACGTACGGCAGGATCTGGTCGCGCACCCGGTAGAGGGGGCTCGCCGGCTCCGGTTGGGCGTTCGAGGAGACGATCGGGAAGTCGGCCAGTTCGATCAGTTCGGCCAGGCGCTCGTCCCCTTCGTCGAACTCGTGGTTGCCGAGCGCGTAGGCGTCGAGTCCGAGCTCGTTGAAGACCCGGAAGTCGGGCTCGCCGCTGAAGACCGAGAAGTAGAGGGTGCCGTTGAGCTCGCCGCTGTTGAGCACAACCGTCTGCGGTGTGCGCTCCGCCTCGATGATCGAGACGATGCGGGCGAAGCCGCCCAGCTGCACGCGCGTGCGGACGCCGCCGATCTCGAGGTCGAAGGGCGAGCCATCGAGGTGGGAGTGGTGGTCGTTGGTGTGGATGATCCGCATCGAGAGCGGCGCCGCTTGCGCCTGCATCACGACGTCGGGACCGAGCACCGAGGGTGGATCGGAGTTCCCTTGTGCGACGGCCGCCAGGGTGACGGCGATGGCCAGGAGACCACGAACGATGGACCTCATCGAGCACCTCCTCGTGACCGTCGGTTCGGCCACGCTGGGCGTCGAGCCGTCGGTCCACAGGTCCCCGGCGCATCCAGCCTAGCCGAGGCGAGGCGGGCGCGTCTGCCCACCCGCGGTCACGTCGTTCGCCCCGCCCGCTTCGCCAAGAACCCCACCGACGTCGACGCCATGTGCTCGTAGCCCCGTCGCGTCAGCTCGCGCAGCACGTCCAGGTCGACGTCCTCGAGCTTGTTGACGTACAGGCAGGCGGCACCGGGTCGGTGCTTGCCCAAGCGCTCGAGCAGCGACCCGACGTCGGGCGCCGACGTCAGGCCGTAGAGCACCAGGTTCGCCTTGCGCGGCGAGAAGCCCACGCACAGCGTGTCCCCCTCGCGTCCAGACGGGTAGACGTAGTGGTGGCGTCCGAAGCCGACGATGGTCGGGCCCCACATGGTGGCAGGTTCGGCGGTGACGTCGGCCATCAGCGCCAGGAGGACGCGCGCGTCGGCGCGCCGCCGCTCCGGGCGAACGCCGTCGATGAAGGTGTCGACCGACTCCGCCTCCGGTCGGGTCAAGTTCTCGGGCATGGGGACAGCATGCACCACGGTGCGGCTGGACGACGCCGCGCGCGTCCGCGCCGAACTGAAGCGAACGCCGGGGGCTGGCCGCTCCGCTCGCCCAATCCCCATGCCCACGACGAGGCGCTGGCGGAGCGACTCGACGTGCTGAGCCGGCAGCTCGTGGGCCTGCCGGCGTGACGAGGGACGGCCTGGCCGGCGCGCGCGGCTCAGCCGCGCTCGGCGAGGTACTGGTGGGCGCTGCGGATGGAAGCCGACCCCTCGCCGACGGCGGCGGCCACCCGCTTGGTCGACCCGTGCCGGACGTCGCCGACGGCGAAGACCCCGGGCACGCTGGATTCGTAGGGCAGCACCTCTCGGTTCGCGCCTTCGGTGGCGGCATCCAGGGCGACGACGTCGCGATCGGTGAGGACGAAGCCCGCGCGATCGAGCTGCACCTCGGGCGGCAACCAGGACGTGGCCGCGTCCGCACCGATGAAGCAGAAGAGACCCGCGCACGCTTCACGGCTCGACGTCCCGTCGGTGGTCGTCAGCTCGATGTGGCTGAGCGACGTGTCGCCGTCGACGGCCGTGACGGTCGTGCGCGGTCGGACGCGGATCCGGGGGTGGACCTCGATGCGAGCGATCAGGTACCGCGACATCGTGTCTTCGAGGCCGTCGCGTCGCACGACGATGTCGACGTGGGACGCGCTCTCCGCGAGGAACAAGGCCGCCTGCCCCGCGGAGTTGCCGCCGCCGATCACGACGACCGGTTGCCCGGCACACGACCGGGTCTCGAGGTCGGTGGCCGCGTAGTAGATGCCGGCGCCTTCGAAATGCTCCCACCGATCGAGCGGCAGGCGTCGGTATCGTGCGCCGGTCGCAACGACCACGACGCGGGCGGGAACCTCGGCGCCACCGCGCAAGCGGATGACGTTGACCTCGCCACCGACCTCGAGCGACGCGGCCTCGCACGGGCTGGTGATGCTCACGCCGAACTTCTGGGCTTGGGCGGTGGCCCGGTCCGTGAGCTCGCGGCCCGAGATGCCGCGGGGGAAGCCGAGGTAGTTCTCGATGAGCGAACTGCTGCCCGCCTGGCCGCCCGGACCGACCGTGTCGAGGACCACCGCCGACAGGCCCTCCGAGGCGGCGTAGATCCCGGCCGCCAGCCCAGCCGGTCCGGCTCCCACCACCGCCACGTCGTAGACGCGTCCCGGCACGCTGCGGTAGCTCAGTCCGAGCGTCTCGGCCAGTTCGCCGGGTGTCGGATGCCGCAAGACCCCGGTCGCGGTGACCACGACCGGCATGTCCTCGGAACCCACCCCGATGGCGGCCAGCACGGCGTCCACGTCGGGGTGGTCTTCGAGGTCCTCCCACACGTGCGGCACGCGCATGCGGGTGGCGAACTGCCGCAGCCGGAGCGCGGCGGGCATGAAGCGCGACCCGATGATGCGCAGCATCCGCGCACCCTCGCCCTGCTGCAAGATCGCGCGTCGCGCCAAGAAGGCATCGACGATGATGCGTGACAGTTCCGCTTCGCCGTCGAGCAGCGCACGGAACGCGGCGGGGTCGACCTGGACGAGGCGCCCCGCGCCCACGACCTCGGCGGTGAGCAGCGGTTTGGCGCCGGTCATGAGACCGAGATCGCCGAGGAAGCGGCCCGGTCCGTGGGTGGCGATCAGACGCGCCTCGTTCGCGCTCCGGTGAACGATCTCGACGGTGGCGTCCATCAGCGCGTAGAAGTCGTAACCGGCGTCGTTCGGCGTGAAGAGGACGTCGCCCTTCGCGACGCTCCGTACCGAGCCGTACGCGGCGACCCGCTCGAGCTGGACCGGGTCGAGCGTCGGGAACGCGACGGGATCGGTCTCGGCCATCAGCGGTGGACTCGACGGACGGGCTGTGGGCGGGACGCGCGGTGGGTGGCTGACGTCATGGCGGACTATACCGACAGGTCGCTCAGGGGCGTGCGCCCGTGCGGCCGGCAGCGGCGACGGTCGTTTGCGCCACGGTCGTCGCTCCAGCCCTGCCGGAGACCCGACGTTTAGCCCGGGGTGGTGAGCCCGGGGTGGTGAGCCCGGGGTGGTGCGTCAGCGTGTAGCCGACGGGCCGACGGCCGCGCCCCTCAGCAGACGAGCAACCACACCCCGTCGTCGAACCGCAGCCACACCAGCATCCGTTCGAACATCATCCCTTGACCGGAGAGGACGGAGAGCCGGTGCGCCTCGTCGGCGTCGACGACCTCCTCGCCGATCCCGGCGCCGACGAAGGGCACGACGAGCGGCACCGCCGCCTCGATCGTCGTCACGTCGGTCCGGACGAAGACCTCCGGCGAGCGGCAGCTGAAGGCGTGGGGCCGCGAGAGCGGACGGGCCGCGTCCACGACCTCGGCGCGGCGCACCCCATCGGCCACGCTCGACCAGCCGGGGAACTCCGTGGCGAGGGCCAGGCTGGGCGCAGCGAGCGCAGGCATGAACGCCAGCGCGCCGAGGACGAAGAGGAGCGAACGAAGGATCTTCGGAGGCGTCCGGTTCCCATGCATGACGGGATGGTAGACCACCGGAGGTGCGGTGCCAAGGCCGAGGACGTTGAGGGCTGGGGTCGGCGTTCCCACGCTGCCCCCAGCCCGTTCCCGCCCTGACGACCGGATCGGCCTTCGCTAGACCAGAGCACCCGTCCGGACCCCGTAGCGGTTGGCGCCCGGCGTTCCGGGCGCGAACAGCAGGATCAGCGCGAACACGAAGTTCACGAACGGCACGAAGGCGAGCAGATACCACCAGCCGCTCTTGTCGAAGTCCCGGAGTCGGCGGACGCCGTAAGAGAGCGTCGCGACGAACGTAGCCACCGACAGGCCGAGTGAACCGAAAGCCGAGCCCGCCGAGGCGACGTCACCCGCTCCCGCTCCACCGCCGAGCACGAGGAACAAGACGAAGACGATGATGGTCCAGATGACGCCGAAGCCGAAGTACTGCAAGCGGCCGATGCGCCCGTCGAACTTCAAAGGATTGAAGTCGCCCATGCGATCCTCCACGACGTGCTGGTGTACGGACACATCATCGTAGCCGGGCTGAGATATCGCGCTGCAAGCAGTTTCACTTCGCTCGTGACCGCCAGGAGCGGACGCTCGAGCCCTGTCGTACATGCGGCGCGAGCGTTCGCCGTCTCGGCGGCGGCCCCACCCTGGTCGCCACGCATCGCCCGTGCCATCCTGGACCTCGGACCGCGTCCGCTTCTCGACGGTCCCCGAAGGCAGGCACCTTGGCCACGCTTCCGCCCGGCACGCTCGTCGACCTGACCGAGGATGCGGGCGAACGGCTGCGCTTCCTGCCGCCCGATGGCGACCTCGTGGTCGTCGTCCACCCGGCCGCGCTGCGCGCGACCCGCGACGGCCACACGCAGGTGGCGCAGGTCGACGGAGACGATCTCACGTGGCTGGGCGCCGTGGGCGAAGACTGGCTGGTCACCCTCGACGCGCCGCCGGCGCCCGACGCCGTGGCCGTGTTCGCGCGCGCCTTCTTGCGCGGCGACCGGTTGTGGCACGTCGTCAGACCGGGCGCCCTCCTCGTGGACGATGCCCCTCGGACGCCATCCACGGTGTACGGGGGCAGCGATCGGCGGCCGTGGATCGTCCTCGGTGAGACCGACACGGGTGAACCCATCGCCGCGCCACTCAACGACGCGTCGAACCCGAAGTGGTGGACGCCGGTGGTGCCCCGCGGCGCGCTCTCGTTCCCCGGCAACGTCAAGGACGCCCAGGTCGAACTCGCCCACCTCTGGAGCCTGCCGACCTCGATCGCTGCGATCGGCGAGGTGACCACCCTCGGACGCCGCGCGCTCGAGGTCGCAGTGCGCGCGTACATCGGTCGCTGACGGTCGAGCCGGCGCGCCGGTCGTCGTATCGTGCAGCCCACGCGAGCAGCCGGAGGCCCGACATGACGAAGTCCAGCGAGGGCGAACGTGACGTGGACGCCTACATCGCGCGCTGCGAGCCGCCCGCGCAAGGCGCCTTGCGAGCGATCCGTGAGGCGGTCCGCGAGATCGCGCCCGACGCGCGCGAGAGCATCGCCTACGGCCTCCCCACCTTCACCCAAGGCCGTCATCTCGTGCACTTCGGCGCCTTCAAGAGCCACGTCGGTTTCTACCCGACACCCTCGGGCATCGAGCGGTTCGATGCCGCGCTCGCGCGCTACGCCCAGGGCAAAGGGTCCGTCCGCTTCCCGCTCGACGAGCCGATGCCGCTCGACCTGATCCGCGACATCGTGCGACATCGGCTCGCGGAGGAGACGGCGGCCGCGAGCAGCTCCGGCGCCATGGCCGAACCGCGGGTCCGCGCATCGGGATTTCCCCTCTCCGACGCGGCGATCACACGGCGGACCGGCCGCGGCTGGCAGAGCTGGCTCGACCTGCTGAACGGCTGGGGCGCCGCCGAGCGCACGCACACCGAGATCGCCGCTTGGCTCGAGGCGGAGCACGCCGTCGACGCGTGGTCGGCGCAGTCGATCACGGTGGGCTACGAACGCGCGCTCGGCGGCCGTGACCTGGGCCAGCGACCCGACGGGTTCGAGGTCAGTGCGAGCAAGACCGTCGGCGTCGACGTCGCCGAGCTCTACCGGGCGTTCATGGACGAAGCCCTGCGGTCGCGCTGGCTTCCGAGCGCCGAGCTACGGCTCCGCACGACGACCGCACCGAAGACGGCGCGTTTCGATTGGGGGGACGGCCCGACGCGCGTCCTCGTGACCTTCACCGCCAAGGGGCCCGCGAAGAGCGCTCTGACCGTCACCCACGCGCGCCTCCCGGACGCCGAGGAAGCGGCACGGCGGAAGGCGTTCTGGCGCGAGCGGGTGGCCCGCTTCGCCGACCTGGTGCCCGGCAACGACCGCTGACGATCGACGTCATCGCCCTCCAGCACGTGCTAATTTCGCCATGGACCGGTCGCTTCCAGCGCCGCGCTCGCTCGTCGCGAAGGAGAGTCCCATGACCATCGCCCTCGACCGCCCCTGGGTTCGAAGTGTCGCCACCGTCAGCCTCGGGTTGACCGCCGCCCTCGTGCTCCCCTTCCTCGTGCACCTGCTGCCGGCCGCCGGTGGTCCCCCGGCCGGCGCCCGCCTGTTGCCGGTCTTCTTCGCCAGCCTGGTGCTCGTGCTCCGAGGGTCCCCCGCTGCCGCCCTCGCCGTGGCCGCGATCGCGCCGCTGTTGAACCGCCTCGTGACCGGCATGCCGGCCGGACCGATGCTGCCCACGCTCCTGTGGGAGCTCACCGTGTTCACGGCGCTCATGATCCTGGCCGCGCGGCTCGCGCCGCGGCTCGCTGCGTACCTCGCGCCCGTCGCGTACCTCGGGGCCGCGACGGTGTCGGCGCTCGTGCTGGCGTCCCGCCCCGTCTCGCTCGAGGCGCTCCTCGGCACCGTGTCGATCGCCTGGCCGGGCCTGGCGGCGCTGCTCGTGGTCGGGGTGCTGACGGCGTCCGGCCGGGGCGGGTCGGCGCCGCGCGCGTGAGCGGCGCGAGCACGCTGGCGGCCACGAAGGTCGTGCTGCCGTTCGACGTCATCGCCGCACGCCTCCGGGATGTTCTGGACACGATCGACCTCGGCGACGTCGACACCGTCGTCGCGGTGGCGCGCGGCGGGGTGGTGGCCGGTGCGCTCGTCGCCTACCACCTGGGTCGACCGCTGCACGTGGTGCGCTCACGATTCCGCGACGACGACAACGTCCCGCTCGACGCGGCGCCGAGGGTGGGGACGGGGTTGCCCGATCTGACCGGGCGGCACGTGCTCCTCGTCGACGACGTGAGCGTGACCGGCGCGACCTTGCGCGCCGTCGCCGCCGCGTTGGCGCCGGCGACCACGACGACGCTGGTCCTGAAGGGCCGGCCGGGCGCCGCGGATCACGTGGTGTTCGACGACGTGCCGTCGTGCGTGGTGTGGCCGTGGGGGGTCGAGGCAGCGGGCTGAACGGAGGTCGTGGTGGGCGATCGGTCGACCGCGGACCGCGAGGCGAGGTCCTCGCTGCACCCGCCGCAACCCAGACCACGGCGCCGACCCGCGCCCCATGTCACCCTCGATGAACGTCCCCCATCGGGGCCTGACAGGAGCGCGCCATGCAGGTCGAGATCTGGTCCGACGTCGTCTGTCCCTACTGCTACGTCGGCAAGCGCCGCTTCGAGGCCGCGCTCGCCGCCTTCCCGCATCACGACGCCGTCGACGTGACCTGGCGGAGCTTCGAGCTCGACGCCGACGCGCCGCGGACGACGTCGGGGAACCTCGTCGATCGCCTGGCCGAGAAGTACCGCGTCACCCGCGAGCAGGCGGCCGAGATGAACGCCAACGTCGTGGCGATGGCATCGGCCGAGGGGCTCGACTTCCGGCTGGAGCAGGCGCGGCCCGGCAACACGCTCGACGCCCACCGGTTGATCCACCATGCGGCCGCCCACGGCCTCCAGGGTGAGGCCAAGGAACGCCTTTTGCGCGCGTACTTCACCGAGGGGCGCGCCATCGGTGAGCACGAGACGCTCTTGGATGTGGCGGTCGCGCTGGGCCTGGACGCCGATGAGGCCCGGACGATGCTCGCGAGCGACGCCTACGTCGATGACGTCCGCCGCGACGAACTCGAAGCGGCGCGCTACGGGATCCGCGGCGTGCCCTTCTTCGTGGTCGACCGGGCCTTCGGCGTCTCGGGCGCGCAACCCACCGACGTGTTCACGCAGCTGCTCGAGCGGGCGTGGGCGGAGCGTCAGGACGCCCCGGCGTCGCCTGCCTGACGCCGGTCTGACCGAGCCAGGTGCTGGGGCGACGACGCGGGCCGGCCTCCGGGGGCTCCCGCCCCCATCGCCGGTGGGCTGTTACCCTGGGCCCGGCCCGAGGTCGGCGGACGGCGGCTGGACGGGAGCGGTGCATGCCGGACGAACGGTACGACGTGGTGGTGGTGGGCGGGGGGTCGGCGGGCGCCGTGATGGCGAACCGACTGAGCGAGGACGGCACCACGCGGGTTCTGCTGCTCGAAGCGGGACGACCGGACTCGCCCTGGGACGTGTTCATCCACATGCCGGCCGCCCTGCCGTTCCCGATCGGGAGCCGCTTCTACGACTGGGGCTACCGCTCCGATCCCGAACCCGAGATGGGTGGGCGCCGCGTCTACCACGCTCGCGGGAAGGTGCTGGGCGGCTCGTCGTCGATCAACGGCATGATCTTCCAGCGGGGTAACCCCATGGACTACGACCGCTGGGCCGAGGCGCCCGGCATGGAGGCCTGGGACTACGCCCACTGCCTGCCCTACTTCAAGAAGATGGAGACCTGCACCGCGGGCGCCGACGATTACCGCGGCGGCGACGGCCCGCTGATCCTGGAGCGCGGGCCGGCCACGAACCCGCTGTTCGGGGCCTTCTTCGAGGCCGTCCAGCAGGCGGGATACGGGCTCACCGACGACGTCAATGGCTACCGCCAGGAGGGTTTCGCGCCCTTCGACCGCAACATCTCGCGGGGACGACGGTGGTCGGCCAGCAAGGCCTACCTGCGCCCCATCCGGGGTCGCCCGAACCTGACCGTGCGCACGCGCGCCTTCGTCGAACGCGTCCTGTTCGACGGCACGCGCGCCACCGGCGTCGCTTACCAGCACCGGGGCGCCGGCCACCGCGTCGAGGCCGGCGAAGTGATCCTCTGCGGCGGCGCCATCGCCAGCCCGCAGCTGCTGCAGCTCTCGGGCGTGGGGCCGGCCGAGCACCTGCGTTCGCTGGGGATCGACGTTGTCGTCGACCTGCCCGGCGTCGGCCAGAACCTCCAGGACCACCTGGAGGTCTACATCCAGTACGCCTCGAAAGAGCCGGTGTCGATGGCGCCGTACCTCGCGAAATGGCGCCGACCCTTCGTGGGCGCCCAGTGGCTCTTCCTCCGAAGCGGACCGGGCGCCACCAACCACTTCGAAGGGGGCGGCTTCGTGCGCTCCAACGAGACCGTCGGCTGGCCCAACCTGATGTTCCACTTCCTGCCGCTGGCCATCCGCTACGACGGCTCCTCGCCGGCGTCGGGTCACGGCTACCAGGTGCACGTCGGACCGATGTTCTCGGACGTGCGCGGCGAGCTGAAGATCACCTCGACCGATCCGCGCCAGCACCCGTCGCTGAGGTTCAACTACCTGTCGACGCCCAACGACCGCCAGGAGTGGCTCGAAGCGGTGCGGACCGCCCGGCACATCCTGACGCAGCCGGCGTTCGACGCCTTCAACGGTGGGGAACTCTCCCCAGGTCCCGGCGTCGAGACCGACGAGCAGATCCTCGACTGGGTGGCGAAGGACGCCGAGACGGCGCTGCACCCTTCGTGCACGGCCAAGATGGGGACCGACGCGATGTCGGTGGTCGACCCGAGCACGATGAAGGTGCACGGCCTCGAGGGCCTACGGGTGGTGGACGCTTCGGTGATGCCGATCATCACGAACGGCAACATCTACGCGCCCGTGATGATGATCGCCGAGAAGGCCGCCGACCTCATCCGCGGCCAGACGCCGCTCGCGCCCTCGTCGGCGCCCGTCTACCGGCACACGCCGAGCGCCGACTAACGACGCCCGAACGCGTCGCTCGCCGACGGCCTGCCGTTCAGGTAGACGTGTTGCTCCTCCTGGAACTCGCGGAGGCCGGCGCGCCCCAGCTCGCGGCCGACGCCGCTGGTCTTGAAGCCGCCCCAGGACGCCTCGGGGAAGTACGGGTGGAAGTCGTTCCACCAGACCGTGCCGAAGCGCAGGCGTTCGGCCGCCTGCAAGGCGGTGCCGACGTCCCGGGTCCAGACCGCGGCGGCGAGCCCGGTGTCGGTGGCGTCGGCGCGAGCGATCGCCTCGTCGAGATCGCGGACGCGTTCGACCGTCAGCACCGGGCCGAAGATCTCCTCGCGTGCCACGCGTCCGTCGGGCGGCAGGTCGAGCAGCAGGGTCGGCTCCAGGAAGCAACCGCCGGCGAAGGCGTCGCCCTCCGGCCGCCGGCCGCCGAGCCGGAGTTGCGCCCCCTCCTCCTGCGCCAGGCGCACGTAGCCCTCCACCTTGTCGCGCTGATCGGAGCTGATGAGCGGCCCCATCTCGGTCTCCGGGTCCCAACCGACACCGACCCGGATCGCCGCGACGCGCGCCTCGAGCCGCTCGACGAGCTCGTCGTGGACGGGCGCCGCCACCAGCAGGCGCGACCCCGCCGAGCAGACCTGACCGGCGTGGAAGAAGACCGCCTCGAGCGCGTGGTCGGCCGCCAGCGCCACGTCGGCGTCGGCCAGCACGATGTTGGGGTTCTTGCCGCCCAGCTCGAGCGCCACCTTGGCCGCCCGCTGCGCCGCCGCGGCCGCGATGCGACGACCGGTCGCCAGACCCCCGGTGAACGAGACCATGTCCACCCGCGGGTCCTCCACCAGCGCCGCGCCCACCGTCGCGCCGGCGCCCGTCACCACGTTCGCAACGCCCGCCGGCAGACCGGCTTCGGCCAGCGTCTCGGCCAGCGCCAAGGTGGTGAGCGGCGTCAACTCGCTCGGCTTGAGCACGAACGTGCACCCGGCGGCGAGCGCCGGCGCCACCTTCCAGGAGGCTTGCAGCAGCGGGTAGTTCCACGGCGTGATGAGCGCCACCACGCCGGCGGGCCGCGCGATCGTCAGGCTCAGCACCGCGCCCTCGGCGCGGTTGACGTGGCCGCCATCGACACGCACCAGGGCCGCGAAGTAGCGGAAGACGTCGGCCACCTGTGTGATGTCGTCGCGGCTCTCCGCCAGCGTCTTGCCGGTGTCGAGCGTCTCGAGCTCCGCTAAGCGCTCGCGGTCGCGCTCGAGCAGGGCCGCGACACGCTCCAAGACGGAGGCGCGCCCGCGCGGCGTCACCCGTGGCCAGGGACCACCGTCGAACGCGGTTCGCGCGGCGCGCAGCGCCCGGTCGACGTCCACGGGTCCGGCTTCGGCCACGTGGGCCAGCGTGCGTCCGGTGCCCGGGCACAGGATCGCGCGACGTTCGCCCTCGGTGCTGGGCACGAAGGCGCCGTCGATGAAGAGGTCGGGGGTGGGCAGGGTCGGATCGGGGGGTGACCGCAACACGAGGGTCTCCTTCAGGGGGCCGAGGGCGCCGCCAGGTCGGCGAGCGCGAGCCACCGACGCGCGGCGTCGAGCGACGTCACGACGTGCGGGGTGATCTGGGCGAGGGCGGCGCGCTGGTCGTCGTCGGCTGCGACGCCGAGACAGGTCAACCCTGCCGCCAGCGCCGCCCGCACGCCGGTGGGGCTGTCCTCCACCGCGACGCAGTCGTCGGGCGCGAGGCCGAGCCGCGCCAGCGCCAGTCGGTAGAGGTCCGGAGCGGGTTTCGGATGGACGACCTCGTCGGCGCTCACGCGCAGGGTCAGCGCGGACGCCCACGCGTGGGGTGCGAGGCTCTCCGTCACGACGGCGGCCGGGGAGTTCGAGACGACCGCGAGACGCACGCCGTGCCGGACGGCGGCGTCGACCAAGGCGCCGGCGCCGTCACAGGCGGGTACCTCGGCCAGGCGAGCGCCGACCTCGTCGAGGATGGCGGCCCGGAGCTCGGCGGCAGTGGCGTCCACGCCGTAGCCCGTCCACAGCCGGACCACCAGCGTGTCCGTGTCGAGGCCCAGCAGCGAGGCCTCGGCGGCGACCGGCAAGGTCCCACCCAGACGCGCGACCGCCGCGCGCTCGGCCTCGAACCAGAGGCGTTCGGAGTCGACCAGGGTGCCGTCCATGTCGAGCAGCAAGCCGACGGGGGGGCGCTCGAGGCTCACTCGCGTTCGCTCGCGCGCGGGTCGATCGCGTCGCGCAGCCAGTCGCCGAAGAGGTTGATGCCGAGGGCCGTGAGGGCGATGGCGACGCCCGGGAAGACGGCCAACCACGGGTAGATCGTCAGGAACTGCCGCCCCAACGCCAGCATGTTGCCCCAGCTGGGCACGTCCGGGGGCACCGACAGCCCCAGGAAGCCGAGGCCCGACTCGTAGAAGATCATGGCCGACACCTCGAACGTCGCCAGCGTGACCAGCGGCCCGAGCAGGTTCGGCAGCAGGTGGACGGGGATGATGCGCCGTGCGGAGGCGCCGAGCCCCACCGCCGCCTCGACGAACGCCCGGCGCTTGAGCCGCAGCACCTCGCCGCGCGCCACCCGCACGAAGAGCGGGCTGCCGGTGACGCCGAAGAGGAGGATCACGTTGGTCAGGCTACGCCCGAGCACGGTGGCGATGACGATGACCAGCACCAGGTACGGGATCGAGAGCAACAGGTTGGTGGCGCCGGTGACGAGGCTGTCGAACCAACCGCCGAAGTAGCCGGCCAGGAGGCCGAAGGTGACCCCGAGGGTCACCGCCATCAGCGCCCCCAGCACGCCGACGAGCAGCGACACCCTGGCGCCGTACACGATGCGGCTGAAGACGTCCTGGCCGAGCTGGTCGGTGCCCAGCAGGTGGGCGCTCGTGCCGCCGTCGAACCAGGCGGGCGGCAGGCGCGCGCTCATGAAGTCCCCCTCGGTCGGACCGTACGGCGCGATCCACGGGGCGAAGACGGCCGCGGAGATGATCGCGAGCACGATGATGAGGCCCACCATCCCGCCTGCGTCGCGTCGCAGCAGGCGCCAAAGACGGCGCGGTGCGAAGAGCGACTCGCCGCTCGGCCCGCCGTACGCGACGTCGTCGTCGCCGGCCGTGGAGCCGACCGCCTGCACCGGCTTCGCGGGCTCGCGCACGCGAACCGCTTCGCGGGGTGCGTTCACCGGCTCGCGCGGTGCGTCCGCCGCTTCGCGCGTCACGCGCGGCGCAGGCGTGGGTCGAGCAGGCCGTACGCCAGATCGGTCAAGAGGTGGATGCTGATCGCGAAGAGCGAGATGAAGATGGTGATGGCCTGCACGAGCGGGAAGTCGGCGTCACGGATCGCCGCCTCCAGCAGGGACCCGAGCCCGGGCCAGGCGAAGACGACCTCGATGTAGACCGAGCCGCCCAGAAGATAGGTGAACTGGATGCCGAGCACGCTGATGATCGGGATGGCGACGTTGGGCAGCACGTGCCGGAGCGACACTCGGGCGGCGCGCAAACCCTTGGCGTGGGCGGTGCGCACGTAATCGGCGCGACGCACGTCGAGCACGGCCGAGCGCGTGAGCCGCACCAACTGGCCCATGCCCGCGAACCCCAGGGCGATGGCGGGGAGCACCAGCGAGGAGAACCCGTCACGGCCGAACGACGGCAGCCACCGCAACGTGACCGCGAACAGCACGATCAGCAGCATGCCGAGCCAGAAGCTGGGGATCGTCTGTCCCAGCAGGCCGACCGAGCGAGCGAGGCGATCGACGGCGCTGCCCGGTCGCATGCCGCCCGCGAGCCCGAGCGGCACGGCGATCAGCACGGCGAAGGCCAACGCAGCCAACGCCAGCTGGATGGTGGCGGGGAGACGCTCCAGGATGATGTCGAGGTTGGCCTCGCCGCGGCGGCGCAACGAGTCCCCCAGGTCGCCCTGGATGGCCCCGCTCATGAAGCCCCAGAACTGGACCGCCAGCGGCTCGTTCAGGCCCATCAGCTCACGGAAGGCCTCGCGCTGTTCGGTGGGCGCGTCCATGGGGATGATCAGGCTGACGGGGTCGCCGGTGAGGCGCACCAGGAAGAAGACGAGCACCAGCACGCCCAGCATGAGCAGGACGGACTCGGCCAGCTTGCGAACGGTGTAGCGAAGCATGAACGGTGGGTGGGCGCCGCGTCAGCGCGGCGCCCACCCAGCAGGTCTCAGTCGAGCGAGACCTGGAACAGGTAGTACTCCTCGGCGGCGCGCGGCGAGTAGCCCTGGACGCGCTCGTTCACCGCCTCGAAGATCGTCGGCTGGTAGAGGTAGATGAACGGCGGGTCTTCGCGCATCATCTCGTGCATCTGGCGGTAGAGGTCGGCGCGGGCCTCGCGATCGACCGTGGTCGTGATCTGGTCGATCATGTCGGCGAACTTCTCGTCTTCCCACGCCGTGTAGTAGTTGCCGGGCACCAGCGCACCTTCGAGCCGCGGCAGCGCCTCGCCGATCGTCGACGACCAGCTGTCGACGAACATCGCGCCCACCGCGCCGTACTGCTCCTCGCTCCAGAAGCTGTTGGTGGTGCGGAACTCGACGTTGACCTCGACGCCGATCTCGGCCAGCGTGCGCTGCAGCGCCAGGCAGACCTCGTTGATGTTGACGTAGCCGTCGGCCGGGCAACCCATCGAGATCTCGAAGCCGTCGGGGTAGCCGGCTTCCGCCAGCAGCTCCCGGGCGCGCTCGGGGTCGTACGGGAACGGCGCCATCGTCTCGGCGTCGTACCCGAGGTTGCCCTGGATCACGAAGCCGGGGATCGGCTCGGCCTGGCCGGCGAAGATCGCCGCGATGATGCCGAAACGGTCGCTGCCGTAGTTGAGCGCCTGGCGCACGCGCGGGTCCTCGAGCGGCGTGCCGGCGCCGGCGCCGACGTTCTTGAAGCCGACGTAGTAGGCGCGGTCGTTGAGGTACGAGACCACCTCGACGCCGTCGACGCGTTCGAGGGTCATGGCCTGATCGGGCGTGAGCCGGTTGGCGATGTGGATCTCGCCGGTCTGCACGGCGGCCAAGCGCGTCGACGCGTCGGGGACCACGCGGAACTCGAGCTCGCTCACGAGCGGGTAGCCGGTGCGCCAGTAGTCGGGGTTGGCCTCCATCAGGATGCGCTCGCCGGCCGAGCGGGACACGAAGCGGAAGGGGCCGGTGCCCACGGGCTCGCGGGCGAAGGCGTCGATGCCGACCTCGGCCATGTAGGCCGGTGGCACCATGCCCCACGAGATCGCCAACGTGGTCAAGAACGTGGCGTTCGGTTCGGGCGTGGTGATGCGCACGGTGTAATCGTCGATCACCTCGACCGAGGACGCGACGTCGTAGAAGTTGGCGTAGTCGTTGCTGGGGTCGCTGCCCGTCTCCCAGGTCGTGACCACGGACTCGGCGGTGAACGGCTCGCCGTTGTGGAAGGTCACGTCCTCGCGGAGATGGAAGACGTACTCGGTGCCGTCCTCGGAGATCTCCCAGCTCTCGGCCAGCGCCGGCTCGATCTCGAGGTCTTCGTTGATCCAGATCAGGCTGTCGTAGAGCGGCAGCGAGGCGTTCGTGGCGGTGCGGTCGGCGGCACGGGGCAGGAACAGCGAGGTCGGATCGCTCGACAGAGCGACCACGAGCCGGTCATCGTCCTGGGCTTGGGCGGTCAGGGGCAGAGCGATCATCAGGGTCAGGAGTAGGGCGGGAAGGCTTCGTCGCGTCATCATGGTCCTTTCCAGAAGCGTCACGTCGTCGATCGGCGAGACCCACCGCGACCGCGCGCCGCGATCTCGCTCGTGGGCTCGACGTTCGAAATGCGCAGGCGGGCGTGCCACGGATAGGCTTCAGGACCCTAACACGGGTCGGCCGGCGGCGACCCGGAAGGGTTCGCCTGCCGTCACCATGGCGTGTTCACGTCTTGTGCTCGTCAGGTGAGCGAGCGACCGTCTCCCAAGATGTCCACGCCGAGCAGCGTGCAGAGCGTCGCGCCCACGTCGGCGGACGCCGCCCGCGGCAGGCGGCGGGTCTCGATGCCACCGCCGGCCGCGATCAGGAAGCGCTCGTCCGAGGGCGTGTCCGGTGCGAAGCCGTGCCCCGACAGGTAGCGCGACGGTCCGGAGAGGGCGCCCGAACGGTCGGCGGGCGCGGACGCCTCGAAGCCGACGGCGCGGCCGGGGACGGTGAAGGCGGCCACCTCGTCGCGTCGCTCGGAGGGCAGATGATCGCCCGGCAGCCGCTCCACGCCGTGTTCGCGCAGACGCTCGGCGATCCGGCGCGCCTCGCGTTCACCGTCGACGGCCACGTACGCCACCCCACCCTCGCTGGCGGCGGTCGCCCCGGGCAACAGGGCGTCGAGGTAGAGCGCGCCCGCCACCGGCCCGTGGCCGTGATCGCTCGTCACCACCACGGGCGTCGAGGCCAGCCGACCCGCCGCCTCGAGCGCCCGCAGCACCTCCCCCACCAGCGCGTCGGCGTAGGCGAGCGACCAGAGCGCGAAGGGATGTTCGGTGCCGGCTACGTGCTGCACGCTGTCGGGCGTGAGCACTTCGGTGACGATGAGGTCCGGCGGTTCGTCACCGGCCGCCAAGGCCGCCGTCCATTGCAGCATCGTCTGGTCGCCGGTCACCTCGCTCATGAGGTAGTGCATCCGGTCGCCCGCGTAGGCGTCCGGCACCCCGTCGGGCAGCCCGCAGGCGGCGAGGGTCGCGAGCCGACCCGAGCCGTCGCGGTGCCGCGACGTGCGCAGCCAACCCTCGTCCGCAGCGATGGGCTCGAGGTCGCGCGCCCGCTGGAGCATCTCGTTCGCCCACCAGGCGTGGTGGAACGTCGTGGCGTCTTCCGGACGCACCATGCCGTAGCCGAGCACCGCCACGTCGAGCCCCGCTGCCAGCGCCCGCTGAGGCAGCGTCGGCGCGCGGACGTCGTCGGGGTTGGCGTAGCGGAAGCGCTCGCCGTCCCAGATGACGTTGCCGTAGATGCCATGGGTCTCCGCCCCGACGCCGGTCAGGATCGACGTGCGACCTGGAAGCGAGGTGGCGGGGAGATCGGCGGCGACGCGGTCGACCTGCAGGCCGCGCGTGGCGAGCGACCGCAGGTGCGGCAGGCGCGTGGGATGGCGCGCGACGGCGTCGGCCGCGATCCCGTCCAGCATGATCACGATCAGGGGGGGCATGGGGGGAGGGTAACAGGGGCGTCGGAAACGAGGGAGCGGGACCGGCGACCGCGAACCCTCGTCGTGTATGCTCCCCCCACGCTCTCGCAGAACGACCCGGAAGGAGGTGGCCTCGGCCCATTCTCCACAACACGGCTTGACGGCGGACCGTCGTCACACTACGTGTTCAGCCCGACTTCGCGTTCGCGCGCACGCGCCACCCGGTTGCCCGAGCTGGCCACCTTCCGAGGAGATTCATGTTGAAGATCACCCTGATCGCTCGCAGACTCTCGTTCGCCATCTTGGCCCTTGCCGTCGTCACGGGCGCCCTGGCGCAAGCCTATCCAACACGGCCCATCACCCTCATCGTCACCTGGCCTGCCGGCGGCACGACCGACGTGATCGCTCGATTGCTCGCCGCACCGATGAGCGAGCGACTTGGTCAGCCGGTCTCCGTGGTGAACCGGGTCGGTGGCGGCGGCGCCCTCGGGACGCGCGCTGCCCTGGACGCCCCGAAGGACGGTTACACAGTGCTGGTCACCACCAGTGGGAACCACATCTTGACGCCGCTCACGAACGACGTTGGTTACACATACGAAGACTTCGTTCCCATCGGTCAGGTGGCGTTGCGCACGCTCGCGCTCGCGGTGCGTGATGACGCGCCCTGGCAGAACCTCTCCGATCTCGCGGACGATGCTCGGGCTAACCCGGGGAAGTACACGTTCGCCGCCGTACCCAACGTCCTTCCGTTCCTCACGGTTCGCGGTTGGGCGGACGCAGCCGGCATCGAACTGCAGCACATCCCGATGGAAGGTGGCGCCCCAGGTGTCACGGGCGTGCTGGGGGGCCACTTCGACATGGTGCCCGAGAGCGCATCGTCGCTCGTCCCACAAGTCGAATCCGGGACCCTTCGCCTCCTCGCGGTCTTCAACGACGAGCGTGACCCCAAGCTGCCCGACGTTCCCACGGCGATCGAACAGGGCTTCGACGTGACGGGCAACCCCTGGACGGGCTTGGCCGTCGCCCAGGGTGTCCCCGACGATGTCGTGGAGACGCTGCGCGAGGTCCTCGCAGAGGTGGTTCGCGATGCCGACTTCCTGGCACGGGCTGAGCAGGCAGGCGAGAACATCGTGTACTTGGACGGACCGGCCCTCGGTGAACTGTGGGCGACTCGCTGGAATCGCTACGAGCCGATCCTCCGCAACAGCCAGTGACGACACCTCGACTTCGATGAGAGACCGATGGACGGGGAAGCAGCGCTTCCCCGTCCATCATCGGTGCCCCGCAGCTTCCTCGTTCGAGTTGGAGACGCATGCGCACAGCGACACGCGACATCTGGGTGGCGGCCGTTCTGCTTGGAGGCGGCCTGTTCTTCTTGGTTCATCTGTGGCGAGCGTCGGGTGGCCGTTGGGGCCCGGCGGTGGCCACGACCGTGCCCACCATCGTCATGATCGTGTTCGTCGTCCTGGCGGCGCTCCTGCTGATCAGCGCGCTGCTTCGACACCGCCAGGAGGCGCGATGGGCACGTTCGACGCCGTCGACGGCCGGTGCGGCCACACCCCCAGCGGACGGCGCCAGACCGTGGCGAGGCGTCGCCCTGATCGCCACGGTGGTCGTCTATCTTGCCTCTCTACCGTGGATCGGATACCTGGCTGGGACCACCTTGCTGGTCGGCGGCTTGGCGCTTCTCTTCGGGAACCGCAGGCCCGTGTCGATCGTCCTGATGATGGTCCTCACGCCCCTGGCCCTCTATCTGTTCTTCGAACGGTACATGGTCATCTTGTTGCCGCCCGGCCGTCTCTTCCAGTGAACCTCTCGTGATCGACCTCTTCTCCGGCCTCAGCGCGGTCCTCGAGTGGCACAACCTGGCGCTGATCGTTCTCGGTCTCGTCATCGGGATCGTGATCGGCGCCATCCCCGGCCTCAACGTTCCGCTGGCCGTGGCGATCACCCTCCCCGTCACCTTCTACCTCGAGCCCATCACGGGCATCGGCATGCTCATCGGCATCTACAAGGGCGGCACGTACGGCGGCTCGTTGTCGGCGGTGCTCATCAACGTGCCGGGAACGCCGGCAGCGGCAGCAACCGCACTCGACGGCCATCGATTGACCAAGCAAGGCAAGGCTGGCAAGGCGCTCAAGATGGCTCTGTACGCGTCTGGGATCGGTTCGCTGATGAGCGACCTGGCGCTGATCTTCCTCTCGGTGCCGGTCGCGGTGATGGCATTGAGCGTCGGCCCGCCCGAGAACTTCGCCCTCGGTGTCTTCGCTCTCACGCTCATCGCGGTCCTGTCACAGGGCAACATGCTCAAGGGTCTCTTGGCCGGTCTACTTGGTGTCTTCCTGGCCTCGTTCGGTCTCGACCCGTTGACGGGGTCCTTCCGCTTGACCTTCGGCGTGGGCGATCTCGCCGGGGGGTGGACCTTCCTCTCGCTCATCATCGGGGTGTTCGCGGTCGCGGAGGCGATCGATGTCGTCCAGCAACGCGTGGCGACGGCCGTCGACGCCCAGCGCGTCCGCTTGGATTCGCCGTCGCATCGACTGACACCGGAGGACTGGCGCAAGTCGTGGGTGGCGATCCTGCGGTCCGGTCCGATCGGCGTCGTGATCGGCGCGGTGCCAGGGCTGGGTTCGGCGATCGCCGCCTTCTTCAGTTACGGCGTCGCTCGCAGCCTCTCGAAGGAGCCCGAGCTGTACGGCGAAGGTTCACTCGAAGGCGTGGCCGCAGCCGAAGCCGCCAACAACGGCGTCACCAGTTCCACCTTCATCCCGCTGCTGACGCTGGGGATCCCTGGTGACGTCATCACCGCCATCATGCTCGGCGCCTTCATGGTGCACGGTCTCGTCCCCGGACCCGGGCTGTTCCAACAGCATTCCGAGTTCGTCGCCTCGTTCTTCGTGATGATGCTGATCTCGACCTTCCTCCTGGTCATCATCGGCCGTCTCGGTATGCCGCTGTTCCTCCAGGCGGCCCGGATCCCGGACCGGATCCTCTTCCCGATCGTGATCGTCATCTCGTTCACCGGGACCTACGTTGCGACGAACAGCTTCTTCGACATGTTCGCCACGCTCGGTTTCGGGGTGCTCGGGTTCGCGATGAGGCGGTTCGGCTTCCCGATCGCTCCGTTGCTCATCGGTTTCATCCTCGGCCCGTTGGTCGAGGTCGGGCTCCGGCAGAGCCTGTTCATGTCGCGTGGCAGCTTCGACATCTTCGTGACGCGGCCGATCCCGCTGGTCTTCCTAGCCATGGCGGCGCTGACCCTGGCGTGGGTGGGCTGGCAGGAGATTCGAAGCGGTCGTGCTCGCCGTCGGGCCCGCATGAGCCCAGGGGGACCGGCGGCCCACCGCGACGAGGGCGGCGCTTGATGCGCGACGAACCAGTCGGGTTCGGCATCATCGGATGCGGGATGATCGCCAACGTCCACGCCAGAGCGATCGCGGCGTCGAGCGGCGGACGGTTGATCGGCGCCGCCAGCCGCTCGCTCGACAGCGCGAAGACGTTCAGCGCCCGACATGGCGCCGCCTTCTTCACCGACGACCCCGCGGAACTCCTGCGGAGGCCCGACATCAACGTCGTGTGCATCACGACGCCCAGCGGAGCGCATCTCGACGTCGCCCTGGCCGCGGCCGACGCAGGCAAGCACCTGGTGGTGGAGAAGCCGCTCGAGATCTCCACGGCACGGGCCGAGCGGCTCGTCGACGGCTGTCGAGCACGTGGTGTGAAGCTGGCTGCGATCTTCCAGGCTCGCTTCGGCCCAGGCGCTGGGAAGGTGAAGGAGCTCGTTGACTCCGGTCGCCTGGGCCGGCTCACGCTGTGCGACGCCTACGTGAAGTGGTACCGGGACCAGGCCTACTACGACGACGCCGACTGGAAGGGGACGCTGGCGGGCGACGGCGGCGGCGCTCTCATGAACCAGTCCATCCACGCGATCGACCTCCTGCAGTGGCTCGTCGGCATGCCTTCATCGGTGATGGCGCTCTCGGCGACTCTCGTCCACGAACGCATCGAGGTGGAGGACACCGCCGTCGCTTGCCTCCGCTTCCCTCACGGCGCTCTCGGCGTGATCGAGGGCGCCACCTCCACGTTCCCGGGCTTTCGACGGAAGGTGGAGATCTCCGGCGAGCACGGCACCGTCCGGCTCGAGGACGATGCGATCACGCTGTGGACCCTGCGCGACGAACGATACGAAGACGAACGCGTGCGCGAGCAGTACGGCAGCCGGAACGAGATCGCTTCGGGTGCCAGCGACGCTCGACAGGTCGAGAACAAGGGTCATGCCTGGCAGATCCAGGACATGATCGACGCCATCCGAGAAGACCGGCCCCCGCGCATCGACGGCGCCGAGGGCACCAAGGCGGTCGCGATCGTCGAGGCGATCTACGCCTCCGCGCGATCAGGGAAGGGGATCGAACTGTGACCCACGAAACTAGCATGCGGGAGTTGACGCTCAGCGGCATCGCCGACGAGGCCGGGCGAAGCATCGAGGGACAGATCTCCGTCCACCAGGAGCTCGGATGGAACGCCATCGAATTGCGGCTCGTCGACGGCCTGAACATCGCCGGCGCGTTGCCAGACCAGGCGTTCGCAGTGGCGGCCGACAGGATCGAGGCGGCTGGTCTCGAGGTGACGGCCTTCTCGTCGGCGATCGGCAATTGGAGTCGCAAGATCACCGACGACTTCGACCAGGACGTCCAGGAGCTGAAGACCGCCATCCCGCGCATGCATCGTTTCGGCACCAAGTTCATCCGGACGATGAGCTGGCTTCGAGGCGATGCCGACGACGCGACCTGGAAGGCCGAGGCGATCCGTCGCTACCGGGAACTCGCGCGCATGGCAGAGGACGGCGGTGTCTACCTGGCCCACGAGAACTGCACGGGCTGGGGGGGCCAAAGCGCGGAGCACATGCGCGAGCTCCTTGAGCGCACCGACAGCGCTCACCTCGTGGTCCTGTTCGACATCGGCAACACGATCAGTCATGGACACGCTCCATGGCCCTTCTACTCTGGCGTGAAGGACCTGATCCGCTACGTCCACGTCAAGGACTGCCGGGTGAACCCTGCCGGCGGCCGCAGTTCGGCCTACGCGTATCCGGGCGAAGGCGACGCTATGGTGCGGCCGATCCTGGCGGATCTGCTGGGCAGCGGCTACACGGGCACCATCGCGATCGAGCCACACGTTGCCAGCATCGTGCACGAAGGGGACCAGAACGTTTCCGAGGAGGTCATGGCGGCGTCCTACCTTCGCTACGCGCGGGCCTTCGATAGGATCGTGCGCGATGTGGTCGGTTCGTCACGAACATGAGCTTCGACCGAGGTGACCGGCCCGACCGCCGCAGCGCCCGCGACATCGTCGGCGGGCATTTCGATGATCTCGCCAGCCGCCCGTACAGCCGGCAGGTCGAGCGTTCTTCGTGAGGATCGTCGACGTGGACCTCGACATGCGGCGCGAACCGCTGATGTCGCCGTTCGGGTTCAAGGGCGGGCAGTTCACCGAGAAATGGATCTGCCGCGTCGAGTTGACGAGCGACACCGGGACACGTGCGCATGGCGAGGGCGGACTCGCGGTCTTGTGGTCCGATCGCGGCGTGTTCACGGCACACACCGAAGTCGGCGGCAACCTCCTCATGGCGTCCGTGCTCGAATCGGCGTTGCAGGCGGCCCGGTCACGAGCCTTCGAGACGCCCGTCGACCTGCTCGACGGGCTCGTCGAAGACGTCCATGACGATGCGACGCGGATCACCGGGTCGCCACCGACCCGCACCTTCACGCTCAACGCCCTCGTCGCGCTCGACCAAGCCGCTTGGCGCCTCTACGCACGAGAGCACCACATCGACGACTTCGACGCGTTGATTCCCGTGCCCTACCGCGCGGCGCTCGCTCACCGTCACAGCGCAATCACCGCGGTCCCGCTCGTGTCCTACGGCACTCCAATCGCCGACGTCGTGGCGTTGGTGGACGCCGGCGCTCACGTGCTGAAGATCAAGTTGGGGTCCCCGGGCGCCCCTCACGAGATGCTCGCTCAGGACGTGCAGCGCCTCACCGAGATCCACCACGCCGTGGGCCGCCGGCACACGACGCGTACCCTCGACGGTCGCATCCACTACTACCTCGACGCCAACGGCCGGTACCCCGACGTCGCTCACGTCGAAGCGTTGCTCGACGGAGCGAAGGAGGCCGGGATGTTCGAACGCATCATGATCCTGGAAGAACCGTTCCCCGAGGCGAGCCGGTTCGACGTGGCCGGTCTGGGCGTTCGTGTTGCCGCCGACGAGAGCCTCCATGAGGTGGCCGACGTGGCCGAGAAGGCTGCGCTCGGCTACCGAGCCCTCGCCCTGAAACCCGCGGGCAAAACCCTTAGCCGCACGCTGCAGATGGCGACCGAGGCCCATGCGCGACAGATCGCCTGCTTCGTCGCGGACTCCGCCTGCACGCCCCGGCTCCTCGACTGGAACCGGAACGTGGCCGCGCGGCTGGCGCCGTTCCCCGGATTGCCCGGCGGCCTGCTGGAGACCAACGGTGCGCAGGTCTACGCGAACTGGCACCGTCTGGTGAGCGAGCATCCTCACGCTGGGGCGGACTGGCTCTTGCCACGAGACGGCGTGTTCGAGCTCGCCGACGATTTCTACCGGCACAGCGGAGGTGCGCTCCCATGAGCGACCGCTCGATCTTCTACGGCGACATCCACAACCACAACGCTCTCGGCTACGGCAAGGGGTCGCTCGAACGCAGCATCGACATCGCCCGGACGCATCTCGACTTCTTCGCGTTCACAGGACACGCGGCTTGGCACGACATGGTGCCCATGGAGGGTGGTCGAGAAGCCCACTGGACGACAGGCTTCCAACGTCACAACGAGAACTGGGCGTTCATCCAGCGCATGGTGGCGGACAGCAACCGCGAGGGTACGTTCGTCCAGTTCCTCGGGTACGAATGGCACTCGACGAGGTTTGGCGATCAGTGCGTCGTGTTCCCACACGATCACCAACCACTCTTCTTGCCCGACGCCCTCACCGACTTGCGCGCCTTCTGTCGTGAACGGGACGCCCTGCTGATCCCCCACCACCTGGCATACGCCGAAGGGAGCCGCGGCGTGAACTGGGAGGCGTTCGACGGGGGCGCCACCACGCCCGTCGTGGAGATCTACTCCGAGCACGGAAACTCCGAGACGGACAGAGGGCCCTTGCCGTTCTTCAGCCACTCCTTCGGTGGACGCGCCACGGCCCATACCGCGCAGGCCGGTTTGGCACGAGGGCTCAAGTTCGGCTTCGTGGCCTCATCCGACAACCACCGCGGCTTCCCCGGCGCATACGGGGAGGGCCTCCTGGGGGCATTGGCCGAAGACCTCAGTCGCGATGCGATCATGCGTGCCGTTCGCGCTCGGCGAACGTATGCGCTCACGGGAGACCGGATCGAACTGTGGCTACGGGCGAACGGCCATGAGATCGGCGAGGACGTGCCCGTGGCCGATCAACTGGAGGTCGCCTACGACGTGGCGGGCCGCGACGAACTCGACGTGGTCGAACTCGTGCACGACGGGCGAACCATCCATCGTGTGTACGCGCAGGAGAGACCAACCGAGGCGGTGGCGTTCACCGAACCCGTCCAGCTCAGGTTGGAGTGGGGCTGGGGACCCTGGAGGGACTTGGCGCTCGATCGGATCACGGACTGGACGATGCGGGTGGACGTTGAAGGCGGCGAGCTCCGGCGCGTCTTCCCCTGCTTGCAATCGGGACCGTTCACGGAGGAGATGCGCCATCGCTTCGGGCGTCCGACCGCGAACGAGCTGGAGATCCGGTCATACACCTCCCGCGTCGAGGCGTACCGCGAGAACCCGAACCAGAGCGTCGTTCTCGAAGTCGCGGGCGGGCCCGCGACCCGGGTCCGCGTCACGATGACCGAGCCCACCGCGTCGACACAGACGCTGACCCTAGGCGCGCTGTTCGAGGGCTCGGCCCACCACCGAACGGGACCGTTTCCGAAGGAGAGCCTCATGTGGCACCGCCTCACGCCCCTGGCCTCGAGCCGTGTCGAGGGCAAGGTCGTGCTCGATCGGTCGGAACTCGACCTTCCCGGCTACGTGTACGTTCGTGTCAGACAGAAGAACGGTCAGATGGCCTGGAGCTCGCCGTGGTTCTTGTCGTGAACGTGGTGGCCTCAGCCCCACTCGAGGCCGACCGCGGCGATGACCATCTCGCCCTGCAGCATGGTGACCGGCAACGATCGGACGTGCATGCGGATCAGTTCGCGCTCGATCTGGAGGCCGTGCGCCGATAGCGCCTGGACCGTGCCTTCACTTCGAAGCGCGTCCACGAAGACCGTGCGACCCGCGAGAGCTTGGGCGACGGCGTCCAGGACCGCTACGACACCGGCCCTCGAGCTGGCCACGAGCGGCCCCAGGTGCGCGTGCTCGCGGCCAGGACGGAGGATGCCGAACGCCACGAGGACGTCATCGTCTCTCATCACCCAGGCGCGGTTCCCATCCTCGTTCACGAGGGCGCGAAGCAGAGGAGCTCGGTCGACACCACACGCCCGGCGGTCGAGCTCGAACACGTCGCGGAGGTCGTCGGCACGAAGATCGTGTACTGCGACGGCGTCGGTCGACGGGATGAGCGAGCCGCCCCAACGATCGATCCGGCGGACGGACTGGAACCCGTTCTTCTCGTAGAGCGGGCGGCCGAGGGCGGTGGCATCGAGTCCTAGTCGCGCCGTGCCCACCGCGGTGCCATGCTCGAGAACGCGCTGGAGCAAGGTTCGCCCCAACCCTCGCCCTCTGAACGCCTCGTCGACGATGACCATGCCCACCCAACCCACACCCTCGGGGAACGCCGCGAGCGTGGCGGTGGCGATCAAGCGCACGCCTGAGCGCGCTCCGAAGCACCCGCTCGGGTTCAGGTCCAGCAGTCGACGCCAATCGGCTCGGGTCTGGTTCCACCCCACCGCCGAGGACAAGCGGTACGCGGCGTCCACGTCCGCGGGCACCAGCCGCGCCACGAGCACGTCGTCCGGCATCACGCTAGTCGACACCCTGCGGGCCGACCGGGGCGTACCGCATCACCCCGTACTGCGACGCCAGCAAGCTACCATCGTCGGTTTCTCGGACAATCTGCCACATGCGTGCAGCCATCGCCTCTTCGACGGATCGCATCGCAGGATCGCGGGCGAGGTTCAGCATCTCGTGTGGGTCGTTCGCCAGGTCGTAAAGTTCGTCCTCGTCGAACGTGTTGAACACGTACTTGTACTGGTCCCGCCAGAGCGTCCGCTGCGTGTAGGCGAAGCGCTGGCCGTGGAACTCGGCGAAGGCCTCGTCGCGCCACGCCGGTGTGCCCGGTTGGAGCAAGGGAACCATCGATCGCCCGTGGCACGGGAAGCGAGCCCCGATCGCCAGTTCCACGATGGTGGGGGCGACGTCCAAGAGACTGACGACACGCTCGATTCGGCGCCCGGCCACCACGCCGGGACCCTTCAATACGAGCGGCACCTTGTAGGCCTCTTCGAATGCCGCGACGCCCTTGAGGAGGAGACGATGCGCTCCCAAGTAGTCGCCGTGATCCGATGTGAAGGCCACCAGCGTGGTCTCCTCTTGCCCTGTCTCGCGGAGCGCCGCGACGATCCGCCCCACCTGATCGTCAATGTGCGAGCAGTACGCGTAGTAGCAGTCGGTGGCTCGGGCGAAGTCGGACGCGTCGAGCTGCGCGAAAACGCGCTGGATGCGCCGGTAGATCCCGGGCCGGCGATCGAGCGTGTCCGCGAAGCTCTCCGGCAGCGGTGTTTCGGATCCGTCGTAGCGTTCCAGCGACGCCCGGGGCACGACGTACGGGTCGTGCGGTCCTTCGGTACTGACGAAGACCGCCCACGGTCTCGGGTCATCCTGCGCACCCTCGAGGAACGCGATCGCCCGAGCGTACAGGTAGGCTTCCATTGTGGACGCTTCGGGTTCATCCGTGACGCCGTAGACGAGCCAATCCGCGTAGCCAGGCTGCCGCAACCACCGCTCTTCGCTCAGGAGCCGGTCTTCGGGCAGCCCAAGGCCACGTCGGTAAGCCGCGTAACCGGACGAGGTGTTCGACTCCACGAGTTCATACGTGTCGAAACCGAAGTCCTCGAGGCGATCCGACCGTTCGACGTGCCACTTGCCGAAGTACGCCGTGCGGTAGCCAGCTCGTTGCAGCGTCCGACTCCAGAACGGCAGGTCGGGCTTGAGGCCCGCACGATGCGGCTCGACAGCGTGCGCCACGTCCACCATGCCGTGTGCATGAGGCAGTAAACCGGTCATGAGGCTCGCCCGGGACGGCGAGCAGACCGGGTTCGTAGCGTAACAGCGCTCGAAGCTCGCCCCCTGGGCCGCCAGCGTGTCGAGGTGCGGCGTGGCACACGCGCTCGCAGCACCGACCGTATCGGCGCGCTGCTGGTCGCTCATCAAGAAGAGCAGGTTCGGGGCGGACATGGGCAGAGACGCTCCTCTTCGACGATACGGCGACGAGGCACTCGACGACGTTCGGCCGTGAGCTCCCGGGCCAGTGGACGGTGACGGACGCAGGGGCAGCCTCGATTCTATCGCGGGTCGCTTGCCCTCGACCCCAGGCGCTTCGCGGTGACGTCCGCCGCTGCGTCCAAGATCGCCCGCGCCGCCTCGCACACGTCGGCGACCACGAGGTCGGGGGTGCACGTCGCCAGCGTCGCCTCCGGGTGGAAGCGCCGGTACGGGACGGTGTCGAACATCCTTTCGAGGTAGGCGCGGAACTCGGGAAGCGCGACGCGGTCGGCGACCGGCTGAGCGCGGATCGCGTCCGGTAAGTGGGCGTCGAGCCAGACGGCCGTGACGCCGGCGAGACGCGGTCCCAGCACGTCGTGCAGCAACGTGTCCCCGACGTGGACGGAGCTCCCCGCCAGCGCGAAGATGCGTGGGTCCGGTTTGGCGAACCCCGCACGATCGGGCGTGAAGACGTCCTCGAAGTATCCGGCGATGCCCAAGGCTACGAGCACCGGCCGCTGGAAGGCGTGGAAACCGTTGGTCACCGCGACGAGACGAAGGCCGGCGTCGCGGAGGGACCGCAACGCCTCCTCCGCCCCAGGGAGCAGCTGGATCATGTTCGGGTCGCGGCAGAAGCTCGCGACCAAGCCGGCGACGTCGGGAACGGGCGCCGCACCGAAGGCACGAGCGACCTCATCGTAGATGGCGTCCCAGTCGTACGCGTCCACGAACCTGCCGGACCGCATGCGCTCGCCCCACGTCTCGCGGATGGCTTGGTCGATCAGGGCGTCCGCCTCGGCGGAAGCGACCCCGCGCAAGCGCTCGCTCTCGCGCATGTGCTCGCGCACGTACGGGACCACGCCGCGCAAGAACGGGTTCTGCATGAGGACGCCGTCCAGGTCGAAGCTCACCGTCGTGGGGCTGGTCTCGCTCATCCCTTCACGGCCCCGACCGTGATGCCTCGCAGGAAGTAGCGCTGGAAGGCGAAGAAGACGATGATGATCGGGATCGCCGCCAGGACCGCGCCCGCCATGTGCAGGCCGAAGTACAGCGGTTCCTCTTCGCGCATGAGCACCAGCCCCACCTGCAGCGTGCGCATGCCCGACGAGCGCGTCGCCACCAACGGCCACAGGAACAGGTTCCATTGGGCCACGAACGTGATGATCGCGAGGAACGCCATCCCGGCGGTGACGAGCGGCGTGACGACGTGCCAGAAGATCTGCCACTCGTTCGCCCCGTCGACGCGTGCCGAGTCCATCAGCTCGGTGGGCAAGGTCTGGATGAACTGCTTCATCAGGAACACCCCGAACGGGCTCGCCAGCAGCGGCAGGATGAGCCCCGCGTACGTGTCCACCAGACCCAACCGCGTGACCAGGATGAAGAGTGGGACGAGGATCGTCTCGAACGGCAGCATCACCGACACGATGAAGGTCCAGAACAGCCACCTCGAACCGGCGAACGGGATCTTGGCGAACGCGTAACCGGCCATGCTCGTGGTGATCACGGTGAACACGGTCACGACCACCGCCATGACCGTCGAGTTGATCAGCCAGGCCACGAACATGGGGCGGTCGAGCACGGCCCTGAAGTTGCGCAGCGTCGGTTCGGACGGCCACAGTTCGGGCGGAAAACGGACGGCGAGGGTCGGTGGGGTGAAGGCGGTGACCACCATCCAGTACAGCGGGATGATCGTCACGAGACCCATGATGGTCAGCAGCCCGATGAAGAAGACCGTCCCCCACGGCGATGGCTTGACGGGATGGTCGGGATCGATCGTCAGGCGCCGGAGCAGCGACGGGCGGTAGACCCCCATCAGTACTCCACGTGCTTGCCGAGGAAGCGGAACTGCACGATGGCCAGCAGGAAGGTGATGACGAACAACACGATCGCCTGAGCCGACGCCAGCCCGATCTGGAACTGCTGGAACGCCGTCTGGTAGATGCGGTAGACGACCGTGATCGTGGCGAACTGAGGCCCGCCTTGGGTCATCACGTAGACGCTCTCGAACACCTGGAAGGTGTTGATCGTGCCGGTGACCACCAGGTACAGCAGCACCGGACGGATGAGCGGGACGATCACCTGCGTGAACACGACGCCGCGTGAGGCGCCGTCGAGGATGGCGACCTCGTACATCTCGCGCGGGATCCGTGCCATCGCGGCCGACAACAAGACGATGCTCGAGCCGCCGCCCATGATCACTTGCATGCCGATGAGGGCCGCGAGCGCCGTGTTCGGGTTACCGAGCCACGCGATGCCCTCGAGACCGAACGTTCTCAGGACGGCGTTGAGCAACCCGAAGGTGGGGTTGAAGATCCAGAGCCAGATGAGCGAGATGATGACCCCGGACGTGACGGAAGGAAGATAGAACACCGACTTGTAGAACGTCTGCAACCGTTTGGAGAGCGGGTCGAGCAGGTACGCGATCAGGAGCGCCTTGCCGAGCCAGAACACGACGACGCCGATGGTGAAGATGCCCGTGTTGCGGAGCGCGACGCCCATGAGCGGGTCTTGGAACACGCGCCGGAAGTTGTCGAGACCGACGAAGCTCACGCGGTTGGGGCGGTAGTCGAGGAAGGCGAGGACGAGCGCCCCCGCCACGGGGATCAGGAAGAAGACGAAGAAGACGCTGAACTGCGGCAGCAGGAAGAGGTATCCACGGACGTTCCACCGCACCCAGCGCCCCATCCGTTGACGGATGGGGCGCTGGGATCCTCTCTTCGTGGCTGCGGGCAAGGCCGCCTGGTTCACGGGGTCAGCGGCCGAAGACGACCCGGTTGGCGTTGTCCACGAACTCGTCCAGCGCTTCCTGCGGCGTCGCCTGCAGGCTGAGCGCCGATTGCATGGCGGCCGTGAAGTAGTCGATGGCGGGGGTCACGTCGACCTCTCGCGGACCGAAGTACGGGATGCCGTGGGAGATGGCCTCGAGGTAGGTCTCGACGTTCGGCCGCACGTCCGCGTACGCCTGGACCGACTCGAAGGTGAGCGCCTCGTTCACCGAGTGCCGGGCGGTCACGTACAGCAGGTCTTCGAGCAGCGCCATGTTCTCGCGGTTGGTGATGAACCGCGCGAGCTCCATCGCCATGTCGCGCCGGTACGCATCGGGCTGCTTGAACACGACGAAGCCGCCCGACGTCTGGTAGGCGACGGGACCCGTCTCGGGATCTTGCGGGAAGGGGGCGATGACGACCTCGATGGCCTCGTCGATCAGGCCGTCGTTCAGGCTGCGCGCGATGCGGCCGATCTCGTAGATACCGCCGTAACCCATGGCCGCACGACCCTGGTGGAGGTTGTTGATCGTGTCGTAGACGCCCAGGCCCTCGGCCCCGGTAGGCGCGACCTCGTACTCGTGGATCAGGTCGACCATGAACTGCAGCGCCTGCACGCCCTCGGGCGAGTTGAGGACGAACTCGGTCGCGTCCTCGTTCAGGAGGGTGGCGCCGAAGCGGTGCATCCAGCCGAGCATGTTCTGCGTGTCTTGGGCCGCCAACGTGATCGCGTAGACGTCGGTGCGACCGTCGCCGTCGCGGTCGAACGTGAGCTGCTGGGCGGCGTCGAGGAACTCCTCGAGGGTCCAGGAACGGTCGGGCGCCTCGGGCATCGCCACGCCGCGCTCCTCGAAGATCGCGGGGTTGAGGAGCAGTGTCGAGCCCATGCCGTTGTTCGAGTTGTTCCACGGCCAGATGTAGTAGTGGTCACCGATGCGACCGTCCTCGAGCGCGTAATCCAGGAAGTCCGCACGGTCGTCGTCGGTCAGGTACGCGTCGATCGGCTCCAGGAGACCGTCGCGCGCCCAGGCCGGGTTGAAGTCGAGGTCCCTCAGGATGTCGGGGGGGTTGCCGGCGAACAGGGCGGTGTTGATCTTCTCGAGGTAGCCCGCGTTCGGGACGACCTCGGTCTCGACCGTGACGTTGGGATGCAACGCCATGAACTCGTCGGCGATGTAGCGCATGTACTCCTCGCCGGTCGGCGTCTGCTCTGGATCGAAGCCGGGTGGACGGATGCGCCACGGGTTCATCCACCACGTCAAGGTGATGTCGGGCTCCTGCTGGGCTTGCACCGTGCCGAACGAGAAGAGCCCCAGGACCAAACCGAGCGCGAGCAGCGTGCGGATCGCCTTCATGCTCGTACCTCCCTCTCACTGGCGCGAACGCAGGCGTCGTTCGACGTGAACGACCGGACGAGCACCATGCGACCGCGTCTGTCTGTCTTCCTTGGGAGAACCTTACCCGATGAGGCGTGGACGAGGCGAGCAGACGCGCGGCTCCAGGACACTGCGCCGTGGCCCCATGAAGAGGGAGCGGCGTTCAGTCCACACCGAACGCCGCTCGCTGGATCGTCTCGCGCTTCCGTCGCCGCGCTACGACGCCTCCATCTTCCCCAGCGCGCTGCCGACGGCCCGCTGGAGCTTGTCGGCCGCACCGTCAGCGGCCTCCTCCACCGAGCCCGCGCGGTGGCTGGCCACCAGCGGCTGCAGGCCGGACACGCGCGCCTCCATCAGGCAGCGGATGTCGTCGGCGCCGCCCTTCTTGTCGCTGTTCTCGTCCGTGAAGTGGACCTCGACGCGGGTGATGCGGTCGGCGTAGTGCTCGAGGCTGCTGTCGACGATCGACTTCACCAACACGGTCAGGTCGGTGTCGGCGGTGAAGTTGCTATCGGTGTTCACCAGGGTCTGCATGGTGCCCTCCTCGCTCGGGACGTTACCGGCCGAGGGCGAGGGTTCGGATGGCAGGGCGCACGGTGGACCCCAAGGTCGCAGGCCTCACGGGCGGTCGTTCGCCTGGCCGAAGATCACATCCTCTCAGCCGGGCCGTTCATCCGGCAGGGCACCGCGCAACCAGCGCAGCCAGTTCCCCCGCGCGAAGGCCGCCACGTCGGCCTCGCCGTATCCCCGGCCGCCGAGCAGCCTCGGGAGCCGCGCCACGTCGGCGACGGTCTCGAGGCCGTCCGGGCTCTGCTCGGTCCCGAACCCGCCGTCCAGGTCCGTGCCGATGCCCACGTGCGCGGTGCTCCCGGCGATCTCGCACACGTGCTCCGCGTGGTCGAGCACGCGCTCGAGTCCCACGCCCGCGCGCCGGCTCTGGCCCTTCACCCAACCCGGTGCGAGCATCCACGCGTCGAGCGCGACGCCGATCACGCCGCCACGTTCGCAGACGGCACGGATCTGATCGTCGCTCAGTTGGCGTTGGTGCGGGACGAGCGCCCGACAGTTGCCGTGGCTGACGTGC
>CAWIUY010000002.1:0-22349 GCA_963839375.1 uncultured Trueperaceae bacterium | reverse complement strand
ACAGCCGCTTCATCTCACAGGTGCCGTCGGGGAGCCGCCGATAGGCTCCGCCGCCGCACACCTCGCCATCTTGGATCAGCAGCAGCGTCTTGCCGCGTGGGGGCGCGTACGCGGCCGACAGCTCCGCGAGCTCGTCCTCGAGCGACTGGTGACCGAACACCCGCTCGACGAACCAGGCGTCCTCCCGGTAACGCTCGCGGCACCAATCGACGTAGGCGCCGACGATCTCGCCGAACGCTTGGAAGTCCTCGGCCGTGCTCGCGACGCGGATCGCTCCCGACGATGTGCTCATGACGGTTCCCTTCCTGGCTCGTGTGAGCCACGCGCTGCGGCCACGGCGAAGCCTCTTCCGAACGTCGTGAGAGCCTAGCACGGGCCTCGGTCCCCGCCGCCCGGCCTTATGCTCGACGCATCGTCGTACGCCACCCGTCGGACGCGATCGAAACACTTCGTAGGAGGCTCTCATGACGCTCGCTCTCGAACGCCGCTGGGCCCGCACCCTCGCGACCGTGGCTCTCGGTCTCGGCATCGCCCTCACGCTCCCCTTCCTCGTGCACGTCCTGCCCTCGACGGGTGGCCCGCCCGCGGGTGCACGTCTGCTGCCCATCTTCTTCGCCAGCCTCGTGCTCGTCCTCCGAGGCGCTCCGTGGGCGGCGCTCGCGGTCGCCGCGCTCGCGCCGCTGCTCAACCGCCTCGTCACCGGCATGCCGGCCGGACCCATGCTCCCGACGCTCCTGCTCGAACTCACGGTGTTCACGGCGCTGCTGATCGTGGCGGTACGGTTCGCGCCACGGATCGCTCGCTTCCTGGCGCCGGTGGCCTACCTCGCGGCCGCGACCCTCGCCGGGTCGTCCTCACGTCGAGCGCCCTCTCCTTCGACGCGCTCGCGAGCACGGTGTCGATCGCGTGGCCCGGTCTGGTGATGCTGCTCGCGGTGGGTGCGCTCGCCGGCACGCGGCGCGACGGCGCCCGAACGCGACCTTGAGCGGCACGTCGCCGTCGGCCTCGGAGAAGGTCACCCTCACCTTCGAGACGATCGCGGCCCGCTTGCGGCGCACCCTCGACGCCGCCGACCTACGGCACGTCGACGCGGTGGTGGGCGTGGCGCGCGGGGGTGTGGTGGCGGGCGCGCTGGTGGCCTATCACCTGGGACGGCCGTTGCACGTGGTGCGGTCTCGCTTCCGCGACGATCTCAACGCCCCCCTCGACGAAACGCCCGAGGTGATCGGTGCGTTGCCCGATCTGGCCGGGCGACACGTGCTCGTGGTCGACGACGTGAGCGTCACGGGAGCGACGCTGCGGGCCGTGGCGAGGGCGCTCGGCGCGGCCGGCACGACCACGCTGGTGCTGAAGGGCCGCCTGGGGGCCGCGGATCACGTCGTGATCGACGACGTCCCGTCGTGCGTGGTCTGGCCCTGGGGGGTCGACTCGACGGGCTGACCGGTCCGGCTGTTACCCTGGGCCCGGCCCGAGGTCGACGGACCGTGGCTGGACGGGAGCGGTGCATGCCGGACGAACGGTACGACGTAGTCGTGGTGGGCGGGGGGTCGGCGGGCGCCGTGATGGCGAACCGGCTCAGCGAGGACGGCACGACGCGCGTGCTGCTGCTCGAAGCGGGACGACCCGACTCACCCTGGGACGTCTTCATCCACATGCCGGCCGCCCTGCCGTTCCCGATCGGCAGCCGCTTCTACGACTGGGGCTACCGCTCCGACCCCGAACCCGCGATGGGCGGGCGCCAGGTCTACCACGCACGCGGCAAGGTGCTCGGCGGCTCGTCGTCGATCAACGGCATGATCTTCCAGCGCGGCAACCCGATGGATTACGACCGCTGGGCCGAGGCGCCTGGCATGGAGGCGTGGGACTACGCCCACTGCCTGCCCTACTTCAAGAAGATGGAGACCTGCACCGCCGGCGCCGACGACTACCGCGGCGGCGACGGCCCGCTGATCCTCGAACGCGGGCCGGCCACGAACCCGCTGTTCGGCGCCTTCTTCGAGGCCGTTCAACAGGCGGGCTACGAACTGACCGACGACGTCAACGGCTACCGCCAGGAGGGCTTCGCGCCCTTCGATCGCAACATCTCGCGCGGCCGACGCTGGTCGGCCAGCAAGGCCTACCTGCGCCCCATCCGCGACCGACGGAACCTGACGGTTCGCACGCGCGCCTTCGTCGAACGCGTCCTGTTCGACGGGAAGCGCGCGACGGGCGTCGCGTACCAGCACCGGGGCGCCGGCCACCAGGTCGAAGCGGGCGACGTGATCCTGTGTGGGGGCGCCATCGCCAGCCCACAGCTGCTGCAGCTCTCGGGCGTGGGCCCCGCGGCGCACCTGCGGTCCCTCGGGATCGACATGGTGGCCGACCTGCCCGGCGTGGGCCAGAACCTCCAGGACCACCTCGAGGTCTACATCCAGTACGCCTCGAAGAAGCCCGTGTCGATGGCGCCGTACCTCGCCAAGTGGCGCCGCCCCTGGGTGGGCGCGGAGTGGCTCTTCCTCCGACGCGGTCCGGGGGCCACCAACCACTTCGAGGGCGGTGGCTTCGTGCGCTCCAACGAGACCGTCGGCTGGCCCAACCTGATGTTCCACTTCCTGCCCCTGGCGATCCGCTACGACGGCTCCTCGCCGGCGTCGGGTCACGGCTACCAGGTGCACGTGGGTCCGATGTTCTCGGACGTCCGCGGCGAGCTGAAGATCACTTCGACCGACCCGCGCCAGCACCCGTCGCTCCGCTTCAACTACCTCTCGACGCCCAACGACCGGCAGGAGTGGCTCGAGGCGGTGCGCACCGCCCGCCACATCCTCACGCAGCCGGCGTTCGACGACTTCAACGCGGGTGAGCTCTCGCCCGGACCCGACGTCGAGACGGACGAGGAGATCCTCGCCTGGGTGGCGAAGGACGCCGAGACGGCGTTGCACCCGTCCTGCACGGCTCGCATGGGCACCGACGCGATGTCGGTGGTCGACCCGACGACCATGAAGGTGCACGGCGTCGAGGGGCTGAGGGTGGTGGACGCGTCCGTGATGCCGATCATCACGAACGGCAACATCTACGCGCCGGTGATGATGATCGCCGAGAAGGCCGCCGACCTCATCCGTGGCCAGACGCCGCTACCGCCGTCGACGGTGCCCGTCTACCGGCGACCCCGGTAGGCGATGCCCGTCGATCGCCACGCGAGGAGCGGCGACTAGCCGCGCCCGAAGGCGTCGCTCCGCGCCGGCCGGCCGTTCAGGTACACGTGCTGCTCCTCCTGGAACTCGCGCAAGCCGGCGCGCCCCAGTTCGCGTCCCACACCGCTCGTCTTGAACCCACCCCAGGACGCCTCGGGGAAGTACGGGTGGAAGTCGTTCCACCAGACCGTGCCGAAGCGCAGGCGCTCGGCCGCCAAGAGCGCCGTGCCGACGTCGCGGGTCCAGACCGCGGCGGCGAGGCCGGTGTCGGTGGCGTCGGCCCGGGCGATGGCGTCATCGAGGTCACGCACGCGCTCGATCGTCAGGACCGGTCCGAAGATCTCCTCGCGCGCCACGCGCCCCTCGGGCGGTAGGTCGAGCAGCAGCGTCGGTTCGAGGAAGCAGCCGTTCTCGAACGCCTCGCCCGTCGGGCGTCTGCCGCCGAGCCGGAGTACCGCCCCCTCCTCCTGCGCCAACCGCACGTAACCTTCCACCTTGTCGAGATGCCCGGCGCTGATGAGCGGCCCCATCTCGGTCGCCGGGTCCCAGCCCACCCCGAGGCGGATCGCCACGATGCGCGCCTCGAGGCGCTCGACCAGCTCGTCGTGGACGGGCGCCGCCACCAGCAGGCGCGAGCCCGCCGAGCAGACCTGGCCGGCGTGGAAGAAGACCGCCTCGAGGGCGTGGTCGGCGGCCAGCGCCACGTCGGCGTCGGCCAGCACGATGTTGGGGTTCTTGCCGCCGAGCTCGAGCGCCACCTTGGCGGCCCGTTGCGCCGCCGCGGCGGCGATGTGCCGGCCGGTGGCGAGTCCGCCGGTGAACGACACCATGTCGACGCGCGGGTCGTCGACCAGCGCCGCCCCCACCGTCGCGCCGGCGCCCGTGACCACGTTCGCGACGCCCTTGGGGAGCCCGGCCTCGGCCAGCGTCTCGGCGAGCGCCAGGGTGGTGAGCGGCGTCAGCTCGCTCGGCTTCAGCACGAACGTGCAACCGGCGGCGAGCGCCGGGGCGACCTTCCACGAGGCTTGCAGGAGCGGGTAGTTCCACGGCGTGATCAGCGCCACCACGCCTGCAGGGCGCGCGATCGTCAGGCTCAGCACCGCGCCCTCGGCGCGGTTGACGTGGCCGCCGTCGACGCGCACCAGCGCGGCGAAGTAGCGGAAGACGTCGGCCACCTGCGCGACGTCGTCGCGGCTCTCGCCGAGCGTCTTGCCGGTGTCGAGCGTCTCGAGCTGTGCGAAGCGCTCCTGGTCGCGCTCCAGCAGTCCCGCTACGCGCTCGAGGACCGCGGCGCGCTCCCGCGGCGTCGCCCGCGGCCACGGGCCGTGGTCGAACGCCTCCCGAGCGGCCCGGAGCGCGCGGTCGACGTCTTCGCGGCCGCCCTCGGCGACGCGGGCGAGCGTGCGGCCCGTGGCCGGGCACAGGACGTCGCGCCGTGCGCCCTCGACGGCGGGCACGAAGGCCCCGTCGACGAAGAGGTCGGGGGTGGGCAGCGTCGGTTCGGGCGGTGGCCGCAGCATGAGGCTCCTTCAGGGGTGCGACGGGGGCTCCGCCGTCTCGTTCAACGCCAGCCACCGTCGCGCGTCGTCGAGCGACGCCACGACGTGCGGCGTGATCCGGCCGAGTTCGGCGCGCTGTTCTTCGTCGGTGGCGACGCCGAGGCAGGTCAGGCCCGCCGCCATCGCGGCCCGCACGCCGGTGGGGCTGTCCTCCAGCGCCACGCAGTCCTCGGCGGCCAGACCCAGCCGGGTCAATCCCAACAGGTAGAGATCGGGGGCCGGCTTGGGATGGACGACGTCGTCCGCCGTGACCCGCAGCGTCAGCGCGGACGCCCAGGCGTGGGGCAGAAGGCTCTCGTGGACGTAAGCGGACGGCGAGTTCGACACCACCGCGCAGCGTACGCCGCGCCGCAGCGCGGCCTCGACGAGGGGGCCGGCGCCGGCGCAGGCGGGGGCCGTCGCGAGACGCGCACCCACCTCACGCTCGATGGCGACGCGGAGGTCAGCAGGGCTCGCCGTCACCCCGTAGCCGTGGCTGAGACGCGCGACGAGGGTATCGGTGTCGAGACCCAGGAGCGACGCCTCGGCCGACGCCGGCAACGTCCCGCCCCACGCCGCCACGGCGGCCTGTTCGGCGGCGAACCAGAGGCGTTCGGTGTCGACGAGGGTGCCGTCCATGTCGAGCAGCAAGCCGACCGGAGGCCGGTCGCGGCTCACTCGCGCTCGCTGGCGCGCGGGTCGATGGCGTCGCGAAGCCAATCGCCGAAGAGGTTGATGCCGAGGGCGGTGATGGCGATGGCCACACCCGGGAAGATGGCCAACCACGGGTAGATCGTCAGGAACTGCCGTCCCAACGCCAGCATGTTGCCCCAGCTGGGCACGTCGGGGGGCACCGACAGCCCCAGGAAGCCGAGACCCGACTCGTAGAAGATCATCGCCGACACCTCGAACGTCGCCAGCGTGACGAGCGGCCCGAGCAGGTTGGGCAGCAGGTGGACGGGGATGATCCGCCGCGCGGAGGCGCCGAGCCCCACGGCCGCCTCGACGAACGCCCGGCGCTTGAGCCGCAACACCTCGCCGCGCGCCACCCGCACGAAGAGCGGACTGCCGGTGACGCCGAAGAGCAAGATCACGTTGGTCAGGCTGCGCCCGAGTACGGTGGCGATCACGATGACGAGCACCAGGTACGGGATCGAGAGCAGCAGGTTGGTGACGCCGGTGATGAGGCTGTCGAACCAGCCACCGAAGTAGCCGGCCAGGAGGCCGAAGGTGACCCCGAGGCTGACCGCCATGAGCGCCCCGAGCACGCCCACGAGCAGCGACACCCGCGCGCCGTACACGATGCGGCTGAAGACGTCCTGGCCGAGTTGGTCGGTGCCCAGCAGGTGCGCGCTCGTACCGCCGTCGAACCACGCCGGCGGCAGGCGCGCGCTCATGAAGTCCCCTTCGGTCGGCCCGTACGGCGCGATCCAGGGGGCGAAGACGGCAGCTGAAATGATCGCGACCACGACGATGAGGCCCGTCATCCCGCCAGCGTCGCGTCGCAGCAGGCGCCACAATCGTCGGGGCGCGAAGAGCGACTCGCCGCTCGGTCCGCCGTACGTGACGCTGTCGTCTTCCACGGCGGGGACGGCCGCCCGCACGGGCGCGGGCTTCCGCACAGGTGGCGTTTCGCGCGGTTCATCCGCCACTTCACGCGTCACGCGCGGCGCAGGCGTGGGTCGAGCAAGCCGTACGCCAGGTCGGTCAAGAGGTGGATGCTGATCGCGAACAGCGAGATGAAGATGGTGATGGCCTGCACGAGCGGGAAGTCGGCGTCACGGATCGCCGCCTCCAGCAGGGACCCGAGTCCGGGCCAGGCGAAGACGACCTCGATGTAGACCGAGCCGCCCAGAAGATAGGTGAACTGGATGCCGAGCACGCTGATGATGGGGATGGCGACGTTGGGTAACACGTGCCGCAGCGACACGCGGGCGGCGCGCAAGCCTTTGGCGTGGGCGGTGCGTACGTAGTCGGCGCGGCGGACGTCGAGCACGGCCGAGCGCGTGAGCCGCACCAGCTGCCCCATGCCGGCGAAGCCGAGGGCGATGGCGGGGAGCACCAGCGACGAGAACCCGTCGCGGCCGAACGACGGCAGCCACCGCAACGTGACGGCGAACAGGACGATCAGCAGCATGCCGAGCCAGAAGCTGGGGATCGTCTGTCCCAGCAGGCCGACCGAGCGGGCGAGGCGATCGACGGCGCTGCCTGGCCGCATGCCGCCCGCGAGGCCGAGCGGCACCGCGATCAGCACGGCGAACGCCAGCGCAGCGAGGGCCAGCTGGACGGTGGCCGGCAGACGTTGGAGGATGATGTCGAGGTTGGCCTCGCCTCGGCGGCGCAGTGACTCACCCAGGTCACCCTGGAGCGCGCCGCTCATGAAGCCCCAGAACTGCACCGCGAGCGGATCGTTCAGACCCATCAGCTCACGGAACGCCTCGCGCTGTTCCGTGGGCGCGTCCATGGGGATGATCAGGCTGACAGGGTCGCCGGTCAGGCGCACCAGGAAGAACACGAGCACGAGCACGCCCAGCATGAGCAGGACGGACTCGGCCAGCTTCCGTAGGGTGTACCGGAACATGAAGGTCGGGTGGGCGCCGACCTCGAGGTCGGCGCCCACCCTCAACTCCTCAGTCGAGCGAGACCTTGAAGAGGTAGTACTCCTCGGCGGCGCGCGGCTCGTAGCCCTGCACGCGCTCGTTGACCGCCTCGAAGATGGTGGGCTGGTAGAGGTAGATGAACGGCGGATCCTCGCGCATCATCGCGTGCATCTGGCGGTAGAGCTCGGCGCGCTCCTCGCGGTCGACCGTGAGGGTGATCCGTTCGACCATGTCGGCGAACTTCTCGTCTTCCCAGGCCGTGTAGTAGTTGCCGGGGACCAGGGCGCCTTCGAGACGCGGCAGGGCCTCGCCGATGGCCGAGGACCAGCTGTCGACGAACATGGCGCCGACCGCGCCGTACTGCTCTTCGCTCCAGAAGCTGTTGGTCGTGCGGAACTCGACGTTCACCTCGACACCGATCTCGGCCAGCGTGCGTTGCAGAGCCAAGCAGACCTCGTTGATGTTGACGTAACCGTCCGCGGGGCAGCCCATCGAGATCTCGAAGCCGTCGGGGTAGCCCGCTTCGGCGAGCAGCTCGCGAGCACGCTCCGGGTCGTAAGGGAAGGGCTCCATCGTCTCAGGGTCGTAGCCGAGGTTGCCTTCGATGATGAAGCCGGGGATCGGCTCGGCCTGGCCGGCGAAGATCGCCGCGATGATGCCGAAGCGGTCGCTACCGTAGTTGAGCGCCTGGCGCACGCGTGCGTCCTCGAGCGGGGTCCCGGCGCCGGCACCGACGTTCTTGAAGCCGACGTAGTACGCGCGGTCGTTGAGGTACGAGACGACGTCGACGCCGTCGACGCGCTCGAGCGTCATCGCCTGGTCGGGCGAGAGACGGTTGGCGATGTGGATCTCGCCGGTCTGCACCGCAGCCAAGCGCGTCGATGCGTCCGGGACCACGCGGAACTCGAGCTCGCTCACCAGCGGGTAGCCGTCGCGCCAGTAGTCGGGGTTCGCTTCCATGAGGATGCGTTCGCCGGCCGAACGTGAGACGAAGCGGAAGGGACCCGTCCCGACCGGTTCACGGGCGAAGCCGTCGAGGCCGACCTCGGCGATGTACGCCGGCGGCACCATGCCCCACGAGAACGCCAGCGTCGTCAGGAAGGTGGCGTTCGGCTCGGGCGTCACGAAACGCACCGTGTAGTCGTCGATCGCCTCGACGAGCGATGCGGCGGAGAAGAAGTTGGAGTACTCGTTGCTCTCCACGGAGCCGGTCTCCCACGTGGCGACCACCGACGCGGCGTCGAACGGCTCTCCGTTGTGGAACGTGACGTCGCGACGGAGGTGGAACACGTACTCGGTGCCGTCGTCGGAGATCTCCCAGCGTTCGGCGAGGGCGGGTTCGAGCTCGAGGTCCTCGTTGATCCAGATCAGGCTGTCGTACAGCGGCAGCGAGGCGTTGTGCGCGGTGCGGTCGGAGGCGCGCGGCAGGAACAACGAGGTCGGATCGCTCGAGAGCGCGACCACCAGCCGGTCGTCCTCTTGGGCTTGGGCCATCAGGGGCAGTGCGATCGTCAGCGTCAGGAGCAGGGCAATCACGGTTCGTCTCGTCATCATGGTCCTTTCTGGAAGCTTCGCGTCGTCGATTGACGCGACCCATCGCAACCTGCGCCGCGATTTCGGTCGTGGGGCGACGTTCGAACACGCAGCGGGCGTGCCACTCAGGGTCCTTCGACCTTACCACGGGGTCCGGCGACGGCGACCCGCGGGGTCGGGTTCGCTGGCACCACGATGCCGCGGTGACGTCTGCAGCGTGTCAGGCGAGCGAACGACCGTCGCCGAGGGTGCTGAGCCCGAGGAGCGCGCTCAAGGTCGCGGCAACGTCGGCCGCGTCGGCGCGCGGAACCTGCCGCCGTGCGATCCCACCACCCGCGGCGACCAGGAAGCGCTCGTCGGACGCCGTTCCAGGGGCGAAACCGTGCCCGGACACGTAGCGCGACGGCCCGGAGACGGCGCCCGAACGCTCCGCGGGCGCGGACGCCTCGAAGCCGATGGCGTGGCCAGGGACGGTGAAAGCCGCCACCTCGTCGCGTCGCTCGGACGGCAGATGGTCGCCTGGGAGTCGCTCCACACCGTACTCGCGCAGACGCTCCGCCAGCCGGCGCGCCTCCCCTTCACCGTCGACGGCCACGTACGCCACGCCACCCTCGCTGGCGGCAGTCGCCCCTGGCAGCAGCGCGTCGAGGTAGAGCGCGCCCGCCACCGGCCCGTGCCCGTGATCGCTCATCACCACCACCTGCGTCGACGTCAGCCGATCCGCTGCCTCGAGCGCTCGCAGCACCTCCCCCACCAGCGCGTCCGCGTAACTGAGCGACCAGAGCCCGAAGGGGTGGTCGGTGCCGGCCACGTGCTGCACGCTGTCGGGCGTGAGCACTTCGGTGACGATGAGGTCCGGCGGATCGTCGCTGGCCGCCAGCGCCGCCGTCCATTGCAGCATCGTCTGGTCGCCGGTCACCTCGCTCATCAGGTAGTGCATCCGGTCGCCCGCATACGCGTCCGGTACCCCGTCGGGCAGCCCGTCGGCGGCCAGGGCGGTGAGCCGACCCGAGCCATCGCGGTGGCGCGACGTGCGCAGCCAGCCCTCGTCCGCGGCGATGGGTTCGAGGTCGCGCGCCCGTTGCAGCATCTCGTTCGCCCACCAGGCGTGGTGGAACGTGGTGGCGTCCTCGGGACGCACCATGCCGTACCCGAGCACGGCCACGTCGAGGCCCGCCGCCAGCGCCCGTTGCGGCAGTGTCGGCGCGCGAACGTCGTCGGGGTTGGCGTATCGGAAGCGCTCGCCGTCCCAGATGACGTTGCCGTAGATGCCGTGGGTCTCGGCACCGACACCGGTGAGGATCGACGTGCGACCTGGAAGCGACGTGGCGGGCAGGTCGGCGGCGACGCGGTCGACGATCAGGCCGCGCGCCGCGAGCGCGTGCAGGTGGGGCATCCGCGACGGGTGCCGGGCGAAGGCGTCCGCGGAGATCCCGTCGAGCATGATCACGATCAGCTGGGGCATGGGGGGAGGGTAACAGGGGTCAGGCCGTGGCGTCAGACGTCATCCGCACCCACGCCTCGTCGGTACCACCGCACGAGCGCGGCGCTGTCCTCGTCGGCGAGGCCTTGACGGAGCGCGCCCGACAGGACGATCTGGGATGCCCTCACCGAGACGATGGGCGCTCCCACGTCCTCGCACATGCGAGCCGCCAGTTGCAGGTCCTTCGCCAAGAGGCCCACCGTGAAGACGGTTCCGTGGGCCTCTCCGAGCATCCGGGGCGCGAGATCGCGGAAGAGCGGACTCACCGTGGCCGCTTGGCTGTTCGCGATCAGGTCGACGAACCGTGCCGGGTCGAGGCCCAAGGGCTCGCAAGCCGCCACGGCCTCCGCGGCGGCCACGTTGATCGCGGCGAACATCAGGTTGTTCAGCAGCTTGACGGTGTGCCCCATGCCGAGATCACCGACGTGTTCGACCCGCACGGCCAGTCGATCGAGCACCGGTCGAACGAGCGCGACCTGGGCCGGCCGGCCGCCCACGGGGAGCGTCCAAGAACCGCAGCGGTCCGGTCGACCCAAGACCGGCGCGTCGACGAGCCGCACCGACGCCTCGCCGAGCTCCTGCGCGAGGGCGCGAATCGATCCGGGATCGGACGTGCTCATGTCGACCACGACCGCGTCGCCCTCGAGGAACGAGCGCCGGAAGGCGGGCTCCGCGAACAGAGCCTGCGTTTCGCGCGGCGAGGGCAGCGACAGCAAGAGCACGTCGCAGCGCGCGAGCAGCTCCGCGGGCGCGGCCACCGTCGCGACGCCCGCGTCAACGGCGGCCCGCACGTCGTAGCCCCACACCTCGTATCCCTGAGCCTCCGGGGCCTCGCTCAGGCGTCGTGCGATGGCGGATCCCATCCGGCCGAGACCGACCACACCCACCGCCCGTACGCTCGGAGTCATCTCAAGCCCTCGCGCTGCGCAGGTGAACGGCCGGTTTGGACACCTCGGGCACCACCACCATCCGCGCGGGTGCCTGCAGGAGACGCTCGGCCCGCTTCACCGCGACGTCGAACGTCGGCACGGGCGTCGCCCCCATCCCACGCGCATACCCCGGTGACTTCGCACCCACGAGGAGGACCGAGAGCGCGCGCTTCGTCGCGATGCCGCCCATGTAGGCCATCGAGAACCCGTGGAACGGGTGGTAGGCGTGCGCGTTCCGGTAGCGGTAGACCCACTCGGGGTCGGTCGCGAAGGCCTCCTCGTAGGGGACCAGATCGTCAGCCGTATGAAGCTCCTGCAACGTGTCGTAGATGCCGCGGTAGGCGGGGAACCAGGCGTCGTTGAACCAACCGTCGCAGACCGATGCTGCGATCACCACGAAGTCGCGCTCCAGGGCGCCCGCAGCGCGGGTCACCCAAGCCCCCACCGCCTGCATCATCAAGACGGGATTCGTGCCCATCCCCGGACCGTAGTGGAAGCTGCGGGGGATGCCGAGGACCAAGACGTTCGCGGGCTCCCCGGGCAGCTCGACGTCGGTTCGTGCGCCCGCCTTGGCCCATGTGGCTCGCTCGACCTCGAGCGACGCACCGGCCACCACCTGCAGTTGCTGTGAACGGCCGTTCAGCACGGCGTCCACGCTGAAGAACGCATCGTTGCGCTCGCGTTCGATCGCTTGACCGATCGTGCGGATCTGATCTCGGAACTTCGACCCCGTCGAGACGGGCACGAAGTCATCGCGCTGGAGGGTCCTAGGTGTGTGGTGGCAACGGATCGAACGCCAGGTGGTGAACCCGGTGGACGGCATCTTGTAGCCACCGCTGTACCCCCCGTAGGGATTGCCCATCGTGTGGCCGAGCATGATCGTGAGGTCCGCCTCGAAGGCTTGCCGGTTGAAGTCGGCGTGATCGCCCAGTTCGGTGGCACCCACCGTGACGATGCCCTGCGGATCCTCCGCGTCATGGTTGACGATCCGGTCCGGACCGAACCGACGGACGATGTCGGCGCCGAGGTACGCCGCGAACTCCTCCATCGTGTTCTTGCGGTGAAGCCCGATCCCACAGACGAGCGTGATGCGCTCGTCCTTCACGCCGGCGCGGGCGAGTTCCTCGAGGATCAGCGGGATGGCCACGCGCCGATGCGCCGTGGCGTGGAAGCCGCCCTTGACCCGGTCGGGAAAACCGATCACCACACGCGAAGCCGGACCGGCACGTTCATGGAGCGGCTTGCTACCCAGCGGCTCCCGAAGCGCGCGACGCGTCGCCTCGACGGGGTCCTCGAGCGGTTCGGGCTCGTGGTACAGCTCCCCCGCGCGGACGACGTGGCTCTGATCCGGCACGTCGATGGGGAGCGTGCCGTCGCCGTACTCGATCTGAACGCGCATGCGCGACCTCCGGGCACCAGAGGGCGGATGCGCGCCCGCCGAGGGATTCGGTTCCGTTTGGTGCCAGCACATTCTCCCGCGGGATGCAAGCCTCGCGCAAGTCCGTGTATCGGTTCAGCCAGCGTGTCCCGACGTCTTCAGGCGCCGTCGTCGTACGGCGACCTCCTCCACGATCGCCCGCGCCGCCTCGCGCACGTTGGCGACGACGACGTCGGGGGTACAGGTCGTCACCGTGGCCTCCGGATGGAAGCGACGGAAGGGCACGGTCTCGAACACGCCCTCGAGATAGGTGTGAAACGCCGGTTGCGGCACCCGTTCGCGGATCGGCTGGGCGCGGATCTCGTCCGGTAGGTGAGCGTCGAGCCAGATGGCCGTGACACCGGCGAGCCGCGGCCCCAGCACGTCATGCAGCAACGTGTCGCCGACGTGGATGGAGCTCCCAGCCAGCGTGAAGATTCGCGGATCCGGCTTGGCGAAACCCGCACGATCGGGCGTGAAGACGTCCTCGAAGTAACCGGCGATGCCCAGGGCGTCGAGCACGGGCCACTGGAAAGCGTGGAAGCCGTTGGACACCGCGACGAGGCGAAGGCCGGCGTCGCCGAGCGACCGCAGCGCCTCCTCCGCCCCGGGGAGCAACTCGATCATGTTCGGATCGCGGCAGAAGCTTGCGACCAATCCGGCGACGTCGGGAACGGGCGCGGCACCGAACGCGCGAGCGACCTCCTCGTAGATGGCGTCCCAGTCGTACGCGTCGACGAACCGCCCTGCCCGCATCCGCTCGCTCCACGTCTCACGGATCGCTTGGTCGACCATGGCGTCCGCCTCGACGGGAGCGACCCCACGCAGGCGCTCGCTCTCGCGCATGTGCTCGCGCACGTACGGGACCACACCGCGTAAGAACGGGTTCTGCATGAGGACGCCGTCGAGGTCGAAGCTCACCGTCATGGGGCCTGTCGCCGTCATCCCTTGACGGCCCCGACCGTGATGCCGCGCAGGAAGTACCGCTGGAACGCGAAGAAGACGATGATGATCGGGACCGCCGCCAGGACGGCCCCCGCCATGTGCAGACCGAAGTACAACGGTTCCTCCTCGCGCATGAGCACCAGTCCCACCTGCAGCGTGCGCATGTCCGACGACCGCGTGGCCACCAACGGCCACAGGAACAGGTTCCACTGGGCGACGAACGTGATGATCGCGAGGAACGCCGTCCCGGCGGTCACGAGGGGCGTGACCACGTGCCAGAAGATCTGCCACTCGTTCGCCCCGTCGACGCGCGCCGAGTCCATCAGCTCGGTGGGCAGGGTCTGGATGAACTGCTTCATCAGGAACACGCCGAAGGGGCTTGCCAGCAGGGGCAGGATGAGCCCCGCGTACGTGTCCACCAGACCCAAACGCGTGACCAGGATGAAGAGCGGGACGAGGATCGTCTCGAACGGCAGCATCACGGAGACGATGAAGGTCCAGAACAACCACTTCGACCCGGCGAACGGGATCTTCGCGAACGCGTACCCGGCCATGCTCGTGGTGATCACCGTGAACACGGTCACGACCACCGCCATGATCGTCGAGTTGAGCAGCCAGGCCACGAACATGGGGCGATCGAGCACGGCCCTGAAGTTGCGCAGCGTCGGTTCGGACGGCCATAGTTCGGGCGGGAAGCGGACGGCAAGCGTCGGCGGGGTGAAGGCGGTCACCACCATCCAGTACAGCGGGATGATCGTCGCCAGCCCCATGATCGTCAGGAGGCCGATGAAGAGGACCGTCCCCCACGGCGACGGCTTGACCGGATGGTCGGGATCGATCGTCAGGCGCCGGAGCAGGGACGGGCGGTAGACCCCCATCAGTACTCCACGTGCTTGCCGAGGAAGCGGAACTGCACGATGGCCAGCAGGAAGGTGATGACGAACAACACGATCGCCTGGGCCGACGCCAGCCCGATCTGGAACTGCTGGAACGCCGTCTGGTAGATGCGGTAGACGACCGTGATCGTCGCGAACTGGGGTCCGCCCTGCGTCATCACGTAGACGCTCTCGAACACCTGGAACGTGTTGATCGTGCCCGTGACGACCAGGTACAGCAGCACCGGTCGGATGAGCGGGACGATCACCTGGGTGAACACGACGCCACGTGAGGCGCCGTCGAGGATGGCGACCTCGTACATCTCCCGCGGGATGCGCGCCATCGCGGCGGACAACAAGACGATGCTCGAGCCGCCCCCCATGATCACCTGCATGCCGATCAAGGCCGCGAGCGCAGTGCTGGGGTTGCCGAGCCAGGCGATGCCCTCCAGACCGACCGTTCTCAGGACGGCGTTGAGCAACCCGAACGTCGGGTTGAAGATCCAGAGCCAGATGAGCGAGATGATGACCCCGGACGTGACGGAAGGAAGATAGAACACCGACTTGTAGAACGTCTGCAACCGCTTCGAGAGCGGATCGAGCAGGTAGGCGATCAGGAGCGCCTTGCCGAGCCAGAACAGCACGACGCCCACGGTGAACAGGGCCGTGTTGCGCAGCGCGATCCCCATGAGCGGGTCCTGGAAGACGCGCCGGAAGTTGTCGAGGCCGACGAAGCTCACGCGATTCGGGCGGTAATCGAGGAAGGCGAGCACCAGAGCCCCCACCACGGGGATCAGGAAGAAGACGAAGAAGACGCTGAACTGTGGCAGCAAGAAGAGGTACCCGCGGACGTTCCACCTCACCCAGCGCCCCATCCTTTGACGGATGGGGCGCTGGGACGCTCTCTTCGTGGCTGCGGACGAGGCCGCCTGGTTCACGGGGTCAGCGGCCGAAGACGACCCGGTTGGCGTTCTGCACGAACTCGTCCAGCGCTTCCTGGGGCGTCGCCTGCAGGCTGAGCGCGGATTGGATGGCGGCGGTGAAGTAGTCGATCGCCGGGCTCACGTCGACCTCGCGCGGCCCGAAGTACGGGACGCCATGGGAGATGGCTTCGAGGTAGGTCTCGACGTTCGGCCGCACGTCGGCGTACGCCTGGACCGACTCGAAGGTCAGCTCCTCGTTCACGGAGTGCCGAGCCGTCACGTACAGCAGGTCTTCGAGCAGGGCCATGTTCTCACGGTTGGTGATGAACTGCGCCAGTTCCATTGCCATGTCGCGACGGTACGCGTCGGGCTGCGTGAACACGACGAAACCACCGGACGTCTGGTAGGCGACGGGGCCGGTCTCGGGATCCTGCGGGAAGGGCGCGATGACGACCTCGATGGCCTCGTCGATCAGGCCCTCGTTCAGGCTGCGCGCGATGCGGCCGATCTCGTAGATGCCGCCGTAGCCCATCGCCGCGCGACCCTGGTGCAGGTTGTTGATCGTGTCATAGACGCCCAGGCCCTCGGCCCCGGTGGGTGCCACGCCGTGCTCGTGGATCAGGTCGACCATGAACTGGAGCGCTTTCACGCCCTCCGGCGAGTTGAGGACGAACTCGGTCGCGTCCTCGTTCAGGAGCGTCGCACCGTACCGGTGCATCCAGCCGAGCATGTTCTGGGTGTCCTGGGCGGCCAAGGTGATCGCGTAGACGTCGGTGCGTCCGTCGCCATCGCGATCGAACGTGACCTGCTCGGCGACGTCGAGGAACTCCTCGAGCGTCCAGTGCCGGTACGGGCCTTCCGGCATCGCCACGTCGCGCTCTTCGAAGATGGCGGGGTTCAGGAGCAACGTCGAACCCATGCCGTTGTTGGAGTTGTTCCACGGCCAGATGTAGTAGTGGTCACCGATCCGACCGTCCTCGAGCGCGTAGTCGAGGAAGTCCGCGCGGTCCTCGTCCGTCAGGTACGCGTCGATCGGCTCCAGGAGACCGTCGCGCGCCCAGTCGGGGTTGAAGTCGAGGTCGCGCAGGATGTCGGGCGGGTTGCCGGCGAACAGGGCGGTGTTGATCTTCTCGAGGTAGCCGGCGTTCGGGACCACCTCGGTCTCGACCGTGACGTTGGGATGCAGCGCCATGAACTCGTCGGCGATGTAGCGCATGTACTCTTCGCCCGTCGGCGTCTCCTCGGGATCGAAGCCGGGTGGGCGGATGCGCCACGGGTTCATCCACCACGTCAACGTGATGTCGGGCTCCTGCTGGGCGTGCACCGTTCCGAACGAGAAGAGCCCCAGGACCAAACCGAGCGCGAGCAGGTTGCGGATCGCCTTCATGCTCGTACCTCCCTCTCGCTGGAGCGAACGCAGGCGTCGTTCGATGCGAACGACCGGACGAGCACGATGCGACCGCTTCCCTCTGTCTTCCTTGCGTGAACCTTACCCGATGAGGCGTGGACGAGGCGAGCAGATGCGCGGCTCCAGGACGCCGCGCCGTGGCCCCACCACGAGCAAGCGGCGTTCGGTCCGCGCCGAACGCCGCTCGCTGGATCGTCTCGTGCTTCCGCCGCCGGCCGCTACGACGCCTCCATCTTCCCCAGCGCGCTGCCGACGGCCCGCTGGAGCTTGTCGGCCGCACCGTCAGCGGCCTCCTCCACCGAGCCCGCGCGGTGGCTGGCCACCAGCGGCTGCAGGCCGGACACGCGCGCCTCCATCAGGCAGCGGATGTCGTCGGCGCCGCCCTTCTTGTCGCTGTTCTCGTCCGTGAAGTGGACCTCGACGCGGGTGATGCGGTCGGCGTAGTGCTCGAGGCTGCTGTCGACGATCGACTTCACCAACACGGTCAGGTCGGTGTCGGCGGTGAAGTTGCTATCGGTGTTCACCAGGGTCTGCATGGTGCCCTCCTCGCTCGGGACGTTACCGGCCGAGGGCGAGGGTTCGGATGGCAGGGCGCACGGTGGACCCCAAGGTCGCAGGCCTCACGGGCGGTCGTTCGCCTGGCCGAAGATCACATCCTCTCAGCCGGGCCGTTCATCCGGCAGGGCACCGCGCAACCAGCGCAGCCAGTTCCCCCGCGCGAAGGCCGCCACGTCGGCCTCGCCGTATCCCCGGCCGCCGAGCAGCCTCGGGAGCCGCGCCACGTCGGCGACGGTCTCGAGGCCGTCCGGGCTCTGCTCGGTCCCGAACCCGCCGTCCAGGTCCGTGCCGATGCCCACGTGCGCGGTGCTCCCGGCGATCTCGCACACGTGCTCCGCGTGGTCGAGCACGCGCTCGAGTCCCACGCCCGCGCGCCGGCTCTGGCCCTTCACCCAACCCGGTGCGAGCATCCACGCGTCGAGCGCGACGCCGATCACGCCGCCACGTTCGCAGACCGCACGGATCTGATCGTCGCTCAGTTGGCGTTGGTGCGGGACGAGCGCCCGACAGTTGCCGTGGCTGACGTGCACCGGCCCGTCGAAGGCCGCCAGCGCCTGCCAGAACGAGGCGTCGGAGAGATGCGTGAGATCGAGAGCGACGTCGGCCGCCGAGAGCTGCGCCAGCAGCGCGTGCCCGAGGTCGGTCAAACCGAGGCTGGTGCCGGTGCCGCCCGCGTACCGGCCCGGCCCGTAGTGCGCCAGCCCCAGCGTGCGCAAACCGGCCGCTGCCCAGGTGCCGATGTCGTCGGGTTCGAGGATCGGGTCGGCGCCCTCCATGGCGACGATGACTCCGAGGGGAAGACCCGCCCGATCCCCGTCGGCGGCTGCGGCGTGGTCGTCGAGGCCGCCGCGATCGACGAGCACCCGCACGTGGCCCCCACGTTCGAGCGCCCGGTAGTAGGCGAGCTGCCCCAGGGCCACCGCGTTGGCCTGCTCGGCCGAGGCGAAGTCGACGTGCGCGCGCGCCGTGCCGCTCGAACGCGCCAGCACCGTCGCGAAGCAGAGGCGCACGCCACCTTCGCGCAGCTCCGGCAGGGCCACCGTGTTGCGCCCCCGGCCGGGACCGGCCTCGGCCGCCTCGCGCACCCGCAGGACCTGCACGCTCTCGCGCAGGTCGCGGTTCCACTGCAGGGCGTTCCAGGCCAGGTCCAGGTGGGCGTCGACGAGCCAGTCGCCACGGTCGCTCCCGGCGTCGCTCAACGTGACGCCTCCTCGTTCCGGACGAAGGCGACGACCCGCGCTGGATCCGGGAAGGGCGGCAGGGCGAGCTGGGCCGAGATCGCATGGCCCACGCTCAACTGGTCGTACTCGCTGCCCCGCCGACCCACGAGCTGCATCCCGATGGGGATGCCCTCACGGCTCATCCCGGCCGGGAACGAGATCGCCGGGTGACCGCTGATGTTGAAGGGCGCCGTGTAGGCGGCGTTGCCGCCCTTGCGGTGGGTCTTGGGGTTGCGGGCGGTGGAGGTCCGGGTCACCGGCGTCGTGGGCATGAGCAGCAGATCGACCATGCCTAGCGTGGTGTCGATGGCGTCCCGAGCGATGGCGCCGACCCGCTGCGCGTGCAGGTAGTCGGCCGCGCTGAGACATGCGCCCGGAAGGTTGTAGAAGCCCGCGCTCGAACCGTAGCGATTGCGGTCACGCCCTGGGCCCTCGTGGTCGAAGAAGTGCTCGGCCGCCAGGACCACGAAGTTGGCCCGGACGGCGTCGTGGAGCACATCGAGCGCGGGTCGCGGCAGACCGACGAGCTCGATGCCGAGACCCGCACACACGCGCCGCACGTCCTCGAGGGCGTCGGCGACGTCGTCCTCCATGCCCACGTCCTGCAGGTAGCCCTCGGGGACTCCCAGACGCAGCGCCTTCGGACCCTCGAGCACCTGCGCCGCCCGCTGGGCGGGCTCGCGCCGCAGCCGTTCGGCCGCGCCCGCCTCGTCCACGTCGACCTGCATGGCGGCCAGGACGGCCGCCGCGCCGGCAGCGGTGCGGGCGAGCACGCTCACCTCCGACAGGCTGCCCTCCCCCACCCCTCCGCGCGGCACGTCGTCGTGGCCCGGCTTGACGCCGAACAGCCCGTGCTGGCCCGCCGGCAGCCGGATCGACCCGCCGCCATCGGTGCCGATCGCCGCCAGCGCCAGACCGGCTGCGACCGCCGCGCCGCCGCCACTGGTCGAACCGACCGAGCGCTCTTCGGGGAACCACGGGTTGCGTGGCGGCGGCGCCAGGTCTTCTTCGGTCGGCAGGCTCCAGCCGAACTCGTTCAGGTTGTGCTTGCCCAGCATCACCGCGCCCGCCACCCGCAGGCGTCGGATCGCCTCGGCGTCGCGCTTCGGCTGCCAGTCGCGCATGAGGGGCGAGTTGTAGGTGCAGCGCATCCCGTGGATCGGGATGCTGTCCTTGGCGCCGATGCCCACCCCGTGCAACACGCTGCGTGGGGCGCCCTCGGCGAGCTCGCGGGTGAGAGCGGCCGCCGCCGCGCGGGCACCCATCGCGTCGACGGTGATGTAGGCACGCACGGCGCCGTCGAAGCGCTCGATGCGCTCCAGGAGCGCGTCGGTCACGTCCGTGGGCGTGACCTCGGCCCGCACGATGGCGTCGGCCACCGTCATGATCCCTGACGCCAGGAGCTCGTCGGGCACGGACTGGGCGGGCGAAGCGCCTCCAGACCCGGTCTGCGGCGCCGTCGCGGCCTCGCCTCGGTTGGCGTAGGCCGTGCGCAAGGGCATCTTGTCGCGCAACCCTTCCAGTCCCGGCGTCTCGACCTGACGCAGACGCGCCACCATGTCCCAGACCGTGTCGACGTACTCCTCGAGCCGCTCGCGTTCGTCCTCCGTGAGCACGAGTCCGGCGTGAGCGGCGAACGCCGTCACGACGAGGCGTTTGTCGACGTTCCCCGTACCCCCGGCAGCCGGGTCGGACGAGGACGGAGCGGGAGCGTTTCGGTCGTCGGCCATGGCGGTCCTCCTGGGTCGGACGGCGGGCGGTGCGCTTGACACCCTCGGTTCGATGTGTAACATTTCAGATACTACACGACAGAGGAAGGGGCGGCCGGATGCCGGAGCGGGGTCTCTCAGCGATCAAGACCGAGCGCGTCACCGACACCGTGTACCAGGTGCTCCGCGAGGGCATCGTGAACCGCACCTTCGCGCCCGGCTCCAAGCTGAACGTCGACGAGATCGCCCGGCGCCTCGACGTGAGCCGAACGCCGGTGCACGAGGCCCTGGCGGTGCTGGCGACCGACGGTCTGGTCGACGTCCAGCCGCGCCGCGGCACTTTCGTGGCGGCGTTCACGCTCGACGATTACGCCGAGACCCTCGACGTTCGCCGGGCGCTCGAGACCCTCGCCTGCGAGACCGCCTGCGTTCGGGTCACCGAGGACGACCTCGCGGACCTCCGGCGGCTCATGGGCGAGATGGAGCGTTCCGTGGCCGAGAACGACGATGCGGCTGTGGCCGCCCGAACCCACGACGCCAAGAACTCGCTGTTCCACCATCGGCTGGTGCAGCTGTCGGGCAACCGTCGCCTCATCGCCATCTATGACGACCTGCGCGCCCACTTGCGCATCGCCCGCGCCCACCTCAACGCCACCACCTGGTTGCTTCGCGTGCCCATCGAGGCCGCCGAGCACGTCGCCATCCTCGAGGCCCTCGCCGCTCGCGACGTGACCGCGATGCAACGCGCCCTCGACGCGCACCTGCGCCGCTCCGCCACCTCGCTCATCGAGGACGTGTCCCGTCCGGAAGGGAGTCCCTCTGGCTCTGCCACCCGTTGAGACGCCCGCTCACCCCCTCGCCCTTCGCACGTTGGGAGACTCCATGCACCACCTTCGCAAAGTCCGAAGTCTCGCGTTCGCGTTGACGCTGCTCGCGTCGTTCGCGTTCACGACCGTCCACGCTCAGGACATCGTCCTCGAGATGCCGTCCTGGCAAGCCACCGAGCCCGGCACGTCGGACTGGTGGAACGCCCTCATCGACGCGTTCGAGGCCCAGAACCCCGGCGTCACGATCGAGTTCACCCACGAACCGTTCGCTTCGTACAACCAGACGATGGTCACCCGTTTCGCAGGCGGCAACCCACCCGACATCCTCCACCTGCCGGCCGCCAACTTCATGGTCTACGCCCAAGAGGGCTGGCTGGAACCGCTCGACGAGCACCTGGCCGACATGCCCGACGTCGTGAACCAGTGGACACCGGTCCAGTCGGCCTGTGAGTACGAGGGCCAGACCCTGTGCATGGTGGTTCTCGGCTACGGCTACGTGCTCGGCTGGAACCAGGCGGCGTTCGAGGAAGCCGGTCTGGCCGGTCCGCCCAAGAGCAGCGACGAGCTCATCGCGTACGCCCAGCAGTTGACGGTCGACAAGGACGGCGACGGCGCCATCGACCAGTACGGCTTCGTCTTCCCGACCGTCACCCACCCGGGCGTCGAAACGACCGCCACCGCGTTCCTGTTCGAGGCGGATCCGGACGGCCACTGGGTGAACGCCGAAGGCGAGCTGAACCGCGACGCCATCACGACCGCCTGGACCAAGATGCGCCAGCTGATCGCGGACGGCTCCGTGCCGCTCGGGCTCGACAACAACGGCAAGCGCCAGTTCTTCGTCGAGGGCCGCGCTGCCATGATGCTCGAGGGTCCGTGGATCCAGGGCAACATCAACAGCGCCGCACCCGACGTCCAGCCCGGCCTCCAGGTCGCCTCGACGCCGTTCTCCGGGACCGTCTACGGCGGCGCCAGCAACGTGCTCGCCGTGCCCGCCGACATCGACCCCGAACGCCAGGAGCTCGCCTGGAAGTTCATCGAGCTCTTCACCTCCGAGGAGTGGCAGGCGAAGTACGCCACCATCGCGGGTCAGCCACCGGCCCGCGCGGGCGTCCTCGACGAAACGTTCCTTGCCGAGAACCCCAACATGCAGGTGTTCGTCAACGAGGCCAACGCCGCCAAGGACTACATCCCGCCCGGCATCGCCGAGAACTACA
>CAWIUY010000001.1:0-25433 GCA_963839375.1 uncultured Trueperaceae bacterium | reverse complement strand
ACGCCGTGGATGGCCGAGTACATCAACACCCCGCCCCCCGCGGCGCGGGCGTTCGTGAGCCAGCGTGGGTGCGCCGGCGTGCGGCGCGTGGCCATGGTCTCGCGCCCCACCTGCAGCGTGCCGGCCGCGTCGACCCAGGCCTTGGCGCGACGCGCCTCCTCGCGGAAGCGGTGCACGAAGCTGACGGTCAGCGTCACGCCCGCGTCCTCGGTCACGTCCACGATCCGCTGCGCGTCGGCGAGGGTCGTCGCGATCGGCTTCTCCATCATCACGTGGACGCCGTGCGAGGCGGCCGCTTCGGCCGGGGCCACATGCAGGTCGTGGGGCGTGGCCACCACGAGGACGTCCAGCCCGAGCGCGAACAGGTCACGCCAGTCGCGCACCGCGTCGGCGCCGAAACGTGCCGCCAACGCCCCTGCGCGCGCCTCATCGAGGTCGGCCACGCCCACGACGTGGGCGTCGGGGTGCGCTGCGAAACCGACTGCTTGGCGCTCCCCCGCCTGCCCGGCGCCGATCACACCGATGCGGAAGCCGCTGCCGGACGCGCTCATCGGACGCCGCCCGTGGCGGTGCCAAGGCCCGGCGCCGGCTGCCAACACCCTGGCCGGCGCCAACACCTTTGGCGGCGCCAACGCGCGGCGCCGGTCGCGCGTGGGCGTCGCGGAACTCGCTCACCGCGCGGCCGAGCCGGTCGAGCCCGGGTTCGAGCACGCTCTCGTTCGGCGAGCACGACAACCGGGCGAAGCCGGCGCCACCGGGACCGAACACGCTCCCCGGGTTGAAGGTGATGCCGGCGTTCGCCAGGCACCAGCGTTGGAACCGCACGTCGGACGCGCGGAGCTCACGAAGATCGACCCACACGTAGTAGCTCCCTTCAGGCACCTGGCAGTCGAGACCGTCGATCGCCCGCACCCGCTCGACGACCAGGTCGCGCCGACGCCGGTACGTCGCCAGCGCTTCGGCCAGGAAATCCTGGGGTCCCGTCAGCGCTGCCAGCGCGGCGAACTGCGCGATCGCGTTGAGCGAGATGCAGTTGAGGTGGTTGACGGCCCGGACCGGCGCGATGAGGCGCGGATCGCCCGCGACGTAGCCGACGCGCCAGCCGGTCATGGCCCAGGCCTTCGAGAGGCCGTTGACCGTGAGCGTGCGCTCCTGCATCCCCGGCAGCGCGCCGATGCTGACGTGGGCGCCCGGCTCGAAGGTGATGGCCTCGTAGAGCTCGTCGGCGATCACCAGCAGGTCGTGGCGGATGGCGAGGTCGGCCAGGCGCTCCAGGTCGGCGCGGTCGTGCACGCTGGCGCAGGGCGCCTCCGGGTTGGTGAGCGCGAGGACCTTCGTGCGCGGAGTGAGACGTGCTTCGACGTCGTCGGGATCGAGCTTGAACCCGCGCTCCGGACGCAGTGGCACGTGCACGGGGACGCCGCCGTTGGCGCGGGTGTTGGCGTCGTAGTACGAACCGGGATCGCCCATGACGACCTCGTCGCCCGCACCCACCCAGGCGCGGAAGACGTCGTAGAGCGCCAGGTGCGCGCCGGGGGTCACGACCAGGCCCTCGTCCGGGTCGATGGCCAGGCCGTTGTCGCGCGCCAGCTTGGCCACGATCGCCTGGCGCAGGTCGGCGTTGCGCTCGTAGTGGGTCTTGCCGGCGTCGATCGCGTCCTTGGCCGCCTCGCGGACGTGGACCGGGGTGACGAAGCCGGGGTCGCCCGAGCCGATGTTGAGCAGCGGTCCGGGCGCGGCGGCGATCGCCGACCGCCCCAGGTGCGCGCCCTCGTAGATCGCCATCGCCACCCGGGTGCTCTCGGGCAGCTCGAAGCCGTAGCGCAGGCTCGACGCGGACACCCTCAGGCCCCGACGTTGCTGAAGGTGCGGAAGTCGCGCGGGTCGGGCAGCCGGGCGCCGCCCCCGTGCACGGTCAGGCGACCGTCGACGAACACCGTCTCGACCCGCTCGATGGCCGCCAGGTCGGCGGCCAGGTCGCCGTCGACGATGACCACGTCGGCGGTCTTGCCCTCGTCGAGGCTGCCCGAGGTGGCGTCGCGGCGCAGCAGCTCGGCGGCGCGAATCGTTGCAGCCTGCAACACTTGCACTTCGCTATCGAAGACCTCGAACTCGAGGAGCTGCTGCATCTCGGCCAACACGGCCCCGTGCGGCACCACCGGGCTGCCCGAATCGGTGCCGAACGCCAGCTTGGCACCGGCGCGCCGCGCCCGTCCGAGGCCCTCCTGGCGACCCTTGTCGGCCAACTGACCCCGTCTGCGATCGATGACGCTCTGCTTCATACCCCAGGCGTGTCCCTCGCGCGCCTGCAACACCACCGGCGAGAGCGTGGGGACGATCCAGACACCGCGCTCGACGATCTTGGCGATGAGCTCGTCGGAGTAGTTGCCGCCGTGCTCGATGCAGTCGACGCCGGCGTCGACGGCGCGCTCGGCCCAGGTGCCGGCGTCGGTCGTCACGGGAACGCCCAGCTCGTGGGCCGTGTCGATGCAGGCGTGCAGCTCGTCGACCGAGTAGCCGTGCGCCATGAGCTTGATCCAGTCGGCGCCCGCCCGGATCTGCTCGCGGGTGGCCTTGATGACCTCGGCGACGCCGTCGGCCTCGCGGTTGCCGAAGTGGATGTGACCGCCGGTGCGACACACGGCCCGACCGCAAGCCACCACCTTCGGTCCGGGCAGCAGGCCGTCGCGCTGCGCCTGACGGGCCATGAGGCCGGTGTCGTGCACGCAGGCGAGATCGCGGAAGGTGGTGACGCCGGCCTCCACCGCGGAGATGAGCCCGCGGGCAGCCTTGAGGTAGCCCAGGGGGCCGTCGTACCGACACTGCGCCTCGAGGTCGGAGAAGGCGTCCCAGGCCAGGTGGCCGTGGAGGTTCGCCAACCCTGGCAGGACGGTCTTGCCGCTGGCGTCGAAGGTCTCGCCGACCGCATCGTCGACGCCGACGCGAGCGATGACGCCCCCGTCGATGCGCAGCCCGGGGTTGGGTCGGAACGTGCCGTTGATCGCGTCGAACAGCGTGCCGCCGAGGATGGTGGCGGTGGTCATGAGGGGCTCCCTTCGGAGCGGACGGTGGCGGCGGCGTGGGTGGGCGCGAGGACGGCGCCGGAGCCGGCCGCGGCGACGACACGGCCGTCCTCCGCCGCCAGCCGACCGCGCGACCATACGGACGCGATGACGCCGCGGCAGCGACGGCCGAACACGTGGCGCAAGCTGCCGGCGCTGCGGCTGGCGAAGGTCTCGGGTGTGAGTTCGGTGTCGCGCGTGGGGTCGAGCAGCACCAGGTCGGCGTCGCCGCCCACCCGCACGAAGCCCTTGCGGTCGTCGAGTCCGAACACCCGCGCCGGGGCTTCCGAGGTCCAGCGGACGACGTCCTCGAGCGCGACACGGCCGGCGAGCGCGTGGTCCCACAGCAGGCGGCCGGTCAGCTCCACGCCGGGGATCCCCGAGCCGACACCCCAGATGTCGTCCCAGCCGATCTCCTTCTCGTCGGGCAGGAAGGGTGCGTGGTCGGAGACGATCATGTCGAGGGTGCCGTCGGCGAGGCCCGCCCACAGACCCGGATGATCGCTGGCCGGCCGGAGCGGCGGGTTGATCTTGACGTAGGGGCCGTGCGCGCGGATGTCGTCTTCGGAAGCGAACAGGTAGGCGGGTGTGGTCTCGGCGGTGAGCGCCTGGCCGCGCGACCGGAACCACCGGAGGTATTCGACGGCCCGCGCCGAACTCACGTGCACCACGTGGATGCGGGCGCCCACGACCTCGTTCATGGCGCCCAGGCGCGCCACGGCGGCGGCCTCGGCCACGTCGGGGCGACTGCGGGCGTGGCGCATGGGGTCGCGCCCCGGTCGGGCCCGCTCGTCGGCCGCCTCGCGCGCCTCGAACAGGTCGATGAGGCGCTGGTGCTCGGCGTGCACGGCGAGCACCAAGCCGGTCTCCGCCACCCGCTCGAGCGCGCGGTACAGGTCGTGGTCGTCGGGCATGGCGAGCCCGGCGAACGACGCCTCGCGTCCCGGAGGGGCGCCGTGCATCATCGCCTTGAAGGCGACCGCGCCGGCGGCCACCATCTCGTGGAGCCGCGGCGCGTCCAGGTCGCCCGGCGCGGCGTAGAAGCCGACGTCGACGCGCGCCTGCCCGGCCGCGACGGCCATCCGCGCCGCCAGCACCTCAGGGGTGGCGCAGGCGGGCGTGCTGATGGGCATCTCCAGGATGGTGGTCACGCCGCCGGCGGCCGCGGCCGCCGTGCCCGAGTCGAAGTCCTCGCGCTCGGGATGATCGGGCGAGCGGCAATGGAAGTGGGTGTCGACGATGCCGGGCAACACGAGCAGCCCACGCGCGTCCACGCTGCGTTCGGCGCTCGGCAACGCGCCCGGTTCGGCCAGCACGGCGATCCGGCCGTCCCGCACACCGACGTCGAGCGCCGAACGCCCGGCGCCGGTCACCACGGTCCCGCCGACGAAGGCGAGATCGAGCGTCCCCGCGCCGCTCATGCGCGCCGCATCGGCAGGGCCGCCGGGTAGAGCGCTTCGGCGCTGCGCCCGAACGGGTCGCGCCCGGCGAGGCGGCGTCGGTAGGTGCCCCACAACGCCTGCGCCTCGGCCACCACTGCGTCGTCGTCGATCCCGACCACGTCGCGGTCGCGCACCACCTGTCGACCGTCGACGAAGACGTGCTCGGCGTCGGCGCCGCTGGCGTAGTGGACGAGCGCCTTGATGGGGCAATCGATCACGCCGAGTTGCAGCGAACGGAGGTCGAACACGCTCACGTCGGCCTTGGCGCCCGACGCGAGGCGGCCGAGGTCGTCGCGACCGAGCGCGGTCGCGCCGCCCACCGTGGCGGCGTGGAAGACGTCGGCGGCGCGGCCCGCCAGCGGGTCTTCGTCGACCACCTTGGCGAGCGTGGCCGCCATGCGCATCTCGCCCACCAGGTCGGCGGGGGCGGTGTCGGTCCCGAGACCCAGGTTGATGCCCGCGCGCCGGTAGCGATCGAACGAGCGCAGCACCACGCCGCGGCGCGAGAAGACGACCGGGCAGTGGGCGACGTTCGTGCCGCTGTCGGCCAGCAGCTTCAGGTCGCTGGCCATGTCGCCATGGCCGATCTCCGGGTGGCCGCGCAGGTAGATCGCATGGGTCAACGTCGTCCGCGGGCCCAGCAGGCCCAAGCGGTCGAGGCGTTCGACGGGGCTCACGCCGTCGCGCTCGAGGGTGCCACGCGCCTCCTCGAGGTGCTGCGCGAAGTGCGAGCGCACGGTGACGTCGAGGTCGCGCGCGGCGTCGCGCGCGGCCACGAGCAGCTCGTCCGAACAGGTCTCGGTGGTGTACGGGAACAGGAAACCACGCACGCGGTCGTCGTGCTCGCGCGCCAGACCCTCGACGAGGGCGATGGCGCGCGCCAGCCCGGCGCGCCCCTGGGCCGCGTCCGGCACCATGAGGGTGCGACCGTCGACGTCGTCGTACCGGCTGTGGTCCTGGAAGTTGTGCGCCAGGTACGCCCGTGCGCCCAGCTCGGCCGAGGCGCGGGCCAAGGCCCACGGCTCGGACTGGGGGTCGTCGTAGCGCTTGCTGGCCATCGTGGTCACGTTGGCGTACGTCGTGCTGCCGTTGCGCAGCAGCGTCGCCACCGAGAAGCGGGCCGACGTCGCGAGTTGCTCGTCGTCGAGCACGGATTCGGTCGCTTCGAACCAGGCCCGGCTCTTGGGGAAGCCGACCCCGGCGACGTCGATGCGCAACGGCTGCAGGTCGACGTTGGCGATGCCGTGGAGGTTGATCAGGCCCGGCGAGACGAGCCGGCCCGGCAGGTCGAGGACCGTGTCGGCGTGCGGGCAGGCGGGGTCGTCGGGGAAGCCGACGAAGCTCACCGTGTCGCCGTCGAGCACCACACAGCCGCCCTCCAGGACCTCGTGGCCGCCGTCGGGGCGCCAGCCGACCACCCAACCCCCTTGCAGGCGGACGGTCATCGCCGGCCGGCGCCTGGGGACCGGGGGAACGAGCGAACGGGTCGGTGCGAGCGGTCGGGGACCATGAGAACTCCTCGAGAGGACGTCGCACGCGAACGAGCCGACGTGCGGGGGTGGAGGGTCGACGCCTGGCAGGCGGAGGCGAGGTTCACGACGGTTCGGCGACCGACCGTCTCGGGTAGGAGGGCGACCAGCGTTCGGCGCTGCTGCGGCCGCGCGCGTCCCAGCCTTGCAGGACGTCGGTGACGTCGTGGAGCAGGGCGCCCATGCGGGCGTTGAGCACGCGCTCGTCGACGCCCGGCACTTGCCCGCCGTCGCGCACCTTGCGACCATCGACGTACACGGTCTCGACGTCGCGCAGCGAGGCGTAGTAGACGAGGCTGCGGATCGGGTCGAGCGTCGGGGCGAAGGTGGCGGTGTCGGTGCGGACCAGCACCACGTCGGCCTTGGCGCCGGGGGCGAGCCGGCCCAGGTCCTCGCGACCCAGGAAGCGCGCGCCCCCCAAGGTGGCCGCGTCGAAGGCGTCGGCCGCGGTCGTGGCGAGCGCGGCCTCGGCCGTGTCGGCACCGTCGGCATGGGCGGCCACCTTGCCCATGAGGGCCGCCATGCGCATCTCCTGGAGCATGTCGCCCGGGTACGTATCCGTGCCCAGGGCCATGTGGACGCCGGCCCGACGGTAGCGACCGAAGGCATGTAGCATCCGCCCGCCGAAGAGGTAGATCCAGGGCGTGTGGCCCACGTTCGTGCCGGTCTCGGCCAAGACGGCCAGCTCGGCGTCGGAGAGCCAAGGTCCGCCCGCGTGGCCACGTCCGTACAGGCAGTGCGTCAGCATCACGTCTGGCCCGAGCACGCCCAGGTCGGCGAGCCGCTCGACGGGCGTGAGGCCGTGGCGCGCGAGGGTGACCTCCACCTCCCGCGGCGACTGGGCGAAGTGCATGCGGACACCGACGCCCAGCGCGTCGGCCGCCGAGCGGGTGGCCTGCAGCAGGGCGCTGCTGACCGTGTCCTGGGTGTAGGGGAACAGCAGCCCATGGGTGCGGGGGCCGAACTCGCCGCGCCGGCAGCGCTCGACGAAGTCCACCCCGTGCGCCAGACCCTCGTGCCCGCGTCGCTCGTCCCACAGGTCCGTCTCGGCGTCGTCGACGATCGGTACGTCCTCCCGGAAGTGGTGGCTGAGGTACGCGCGCAACCCCAGGCGATCGGCCACGTCGGCGTAGAGCGGCGGCTCCCAAGGCTCGTCGTGCCAGCGCTTGAACACCATCGCGTTGACGCCGGCGAACGTGGTGACGCCCGACCGGAGCAGGTGGCTGAGCATGACCTCCGCGCCGGTGCGGACCTGGTCTGGGGTGAAAGCGGGCGCGTCGCCCTCGACGAACGAGCGCGGCCGGTAGCCGGCGTCGCGCACCCGGTCCCACAGCAGCAGATGGACGCCGATGTCCATGAGCGCGTGCGCGTCGACGAGGCCCGGCATCACCAGATGCGACCGCGCGTCGACCTCCTCGTCGACCGGACCGTCGAAACGGCCGCCGACGTGGACGATGCGATCGCCGCGGAACACCACCTCGCCACCGTCGAGCAGGCTGTGGCCCGCGCGCGCCTCGTCGTACGCCACCACGGTGCCCCCTCGGATGCGCACGGTGCGCTCGGTGCCGGTCACCGGAGCCTCGGGTCGAACACGTCGCGCAGCCCGTCGCCGAGGAGGTTCATGGCCATCACCGTGACCATGATCCCGAGGCCCGGGAAGACCGTCAGCCACCACGCCAGCGACATGAAGCCCCGACCCTGACTGAGCATGAGACCCCATTCCGGGAGGGGCGCCTGCGCCCCCAGCCCGAGGAAGCTGAGGGCGGCCCCGGCCAGGATGGCGCTGCCGGTGCCGAGCGCCGCCATGACGATGTTGGGCGCGATGATGTTGGGCATGATGTGGCGGAACATGACCACCCAGGTCGGTGCGCCCAGGGCCTGGGCCGACTGGACGTACAGGTTCTCCTTCGCCGACAGCACCTCACCGCGGGTGATGCGCGCGTACGCGGGGATCGACGAGATCCCCACCGCGATCATCGCGTTCGTCAGACCCGGCCCGAGGGCGAACACGGCCACGAGCGCCAGCACCAGCGGCGGGAACGCCAGCAGGATGTCGATGAAGCGCATGAGGACGCCGTCGACGCGGCCGCCCAGGTAGCCGGCGACGACACCGACCAGCACCCCGAGCGTCAGCGCGATGCTGACCGAGACCAAGCCGAGGCGCAGCGAGATGCGGGCTCCGTAGATGACGCGGCTGGTCATGTCGCGCCCCAGCGTGTCGGTGCCCATCCAGTGCTCGCCCGACGGCGGCAACAGCGCGTCGATCGGGTTCACGGCGAGCGGATCGTGCGGCGCCAGGGTCGGTGCGAAGACGGCGGTGGCGACGAGCGCGAGCAGCAACACGCCGCCCAACATGCCGCCGCGGTGGCGCAGGAAGCGGCGCAGCGTCTTGGTGCCGCGCCGTGAGGGACGTTCGGCGCGGGCGCCGAGCTGCGGTGCGGTGGTCATGGCGGCGGTCTCCTCCACGTCTCAGCCGTACCGGATGCGAGGGTCCAGGAGCGAGTAGGTCACGTCCACCAGCAGGTTCACGAGCACGAACGCCAGCGCCGCCAACATCACGGTCGCCTGCACGAGCGGGAAGTCGCCGCGTTGGACCCCGGCGACCGTGAGGGCACCGATGCCCTGGCGTCCGAACACGGTCTCGACGACCACGGAGCCGCCCAACAGGGCGCCGAACTGGAGCCCGACGATGGTCATCACCGCGCCCATGGCGTTGCGCATGGCGTGCTTGGCGATGACGGTGGTGGGCCGCAGACCCTTCGAGCGCGCCGTGCGGACGTAGTCGGCGTGGATCACCTCGAGCAGGCTCGAGCGCGTGATGCGCGCGATGATGGCGACACCCGAGAAACCGAGCGTGATGGCGGGCAACACCAGATAGCGCCAGCCGCCCGTGCCGGCGGCCGGGAACCATTTGAGTTGGAGCGAGAAGGTCAAGATAAGGAGCAGGCCGAGCCAGAAGTTCGGCATCGAGACACCGAGAAGCGCGAACACCATCGACCCGGAATCGACCCAGGTGCCGCGTTTGATCGCCGACACGACCCCGAGCGGCACCCCGACGAGCACCGCGATCGCCAGCGCCGCGAAGGTGAGCTGGACCGTGGCGGGCAGCTGCGAGGCGATCTGACTGGTCACGTCGCGACCGGTCACGAGCGACGTGCCGAGGTCGCCGGACGCGAGGCGGGCCAGGAAGCGACCGTACTGGATCAGGAACGGGTCATCGAGACCGAGTTGCGCGCGCAGGCGCGCCAGCTCCTCGGCGCTCGCCCCGCGGTCTTGCAGCATCGAATCCACCGCGTCGCCAGGGATGATGTACATCGCCGCGAACACGAGGAACGAGACGCCCAGGACGACGGGCACGAGGATGATCAGTCGGCGGGTGACGTACGACCACATGGCAGTCCTTCGGGGCAGGCGTGCTGGTGTTCGCGGTCCGTCGCCCTTCGGCGACGGACCGCGAACGCACCCTCACTCCTTGTAGGTGTCGTAGAAGTACGGGGCCTCGCCGTACACGGGGAAGGCTTCGGCGTCCACGACGTCGCTCCCGAAGGCGTTGACGGTGTGCTGGTAGACGGTCGGCAGCACGTACCCCTGCGCCAGCATGTAGCGCTGGACGTCGGCCACGATCTGGTTGCGCTCGTCCAGGTCGGCGGTCACCTGGATCGCCTCGAGCATGGCGTCGAGTTCGGCGTCGGGCTTCTGGACGAAGTTCCAGCCGGTCCCGATGTTCTCGGAGTGGAACAGCGTGCGCAGGAAGCCGGCGTCCTTGTAGATGAAGGTCAGGTGCGCGATGTGGTGGTCGCCGTTCTGGCGGGCGGCTTGGATGGCGCCGGAGTCGAGCTCGCGGATCTCCACGCCGATGCCGAGCGGCAACAGGTTGGCCTGGATCAGCTCGAGGGTGCGGGTCGTCTCGGCGCTCGGGAAGCCGATGTAGACGAGCTCGGCGCGCACGCCGTCCTTCACCCGGATGCCGTCGGGGCCCGGCACCCAGCCCGCCTCGTCGAGCAGCTCGAGCGCGTGCTCGGGGTCGAACGGGTACATGTCGCTCACGTCCACGAAGCCCGGGTTGGGCTCGGACAGGACCGAGCCTCGGTGGGCGGGCCAGGCGTTGAAGTAGCCCACCCGCGCGATCTGGTCGGGCGAGGTCACCGACAGCAGCGCTTGCCGGATGGCCAGGTCGTCGGTGGGCGCCTTGTTGGCGTTCACCACGATGATGACGCCGGAGCCGGGCAGGGTGGCCTCGACGACGGTGTAGTTGGGGTCGCTCTTGAAGCCCGCGACGTCCTGCGGCGGCACGCGCAGGGCGCCGTCGATCTCGCCGTTGCGCAGCGACACCACCCGCGACTGGTCCTCGGCGATGGTGCGGAAGACGACGCGGTCGAGGTAGGCGGGACCGTCGTGGGTCGTACCCGGGCGCGGCCAGGCGTAATCGGGGTTGCGCTCGAGCACGATGCGGTCGCCCTGGGTCCACTCCACGAAGCGGAACGGACCGGTGCCGACGGGCGCGAACCGGTAGCCCTCGGGATCGGCCGTGATGGCGGTCGGCGAGTGGGGGCCGCCCGCGCGCCAGTCGGACAGCGCGTAGAAGAAGGCCGGGAAGGGCTGCTCGAAGCGCACGACCAGCGTCAGGTCGTCGACGACCTCGGAGCCGGCGTAGGAACCCATGTCGCCGACGGCCGCCCGGCTGGCGGTGGCCGGGTCGACGATGCGGTCGAAGTTGAACTTGGCGGCGGCCGCGTCGAGCGGGGTGCCGTCGTGGAAGGTCACGCCGGGACGGATGTGGATCGTGTACTCGGTCGCCTCGTCGTTGACGGTGACCTCTTCGGCCAGCCAGGGCAGGAACTCGCCGTCCTCGGTCAGGAACAAGTAGGTGTCGTAGATCTGCGCCGCGGGCACGAGATCGTAGCGCGAGGAGCCGACGTGGAGGTCGAGCATGTCGGCCTCGCGGTTCACGGCGAACACGAGTTCGCCGCCCGTCTGTTGGGCCTGCGCGAGGCTCGGCAGCAGAACGGCTGCGGCGGCGAGCAGCGCGAAGGAGCGGCGCTTCCAGCGGTGGAGCATCGTCATACGGGCCTCCTGGACGGGGTCGTGGTCGACGACGGGCGGCCGGGGAAACGGCCGAACGCGGTGGACGGTGTCACGAAGCAGGGCACGTCGCGATACACCGTCGATTGTCGACAATCGACGTCCGTAGGGAGAGTATGGCGAGCGAGGCGCAGGCTGTCAACCGGGTCCCGGGGCGATCCAGGGACAACGGCGGGGTTTCACAGACCGCGGACGAACGCGGCCAGACGCTCCAGTCCCTCCTCGAGGTGCGGCGAGCGCTGCATGAGCGAACCACGCATGAAGCCGGTGCCGGCGCCGCCGCCACCGGTGCCGAGGGTCAGACCCGCCTCGCTGCCGGCGCGCCGGGCGAAGGTGCCGGCGTCGAGGCCGGTGGGGCGCACGTCGAAGAAGACGTAGTAGGCGCCGCGCGGCCGGGCGTAGGGCAGCCCGACCGCGTCGAGCGTCGCCAGCCACGCCAGGCGGCGCCGGTCGTACTCGGCCAGGATCGGCACGAACCAGGTCCGGTCGCGCTCGAGCGCGGCCGTGGCGCCGACCTGCGAGGTGATCGGCGCGCAGATCGTCATGGCGTGGTGGAACGGCAGCATCGCCTGGATCAGCTCGGGTGGGGCGACGACGTACCCGACGCGCACACCCGTCAAGGCGTAGCCCTTCGACAGGCTCTGGATGGTGACCGTCCGCGCGCGGGCGCCCGGCAGGCCGGCGACCGAGACGTGCTCGAAGCCGTCGAACACGTAGTGCTCGTAGATCTCGTCGGAGATGAGGATCAGGTCCCGCTCGGCGGCCAGTGCCACCAGACCCTCGAGGACGTCGCGCGGGAACACCGCCCCGGTCGGGTTGCTGGGCGACACGAGGATGAGCGCCTTCGTCCGCGGCGTCACGGCCGCCGCGACGGCCTCGACGGTCGGCACGAAGCCGGCCTCCAGCGTCGTCGCGACGGGCACCATGGTGGCGCCGGCGATCGTCGCCGCGCGGGTGTAGACGCCGTAGTGCGGGTCGCTGATCAGCACCTCGTCGCCCGGGTCGAGCAGCGTCATCAGCACCGTCATGAGCGCCTCTTGGGCGCCCGCCGTGACGAGCACCTCGCGCTCGGCGTCGACCTCGAGCCCGTTCTCGCGCCGCAGCTTGGTGGCGATGGCGCGGCGCAGCTCCGGCAGACCGGCCCAGGCGGTGTAGGAGAGCCGCCGCGCTTCGATGGAGGCCACCATCGGGTCGGTGATGAACGACGGGACCTCGAAGTCGGGCGTGCCCGAGCCGAGGTTGATACGCCCCGACGTGTCGATCGACGTCTGCGGCTGGATGCCGATGGCGCGAGCGCGTTTGGAGATGGGGTCGCGGCTGGGAGCGGCGGGGCTGGAGTCGGCGGCGGTGGTGGTGGACATGGCAGTGCCTCCCGTCGGGCGGCCCGGGCGGGCGCGCGGAGCTAGGGGTGCGTTCGGAGCGGCTGCGAGACCGGCGAGCGCGTCAGCGCTGGGTGTCGTGGGTCCCGTCGCGAGCGGTCGCGGCGCCGTCGCCATCGTGGGCAGCGGCCCCTCCCGAGCCCGGCTCGACCGGGTCGACGACGAGGTCCGCGGCCGAGGCGATGTGGCCCTCGAGGCGCTGCACGGCGGTCTCGACGTCGCCCGCCTCGATCGCCTCGACGATCGGCAGGTGGCGGTAGAAGACCTCCATGCTGTCCTCGTTCTGCTTGTTGCGCAGCGCCATGATCTGGCGCACGCGCAGGTAGATCTCGCGCCACATGTCGAGCAGCAGACCGTGTCCGGCCTGACCGATGAGCACCTCGTGGAAGTGCGCGTCCTCGGCGGCCAGGGCCGCCCAATCATGGCGCCCGGCGATGGCCTGCATGTCGTCGCAGATCGGGTGCAACGCCTGCGCCAGGCCGACGGGGTCCAGCGTCATCGCGCGACGCAGGGCGTAGGTCTCCAGCACCGTGCGCAGCGAGTACACCTCTTCGACGTCGACGCGGGTCAGGTGGCGCACGGTCGTGCCCCGGTACGGGGCCGTGTCGACCAGATGGGTGTTGGCGACGATCTGGATCGCTTCGCGCACCGGCGCACGGCTCACCCCGAGGCGCTGGGCGATGTCCATCTCCACCAGGGCCTCGCCGGGCATGATCTCCCCGTCGAGGATCGCCCGGATCAGCGAGTCGGCGATCTGCTGACGCAGGGGGCGCGTCTCGATGCCGCCGAGCGTGTTGGACGACCTGGCTGGTTCTCTCAACGCCTCACACACTCCTTGACAGGCACGCGCTACGACACCTATCCTCGCAGACGATTGTCGACAATCGACGAATCGAGCATAGGCGCCGCCGTTTCGCCTTGTCAACCGACCCGAGTCCCAGCTTCCGACACCCGGCGCCCCGCACCCGTCGAGTCCGTCACCTTCATGAGGAGTGTCGCATGCCCGAACCCGCCGCCTGGCAATACGAGAAGAAGATCGCCCCCATCTTCGACGACCCCGCCGTCCCGCGGCTCCTCCTCGGCCGCGTGCTCACCTGCGTCGGCGACGAGACGATCGAGCGCGGGTTCGTCGAGCTGCGCGACGGCAAGGTCGCCCGCGTCGGCAGCGCGGCCGACCTCGGCACGCCGGCCGACGACCTGGTCGTCCACGACCTCGGCGACGTCACGATCCTGCCGGGCCTGATCAACTCCCACGCCCACCTCGCCTGGGACGGCATCCACGACCTGGCCCGGCAGTCGCTCGACGACGCGCCCGAGATCAGCGCCTACAAGTCCGCGGCCAACATGCTCAAGTCGCTCCGCGCCGGCGTGACGCTGGTGCGCGACCTGGGCATGAACACCAGCAACCTGTTCGCCAAGCAAGCGCTCGAGCAGGGCGTCTTCCCCGGCCCGCGCATCCTGGTGACCGGCGAGGCGATCGTCCAGACCGGCGGCCACACGTACTGGTGCTGCCGCGAGGCGAGCGGCGCCGACGAGATGCGACGCGCGGTGCGTGAACAGGTCCGCCGCGGCGCCGACCTGATCAAGATCATGGGTTGCCACGACAAGCTCGAGTTCACCGACGAGGAACTGGCGGCCGTGATCGACGAGTCGCACCGGAACGGGCTCCCCATCACGGCGCACGCCACCTTCGATGCCTGCATCCGGCGCATGGCCGAGTTCGGCGTCGACGTCATCGAGCACGGCGGTTCGATGAGCGACGAGACGATCGCGCTGCTCCTCGAGAAGAAGATCCCGATCGTGACGACGTTCGCGCCGCTCGTGCAGCAGAGCGTGCCCGAGATCGCGCGCAAGTTCAACATCCCCGAGTGGAAGATCGCCGAGCGGCAGAAGGCGATCGCCGACCCGAGCCGCTACGCGGGGCTCAAGAAGGCGGCCGAGGCCGGTGTCACGATCGTGTTCGGCACCGACGCCGGCAGTCCCGCCGTCGGCCACGACGTGGTCGCGCCCGAGCTCAAGTTCATGATCAAGGTCGGCGTCGTGAAGGACGCCTACGCCGCGATCCGCAGCGCCACCGTGCGCGCCGCCGAGCTCAGCCGGCTCCAGGCCAAGCTCGGCACGCTCGAGGCAGGCAAGCTGGCCGACGTCGTCGTGGTGCGCGGTAACCCGCTCGACGACCTCGACGCGCTCTCGAACGTCGCGTTCACCTTCGTCGGCGGCGTGCCGCGGTACGTGGCGCCGTGACCGCGGCCGACAAGGGCCTTAAGCCGAACCGCGACGAGAAGTTCGTGGCCGTCCAGCTCTCGCCCGTCAGCTTCATCGACGAGGGCGTCGACGCCGTGCTCGACACCTTGCAGAACCGCGTGGGCGTGAACGTGCTCATGCTCGGCACCGTCTCGTGGCTCGGCCTGAAGGCGGGCCGCAGCATCAGCCACGCGCTCGACGGCTGGCCCGACCACGGCGTGCCCGAGCCCTTCGCCATGAAGGGCGGCGCGTACTTCGACCCCGACCCGCGCTACTACCGCACCACCTTCATCGACGACTACAAGGCCAAGGACGTCGAGATGGAGGGCGTGAACATCCTCGAGACCGTCCTCCCCGCCGCCAAGGCGCGCGGGATGAAGGTCTTCATCGAGCTGATGGAGCCGTTCTTCAAGTACGCCGGCCACGGCTCTGTGAACAACGTCGCCATCCCCAACCTGCCCCAGGTGCTCGAGGTCGACGTCTACGGCCGCATGGGGGGCGAACCGAGCACCAGCCACCCCGCCTACCGGCAGTGGATCCACTCGATGATCGAGGACCAGGTCCGCAACTACGACCTCGACGGCGTCATGTGGTGCAACGAGCGTCGCAGCCCGCTCGACCAGATGATGGCCGGTCAGGCTCCCGGCGACTTCTCGACCCACGCACGGCGCGAGGCGCTGGAGCGCGGCATCGACGTCGAGCGCGTGCGGATCGCGATGCTCGAGGTCTGGTCGTACTTCCAGAAGGCGCGCGCGGGCGAGACCTTCGTCGACGGCGCCTTCATCGAGTTCCTGCGGGTGCTGCTGGCGAACCCCGAGGTGCTCATCTGGGAGCGGTTCTGGTTGGAGCGCAACAAGGACCTCGACCGCGAGCTCTACGGCCTGGTGAAGTGGTGCGACCCGGACGTCTCGTTCGGTCTCAACGTGTGGAACCGCAACCATTTCAACCCGTTCCGCAAAGCCCAGTGGCCATGGGAGGAGCAGACCCGCTACGCCGACTGGGTCAAGCCGATCACCTATCAGCACCAGTCGGGGCTCATCTACGCCAAGGAGATGGAGACCTTCCACCGTTCGATCCTGCGCGACTTCACGCCCGACGAGATGACGCCGATCATGTACAAGCTCCTCGGCCTGAACGAGGCGCCCTGGGACCGGGTGGTCCAGGAGGGCATGCAGCCCGAGACGTACGTGGGCGGCCAGTGCGCCGACGCGGTGCGCGGCGTGGACGGCAAGGCGAAGGTCTACATGGGCATCGGCGTCGACGCGCCTCGGTCGCAGGCCGATCAAGCGGTCTGCACCCCCGAGATCGTGCGCGACAGCGTGCTGGCCACCTACCGCAACGGCGGCGAGGGCGTGGTGTTCTCGCCCAACTACGCCAGCATGAAGCTGACCAACCTCGACGGCGCGGCTTCTGCGCTCAAGGAGCTCGGCTTGTTCTGAAGCCGCGGCCCCCCTTCAGGGGGCCGCGCACGCCCAGGCCAGGGTGGCGAGCGCCCCCGACCGCAGGTCATGGCGTGGCCGCCACGGGGTGGCGGCCACGAGGCGATCCACCCGCAGGCCCGCGCGCGCATGTGCCGGGCCCTGCCGCAGGTCGGCCGACGGGTCGTCGGCGGACACGGCGGTCCAGGTGAAGCCGTCCACCGTCTCGGCGAGCGCGTCGAGCGCGACGGAGAGCGGCGCCGCCTGCGGCGGTCCCACGTGGTACCGACCGTCGGCCGGGCCCTCGAGCGTCGCCAACCACCACAGCGCGTCCGCCACGTCCTCGACGTGGACGAAGTCGCGCGCCACGTCGGCGCCCGCGACCCGCAACGGACGGCCCTCGAGGGCGGCCGCGACCGCCCGGTGCACCGACGAGGTGGTGCGCCGGGCCGGCGTGGCGCGCTCGAGCGGTCCGTAGGCGGTGGCCACCCGGGCCACCCGGGCGCGCAGACCGGTCAGCTCGCCGTAGCGCAGCACCAGACCTTCGCTGGCCAGCTTGGCCACCGAGTAGAGGTTCGTGGGCTCGACGGGCGCGTCCTCGTCGAGCGGTGGGACGGCCGGTCGGGCACCGTAGATCCCGGTGGAGCTGAGGAACACGAAGGTGCCGACGCCATGGCGTCGGCACGCCTCGAGCAGGGCCAGTGTCCCGCCGGCGTTGACGTCGAACGTGCGTGCGGGATCGGCCCGTTCTTCCGCGTCGCTCGGGGTGATCGCGGCCGCGTGGACCACGGCGTCGGGCGCGACGTCCGCGGCGAGGGCGTCCATCGCCGCACGATCGGTGACGTCCGCGCGCTCCCATCGCACCCGCGTTGCGTCCGCGCCGAGTCGAGCGAGCACCGACGCGTGCGGACCGGCGAGGTCGACGGCGACGACCTCGGCGCCGCCGGCGGCGGCGCGCACCGCCACGTTGGCGCCGACGAAACCGGTGGCGCCCGTCAGCAGCAGCCGCACGGCGCTCAGTCCGGGCGCACGAACGCCCCGTCGCCGGGGCGGTTGAGGACCTGCTGGCCGTCGAAGACGACCTCGCCGGCGAGCACCGTCGCGGCCACCCGGCCGCGGAACGTGAGGCCGTCGTGGAGGAGGTCCGTGTCGCGCGAGGCGCTCAGCAGCGTGCGGCGGTCGATCGTGGTCGTGGCGTTCAGGTCCACGATCGTCAGGTCGGCGTCCGCGCCGGGCTGGATCACGCCCTTGCGGGGCGCGAGACCGAAGCGCTCGGCGCCGTTCGTGGAGATCAGGCGCGCGGCCTCGACGATCGTGACGCGACCCTCGGCGACCGCGTCGAGCATGCCCAGCACCAGCTCCTCGACGCCGGGTGCGCCGGGTGGGGCCGCCCACAGGTCGGTCTTGGCCTTCTCCTTCTCGGCGACGGTGAACGGCGAGTGGTCGGTGGTGACGAACCCGAGCGTGCCGTCCCCGAGCGCCTCCCACAGGGCCTCGATGTCCTCCGCGTCGCGCAGCGGGGGGTTGATCTTGGCGTACGCACCGTGTCGCGCCAGCGCCGACTGGTCGAAGCGCAGGTACTGCGGGCAGGTCTCGGCCGTGACGTCCTCGCCGAGCGCCTGGAAGGCCCGCACGACGTCGAGCGCGTGGCGGCTCGTCACGTGCGCGACGTGCATGCGCGCCCCGACGCCGCGGTTGATGGCCAGCAGCGACGCCACCGCGGCCGCTTCGACGAAGGGCGGGCGCGACTCGAAGTGGGCGGGTGCGTCGTTGCGTCCCGCGGCCACCAACTGCTGCGTCAGGTGGACGATGAGCGCGTCGTCCTCCGCGTGCACCGACAGCACCCGGCCGGTCGCGGCCACCAGCTTGAGCGCCTCGTACTGGCCGGGCGTGTCGGGAAGGCACAACCCGATGAACTCGTCGTCGCGTCCCTTGGGGGGTGCGGTCATGAAGATCTTGAAGCCGATGGCGCCCTCGTCCGCCATGCCCTGCACCTCGGCCGCGTCGAGCCGGCCGGGTGCGCCGTACAGGCCGAAGTTCACGTGCGCCCGCTCGGCGAAGTGTTCGCGGCGGGCGCGGAACACGTCGGGCGTGGCGCAGCACGGCTTGGAGATGGGCATCTCGAACAGGGTCGTGACGCCCCCGGCGGCCGCGGCGCGCGTCTCGCTCTCCACGGTGCCGCGTTCCGGGTACGCCGGGGCACGCACGTGGAAGTGGATGTCGATCGCGCCCGGCAACACGTGGAGGCCGGTGGCATCGAAGCGACGTGCCGCGGTGGCCGCTTCGCCAGGCTGCAACAGCGCCACCACCCGCCCGTCGCGAACCCCCACGTCGGCGCGCAGCTCGCGGTCGCTCAGCACGACGGTGCCGCCGTGGACGAGCAGGTCGAACGACGGCCCGCTCACGCGGTCGCCTTCAGGCCGTCGACGAACGCGCCGATGCGGTCGACGGCCTCCTCGATGCGCGCCATCGGTTGCAGGTAGCCGATGCGCATGTAGGCGTCGGCCTCGTCCCCGAACAACGCGCCCGGGAACACCAGCACCCGCGCCTCCTGGAGCAACCGCAGGCAGAAGGCGTCGGCGCCGAGCCCCGAGGCGGTGACGTTCACGTACAGGTAGAAGGCGCCGCCGGGGTGCCCGTACGTCAGCCCGATCCGGTCGAAGGCGGGCATGAGGAAAGCGCGCCGCCGGGCGTACTCGGCCACCATCTCCGCGACCGGCGCCTGCGGTCCTTCGAGCGCCGCCAGGGCGGCGAACTGCGAGGGTGTGGACGTGTTGATCGAGAGCGTGTGGCGCGGCTCGGTGAGCGCGCGGACGAACGCCCGCGGGGCGGCGAGGTAGCCCACCCGCCAACCCGTCATCGCGTACGACTTGCTGAAGCCGTTGAGCGTGATGGTGCGCGCCTTCATGCCGTCGAGCGTGGCGATGGAGAGGTGCTCGGAGCCCTCGTAGACGAGCTTGGCGTAGATCTCGTCGGCGATCACGATCAGGTCGTGCTTCTGGGCGAGCGCGGCGATCTCGCGGATCATGGCCGGCGGGGTGACGGCGCCCGTCGGGTTGTTGGGCGAGACCAGCACCAGCACCTTGGTGCGGGCGGTGACGCGAGCCTCGATCTCGGCCGGCAGCAGCGCGAAGTCGTCCTTCTCGTAGGTCGGCACGGGCACCGGCACGCCGCCGCACAGACGCACGGCCATGTCGTAGGTCGTGAAGCGCGGTGAGGTGATGAGCACCTCGTCGCCCGCCTCGACCAGCGCGAGCATGCACAGCATCACCGACTCCTGCACCCCGGCCGTCACCACGACCTCGTCGGGGTCGTAGGCGAGGCCGTACTCGGAGGCCAGGTTCGCGGCGATCGCCTCGCGCAGGCGCGGCATGCCGGCGGGATGCGTGTAGTGGTGCTCGTGGGCGTCGATGGCCCGCTTGGCGGCCTCGACGATGTGGGCGGGCGTGTGCAGGTCGGGGTCGCCGCGACCCATCGCGATGACGTCGTCGAGGCCGGCCGCCGCTTCGAGCATGCGGGTGCGGATCGAGACGTCCTCGTCGTGGATGCGCCCGGCCAGGGCACGGAGCAAGCGGTCGGGGGGCGTGGTCGCCATGGGGTACCTCACGGGAGTGGGATGACGCGCGCGTCCCACGGGACGCGCGCCTGGAACGAGGACGGCACGCGGACGCCGGCGCCGGTCACCACCATCGAGTCGATGGTGCGGTACCCGTCTTGGCCGGGCCGGTAGATGCCGGGCTCGTTCGAGAAGACCATGCCTGCCACGATCGGGGTGGCGTCGCCCGGGGCCAACCAAGGCGCCTCGTGCCCCTGGACACCCATGCCATGGCCGATCCGGTGGCGGATGGCGTCCCCGAATCCGGCGGCGCGGAGCGCGCCGAGCCCCGCAGCGTTGACGTCGGCGCAAGCGGCGCCGACCTGCAACGCCGCGAGCGCGGCGTCGTGACACGCCTCGGCGGCGCGCAGACATCGACCTTGGTCGGCCGACGGCTCACCCAGGACGAAGGTGGCGCCGCTCTCGGCGTGGTACCCCCCGACCGCCGCACCGATGCCGGCGATCAGGACCTCGCCCGCGCTCGGCCTCCGGGCGATGGTGCGACCGTGGGGCAGCGCGGCCCGATGGCCGGTGTGCACCGTGCCCACCACCGTCGTCTTCGTCGCACCGAAACGGTCGCCCAGCTCGCGCGTTTGCAGCGCCCGGGCCGCGCCCACCCCGAGGTCGAGCACGTCGAGCTCGGTCCCACCCGCCGCCAGCACCGCTGCCGCGCCGCTCAAGATCGCGTCCAAGCAGGCGTCGGCGTAGCGGGCGGCGGCGACGATCAACGCCAGCTCGGCGTCGTCCTTGACCGCCCGCACCTCGGCCGCCACGGGCGCCACGACGAGCTGGGGCAGGCGCTCACGTGCGTCCGGCCACCACCCCGCGTCGAGGGTGTCCACGGCCACGCGCGGGCGGCGCGGCTGGAGCGCGCGCACGCGCTCGAGCATCCACAGCACCGCCGGGACCTCGCCCGGGAACTCCTCGTACGTCTCGACCCGCACGCCGGCGTCGGCTTCGGCATGCTCGCGCTCGAGGAGCGGCACGAAGAGCGTCGGTTCGCCGTCGACGGGCACGTGAAGACCGATGGGGCGTTCCGACGGCGAATGCACGAAGCCGGTCGCCCACACGACGCTGGGCATCTCCAGGAGCAACACTCCGTCGAGGTCGCGGGCGACCAGGTGGTCGCGCAGCCGCGACCTGAACCGCGCGAAATCGGTCTCGGCGAGGGGGTCTGGGAGCGACCGAGCGGCCGCGTCCTGTTCGTTCATGCTGCTGCCTGACGTCACGTGGTGTCATCACTCCTTCACGGCGTTCGCGCCCGGCCGAAGAACCGTGGGCGGCGCTTGACAGGGCGGGGCGCCGTTCGTATATTCTTCCACCATAGCAGGAAGTCGATTGTCGACAGTCGGTTCGTGCCTCGTCGTTCGACACACCCCCGAGGCCCCGCCCACGCCAGCATCCCCCGAGCCCCGGAGGCCCCGTGACGCAGTCGTCCGATCCGAACGCTCGCACGAGCCGTTACGCCGAGGGCTTCGCCCATGAACCGCTGCGGCAACGGGTGGCGACCGTGATCCGCGAGGCGATCCTCGAAGGGAACCTGTTGCCCGGTGCACCGCTCGTCGAGAAGGCGATCGCCGACGACCTCGAGATCAGCCGCGCGCCGGTGCGCGAGGCGATCCGGATGTTGGTCAAGGAAGGGCTCGTCGAGTCGATCGCCTACAAGGGCAGCCGCGTGCGCCGCTTGAGCTCACGCGACGTCCAGGAGGTCTACGCCTTGCGGGGCCTGCTGGAGCGCTACGCGGTGCGGCAGTTCTTCGAGCACGAGACCGACGACCGCCTCGCGCCGCTCGAGACCGCCTGCGACGACATGGCGCAGGCCGCCGACACGGGCGCCCTCAAGGCGCTGAACGACGCCGACGAGCGCTTCCATCGGTCCCTCATCCAACTCGCCCAGAACGAGATGCTGCTCGGCATGTGGACGCTCATCGGTCTGCGCGCTCGGCACGCGATGGCGTTGCGCAACCACCAGGTCGGCGACCTCCAGCTCGTCGCCGGCAACCATCGGGCGATCGTGCGGGCGCTGGCGGCCCGTGACCTCGAGACGAGCCTGCAGCTCGTGACCGCCCACATCGACTCGGGTGCGCAGCTCATCCTGGACGACTGGAGCGCCGACGCGTGAGCGCCCCCCTGCGCCTCGTGTTGGCGGGCCTCGGCGCCCGCGGTCGCTACTGGCGCACCGTCATCGAGCGCGAAGCGCGGGCCGAGGCGGTCGCGTTCGTCGACCCGTCGCCGGCCGCCCGTGAGGCGTTCGCGACCCTCGAACCAACGGTGCCGACCTTCGCCGACCTCGACAGCGCCGTGGCGGCCGTGGGGCCCGACGCGCTCGTGCTCGCCACGCCGCCCGACACGCGCGACGCCCACCTCGAGCTCGCCTGTCGCGAAGGTCTGCCGCTGTTGGTCGAGAAGCCGCTGGCGCTCGACCTCGACGCCGCCGCCCGCTTCGTCACGATGGCCGAGTCCGCCGGCATCCCGCTCATGGTGGGGCTCAACTTCCGCTACCTCGACGTGACGGTCCAGACCAAACGGCTGCTCGCCGAAGGGGTCGTCGGCGGCGCCGAGTTCGCCCGCTTCACGTACGAACGCTGGCGTGACGGCCACCGACCCGGCATCAACCGCTACCCGCTCGACATGGTCCAGCCGATGCTCTGGGAACAGTCGATCCACCACTTCGACCTCCTCCGCCACGTCTACGAGGACGAGCCCGTCGAAGTGGCGGCGCGCACCTTCAACCCGAGCTGGAGCATGTACCAGGGCGACGCCAACGTGAGCGCGCTGTTCACCTTCGCCAGCGGTCGGGTCGTCAACTACCAGGGCACCTGGCAGGCGAACCACGTGGTGCCCGGCTTCGAATGGCGAACCGAGTGCAGCGCCGGCGTCATCCGCCAAGGCGACCAGTTCGGCGACCTCAGCTACGCCCGTCGCGACGACCCCGAGCCGACCCCCGTCGCCTTGCGGCCGCACGAGACCTGGGTCACCGACACCGCTGGCGTCCTGGCCGCCTTCGTAGCGCACCTGCGCGACGGGGCCCCGCTGGAGTGCAGTGCGCGCGACCATCTGCGTTCGCTCGCCATGGTCGAAGCGTGCGTCCGTTCGAACGAGAGGCGCGCCGTCGTGGCGTTCGACGACGTGCTCGCGGCGAGGGGGTTCACCATGACCTAGCACCGTCGTGGTGAAGCCCGTCGATCGCACGTCCAGAACACGCACGATATCTAGGAGGACCGCATGTCATACGTCAAGACGCTCGCGCTCGCGCTCGTGCTGGGGGTGGCCACGGCCGCCTTCGCCCAAGCGCCCGACGCGAACACCCTCGTCGTCGCCCAGAGCGTCGACGCCAGCCAGCTCGACCCCGCCGACATCGGCTCGCGGCCCGAAGCCAACGTGGCCGCTCACATCTGGGGCACCCTCACGTCCGTGGACCGCAACGGCGTCATCGTCCCGGCCCTGGCCGAGAGCTACACCACGAACGCCGCGGGCGACGAGATCACCTACCGCCTGCGCAGCGGCCTCACCTGCCACGACGGCGAAGCCCTCACCGCCGAGGACGCGGCGTACTCGTTCAACCGCGCCGCCGATCCGGCCAACGCCTTCACCGGTAACACGCCGGGTTACGTGCTGCCCGGCGTCGGCTTCGTCGAAGCCCGCGCCGACAGCGACCTCGACGTCACCATCGTGCTGGAGCGCCGCAACCCGGTCGCCCCCGCCCTGCTCGGTGAGGTCTACGTCCACTGCAAGGACTCGTACGAGAACATGACGGCCGACGAGGCCGCCAACACCCCGATCGGTTCCGGCGCCTACCGCTTCGTCGAATGGGTCCGCGACGACCGGATCGTGATGGAACTCGTCGAAGACAACCCGCTCGCCCAAGAAGGTGCTTTCGACACCATCGTCTGGCGCGTCGTCCCCGAAGCGTCGACCCGTGCCGCCGAGCTGATCGCCGGCAACATCGACATCGTCGCCAACGTCTCGCCCGACCAGGCCAGCACCATCGACGCCAGCGGTCGCGCCACCGTGCAGGCCGTCGCCGGCACGCGTCGCATCTACGTGGGCTTCAACTTCCGCCAGGAGCTCTTCGGCGACAGCGAAGGCGCCGCGGCGATCCAGAACGTCCTCGTCCGCCGCGCGATCAACCTCGCCGTCGACGTGCCCACCATCTGCACCCAGCTGCTCGGCACCGACTGCGAGCGTGCCAACGGCCTGGTCAACCCCCCGAACGACAACCAGGCGCTCGAGCCCTACGCCTACGACCCCGAAGCGGCCGAGCGGCTCCTCGACGAAGCCGGCTACCCGCGCGGCGCCGACGGCGTGCGCTTCAACATCACGCTGCAGTCGCCCAACAACCGCTACCTCAACGACGCGAACGTGGCCCTGGCCGTCGGCCAGTACCTCTCCGACGTCGGCGTCCAGACCGAGGTCGAACTGCTCGACTTCGCGTCCGTCTACGTGCCGCTGATCGTCGCCCCCGGCGGCAACGCGGCCGGCCCGCTGTTCCTGCTCGGCTCCGGCGGCACCATCGCCGACGCCCGCATCGACATGACCGACCTCTCGCGCCCCGACGCCGGCACCAACTACACCGGCTGGACGAACCCGGACTGGTACAGCGGCTGGGATCGCCTCACCGCCGCTCAGAACCCGACCGAGGAGCGCGCGATCATCGACGAGATGCTCACCGTGTTCTACGAAGACGCGCCCTGGCTGATGATGTACTTCCAGCCCGACTTCTACGGCGTGAGCGACCGCATCGACTGGGAAGCCCGTCGTGACGAGAAGGTCCTCGTCGGCGACGCGACCCTGCGCTAGACCACGCCACAACCCTGGGGTCGGCCGATCGTTTCGGCCGACCCCAGGGTCGCCGCGCCCGTTGCGGCGACCCCCTATCTTCCCCGGAGACACCTATGTGGTCCTACACCGTCAGTCGCTTGCTCCAGGCCGTCATCGTCGTGATCGCGGTCACGCTCATCACCTTCCTGACGCTGCAGATGTCGGGCGACCCGACCTACCTCTACGTCAGTGATCGCGCCACCGACGAGGAGATCGCCATGGTGCGCGAGCGCCTCGGCTTCGACCGGCCGCTCCACGTCCAGTATCTGACGTTCCTCAGCGGGCTCCTCCAAGGCGACACCGGTCGCTCGCTCGTGTACCGGCTGCCGGCGTTCGGCGTCGTGATGGAGCGCCTGCCCGCCACGATCGAGCTCACCCTCACCGCGATGCTCATCGCCGTGACCTTCGCGATCCCGCTGGGGATCATCGCTGCGCTCAACCGCGGGACCGCCATCGACGGCGGCATCATGGCCCTGGCGATGGTGGGCCAGTCGATCCCCAGTTTCTGGCTCGGCATCATGCTCATCCTGGGGGTCGGCCTCGGGCTCTCCTGGCTACCGATCTCGGGCCACGTCCCCGTGCTCGAACCGCTCCTACGCGGTGACGTCGCCACGGCGGTGGGCAACGTGCCGCAGGCGTTGCGTTACCTCATCATGCCGGCCTTCACGATCTCGCTCTTCTCGCTCTCGCGCAACGCCCGCCTGGTGCGCTCGTCGATGCTCGAGGTGCTCTCCCAGGACTTCGTGCGGACGGCGCGCGCCAAGGGGCTCAAGGAATGGGGCGTCGTCATGCACCACGCACTCCGCAACGCCTGGATGCCCGTGGTCACCATGCTCGGTCTGGAGTTCGGCTTCCTGTTGT